>NZ_CP029257.1:147500-1347500 GCF_024399415.1 Streptococcus oralis
TTATAAAGGGAGAATTTTCTGAAAAATCGTGATATAATGGAAGAGACTATAGATAAAGGATAGAGATTCATGACATTAGTTTATCAATCAACGCGTGATGCCAATAATACAGTAACTGCCAGCCAAGCTATTTTGCAAGGTTTGGCGACGGATGGTGGTCTGTTTACACCACTTACTTATCCAAAGGTGGATTTGGACTTTGACACATTAAAAGATGCTTCTTACCAAGAAGTGGCTAAATTAGTTTTATCAGCCTTTTTAGATGACTTTACGGCTGAGGAGTTGGACTACTGTATCAACAATGCCTACGATAGCAAGTTTGATACTCCAGCGATTGCGCCATTGGTGAAACTGGATGGGCAATACAACTTGGAATTGTTCCATGGTTCAACGATTGCCTTTAAGGATATGGCCTTGTCTATCTTGCCATACTTTATGACGACAGCCGCTAAAAAGCATGGTTTGGAGAACAAGATTGTCATTTTGACAGCAACATCTGGTGATACTGGAAAAGCTGCTATGGCAGGGTTTGCGGATGTGCCTGGAACTGAGATTATTGTCTTTTATCCAAAGGATGGTGTTAGCAAGGTACAAGAGTTGCAAATGACTACTCAGACTGGAGACAATACTCATGTTATCGCTATTGATGGAAACTTTGATGATGCGCAAACAAACGTGAAACATATGTTTAACGATGTAGCTCTTCGTGAAAAGTTAGCTTCCAATAAACTGCAATTTTCATCAGCTAACTCTATGAACATTGGTCGTTTGGTACCACAGATTGTTTATTATGTTTATGCCTACGCTCAGTTGGTCAAGTCTGGTGAAATTGTAGCTGGTGATAAGGTCAATTTCACAGTACCAACAGGAAACTTTGGAAATATTTTGGCTGCCTTTTATGCTAAACAAATCGGTCTTCCAGTTGGCAAATTAATCTGTGCTTCAAATGACAACAATGTGTTGACAGACTTCTTTAAAACCCGTGTTTACGACAAGAAACGTGAGTTTAAAGTGACAACTAGTCCATCTATGGATATCTTAGTATCTTCAAACTTGGAGCGTTTGATTTTTCATCTTTTGGGGAATAATGCGGTTAAGACAGCTGAACTCATGAATGCCTTGAGTACACAAGGACAATATGAATTGACAGACTTTGATGCAGCGATTCTGGAACTCTTTGCAGCTGAATATGCGACTGAGGAAGAAACTGCGACAGAAATTAAACGTGTTTATCAAACAGATGCCTACATCGAGGATCCACATACGGCGGTTGCCTCAGCTGTTTATAGAAAATACCAAGTGGCTACTGGGGATGCGACTAAGACAGTGATTGCTTCAACAGCTAGTCCATACAAGTTCCCAGTGGTTGCCGTAGAAGCGGTAACAGGAAAAGCAGGCTTAACTGACTTTGAAGCCTTGGCTCAATTACATGACATTTCAGGAGTGGCAGTGCCACCAGCGGTTGATGGCCTTGAAACAGCTCCAGTTCGTCATAAAACAACAGTGGCAGCTGCTGACATGCAAGCAGCGGTGGAGGCTTATCTAGGACTTTAAGACAGAGGGAGTAAACTCGGTTGGGAAACCAACTGAGTTTCTTTTCATCAGGAGGAGAGATTGTTTAAGAAAAATAAAGACATTCTTAATATTGCATTGCCAGCTATGGGTGAAAACTTTTTGCAGATGCTCATGGGAATGGTGGACAGTTACTTGGTCGCTCACTTGGGCTTAATCGCCATTTCAGGTGTTTCAGTTGCTGGCAATATTATCACCATTTACCAGGCGATTTTTATCGCTCTAGGAGCTGCTATCTCCAGTGTTATTTCAAAAAGTTTGGGGCAGAAAGATCAGTCCAAGTTGGCTTATCACGTGACAGAGGCTCTCAAGATAACCCTATTGCTGAGTGCACTTTTAGGCGCCTTATCGCTCTTTGCTGGGCAAGAGATGATAGGACTCTTGGGCACGGAGAGGGATGTAGCCGAGAGTGGTGGGCTCTACCTATCTTTGGTGGGTGGGTCGATTGTTCTCTTGGGCTTGATGACGAGTCTAGGTGCCTTGATTCGTGCAACGCATAATCCGCGTCTACCTCTCTATGTTAGTCTTTTATCCAATGCCTTGAATATTCTTTTTTCAAGTCTAGCTATTTTTCTCCTTGATATGGGCATAGCGGGTGTTGCTTGGGGGACTATCTTGTCTCGCTTAGCCGGTCTTGTGATTTTGTGGTCGCAATTAAAGCTGCCTTTTGAGAAACCGACTTTTGGTTTAGATAAGGAACTATTGACTTTGGCTTTGCCAGCGGCAGGAGAACGTCTCATGATGCGGGCTGGAGATGTAGTAATCATTGCCTTGGTTGTTTCTTTTGGGACGGAGGCAGTTGCGGGGAATGCAGTCGGAGAAGTCTTGACCCAGTTTAACTATATGCCTGCCTTTGGCGTCGCTACGGCGACGGTCATGCAGGTAGCTCGAGCAGTTGGAGAGGATAACTGGGAAAGAGTAGATGATTTGAGCAAGCAAACCTTTTGGCTTTCCCTGCTTCTCATGTTGCCCTTAACTCTCAGTATCTATGCCTTGGGGACACCATTGACTCATCTCTATACGACCAATCCTGTAGCAGTCGAAGCGAGCGTTTTGGTGGCACTGTTCTCTCTACTAGGAACCCCCATGGCGACAGGGACAGTTATATATACGGCAGTTTGGCAGGGATTGGGAAATGCTCGCCTCCCCTTTTATGCGACAAGCATTGGGATGTGGTGTATCCGCATTGGAACAGGATATCTGATGGGGGTTGTTCTTGGTTGGGGCTTACCTGGTATTTGGGCAGGGACTATCTTGGATAATGGTTTTCGCTGGTTATTTCTACGTTACCGTTACCAGCGTTATATGAGCTTGAAAGGATAGGAAATGCAAAAAACAGCATTTATTTGGGATTTAGACGGGACTTTATTGGACTCTTACGAAGCGATTTTGTCAGGGATTGAGGAGACCTTTGCTCAGTTTTCTATTCCTTATGATAAGGAGAAAGTGAGAGAGTTTATCCTCAGGTACTCTGTGCAGGATTTGCTGGAGCAGGTGACAGAAGAGAGAAACCTGGATGCGGAAGTACTCAATCAGGTGCGTGCCCAAAGTCTGGCTGAGAAAAATGCCCAGGTAGTTTTGATGCCAGGTGCGCGTGAAGTGCTAGCTTGGGCAGACGAAGTAGGGATTCAGCAGTTTGTCTATACTCATAAGGGGGACAATGCCTTTACCATTCTAAGAGACTTGGGATTGGAGTCCTATTTTACAGAGATTTTAACCAGTCAGAGCGGTTTTGAGCGGAAGCCAAGTCCACAAGCGGCTAACTATCTGTTAGACAAGTATCAGCTGGATCCTAATAATACCTATTATATAGGGGACCGGACTTTGGATGTGGAATTTGCCCAGAATAGTGGGATTCAAAGCATTAATTTTTTAGAGTCGTCTTATGAAGGGAATCACAGGATTCAAACACTGGCAAATATTCCTCGTATTTTTGAGGATTAGTGACGAGAAAATTGTGTCAGTTTTGTGACAGAAACCTAACAAACTATTTCAAGTAATCGAGTTTGTTACAAGGAATAGACAGTTCTGTTAAATAGGCCCGAGAGGGCTTTTTTTCTGCTTTTTTTGTGTTATGATAGACAGGTACTCATTTGAAAGGAACATGAACGAATGAAGAAAAGAATTATTTTAGCCTCAACAGTAGCCTTGTCTCTTGCTCCCGCATTAGGAGCTAAAGCTCAAGAAATCTCTTGGACAGCACGTAGCGTTGAGCAAATCCAAAATGACGTAACTAAAAACGAAAACAAAAACAGCTATACAGTTCAGTATGGTGATACCCTGAGCACGATTGCAGAAGCTTTGGGAGTAGATGTGACGGTTCTTGCTAATTTGAACAAAATCACTAATATGGACTTGATTTTCCCAGATACTGTCCTCACTACAACTGTCAATGAGGAAGAAGAGGTAACGGAAGTTGAAATCCAAGCTCCTCAAGCAGATGCTAGTGAAGAAGTGACGACTGCGACAGCTGATTTGACGACGAATCAAGTGACAGTCGATGAACAAACAGTTCAAGTAGAAGACCTTTCTCAACCAATTGAGGAAGCTCCAACTGCAACAGAGACTGAAAAACCAGCAGAAGTAGCGCCAAGTTCAGAAGTTTCTGAGACAGCGACAGTTGCTGAAGAGACACCATCTACAGAAACATCTGTAGCTGAAGAAACAGCTGAAACGACTCCAGCGGAAGCACCAGTAGCAGAAACAACTAGTCCAGTTGAAGAAGATCCACAAGCAGCGACTCCAGCTACCGAAGAAACGGCAGCAACAACTCCAGCAGAAGCCCCAGTAGCAGCTGCTCCAGCAACTGAAACACCTGCTGATACAACAGGATCAAGTGCAACAGAAGAAGCAGCATCAACAGCAACTTCTGACACTGCAACTTCGACTTATCAAGCAGAGCAAAGCCAAACTCCTTCAAGAACATATTCAGCTCCAGCGGCTCCTGACTATGCAGGACTTGCTGTAGCTAAGTCTGAGAATGCTGGTCTTCAACCACAAACTGCAGCCTTTAAAGAAGAAGTAGCCAACTTGTTTGGGATTACATCCTTTAGTGGCTACCGTCCTGGTGACAGTGGGGACCATGGTAAAGGTTTGGCCATCGACTTCATGGTTCCAGTGAGTTCAGCACTTGGTGATCAAATCGCGGAATATGCAGTCAAAAATATGGCTAGCCGTGGTATCAACTATATCATCTGGAAACAACGTTTCTACGCTCCATATGATAGTAAATATGGACCAGCCTATACGTGGAATCCAATGCCAGACCGTGGTAGCGTAACCGAAAACCACTATGACCACGTTCACGTTTCAATGAACTAATCATTAAAATGGAAGTTGGGAACTGATTGAGTTCTCGCTTCTTTTTTTGTGTCATTCCTTTAGGATAAAAGGGATAAATATGAGGAAGTGAGTAATATTTCAAGAGAATGTAAGCATATTACTTGATTTTTCTTTTGCCTTAGATTATACTTGATAAGTCAATAATTGATGAATCAATTTTAAAGGAGAAAGATTTATGGTAGCAATCCATGATTTACTGTATCAACTACGATTAGCAGATCAGTCTATGACACAACTATTTGAACGCCAATTGGGAATTAGTCTGACTCGTTATCAAATCTTATGTTTCTTAATCGATCAGTCTCCGTGTAATCAAATAGCAGTTCAGGATAGATTGAAGATTGATCAGGCTGCCTTGACACGGCACTTTAAAATTTTGGAAAAGGAAGGTTTGGTTAATCGACGTCGGAATCCTGAAAACCAGAGGGAGGTTTTGGTGGAAGTCACAGACTTTGCGAGAGAACAACTAATAACCAACTCTCCCCAACACCATATAAACGTAAAGAGTCAGATGGAGAGTGTACTTACACAAGGAGAGCGAGAAGAGTTCAGTCGCTTGTTAGAAAAGTTGATATCTGGCTTAGAAGAGATAAAAATTTAAGGAGAAGAATATGTCTATTTTTACAATTGTTTTAGCAACTATCGTTGCCTTGGAGCATTTTTACATTTTTTATTTGGAAAGTGTGGCTACGCAATCAGACGCTACTAGTCGAGTGTTTAATGTGTATAAGGAAGAACTGGCTCGTCCTTCAGTGAGTTCATTATTTAAAAATCAAGGAATTTATAATGCTTTGATAGGTGTGTTTCTCTTGTACGGGATTTATTTTTCGCAAAGCTTG
The DNA here is from genome assembly GCF_024399415.1 of Streptococcus oralis. NCBI lineage: Bacteria > Bacillati > Bacillota > Bacilli > Lactobacillales > Streptococcaceae > Streptococcus > Streptococcus oralis. Next base: position 153,254 of record NZ_CP029257.1, read on the forward strand.
GAAATTGTGACCATCTTTGTTTTATTTGTGCTTGGTGTAGCGACCTACGGTTCTCTAACAGCAGACAAGAAGATTATTCTGAAGCAAGGTGGGCCTGCTATTTTGACTCTGCTGAGTATGTTACTTTTGAAATAAGAAAACCAGCGTCCTGAAGACGCTGGTTTTTGTATGCTCTTATCCATTTCGACGTTTACGGGCTAGTAGGACTCTGTAAAAGAAGATGTGATTGTTTTGGATATAGGGAAGGATTGAAAAGCTAGCAATTCCAAAAGTGAGCCAGTTGAGGAAGTACCAAGGGAGTAGTTGTAGATCGAGAACAAAGCGTTGAAATTTGTAACCCTTCATCAAGAAACGGCTGGTTTTCAGGATTTGACGGGGTTTAGCCTGTCCTAAATCCAGAGTGTCGCAGAGGAGGAATTCTACCTGCGAGTAGGCATAATGTTGTGGAACGTAGAGGATGTTCCCTACAATCATCAAGATGAGACTCGCGAAAAAGTAGAGGCCAAAGGTCATAAGGAATTGTTCTGTTTCAAGGGATGAGAGGTCTAATTTTGGAAATTCAGGATGTAGGGAGACAAATCTCCGAGCCAAGAGATTGCTATAAAAGAGAAAATAAACGCCTACTAAGTTTGGAATGCTCCATAAAAAGAGGTAGAAACGTTTGAGGAGCAGAGTTAGGAAGGTTTGCGAGAAGCGCTCTTCAGCAAAGAGGGCCAGGCTTGATTTTACTGAGAGTTCTGTATCAGGATCCTTGAGGAGTCGGAGTGTCGCAAAAGCAGCACCTGCTAGAAAAATCGTGCTCATAAAAGAAACCACTAGCGGGAAGAGATAGGCTTGGAGCACTTGTGCTAGCATGCTGAAAAATGATTGCTCTAAAACACTTTCTTGGAGACGAGCCAAGGGGTTGAGAAAGCCTGATAAGATGACCAGTATACTAGGTAAGAGATAGACGAGAAAGAGGCGGGGATTTTCAGCCTGAAATTGCCTCGTCTGCAGACGAATGGTTTTTAAATCAATTTTTGGGTATTTCATTCTCTCATTATACCATAGTTCGTGACAGTTCCTAGTTTTTTTGATAAAATCATACAGTATGCCTTTGGGCACAAAGTATGAACTGGGACTGTCTTTCCCAGCTTCGGAGGTAGAAAATGTCAGATTCACCAATCAAATACCGTTTGATTAAGAAAGAGAAACACACGGGAGCTCGTCTGGGAGAAATCATCACTCCGCACGGTACCTTTCCAACGCCTATGTTTATGCCAGTTGGGACCCAAGCTACTGTCAAGACTCAGTCACCAGAGGAGTTGAAGGAGATGGGATCAGGAATTATCCTGTCTAATACTTATCATCTCTGGCTTCGCCCTGGAGATGAACTCATCGCACGCGCAGGTGGTCTCCACAAATTTATGAACTGGGACCAACCAATTTTGACAGATAGTGGTGGTTTCCAGGTCTATTCCCTAGCTGATAGCCGAAATATCACCGAAGAAGGAGTAACCTTTAAAAACCATCTCAATGGCTCCAAGATGTTCCTATCACCAGAGAAAGCCATCTCTATTCAGAACAATCTAGGCTCCGACATCATGATGTCTTTTGATGAATGTCCTCAGTTTTACCAACCCTATGACTACGTTAAGAAATCAATCGAGCGTACTAGCCGTTGGGCTGAGCGTGGTTTGAAGGCTCACCGTCGCCCACATGACCAAGGTTTGTTTGGGATTGTACAGGGAGCGGGATTTGAAGACCTTCGTCGTCAGTCAGCTCACGACCTTGTTAGCATGGACTTCCCTGGCTACTCTATCGGTGGTTTGGCAGTAGGAGAAACGCACGAAGAAATGAATGCAGTCTTGGACTTCACAACTCAACTTCTTCCTGAAAACAAACCTCGCTATTTGATGGGTGTGGGAGCGCCAGATAGCTTGATTGATGGGGTCATTCGTGGTGTGGATATGTTTGACTGTGTCTTGCCGACTCGTATCGCTCGTAACGGAACTTGTATGACCAGCCAAGGTCGTTTGGTTGTCAAGAATGCCCAATTCGCTGAAGATTTTACGCCACTGGATCCTGAGTGTGATTGCTACACATGTAAGAACTATACACGCGCCTACCTTCGTCACCTGCTCAAGGCTGATGAAACCTTCGGTATCCGCTTGACTAGTTACCACAATCTCTACTTCTTGCTTAACCTGATGAAGCAAGTGCGTCAAGCCATCATGGATGATAATCTCTTGGAATTTCGTGAGTATTTTGTAGAAAAATATGGCTACAACAAGTCAGGACGCAATTTTTAAAGTGTAAAAATAGAATGCCAAAATCCTAAGTTTTCTCTTAGGATTTTTCCTATTTTTTTGATAGAATAGGGAGTATAATGGAATGGAAATTAGGTGGTGTTTTGCTTCCTAATTTAATGGAGAATAGACTCGTATGCGTATTAAATGGTTTTCCTTGATTAGGATTACAGGTTTACTTTTGGTGCTTTTGTACCACTTCTTTCAAACGATCTTTCCTGGAGGATTCTTTGGGGTAGATGTCTTTTTCACTTTTTCAGGATTTTTGATCACCTCCCTCCTTTTAGAGGAATTTTGGAAGGCACGCCAGATTGATTTACTTGGATTTTTTAAGAGACGGTTTTATCGTATCGTACCACCTGTGGTGCTGATGGTTTTAGTGACCATGCCTTTTACTTTCTTGGTTCGTCAAGACTATGTTGCTGGAATTGGTGGCCAGATTGCTGGAGTTCTCGGTTTTATGACCAACTTCTACGAAATGTTAACAGGGGGAAGTTATGAATCCCAGTTCATTCCGCATCTCTTTGTTCACAACTGGAGTCTAGCTGTTGAGGTTCACTACTATATCCTTTGGGGCTTAGCGGTTTGGTTCTTATCGAAACGTTCAAAATCTAGTAGTCAATTGAGAGGGATGGTCTTTCTCCTTTCTGCTGGAGCTTTTATCATTAGCTTTTTCTCCATGTTTATTGGTAGTCTAATGGCGAGTTCCTATTCATCTGTCTACTTTTCAAGTTTAACCCATGTTTATCCCTTCTTTTTAGGAAGTATTTTGGCGACAGTTGTGGGGGTTCGTCAGACGAGCGATTTAGTCAAGCAGTTTGACCGGATGTGGGATCTTCGTCAGAATCTACTGGTATTTGCTGCAGGGTTTTTGGTGTTAGTGCTCTTGACTTTCTTTGTCAAGTTCACCTACCTGTTTGCGTACTTATTTGGCTTCTTGCTAGCAAGTTTAGCGGCAGTGACCATGATTTTTGCTGCGCGTGTCTTGCATGAGAAAACGCCTGAGATACAAGAACCTCGGATCATTACATTTTTAGCGGATACCAGTTATGCGGTTTATCTCTTCCACTGGCCTTTTTATATTATCTTTTCTCAGTTGATGAGTAATCTGCCTGCTGTTATTCTGACAATCATCTTTTCTTATTTCTTTGCTATCCTATCCTTCTATATTATTGAGCCATTAATTGCTGGTAAATCTAATCCTTTAATACGGAAGATTAGTCTATTGCCTCATATTAAACCAATTAGTGCTGGTGCTGCTGGCATTCTTACCCTGATTGCCTTGATTATCATAGCTGTGGCTCCTCAAGTTGGAGCTTTTGAGACAGACTTGATGGTCAATGGTTTCAAACAAGCCCAGACCAATATAGGACAAACCAAGACTCTTGCTGAACAAGCTGAACTGAGTCGTCTAGGAATTTCTGATGGAACAAGCCTAATAGGTGATTCGGTAGCCTTGCGTGCCAATACAGCCTTACAAGAGGCACTTCCTGAAGCGAATATCAATGCCCAGGTTAGTCGAACGACCAAGCAAGCCAATGACATTATGCTCAATAACAGTCAGAACAAGGCGCTGCTAAAAACAGTTGTCATTGCAACGGGAGTCAATAATCCTGAAGGCTATAAGAATGATTTGGACAGCATCGTGAACAATCTACCGAAAGGACACCATCTGATACTGGTGACACCTTATGAGGGAGACAAGAGCAAGGACACTTACACATCAGTGGAGCAGTATGCGGCTTATGCACGGGAATTAGCTGAAAAGAATCCTTACGTGAGCATAGCTGACTGGAATAAGGTTGCTAAGGAACACCCTGAAATCTGGGCTGGAACCGACCAAGTCCACTTTGGGAATGACAATAGCAAGCTCGAAGAAGGTGCTAAGCTATACGCAGAAACGATTGCAGCTGCTGTTAAGGCTGCTCAAGAACTGCCTGTAAAATCAAAATAAAATTAAAGAGTTGGAGAAATCCAGCTCTTTTAAAATATCTCTAGAAAATAGGTCTATACCATTTACAAATGAAAAAGAAAGGTTTATAATGTAATTGACATAATAAATTCTAGAATCAATCTATCAAGGAGGTTATCATTATGCCTAATTATATTAAAGCGGATCAGTTTTTCTACCCACACGGAGTTCGTCGTGGCGGTTACTTGGAACTTGTGGATGGCAAGTTTGGCAAACATGTAGAACAGATTCCTGAAGGAGCTGAGGTGATTGACTATACAGGTTATAGCATTGCCCCAGGACTTGTGGATACCCACATTCATGGATTTGGCGGTGTCGATGTCATGGACAATAACATCGAAGGGACCCTTCATACCATGAGTGAAGGTCTACTTAGCACGGGTGTTACCAGCTTCTTGCCAACGACGTTGACTTCCTCTTACGAGCAGTTGCTTGCGGTAACTGAAAATATCGGTGCTCGTTACCAGGAAGCAAGTGGAGCCAAGATTCGTGGGATCTATTTTGAAGGGCCTTATTTCACAGAGAAATACAAGGGAGCTCAAAACCCTGCCTATATGAAAGACCCCCGTATGGATGAGTTTCGTGCTTGGCAAAAAGCAGCCAATGGCTTGCTCAATAAAATCGCCCTTGCGCCAGAACGCGAAGGTGTAGAAGACTTTGTTCGTACGATTACGGGCGAAGGAGTGACTGTTGCTCTGGGACATTCCAATGCGACTTTTGATGAAGCTAAAAAAGCAGTAGATGCTGGAGCGAGTGTTTGGGTACATGCCTACAACGGAATGCGTGGGTTGACTCACCGTGAGCTCGGTATGGTGGGAGCCATGTATGAATTGCCACATACCTATGCAGAGTTGATCTGTGACGGTCACCACGTAGATCCAAAGGCCTGTGACATTTTGCTCAAGCAAAAGGGAACTGAAAATATTGCCCTTATCACAGACTGTATGACAGCTGGTGGTTTGGACGACGGTGACTACATGTTGGGAGAATTCCCGGTAGTAGTTGCTAATGGAACTGCTCGCCTCAAATCGACAGGCAATTTGGCAGGTTCTATCCTCAAACTCAAAGATGGTTTGAAAAATGTGGTCGAATGGGGCATTGCGAATCCGCATGAAGCCGTCATGATGGCTAGCCTCAACCCAGCAAAATCTGTTCACATCGATGATGTCTGTGGTCAAATCCGTGAAGGTTATGACGCTGACTTTATCGTACTGGATAAAGATTTGGAATTGGTAGCAACCTACCTAGATGGTGTGAAACGTTATCAAGCCTAAGAAGATAAAAAATAGGGGTCAATAAAGGACTCCTATTTTTATGATAGGCTGAAAAGGTATTTAAAGAAGTCTTCCTGATGGGAAAGGCAAGCAAAATCCTTTCATTGTTCTAGAAAATTCGTTATAATATACGGTACAAAGGAAGTAGTGAAAATGTATCGTGTTATAGAAATGTATGGGGATTTTGAACCGTGGTGGTTCATAGAAGGTTGGGAAGAAGATGTCATCATGAGTCAATCTTTTGACAAGTACTATGATGCTCTAAAATATTATAAATCATGCTGGTTTGAGCTGGAAAAGAAGAATCCTCTTTATAAGAGTCGGAGTGATTTGATGACTATTTTTTGGGATCCTGCTGATCAGCGCTGGTGTGATGAGTGTGATGAGTATTTGCAACAGTACCATTCTTTGGCACTTTTGCAGGATGAGCAAGTCATCCCCGATGAAAAGCTACGTCCAGGCTACGAAAAACAAACAGGTCAAGAAAAACACCGTTCTTGCCGTATGAAATGGAGATAAAAAAGTAACTTTTTAAGTTGCTTTTTTTATTTTTTTGCGAATAGTTAGATAAGGAGGGCGATATGGTACAAGAAATTGCACAGAAAATTATTGCTACTGCGAAAGAAAAGAAGGCCCAGGATATCTATCTTATCCCCAAGGAAAAGTCCTACGAGCTTCACATGCGGGTTGGAGACGAACGGTGTCTAGTTGACTCCTATGAGTTTGATGTTTTAGCTGCTGTGATTAGTCATTTTAAATTTGTGGCGGGTATGAACGTAGGAGAGAAGAGGCGTAGTCAGCTGGGGTCTTGCGACTATCAGCATGGGGAGAAGAAGTCTTCTCTGCGTTTGTCTACCGTGGGAGATTATCGGGGATATGAGAGTTTGGTCATTCGTTTGTTGCACGATGAGGAACAGGACCTGCATTTCTGGTTTCAGGATATGAACGAACTGGGTGAGCAGTACAGGCAACGGGGGCTCTACCTTTTTGCGGGTCCAGTTGGAAGTGGCAAGACGACTCTGATGCACGAATTAGCCAAGTCTCTGTTTAAAGGACAGCAGGTTATGTCCATTGAAGATCCTGTCGAGATCAAGCAGGACGACATGCTCCAGTTGCAGTTGAATGAGGCGATTGGATTGACCTATGAAAATCTGATCAAACTGTCTCTTCGGCATCGTCCTGACCTCTTGATTATCGGTGAAATTCGTGATAGCGAGACAGCGCGTGCAGTGGTCAGAGCCAGTTTGACAGGGGCGACGGTCTTTTCAACCATTCATGCCAAGAGTATCCGAGGTGTTTATGAACGCCTTCTGGAGTTGGGTGTGACGGAGGAGGAACTAGCAGTTGTCCTGCAAGGAGTCTGCTACCAGAGATTAATTGGGGGAGGAGGAATCGTTGACTTTGCAAACAAAGACTATCAAGAACACCAGCCAACTAGCTGGAATGAGCAGATTGATCAGCTTCTTAAAGATGGACATATCACAAGTCTTCAGGCTGAAACGGAAAAAATTAGCTACAGCTAAGCAGAAGAAAATCATTACCTTGTTTAACAATCTCTTCTCCAGTGGCTTTCATTTGGTGGAAATTATTTCTTTCTTGGGCAGAAGTGCTTTGCTGGAAAAGGACTATGTGGCCCAGATGCACCAAGGCTTGTCTCAGGGGAAATCCTTCTCAGAAATGATGGAAAGTTTGGGCTTTTCAAGTGCTATTGTGACTCAATTATCTCTAGCTGAAGTTCATGGAAATCTCCATCTGAGTCTGGGGAAGATAGAAGAATATCTGGATAATTTGTCCAAGGTCAAGAAGAAGTTAATTGAAGTAGCGACTTATCCCCTGATTTTGCTGGGATTTCTCCTGCTAATCATGTTGGGGCTCAGGAATTATTTGCTCCCCCAACTGGACAGTAGCAATATCGCCACTCAAATCATCGGCAATCTGCCACAAATATTTCTGGGACTAGTGTTGGTTTGCTCTCTATCTTTACTTTTAGCCCTCACTTTTTACAAAAGAAGTTCCAAGATGCGGGTCTTCTCGATGTTAGCGCGGATTCCCTTTCTAGGAATCTTTGTTCAGACCTATCTGACGGCCTATTACGCGCGTGAATGGGGCAATATGATTTCACAGGGGATGGAGCTGATGCAGATTTTTCAGATCATGCAGGAACAAGGTTCCCAGCTCTTTAAAGAAATTGGTCAAGATCTGGCTCAAGCCCTGCAAAATGGTCGGGAATTTTCTCAAACCATAGCAACCTATCCTTACTTTAAAAAGGAGTTGAGTCTCATCATCGAGTATGGGGAAGTCAAGTCCAAGCTGGGGAGCGAGTTGGAAATCTATGCTGAGAAAACTTGGGAGGTATTTTTTACCCGAGTCAACCGCACTATGAACTTAGTACAGCCACTGGTTTTTATTTTTGTGGCCCTGATTATCGTTTTACTTTATGCGGCAATGCTTATGCCCATGTATCAAAATATGGAGGTAAATTTTTAAAATGAAAAAACTCATGACAAAATTAAAAAAAGTCAAGGTTCAAGCTTTCACTCTGGTAGAAATGTTAGTCGTTCTTTTAATCATCAGCGTTCTTCTCTTGCTCTTTGTACCCAATTTGACCAAGCAAAAGGATGCCGTCGATGACAAAGGAAAAGCTGCTGTTGTCAAGGTTGTGGAAAGCCAGGCAGAACTCTATCGTTTAGATAAAAATGATGATGCCAGCCTCAGCAAATTACAAGCGGACGGTCGTATCACAGCTGAGCAAGCTAAAGCTTATAAAGACTACCATGCAAAACAAAAAACAAGTCAAACTGTTGCAGATTAAGGCCTTTACTATGCTTGAGAGTCTCTTGGTTTTGGGACTTGTGAGTATCCTTGCCTTGGGCTTGTCCGGTTCTGTTCAGTCCAGTTTTGCAGTGGTGGAAGAGCAGATTTTCTTTATGGAGTTTGAAGAACTCTATCGGGAAACACAAAAACGCAGTGTAGCCAGTCAGCAAAAGACCAGCTTGAACTTAGATGGACAGACGATCAGCAATGGCAATCAAAACTTGACCGTTCCTAAAGGGATTCAGGCACCATCGGGACAAAGCATTATATTTGACCGAGCTGGGGGCAATTCATCCCTGGCTAAGGTTGAATTTCAGACCAGCAAAGGAGCGATTCGTTATCAATTATATCTAGGAAATGGAAAAATTAAACGCATTAAGGAAACAAAAAATTAGGGCAGTGATTTTACTAGAAGCAGTAGTTGCTCTAGCCGTTTTTGCCAGCATTGCAACCCTCCTCTTGGGACAAATTCAGAAAAATAGACAAGAAGAGGCAGAAATCTTGCAAAAAGAGGAAGTCTTGCGTGTGGCGAAGATGGCTCTGCAGACAGGTCAAAATCAGGTAAACATAAACGGAGTGGAGATTCAGGTGTTTTCTAGTGAAAAGGGATTGGAGGTCTACCATGGTTCAGAGAAGTTGCTCAACCTTAAAGAGCAGTAAGGTAAGAGCGTTCACTCTTTTAGAATCTCTGATTGCCCTTATCGTCATTAGCGGAGGCTTGCTCCTCTTTCAAGCTATGAGTCAGCTCCTCATTTCAGAAGTTCGTTACCAGCAGCAAAGCGAGCAAAAGGAGTGGCTCTTGTTTGTGGACCAGCTAGAGACTGAGTTAGAGCGTTCGCAGTTTGAAAAGGTGGAAGCCAATCACCTCTATGTGAAGCAAGATGGCAAGGATATCGCTATGGGCAAGTCCAAATCAGATGATTTTCGGAAAACCGATAGCAGCGGACGGGGCTACCAACCTATGGTTTATGGACTCAAATCAGCACAGATTATAGAAGAAAATCAATTGGTTCGCTTTCGTTTCCAATTTCAAAAGGGCTTAGAAAGGGAGTTCATCTATCGTGTGGAAAAAGCAAAAAGTTAAGGCAGGTGTCCTTTTATATGCAGTCACCATGGCAGCCATCTTTAGTCTATTGCTACAGTTTTATTTGCATCGGCAGGTCGCCCATCACAAAGACTATACCCTAAACAAAGAAAAGTTTGCTGCTTTTGCCATGGCCAAGCGAAGTAAAGATAAGGCTGAGCAAGAAAGTGGGGAACGAGTCTTCAACTTAGGAAAAGTCACGTATCAAAATACGAAAACAGGTTTTGCAACAAGTGTTCGTATGAATAAGGGCAACTATGAATTTCTCTTTCCTCTGATGAAAATCCAAGAAAAGAAAACAGCTAAAAAGGAAGAGGTAGCGACTGATTCAAGCAATCAAGCAGGGAAGAAAAAATCAGAAGAAAAGCCTGAAAAGAAAGCCAATTCCTAGGCAATTCAACTTCTTTGTGTTACACTAAAAGCATGAAACACGATTTTAATCACAAAGCAGAAACCTTTGATTCGCCCAAAAATATCTTTCTTGCAAACTTGGTTTGTCAGGCAGTTGAAAAACAGATTGATTTTCTATCAGACAAGGAAATATTGGATTTCGGTGGTGGGACGGGTCTGGTAGCTTTGCCCCTGGCCAAGCAGGCTAAGTCTGTTACCCTTGTAGACATCTCGGAGAAAATGCTGGAGCAAGCCCGTTTGAAAACAGAAGAGCAAGAAATCAGGAATCTTCAACTTTTGGAGCAGGATTTACTGACAAATCCCTTGGAGCAGCAATTTGACTTAATTGTTGTCAGTCGGGTTCTTCATCATATACCTGATTTAGATGCGACTCTTGCCATGTTTCACCAACACCTTAGAGAGAATGGACAAGTCCTCATTGCTGATTTTGTCAAGACAGATACCAACCATCATGGCTTTGAATTGCCTGAACTGGAAACCAAACTCGACCAGTTTGGTTTTTCGAGCATTGACAGTCAGATCCTCTATAGTGCTGAAGGTCTTTTCCTAGGAAATTACGCAGAGCTCTTTTTAACTGTAGCCCAAAAATCACTCGCTGACTAAAGCAGTGATTTTTTCTCTTCAGATGGAAAAAATAGGGGAATTTTGATAAGATAGGAATATGGATTTTGAAAAAATTGAACAAGCTTATACGTATTTACTAGAGAATATCCAAGTCATCCAAAGTGATTTGGCAACCAACTTTTATGATGTCTTGGTAGAGCAAAATAGTATCTACCTAGATGGCGAGACTGAGCTAGAGCAGGTCAAGGAGAACAATCAAGCCCTTAAGCGCTTAGCGCTTCGCAAGGAAGAGTGGCTCAAGACCTACCAGTTTCTCTTGATGAAGGCAGGACAAACGGAGCCTTTACAGGCCAATCACCAGTTTACACCGGATGCCATTGCTCTCCTCTTGGTACTTATTGTGGAAGAGTTGTTTGGACAAGAGGAAATTAGCATCCTCGAAATGGGTTCTGGTATGGGGATTTTGGGGGCTACTTTCTTGACTTCTCTTGCTAAAAAAGTAGATTACTTGGGAATCGAAGTGGATGATTTGCTAATTGATCTGGCAGCCAGTATGGCAGATGTGATTGGTTTGCAGGCTGGTTTTGTTCAAGGAGACGCCGTTCGTCCGCAAATGCTTAAAGAAAGCGACGTGGTCATCAGCGATTTGCCTGTTGGCTATTACCCAGACGATGCCATCGCTTCGCGCTATCAAGTGTCTTCTAGTCAAGAGCATACCTATGCCCATCATTTGCTGATGGAACAAGGCCTCAAGTACCTTAAGTCAGATGGCTATGCTATTTTTTTAGCTCCGAGTGATTTATTGACCAGCCCTCAAAGTGATTTGTTAAAAGGGTGGCTCAAAGACGAAGTGAGTCTGGCTGCTGTCATCGCTCTGCCAGAGGATATTTTCTCAACTGCAAGCCAAGCTAAAAGTATTTTTGTTTTACAGAAGAAAAGAGATAAGGAAATAGAACCCTTTGTCTACCCTCTTACTAGCTTGCAGGATCCGTCAGTTTTGTTGACCTTTAAAGAAAATTTTCAAAATTGGAGCAAAGGTACTGAAATATAAAAGAGATTTTGTTATAATAGATGAAAACGCTTAAAAAGAGGTATCATCTTATGACAAAAACAATTGCAATCAATGCAGGAAGCTCAAGCTTGAAATGGCAACTTTATCAAATGCCTGAAGAGAAAGTTTTGGCTAAAGGCTTGATTGAACGTATTGGATTGAAAGATTCAATTTCAACAGTAAAATTTGACGGTCGTTCGGAGCAACAAATTCTTGATATCGAAGACCATACACAAGCCGTTAAAATTTTATTGGATGACTTGATTCGTTTTGACATCATTAAAGGGTACGATGAGATTACAGGTGTCGGACACCGCGTCGTTGCAGGTGGTGAATATTTCAAGGAATCAACAGTTGTTGAGGGAGATGTGTTAGAAAAAGTTGAGGAATTGGGGCTCTTGGCTCCTCTTCACAATCCAGCTAACGCAGCTGGAATCCGCGCATTTAAGGAATTGCTTCCAGATATTACCAGTGTTGTCGTATTTGATACCTCATTCCACACAACCATGCCAGAGAAGGCTTATCGCTACCCTCTACCAACTAAATACTACACAGAAAACAAGGTTCGTAAATATGGTGCCCACGGGACAAGTCACCAGTTTGTCGCAGGAGAAGCAGCGAAACTTTTGGGTCGTCCTCTAGAAGACTTGAAATTGATTACCTGCCATATTGGTAACGGGGCTTCTATCACAGCTGTTAAGGGTGGGAAGTCTGTAGATACTTCTATGGGATTCACACCACTTGGCGGTGTGATGATGGGAACTCGTACAGGAGATATTGACCCTGCTATCATCCCTTATCTCATGCAATATACAGAGGACTTTAACACGCCTGAAGATATTAGTCGCGTTCTCAATCGTGAATCAGGCCTTATGGGAGTTTCTGGTCAGTCAAGCGATATGCGTGATGTGATTGCTGCCATGGAAGCAGGAGACCATGATGCGACTTTGGCTTATGAAATGTATGTCGATCGTATCCAAAAACATATCGGTCAATACCTTGCAGTCCTAAATGGAGCAGATGCGATTATCTTCACAGCAGGTATCGGTGAAAATGCAGCTTTGGTTCGTGAGGATGTCATTTCAGGTATCTCTTGGTTTGGTTGTGATGTGGATCCAGAAAAGAACGTCTTTGGCGTAACGGGAGACATCTCAACTGACGCAGCGAAAATCCGTGTCTTGGTTATTCCAACAGATGAAGAATTGGTGATTGCACGCGATGTTGAGCGCTTGAAAAAATAAGTAAATACATGTAAAATTTGATTGTAAAAAGAAGTTGGGAAAGAGATTTTCCAGCTTTTTTTATGTAGAAAATGTCTAAAACCTTGCTGTTATTGGCTTTTTCAAAAAATATGGTATAATAGTAGTAATTTAATAGATGGAGTTGAGTTTTGAAGAAAAGCTTTCGTGTAAAAAGAGAGAAAGATTTTAAGGCGATTTTCAAGGACGGAACAAGTTTTGCCAATCGAAAATTTGTTGTCTACCAATTGGAAAACCAGCAAAACCATTTTCGAGTAGGACTGTCCGTCAGCAAAAAGCTGGGGAATGCAGTTACCAGAAATCAAATCAAGAGACGAATCCGGCACATTCTACAAAGTGTAAAAGGGAGTTTAGTAGAGCATGTTGATTTTGTCGTGATTGCCCGAAAAGGGGTGGAAACCTTGGAATATGCAGAGATGGAGAAAAACCTACTCCACGTATTAAAGTTATCAAAGATTTACCAGGAAGGAAATGGGAGTGAAAAAGAAACTACAGTTGACTAGTTTGTTGGGCTTGTCCTTGTTTATCATGACAGCCTGTGCAACAAATGGTACAGCTAGCGATATAACAGCAGATTCGACAGACTTTTGGAGCAAATTCGTCTATTTTTTTGCTGAAATTATCCGCTTTTTGTCCTTTGACATTAGTATCGGAGTGGGGATTATCCTCTTCACGATTTTGATCCGGACGATTTTATTGCCGGTCTTTCAGACACAGATGGTTGCCTCTAGAAAAATGCAAGAGGCTCAACCACGCATCAAGGCTTTGCGAGAGCAATATCCGGGTCGTGATATGGAAAGTAGAACCAAGCTAGACCAGGAGATGCGTAAGGTTTATAAAGAGTTAGGGATCAAACATTCCTCCTCTCTCTGGCCGATTTTAATACAAATGCCGGTTCTCTTGGCACTCTTTCAAGCCTTGAGTCGAGTAGACTTTTTGAAAACAGGTCACTTTTTATGGATTAATTTGGGAGGAGTAGATACAAGTTTTGTCCTTCCGATTTTGGCGGCAGTCTTTACCTTCTTGAGTAGCTGGTTATCGAATAAAGCTTTGTCTGAAAAAAGTGGAGCTACGACAGGGATGATGTATGGTATGCCCGTATTGATCTTTGTTTTTGCCATCTCCGCCCCAAGTGGTGTAGCCTTGTACTGGGCTGTATCCAATGCTTACCAAGTTCTGCAAACCTATTTCTTGAACAATCCTTTCAAGATCATTGCTGAAAGAGAAGCAGTGGTGCAAGCAGAAAAAGATTTAGAAGGCAAGAAGAGAAGAGCCTTGAAAAAAGCACAGAAAAAGAAAAAATAAGGAGGAATCTGGTAATGGTATTATTTACAGGTTCAACGGTTGAAGAAGCAATCCAAAAAGGATTGAAAGAATTAGACATTCCAAGAATGAAGGCCCACATCAAGGTCGTTTCAAAAGAGAAAAAAGGATTCTTAGGCTTGTTTGGTAAGAAGCCAGCTCAAGTTGATATCGAAGCGATTAGTGAAACGACAGTGATCAAAGCCAATCAGCAGGCCATTAAAGGGGTTCCCAAAGAAGTTAATGAAAAAAATGAACCCGTGAAAACAGTAAGTGAAGCAACTGTTGATTTGGGTCATGTAGTGGAAGCGATTAAGAAGATTGAAGAAGAAGGTCAAGGTGTTTCTGAAGAGGTCAAGGCTGAAATCTTGAAAAATGAAAAGCACGCCAGCACGATTTTGGAAGAAACAGGCCATATTTCAATTTTAAATGAATTGGAACCAGAGGATACTGCCGAGGAAGTGGAATCTGCTCCAGAAAAAGAAACTGAAACGCAGGAAGCAACAAGCCAATCTTTGGAAGATTTAGGCTTGAAAGTAGAACCAAGTTATGACATCGAACAAGTGGCAACTGAAGTAGCTAACTACGTTCAAACCATTGTAGATGATATGGATGTTGAAGGGACGATTTCAAGTGACTACAATCGCCGCACCATCAATCTTCAAATTGACACGAATGAACCAGGCCGTATTATCGGCTATCACGGAAAAGTCTTGAAAGCTCTTCAACTATTGGCGCAAAATTACCTTTATAATCGCTATTCAAGAACCTTCTACATCACAATCAATGTCAATGATTACGTTGAACACCGTGCAGAAGTCTTGCAAACCTACGCTCAAAAATTGGCGACTCGCGTTTTAGAAGAAGGGCGTAGCCAACAAACTGATCCAATGTCAAATAGCGAACGCAAGATTATCCATCGCATTATTTCACGCATGGATGGCGTGACGAGTTACTCTGAAGGTGACGAGCCAAATCGCTATGTTGTCGTAGATGCAGAATAAGCAAAGCAAAATCAGGTTCATCCTGATTTTTTGCTAGGAAAGGAAAGATTCAGATATGCTGAAAGCAGTTAGAGAATACCTATCATTTGCAGGAGTTCAGTACCGTAATCCTGATAAAGCTGGCGATGAAAGAGAAAAGATGTTGGATTTGCGGCAAAAAGGTCAAGAGGCTCGGAAGTCTTTTACAGAACTTGCCAATACCTTTCAAGCTAATCATCCAGAATGGCAACTGCAACAGACTAGTCAGTGGATGAACCAAGCGCAACGCTTGCGGCCGCATTTCTGGGCCTATCTACAGAGAGACGGACAAGTGACAGAACCTATGATGGCTCTTCGTTTGTATGGAACACCTGCTGACTTTGGGATTTCTTTGGAAGTCAGTTTCATCGAGCGCAAGAAAGACGACCAGACCTTAGACAAACAAGCCAAGGTTTTAGAACTTCCAGTGGTAGAAGGAATTTATTATCTAGTCTACTCAAATGGGGAAAGTCATAAGGTGGAGGCTACTGAGGAGAATCGTCGTACTTTACGCGAGAAGGTGAGAAGTCAGGAAGTCCGTAAAGTTTTGGTTAAGGCAGATGTTTCCTTCATTGCAAATCAGTCAGTAGAAGCGATATTGGAGAAGCTAGAAGAGGCTTATGCGCGCTTGCTTCCGTACTATGAAGTGACGAGGGAATAGAAAATCAAATGTGTTAGATGAACGCAAATTGTTTTATTGCTATTCTATGCATTTTTTCATATAATAGTAAAATAGGATGTGTGATTTATTAATCACCTCAAAGAGAAAGGAAATTCTATGTCAAATCTATCTGTTAATGCAATTCGTTTTCTAGGTATTGACGCCATCAACAAAGCAAACTCAGGTCACCCAGGGGTGGTTATGGGGGCTGCTCCTATGGCCTATAGCCTCTTTACAAAGCAACTTCGTATCAATCCAGCTCAACCAAACTGGATCAACCGCGATCGCTTTATTCTTTCAGCAGGACACGGCTCTATGCTCCTCTACGCCCTTCTTCATCTCTCTGGATTTGAAGATGTGAGCATGGAAGAAGTCAAGAACTTCCGCCAATGGGGTTCAAAAACACCAGGTCACCCAGAATTTGGTCATACAGCAGGGGTTGACGCTACAACTGGTCCTCTAGGTCAAGGGATTTCTACTGCTACTGGTTTTGCCCAAGCAGAACGTTTCCTTGCAGCGAAGTATAACCGCGAAGGCTTCAATATCTTTGACCACTATACTTATGTGATCTGTGGAGATGGAGACTTGATGGAAGGTGTCTCAAGTGAGGCGGCTTCATATGCAGGCTTGCAAAAACTTGACAAGTTGGTGGTTCTTTATGATTCAAATGACATTAACTTGGATGGTGAGACAAAGGATTCCTTTACTGAAAGTGTTCGTGATCGCTACAATGCCTACGGCTGGCATACAGCCTTGGTTGAAGATGGAACAGACTTGGAAGCTATCCATGCTGCTATCGAAACAGCTAAAGCTTCAGGCAAGCCATCTTTGATTGAAGTGAAGACTGTTATTGGATACGGTTCTCCAAACAAACAAGGAACTAATGCGGTACACGGTGCTCCTCTTGGAGCAGATGAAACTGCGGCTACTCGCCAAGCTCTTGGTTGGGACTATGAACCATTTGAAATCCCAGCTGAAGTTTACGCTGATTTCAAAGAAAATGTTGCAGATCGTGGCGCATCAGCTTATCAAGCTTGGACTAAATTAGTTGCTGATTATAAAGAAGCTCATCCAGAACTGGCTGCAGAAGTAGAAGCCATCATCGACGGCCGTGATCCAGTTAAAGTGACTCCAGCAGACTTCCCAGCCTTAGAAAATGGATTTTCTCAAGCAACTCGCAACTCAAGTCAAGATGCTTTGAACGTTGTAGCTACTAAATTGCCAACCTTCCTAGGTGGTTCAGCTGACCTTGCTCACTCAAACATGACTTATATTAAGACTGATGGACTTCAAGACGATGCTAATCGCTTGAACCGCAACATTCAGTTTGGTGTTCGTGAATTTGCAATGGGAACGATCTTGAACGGGATGGCCCTTCACGGTGGACTTCGTGTATACGGTGGTACTTTCTTCGTCTTTTCTGACTATGTGAAAGCAGCTGTCCGCTTGTCAGCCTTGCAAGGACTTCCTGTGACTTATGTCTTTACCCACGATTCGATTGCAGTTGGTGAAGATGGTCCAACTCACGAACCAGTTGAACACTTAGCAGGTCTCCGTGCTATGCCAAATCTCAATGTTTTCCGCCCAGCAGATGCGCGTGAAACTCAAGCGGCTTGGTACCTTGCCGTGACAAGCGAAAAAACACCAACTGCCCTTGTCTTGACACGTCAAAACTTGACTGTCGAAGAAGGAACAGACTTTGACAAAGTTGCGAAAGGTGCCTATGTTGTCTATGAAAATGCAGCAGACTTTGATACAATCTTGATTGCAACAGGTTCAGAGGTGAATTTGGCGGTCGCAGCTGCCAAAGAATTGGCTAGCCAAGGTGCAAAAGTCCGTGTAGTCAGCATGCCATCAACAGATGTCTTTGACGCACAAGATGCAGCTTACAAGGAAGAAATCCTTCCAAATGCAGTTCGCCGTCGTGTTGCAGTTGAAATGGGTGCAACTCAAAACTGGTACAAGTATGTTGGTCTTGATGGTGCAGTTCTCGGTATTGATACCTTTGGAGCATCTGCCCCAGCACCAAAAGTATTGGCAGAGTACGGATTTACAGTTGAAAATCTAGTCAAAGTCGTTCAAAACTTGAAATAATCACAAAAATCAGAGTGAAAACTCTGATTTTTTATAACCATAAAAACAAGGCACAATCTTGTAAAAGTAGCTGAAATTTGATATAGTAGTCCTATGTAAAATACAAAGGAGAAAACAATGGATCCAAATATTACTTTTTTAATCATGCTTGTAGGTATGTTTGCCTTGATGTTCTTTATGCAACGTTCTCAAAAGAAACAAGCTCAAAAGCGTATGGAAAGCTTGAACAAGCTTCAAAAAGGCTATGAAGTGATCACAATCGGTGGACTCTACGGAACAGTGGATGAAGTCGATACTGAGAAACAAACAATCGTACTAGACGTAGATGGTGTTTATTTGACTTTTGAATTAGCTGCTATCAAGACAGTGTTGCCACTCAAAGAAGCTGTGACACCAGAAGGAACAGTTATCGACGAAAGTGGAGCAATTGAAGAATAAAACGGGACCTGTCACTCCCGTTTTTCTATGAGATGAGAGGAAAAGGGATGAAAAAAATAGTATTTGTTTGCTTAGGAAATATTTGCCGAAGTCCCATGGCAGAGTTTGTGATGAAGTCCATGACGAGCGATTACCACATCGAGAGTCGGGCGACGTCATCATGGGAACATGGCAATCCGATTCATAAGGGAACGCAAGGAATTTTCCAGCAATATCAGATCCCGTATGACAAAGATAAAACATCGCTTCAGATTGGCAGGGAAGACTTTGAATCGTTTGATTACATTATCGGTATGGATGCTTCAAACCTTTCAGATCTGCGTCACATGTGTCCTCAGGAACTACAGTACAAGATCTACTCTTTTGCGGCTGAAAATGTCCCAGATCCTTGGTATACAGGAGATTTTGAGGAAACCTATGCTCGTATCACAAGTGGATGTCAAAGCTGGTTAGACCGTTTAGAAAATGAGAGTGACAATGGAAAAGTTTAAAGAAATTTTTGAAAAATATCGAGTATATCTAACTCGCCCGCGTATAGAGATTGCAACCGTTCTTCTAATCGCTATCTGCGCCGTATCAGTTTTTCTACTAAACACTCCTAAAAAGGGTGTCCTGACACTTGATGGTGGAGCTCTTGTTTATGATGGCACCTTGGTACGAGGGAAAATGAATGGTCAAGGAACCTTGACCTTTGAAAATGGAGACCAATATACAGGTGATTTCAATAATGGAGCCTTTAATGGAAAAGGGACTTTCCAATCAAAAGATGGCTGGAAATACGAAGGTGATTTTGTAAATGGCCAGGCTGAAGGTCAAGGGAAGTTGACGACAGAGCAAGAAGTTGTTTATGAAGGGACCTTTAAACAAGGCGTTTTTCAGCAAAAACAGTAGTCTCCAAGTTAGGAGACTATTTTTCAAAATCATAAAGAAAACGCTTTCTTTGCTTAAATTCGATAAATAACCATCAACTAGAAAAACTTTGTGAAATAAAAAAATTTTCTCCATAATTTCACAATCGTCCAGACAAAACTCTATTGTATAGATATATTGAGAAAAAAATCACAATCTCAGAAAAATTCTTTGTGAAATGCTTATGAAACTGTTTACAAAGCATAAAAAAAGAGTTATAATAAACTTGTGAAAAAATTAACAAAGGATAACATCCTTAAAGGCTATGGAGGATAATATGGCTGATAAAAAAACAGTAACACCAGAGGAAAAACAACTTGCTGCTGAAAAGCATGTCGATGGTCTCGTGAAAAAAGCCTTGGTTGCGCTTGATGAAATGCGCAAGTTGAACCAAGAGCAAGTTGACTATATCGTGGCAAAAGCTTCGGTTGCAGCACTTGACGCACATGGTATCCTTGCACAACACGCAGTTGAAGAAACTGGTCGTGGGGTATTTGAAGACAAGGCAACAAAAAACCTATTTGCCTGTGAGCACGTAGTGAACAATATGCGTGGAGTTAAAACAGTTGGAGTTATCGAAGATGATCCAATTACAGGTTTGACAAAGATTGCGGAGCCTGTCGGTGTAATCTGTGGTGTCACTCCGACAACAAACCCAACTTCAACAGCGATTTTCAAATCATTGATTGCTTTGAAAACACGTAACCCAATCGTTTTTGCTTTCCATCCATCAGCTCAAGAATCATCAGCACACGCAGCACAAATCGTTCGCGATGCAGCGATTGCAGCCGGTGCTCCTGAAAACTGTGTGCAATGGATTACAAAGCCATCTATGGAAGCAACTGGAGCGCTAATGAACCACGAAGGTGTTGCAACTATTCTTGCAACTGGTGGGAATGCTATGGTTAAAGCTGCATACTCATGTGGAAAACCAGCTCTTGGGGTAGGTGCCGGAAACGTTCCTGCCTATGTAGAAAAATCTGCTGACCTTCGTCAAGCTGCTCATGACATCGTTATGTCTAAATCATTTGATAATGGGATGGTCTGTGCATCAGAACAAGCGGTTATCATTGATAAAGAAGTGTATGATGAATTTGTAGAAGAATTCAAATCATATCACACTTACTTTGTAAACAAGAAAGAAAAAGCCCTTCTTGAAGAATTCTGTTTCGGTGTGAAAGCAAACAGCAAAAACTGTGCTGGTGCTAAACTAAATGCAAACATTGTTGGTAAACCAGCAGCATGGATTGCAGAACAAGCAGGATTTAGTGTTCCAGAAGGAACAAACATCTTGGCTGCAGAATGTGCAGAAGTAGGACCGAAAGAACCATTGACTCGTGAAAAATTGTCACCAGTTATCGCTGTCCTAAAAGCTGAAGATACAGAAGACGGTCTTACAAAAGCTCGTCAAATGGTTGAGTTTAACGGACTTGGTCACTCAGCAGCCATCCATACAAAAGACGAAGCTCTCGCTAAACGCTTTGGTACAGAAATCAAAGCAATGCGTATTATCTGGAACTCTCCATCTACTTTCGGTGGTATCGGTGACGTATACAATGCCTTCATTCCATCATTGACACTTGGATGTGGTTCATATGGACACAACTCAGTCGGTGATAACGTAAGTGCGATCAACCTTCTAAACATCAAGAAAGTAGGGAAACGTAGAAATAATATGCAATGGTTTAAAGTTCCTTCAAAAATTTACTTCGAACGCAATTCTATCCAATACCTTCAAACATGTGAAGATATTGAACGCGTTATGATTGTTACAGACAAATCTATCGAAAAACTTGGCTTTGTTCAACGTGTTATCGATCAATTGAACGCACGTAGCAACCGTGTAACTATTCAAGTCTTCTCAGATGTTGAACCAGATCCAGACATCACAACTGTAGAACGTGGTGCTGAAGTGATGAAAGCATTTGAACCAGATACAATTATCGCTCTTGGTGGTGGTTCTCCAATGGACGCGGCCAAAGTAATGTGGCTCTTCTACGAACAACCAGAAATCGACTTCCGTGACTTGGTTCAAAAATTCATGGACATCCGTAAACGTGCCTTCCGCTTCCCATCACTTGGTAAGAAAGCGAAATACATCGGTATTCCAACAACTTCAGGTACAGGTTCAGAAGTAACACCATTTGCCGTTATCTCTGATAAGAAAAACAACCGCAAATACCCATTGGCTGACTACTCATTGACACCAACTATTGCCATTGTTGACCCTGCTTTGGTTGAATCAGTTCCAGACTTCATCGCTGCTGATACAGGTATGGACGTCTTGACTCACGCGACTGAAGCCTACACTTCAAACTTTGCTAACGACTACACAGACGGTATTGCGCTTCAAACAATCAAACTTGTCTTTGAATGGTTGGAAAAATCTGTTAAGACAGCTGACCCAGAAGCACGTGAAAAAATGCATAATGCGTCTACAATGGCTGGTATGGCCTTCGCCAATGCCTTCCTTGGTATGAGCCACTCAATGGCCCACAAGATTGGTGGTGTTCACCATACTGTTCACGGACGTACAAATGCAATCTTGCTTCCATACGTTATCCGTTACAACGGTACTCGCCCATCTAAGACAACTACATGGCCTAAGTACAACTACTGGAAAGCTGATGAGAAATTCCAAGACATCGCGAAAATGCTTGGCTTGCCTCACTCAACTCCAGAAGAAGCGGTTGAAGCGTATGCCAAAGCAGTTTACGATCTTGGTGAAGCAGTTGGAATCACAATGAACTTCAAAGGCTTTGGAATCGATGAAAAAGCTTGGAAAGACAGCTTGCATGAAATTGCCTTGCTTGCTTATGAAGACCAATGTTCACCTGCTAACCCACGCTTGCCAATGGTAGCTGACATGGAAGAAATCATGGCAGATGCTTACTATGGTTATGCAGAACGACCAGGACGTCGCAAATAATCGTTTATCAGCCTAGAGACAGGAGTGATCCTGTCTCTTTTTTGTAAACTCTGAAAGAGTTGAAATTGTAGTTTCACCTTGATAATGAAGAGAATATGCAGATATTATAAAAATTCTAGAGATATGCTTTGAGAATAAAAGAATGGATGAATAAAAAGGGGGAGAAAAAGTAGAAAAGCAGGAGAGAAAATCAACGCCCGTACTTGCAATTAAACTCAAATAGTTATATAATAGTTTTGTTGAAAGGTGATTTGTAGTGATTCAAGTTACTCTTTTCACAATAAAATTTTCATGATTTTCATAAGGAGGAAATCACTAATGGTAGTTAAAGTTGGTATTAACGGTTTCGGACGTATCGGTCGTCTTGCTTTCCGCCGTATCCAAAACGTAGAAGGTGTTGAAGTTACTCGCATCAACGACCTTACAGATCCAGTTATGCTTGCACACTTGTTGAAATACGACACAACTCAAGGTCGTTTCGACGGTACTGTAGAAGTTAAAGAAGGTGGATTCGAAGTTAACGGTAAATTCGTTAAAGTTTCTGCTGAACGTGATCCAGAACAAATCGACTGGGCTACTGACGGTGTAGAAATCGTTCTTGAAGCAACTGGTTTCTTTGCTAAGAAAGATGCAGCTGAAAAACACCTTAAAGGTGGAGCTAAGAAAGTTGTTATCACTGCTCCTGGTGGAAACGATGTTAAAACAATCGTATTCAACACTAACCACGACGTTCTTGACGGTACTGAAACAGTTATCTCAGGTGCTTCATGTACTACAAACTGCTTGGCTCCAATGGCTAAAGCTCTTCAAGACAACTTCGGTGTTGTAGAAGGATTGATGACTACTATCCACGCTTACACTGGTGACCAAATGATCCTTGACGGACCACACCGTGGTGGTGACCTTCGCCGTGCTCGCGCTGGTGCTGCAAACATCGTTCCTAACTCAACTGGTGCTGCTAAAGCTATCGGTCTTGTAATCCCAGAATTGAACGGTAAACTTGACGGATCTGCACAACGTGTTCCAACTCCAACTGGATCAGTTACTGAATTGGTAGCAGTTCTTGAAAAGAACGTTACTGTTGATGAAGTGAACGCAGCTATGAAAGCAGCTTCAAACGAATCATACGGTTACACAGAAGATCCAATCGTATCTTCAGATATCGTAGGTATGTCTTACGGTTCATTGTTTGACGCAACTCAAACTAAAGTTCTTGACGTTGACGGTAAACAATTGGTTAAAGTTGTATCATGGTACGACAACGAAATGTCATACACTGCACAACTTGTACGTACTCTTGAATACTTTGCAAAAATCGCTAAATAATTCTTGAGTCGATAAAAGCAAGGCCTTCTGGTCTTGCTTTTATTATATAGAAAAATGGATGATGCTATCATCCATTTTGTTTTAATTCGGTTTCGAAAGTATCTGAGAGGGCAGTAAAACTCAATTGTTCTAAGGTGAGTGGATGAGTAAAGGAAAGTCGGAAGGCATGGAGCATGAGCCTGCTTACTTTTGAACTAGAGTTATAGAGAGGATCGCCCAGAATAGGGTGCTTATGATGAGAGAGGTGAATACGGATTTGATGTGTTCGACCGGTCTTTAGTTTGCAACGGACAAGGGTAGTCTTGTTTGGAAATTGCTTTAATCGACTGATATGTGTTTCAGCATATTGTCCATTTTTGGCATCGACTATTCTTTTTCTACGATCGTGTCGATCACGACCAATTTTATCTCGAAAGACAAGTTCTTTACTTTCTACTCGCCCTTCTATAAGTGCCCAGTACTCACGAGCGATTTCCTTTTTCTCCAACAAACGATTGAGGATGGGTAAGATAAAAGGATTTTTAGCAAAAAGCACTAAACCACTTGTTTCCATATCCAGACGATGAACGACATAACAGGTTTGGCCAACGTAGGCAGAGACATGGTTGAGAAGGGCAATTTCACCAGGTTGATTTCCGTGAGTTTTCATTCCCTCTGGCTTGTTGACGATAATGAGATGTTGGTCTTGATAAACCTCTTGAACGAGGTCTGGGTTGCCCCAAAGGATTTCTTTTTTGGGATAATCTTCCTCGTCAAAAGTCAACTGGCAAATGTCCCCTGGCTTGACCATCTCGTTCCAGTGCACTTCTTCGTGGTTAATTAAGATGTTCTTCTTGATTCTCAAAAAATGGCGGATTTTTCTAGGGATGAGGAGTTGTTCCTCTAGAAATTGTTTGACCGTCATTTGAGGTAAGGATTCGGGTAATGTAAATGTGAATTGCATACAGATATTGTAACAAAAAAAGCCCTATTTGGATAGGGAATAGCTAAATTCTTGAGTTCCTATGGTGAAGATGATAAAATAAACGCATGAAATTAGATAAATTATTTGAGAAGTTTCTTTCTCTCTTTAAAAAAGAAACGAGTGAATCAGCAGAGTCTGATTCTACTAGTATGCGTCGTTCTCGGAGCGATAGAAAAAAACTAGGCCATGTAGGTCCGATTCGGAAATTTTGGCGTCGTTACCATCTGACAAAAATCGTCATCATTTTAGGGTTAAGTGCAGGTTTGCTAGTAGGAACCTACCTATTTGCCATAGCCAAATCTACCAATGTTAATGATTTGCAAAATGCCTTGAAAACACGAACTCTGATTTTTGACCGCGAAGAAAAAGAGGCAGGCGCCCTATCAGGTCAAAAGGGAACCTATGTTGAACTGACAGATATCAGTAAAGACTTGCAGAATGCTGTCGTCGCGACAGAGGACCGTTCCTTTTATAAAAATGATGGGATTAACTACGGTCGTTTCTTTCTAGCCATCCTTACAGCGGGTCGTTCTGGAGGGGGGTCTACCATCACTCAACAGTTGGCGAAAAATGCCTATCTTTCTCAGGACCAAACCGTTGAACGGAAGGCCAAGGAGTTTTTCCTTGCCTTAGAGTTGACAAAGAAATACAGCAAGGAGCAAATCCTTACTATGTACCTCAATAACGCCTACTTTGGAAATGGGGTATGGGGTGTTGAAGATGCAAGTAAGAAATATTTCGGTGTATCAGCTTCACAGCTAACGCTTGATCAGGCGGCCACTCTAGCAGGGATGCTCAAGGGACCAGAATTGTATAATCCATTAAATTCTGTTGAAACTTCGACCAACCGTAGGGATACTGTATTACAAAATATGGTTGCAGCGGGCTATATTGATAAAAATCAAGAGACCGAAGCGGCTGGAGTAGATATGGCTTCTCAACTGCAAGATAAGTATGAAGGCAAAGTTTCGGATTATCGTTACCCGTCCTATTTTGATGCAGTTGTCAACGAAGCGGTTTCCAAGTACAATCTCACAGAAGAAGAGATTGTCAACAACGGCTATCGAATCTACACAGAGCTTGACCAAAACTACCAAGCAAACATGCAGGTTATTTATGAAAACACTTCGCTATTTCCAACAGCAGAAGACGGAACGCATGCAGAATCGGGTAGTGTCGCTCTAGAACCCAAGACTGGTGGAGTGCGTGGAGTTGTTGGTCGTGTAGCTGGTGATGACAAACCAGGCTTCCGCAATTTTAACTATGCCACTCAGTCTAAGCGTAGCCCAGGCTCAACCATTAAACCTTTAGTTGTTTATACACCCGCAGTAGAAGCAGGATGGGCCTTGAACAAGCAACTGGATAATCATACGATGCAGTACAACAGTTATCAAGTAGACAACTATGCGGGCATTAAGACATCTCCAGAAGTGCCTATGTATCAGGCCTTGGCGGAATCACTCAACCTACCGGCAGTTGCGACTGTAAATGAATTAGGTATTGACAAAGCTTTTGACGCTGGGGAGAGATTTGGCCTGAATATGGAAAAAGTTGACCGAGTTCTTGGAGTTGCTCTTGGTGGAGGTGTGGAGACGAATCCTCTCCAGATGGCGCAAGCCTATGCAGCCTTTGCCAATGGAGGTCTAATGCCTGAAGCTCATTTCATCACTCGTATTGAGAATGCCAGCGGTCAGGTCATAAAGAGTCATAAAAATTCCCAAAAACGAGTGATTGATAAGTCGGTAGCTGATAAAATGACCAGTATGATGCTAGGAACATTTACCAATGGTACAGGAATTAGTTCGTCACCAGCGGATTACGTTATGGCTGGTAAAACAGGTACGACTGAAGCTGTTTTCAACCCAGAATATACCAGTGACCAGTGGGTGATTGGCTATACTCCAGATGTTGTAATCAGCCACTGGCTCGGTTTCCCAACAACAGATGAGAGTCATTATCTAGCAGGTTCGACCTCAAATGGAGCAGCCCATGTCTTTAGAAGTATGGCTAATACCATTTTGCCCTACACTCCAGGTAGCACTTTTACAGTTGAGAATGCTTATAAACAAAATGGGATTGAACCAGAAAATACGAAAAAGCAGGCCGTTGAAAATGAGACAAACCAGTCTGAGGATCCGATAGGAGATATTCGTAGTCGTGCTCAAAATCTTGTAGATGAAGCAGGTCGGGCGATTTCAGAAGCCAAGATAAAAGAAAAAGCCCAGACAATATGGGACTCAATCCTTAATCTATTTCGTTAAGAGGCTTGTCAAAGCCTAGGTTTCTTGTTATAATAGATAAGATGGAGGCGTTATGGCACTAAAAAAAGCAAGCCTAGCTTGTGCAGTTTGTGGTTCAAGGAATTACTCAATCAAAATTAGTGGGAACCCCAAGCCAACACGACTAGAAGTAAATAAATTTTGTAAACATTGTGGAAAATATACGACACATAGAGAAACGAGATAGGAGAGAACGATGGGTTTTATTAAGGATATTTTTAAACTTCTTAAAGAAACAACTTGGCCAACTCGCAAAGAAAGCTGGAGAGATTTTCGCTCTATTATGGAATACACAGCCTTCTTTGTGGTCATCATTTACATTTTTGACCAGTTGATTGTTTCAGGTTTGATTCGATTTATTAACATTTTTTAGAAGAGAAGCGGAGAACTTCTGCTAACTTTCTTCTATATATGTATGAAAGGAAATATCATGGATAGTTTTGACAAGGGATGGTTTGTTCTACAAACTTATTCTGGCTATGAAAATAAGGTAAAAGAAAATCTATTGCAACGTGCGCAAACGTATAACATGTTGGATAATATTCTACGGGTTGAGATTCCAACACAAACCGTGCAAGTTGAGAAAAATGGAAAGAAAAAGGAAATTGAAGAGAATCGCTTTCCAGGTTATGTCCTTGTAGAAATGGTCATGACCGATGAAGCATGGTTCGTCGTTCGAAACACACCTAACGTAACAGGATTCGTCGGCTCACACGGTAACAGATCAAAACCAACTCCACTATTGGAACAAGAAATTCGTGATATTCTGGTTTCAATGGGACAAACTGTTCAAGAGTTTGATATTGACGTTGAAGTTGGCCAGACAGTCCGCATCATTGATGGTGCTTTTGCAGACTACACAGGTAAAATTACTGAAATTGATAACAACAAAGTGAAGATGATTATCTCTATGTTTGGTAATGACACGATTGCAGAAGTGAATCTCAACCAAATTGCAGAATTATAACCCCAGAGAGGCTTTGCCTCTCTTTTTATGTGCTGTTGAGGGAGGAAGAAGTATAAAACAGAGGAAGTAGACCCAGGGGCTCGCGCATTTTGCTAAACTAAATGCAGAAAGGAGAGGTCTATGAATCTAAAAGACTTATATGAAGAAATTAAGGGAATCGTCCATAAGTGTCGCAAAGATTATCATTTGCATCTGTGGGAGAAAGAGGACTGGGATCAGGAAGGCATGTTATGTCTGTATGAGCTGGTGAGTCGCAATCCAGAGTTACTAGAGGGCGAGCGCCATCGACTTTATGTCTGCTTTAAAACAAAGTTTAGAAATCGTATCCTAGATTACATCCGTAAACAGGAAAGCCACAAACGCCGTTTTGACAAAGAACCCTATGAAGAGGTGAGTGAGATTAGCCATCGTCTAGGAGAAAAAGGACTCAGGCTGGACGATTATTATCTCTTTCACGAACTTCTAAAGAATTACAAATCAAAACAGAGTATGGAAAAACAAGAATTAATAGACCGTCTCATGGGAGGGGAAGTCTTTAGAGGACGGAAAGCTCTCCTGAGAGAACTTTCCCTAATCTTTTCAGAATTTCGATAAAGAGGAAAAAAGTCCTTGACAAAGGTAAAAAAGTAGGTATAATAGAAAGAGTTGAAAAGCTCAGGTCCGTTGGTCAAGGGGTTAAGACACCGCCTTTTCACGGCGGTAACACGGGTTCGAATCCCGTACGGACTATGTTGTATTGCGGCTAAAAAAACTTGAAAAAAGTTTAAAAAATCTGTTGACAGAGACAGGTGGCTGTGATATACTAATATAGTTGTCGCTCGAGAGAGAATGAGTGACAAAGACCTTTGAAAACTGAACAAGACGAACCAATGTGCAGGGCACTATAACTGAAGTTATAGTACTGAACAATGAAAAAACAATAAATCTGTCAGTGACAGAAATGAGTGAGAACTCAAACTTTTAATGAGAGTTTGATCCTGGCTCAGGACGAACGCTGGCGGCGTGCCTAATACATGCAAGTAGAACGCTGAAGGAGGAGCTTGCTTCTCTGGATGAGTTGCGAACGGGTGAGTAACGCGTAGGTAACCTGCCTGGTAGCGGGGGATAACTATTGGAAACGATAGCTAATACCGCATAAGAGTAGATGTTGCATGACATTTGCTTAAAAGGTGCAATTGCATCACTACCAGATGGACCTGCGTTGTATTAGCTAGTTGGTGAGGTAACGGCTCACCAAGGCAACGATACATAGCCGACCTGAGAGGGTGATCGGCCACACTGGGACTGAGACACGGCCCAGACTCCTACGGGAGGCAGCAGTAGGGAATCTTCGGCAATGGACGGAAGTCTGACCGAGCAACGCCGCGTGAGTGAAGAAGGTTTTCGGATCGTAAAGCTCTGTTGTAAGAGAAGAATGAGTGTGAGAGTGGAAAGTTCACACTGTGACGGTATCTTACCAGAAAGGGACGGCTAACTACGTGCCAGCAGCCGCGGTAATACGTAGGTCCCGAGCGTTGTCCGGATTTATTGGGCGTAAAGCGAGCGCAGGCGGTTAGATAAGTCTGAAGTTAAAGGCTGTGGCTTAACCATAGTACGCTTTGGAAACTGTTTAACTTGAGTGCAAGAGGGGAGAGTGGAATTCCATGTGTAGCGGTGAAATGCGTAGATATATGGAGGAACACCGGTGGCGAAAGCGGCTCTCTGGCTTGTAACTGACGCTGAGGCTCGAAAGCGTGGGGAGCAAACAGGATTAGATACCCTGGTAGTCCACGCCGTAAACGATGAGTGCTAGGTGTTAGACCCTTTCCGGGGTTTAGTGCCGCAGCTAACGCATTAAGCACTCCGCCTGGGGAGTACGACCGCAAGGTTGAAACTCAAAGGAATTGACGGGGGCCCGCACAAGCGGTGGAGCATGTGGTTTAATTCGAAGCAACGCGAAGAACCTTACCAGGTCTTGACATCCCTCTGACCGCTCTAGAGATAGAGTTTTCCTTCGGGACAGAGGTGACAGGTGGTGCATGGTTGTCGTCAGCTCGTGTCGTGAGATGTTGGGTTAAGTCCCGCAACGAGCGCAACCCCTATTGTTAGTTGCCATCATTTAGTTGGGCACTCTAGCGAGACTGCCGGTAATAAACCGGAGGAAGGTGGGGATGACGTCAAATCATCATGCCCCTTATGACCTGGGCTACACACGTGCTACAATGGCTGGTACAACGAGTCGCAAGCCGGTGACGGCAAGCTAATCTCTTAAAGCCAGTCTCAGTTCGGATTGTAGGCTGCAACTCGCCTACATGAAGTCGGAATCGCTAGTAATCGCGGATCAGCACGCCGCGGTGAATACGTTCCCGGGCCTTGTACACACCGCCCGTCACACCACGAGAGTTTGTAACACCCGAAGTCGGTGAGGTAACCTTTTAGGAGCCAGCCGCCTAAGGTGGGATAGATGATTGGGGTGAAGTCGTAACAAGGTAGCCGTATCGGAAGGTGCGGCTGGATCACCTCCTTTCTAAGGATAAGGAACTGCACATTGGTCTTGTTTAGTCTTGAGAGGTCTTGTGGGGCCTTAGCTCAGCTGGGAGAGCGCCTGCTTTGCACGCAGGAGGTCAGCGGTTCGATCCCGCTAGGCTCCATTGGTGAGAGATCACCAAGTAATGCACATTGAAAATTGAATATCTATATCAAATAGTAACAAGAAAATAAACCGAAACGCTGTAGTATTAAAAGAGTTTATGACTGAAAGGTCAAAAAATAAGGTTAAGTTAATAAGGGCGCACGGTGGATGCCTTGGCACTAGGAGCCGAAGAAGGACGTGACAAACGACGATATGCCTTGGGTAGCTGTAAGTAAGCGATGATCCAGGGATTTCCGAATGGGGGAACCCAACAGGTACTACCTGTTACCCGCATCTGTTAAGGATGTGAGGAGGAAGACGCAGTGAACTGAAACATCTAAGTAGCTGCAGGAAGAGAAAGCAAAAGCGATTGCCTTAGTAGCGGCGAGCGAAACGGCAGGAGGGCAAACCGAAGAGTTTACTCTTCGGGGTTGTAGGACTGCAATGTGGACTCAAAGACTATAGAAGAATGATTTGGGAAGATCAGCCAAAGAGAGTAATAGCCTCGTATTTAAAATAGTCTTTGTACCTAGCAGTATCCTGAGTACGGCGGGACACGTGAAATCCCGTCGGAATCTGGGAGGACCATCTCCCAACCCTAAATACTCCCTAGTGACCGATAGTGAACCAGTACCGTGAGGGAAAGGTGAAAAGCACCCCGGGAGGGGAGTGAAATAGAACCTGAAACCGTGTGCCTACAACAAGTTCGAGCCCGTTAATGGGTGAGAGCGTGCCTTTTGTAGAATGAACCGGCGAGTTACGATATGATGCGAGGTTAAGTTGAAGAGACGGAGCCGCAGGGAAACCGAGTCTGAATAGGGCGCCTTAGTATCATGTCGTAGACCCGAAACCATGTGACCTACCCATGAGCAGGTTGAAGGTGCGGTAAGACGCACTGGAGGACCGAACCAGGGCACGTTGAAAAGTGCTTGGATGACTTGTGGGTAGCGGAGAAATTCCAAACGAACTTGGAGATAGCTGGTTCTCTCCGAAATAGCTTTAGGGCTAGCGTCGACATAAAGATTCTTGGAGGTAGAGCACTGTTTGGGTGAGGGGTCCATCCCGGATTACCAATCTCAGATAAACTCCGAATGCCAATGAATTATGGTCGGCAGTCAGACTGCGAGTGCTAAGATCCGTAGTCGAAAGGGAAACAGCCCAGACCACCAGCTAAGGTCCCAAAATAATTGTTAAGTGGAAAAGGATGTGGGGTTGCACAGACAACTAGGATGTTAGCTTAGAAGCAGCTATTCATTCAAAGAGTGCGTAATAGCTCACTAGTCGAGTGACCCTGCGCCGAAAATGTACCGGGGCTAAAACAATTTACCGAAGCTGTGGATACCTTTATAGGTATGGTAGGAGAGCGTTCTATGTGTGAAGAAGGTATACCGTGAGGAGTGCTGGAACGCATAGAAGTGAGAATGCCGGTATGAGTAGCGAAAGACAGGTGAGAATCCTGTCCACCGTAAGACTAAGGTTTCCAGGGGAAGGCTCGTCCGCCCTGGGTTAGTCGGGACCTAAGGAGAGACCGAAAGGTGTATCCGATGGACAACAGGTTGATATTCCTGTACTAGAGTATGTAGTGATGGAGGGACGCAGTAGGCTAACTAAAGCAGACGAATGGAAGAGTCTGTCTAAGCAGTGAGGTGTGATATGAGTCAAATGCTTATATCTATAACATTGAGCTGTGATGGGGAGCGAAGTTTAGTAGCGAAGTTAGTGACGTCACACTGCCAAGAAAAGCTTCTAGCGTTTAAACATACTCTACCCGTACCGCAAACCGACACAGGTAGTCGAGGCGAGTAGCCTCAGGTGAGCGAGAGAACTCTCGTTAAGGAACTCGGCAAAATGACCCCGTAACTTCGGGAGAAGGGGTGCTGACTTTACGTCAGCCGCAGTGAATAGGCCCAAGCAACTGTTTATCAAAAACACAGCTCTCTGCTAAATCGTAAGATGATGTATAGGGGGTGACGCCTGCCCGGTGCTGGAAGGTTAAGAGGAGTGCTTAGGAGTAATCCGAAGGTATGAATTGAAGCCCCAGTAAACGGCGGCCGTAACTATAACGGTCCTAAGGTAGCGAAATTCCTTGTCGGGTAAGTTCCGACCCGCACGAAAGGCGTAATGATTTGGGCACTGTCTCAACGAGAGACTCGGTGAAATTTTAGTACCTGTGAAGATGCAGGTTACCCGCGACAGGACGGAAAGACCCCATGGAGCTTTACTGCAGTTTGATATTGAGTGTCTGTACCACATGTACAGGATAGGTAGGAGTCTATGAGATCGGGACGCCAGTTTCGAAGGAGACGTTGTTGGGATACTACCCTTGTGTTATGGCCACTCTAACCCGGATAGGTTATCCCTATCGGAGACAGTGTCTGACGGGCAGTTTGACTGGGGCGGTCGCCTCCTAAAAGGTAACGGAGGCGCCCAAAGGTTCCCTCAGAATGGTTGGAAATCATTCGCAGAGTGTAAAGGTATAAGGGAGCTTGACTGCGAGAGCTACAACTCGAGCAGGGACGAAAGTCGGGCTTAGTGATCCGGTGGTTCCGTATGGAAGGGCCATCGCTCAACGGATAAAAGCTACCCTGGGGATAACAGGCTTATCTCCCCCAAGAGTTCACATCGACGGGGAGGTTTGGCACCTCGATGTCGGCTCGTCGCATCCTGGGGCTGTAGTCGGTCCCAAGGGTTGGGCTGTTCGCCCATTAAAGCGGCACGCGAGCTGGGTTCAGAACGTCGTGAGACAGTTCGGTCCCTATCCGTCGCGGGCGTAGGAAATTTGAGAGGATCTGCTCCTAGTACGAGAGGACCAGAGTGGACTTACCGCTGGTGTACCAGTTGTCTTGCCAAAGGCATCGCTGGGTAGCTATGTAGGGAAGGGATAAACGCTGAAAGCATCTAAGTGTGAAACCCACCTCAAGATGAGATTTCCCATGATTTTATATCAGTAAGAGCCCTGAGAGATGATCAGGTAGATAGGTTAGAAGTGGAAGTGTGGCGACACATGTAGCGGACTAATACTAATAGCTCGAGGACTTATCCAAAGTAACTGAGAATATGAAAGCGGACGGTTTTCTTGGTATTTGATAGATATTCAATTTTGAGTAGGTATTACTCAGAGTTAAGTGACGATAGCCTAGGAGATACACCTGTACCCATGCCGAACACAGCAGTTAAGCCCTAGAACGCCGGAAGTAGTTGGGGGTTGCCCCCTGTGAGATATGGAAGTCGCTTAGCAGAATAGGAAGTTTAGAGACTTCCTTTTTGGGAGTTTAGCTCAGCTGGGAGAGCATCTGCCTTACAAGCAGAGGGTCAGCGGTTCGATCCCGTTAACTCCCATAGGTCCCGTAGTGTAGCGGTTATCACGTCGCCCTGTCACGGCGAAGATCGCGGGTTCGATTCCCGTCGGGACCGTTTAAGATAACGGAAGTTATTTTAGACTCGTTAGCTCAGTTGGTAGAGCAATTGACTTTTAATCAATGGGTCACTGGTTCGAGCCCAGTACGGGTCATATTTGCGGGTTTGGCGGAATTGGCAGACGCACCAGATTTAGGATCTGGCGCTTAACGGCGTGGGGGTTCAAGTCCCTTAACCCGCATAATAGAAATCAGCCGGCTTAGCTCAGTTGGTAGAGCATCTGATTTGTAATCAGAGGGTCGCGTGTTCAAGTCATGTAGCCGGCATTTTTTTATATAGAATAAGAGGTCGATGCGAACGTAGTTCAGTGGTAGAACACCACCTTGCCAAGGTGGGGGTCGCGGGTTCGAATCCCGTCGTTCGCTTAGAGAGGCCGGGGTGGCGGAACTGGCAGACGCACAGGACTTAAAATCCTGCGATTGGTAACGATCGTACCGGTTCGATTCCGGTCCTCGGCATATAATGATGAGCACCCTTAGCTCAACTGGATAGAGTACCTGACTACGAATCAGGCGGTTAGAGGTTCGACTCCTCTAGGGTGCATTTTTTTATTTAACGCGGGAAGTAGCTCAGCTTGGTAGAGTACTTGGTTTGGGACCAAGGTGTCGCAGGTTCGAATCCTGTCTTCCCGATTGATTACGAGGATACTATAGGGTATCTTTTTTTATTTACTAAGGAGATTCTGAGAGTCTTCTTTTTTGTTCATGGAACAAATTTGTGTAAACTAGCAGTGCTTAAGGAATGGTACTAGTCATATATTTTCTTTAATTATGGTAAAATAGTAAGAGAATAATGTGAGGAAAATGAATGTCAAGTAAGTTTGAAATTTTAATGAATCAACTAGGAATCTCTGATCGATTGAGACGGGATCCTGCTCTTGTTGATGCCAGAATTGAGCGTGTTGTGGTTCATAAAATTAGTAAGATTTGGGAATTTCATTTTGTATTTTCTAAAATTTTGCCTATTGAAATCTTTCTGGAGTTAAAGAAAGGGCTTGGTGAAGAATTTTCTAAGACAGGGAATCGAGCTGTTTTCGAAATCAAGGCTCTTTCTCAAGAATTCTCTAATGAACTCTTGCAGGCCTACTATAGAGAGGCTTTTTCTGAAGGTCCATGTGCAAGTCAGGGGTTTAAATCTCTTTACCAGAATTTAAACGCTCGTGCGGAGGGAAATCAACTCATTATTGAAGGTTCAGAGGCGATTGATAAGGAGCACTTTAAGAAGAATCATCTTCCTAATTTGGCAAAGCAACTCGAAAAGTTTGGTTTTCCAGCCTTTGTATGCCAAATAGAAAAGAAAGATGCTCTTACACAAGAGCAGGAGGAAGCCTTTCATGTGGAGAATGAACAAATCGTCCAGGCTGCCAACGAAGAAGCTTTACGAGCTATGGAGCAACTGGAACAAATGGCTCCTCCTCCAGTAGAAGAGAAGCCAGCCTTTGATTTTCAGGCTAAAAAGGCTGCGGCCAAGCCTAAACTAGATAAGGCTGAAGTTACCCAGATGATCGACGTGACGACTGAGGAAAATCGCCTGGTCTTTGAAGGGGTCGTTTTTGATGTGGAGCATAAGGTGACCAGAACTGGTCGCGTTTTGATCAACTTTAAAATGACAGACTACACTTCAAGTTTTTCAATGCAAAAATGGGTTAAGAATGAAGAAGAGGCTCAGAAGTTTGACATCATTAAGAAGAATTCTTGGCTCCGAGTTCGTGGGAATGTGGAGATGAATAACTTCACACGTGATTTGACCATGAACGTCCAGGATGTGCAGGAAGTTGTTCACTATGAGCGGAAGGATTTGATGCCAGAAGGTGAGCGTCGGGTTGAGTTTCATGCTCATACCAACATGTCGACCATGGATGCTCTACCAGAGGTAGAGGAGATCGTTACGACAGCTGCTAAGTGGGGACACAAGGCGGTTGCCATCACCGACCATGGAAATGTTCAATCCTTTCCACATGGCTACAAGGCAGCTAAGAAAGCTGGAATCCAGCTGATCTATGGAATGGAAGCCAATATCGTGGAGGACCGTGTCCCTATCGTTTACAACGAAGTGGAGATGGACTTGTCAGAAGCGACCTATGTGGTCTTTGACGTGGAAACGACGGGACTTTCAGCTATCTATAATGACCTGATTCAGGTTGCGGCTTCTAAGATGTATAAGGGGAATGTTATTGCCGAATTTGATGAATTTATCAATCCTGGGCATCCCTTGTCAGCCTTTACTACTGAGTTAACAGGTATTACAGACGATCATGTCAAAAATGCCAAACCACTGGAACAAGTTTTGCAAGAATTCCAAGAATTTTGCAAGGATACAGTCTTAGTTGCTCACAATGCCACCTTTGACGTTGGCTTTATGAATGTCAACTATGAGCGTCATGGTCTGCCTAAGATTAGCCAGCCAGTTATCGATACGCTGGAGTTTGCTAGAAACCTCTATCCTGAGTATAAACGTCATGGTTTGGGGCCTTTGACCAAGCGTTTTGGTGTAGCACTGGAACACCACCACATGGCCAACTACGATGCGGAAGCTACTGGTCGTTTGCTTTTCATCTTTATCAAAGAGGTAGCAGAAAAACATGGTGTGACTGATCTGGCTAGACTTAACATTGATTTGATTAGTCCAGACTCTTATAAAAAAGCTCGGATCAAGCATGCGACGATTTATGTCAAGAATCAAGTTGGTTTAAAAAATATTTTTAAGCTGGTTTCTTTGTCTAACACCAAATATTTTGAAGGGGTGCCACGGATTCCGAGAACAGTTCTAGATGCCCATCGGGAGGGCTTGATTTTGGGGTCGGCTTGCTCCGAGGGCGAAGTTTTTGACGCAGTTGTTTCCCAAGGTGTGGATGCGGCGGTTGAGGTGGCCAAGTATTATGACTTTATCGAGGTCATGCCACCAGCTATCTATGCTCCCTTGATTGCTAAAGAGCAGGTCAAGGATATGGAGGAACTCCAGACTATTATCAAGAGTTTGATAGAAGTGGGAGACCGCCTTGGCAAGCCTGTTCTAGCTACGGGAAATGTCCACTATATCGAACCGGAAGAAGAGATTTACCGTGAAATTATTGTCCGTAGTTTGGGTCAGGGGGCTATGATTAACCGAACCATCGGTCATGGTGAACATGCCCAACCAGCACCGCTACCGAAGGCTCATTTTAGAACGACCAATGAAATGTTGGATGAGTTTGCTTTCTTGGGAGAAGATTTAGCACGCAAATTAGTCATTGAAAACACCAATGCCTTGGCAGATATCTTTGAACCTGTTGAGGTTGTTAAGGGTGACTTGTACACACCTTTCATTGACAAGGCGGAAGAAACGGTCGCCGAGCTGACCTATAAGAAAGCTTTTGAGATTTATGGAAATCCGCTGCCAGATATCGTTGATTTGCGGATTGAAAAAGAATTAACTTCCATTCTGGGGAATGGATTTGCCGTGATTTATCTGGCATCGCAGATGCTGGTGCAACGTTCCAATGAACGGGGCTACTTGGTTGGTTCTCGTGGGTCTGTTGGGTCCAGTTTTGTTGCGACTATGATTGGGATTACGGAGGTTAATCCTCTCTCTCCACACTACGTCTGTGGTCAGTGTCAGTATAGTGAGTTTATCACGGATGGTTCTTATGGTTCAGGTTTTGATATGCCCAATAAGGATTGTCCAAACTGTGGTCATAAACTCAGCAAAAATGGGCAGGATATTCCGTTCGAGACCTTCCTTGGTTTTGATGGAGACAAGGTTCCCGATATTGACTTGAACTTCTCGGGAGAAGACCAGCCTAGCGCCCACTTGGATGTACGTGATATCTTTGGTGAGGAGTATGCCTTCCGTGCGGGAACGGTTGGTACAGTAGCTGCCAAGACTGCCTATGGATTTGTCAAGGGCTATGAGAGAGACTATGGGAAATTTTATCGTGATGCAGAGGTGGAACGTCTTGCCCAAGGTGCTGCCGGTGTCAAGCGGACTACAGGACAACACCCAGGAGGAATCGTTGTTATTCCGAACTACATGGATGTCTACGACTTTACGCCTGTCCAGTATCCAGCGGATGACGTGACGGCTGAATGGCAGACGACTCACTTTAACTTCCATGATATCGATGAGAATGTCCTCAAACTCGATGTGCTGGGTCATGATGATCCGACCATGATTCGGAAACTTCAGGACTTGTCTGGTATTGACCCCAATGAAATTCCTATGGATGATGAAGGCGTTATGGCTCTCTTTTCAGGGACTGATGTGCTAGGAGTGACTCCTGAACAAATTGGAACGGCGACAGGTATGCTGGGAATTCCAGAGTTTGGAACTAACTTCGTACGTGGGATGGTCGATGAAACCCATCCGACAACCTTTGCGGAATTGCTTCAGCTCTCAGGTCTGTCCCACGGTACTGATGTCTGGTTGGGAAATGCCCAGGATTTGATCAAGCAAGGGATTGCGGACCTATCAACCGTTATCGGTTGTCGGGACGACATCATGGTTTACCTCATGCACGCGGGTCTCGAGCCTAAAATGGCCTTTACCATCATGGAACGGGTACGTAAGGGCTTGTGGTTGAAGATTTCCGAAGAAGAACGAAATGGCTATATCGAAGCCATGAAGGCCAATAAGGTGCCAGAGTGGTATATCGAATCTTGTGGGAAAATCAAATATATGTTCCCTAAAGCCCATGCGGCAGCCTACGTTATGATGGCCTTGCGTGTGGCCTACTTCAAGGTTCACCATCCCATTTATTATTACTGTGCTTATTTCTCAATCCGTGCTAAGGCTTTTGATATCAAAACCATGGGTGCCGGCTTGGATGCCATTAAGCGTAGAATGGAAGAAATCGCTGAAAAACGGAAGAATAATGAAGCCTCTAATGTGGAAATTGACCTCTATACAACTCTTGAGATTGTCAATGAAATGTGGGAACGTGGCTTTAAGTTTGGCAAGTTAGATCTATACCGTAGTGATGCGACTGAATTCATCATTGATGGAGATACCCTCATCCCACCATTTGTAGCAATGGATGGTTTGGGAGAGAACGTTGCTAAGCAGTTGGTGCGTGCGCGTGAAGAGGGTGAGTTCCTCTCTAAAACAGAACTGCGCAAGCGTGGCGGACTCTCATCTACCTTGGTTGAGAAGATGGATGAAATGGGAATTCTCGGTAATATGCCAGAGGATAATCAGTTGAGTTTGTTTGATGATTTATTTTAAGAATTAGAACGGAGAACATTTTTTATGAAACTTAGAATCTTTGCGGAAGATAAACCAGCTGAAAAGGTTTTTGACTATCAGCTAGAGCTGGCAGATGAAACAATTATTCTATCGACAGCGCTCTTGTCTGGTGCCATTGCTTTAGCAGGATTATTTTCTGCTTTGAAGGAAAAATAACAAAAGAAAAGGAAGAATAGAATGGTTTTACCAAATTTTAAAGAAAATCTAGAAAAATATGCGAAATTGTTGGTTGCGAATGGAATTAACGTGCAACCTGGTCACACTTTGGCTCTCTCAATCGATGTGGAGCAACGTGAGTTGGCGCATTTGATCGTGAAAGAAGCTTATGCCTTGGGTGCGCATGAGGTTATCGTTCAGTGGACAGATGATGTCATCAACCGTGAGAAATTCCTCCATGCGCCGATGGAGCGTTTGGACAATGTGCCAGAATACAAGATTGCTGAGATGAACTATCTCTTGGAGAACAAGGCTAGCCGTCTCGGTGTCCGTTCATCTGATCCAGGTGCCTTGAACGGAGTGGATGCGGACAAGCTTTCAGCTTCTGCAAAAGCGATGGGACTCGCTATGAAGCCAATGCGTATCGCAACTCAGTCCAACAAGGTTAGCTGGACTGTAGCAGCCGCTGCTGGACTTGAATGGGCTAAGAAAGTCTTTCCAAATGCTGCGAGCGATGAAGAAGCAGTGGACCTTCTTTGGGATCAAATCTTCAAAACTTGCCGTGTCTATGAAGAAGATCCAGTTAAGGCTTGGGAAGAACATGCAGCCATTCTTAAGAGTAAGGCAGAAATGCTCAATAAAGAACAATTCTCAGCCCTTCACTACACAGCTCCAGGGACCGATTTGACACTTGGTTTGCCGAAGAACCACGTTTGGGAATCAGCTGGTGCTATCAATGCACAGGGAGAAGGATTCTTACCAAATATGCCGACAGAAGAAGTCTTTACGGCTCCTGACTTCCGTCGTGCAGAGGGCTATGTAACCTCTACAAAACCACTTAGCTACAACGGAAATATCATCGAAGGCATCAAGGTGACCTTTGAAAATGGTCAAATCGTCGATATTTCAGCTGAGAAGGGTGATCAGGTCATGAAGGACCTTGTCTTTGAAAATGCGGGTGCGCGTGCCTTGGGTGAATGTGCCTTGGTACCAGATCCAAGCCCAATTTCTCAGTCAGGCATTACCTTCTTCAACACGCTTTTCGATGAGAATGCTTCAAACCACTTGGCTATCGGTGCAGCCTATGCGACTAGCGTTGTTGGTGGAGCGGAGATGAGCGAAGAAGAGCTGGAAGCTGCAGGACTCAACCGTTCAGACGTTCACGTTGACTTTATGATTGGTTCGAACCAAATGGATATCGATGGTATCCGTGAGGATGGAACACGCGTACCACTCTTCCGCAATGGAGATTGGGCAATTTAAGGAGAAACTATGATTGGAAGTATGTTTGTCGGTCTTTTGATCGGACTATTAGCTGGAGCTATCACCAATCGTGGAGAACGGATGGGATGCTTTGGGAAAATGTTCCTGGGTTGGATTGGTGCTTTCCTGGGTCAAATGCTTTTTGGAACTTGGGGGCCTATTTTAGCTGATACGGCTATTATCCCATCAGTTTTAGGAGCTATGATTGTCTTAGCTATTTTCTGGAGACGAGGAAGTTAATTTCTTAAATCTGATACTCAATGAAAATCAAAGAGAAACTAGGAAACTAGCCGCAGGCTGCTCAAAGCACTGCTTTTCGGTTGTAGATAGAACTGACGAAGTCAGCTCAAAACACTGTTTTGAGGTTGCAGATGGACGTTGACGCGGTTTGAAGAGATTTTTGAAGAGTATGAAACGAAAAGGAGGTTGGTCATTGTACCAGCCTCCTTTTGAGTATGATATAATAGTTCTATGAGATTAGATAAATTTTTAGTTGCCTGCGCTGTAGGGAGTCGGACAGAAGTCAAAAACTTGCTTAAGGCTGGGCGCGTGACGGTAAATGGTAAAAAAGAAAAGTCAGCTAAATTGCAGATCAATGAAGAAAGAGATGAGATTCGCTTTGATGGCCAAGTGCTGGAGTATGAAGAGTTTGTCTACTACATGATGAACAAGCCCCAAGGAGTTATTTCAGCGACTGAGGATTCTAAACACAGAACAGTGTTGGACTTGTTGGATGATATTGCTCGGACCAAGGAAGTTTTTCCAGTAGGGCGCTTGGATATTGACACGCATGGCCTCCTGCTTTTGACCAATGACGGCCAGCTTTCCCATGCTCTTCTTTCACCAAAACGTCATGTGGATAAGACCTATTTGGCTCAAGTCAAAGGTATTATGACCCAAGAAGATGTGGAGACATTTGCCAAGGGCATTCCTCTCAAAGACTTTACCTGTCAGCCTGCTAGACTGGAGCTTGTATCGGTAGATCCAGAAAAAAATCAAAGTCTGGTTCGTGTGACCATTGCTGAAGGGAAGTTTCATCAAGTCAAACGCATGGTAGCCTACTGTGGCAAGGAAGTGGTGGACCTACAACGTTTGACGATGGGAACTCTAGTCTTGGATGAGAACTTAGAACAAGGAGAATGGCGTCGCTTGACCAAGGAGGAGTTAGAGAATCTCCTTGCTAGTATTGCTTAGTTTGGATTATGTTAGAAAAGGTGAGGGAGAATGTCCTTACCTTTTTCGTTTTTCAGTTGCTTCCTTTGTGAAAAGAGTTATAATAGACAGTAGAATAAAAGGAGGAATCTATGAACGCGATTCAAGAATCATTTACAGATAAATTATTTGCCAACTATGAAGCAAATGTCAAATACCAAGCTATCGAAAATGCTGCAAGCAATAACGGAATTTTTGCAGCCCTAGAACGTCGCCAAAGCCATGTAGATAATACACCTGTTTTCTCATTGGATTTGACTAAGGACAAGGTAACCAACCAGAAAGCATCTGGTCGTTGCTGGATGTTTGCAGCCCTTAATACCTTCCGTCACAAACTCATCTCTCAATACAAGCTCGAAAACTTTGAACTGTCACAAGCCCACACCTTCTTCTGGGACAAGTATGAGAAATCAAACTGGTTCTTGGAGCAAGTGATTGCGACTGCAGACCAAGACTTGACGAGCCGCAAGGTTAGCTTCCTACTCCAAACACCCCAACAAGACGGTGGTCAGTGGGATATGGTCGTTGCCCTCTTTGAGAAATACGGTGTCGTGCCCAAGTCTGTTTATCCTGAGTCTATCTCATCTAGCAACAGCCGTGAGCTAAATGCTATTCTCAACAAATTGCTTCGCCAAGATGCCCAAATCTTGCGTGATTTACTAGCATCTGGTGCAGACCAAGCGACTGTTCAAGGCAAGAAAGAAGAGCTTTTGCAAGAGATCTTTAATTTCCTTGCCATGTCCTTGGGTCTTCCACCACGTCAGTTTGACTTTGCTTATCGTGACAAGGATGATAACTACCAAAGTGAAAAGGGCATCACACCACAAGAGTTTTACAAGAAATATGTCAATCTTCCTCTAGAAGATTATGTTTCTGTTATCAATGCTCCAACTGCTGACAAACCTTACGGTAAATCATATACAGTTGAGATGTTGGGAAATGTCGTCGGTAGTCGTGCAGTTCGCTATATCAATGTTCCAATGGAACGCTTGAAAGAATTGGCCATTGCCCAAATGCAGACAGGAGAAACTGTTTGGTTTGGTTCAGATGTCGGTCAGCTCAGCAACCGTAAAGCTGGAATCCTTGCGACAGATGTTTATGACTTTGAATCAAGCATGGATATTCAACTGACTCAAGACAAGGCTGGACGTTTGGATTATAGCGAAAGCTTGATGACACACGCCATGGTCTTGACAGGTGTTGATTTGGACGAAAATGGGAAGTCAACTAAGTGGAAGGTTGAAAACTCTTGGGGAGATAA
The DNA here is from genome assembly GCF_024399415.1 of Streptococcus oralis. Classification (NCBI taxonomy): domain Bacteria; kingdom Bacillati; phylum Bacillota; class Bacilli; order Lactobacillales; family Streptococcaceae; genus Streptococcus; species Streptococcus oralis. The sequence goes on from NZ_CP029257.1 coordinate 196,002, forward strand.
GGTCGGTACAGATGGTTACTTTGTTGCCTCAGATGCTTGGATGGATGAATACACTTACCAAATTGTTGTCCGTAAGGAATTGCTGACAGCAGAAGAACAAGCCGCATATGAAGCAGAACCAATCGTGTTAGCACCATGGGATCCAATGGGTGCCTTGGCAGAATAAAGCATAAAGAAAAAAGGTTAGGGGAATCCTAGCCTCTTTTGTTTTTAAGTGCTTCTTAAAGTAGTGATAGATAATGCTTGCCAAGGGAGTTCTTCTTATTTTGAGTCTTTAAGTGACAGAGAAAAAGATATGTGTTATTATAGTAGTACAAAAGGATATCGGAGTAGAAATGAAGTATTTAAGCAGCCAAGACATCAAGGATCGTCAACGAAACATCAGTGACATTAAACCTTATAAAACAAGCAAGGAAATCGTCGTTTCAAATATCTTTACATTTTTTAATGCCATAAACTTGGCTCTGGCAGTTCTGGTAGCCACAACCTTGCGATTTGAAAATATGCTCTTTTTAGGTGTGATTGCTATCAATACAGCCATTGGGATTTTCCAAGAAGTGCGTTCAAAAAATGCTTTAGAAAAACTAAGTTTGCTTGGTAAAAGTAAGTACAAAGTCAATCGAGATGGTCAAACGATTGAGATTGATCCGGAGGACATCGTTCTAGGGGAGTATCTGCATCTCAATCTGGGTGATCAGGTGCCTGTCGATGCAGAAGTCCTTGAAGGGAATATTGAAGTTGATGAGTCCTTGCTGACGGGTGAGAGCGATTCGGTCTTTAAAACGGTTGGTGATAAGCTGATGAGCGGAAGCAATGTCGTTAGCGGTACTTGTCTGGTCACGGCGACGGCGGTCGGACCCGATAGTTATATCAACAAACTCGCAAAATCCAGCAAGGAATTCAAAAAATATCCTTCTCAACTGCGCGATTACATGGATAAGATTTTAAAAATCGTCTCCATCTTGCTGGTGCCAGTTGCCATTCTGCTTTATGTCAGAGGTTTTAGTCTAGGACGGTCTTATGTTGAAATTGTTTTGGGAAGTTCAGGTGCCTTGGTCGGCATGATTCCAGAGGGCTTGATTCTCCTGGTCAGTGTATCCCTTGCGGTAGCGGCCATGAAGCTGGCTAAAAAGAAGGTTCTGGTGCAGGAGCTATACTGTGTGGAAACTTTAGCGCGAGTAGATGTTCTTTGTTTTGATAAGACAGGTACCATCACGACTGGTAATATGAAGGTTCAAGAAATGGATGCTAATGTAGAAGAGAAACTGTCTTCTTATCTAGCCTATTTTGACGATGAAAATGCAACTTCCCGAGCTCTGAAGACTTACTTAACCTGTGAGAAAAAGTGGGAAGTTCAAGAAGTCGGTGCCTTTTCAAGCAAAAACAAGTATTCCTTTGTTCAAGTAAAAGATGGTGGGACCTATTTCTTCGGAGCCTATGAATTTCTAGGCTTTACCCAGCCGATGGATGCCTACTATGAGCATCTGAAACAGCAAGGTTTTCGAATCTTAACACTCGCTCATAGCAAGGACCAGATTACGAGTCCAGCTAATATGGAACTACTAGGCCACGTCGTTTTGTTAGATGAGATTAAGGACAATACCAAGGAAACCTTTGACTATTTCGAATCTCAAGGTGTTGAAGTGAAGATTATCAGTGGTGATAATCATGTAGCTGTATATGGGGTGGCTCGTAAGGCAGGTTTTAAGGAAGAAGCCCGTGCGATTGATATGACCAAGGTGAGTGAACAAGATTTTGAAAGAGTGGTCTTGGAACACGAAATCTTTGGACGTGTTACACCTGAACAGAAGCAAAAGATGGTATCTATTTTGCAAAATGCGGGTAAGACAGTTGCCATGAGTGGTGACGGGGTCAATGATGTTCTGGCTCTCAAGAAAGCAGCTATCAGTTTTGCTATGAATGGTGCTACTAGCGCAGCCAAAAGTGTATCCAATATTGTTTTTTTGACCGATGATTTTGCGGTATTTTATGATATCTTGATGGAAGGTCGCCGGGTCATCAATAACATCCAAAAGGTAGCCTCTCTCTTTCTGACAAAGACCTTCTTCTCCATCGTGTTTGCCATTTTGAGTGTGGTATTTGGTTTGGAATTTGCCTTTATCCCCATTCAGTTTACAATCATTTCAGCCATTACGATTGGGATTCCATCTTTCTTCCTAACTTTTGAGTCCAATAAAGAAAAGGTCAGCACACATTTTATGCGAGATATTTTGACCAATGCTGCGATTGGTGGTGGCATTCTAGTCGCTAGTGTACTCTTGACGAACTTCTTTATCACTGTCCCTGGTCAGGTCAAATTTATTTGCTTCCTCCTTGCCCTGATCAATGGTCTGTGTCTAGTTGCCAAGGTCAGTCTGCCATTTAATCGATACAAACTAGTCTTGCTCGCATTTTTGAGCCTTGTAGCCCTTGTAGGAGTGCTTGCCAACACCTTTATCCTGCAAGGAGCGTATGTGCCTTTAGAAACCACCCAAGTCGTCTATGTAGCCATCCTAGCAGTGGTGATTGGAGGCTTGCATTATCTGACTAGAAGAAAAAGTTGATACACAAAAAGAATCAGGATTTAATCCTGATTCTTTTTTATTTATATTCTCGATGTTTTACATGATACCGAAGAAACGAGCTGCAATACCTACTGCAAAGAGAGCAAGGATGATTGCGATTGGTGATACTTTTTTCTTAAGCAACCACATGCAAAGGAAAGTAAGGAGAAGTCCCATCAATCCTGGAATCAATGAGTTCAACTGACCTTGAAGAGTTTGTGGTTGAATCTTATCTAGGCTCAATCCTCCAAGTGCATCAGCAAGAATTCCTTTCAATTCAGCACCAGTAACAGCACCTTCTGGGAAGTTAATGTAGGCTCCTTCAGCCAATTGTTTACCTGGAAGGTTCACAGTAAAGTTGATAGATACCCAACGTTGTACAAGAACGGCAAGGATGAACATACCAAGGATAGATGCTCCTTTAGTGATGTCTTTCAAGATACCACCAGACATGTCTTTAGTGATTTCAGATCCAGCTTTGTAACCGAACTCTTGTGTATACCATAGGAAGGCCATACGGATAGCATTCCATCCAAAGAAGAAGAGAAGGGGACCAACAAGGTTACCAGATGCAGCAAGTGATGCACCAAGAGCTCCAAGGATAGGACGAACTGTAAACCAGAATACTGGGTCACCGATACCAGCAAGAGGTCCCATCATACCGATTTTAACCCCTTGGATAGCTGCGTCGTCGATTTCAACACCGTTAGCGCGTTCTTCTTCAAGAGCAAGAGTAACCCCCATGATTGGAGCAGCTACGTATGGGTGAGTGTTGAAGAACTCAAGGTGACGCTCAAGAGCAGCCGCTTGGTCTTCTTTTTTAGTGTAAAGTTTCTTGATAGCTGGGATCAATGAGTAAGCCCAACCCAAGTTTTGCATACGCTCATAGTTCCAAGAACCTTGAAGGAATTGTGAACGCCACCAAACTTTTTGACGATCTGATTTTGATAATTGAATTTTTTCAGCCATGATTGTTCCCCTTTCTAGTAGTCTTCTAGGATATCACCGATTGGGTCGTTAGAAGTTGCAGCTCCGCCGCCACCGTTTCCACCTTGTTTTGTAAGGTTAAGGTAGATGAAGGCAAGGGCAACACCGATGACACCAAGGGCAATCAAAGTCAATTGAGAAATCGCAGCAAGTGCAAAACCGATAGCGAAGAATGGCCATACTTCACGAGTTGCCATCATGTTGATAACCATGGCGTAACCAACGGCAACGACCATAGCACCACCGACAGCCATACCACCGTTCAACCAGTCTGGCATCAAACCAAGAGCGTCTTTGACGGCAGAAGCAGGGATAGCAATAAGGAAGGCTGCAGGAATAGCAATACGAAGACCTTGAAGAAGTAGAGCGATAAAGTGAGCACGCTCAACAGCTGCAATGTTTCCGTCTTTAGCAGCAGCATCAGCTGAGTGAACTAAGACAACTGAGATTGTACGAACAATCATTGTCAAGAAAAGTCCAGCTACAGCGAGAGGGATAGCTGTTGCAGTTGCAACGGCGATACCTTCAGTAGTAAAGTTCCCACCTTTGATCAAGATGATCGCTGCAGCAACAGATGCAAGAGCAGCGTCAGGAGCTACGGCAGCTCCGATGTTTGCCCAACCAAGGGCGATCATTTGAAGAGATCCACCAAGCATAACACCTGCTTCGAGGTTACCAGTTGCAAGTCCGATAAGGGTACATGCGACGATTGGTTGATGGAATTGGAATTGGTCGAGGATACCTTCAAGACCTGCAAGGAAGGCAACAACTACAACCAAGATAGCAGAAATGATTGAAATATCTGACATGGTTTTATTCCTTTTCTATTTAATTATATAAAGTGTAAAATCTTTCTTCCAAGAGTTTGAGAGAAGAAGATACTAATTATTGAACGTTCGCTTTGTTAATCAAGTCAAACAAATCTTTTTTCGTGTCGTTTGGTACTTTACGTACGTCAAATTCAACACCGAGGTCACGCATTTTTTCAAAGGTTGCAACGTCTTCTTTGTCCATAGACAAAACGTTGTTAATCATTGTTTTACCTGTTGAGTGAGCCATAGAACCAACGTTAAGAGTCTTGATTGGCACGCCACCTTCGATTGCACGAAGTGCATCTTGTGGTGTTTCAAACAAGATAAGGGCATGAGTGTCACCGAAACGTGGGTCTTTTGCAACGTCAATCAATTTTTGAATTGGAACAACGTTGGCTTTTACTCCGTTTGGAGCTGCTTGTTTAATCAATTCTTTACGCAAGTCGTCGTTAGCAACGTTATCTGAAGCAACGATGATACGGTTTGCTTTTGAATCTGGAGTCCAAGCAGTCGCAACCTGACCGTGAAGTAGACGAGTGTCTAGACGAGCAAGGTTGATTTTCAGTTTACCGTCACCGATAACAGTTCCTTCTGGAATAGCAGCTTGTGCAACTGGAGCAGCTGCAGCAGTTGCAACTTCCTCAACTGGGTTAAGCTCTTCTGGAAGAGCCTTGATGCCATCTTTGGCTTCTTTAATGATATTCGCAGCGACTTTATCCACACCTGCATTCGCGTCCATAAGGCGCTCTGTGTAGGCTTGGATCAACATCGGCAAGTTCAGTCCTGTGATGATGGCAAACTTACGTTCTGGATTTTCTCCCATCACGCGGCTAGCTTGGTTGAATGGAGATCCACTCCAAAGGTCAGCCAATACTAGAACCTCATCTTCTGCGTCAAATGCAGCCACAGCGTTGTTGAATTTAGCGTAAAGGTCATCTGGACCTTCATTTGGCATAAAGGTTACAACTTGAACCTTTTCTTGTTCACCAAAGATCATAGATCCTGACTGATGAATACCCGCAGCAAATTCGCCGTGGCTCGCAATAATGATTCCGATACTCATTATTGTCATTCCTCCTTATAAAATGTTTGACTGTATGTTTAAGAAAACTTTAAGCCTAACTTTAAGTATAAACCGTTTTCATATAAAAATCAACTACTTTTTCTAAAAAGATGTAAAAGTTTTCATAGAATGACTTTTTAAAAATATTAATATATAAATGTTTTTGAGAGATAAATGAAAATGGTAATAGAAAATTTAATATAAAAATACAGAAAATAAGCCGCTTTTGTGAAAACAAAATGAAAATAAAAGGAAAGATTGCGACCCTGCAATCTTCCCTTTTATAGGAATAAATTTTGTAAAGCGTGGGCAACTCCATCTTCTTCGTTGGTCAGAGGAAGTTGTTCGTCTGCATATGGAAGAAGAGCAGGATTGGCGTTTTTCATAGCATATCCCTTGCCTGCAAATGCCAACATTTCAGTGTCATTATGCTCATCACCAAAGGCGATTAAGTCTTTTTTATCACGATTCATCACATTGAGCAAGTACTCTAGAGCAAAGGCCTTGTTTACACCCTTGGGAGTACACTCGAGGATGTTGAGGGGCCCGCCCCAGGTATTGATGGATAGTTGGTGTTGATAAAAACGATTCATCTCGTCCGCTAAAGCGTATTTGTCTTCAGCCCTTGTTTGCAAGAGGATGCAGTTGGGATCTTTGGTTACTCGTTCGGGTTTGAATTGATTTTCCGGCCGGAAGTTCTCTACGCCAAATAGTTTAGGATCCGCAATTTCTTCATTCGGAGTCGTGATATAGAATTTTTTTCGATATTCTCCTGCAATAAAATCAGCCTGGATGTCCTCCGTGCGCTTGACCATGTCTAGGAGATATTTTTTGTCCAAAGTTAAGCACTTTTCATGCTCCCAAGCCTGTCCTGGTAGATGGGTAAGGGAACCATTAAAGTTAATCATGGGAGTATGCAATTCTAGCTCACGGTAGAAGTCTTTTGCCATACGATACGGACGGCCTGTCGTGATGATGACATGGTGGCCTTTTTCTGAAATTTTTTTAATCGTCTTTTTGGTGAAATCGGAGAGCTTGCTTTCACTATTCAGCAGGGTTCCGTCCAAATCGACTGCGATAATTTTTTTAGTCATATAAACCTTCCTAGTCGTTTCCAGATAAGATGTCTACTATTATATCAAAAAGAAGGAAGAAAAGCAGATAAGAACAAAAACTACAGTTGCTTTGATTTATTAAATAAATCAAACAAACATATTGAAAAGGTGAATGATAAATGATATAATACTGATATTGTTCGTAAAAAACAAAAGGAGATTAAAGATGGACAAACTATTTAAACTAAAAGAGCACGGGACAGATGTCCGTACAGAGGTGCTTGCTGGTTTAACAACATTCTTTGCAATGAGTTATATTCTCTTTGTAAACCCTCAAATGCTTTCCCAAACGGGTATGCCTGTTCAAGGTGTGTTCTTGGCAACGATTATCGGTTCTGTAGTCGGTACCTTGATGATGGCTTTCTATGCTAATTTGCCCTACGCACAAGCACCAGGTATGGGACTAAATGCCTTCTTCACATTTACAGTTGTATTTGGGATGGGCTATACTTGGAAAGAAGCTCTTGGTATGGTCTTCATTTGTGGAATTATTTCACTGATTATTACCTTGACAAATGTTCGTAAAATGATCATCGAATCTATTCCAACAACACTTCGTTCAGCTATTTCGGCTGGTATTGGTGTTTTCCTTGCCTATGTTGGGATTAAGAATGCCGGCCTCTTGAAATTCTCAATCGATCCAGGTACTTATACGGTAGCAGGTGAAGGAGCAGACAAGGCTCAAGCTGCACTTACTGCAAACTCCGCAGCCGTTCCAGGTTTGGTTGACTTCAATACTCCAGCAGTATTGGTGGCTCTTGCTGGTTTGGCTATTACCATCTTCTTTGTTGTTAAAGGCATCAAAGGTGGAATCATTCTTTCTATTTTAACAACGACTGTCCTTGCCATTGCTGTTGGTGTTGTCAAATTGTCAGGGATTGACTTTGCTAGCAACAATCTTTCAGCAGCGGTTAATGATTTAGGAACTTTGTTTGGTGCTGCTCTTGGTTCAGAAGGTTTAGGATCTTTGATTTCAAACACTTCGCGTTTACCAGAAACCTTGATGGCTATTCTTGCCTTCTCACTAACGGATATTTTTGATACAATCGGTACTCTTATCGGTACTGGTGAAAAAGTTGGTATCGTTGCGACAAGTGGGGAAAACCATGAGTCAGTTAAATTGGACAAGGCTCTATACTCTGATTTGGTGGCAACATCAGTAGGTGCCATTGCAGGTACTTCAAACGTTACAACTTATGTTGAGTCAGCAGCCGGTATCGGTGCTGGTGGACGTACTGGATTGACAGCCTTAGTTGTTGCTATCTGTTTTGCTCTATCTAGCTTCTTTAGCCCACTTCTAGCGATTGTTCCGACAGCTGCAACAGCACCAATTTTGATCATCGTCGGAATCATGATGCTTTCTAACTTGAAAAATATCCCTTGGGATGATATGGCTGAAGCGGTTCCTGCCTTCTTCACATCTATCTTTATGGGATTCAGCTACTCTATCACACAAGGGATTGCTGTTGGTTTCTTGACATACACCTTGACAAAAGTTGTCAAAGGTCAAGCCAAGGATGTGCATGTGATGATTTGGATTTTGGATGCCTTGTTTATCCTTAACTATATCAGTATGGCGCTATAAATGGTATAATAAAAAAAGGGGAGTCTCCCCTTTTTAATTATAAGGAGGTACATCATGAAAGATAAGACGGTTTGGCAAGAGGTTTTAAACAGAGGGAAATGGGTGCTCATCCTTTTGGTAGCTTTTGTTCTATCTCAATTTCCCATAGGACTTGCTTTGTTTTTAGCAAACAAACAGTTTCCGATTTTACAGTCAGGGCTCTTAGTTGGTGCCCTATCCATAGTCGTTTTGATTGTATTCATTATTGGTGCACGAAAAACACAACTTGCTACTTTTAATCTATCCTTTTTTAAGGCAAAAGACTTGGCTCGCTTGGTACTGAGTTATCTGGTGATTTTTGCGACAAATCTCTTGGGTTCACTCCTGCTTCGACTAACAAATGAGGCAACAACCAATAACCAATCAATACTGAATGGTTTGGTTCAGAATAGTTCCTTGATTTCAACTTTCTTCCTACTAGTCTTGATTGCGCCGATTTGTGAGGAAATTTTGTGTCGCGGAATTATTCCTAAAAAGATCTTCCGTGGAAAAGAAAAACTAGGCTTTGTTGTTGGTGCAATCGTCTTTGCCTTGCTCCATATGCCAACCAATCTACCTTCTGTGATTATTTATGGAGGAATGTCAACGGTTTTGACTTGGACAGCCTATAAGACTGAGCGTTTGGAGATGTCCATTTTGCTTCATATGATTCTCAATGGTATTGCATTTTGTTTGTTGGCCTTATTGGTGTTGATTAGTAGAAATCTAGGTCTATCATTCTAAACCATTAGCCCGCTTGGAAAAGATGAATACTAGCGTGTTCATCTTTTTCTTTTTATGGTAAAATAGAAAGATAATATGGTGAAAAACCTTGAGGGAGTGACCGATATGTCAAGTAAAGCTAATCATGCAAAGACAGCTATTTGCGGAATTATCAACGTAACCCCAGATTCTTTTTCGGATGGTGGGCAGTTTTTTGCTCTTGAGCAGGCACTCCAGCAGGCTCGTAAATTGATAGCAGAAGGAGCGAGCATGCTAGATATCGGTGGAGAATCGACTCGGCCGGGCAGTAGCTATGTTGAGATAGAAGAGGAAATCCAGCGTGTTGTTCCAGTGATTAAAGCTATCCGTGAGGAAAGCGATGTCCTCATTTCTATCGATACATGGAAAAGTCAGGTGGCAGAGGCTGCTTTGGAAGCTGGTGCCAATCTGGTAAATGACATCACGGGTCTTATGGGTGATGAGAAAATGGCGGATGTGGTTGCTAAGGCTGGTGCGAAAGTAGTCATCATGTTTAATCCAGTCATGGCTCGACCTCAGCACCCTAGTTCGCTCATATTTCCTCATTTTGGTTTTGGGCAAGCTTTTACAGAGGAAGAGTTAGCTGACTTTGAAAAAATGCCAATTGAAGACTTGATGGAGGCTTTCTTTGAACGAGCACTAGCGAGAGCCAATCAAGCTGGGATAGCAAGAGAAAACATTTTGCTGGATCCGGGAATTGGTTTTGGTCTCACCAAGAAGGAAAATCTACTTCTTCTACGGGACCTTGATAAATTGCATCAGCAGGGCTATCCAATCTTTCTTGGTGTTTCGCGCAAGCGGTTTGTTATCAATATCCTTGAGGAGAATGGCTTTGAAGTCAATCCTGAGACGGAAGTCGGTTTCCGAAATCGGGACACCGCTTCGGCTCATGTAACGACTATCGCTTCGAGACAGGGTGTGGAAGTGGTGCGCGTGCATGATGTTGCCAGTCACAGGATGGCAGTTGAAATTGCGTCAGCCATTCGTTTGGCAGATGATGCAGAAAATCTAGATTTAAAACAATATAAGTAATATGAACGAAATTGAAAACAATCAGTGGATTGCCCACTACCGGACGGACCAACCACATTTTGGTTTGGAACGAATGGTGGAACTCCTAGCTCTGCGGGGCAATCCCCATCTCAAACTTAAGGTCATCCATATTGGAGGGACCAATGGCAAGGGGTCTACCATTGCTTTTTTGAAAAAGATGCTGGAAAACCTAGGGCTGAGAGTTGGGGTGTTCAACTCGCCCTATCTCATTCATTATACGGATCAGATTAGTATTAATGGGGAATCCATTCCCGAGGCTAGGCTAGAAGCCCTCATGGCAGACTATCAGTCTTTGCTTGAGGGGGAATCTGCTGACAATTTGCAGGGAACAACCGAGTTTGAGATTATCACAGCTCTAGCTTATGATTACTTTGCCTCAGAACAAGTAGATGTGGCTATCATGGAAGTCGGCATGGGTGGTCTTTTGGATAGTACTAATGTTTGCCAGCCCGTCCTGACAGGAATTACGACTATTGGCTTGGACCATGTAGCTCTACTTGGTGATACTATAGAGGCCATAGCAGAACAGAAGGCTGGTATTATCAAACGAGGCATTCCTTTGGTGACAGGTCGCATTGCTCCAGAAGCCTTGGCTGCTATTGACCGCATTGCGGAAGGGAAAGATGCGCCGAGAATTGCCTATGGGACAGACTATCAGGTTGGTCACCAAGAAAGTGTGGTGACGGGCGAGGTTTTTGACTATACAAGTCCTGTCAGACAAGATCGCTTTCAAACAGGCCTGCTTGGTTTGCACCAGATAGAAAATGCGGGGATGGCGCTTGCTCTCCTAGACACTTATTGTCAGGAGACTGGGCGAGAATTAGCAAGTAATGACTTGGTTGCTCAAGCTTTGAAAGAGACCAGATGGCCAGGGCGTTTGGAGGTCGTGTCTAAAAAACCCTTGATGATTTTGGATGGGGCACATAATCCCCATGCCATAAAGGCTTTATTAGCAACCTTGCAAGAACGCTTTGCGGATTATCATAAGGAAATCCTCTTTACCTGCATCAAAACCAAGGCCTTGGAGGATATGCTGGATTTGCTAGGGGGAATGCCAGATACTGAGCTTACCCTTACACATTTTGATGATAGTCGGGCGACGGATGAAAGCGTGCTGAAAGAGACAGCCAAGTCTAGAAATCTCAATTACCAAAGTTGGCAGGATTTTCTAGAGCAGAAATTGACAGATAAAAATGAAGAGAAACAAACAGTTAGGATTGTCACAGGTTCCTTGTATTTCTTGAGCCAAGTGAGAGCCTATCTGATGGAGAGGAAGAACGAGAATGGATACACAAAAGATTGAAACGGCTGTAAAAATGATTATTGAGGCTGTTGGTGAGGACGCTAACCGCGAGGGCTTGCAGGAAACACCTGCTCGTGTAGCTCGTATGTACCAAGAGATTTTTTCAGGTCTTGGCCAAACTGCTGAGGAACACCTGTCAAAATCCTTTGAGATTATCGACGATAATATGGTTGTAGAAAAGGATATCTTTTTCCACACTATGTGTGAGCACCACTTTTTGCCCTTTTATGGGAGAGCGCACATTGCCTACATTCCAGATGGTCGGGTGGCAGGCTTGTCTAAGCTAGCCCGTACGGTTGAAGTTTATTCTAAAAAACCACAAATTCAAGAGCGTTTGAATATTGAGGTGGCCGATGCCTTGATGGACTATCTGGGTGCTAAAGGAGCCTTTGTTGTCATTGAGGCGGAACATATGTGTATGAGCATGCGTGGTGTCAGAAAGCCAGGCACGGCAACCTTGACGACAGTAGCGCGAGGTGTATTTGAAACAGATAAGGACCTCCGAGACCAAGCTTATCGTTTAATGGGACTATAATACCCTTCGAAAATCAAATTCAAACCACGTCAGCTTCACCTTGCCGTAGGTGCGGTTACTGACTTCGTCAGTTCTATCCACAACCTCAAAACAGTGTTTTTAGCTGACTTCGTCAGTTTTATCTACAACCTCAAAGCAGTGCTTTGAGCAACCTGCGGCTAGCTTCCTAGTTTGCACTTTGATTTTCATTGAGTATAAAAAGAATCCGCTTCATGCGGATTTTTCTAGAAAGGACTAATTATGGATCAACTGCAGATTAAAGATTTGGAAATTTTTGCCTATCATGGTCTTTTCCCTAGTGAGAAGGAATTGGGGCAGAAGTTTGTTATTTCCGCAAGCTTATCTTATGATATGACCAAGGCGGCTACAGAATTGGATTTGACAGCTTCTGTCCATTACGGAGAACTGTGTCAGCAGTGGACGACTTGGTTTCAGGAAAGCACTGAGGATTTGATTGAAACGGTAGCCTACAAACTAGTTGAACGTACCTTTGAGACTTATCCTCTTGTCCAAGAGATTGAGTTGGAACTAAAAAAACCATGGGCTCCAGTGCATTTACCACTAGATACCTGCTCGGTAACCATCCACCGTCGCAAGCAACGTGCCTTTATCGCCCTAGGAAGCAATATGGGCGATAAGGAAGCCAACTTGGAACAAGCTATCGACAAACTGCGAGCTCACGGCATCCATATTCTCAAAGAATCCAGTGTTTTGACGACGGAGCCTTGGGGCGGTGTGGAGCAAGATAATTTTGCCAATCAGGTGATTGAAGTAGAAACCTGGCTACCAGCACCAGTCTTGTTAGAGACCTTGTTAAGCATTGAGGCAGAGATGGGACGGGTTCGAGAAGTGCATTGGGGACCACGTTTGATTGATTTGGACTTGCTCTTTGTGGAGGACCAAGTCATTTATACAGACGAGCTCATCTTGCCTCATCCTTATATAGCAGAACGCCTCTTTGTTCTTGAGCCATTAGTGGAAATAGCTCCCCATTTTATCCATCCAATCCTAAAGCAACCAATTCGTTACTTGGTTGACCAGTTGGAGCAAGGAAATGCCTAAGCTTTCCGAGACCTATAGCAAGTGGAAGAGTATCGGGGAGGGACTACTTGCTATTGTTTTAGGGCTTCTCTTGATTCGTTTTGGACAAGTTATTCCGCGAATGGGGTACCAGTTGCTGATGGGCTACTTTTCCTTATCAGCAGTTTGGCACTTGTTGACTCGCTGGTTTCAGGATAAAAAACGTCGGGAAAATATCTTTGTAACCTTGGGCAAGCTGGTGGTTGCGGTTCTCGTGTTTGACTCTATCATCTTGCAAGACCTTGCCCTCTATCTCCTGGTTTTTATCATTGCGAGCTACCAGCTGTTTACGGGCATCATTAGTCTTGTCACCTGGTCTCTCTATCGAAAAAATGCCATTCATCCTCGGCTCCATCATCTCTTCGATGCTGTATGGATGATAGGATTCGGGCTTTATAGCATCTCTCCTTTTCACGATGCAGCGAATTTTGAATTGCTCTTGCTTGGATTTTACTTGCTCATGCTAGGAGCTAGTAGCCTCCGGGACGGTTTCTTTTTTGAAAGGATAGAAAACAATCCCAAGCTGAAACGACGAATGCGAATGACTCTGCCGATCTTTGTGACGGCTCTGATTCCTATCAGCACCTTGCGAAAACTAAATGAGTGGCTGGCAAATCATGAAAGTCAAGAAGGGGAAGTTCATTCAGAAAGAAAAAACGACCAGACGGTTGATTTGGAAATTTTTGTCCATACCTCAGAAACCTCTTTCTTCCTTGCTATGGGACATGTGGATATTTGTTATCAAGGGACAGTTATTTCCTATGGTTCCTATGATCCCCACTCGGAGCGTTTATTCGGTATGGTTGGAGACGGTGTTTTGTTTAAGGCCAATCGGGAAAAATACATCGAACTCTGCAAGAGGGAAAGTCAGAAGACCTTGTTTGCTTATGGTCTGAGTTTAACGGACCAACAGAAAACAGCTATCCAAGCTCGCCTAGCAGAGATAGAAGACCTGTTAATTCCTTGGGAACCAAGTTCGCAGTTGATGAAAAGAAGAGAGGGAGAGGTCAAGCATACCTACTCCTACCAACTAAAAGAGGAAGCAGATGCGACCCTCTATAAATTCAGCTCATCTGAGTTTAAGACCTACTTTGTTCTCAGTACCAATTGTGTTTTGCTGGCAGACTCTATTGTCGGAAAAGCTGGGACTGATATATTGAGTCCCCAAGGTTTCATTGTGCCAGGGACTTATCAGGATTATCTTGACTTAGAGTATACAAAACCAAACGGTCTAGTTGTTAGTCGCTCCATTTATTAGAAAAAGAAAACTCTAGTTCCTCAGCAGTTTACGCCAAGAAGCTAGAGTTTTTAAAATAGGTCATTTTCTTCTGGGAGGAGGATGGTTTCTCTGCCGTCTAGGTCTAAAACAAGGACCCTAGGCGGGTAAAGCGGGTCGAAAGGATGATTGAAATCAAAATCAATACTAGTCGGAAGGTGCTGACTAGAAAAATGGAAGGTGATGGTTCCCTTATTGTTGAGCAGTTGAAACTCAAGTTCTTCTTCTAGTTCAAAGACATTTTTCAGGAAATGATCGATAATATACCATAAAGAGTCAATGACATCATCAGGCAAGCTGGTCACGACACCAAAACTAGCGGAACGTCTCTGTGTATTTGTAAAAGCCATGTTTTCCTCCCCCTTTTATTTTCCTTATCATACAGCAAAATGTCTTAAAAATCAAGAAATCCTACTTGCTTTTTCAAAATGGGAATAAACTGTGAAATTTTTTCAAAGTTTCTCTAAAAAATACTTGAAAGTGTTTACAATAAGTGATAAAATGGAGTAAGTAGATGCGTGAAAGCGAAATTTTCATTATAGAAAGGAAACGGAATGAACACAGATGATACAGTAACGATTTATGACGTCGCCCGTGAAGCAGGAGTTTCAATGGCAACAGTTAGCCGTGTCGTTAATGGCAACAAGAATGTTAAAGAGAACACTCGAAAAAAAGTCCTAGAAGTGATTGATCGCTTGGACTATCGTCCAAATGCGGTAGCACGTGGTTTGGCAAGCAAGAAAACAACGACAGTCGGAGTTGTGATTCCGAACATTACCAATGGTTATTTCTCAACGCTTGCTAAGGGGATTGACGACATTGCTGAAATGTACAAGTATAACATTGTCCTAGCAAATAGTGATGAGGATGATGAAAAGGAAGTTTCAGTAGTTAACACTCTCTTTTCAAAACAAGTCGATGGGATTATCTTTATGGGCTATCACTTGACTGAAAAGATTCGTTCAGAGTTTTCTCGTTCACGGACACCGGTTGTTCTTGCTGGTACTGTGGATGTAGAACACCAACTTCCAAGTGTAAATATCGACTACAAACAAGCAACGATTGATGCCGTGAGCTATCTTCTCAAAGAAAACGAAAAGATTGCTTTTGTGAGTGGACCACTCGTCGATGATATCAATGGCAAGGTTCGTTTGATTGGTTACAAGGAAGCCTTGAAAAAAGCTGGACATTCTTATAGTGAGGGATTGGTCTTTGAATCAAAATACAGCTATGATGATGGTTATGCCTTGGCAGAACGCTTGATTTCATCACAAGCTACAGCCGCAGTTGTAACAGGTGATGAATTGGCAGCAGGTGTGTTGAATGGTTTGGCTGACCATGGCGTATCTGTGCCGGAAGAGTTTGAAATCATTACGACAGATGACTCTCAGATTGCACGATTCACTCGTCCAAACTTGACTACTATTGCCCAACCTCTTTATGATCTAGGTGCTATCAGCATGCGTATGTTGACTAAGATTATGCATAAGGAAGAGTTGGAAGAACGTGAAGTTCTCTTACCTCATGGTTTGACAGAACGTCGCTCTACACGAAAACGTAAATAGAAAAAATCAGGGAATCGCGAAGATTTCCTGATTTTGCGTTCTAGAGAAGAGGTTTATCCTTCCATATAGTCTTTCAAAGCCTGTCCTTTTAGTCCAGCATTAAGGGCAATTAATAATTTGAGGCGCGCTTTTTGAGCGTTGAGTTCTTTGACAAAGAAAACACCAGCTCGTTGCAACTGCACTCCTCCACCTTGGTAGGCGTAGACAGGTTCAGCAATACCATTAAAACAACGTGAGACCAAGGCGACTGGGATTCCTTTTTGGAGGAGATTTTCCAGCTTTTGAGCTGTTTCTTTGGGAACATTGCCTGCTCCGAAGGCCTGAATAACTAAGCCATCCAGCTGTTCCAAGTCTAACATATCAATCAGCTCATCTGTCATACCTGCATAGGCTGAGATGATGGGAACCAGACCTTGAATATGTTCGAGATCAAACCGGACACGAGGTTCAGCTGTTTTGAAGTAGAGGATTTCTTGCTTCATGATGAGGCCAAGTGGTCCATGTGTTGGGGTTTGAAAGGTGCTGACGTTGGTCGTATGAGTTTTGGTAACATACTTGGCTGCGTGGATCTCATCGTTCATGACGACCAAAACGCCCTTGTCGGCTGCTTTGTCATCGCTGGCAACTCGCAAAGCGCTCAGATAGTTATATACACCGTCGCTACCAAGTTCGTTTGAACTGCGCATGGCCCCTGTTAGAACGATGGGGATGGGCGGAATTTTCATGGTATCAAGGAAGTAGGCTGTTTCTTCTAAGGTATCTGTACCATGTGTGATGACAACTCCATCATAGTTATCAGCTTCCTCTTTAATCTTATGATAGAGTGCAAGCATATGCTTGGGTTTGATATGGGGGCTTGGAAGATTAAAAAAGTCTAGGGCGTGAACCTCAATCCCTTCAAGCGGATTGGAAACATGGTTCATGGGATTTTCCTGGCTAGTTACAACGGCACCAGTGGCGTCTGCTTGCATGGAAATAGTCCCACCTGTATGTAAAACAAGGATTTTCTTAGGCATGATTTAGTCACTCTTTCTGAAATGTGGTATAATCATTGTAACACAAAAGGGGAGAATGGGACAGGATGGAAGTCAAGGCTGTTTTTTTTGATATCGATGGAACGCTAGTCAACGATCGCAAGAGTGTTTTGAAATCCACTAAGGACGCGATTAAGATTGTCAAAGAGCAAGGAGTGCTTGTTGGAGTAGCGACAGGACGAGGGCCGTTTTTTGTCAAGGAATTGATGGAAGACTTGGACCTAGACTTTGCGGTGACCTACAATGGCCAATACATTTTTAATAAAGAAAAGGTGCTCTTTGCAAGTCCGATTGCTAAGTCAAGCCTGCGTCAACTGATTGCTTACGCTAAAAAGGAGCGTAAAGAAATCGCTCTTGGAACCGAGCATGCCGTTGTTGGTTCGAAGATTATGTCATTTGGTCTCGGCTCCTTTTCACAACTGGTTAGTCGTTTTATTCCGACTGTGCTGACAAGAACCGTTAGCCGTTCCTTTAATCGAATGGTCAGCAAGGCAGTTCCTCAAAAGGAAGACGACCTGCTTAACTTGATTAATCAACCCATTTATCAAGTTTTGATGCTGATGACGCCAGAGGAATCTGAGAAGGCAGCAGCTGATTTTGAAGATTTGAAATTAACTCGAAGCAATCCTTTTGCAGCAGATATCATCAACCAAGGAAATTCCAAACTAGAAGGCATTCGCCGAGTCGGGAAAGAATATGGATTTGATCTCAACCAAGTTATGGCCTTTGGTGATTCAGACAATGATCTAGAAATGTTGGCGGGTGTTGGGATGTCGGTTGCTATGGGAAATGGCAGTAGCAGTGTCAAAGAAGTCGCCAAGCATATTACGGCAAGTAATCAACAAGATGGTATCCACAAGGCGCTCGAGCACTTTGGTGTTTTGGCTTCAGAAAAAGTGTTTGTCAGTCGAGACTATCACTTTAATAAGGTCAAAACCTTCCACCACATGATGGATGAACGAACTCAAGAAGAGCCACAGGCATGGGATGCTGAAGGTGCAACCCACCGAGCAGATTTTAAAATTGAAGAATTAGTAGAGTTTGTTCGCGCAGCAAGTTCTTCGGAGGAAGAATTTCAAAACTCCCTTGCAAGCATGCATGAGGCACTTGATAAGGCGGCAGAGAAAGTGGCGAAAAAGACGCCTGCTAAGCAAAATCTGGTCGGTCAAGTGGATGCTTTGATTGACACACTGTATTTTACATACGGTAGTTTTGTTTTGATGGGAGTAGACCCAGAACGCATTTTTGATATTGTCCATGAAGCAAATATGGGGAAGGTTTTCCCTGATGGGAAAGCTCATTTTGACCCAGTTACACACAAGATTTTAAAACCAGATGACTGGGAAGAAAAATATGCTCCAGAACCTGCCATCCGACAGGAACTACAACGTCAGTTTAAAGCTTATGAGCGACATAAAGAAAGAAAAAATAAAAAATAAGAGAAAATTCTTTTCCCTGGATGAAAAATTCGGGGATTTTTTGAGCTGAAAAACCGAACAATTTTATATATATCACTAATTATTATTAGCATATTTATACTAGAAAAAGAAAAGAAAAAATGAAAAGATAGTGAAAATAAAACAACGGGAAATTACATTGCTTACAAAGAATAGTTGAAAAGCTAGATAAATTACTAATATATCTAGCTTTTCTTTTGAAAGAATATCAAAAAAAGACAAGTCAAATTATTTGATATTTGAAAGTTGCTGTGTTAGAATAAATTAAGAAAGCGAATAAATATAAAATCCTCATGCTGCTATAATATGCTCTTTTTAAAGACAGAAAGTCAACTTGTTTATTTCAGGCCTGTTAACAAGTTGATGTGAAGAATTCACTCTAGTTTTGAGGTTTAGTTATAAAATTGTGCACAATTGCTTTCCAAATTTTTATTATTTTAATTTTCAAGTTTAGAAATTAAAGAATTAAGAGGTTGAAATGAAGAAAAAATATACCTATTTGACAGCTTCTGTTTTAACAGCTGTAACAATGCTTCCAACTTTTGCACCAAGTGAAGCTCACGCTGCTTACAATTGGAATGGGAATAATAGCTACTATACAAGAACTAGCCACCGTTCAAGCAATCGTACTTCTAACCGTACTACTGCAAATCGTAGTCGCACATCAAACTATACTGTAAGAAGTTATGGCTACAACAGTTATTACCCAAGCTATAACTATGGCTACAATAGCTACTACCCAAGCTATAACTATGGATATGGTAGCTATTACCCAAGTTACAACTACGGTTACAATAATTGGAATAACTACTATGGCTATGACAACAGTAGCAACTACTATGGTTATAACTATTGGAATAATTACAACAACCTTGCTAGCGATGAAAACTATATTTACTGGAATGGCAATCACTACTACCGTATGAACGATGGTAGCTACCGTATTTATCGTAACGGTCAGTGGAAACCTTTGACAAACAATAGTAATAATAACTCATCTACTAACAACTTGGAAAACGATCCGCACTATCGTTACGAAAATGGGTACCATTACTATGTATTGGACAATGGTGATTATTACTACTACCAAAATGGTAAGTGGGTATTGGTGAAAGATTCTGCTGATACAACAACTCCAGAACAACCGGCAACACCGGCTGAACCAAAACCAGAACAACCAACAACTCCGGTTGAACCAGCACAACCAAGTCAACCTGAAGTTCCTGCTCCAACACCAGCAGAACCAGAGACTCCAACACCAGCTCCTAGTGATAAACCTGAAGAGCCAACAACACCAGCTGAGCCACAACCAGCACAACCAGCAACTCCAAGTGTTGACCTACCAGAAAACCCACCAATTAATGGAGCTGATAGTGAATTTGATCCATTCAAACCATCTACAGAAACGCCAGCGGAACCAAAACCAGCAACACCAGCAACTCCAGCTATCCCAACAACACCAGGTTTGGTAACAACTGATGAACCAAGTGAAAACCAAATCCCTGATTATGTTGAAAAACCAGCTGAAGGATTGGAACACTTGGCTTGGGCACCAAATGGACAAACTCCAAAATTGGTTTACCCACCAGGTAAACCAGGTGATGCAGTCCTCAAAAATGATAAAAACTACTACTTCGACGGTAGTGCACATTACTACTATGTATCATCTAACTCAGAGCGTACAGGTTACTCAGCATACTGGAAGTGGCTTGGAGGAAAATGGAAACTTCAAGGGATGACTGATCCAAACGATCCAGCTCGTGATCCAAAACTTCACGAAAATACTGCTGATGACGAGTACATGTACAGTGACAAGAACTCAAGCGTGAAACTTTACTCAACTAACTTGGTAACGACTGCTAAAGCAGGTCAAGCATTGCCATTCAAGAATGTTGAAGAGTTCAAGAACTACGTTATCGAAAAGATGAATCCTAAGTTCCTTGATAACGCAGGATGGGATGCCAAAGTTGAATGGGAAATCGA
Source organism: Streptococcus oralis (assembly GCF_024399415.1). Taxonomy (NCBI): domain Bacteria; kingdom Bacillati; phylum Bacillota; class Bacilli; order Lactobacillales; family Streptococcaceae; genus Streptococcus; species Streptococcus oralis. Next base: position 216,194 of record NZ_CP029257.1, read on the forward strand.
AGATCCAGAAATCTTTGAAAAAACCAAAGAAAACCCATATGCTAAGGATTATGTCTTGATTGCAAATCTTAAGAGTGGTGTTGAGGATAAGAAATACAGTGATGTAGAATTTGGTTATGTTAAGTTTGTTTACCGTGTTGAAGCAACAAACGATACAAACTATGACTATGTTTCAAAAGCTAAAGAAGCTTTCGCTAAAATCAATGAAGAGCGTAAAGCTCAAGGCTTGAAAGAGTTGACATGGTCAGAAGACATTTATCAAAATCAAGCACTTCCAAAAGTAAATGAAATCTCACGTCAATACGATAGCTCAGGCTTTGTTGGACGTCGTGATGAAGATGCAGCTGTTGTCGTTAAGAAATGGGCAAACAGTGGTTTGAGAGACTTGCTTCTCGATCCAAATGTCACTGAAGGAGCTGTAGCAGCAGTAGTTGATGGAAACGGTGTATACTACTGGGCATACAGTTACAAATAATTCAATCTTTTTAGATTGACTACTTTCTAAATAAGATAGAGGCTTTAAACAATTGTTTAAAGCCTTTTTGTGACCCAATCAGGACAAACAAAAAGGAGCTCAAGGCTCCCTTTTTTAATGATTACAATGTTTTTTCACTTTCTCTCACGACCAGCAAATCGACTTTTGCATGGCGAAGAATATACTCAGATGAAGAGCCAACCAAGAGGCGTTCAAAGGCATTAAGCCCTGTTGCACCAACGAGAATCAGGTCAACATTTTCTGTGTCTGGAATAGTGCGGGCAAGGAGGGTTTTTGGATTTCCCATTTCGATGACGATGTGAATATCGGTCACACCAGCATCTCTTGCGCGCTTTTCGTACTCCTTCATCAGACTTTCAGCATCGACTTGGAGTTCTTCGTAAACTTCAGCATCAAAGGTAGACACGCTTTGAAGAGCGCGTGTGTCGATAACATGGGCAATGGTGAGCTTGGATTCGTTGCGTAGAGCAGTGTAAACACCTTTGACGAAAGCCAAGTCCGCTTCTTTAGAACCATCAATTGCGACCATAACATTTTGGTAACGTTGTGCCATAATGAAACCTCCTGAAATTTTCTTACTGTTATTGTAGCCCTTTTCACTAAAGAAGTAAAGTAAAAATCATATTTAAATAAATATTATTGGAGATTCAATTTGGTGGAGATATGTTAAAATAACAGAAAACGAGCTAGTAGGAAACACAGTAAAGGGGATGAGAAAGTATGAAAGGGTCTGTTAAAGCTTCTAAAAAAATAAGTTTTCTTTATCATGGAATTATCCTTGCGTCACTTGTAGGTGAAGTAGTGATGCTTTGGCAGCTGGAAAGAGTCATGCCCGTTCTCTATCCAGGATTTGTTGGATTTCTTCTCTTTCACTTGGTCTACCACATCATTTTATTGGTGATTGCAAAGAGAAGTGGTCGCTTGGACTATTTGGTCACGTGGGGGCTCTTTCTCATGTTTAATCTTTTGTATGATTCCTTTTTAGCATTGGTCTTTCTAGGTTTGTCTTTTGGTATGTGAGAAAATACTTCTGTACTCTAGTTGTTTAGACGGTGAGAACCTAGTCGTTGTGAGTTTTTTCTTTGCTTGCTCATTTCAGGAAACTTGTCGCAATCCCTTTCTAGTGGTATAATGTTACTATCTCGATGAATTGAGGAAACAAGATGAAAGAATATAACAAGTCTAGTAAGTTAGAGCATGTTGCTTATGATATTCGTGGTCCGGTTTTGGAAGAAGCCATGCGCATGCGAGCAAACGGAGAAAAGATTTTACGTCTGAATACAGGAAATCCAGCAGAATTTGGCTTTACAGCGCCAGACGAAGTCATTCATGACTTGATTATGAATGCGCGTGATAGTGAGGGATATTCTGACTCCAAAGGGATTTTCTCAGCCCGTAAGGCCATCATGCAGTATTGCCAACTGAAGAAATTTCCCAATGTAGACATTGATGATATCTACCTTGGAAATGGTGTCAGTGAGCTGATTGTTATGTCCATGCAAGGGCTTTTGGATAATGGCGATGAGGTCTTGGTACCTATGCCAGACTATCCTCTCTGGACAGCCGCGGTCAGCCTAGCTGGGGGAAATGCCGTTCACTATATCTGTGATGAAGCTGCAGAATGGTACCCAGATATTGACGATATTAAGTCAAAAATTACTTCCAATACCAAGGCAATCGTCCTTATCAATCCAAATAACCCAACTGGAGCCCTTTATCCTAAGGAACTCTTGTTGGAGATTATTGAGATTGCCCGTCAAAACGATTTGATCATCTTTGCGGATGAAATTTATGATCGCATGGTGATGGATGGGCATGTGCATACGCCTGTGGCGAGCTTGGCACCTGATGTTTTCTGTGTCAGCATGAATGGTCTGTCAAAATCTCACCGTATCGCTGGTTTCCGTGTAGGCTGGATGGTCTTGTCTGGTCCTAAGCACCATGTCAAGGGCTATATCGAAGGTCTCAATATGCTGTCCAATATGCGTCTTTGCTCTAACGTTTTGGCCCAGCAAGTCGTACAAACATCACTAGGTGGGCACCAGTCAGTAGATGAATTGCTCCTTCCTGGTGGACGGATTTACGAGCAAAGAAACTTCATTTACAATGCCATTCAAGATATCCCAGGTTTGTCTGCGGTCAAGCCGAAGGCGGGTCTTTATATCTTCCCTAAAATCGACCGCAATATGTACCGCATTGATGATGATGAACAGTTCGTTCTTGATTTTTTGAAGCAGGAAAAGGTTCTCTTGGTTCATGGTCGTGGTTTTAACTGGAAGGAACCAGACCATTTCCGTATCGTTTACCTTCCTCGTGTGGACGAATTAGCGCAAATCCAAGAAAAGATGACACGTTTCTTGAGTCAGTATCATAGATAAGGCTTTTATAGGGAAAAGCAGGAAACATTTACTTAGAGCTATTGACAAATAGGTCAGAATCAGATAGAATAGTAAAGTATGTTTAGTAACTGATCACTTTATAGCCGGCTAAACGAATACAAAATCTATGAGGAGGTATTCATCGTGAAACGTACTTATCAACCAAGTAAACTTCGTCGTGCGCGTAAACACGGATTCCGTAACCGTATGTCAACTAAAAACGGTCGTCGCGTATTGGCAGCTCGTCGTCGTAAAGGACGCAAAGTTTTGGCTGCATAATCCAAACGAATTCAACAAAGAAGTCAGTAGGAACTCGAGTCTACTGGCTTTTCTTTTTATCTTAAAGGGTGCATTGTCTACGAAATCGGTCATTTCAGATGAAACTCATAGAGGGCTCATTTAAAAGGTCACATACAAAAAACTCAAAACCAGATATAAGTTACTGATTTTGAGTTTTTGTTTATTCTTTTAAGTGATAAGAGTAGCTAGCGACAACGACGTCTTCGTGCCATCTGAGAGCGTATTTTAGTTTAAGGCTCATTTGATTGTGCAGGATATTTTGCCAAGGCTTGTTAGGGATAAACTGTGGTACAAGAACTGTAACGGTGTAGTTTTTTTGCTTAGCTTCTTGGGCGATTCGTTTGACATACTTAACGCTAGGGGTGATGATGTCGCGGTAGCTGGTATTGATATTCTTCAGAGTGATATTTGGGAAGTAATCGGCAAATTCCTGAAGAATTTCTTGGTCTTTATCGGCCGTTTCTTTAGTAGAAATGTGCATGGCTAACACTTCGTCACCGATACTTTGAGCGTAGTTAATGGCTCCGACACTTACTCGAGTAACATTTCCTACGAGGACGAGAACCAGATTGCCGTCGTAAGTGCACTTTTCAATTCCTTCGTAGAGTCGTAGTTGTTTTGCCACTTTTTGGTAATGGCTGTGAATGGACAAAAAGAGGAAGGTTAAAACTAGGATAATTGGGAAGAATGGCCAGATATCACCCAGTCTGAAGAGGAGTAAAATGAGAACGATAGCATAACAAATGATGGCTCCTAGGACATTAGCAAAGGCAGGTTTTAAGAAGTTTGCTCCTTTTTCCTTTTTCCAATGACGAATCATCCCAGTCTGAGAAAGGGCAAAGGGAACGAAGACCCCGATAGTATAAAGAGGAATCAAGCGTTCAGTATTCCCATTAAAAATGAGAAGAAGGATCATAGCTCCAAAGGCCAGAGTTAAGATACCGTTGGAGTAGCCAAGGCGATCCCCTTTTTCCATAAAGAGATGGGGCATGTACTTGTTTTTAGCCATATTGTAAGCCAGCATAGGGAAGGCTGAAAAGCCAGTATTTGCAGCTACAGCTAGAATCAAGGCTGTTGAGAACTGGAAGAGATAGTAGCTAGCATGACCAAAGAATGAATCACCAAGAATGCCCTTGGCCATTTGCGAGAGGATGGTTTCTCCATTTTGAGGTGTGATGCCCATCCAGTAGTTTAGGAAGGTAATGCCTGCAAAAAGAAATCCTAAAATCAAGGACATGATGGTCAAGGTTTGAGCAGCATTCTTTTCTTTCGGAGTTTTGAAAAATGGTACCGCATTTGAAATAGCCTCAACCCCTGTCAGAGAGGCAGAGCCACTGGTAAAGGCTCTCAATAGGAGAACGATGGAAAGGCTCGGAACAGTTTGTCCAATGGTTGAAGTTGCCTGGTAGTTTAGGGAACCTGTGAATAGTTGAAAGAACCCATAAAGCAAGAGAAAGACGGTACTGAAGATAAAGAGGTAGACAGGAATCATCAGAGAGCTGGCAGATTCTTTCAATCCTCTTAAATTCAAGAGCATGAGCAGGCAGACTAGGAAAATAGAGATATGAAGATTGTAGGGATGGAGGGCAGGGATGGCTGCTGTAATAGCATCAGCTCCAGACGCAACGGATACGGCTACTGTCAGCATATAGTCAACAAGGAGGCTGCCCCCTGCAATCAAGCCTAGTTCAGGGGAGAGATTTTCCCGAGTGACCATATAAGCTCCTCCACCTTGAGGATAGGCGTGAATAATTTGACGATAGGAAATGGTCAAACTAGCGAGGAGTAAGAGGACAAAAATACCGATAGGGAGGCTCCACCAAATAGCGAGAGGAGAGAGACTGACTAAAACGAGAATGACTTGTTCGGGTCCATAGGCAATAGAAGACAGGGCATCACTGGATAACATTGCAAGTGCCTGCATTTTTCCCAACAATCCCCCTTCACCGTCTGTGAGAGACTTGAGTGGTCGACCGATAAAGGTATATTTTAATTTTCTAAACATTTTCTTTTCCTTTGCTGAAAATTTCAATAAGTGTTATTATACTGCTTTGAAAAAAGGCAGTCAAGGGAGAATGATCGGTATTAGAATATTTTTACAAGCCGGGGGATGCTATTTTTGGTATAATAGATGGAAGAAAATGAGGTTAGAAGAGATGATTTTTGATACGCACACACATTTAAATGTAGAAGAATTTGCAGGACGTGAGGCAGAAGAAATCGCCTTGGCTGCTGAGATGGGTGTGACACAGATGAATATTGTTGGTTTTGATAAGCCAACCATTGAACGAGTCCTAGAGTTGGCAGATGAGTATGAGCAACTCTACGCAACTATTGGCTGGCATCCGACGGAAGCAGGGACTTACACAGATGAGGTCGAAGCTTACTTGCTTGAAAAACTAAAACATCCCAAGGTTGTTGCCTTGGGGGAGATTGGTCTGGACTACCATTGGATGACAGCACCTAAGGAAGTACAGGAGCAGGTTTTTCGTCGTCAGATTCAGTTGTCTAAGGATTTGAATTTGCCTTTTGTGGTCCATACCCGTGATGCGCTAGAAGATACTTATGAGATTATCAAGAGTGAGGGCGTTGGTCCTCGTGGTGGGATTATGCATTCATTTTCAGGCTCTTTGGAGTGGGCTGAGAAGTTTGTCGAGCTTGGCATGACCATTTCTTTCTCAGGTGTAGTGACCTTTAAGAAAGCGACGGATATCCAAGAGGTTGCTAGGGAACTTCCTTTGGATAAAATCCTCGTTGAGACAGATGCCCCCTACCTGGCTCCTGTTCCTAAACGTGGCCGTGAAAACAAAACAGCCTACACACGCTATGTGGTAGATTTTATCGCGGATTTGCGTGGGATGACGACTGAGGAGTTAGCCGCAGTAACAACTGCAAATGCAGAGCGTATCTTTGGATTGGATAGCAAGTAATGAAAGAAAAAATTTCCCAAGTCATCGTAGTCGAAGGACGGGATGATACAGCCAATCTCAAACGTTACTTTGATGTAGAGACCTATGAAACACGAGGTTCCGCCATAAATGACCAGGATATAGAGCGGATTCGTCGCCTGCATGAACTGCATGGAGTCATTGTCTTTACAGATCCAGATTTTAATGGGGAACGGATTCGGCGCATGATTATGACGGCCATTCCAACAGTGCAGCATGCCTTTCTCAAGCGAGATGAGGCTGTTCCCAAATCTAAGTCCAAGGGACGTTCTCTGGGAATCGAACACGCCAGCTACGAAGATCTAAAAACAGCGCTGGCTCAGGTGACAGAGAAATTTGAAAACGAGAACGAGTTTGACATCAGTCGTGGTGACTTGATTCGCCTAGGTTTCTTAGCAGGAGCAGACAGCCGTAGACGCCGAGAGTATCTAGGCGAACAGCTCCGCATCGGTTATTCCAATGGAAAACAACTCCTCAAGCGCTTAGAGTTATTTGGGGTAACCTTGGCAGAAGTGGAAGAAGTGATGACTAAGTATTCAGTCCAAGGGAGTCAGAAATGAAAAGAGTGATTATTACAGGTGGCAATAGTGGTATTGGCTATCAGGTTGCAAAACAATTAGCTGAAAAGGACTGGTCAATGACTCTATTTTGCCGACGGAAAGAAGCGGCTGAGCAAGCCTGTGAGGAAATTCGTCAGCAGACAGGAAATCCGCATGTAGATTATATCTTGGTTGATTTATCTGAGATGAAAAGTGTCAAGGAAGCGGTAGAACAGTATATCCAAAAAGAAGGGACTTTAGATGTTTTAATTAACAATGCGGCTGATTTTGATTTGTCAGTCAAAAAGCCCATCCTGACTAGGGAGGGATTAGAAAAGCAATTTGCGACCAACGTGGTTGCTCCCTTTTTACTTTCTACCTTGTTGAAAGGTTTGTTGGAAAAATCTGAGAGTGGCCGAATTATTAATATTTCTTCTCAAGGGCTGATGCTTTATCCCTTCATGAAGCTTGATTTTGAAAATTTAGCTGGTCAAAAACATTATAGTCCTGCCAAGACCTATTATCAGAATAAACTGGCCTTGTTGATGCTGTCGCTTTATATGCGGAAACATTGGAAAGGTATCAAGGTTCAGGCAATCCGTGTGACCAATGTCAAAGTTGATATGCGCCGCTATGATCACCTCCGCACTTTTATGAAAAATTTGTATAAAATCAAGTCAAGATTTTCAATTAGTCCGGAAGAAATGGCCAAAGTCTATACAGCCTTATCTACAGAAGATGGATATGACGGGTTTTTGTATGACGAGAAATGCAGGGAAGTAAAAGCAAATGCACCTGCTTACGAAGAAGAGGAGCAAGAAAAACTCTATTCTCTGCTTGAGCACTTGACTTTTTCAAGAGACAATTCATAAAGGATTAGAAAAATAAATTTTATGCTTACATCAATAGTGGAAAGAAATTTAGATATCGAAATCTGTTTGGAGAGTCCTGAAAAGTAATAACAATAACCAGATAGCCCAAAAATACAAAGGGAATGTGTTACAATAGAGGTAATAGCATATGCTTCAACTATGCTCAATACCATGCCTGATAAAAAAGATAATTGATAAAATCTGCATTTGGGTGAAATTAATGAGGAAAAGCGATGGGAATTTTTGATTTTTTTAAAAAGACAGAAGCACAGAAGACAACAGAAGAAACCAAAGGAGATGCTTGTCTAGGAGTTTTGGGTTTCTTTCCAATGAAAGAAAAGAGGGAATTACTGATTGCTGCGACTTTGGAAGGGAGCTTGACAGTTGGTGATCGTCTTCAGTTTTGCAATCCCGATCAAGGTATGGATACTCTTGAAACCGTAGTTGTAAAAAAACTTACTTGCCAAAACAAAGATGTGGAATCTCTTAGAGATGAGGAGTTAGTTTATCTAGAGATCGATATGCTTCCCTCTCTAGCTAAGTTAAAAAAGGGAAGTGTGCTCTATAGTCCTGGTGTAGATGCAAAAAAGCGTTTATCTAGCTATGCTTATGCTCTCTATCGAACTTTTGTGACTATTCAAGAAGGTAAAGTAAGCGATGAGGACTATCAGAATCTTAGTCTTGATGATAGTATCGAAATTTTACAGGCTTTTTTATGGGATTGCCGTCAAAAACCAAAAAGTGAAGAGAGCAATCAAGAAAATACTCGTAAGTCAGAGCGTCTAGCAGAAATTGTCAAGGACAAGTTGCTAGAAGCAGATTCGATTTATGCAGTTTATTCAGAAAATACTGGGGAACCTTATCTTTTCTCAACTACATATGATAGAGGTGACGAAGGCTATCTATGCACTGACCCGATGATTATGCTATTTACCCCTCGTTGGTATCATCAGTATAAGGAAACAATTGAAAACCAATTAAAAGTGGTAAAACGGATTGAAAATACGGAAGATAAAAAAGGAATTGAGAATTTTCTTGGAACAGCCTTTTACTTGAACGGTGCTTTAGGAGCATTCTTTAATACCAAAGAAGTTAGTATAAGTTCTTCTATTTTAGTTCAAAAACCAGATTTTTCAGGCTTGCCAGAGATACAAGTTCCTGTTATGAACCCTGATATTGTGAGATGGATGCTTTTGATGGGACAGATGGATAGACCGATTACAGAAGAGGAAGAATTAATTTATAAACTCTATTATAAGTTCTTTTCAATGGCAATGCCAAAAGCTAAATTCCTTCTTCCTATAAATGCAACATCAGGATTTCCTGAACCTAGTCAGGAAAGTAATGCTCATGTTTTAGAAGAATCCGCTACATTTAATCTTCCAACTAGAGAAGGAAAAAATGGACGAAATTCGGTTTCAGTGTTTACTGATTGGAAACGTTTGCGAATGGTTTTTGATGAAAATTGGAGCGCTATGATTGAAAACGCTGGAGGCATGATTGAAATCTTTGACTATGCCATTAACCAGACTGAGTATTATAAAGCGGGTGTTTATGTCAGTGACAAAGCGTTTAAAGAAATGCAACAGTTCAGTGAGGAACTAGAAGGAAGAGCTAAAGGTTGATCAAGGGATGAAAATAATCGTTGATAGAGAGTCTATCTGTATGGGGGATGATGTTCTGCCTCACAAGGTAGAACTTGAAGTTTCTGAGGACATAACAGTAGAGGAATTTTGTGATTTTCTTCAAAAGGACAGATATTTGCCTAGATTGGATACAGAGTGGCTTCTCCGACATGGTGGGCAGACAATAACAAGCTATCATACAGAAACAAAAGAACTGACGAATCCCAATATCTATTTAAAAGACCTGATTCATCAGAGTTCTAGAGGAAATGAATTTTTTTGGATATATCGCCGTTCCTATTAAAAAAGAGAATAAATGATTTTCTTAAAAGATAATGAATGAAAATTAGAACAATATGCATTGATTTTTTGACAACAAGAGGCAATCTAAACAGTTGGCCCTGTTTGGAGTGACTTTGACGGAAGGCAAAGCCTTCATAAAAATGGTGGAAGGAAACGATATGGCAAATAGAAGCTATATTTATTTAAAAAACGGGAAAGATGTACGTATTTTAACGGAGGGAGTTTACACCATTCCTTATTTTTGGCAATTATTTTGGGATGAAAAAGATGTGCGAATGCCTAATATTCTATGGAAAAAATTTAATATCTTACTTCCTATTGAAAAATTCCAGAAAAAGGCCACCCAAAATCGCTCTTTTTTAGAACAGAACGCTCCTCAGACCTTGCAACTATATGATGATTTTGTTCGCTATATTCTTGCAAATGTCAAAGCAGGTGACATGCTAGGATTTGATGTTTTAGAAGTTGCTGATATGGATGGATTGACTACAGCTTCGCGTAAGCTTATAAAAAATATCCGAGCCATTCAGGAAAATCAACCCCAAGAATTGGATTTTTCTTTAACAGAAAAGAACGTAATTTGGTCTGCTATGGGATTTCCTGATTATTATGCCTCAAAATTATTGCCAGAAGATAATATTCTAGACTCGGTTGCATACCAAGATGAGTTGAAGAAAATGCAAGGCCCAAAAGATAAGCAAGAACAAGAGCAAGAAGATAATCAGGAACAAGACCAAGAAGAAAAACAAGCACAAGGTCAAGAAGAGAATCAAAAACAAGATCAAGAAGAGAACCAAGAACAACGTCAAGAAGACGAGCAAGCACCACGTAAAGAAGATGAGCAAGTGCAAGGCCAAGAAAATAAGCAAGCACCACGTAAAGAAGATGAGCAAGTGCTTGATGAGACTGGTGCCGAATCTAAAGATGACGAGTACCATATTCCTTTGAGATTTTGGTTTCTCTTGGTGTTGGTAATTGTTTGGGTTTATAGATTGTTTTTAGCTAACAAATAGAAAAGAGAATAAATGAGAATTGCAGATTATAGCGTGACTAAGGCAGTGCTGGAGCGTCACGGTTTTACCTTTAAAAAGTCCTTCGGGCAAAATTTCCTGACGGATACCAATATTCTTCAAAAGATCGTGGATACGGCTGAAATTGATGATCAGGTTAATGTCATCGAAATCGGGCCAGGGATTGGTGCCTTGACAGAATTTTTGGCTGAGCGTGCAGCTCAAGTCATGGCATTTGAGATTGACCACCGTTTGGTACCGATTTTGGCAGATACCCTGCGTGATTTTGACAATGTTACCGTAGTCAACGAGGACATTCTCAAGGTCGACCTGGCGCAACATATCCAGAATTTCAAAAATCCAGACCTACCAATCAAGGTAGTAGCTAACTTGCCTTACTACATTACGACTCCTATTCTCATGCACTTGATTGAGAGTGGCATTCCTTTTAGTGAGTTTGTGGTCATGATGCAAAAAGAAGTGGCGGACCGTATCTCAGCACAGCCAAATACTAAGGCTTATGGTAGTTTGTCGATTGCGGTGCAGTATTACATGACAGCTAAGGTTGCCTTCATCGTGCCTCGTACGGTCTTTGTGCCAGCCCCAAACGTGGACTCAGCCATTTTAAAAATGGTGCGCCGTCCAGAGCCGGCTGTAGCAGTGAAAGATGAGAACTTCTTTTTTAAGGTTTCCAAGGCTAGCTTCACTCATCGTCGCAAGACATTGTGGAACAACTTAACAGGCTACTTTGGCAAGACTGATGAAATCAAGGACAAACTGACCAAGGCTTTGGATCAGGCAGGCTTGTCTCCATCTGTGCGTGGTGAAGCTCTCAGCTTGGCAGAATTTGCTAGTCTGGCAGATGCGCTTAAAGGACAAGGACTCTAAGATGCAGGGACAAATTATTAAAGCCTTGGCGGGCTTCTATTATGTGGAGAGTGATGGCCAAGTCTATCAGACACGCGCGCGTGGAAATTTCCGCAAAAAAGGTCATACGCCTTATGTTGGGGATTGGGTAGATTTTTCTGCAGAGGAAAATTCCGAAGGTTATATCCTCAAGATTTACGAACGGGAAAATAGTCTGGTCCGTCCGCCTATTGTCAATATTGACCAAGCTGTGGTGATCATGTCCGTCAAGGAACCAGACTTCAACAGCAACTTGCTGGATCGGTTCTTGGTTCTTCTGGAACACAAGGGCATCCATCCTATCGTTTATATTTCTAAAATGGACTTGCTGGAAGATAGAGGAGAACTGGATTTTTATCAGCAGACTTACGGTGCCATTGGTTATGACTTTGTGACCAGTAAGGAGGAACTCCTGCCCCTGTTGACAGGGAAAGTGACGGTCTTTATGGGGCAGACTGGTGTTGGAAAATCAACCCTCCTCAATAAAATCGCACCAGATCTCAATCTTGAAACAGGAGAGATCTCAGACAGTCTAGGTCGTGGTCGCCATACCACTCGAGCTGTTAGTTTTTACAACCTCAATGGGGGTAAAATTGCGGACACACCAGGCTTTTCATCACTGGATTATGAAGTGTCAACGGCTGAAGACCTCAATCAGGCCTTTCCAGAGATTGCCAGTGTCAATCGAGACTGCAAGTTCCGTACTTGTACCCATACCCATGAGCCGTCCTGTGCGGTTAAGCCGGCTGTCGAAGAAGGAATCATTGCAACCTTCCGTTTTGACAATTATCTGCAATTCCTCAGTGAAATTGAAAATCGCAGAGAAACCTATAAAAAAGTCAGCAAAAAAATTCCAAAATAAGGAGAAACCTATGTCTCAATACAAGATTGCTCCGTCAATTCTGGCAGCAGATTATGCCAACTTTGAACGAGAAATTAAACGCCTAGAAGCAACTGGGGCTGAATATGCCCATATCGATATCATGGATGGTCACTTTGTACCGCAAATCAGTTTTGGTGCAGGTGTGGTTGAAGCTCTTCGCCCTCATAGCAAGATGGTCTTTGACTGCCACTTGATGGTAGCTAATCCTGAGCACCATTTAGAAGACTTTGCGCGTGCAGGTGCAGATATCATCAGCATTCATGTCGAGGCGACACCTCATATCCATGGCGCTCTTCAAAAGATTCGTTCTTTGGGAGTGAAACCTTCTGTTGTCATTAACCCTGGTACGCCGGTTGAAGCTATCAAACACATACTTCACCTAGTTGACCAAGTTTTAGTCATGACGGTTAACCCTGGCTTCGGCGGGCAAGCCTTTCTACCTGAAACCATGGATAAGATTCGTGAGTTGGTTGCCCTTCGTGAGGAAAACGGCTTGAACTTTGAGATCGAAGTCGATGGTGGGATTGATGATCAAACCATTTCTCAAGCTAAAGAAGCTGGTGCGACCGTTTTTGTAGCAGGTTCCTATGTCTTTAAGGGAGATGTCAATGAGCGAGTACAAACTCTCAGAAAACAACTGGACTAGGGTTGCCGTTTTTGCAGGCGGAGATCGCGGTCATTATCGGACAAATTTTGATTGCTTTGTCGGTGTGGATCGAGGCTCGCTCTGGGTCTTGGAAGAAGACCTTCCTCTGGCTCTAGCAGTTGGGGATTTTGACTCTGTGACTGTGGAAGAGCGACAGGTGATTCATGCACGTGCCCAGCACTTTGTCCAAGCCCAGCCAGAAAAGGATGATACGGATCTGGAATTAGCTCTCTTAACCGTCTTTGAGCAAAATCCTCAGGCTCAGGTGACCATTTTTGGTGCCCTAGGTGGTCGCATCGATCATATGCTGGCCAATGTCTTTTTACCTAGCAATCCCAAGTTGGCCCCCTATATGCGCCAGATAGCGATTGAGGATGGGCAAAATGTGATTTCCTATTGTCCAGAAGGGACCAGTCAACTTGAACCACGTTCGGACTACGATTATCTAGCTTTTATGCCAGTTCGGGATAGCCAGCTGACTATTCTTGGTGCCAAGTATGAGTTGACAGAGGAAAATTTTTTCTTTAAAAAAGTGTACGCTTCTAACGAATATATAGATAGGGAAGTTTCGGTGACTTGCCCAGATGGCTATGTCGTCGTGTTGCATAGCAAGGACAGGAGGTAGGATGGAGACTGTATTATTACTATTATTAATTGTCAACCTAGCTGGACTCTTTCTGATTTGGCAAAGGCAGGATAAGCAAGACAAGTACCTAGGCAAGAGTTTGGAGGATCAAGCAGATAACTTGTCAGATCAGTTAGATTATCGTTTTGACCAAGCTAGGCAAGCCAGTCAGCTAGATCAAAAAGACTTGGAAGTAGCTGTCAGCGATCGCTTGCAGGAAGTGCGAATGGAGTTGCACCAAGGCTTGACTCAAGTCCGTCAAGAAATGACAGATAATCTTTTGCAAACTAGGGACAAGACTGACCAACGCCTCCAAGCACTGCAAGAATCAAATGAGCAACGTTTGGAACAAATGCGCCAGACAGTCGAGGAAAAGTTGGAAAAGACATTGCAGACGCGCTTGCAGGCCTCCTTCGAGACAGTTTCCAAGCAACTAGAGTCTGTCAATCGAGGTTTGGGAGAAATGCAGACAGTTGCCCGCGATGTTGGCGCACTCAACAAGGTTCTCTCTGGGACCAAGACGCGAGGGATTCTAGGAGAATTGCAACTGGGGCAAATCATCGAAGACATCATGACTCCTGCCCAGTACGAACGAGAATTTGCAACTGTTGAAAACTCCAGTGAACGAGTGGAGTATGCCATCAAGTTACCCGGACAAGGCGACCAGGAATACGTCTATCTACCAATTGATTCCAAGTTTCCACTGGCAGATTATTACCGCCTAGAAGAAGCCTATGAAGCGGGCGACAAGGACGAGATTGAACGCTGTCGCAAGTCACTCTTGGCAAGTGTTAAGCGTTTCGCCAAGGATATCAAGAGCAAGTATCTAGCGCCACCTCGGACGACCAATTTTGGAGTCTTGTTTGTTCCGACAGAAGGTCTTTATTCAGAGATCGTTCGCAATCCGGTCTTCTTTGATGATTTGAGACGGGAGGAGCAGATTATCGTTGCAGGACCAAGTACCCTATCAGCCCTGCTCAACTCCCTATCGGTTGGCTTCAAAACTCTCAATATCCAAAAGAGTGCCGACCATATCAGTAAGACCCTTGCTAGCGTTAAGACCGAGTTTGGCAAGTTCGGAGGCATTCTGGTCAAGGCACAAAAGCATCTCCAACATGCCTCTGGCAATATTGATGAATTATTAAACCGTCGTACTACAGCTATCGAGCGGACGCTCCGTCACATTGAGTTATCAGAAGGTGAGCCTGCGCTTGATCTACTCCATTTCCAAGAAGATGAGGAAGAATATGAAGATTAGTCACATGAAAAAAGATGAGCTGTTTGAAGGTTTTTACCTGATTAAATCAGCTGACCTGAGACAGACGCGTGCTGGGAAAAACTACCTAGCCTTTACCTTCCAAGACGATAGCGGCGAGATTGAAGGGAAGCTCTGGGATGCCCAACCTCATAACGTTGAGGCCTTTACCGCAGGGAAAGTAGTCCACATGCAGGGACGTCGAGAAGTTTATAACAACACTCCTCAAGTCAATCAAATTACTCTCCGCTTGCCTCAGCCCGGGGAACCCAATGATCCAGCTGACTTCAAGGTCAAGTCACCAGTTGATGTCAAGGAAATCCGTGACTACATGTCGCAAATGATTTTCAAGATTGAAAATCCTGTCTGGCAGCGTATCGTTCGTAGTCTCTACACCAAGTATGATAAGGAATTCTACTCCTATCCAGCTGCCAAGACTAACCACCATGCCTTTGAAACAGGTTTAGCCTATCATACAGCAACCATGGTGCGCTTAGCAGATGCCATTAGCGAGATCTATCCTCAGCTCAACAAGAGCCTCCTCTATGCTGGGATTATGTTGCACGACTTGGCTAAGGTTATTGAGTTGACGGGACCAGATCAGACGGAGTATACAGTACGAGGCAATCTCCTTGGCCATATCGCTCTCGTTGATAGTGAAATTACCAAGACAGTCATGGAACTCGGCATCGATGATACTAGGGAAGAAGTGGTGCTACTGCGCCATGTCATCCTCAGTCATCATGGCTTGCTGGAGTATGGAAGTCCAGTCCGTCCACGCATTATGGAGGCAGAGATTATTCATATGATTGATAATCTAGATGCCAGCATGATGATGATGTCAACAGCTCTAGCTTTGGTGGACAAAGGAGAGATGACCAATAAAATCTTCGCTATGGACAATCGTTCCTTCTATAAACCAGATTTAGATTAATAATTTAAGAAAAACGAGCATTTTTTACGCAATAATGTTCGTTTTTTTATGTGAATATGGTATAATGGATAAAATATCAAAATTAAATGGAATGGTAAATAAAAATGAAATTAAGAAGAAGTGATCGAATGGTTGTCATTTCCAACTATTTGATTAATAATCCATACAAACTAACAAGTCTCAACACCTTTGCAGAAAAGTACGAATCTGCTAAATCATCGATTTCTGAGGACATTGTGATTATCAAGCGTGCCTTTGAGGAAATCGAAATCGGCCATATCCAGACTGTGACTGGAGCAGGTGGTGGCGTTATCTTTACACCATCAATTTCTAGTCATGAAGCCAAAGAAATGATCGCAGACTTGCGTGACAAACTTTCAGAAAGCGACCGCATCTTGCCAGGTGGCTATATCTATCTGTCTGATCTGCTTAGTACGCCTGCCATTTTGAAAAATATTGGTCGTATCATTGCCAAGAGCTTTATGGACCAAAAAATCGATGCCGTTATGACAGTAGCAACAAAAGGTGTGCCACTCGCAAATGCAGTTGCCAATGTCCTCAATGTTCCGTTTGTCATTGTGCGTCGTGACTTAAAAATTACCGAAGGTTCAACGGTCAGTGTCAACTATGTTTCAGGTTCAAGTGGTGACCGTATTGAGAAAATGTTCCTTTCAAAACGCAGCCTCAAGGCAGGCAGTCGTGTCTTGATTGTGGATGACTTCTTGAAAGGTGGCGGAACTGTCAACGGGATGATTAGTCTCTTGCGTGAGTTCGATTCTGAACTAGCTGGTGTCGCAGTCTTTGCAGACAATGCCCAAGAAGAACGTGAAAAGCAGTTCGATTACAAGTCACTCTTGAAAGTAACCAATATTGATGTTAAGAACCAATCCATCGATGTTGAGATTGGAAATATTTTTGACGAAGACAAATAAGAGATAGAACTAAAGGTTGGAACGATTGTCCCAGCCTTTCTTTGCAAACAGAATAGAAGGAAGCTTATGAAAACACCATTTATCAGCCGAGAAGATTTAGAAACAATTGTTGCAGAGTTCCCGACTCCCTTTCACTTATATGACGAGAAGGGGATTCGCGAGAAAGCGCGAGCAGTCAACCAGGCCTTTTCTTGGAACAAGGGCTTTAAAGAATATTTTGCAGTCAAGGCCACCCCAACCCCAGCCATCTTGAAAATCCTCCAAGAGGAAGGTTGTGGTGTGGACTGTTCTAGTTATGTAGAGCTCTTGATGAGCCATAAACTGGATTTTCCGGGTTCTGAGATCATGTTCTCTTCTAACAATACCCCAGACCAAGAGTACACCTATGCGCGTGAATTGGGCGCAACCATTAACTTGGATGCCTTTGAAGACATTGAGCATCTGGAGCGAGCGGCAGGCATTCCCAAAACTATTTCTTGCCGTTACAATCCAGGCGGAGTCTTTGAGCTAGGAACAGATATCATGGACAATCCTGGGGAGGCCAAGTTTGGTATGACCAAGGATCAACTCTTTGAGGCCTTTGCTGTTTTGAAGGAAAAAGGAGCCAAGACATTTGGGATCCACTCTTTCCTAGCATCCAATACTGTCACCCATCTCTATTATCCAGAGTTGGCACGTCAGCTCTTTGAATTGGCTGTTGAAATCAAGGAAACGTTGGGCATTTCGCTAGACTTTATCAATCTTTCTGGCGGAATCGGAGTCAATTACCGTCCAGACCAGGAGCCAAATGACATCGCTGTGATTGGTGAAGGGGTGCGTATGGTTTATGAAGAAGTCCTCACACCTGCAGGACTTGGTCAGGTCAAGATTTTCACCGAATTGGGTCGTTTTATGTTAGCCCCTCATGGAGCTCTCGTCACAAAAGTCACCCATAAGAAGAAAACTTACCGTACCTATCTAGGTGTGGATGCATCAGCAGTCAACCTCATGCGCCCAGCCATGTATGGGGCCTACCACCATATCACTAATCTGACCCATCCAGACGGACCAGTTGAGATGGTAGATGTGGTCGGTTCACTCTGCGAAAACAATGATAAATTTGCCATTAATCGCGAACTACCTCATACAGAAATCGGTGATTTGCTAGTGATTCATGATACAGGTGCACATGGATTCTCCATGGGTTACCAGTACAATGCCAAACTACGCTCTGCAGAAATCCTCTATACCGAAGAAGGCAAAGCCCGCCAAATCCGCCGTGCAGAGCGTCCTGAGGACTATTTCGCAACCTTGTATGGTTTTGATTTTGAATCGGATCATTAAAAGAAATTGAAAATGAAAGTGAAAAACAGATTGCTTTCTAAAAAATAGACAAAAAAACCTTGTTTTTCACCTTACTCGTGATATAATAAAACTATAAAACGGTTTCAAGGAAGGTGACGATATGTCTGAAGAAACAATTGACTATGGACAAGTGACAGGAATGGTGCATTCGACAGAGAGTTTTGGGGCGGTAGATGGCCCTGGGATTCGGTTCATTGTCTTTTTGCAGGGTTGTCACATGCGTTGCCAATACTGTCATAACCCCGACACATGGGCTATGGAGACCAATAAATCACGCGAACGAACAGTAGACGATGTCTTGACAGAAGCCCTTCGCTACCGTGGTTTCTGGGGAGACAAGGGAGGAATCACTGTTAGTGGAGGAGAAGCCCTCTTACAGATTGATTTCCTAATTGCCCTCTTTACCAAGGCCAAGGAAAAAGGAATCCACTGTACCTTGGATACCTGTGCCCTTCCGTTCCGTAATAAACCACGTTATCTCGAAAAGTTTAATAAACTCATGGCGGTGACAGACTTGGTTCTCCTGGATATCAAGGAAATCAACGAAGAACAGCACAAGATTGTCACAAGTCAAACCAATAAAAACATTTTGGCCTGTGCCCAGTACCTGTCAGATATTGGGAAGCCTGTTTGGATTCGCCACGTGCTGGTTCCGGGATTGACAGACAGAGATGAGGACTTGATCGAACTTGGTAAATTCGTCAAAACCCTCAAAAACGTTGATAAGTTTGAAATCCTACCTTATCACACGATGGGAGAATTCAAGTGGCGTGAACTTGGGATTCCTTATTCGCTCGAAGGGGTCAAACCTCCAACAGCAGACCGTGTCAAGAATGCAAAGGAATTGATGGATACAGAAAGCTACCAAGACTACATGAAACGTGTTCATGGATAAAAAAGAAGCCTGATGGAGACATCGGGCTTTTGTAATGCATAAAAAGCCTAGCCTTTCAGCTAAGCTTTTTTCTTATTTTCTAGAATGTTGTTTACCAGCATTGCGTTTTTTATGTTTCTTGTTAGTCATGATCGCAGTTGCTTGGTTTGGAGTGACATCTTTGCGTCCGCCTCCAGTTGAAAATGAACGTGCTTTTGGTGGATTTTTGGCAAATTCTTCACGAACTTTTTTGCGAAGTTTTGGACGAACAACATAGTTAACGATGAATTGTTGGAGAATCATCATGAAACCACCGACAACCCAGTAAAGTGTCACACTTGCTGGTGCGAAGAAGGAG
The DNA here is from genome assembly GCF_024399415.1 of Streptococcus oralis. Classification (NCBI taxonomy): domain Bacteria; kingdom Bacillati; phylum Bacillota; class Bacilli; order Lactobacillales; family Streptococcaceae; genus Streptococcus; species Streptococcus oralis. The sequence continues at coordinate 235,422 of NZ_CP029257.1, forward strand.
AAGACGACAATCATGAGTGGGCTCATGTAAATCATTTTCTTGAGCTGTTCTCTTTGCATCTCGTCTTCTACTCCATGAAGTGAGAGGAGTGATTGGAGATAGTAGAGGATACCAGCGAAGGCAACAAGGAGCATACTTGGTGAACCAAGATCGATACCCAAGAAGGTAGAGCTAGCTACCCCATCAGTGTATTGGGCTGCAAAGTAGATAGCAGAGAAGAAAGGCATTTGAATGAGGATAGGGAAGCATCCTACACCACCTAACATGCTGATGCCGTGTTCTTTCTGAGCTGCAAAGAGAGCTTGTTGAGCCTCTAGTTTTTCTTCCTGAGTTGTTGCTTCTTTGAGACGTGTTTGATGCGGTTCAAGCACGTGTTTGAGGGCGTTCATCTTTTCAGAGTGAAGTGTCGCCTTCCATGATTGGTAGATACCAAGTGGCAAGATAATCAAGCGCACGATAATGGTTACGATAATGATAGCCACACCAAAGCCTAGACCTTTATCAGTAGCGAAGTACTTGATAGCTTCAGCCATAGGTGCTCCGATGGTATTCCAAATCAACCCTGTGGGTTGTCCTGTTGCTTTGTCTACTTGGACACAGCCTGACAAGACGAGTAGCATAGCCACTCCCATAGCAGAGAGGGCAAAACGTTTAATAGATTCCAATGTTTTCATTCCTTCTTTAAAAATTATACCTTTCTATTCTACTGTTTTTTTGTAAAATATACAATAGTTCTGGAGACCTAATTTGCGACTTTGAAGTCTGAATAGGATGAAAAGTTGCTCATTTGCACATCCAGATAGGTAACTTTTGAAAAAGGTGTCGGACCTTTTCGGATTTCTTGGATAAATTTTGCCATAGTGGCAGAGGAGTCTGCCTGAGCAAGAATTTCCACTGTGCCATCGTCATTATTCCAGACACGACCAGTGATGCCACCCATTTCAAGAGCTAAAGTATAAACACCCCAGCGAAAACCAACACCCTGAACCCTGCCTTGGGCAATCATTCTAACCTTTTGCATACCAAACCCCTTTGATTGTGTTATAATGTTTCTATGACTATTATAACCTCAAAAGCCAATTCTGTGGTAAAAAATGCCAAGAAATTACATCAAAAAAAATATCGAAAGTCTGCTTATTTGATTGAGGGCTGGCACTTGTTTGAAGAAGCTGTTCAAGCTGGAGTGACGATTGAAAAGGTCTTTGCCCTAGAAAGTTACCGAGGTCAGCTAGCCGCTTTTCCTCAAACTATCTGGGTTTCAGAGGAGATTTTGCTGGATTTGGCAGATACGCAAACTCCTCAAGGGATTGTTGCGGTGATTCAGAAAGAAGAAGTGGGACTGCCTGAACTCCATCAGGGGAAGTTTCTATTTTTAGAAGACGTCCAAGATCCTGGTAATGTTGGCACCATGGTTCGGACTGCGGATGCTGCAGGTTTTACAGGGGTTATTGTTTCAGACAAGTCAGCGGATATCTACAGTCTTAAGACCCTGCGTTCCATGCAAGGAAGTCATTTTCATTTACCCATCTATCGGATGTCTCTTGCCACCTTTGTAGAGGAGGCAAAGAAGAGCGATTTGCCCATTCTGGCAACGACCTTATCGAGAGAGTCAAAGGATTATCGTGAGCTTTCTCCCTTAGAAAACTTTGCTTTAGTCATGGGAAATGAAGGACAAGGAATTAGTTCTGTCATGGCTGAGAGTGCTGATCAGCTGGTTCATATTGGCATGAAAGGCCGAGCAGAAAGTCTCAACGTAGCAGTTGCAGCAGGAATTTTGATGTTTTATTTTAGCTAATTTATAAAATCTTTGTTATAATCAAGACATATTTATAGAAAAAGGAGAATCAGAATGAATCAAACGATTATTCAAGAACGTTCAGGTCTTAATCAATTTTACGCTAAGGTTTATGCCTTTGTGGGACTTGGGATTGGTCTATCGGCTCTCGTGTCAGCTTTGATGTTGACAGTCTTTCAGTCCCAATTAGTCTACTTTTTAATGCATGGCCGTCTCTGGTTGATGATTGCAACTTTTGCAGAACTTGCTCTAGTCTTTGTTGCAAGTAGCATGGCTGCCAAAAATAGCCCAGCAGCTCTCCCAGTATTTTTAGTTTATTCTGTTTTAAATGGTTTTACCCTTAGCTTTGTCGTAGCCTTCTATACACCTGGGACCGTCTTATCAGCCTTTGTATCCAGCGCCCTTCTCTTCTTTGTCATGGCGGCAATCGGAATTTTCACTAAGAAAGATTTGAGTGGAATGGGCCGAGCTTTGATGGCGGCGCTTGTTGGTCTCATCATTGCCATGGTTGTGAATCTATTTTTAGCCAATAGCTTCTTTGACTACATGATTAGTATTGCCATGGTCTTGGTCTTCTCAGGTTTGATTGCTTGGGATAACCAAAAGATTCGCTATGTTTATGAACAGTCACGAGGACAAGTAGCGACAGGATGGGTCATCTCAATGGCGCTTAGCATCTACCTAGACTTTATCAACCTCTTCCTTAGCATCTTACGAATCTTTGGTCGAAACGATTAATGAATGTCAGAGTCAGTGTTCAAAAGAGCACTGACTTTTTCTTATTTACTCTTTTCTTTTCTTGGAAATAGGTGTATAATGCTTTTAACTAATTTTTGAGGAGCTGTTTATGAAGAAAAGTTTTATTCATCAACAAGAAGAAATTTCCTTTGTTAAAAATACCTTTACCCAGTATTTGAAAGATAAGTTAGAAGTTGTTGAAGTTCAAGGTCCTATCTTGAGCAAGGTCGGAGATGGGATGCAGGACAACCTGTCAGGTGTCGAAAATCCAGTATCTGTCAAGGTTTTGCAGATTCCAGATGAAACCTATGAAGTCGTTCACTCACTTGCCAAATGGAAACGCCACACCTTGGCTCGTTTTGGTTTCGGTGAAGGTGAGGGTCTATTTGTTCACATGAAGGCCCTTCGTCCAGACGAAGATTCGCTTGATGCGACCCACTCAGTTTATGTGGACCAGTGGGACTGGGAGAAGGTTATCCCAAATGGTCAACGCAATATCGCCTATCTCAAAGAAACCGTTGAGAAGATTTACAAGGCTATTCGTCTGACAGAGCTAGCCGTAGAAGCCCGCTATGATATCGAATCCATCTTGCCAAAGCAAATCACCTTTATCCATACAGAAGAGTTGGTAGAACGTTACCCAGACTTGACACCAAAAGAGCGTGAAAATGCAATCTGTAAAGAGTTTGGTGCAGTCTTCTTGATTGGTATCGGTGGCGAGTTGCCTGACGGAAAACCTCATGATGGCCGTGCACCTGACTACGATGACTGGACAACAGAGTCTGAAAATGGCTACAAAGGGTTGAATGGCGATATTCTCGTTTGGAACGAATCTCTTGGTTGTGCCTTTGAACTTTCATCAATGGGGATTCGGGTAGATGAGGATACCCTTCGTCGCCAAGTGGCTCTTACAGGAGACGAAGATCGTCTTGAGCTGGAATGGCATAAAGCCCTGCTTAACGGCCTTTTTCCACTGACAATCGGTGGAGGGATCGGACAGTCTCGGATGGCCATGTTCCTTCTTCGTAAGAAACACATCGGAGAGGTTCAGACCAGTGTTTGGCCTCAAGAAGTTCGCGATACGTACGAAAATATTTTGTAGAGAATCGAACCGCAAGGTTCGGTTTTCTTTCTCTTTTTGCCTATAATTTGGTATAATAAACGGTATGAAAATCGTATCAGGAATCTACGGAGGGCGTCCCCTCAAGACGCTAGAAGGCAAGACGACGAGGCCGACATCAGATAAGGTGCGTGGAGCTATCTTTAACATGATAGGTCCCTATTTTGAGGGTGGTCGTGTTTTGGATCTCTATGCTGGCAGTGGTGGCTTATCCATTGAGGCAGTCTCGCGTGGGATGTCCCATGCTGTCTTAGTGGAACGGGATCGAAAGGCACAAGCTGTCATCGCTGAAAATATCCAAATGACCAAGGAAGCTTCCAAATTTCAGTTCTTAAAGATGGAGGCTGACCGAGCCTTGGAGCAAGTGAAAGGTCCCTTTGACCTGGTCTTTTTAGACCCTCCCTATGCCAAGGAACAAATCGTTGCAGATATCGAAAAAATGGCAGAAAGAAACCTTTTCTCCGAAGAGATCATGGTTGTCTGTGAAACCGATAAGTCTGTAGAACTACCAGAAGAAATCGCCTGCTTAGGTATCTGGAAGGAAAAAATATATGGGATTAGTAAGGTGACGGTCTATGTCAGATAAAATTGGATTATTTACAGGTTCATTTGATCCTATGACAAATGGACATCTGGATATCATTGAACGTGCCAGCAAACTCTTTGATAAGCTCTATGTCGGGGTGTTCTACAATCCCCACAAACAAGGCTTTCTCCCTGTTGAAAACCGCAAACGGGCAGTCGAAAAAGCGGTGGCGCATTTAGATAATGTAGAGGTGCTGGCTTCTCATGATCAACTAGTCGTTGATGTTGCAAGAAGACTGGGTGCTAAGACCCTTGTCCGTGGCTTGCGAAATACCACCGACTTGCAATACGAGTCTAGCTTTGACTACTACAATCATCAACTGGCTCCAGAAATCGAAACCATTTACCTATATAGCCGCCCAGAGCATCTTTATATCAGCTCTTCGGCCGTGAGAGAACTTCTGAAGTTTGGTCAGGAGATTCAGCAATATGTCCCAAACAGTGTTGTGGAGGAATTAGAACATGAAGAAAAAAACTAGATGGCCCTTATATGTCATCCTAGCACTAGTATTGACTTTTTTAGCCTTTGTAGTACCTTTACCTTACTACATAGAAGTTCCAGGTGGAGCGGAAGATATTCGTCGCGTTTTGAAAGTCAATGAAACAGAAGACACAGAAGCAGGAGCTTACCAGTTTGTAACAGTCGGTATTCGACACGCAACCCTATCGCATCTTGTCTATGCTTGGTTAACACCTTTCACAGATATTAGAAGTGCCAAGGAGACTACGGGTGGCTCTACTGATGCAGAATTTATGCGGATCAATCAGTTCTACATGCAAACGTCCCAAAACATGGCCAAGTATCAAGGATTGAAGACGGCTGGAAAGGATATCGAACTCAAGTATCTGGGAGTTTATGTCTTGACCGTGACGGACAATTCAACTTTTAAGGGCATTCTGAACATAGCAGACACCGTGACGGCTGTTAATGACAAAACATTTGACAGTTCAAAAGACTTGGTCGACTATGTCAATTCTCAACAATTAGGAGACACGGTCAAGGTAACCTATGAGGAAGACGGAAAAGTCAAGTCTGCAGAAGGTAAAATTATCACTCTCGAAAACGGGAAAAACGGGATTGGGATTGGCTTGATTGACCGTACGGAAGTGACCAGTGACGTTCCAATTCGCTTTTCAACAGCTGGTATTGGCGGGCCAAGTGCCGGTCTTATGTTTAGTCTAGCTATTTACACTCAGATAGCAGATCCAGGACTTCGTAATGGTCGCGTCGTTGCGGGAACGGGAACCATTGATCGCGATGGAAATGTTGGAGACATCGGTGGAATTGACAAAAAAGTGGTTGCAGCCTCTCGTCAGGGAGCTAACATCTTTTTTGCTCCTGACAATCCAGTCACTGAGGAAGCAAAAAAAGCAGATCCCAATGCGAAAAGCAACTATGAAACAGCCCTAGAAGCTGCTAAAACGATCAAAACAGAGATGAAAATCGTTCCCGTTAAGACCTTGCAGGATGCGATTGATTACCTTAAAAACAATCCCTAATTCGTAGAAAAATTGAAAACTAGCGCGCAAGCGGATAAGATGGTATAATAGTCAAATGGTTCAATTATTATTCACTCTAAGTAGTCATATACTCTTTATTTATTTGAGTTTTTACCTTTTGAAGGATCTTGTGAGATGGGAAAAGGTTTTAAAAGTGACCGCTACTAACACAAAAAAAGTTCGTTTGTTGGTAGGCTTCTTTAGTATTGTGATGGGCTACATCTTGAGTTCATTCTTTATCAGTTTGTACCAACTGTGGCAAGAAGCACTTAGAGGACTATTATAAAATCAAAAGTAAAGGAAACAACTATGGAAAAAATTGTGGTTCAAGGCGGTGATAATCGTCTGGTCGGGAGTGTGACCATCGAGGGGGCAAAGAATGCCGTCTTGCCCTTGTTGGCAGCGACTATTCTAGCAAGCAAGGGTAAGACAGTCTTGCAGAACGTCCCAATCTTGTCAGATGTTTTCACCATGAATCAAGTGGTTCGAGGTCTGAATGCCAAGGTGGACTTTGATGAGGAAGCTCATGTTGTCGAGGTTGATGCGACTGGTGATATCACGGAGGAAGCTCCATACAAGTATGTCAGCAAGATGCGTGCATCCATCGTTGTCTTGGGACCAATCCTTGCTCGTGTAGGCCATGCCAAAGTTTCTATGCCAGGAGGGTGCACTATCGGGAGTCGTCCCATCGACCTCCACCTCAAAGGTTTGGAAGCTATGGGGGCAAAGATTACCCAGACAGCTGGTTACATCGAAGCCAAGGCAGAACGCCTGCATGGCGCTCATATCTACATGGACTTCCCTAGTGTCGGAGCAACACAAAACCTCATGATGGCGGCAACTCTAGCTGACGGTGTGACAGTGATAGAAAATGCTGCGCGTGAGCCGGAAATTGTTGACCTCGCTATTCTCCTTAATGAAATGGGAGCCAAGGTCAAGGGAGCTGGTACCGAAACAATCACAGTGACTGGTGTCGAGGAACTCCATGGTACGACTCATAATGTGGTACAGGACCGTATCGAAGCAGGAACCTTTATGGTAGCGGCAGCTATGACAGGTGGCGATGTCCTCGTTCGAGATGCAGTCTGGGAACATAATCGCCCCTTGATCTCAAAACTACTTGAAATGGGCGTTGAAGTGACAGAGGAGTCAGAAGGCATCCGTGTTCGTTCTCAACTGGAAAATCTCAAGGCTGTTCATGTAAAAACCTTACCACATCCAGGATTCCCAACAGATATGCAGGCGCAATTTACAGCTCTGATGACAGTCGCAAAAGGGGAATCCACCATGGTGGAAACGGTGTTTGAGAATCGCTTCCAACACTTAGAGGAAATGCGCCGTATGGGTTTGCATTCAGAGATTATCCGTGACACGGCTCGTATTGTTGGGGGACAAGCTTTACAGGGGGCTGAAGTTCTATCAACGGATCTTCGCGCTAGTGCTGCTTTGATTTTGACAGGTCTGGTGGCGCAGGGAGAAACAGTTGTCGGTAAGTTAGTCCACCTTGATAGAGGTTACTACCGTTTTCATGAGAAATTGGCTCAGCTAGGAGCGAAGATTCAGCGAATCGAGGCAAATGATGAAGAAGAATAAAAATTTACGCTATGTACTCCGTCGTTTACTGTTGATTTTTATCGTACTATTGCTAGGCTTTTTGGCTTTAGGAATCGGCTTGATGGTTGGTTATGGTATCCTAGGAAAGGGACAGGATCCATGGGCAATCTTGTCTCCAGCAAAGTGGCAGGAATTGATTAGCAAATTTACAGGAAATTAGACTGGGAGACCAGTCTTTTTCTAAAGAAATAAGGAGAAAAATGGACAAAAAAACAAGACAAGCTCTGATAGGGTTACTTCTATTCTTACTCTTGGCTGCTGGAAGCTATTACATCAAGCAGATGCAGACAGCGCCAAACACCCCTAGAACCAAGGTTAGTCAGAAAAAACAAGCTTCAGAAGCTCCCAGTCAGGAGCTTGCTGAAAGTGTCTTAACTGAGTCAATCAAAAACCAAATCAAGGGGGGGCTCGAGTGGAATGGAGCAGGGGCCTTCATTGTCAATGGCAATAAAACCAATCTAGATGCCAAGGTTTCTAGCAAACCCTATGCGGATAATAAGACAAAGATAGTTGGAAAAGAAACAGTTCCAACTGTTGCCAATGCCATCTTATCCAAAGCGACTCGGCAGTATAAAAATCGTGAAGAAACTGGAAATGGATCCACCTCTTGGACGCCACCAGGATGGCATCAGGTCAAGAATCTAAAGGGAGCCTACACACATGCAGTTGATAGAGGACACCTGCTGGGCTATGCCTTGATAGGTGGTTTGGATGGTTTTGATGCCTCTACTAGCAATCCCAAGAACATTGCAGTCCAGACAGCTTGGGCAAACCAAGCACAGGCTGAAGATTCGACAGGTCAGAACTACTATGAGAGTTTGGTCAGAAAAGTCTTGGACCAAAATAAGAGAGTCCGTTATCGGGTGACGCTCCACTATGCGACAAATGAGGACTTAGTTCCATCCGCTTCACAAATCGAAGCCAAGTCTTCAGATGGCGAATTGGAATTCAATGTCCTAATCCCCAATGTTCAAAAGGGAATCCAGCTTGATTACCGAACAGGGCAAGTAACAGTGACAGATTAGAAGTAATAGATACTATAAAAACAGCTCCTTTGTCTTCTAGAGGCAGGGGAGTTGTTGTTTAAATGAAAAATAATGTGAATCCTGAGGGATTTTATGATATAATGGAACACAAGATACTATTTTAGGAGAAGGACTATGGAAGACCCGAGCAGTCAGAATTTGTTGCTACAGTTTGTATTGTTATTTATCTTGACCCTGTTAAATGCTTTTTTCTCAGCCACTGAAATGGCGATGGTGTCACTAAACCGTTCCCGAGTAGAACAAAAGGCAGAAGAGGGAGACAAACGTTACATTCGTTTGTTAAAGGTACTTGAAAATCCTAACCACTTTTTATCAACAATTCAAGTCGGTATCACCTTGATCACGATCTTGTCAGGGGCCAGTTTAGCAGAAACGCTGGGACGCGAAATCGCATCTTGGATGGGAAATAGTGAAACAGCTTATGCTATTGCAAGTTTTCTCTCTTTGGCATTCTTGACCTACATCTCTATTGTTTTTGGTGAACTCTATCCTAAACGGATTGCCCTTAATCTAAAAGATGCCTTAGCCATTCGCTCTGTTCCGATTATCATTGGACTTGGGAAGATTGTCAGTCCCTTTGTCTGGTTGTTATCTGCTTCAACTAATCTCTTGAGTCGTTTAACGCCAATGACCTTTGATGATGCGGATGAAAAAATGACTCGAGATGAAATTGAGTACATGTTGACCAAAAGTGAGGAAACTTTGGATGCGGACGAAATCGAGATGTTACAAGGGATCTTCTCTCTAGATGAGCTGATGGCGAGAGAAGTCATGGTTCCTCGGACAGATGCCTTTATGGTGGATATTCAGGATGATAGTCAAACCATTATCCAAAGTATTCTAAAGCAAAATTTCTCACGTATCCCTGTTTATGATGGGGATAAGGACAATGTGATTGGTTTGATTCATACCAAGCGTTTGCTAAACGCTGCCTATGCAGATGGCTTTGAAAACATTGTCTGGAAGAAGATCTTACAAGATCCACTCTTTGTTCCTGAAACTATTTTTGTGGATGACTTGCTAAAAGAATTGCGAAATACCCAAAGACAAATGGCCATTTTGCTCGATGAATACGGTGGTATGGCTGGACTGGTCACACTGGAAGACCTGCTGGAGGAGATTGTCGGAGAAATCGACGATGAGACAGACCGAGCAGAAATCGAAGTCCATCAAATCGGTGAGGACACCTATATTGCACAGGGAACCATGAATCTTAACGACTTCAATAACTACTTTGGTGTCGAACTAGAAAGCGATGATGTGGATACCATCGCCGGTTATTATTTGACGGGTGTTGGAACGATTCCAACCACTGAGAAAATCAGTTACCAACTGGTTAGCCAAAACAAACAAATTAAACTCACCAACGACAAGGTGAAAAACGGACGTGTTACCAAGGTAAAAGTTCAAATCACAGAACTAGAACCTGAAGAAGAAACAGAATAAAGCAGTGACTTGAGTCACTGCTTTATGTAAACCTATATGGTAGATACAGTTATCCCTATCTATTTGGAATAACAAAAAAGCCCGATTTTACGGGCTTTTCATTTGGTTAATTCCTGTTCATTCAGGTATTGAAAGGCGGTAGACGGATTTGAACCGACGATCAAGCTTTTGCAGAGCCGTGCCTTACCACTTGGCTATACCGCCTCAACGTTTATTATTATACCTTGAAAATCATTTCCCGTCAATAGTTTCTTATTCTAAAATCCAATTTAAGAAAACAGATGATGATTGAAGAAGTGAGAAAAAGCTTGTAAAAATCCCGTTCTGAAGAGGGTCGGACTAGAAAGTATTTCTTGCGGATACAAATAAAGAATGCAAGAATTTTGACAAATAGAAGTTTTTTGAGGAAATGCGCCTAAATATTCTGAAAATTCGTTTACTTTTTAAAAAATATATGTTATAATTTCCAATAAGCCTAAATTTTTCAAGAGGAGTTAAAAACATGAAAAAAAGTAGAGTATTTGTTGCAGCAGGAGTTGCTTTATTAGCAGCAGGAGTACTAGCTGCTTGCGGTTCTTCAAAATCATCTGATTCAACAGCGCCAAAAAATTATGGTTATGTTTATACAGCTGATCCAGAAACGTTGGATTACCTCATTTCAGGGAAACAAAGTACTAAGATTGCCACTTCAAATGGTATCGATGGTCTCTTTACAAATGATCAATACGGGAACCTAGTTCCTGCAGTTGCAGAAGACTGGTCAGTTTCAAAAGATGGTTTGACCTATACCTACAAGATTCGTAAAGGTGTCAAATGGTTTACATCTGACGGAGAAGAGTACGCAGAAGTTACTGCTAAGGACTTTGTAAATGGTTTGAAACACGCAGCTGATAAAAAATCAGAAGCCCTTTATCTAGCAGAAGATTCAGTTAAAGGTCTAGCTGACTATACAGCTGGAAACAATAAAGACTTTTCTTCAGTCGGTGTAAAGGCAGTTGATGATTATACTCTTGAGTATACTTTGAATCAGCCAGAACCATACTGGAACTCTAAGATGGCCTACTCAATCTTCTGGCCATTAAACGAGGATTTTGAAAAATCAAAAGGGGCTGACTTTGGTAAAGCGACTGACCCTACATCCTTGCTTTACAATGGACCATTCTTGCTGAAAGGTTTGACTGCTAAGTCATCTATCGAGTTCGCTAAGAATGAAAACTACTGGGACAAAGATAATGTTCATATTGATAAAGTAGCCCTTGCTTTCTATGATGGGTCAGACCAAGAGTCAATTGAACGTAACTTTACAAGTGGAGCTTATAGCTATGCCCGTCTCTTCCCAACAAGTTCAAACTACTCTAAGGTAGAAGAAACATACAAAGAAAATATCTACTACAATCCATCAGGACCTGGTATTGGTGGTTTGGGTGTGAATATTGACCGTCAAGGTTACAAATACACTTCTAAAACAACTGATGAAGAGAAGACTTCTACCAAGAAAGCCCTTCTTAACAAGGACTTCCGTCAGGCTTTGAACTTCGCCTTTGACCGTACTTCTTACTCAGCACAAATTAATGGTAAAGAAGGTGCTCCTCTTGCAGTTCGTAACCTCTTTGTGAAACCAGGTTTTGTCTCTGCAGGTGAAAAAACTTTCGGTGACTTGGTAACTGAAAAGATGGCAGCTTATGGCGATGAATGGAAGAACGTAAACTTTGCGGATGGTCAAGATGGACTCTTCAACGCCGATAAAGCCAAAGCTGAATTTGCCAAAGCTAAAACAGCATTGGAAGCAGAAGGTGTGAAATTCCCTATTCACTTGGATATCCCAGTAGACCAAACATCTAAAAACTATATTGCACGTATCCAATCCTTCAAACAATCCGTTGAAACAGTACTTGGTGAAGGCAACGTAGTCATTGATATCCAACAAATTTCTAAAGATGAGTTGAACAACATCACTTACTACGCAGCTAGCGCAGCAGCAGAAGATTGGGATCTTTCAGGTGCTGTTGGATGGAACCCTGACTATGAAGATCCATCAACTTACCTTGATATCTTGAAGACAACGAATGCTGAACAAACAAAAACATACATGGGTTATGAAGGTGCAGATAACGCTGCAGCGGCTCAAGTTGGTTTGAAAGAATACGATAAGTTAGTTGATGAAGCTGCTAAGGAAACTAACGACTTAAATGTTCGTTATGAAAAATATGCGGCTGCTCAAGCTTGGTTGACAGACAGCTCACTCTTCTTGCCAGCTATGTCATCAAGTGGTGCTGCACCAATCATTTCTCGTGTTGTACCATTCACAGCATCATACAGCCAATCTGGAGATAAGGGCTCAGACGTATACTTCAAGTATATTCAGTTACAAGATAAGGTTGTAACAAAAGCTGATTATGAACAAGCTCGTGAAAAATGGCTCAAAGAGAAAAAAGAATCAAACGAAAAAGTTCAAAAAGAATTGGCTAATCACGTTAAATAAATAACTCTCAAGAGAACTTTCTCTCCATGAGGAGAAGGTTCTTTTGGGATTTTAAAAGGAAACGATATGAAGAAATATATTTTTATGCGTGTATTGCGTTCATTGTTGTCTATTTTCTTGGTGACAACCTTGACATACACAATTATTTATACGATGGTTCCTCGAAAATTGATTTTCAAGCAGGATACCAACTATAACAAGATTGCAACGACGCCGGACAAGCGGGATAATTATGAAAATACCGTTTATGAACGGATGGGCTATATCGAGTACTACGATACCAAAGAGTTGCAAGAAAGAGCGAGCACAATGGACTCATCTGTAACAGTGGATGCCAATGATACCAATAAGGCAATCTATGAAAAATACATCAACCAACTAGGAAATGGTTGGACACTCGGTGTGTTCTCAGAAAGTGGTCAATTCTATGCTACGCGTGAAATTCCGATTTTTGAACGTGTTTTCAAATTCTATTCCAACTTGATTGATATTGATCATCCAAATAAGATTCAAGACCCTGAAAATCCAAACTTGCAACGTTATCTTCGTTTTGAAAATGACCCTGCTATCGGTTGGTCATTGGTTGGTTCAGGTACAAAACATAAATACCTTTTGTATTTCAACAATCAATTCCCATTTGTACACCAAAACTTTGTGAACATTAACTTGGGAGATTCTTACCCAACTTATGCAAACACACCAGTGCTTCAGGTTATCACACAAGGTCAGGGACAAACTAAGACATCAGAAGTTCAATTCCCTACAGGTAAAAAGACTTCATCAGTAGATATTTACTCTCGTACTTACAAATCTCCAAGTCAAGCAGATGCGCGTGAAGTAGCCAACTATGGTAAAGACGATCCATATACAGCTACAGAAAGCAATTATCAATATCCTTCAATGATCGCAAGCTCAGCGGTTGCTGGTTTGATTGGTTTGATTATTTCGTATGCGATTGCGATTCCACTTGGATCTGCTATGGCTCGCCACAAGAATACTTGGATTGATAGCTTCTCGACAGGTGCTCTAACCTTCTTGCTTGCCCTTCCAACGATTGCCTTGGTTTATATCGTGCGCTTGATTGGATCATCTATCGGTCTGCCAGATTCATTTCCTATCTTGGGAGCAGGGGACTGGCGTTCATATGTCTTGCCAGCAGTCATTCTAGGTTTGCTGGGTGCACCAAGTACAGCTATCTGGATTCGTCGTTACATGATCGACTTGCAATCTCAGGACTTCGTTCGTTTTGCTCGTGCAAAAGGTTTGTCTGAAAAAGAAATTTCAAATAAACACATCTTTAAAAATGCCATGGTTCCTTTGGTTTCAGGTATTCCTGGTGCCGTTATCGGGGTTATCGGTGGTGCAACATTGACAGAAACGGTCTTTGCTTTCCCAGGTATGGGTAAAATGTTGATTGACTCTGTTAAGGCATCCAACAACTCAATGGTAGTTGGTCTCGTCTTCATCTTCACATGTATTTCTATCTTCTCACTCTTTGTAGGAGATATCTGGATGACCATGCTTGACCCACGTATTAAATTGACAGAGAAAGGGGGCAAATAATGTCAACAATCGATAAAGAAAAATTTCAGTTCGTAAAACGTGACGATTTTGCCTCTGAAACAATTGATGCTCCTGCCTATTCATACTGGGGTTCTGTATTTAGACAGTTTCTAAAGAAAAAATCAACAGTCATTATGTTGGGGATTTTGGTTGCCATTATCTTGATGAGCTTTATTTATCCAATGTTCTCAAACTTTGACTTTAACGATGTAAGTAAGGTCAATGACTTTAGCGCTCGTTTTATCAAACCCAATGCTGAACATTGGTTTGGTACAGATAGCAATGGTAAATCCTTGTTTGATGGGGTTTGGTTTGGTGCGCGTAATTCAATTCTTATCTCTGTAATTGCCACTTTTATCAACCTTGTGATTGGGGTTATTGTTGGTGGGATTTGGGGAATTTCAAAATCCGTTGACCGTATCATGATGGAAGTTTATAACATTATTTCAAACATTCCATCTCTCTTGATTGTCATTGTCTTGACTTACTCAATTGGTGCTGGTTTCTGGAATTTGATTTTTGCCATGAGTGTGACAACTTGGATTGGGATTGCTTATATGATTCGTATCCAAATCATGCGTTACCGTGATTTGGAATACAACCTTGCTTCTCAAACACTTGGAACACCAACCTTTAAAATCATCGTTAAAAACATCATGCCGCAATTGGTATCTGTTATTGTTTCTACAATGACCTTGATGTTGCCAAGCTTCATCTCTTATGAAGCCTTCCTTTCCTTCTTTGGGTTGGGATTGCCTGTAACAGTGCCAAGTTTGGGACGTTTGATCTCAGATTACTCACAAAACGTTACGACCAACGCTTACTTATTCTGGATTCCGTTGACAACCTTGATCTTGGTATCCCTATCTCTTTTCGTTGTTGGTCAAAACCTAGCGGATGCTAGTGATCCACGTACACATAGATAGGAGTAGACATGATAAAAGGAAAAAATGTAATTTTGACTGCTCGTGATATTGTCGTGGAATTTGACGTTCGTGACAAAGTTCTGACGGCTATCCGAGGAGTGTCTCTGGACCTGATTGAAGGAGAAGTTCTGGCCTTGGTAGGTGAGTCCGGTTCTGGTAAATCTGTTTTAACAAAAACCTTTACAGGGATGTTAGAAGACAATGGACGTATTGCCCAAGGAAGCATCGACTATCGTGGACAAGACTTGACCTCTCTTACTTCTAACAAGGAATGGGAGAAGATTCGTGGTGCTAAAATTGCGACCATCTTCCAAGATCCTATGACAAGTTTGGACCCAATCAATACAATCGGTAGCCAAATCACTGAAGTTATCGTTAAACACCAAGGGAAAACAGCTAAGGAAGCCAAAGATATGGCAATCGACTATATGAACAAGGTCGGAATTCCAGACGCTGAAAAACGTTTTGATGAGTATCCTTTCCAATATTCTGGAGGGATGCGTCAACGTATCGTTATCGCGATTGCTCTTGCATGTCGTCCAGATATCTTAATCTGTGACGAGCCGACAACGGCCCTTGATGTAACCATTCAAGCGCAAATCATTGATTTGCTTAAAACTTTACAAAATGAGTACCACTTTACCATTATCTTTATCACCCATGACCTTGGTGTGGTAGCAAGTATTGCGGATAAGGTAGCAGTTATGTATGCTGGGGAAATTGTAGAATACGGAACTGTTGAGGAAGTTTTCTACGACCCACGTCATCCATATACTTGGAGTCTCTTATCTAGCTTGCCTCAGCTTGCTGATGATAAAGGGGAATTGTACTCTATCCCAGGAACACCACCGTCTCTTTATACTGAGTTGAAAGGTGATGCCTTTGCCCTTCGTTCAGATTATGCGATGCAAATTGACTTTGAACAGAAAGCACCTCAGTTTTCAGTCACTGATACTCACTGGGCTAAGACTTGGTTGCTTCATGAGAATGCTCCTAAAGTTGAAAAACCTGGGGTCATCGCAGATTTGCATGACAAGATTCGTGATAAAATGGGCTTTGCTCATCTAGAAGACTAGGAGGAAGGAAATGTCTGAAAAATTAGTAGAAATTAAAGATTTAGAAATTTCCTTCGGTGAAGGAAGTAAGAAGTTTGTCGCAGTTAAAAACGCAAACTTCTTTATCAACAAGGGAGAAACTTTCTCTCTTGTTGGTGAGTCTGGTAGTGGGAAAACAACGATTGGTCGTGCCATTATTGGTTTAAATAATACTAGTAAAGGTGAAATCATCTTTGATGGTCATAAGATTAATGGGAAAAAATCTCATAAGGAATCATCAGATTTGATCCGTCGCATCCAGATGATTTTCCAGGACCCTGCAGCTAGCTTGAATGAGCGTGCAACAGTTGACTATATCATCTCTGAAGGTCTTTACAACTATCACTTGTTTAAAGATGAAGAAGATCGAAAAGAAAAAGTTCAAAAGATGATTCATGAAGTTGGGCTTTTGAAAGAACACTTGACCCGTTACCCACACGAGTTTTCTGGTGGTCAACGTCAGCGTATCGGGATTGCCCGTGCTCTTGTGATGGAACCTGATTTCGTTATTGCGGATGAGCCAATTTCAGCCTTGGACGTGTCAGTGCGTGCGCAAGTCTTGAACTTGCTCAAGAAGTTCCAAAAAGAGTTGGGCTTGACTTATCTCTTTATCGCGCATGACTTGTCAGTTGTTCGCTTTATCTCAGATCGTATCGCAGTTATCTATAAGGGAGTTATCGTCGAAGTGGCGGAGACAGAGGAGTTGTTTAACAATCCTGTCCATCCATACACTCAAGCACTTCTATCTGCTGTACCGATTCCAGATCCAATCTTGGAACGCAAGAAGGTCTTGAAAGTTTACGATCCTGACCAACATGACTATGAGACAGATAAGCCATCTATGGTAGAAATTCGTCCAGGTCACTATGTTTGGGCCAATCAAGCAGAACTTGCTCGTTACAAGAAAGCTCTTAAAAAATAAACAGACTAGGAGAGGACCGAAAGGTCTTCTCATTTTTAATAGAAAAATTCCCCTTCTACTAGCTTGTAAAAGGGGAATTGTATTATCATTAGCGTTTAGACCAAGTGCGTTTCATAAAGAGTAGCAAAATTGGGTAAATCTCTAAGCGACCTGCAATCATTGCAAAGGAGAGGAGGATTTTAGAGATGGGACTAAAGATGGAAAAACTCGAGGTTGTACCTAGAATAGGTCCGATATTGTTAAAACAGCTGAAGACAGCACTGGTTACGACTAGAAAATCATTGCTATCAAGACTGACGATAAAGATGAGAGAGAGAATAATCATCATATAGATAGTAAAATATTTAAGAATTTTGTGCTGGGTATCCTTATCAATCACAGTTTTATTGACGTGTAGAGTCAAAACACGGTGAGGGGATAAAGTGGACAAAATCTGATTTTTTGCGATTTTAGAGAGGATAAGTCCTCTGATCACCTTAAGACCACCTGCAGTTGAGCCAGCTGATCCACCGATTCCCATGAGGAAGAGGAGGATAAATTGGGAGAAGAGGGGCCAGTTGGTAATATCTCCGTAACCAAAACCTGTTGTCGTGATGATATTGGAAACCTGGAAGAAGGCCATTTCAACACTCTTAGAGACACCTTGATAGAGGTGGAGCGTATTAAGCGTAATCAAGCCGGTAGAAACTAGAACAATGATGATATATGCTCGTAGTTCTTCATCTCCAAAGAAAGCCTTAACCCGACGGAGCATGAGGTAGTAGTAGAGATTGAAGTTAACTCCAAAAACCAGAACTCCGATACTAACTAGATAGGTGATGAGTGAGCTACCATAGTGGGCAATTCCGTCGTTATAGACGGTAAATCCCCCAGTTCCTGCCGTTCCCATAGCGATGACAAAACTATCATAGAGAGGCATGCCTGCTAGGTAGTAGATAACCACAAAAAGGGAGAAGAGAGCCAGATAAAGCAGATAGAGAATCTGGGCAGTGTTTTTTAGCTTGGATACGACCTTGCCAAAGACAGGTCCAGGGACCTCAGCCTTCATCACTTCCAAGTGGCTATTCTTGGCATTGTCCATAATGGCAAGTGCAAAGACGAGTACCCCCATCCCTCCGATCAAGTGGGTGAAACTTCTCCAGAAGAGGAGGGAACGAGTGAGAACGGAAACATCTGTTAGGATAGTAGCACCAGTCGTCGTAAATCCAGAACTGATTTCAAAGAAGGCATCAATGATGCTGGGGATTTGTCCTGAAAAGACAAAGGGGAGGCCACCAAAGAAAGACCATAGAATCCAACAGAGGGCAACAATTAAGACTCCTTCCTTGGCATAAATCCGTTGATTTTTCGGTTTCCGTAAAACGCCTAGACCACCAAGAAGGACTAAAATTCCAATCGTAGAAAAGAGAGCGATAAATACTTGACTGGATTCTTGGTAATAGATTGCTACACTAACAGGTACTAGGAGAAGAATAGCCTCAATCAAGAGAAGTTTTGAGAGGAGGTAACGAATCATACTCTTATTCATTTTTTACCTCTCAATCAAATCATAAATTTTGGTGATGTTTGGCAATAAGGTCGTCACGAGCAACTTGTCTCCTACCTCAAGCATATCCTCTCCGGTAGGGAAGATTGTTTTTCCTTTTCGGATAATGGCTGCGATGAGAACCCCTTTCTTCAATTTCAGATGTGAAAGAGGTTTGGCAGTCATTTTATTAGCTTCCTTGATTTGGAATTGGAGAGTTTCAATTTGACCGTTTGCTAGATGGTGCATGGCTTGAAGGTCTGAGTACTGAGCGTTTACTCGACCACGGATAAAGTGCATAATGGTATCTACTGCGATGCTTTTTGGTGTGATGATACTTGAAAAATCAGGTGCGTGGATAATCTCTAGAAGGCTTGTTCGGTTGACCTTGGTGATATTCTTATGGACGCCAACACGGTCAAGGAACATAGAGGTGATGATATTTTCCTCATCAACTCCAGTCAAGGTTGCGACTGCATCATAGTGGGGAGCACTTTCTTCCAGCAAAATGTCTTTTGCAGTTCCATCTCCTTGGACAATATAGAGATTGGGGAACTTTTCACTGAAGAAACGAGCTCTTTCAGGATTAATCTCGATGACCTTGGTATCAATACGACTGTCTTTTAAAATGCCAAGCAGATAATAAGCGATCTTTCCAGCTCCAACGATAAGTAAGCTTTTCACTGCACGAGATTTAAAATAGTTATGGAAAAGCATCATATCTACACGATTTCCCGTAACAAAAATCCTATCCTTGTCTTGGATAATAACATCACCGCTTGGAATCATAAGTTGATGATCCCTCTCCATAGCACAGACAATGATGTTACCAAATTTTTTACGAAAGTCTGAGATTGGCATTTGACAAAGACCGCTAGAGTCCTTGACAACAAATTCCATGAGACTGACTCGACCTCCAGCAAATCGTTCGACAGAGAGGGCATTAGGGAAATCAATAATATTTGAGATCGCACGCGCTGCCAGGAGCTCTGGATTAACAATAAGTGAAAATCCAAGAATATTTTTCTCTTTAAAATAGGCATTAGAGTATTCAGGATTTCGCACCCGAACGATGGTTTCTTTAGCGCCCATTTTTTTAGCAAGTACCGCTGAAATCATATTCACTTCATCGTGTTCGGTTAGGGCGATAAAGATATCGCACTCTTGGACACCGGCTTGCTCTAAGATGGCAAAGTCAGCACCATTTCCAAGGAGACCTATGATATCATAGCGACTGACAATGTGATTGAGGACAGCCTCATCTTGTTCGATGAGGACAACGTCATGGTTTTCTGCAACCAGTGAACGACAGAGGGCGAAACCAACTTTCCCTCCACCAACAAGGACAATTTTCATATAAAAAACCTACTTTTTCATGATGTAACTATCATACCCTTTTTTAGCAAAAAATGCACTTGCTAAGGCGATTTTTAGGGGAAGAAAGGCTTTTTTCAAGTTTTGAAGATACATTTGCTTAACTTCTATAACAATGTCTCTGATTTGAAGTAATTTGGCTCTTTTACCATACCTTTTCAGAAAGGAATGACCAAACATGAAAATATTATCAAAAAAAGTAAAAAAATCAAGTCGTTTCTATTGACAATGATTCTGAAAGTGTTATACTAAGGAAGTAGTTTCGCTGATTTACTTCAAACCTGTTGTGAGGTAAGTTAACGACGCCTTAACCACGCTGTTTGCTGAGCTTGACTCCGGGCAGTGTGGCTATTTTTTTGCAATGATAAAAGGAAACCCGTAATGACAAATCACATTGTATTATTCGAGCCTCAGATTCCACAAAATACAGGTAACATTGCGCGTACTTGCGCTGCGACCAATTCTCCCCTCCACATCATTAAACCAATGGGCTTTCCCATTGATGATCGCAAGATGAAGCGAGCAGGTTTGGATTATTGGGATAAGTTAGAGATTCATTTTTATGATAACTTGGCAGACTTTATGTCTCAGAGGAAAGGACAAGTCTATCTGATTTCTAAATTTGCAGAAAAGGTCTATTCTGAGGCGAATTTGGCAAGTGGTGAAGATCAGTATTTTCTCTTCGGACGTGAAGACAAGGGTTTACCAGAGGATTTTATGCGTGAACATCCTGAGAAGGCTCTCCGTATTCCTATGAACGATGAACATGTCCGCAGTCTCAATGTTTCGAATACCGTCTGCATGATTGTTTATGAAGCCCTCCGCCAGCAGAACTTTGCAGGTCTTGAGCTTGTTCACACCTATGAAGCAGATAAATTGAAATAATCAAAATGCTTGCACTTGCAAGCGTTTTTTGTTATGATTAAAGGGTCTTCAGGGCTGGGTGAGATTCCCGACCGGCGGTGACTTTAACTAGCTATTTTGGCTTACTCTTCGTTGTCTTGTCTCGATATACTCAAGTATTATCTTCGACTGCGACGCCTAGATTAATCCAAAATATCTTAGTTAAAGAAGTCCGCGAGCGCAAGCTGATGTGGTGAGATTCCACAACCGACAGTATAGTCTGGATGGGAGAAGACGAGAGAATGGCTTTGTCTGTTCTTATTGGTTTATAGATGAATTGCAACCGCTTGCTCAAAAGAGTGAGAGGGAACTTTTGGGATATAAAAAGTGAGAATAGATAGAGGGATCCTTTCCAACTTCTTCTGATTTTATAGAAAATTGGAGGAACCTGTTATGACAAACACACGTCGAATTTCGACCATTGCAATTTTATCAGCCATTTCATTTGTGCTGATGTACTTTGACTTTCCGCTCTTACCAGCGGCAACCTTCCTCAAGATCGAGTTTAGTATCTTGCCAGTCCTTGTAGGCTTGGTGGTGATGGATTTGCCAGCTGCTCTAGGAATTCTCTTGATGCGCTCACTCTTGAAGTTGCTTCTGAATAGCCAAGGAGTGAACACTTACATTGGCTTGCCAATGAATATCGTAGCTCTGGGAGTTTTTGTTATCGTATTTGCTATGATTTGGAAAAAGGAACGAACACCCCTTCGTTTCCTACTAGGCTCTCTAGCTGGGACTATTGGTTTGACTGTGGCAATGTTGGTTCTCAACTATGTCTATGCGGTTCCTTTGTACGCGCAGTTTGCCAACTTTGATATTAGAGAAATTATAGGACTTTCTAACTACTTGATGACTATGGTTTTACCTTTTAACCTGATTGAAGGTATCATCTTTGCCGTTTCATTCTGGTTGTTATACGTCCTCTTGAAACCAACCTTAAAACATTATGAGAGATAAACAAACATTTTTAATGAAGGGCAGTTTTGCCCTTTTACTTTTCGTCCTTCTTGGCTATATGGTTAAGTTCTATCCTGAGACACTGGTCGGTTTTGATCAACCGATTCAGACTGCCCTTCGTGGGGACTTGCCAGATTATTTGACAGTTCTGTTCCGTGCCCTTACACATTTGATTGATATCCCAGTGATTATCACCTGGGTTGCCATCGCAGCTGTTATCTTTTATCGTAAGCAGTGGAAGATAGAAAGCTACTTCATGGCGGGCAATCTAGCCTTAGCTGGTCTTTTAATCGTGACCTTTAAAAATATTTACCAGCGCCCACGACCAGCTATCTTACATTTAGTTGAGGAGAAGGGATTTTCCTTCCCAAGTGGCCATTCTCTGGCAGTGACGCTGATGGTAGGGACTTTGATTGTCATTCTCAGTCAACGGATTAAAGATCCAGTCTGGAGAAAAATTGTGCAAATCATCCTTGGCTTCTACCTCGTCAGTGTGTTGCTATCTCGGGTCTATCTGGGAGTTCACTACCCATCAGATGTTCTTGCCAGTTTCTGTGTGGGTTTGGGAGTCTTGTTTATCGAATTTCCTTTCTATGACAAGCTTCGCTTCCAATGGCGATTTAAAGGCAAGCAGAAGTGAGATAGGTCTTGCAAGAATGGTAAAAATCTGATAAACTAAGTAGTAATTGAATAGGAATCCGCAAGACTAGTAACTCAAGGGAAGTATATCAGGGAGGAGAGCCGTGACTGCAAGCTCTCTATATGAAAGCTGAGTGAATTCACTTGCGCATGGATTTAGAAATGAAGGTCTGACTTGTCAGATGAAAACGGATGGTACCGCGTGTCAACGCTCCGAGTGGAGTTTTTGACATGTGGTTTTCTTTTTATCTACGAGAGACTGATGGAGGAATTATGTCAACTATTGAAGAACAATTAAAAGCGCTTCGTGAGGAAACGCTGGCTAGCTTGAAGCAGATTACTGCTGAAAATGAAAAAGAGATGCAAGACTTACGTGTCTCTGTCCTTGGTAAAAAGGGTTCGCTTACGGAGATTCTTAAAGGGATGAAGGATGTCTCGGCTGAGATGCGCCCAATCATCGGGAAACACGTCAATGAAGCGCGCGATGTCTTAACTGCTGCCTTTGAAGAAACAGCTAAGCTCTTGGAAGAAAAGAAAGTGGAAGCTCAACTAGCAAGTGAGAGCATTGATGTTACGCTTCCAGGTCGCCCAGTTGCGACAGGTCACCGTCACGTTCTCACTCAAACTAGTGAAGAAATCGAAGATATCTTCATCGGGATGGGTTACCAAGTCGTGGATGGTTTTGAAGTGGAGCAAGACTACTATAACTTTGAACGTATGAACCTTCCGAAAGATCACCCAGCCCGCGATATGCAGGATACTTTCTACATTACAGAAGAAATCTTGCTTCGTACTCACACGTCTCCGGTTCAGGCGCGTGCTATGGATGCTCATGATTTTTCAAAAGGTCCTTTGAAAATGATCTCACCAGGGCGTGTGTTCCGTCGTGATACGGACGATGCGACCCACAGTCACCAGTTCCACCAAATCGAAGGATTGGTTGTTGGGAAAAACATCTCCATGGCAGATCTTCAAGGAACCCTTCAGTTGATTGTCCAAAAGATGTTTGGTGAAGAGCGTCAAATTCGTTTGCGCCCATCTTATTTCCCATTCACAGAGCCATCTGTTGAGGTGGATGTTTCCTGCTTTAAGTGTGGTGGAGAAGGCTGTAATGTATGTAAGAAAACAGGTTGGATTGAGATTATGGGGGCCGGTATGGTTCACCCACGTGTCCTTGAAATGAGTGGAATCGATGCGGCTGTATACTCTGGATTTGCCTTTGGTCTTGGACAAGAGCGTGTAGCCATGCTCCGTTACGGAATCAACGATATCCGTGGATTCTACCAAGGAGATGTCCGCTTCTCAGAACAGTTTAAATAATGATTAGAAAAGTAGAAAAGGCAGATATTGGGGTGTTGTCCAAAATTGCCAAACAAACCTTTCGTGAAACATTTGCTCATGATAATACGGAAGAGCAGTTACAGGAATACTTTGAAGAGGCTTATAGTCTGAGAGTTTTGTCAACTGAGTTGGAAAATCCTGACTCCGAAACCTATTTCATTATGCATGAAGAGGAGATAGCTGGTTTTCTCAAAGTCAACTGGGGAAATGCTCAAACTGAGAGAGAATTAGAGAACGCTTTTGAGATTCAACGCCTCTATGTGCTACAAAAATTCCAAGGATTTGGACTTGGTAAGCAACTGTTTGAATTCGCTCTGGAACTTGCCGAAAAAAATGGTTTTTCCTGGGCTTGGCTAGGTGTTTGGGAACATAATACAAAAGCTCAAGCATTTTATAATCGATATGGTTTTGAAAAATTTAGCCAACATCATTTTATGGTTGGTCAAAAAGTAGATACGGATTGGTTACTGAAAAAGAAATTAAGGTAAGAAGAGGATTCTTCTATATGAAATGATAGGAAAGGAAAAAACTAGAGTGACAACTGTCATTCTGGAGAACTAAATTATGCTTGTATCTTATAAATGGTTAAAAGAATTGGTGGACATTGATGTGCCATCACAAGAGTTGGCTGAGAAAATGTCAACTACAGGTATTGAGGTCGAAGGTGTCGAATCACCGGCTGCTGGTCTCTCAAAAATTGTCGTCGGTGAGGTCTTGTCTTGTGAAGATGTGCCAGAAACTCACTTGCATGTCTGTCAGGTTAATGTGGGTGAAGAAGAAGCCCGTCAAATCGTTTGTGGTGCTCCAAATGTGCGTGCTGGTATCAAGGTCATGGTGGCACTTCCGGGAGCTCGTATCGCGGACAATTACAAGATCAAAAAAGGGAAAATCCGTGGTTTAGAGTCTCTCGGAATGATTTGTTCACTTGGTGAATTAGGTATTTCTGACTCAGTTGTGCCAAAGGAATTCGCAGATGGTATCCAAATCTTGCCAGAAGATGCTGTTCCTGGGGACGAAGTCTTTTCTTACCTAGACTTGGATGATGAAATTATCGAACTTTCCATCACACCAAACCGTGCGGATGCCCTTTCTATGCGTGGGGTGGCGCACGAAGTGGCAGCCATCTATGACAAGGCAGTTAACTTTAAAGAATTTACTCTAACAGAAACAAACGAAGTAGCAGCAGATACCCTTTCTGTAGGGATTGAAACAGATAAGGCGCCATACTATGCGGCCCGTATCTTGGACAATGTGACCATCGCACCAAGTCCACAGTGGTTGCAAAACCTCCTCATGAATGAAGGTATCCGTCCTATCAACAACGTAGTGGACGTGACCAACTATATCTTGCTTTACTTTGGTCAACCTATGCATGCTTTTGACTTGGATACCTTTGAAGGGACTGACATCCGTGTGCGTGAAGCGCGTGCTGGTGAAAAGTTGGTGACCTTGGACGGTGAAGAACGTTACTTGGAAACAAATGATTTAGTGATTACTGTCGCTGACAAACCAGTAGCTCTTGCAGGTGTCATGGGCGGACAAGTTACAGAAATCTCTGAGAATTCTAGTCGCGTTGTCCTTGAAGCTGCAGTCTTCAATGGCAAATCCATCCGTAAGACTAGCGGTCGCTTGAATCTTCGTTCTGAGTCATCTTCTCGTTTTGAAAAAGGTATCAATGTAGCAACTGTTAATGAAGCCCTTGATGCTGCAGCTAGTATGATTGCAGAACTTGCAGGTGCGACGGTGCGTAAGGGCATCGTTTCAGCGGGTGAGCTTGATACTTCAGATGTGGAAGTATCTTCGACTCTTGCCGATGTCAACCGTGTCCTTGGAACAGAACTTTCCTATGCTGATGTAGAAGATGTCTTCCGTCGTCTTGGCTTTGGCCTTTCTGGCAATGCAGAAGCCTTTACAGTCAGCGTACCCCGTCGCCGTTGGGATATCACTATCGAAGCAGACCTCTTTGAAGAAATCGCTCGTATCTATGGATATGACCGTTTGCCAACCAGTCTTCCAAAAGATGATGGTACAGCAGGTGAATTGACTGCAACACAAAAATTGCGTCGCCAAGTCCGTACTATTGCTGAAGGAGCTGGTTTGATAGAAATCATCACCTACGCTCTGACAACTCCTGAAAAAGCAGTTGAGTTTACAGCTCAACCAAGTAGCCTTACAGAACTCATGTGGCCAATGACTGTGGACCGTTCTGTCCTTCGTCAAAATATGATTTCTGGTATCCTTGATACGGTAGCCTATAACGTGGCTCGTAAGAACAAAAACTTGGCTCTTTACGAGATTGGAAAAGTCTTTGAACAAACAGGCAATCCAAAAGAAGATCTACCAAATGAGATCAATAGCTTTGCCTTTGCCTTAACTGGTTTGGTTGCAGAAAAAGATTTCCAAACGGCAGCAGTTCCAGTTGATTTCTTCTATGCTAAGGGAATCCTTGAAGCGCTCTTTATTCGCTTGGGACTAGAAGTGACTTATACAGCAACAGCTGAGATTGCAAGCCTCCACCCAGGACGTACGGCCGTGATTTCACTCGGTGACCAAGTTCTTGGTTTCCTTGGCCAAGTGCATCCGATCACTGCCAAGGCTTATGATATTCCAGAAACGTATGTAGCGGAACTCAACCTTTCAGCCATCGAAGCTGCCCTCCAACCGGCTGCTCCATTTGTGGAAATCACCAAATTCCCAGCAGTTAGCCGTGATATTGCCCTTCTTCTCAAGGCAGAAATTAGCCATCAAGAAGTTGTAGACGCAATTCAAGCTGCAGGTGTGAAACGTTTGACAGATATCAAACTCTTCGACGTCTTCTCAGGTGAAAAACTGGGACTTGGTATGAAGTCAATGGCCTATAGCCTAACCTTCCAAAATCCAGAAGATAGCTTGACGGACGAAGAAGTCGCACGCTATATGGAAAAAATCCAAGCATCACTCGAAGAAAAAGTGAATGCGGAAGTACGTTAACTCATCAATCCATCCTTCGGGGTGGATTTTTAGTTTCAAAAGGACAGTTCAGAAGAGAAAAGCGATAGTTGAGGAGGAAGCCATCTCAGAAAGTTTTTAATGAGTTATACTAAAGATATCACTGAAGCACTTAAAATTTATTAAAGATAGAATACTTTTGCTACTTATAATCCGATAAAATAGACATAAATCGTTGTAAAGGCTATCAAAAAGGAGTATAATAAGTGCAACATATCTCGGAGGTGGAAAATGTTAGAAGTAAGAAATCTAGAGAAAAGTTTCGGTCCCAAGCAAGTCTTGTTTGGTGTCGATTTTCAGGCAAGTCCAGGAAGGATTCTGGGCTTGGTCGGGAAGAATGGTGCTGGGAAAACAACGATTTTCCACAGTATGTTGAAATTTTTAGAGTATCAAGGAGAGATCAGTCTGGATGGGCAGGAGATTCGTCAGGAAACCTATGCTCGGATTGGCTATCTGCCTGAGGAACGCAGCCTCATGCCCAAGCTGACAGTCCTTGAACAAGTTCGCTACTTGGCGACTCTAAAGGGCATGGATGCCAAGGAGGTCAAGGAGAAACTCCCTCAATGGATGGAAAAACTCGAAGTGAAGGGTAAATTGACCGACAAAATCAAGAGTCTTTCCAAAGGGAATCAACAGAAAATTCAGTTGATTATCACCCTGATTCATGAACCAGACTTGATTATCCTGGATGAGCCTTTTAGTGGACTGGATCCAGTCAATACTGAGTTGCTCAAGCAGGTCATCTTGAAAGAGAAAGAGCGTGGTGCGACCATTATCTTTTCAGACCATGTCATGACCAATGTCGAGGAGCTTTGCGATGATATTCTGATGATTCGAGATGGGCGTGTAGTCTTGCATGGACCGGTCCAAGAAGTTCGCAATCAATACGGGAAAACGCGTCTCTTTGTTTCAAGTGAACGAAGTAAGGAAGAATTGGAAAGTCTTCCTCATGTCAAACAGGTGAGCTTGACCAAGCAAGGCAGTTGGAAATTGATCCTAGATGATGAGAGCGCTGGAAGAGAACTCTTCCCAATCCTCACTCAAGGTCAATACATCGCGACCTTTGACCAGCAAGCTCCAACAATCGATGAAATCTTTAAACTAGAATCAGGGGTGGAAGTATGAGAAATATGTGGGTTGTAATGAAGGAAACCTATCTTCGACATGTTAAGTCGTGGAGTTTCTTCTTTATGGTGATTTCGCCGTTCCTCTTTTTAGCCTTATCTGTAGGAATCGGCTTTCTCCAAGGGTCTTCTATGGCCAAGAATAGCAAGATAGCAGTAGTGACAACTGTACCATCTGTGGAAGAAGGGCTCAAGGGTACCAATGGTATCAACTTTGATTATAAGGATGAAGCCAGTGCCCAAGCTGCTATCAAGGATGAAAAAATCAAGGGTTACCTAACTATTGATCAAGAGGATAGTGTCATCAAAGCTGTTTACCATGGTGAAACTTCTCTTGAAACAGGTATCAAGCTAGCAGTAACCAATAAGCTCAACGAACTGCAATACCAACTCAATCGCTCGGCGGCTAATTTGTCTCAAGAACAGGAAAAACGCCTGAGTCAAACCGTTGACTTTACTGAGAAGATTGATGAATCTAAGGAAAACAAAAAAATTGTTCAGACCATTGCGGCCGCAGGGCTTGGTTTCTTCCTTTATATGATTTTGATTACCTATGCTAGTGTCACTGCTCAGGAAGTAGCTAGTGAGAAAGGAACCAAAATCATGGAGGTGGTCTTCTCTAGTATCCGAGCTAGTCATTATTTCTACGCTCGCATGCTGGCTCTGCTTCTTGTGATTTTGACCCATATTGGCATTTACGTCGTGGGTGGACTTGCTGCCATTCTTCTCTTTAAAGACCTACCTATCTTGGCACAATCTGGTATTTTAAATCATATAGGAGAGGCTTTCTCGCTCAACACCTTATTGTTTGTCTTGGTTAGCCTCTTTATGTACGTTGTTTTAGCAGCCTTCTTAGGATCTATGGTTTCTCGTCCTGAAGATGCCGGTAAGGCCTTGTCGCCTTTGATGATCTTGATTATAGCAGGATTTGTCGGTGTGACTTCTCTAGGTGCTGCTGGGGACAATTTAGTTCTGAAAATTGGTTCCTATATTCCTTTCATCTCGACCTTCTTTATGCCATTTAGAGCTATAAATGGGTATGCAAGTGGTCTAGAAGCTTGGATTTCCCTTGCTATAACGGTTGTTTTTGCAGTCACTGCAACAGCCTTTATCGGGCGTATGTATGCCAGCCTAGTCCTTCAGACAGATGACTTAGGTCTATGGAAAAGCTTCAAACGTGCCTTGGCTTATAAATAGGTTTGCGGATTAAAAGAAAATATAAAATAACAAAAGGATAAGATTCAAGTGAAATCTTATCCTTTTTAAGTGTTTTTATCCTAATACTTTCTTTAGAAACAATAACTAAAAATACATAGTACTAGGGAAAAAGGCATAGATCCTTTTTCACCTATACATGCAAAAAATGATTTATTCGTTTAGCTTAATATTTCCACTTTTTGCAGTAATAGTGAGAGTGGCAGTAGGATTTTCAATTTTGTGAACGAGAGTACTACCAGTATGCTTGCTGTCTTTAGTGTATTCTACATTGATGCCGTTAGGGATATCAATATCACCAAGAGTTGTTTTTAGATCGAAGGATAGTTTATTCAAACTATTGGGAACCAGTTGTAGGTTGATATCTCCTAGCTGATTAGTGATGGAGATGTTTCCAACTAAGTCTAATTGCTTGGAACTTATTGAGCCACTAGATATTTTTAAACTAGTGTCGGAAATTTTACTTGAATTTAGATTGATATCGCCCAGAGCAGCAGTGATTTCACCAGTTCCAAAATGACTATTATTTAGTCCGATATTACCCGAAGAATCTTTGATTTCTCCAGAGCTAATTTGACTATTGTTTAGAGTAATATCTCCAAGAGCGTTACGGATTTTGCTAGACAAGAATTGACTATTGTTGATTGTTAGATTTCCCTTGGATAAAGTAATTTCAGTGTTATTTGCTGATAAATTAGATAGTGTAATATCTCCGAGCGAGGAGCTACTACTAAACGTCTCAAGCTTGGTTCCCTTTGGTAGAGTGAGGTAAACAACGTTTTTTTCCTGATACTCGTTACTAAATAAATTGAGGAGAGATTGGATTCCAGAGCTTATACGAAAGCCCCCTGAATTCTCTTCCCTGAGATTTAATTTTCCATTTTCAGAGTTTACCGTGAGTTTTCCAAACGTATCATTGTTAATCTGATAGTTGTGGTCGTGTTGGTAATAGCTTAAATGGACATTATCATCAGAGGATTCATCGACAACGAGGTTTCTCATTGCTAGATTTACAGTTAAAGAAGAAATTTCAGAGAAACTTTCTTCGGTTTTTGTTGCCTTTAATTTATTTTTAGTAGAGTTGATTAAATCATTGAATCCACCTGTTGCAGATCCGATGGCCGTCAAAGCAACGCCTAAGATACAAGCTAAGATAGCTATAGATAAAAATTTTTTCTTCGAGTTCATATTAGCCATGACGTGCTCCTTTCTTTGCGAAAAGTTGAGCTAGTTTGACAAAGCCAGCCTTGCCAAACTGAGTAACAGGAGAAATGCCTGCGTAGAAGATGCCAGACAGTCCCAGAGCTAGAACACTGAGCCCCAGAGTGAACAGGAAGGCCGGGATCGATGTCGTCAGTCCCACTGTCAAAGTGTCCCAGATCAGGCTGATTCCAAAAATAAAGAATGCAAAGGTACCTATAGCCATGACGAGAGCAAAGATAAAGACTAAGAGGAAGAAAACAAAAGTCAAAAGTGCTGCTACTATAAAGAGTGGAATAGCCAAGGGTGCTGCCAAAATGGATAGGATAGCAATCTGGACGATGTTCTTAGTGTTTTTTGATGAACTGCTGTCTTGATTATCTTCCTCGACTTTTTTGTCCAAAAGATTCAACATAATCTCGTGGGCCGCTTCCTTAGGGCTTCCTAAATCAGCAATAGCGGCTACTTCACCTTCAGGTCCTACTTCGTCAAAATACTCAGTGAAATGTTCTATAGTTTCTTCGTAGTCCTTACGTGGTAGTTTTTTTAGATACTTTTCTAGCTCAGCTAGATATTCAGTTTTTGTCATGTCGAATGCTCCCTTCTACGATGCCGTTGATTGTTGTAGTATAAAGTTTCCACTCTTCTTTCAGAGTAAGTAGGTATTCATATCCGTAAGAAGTAAGTGTATAGTATTTTCGTTTACGCCCCTGTTTTTCCTTCGAATAAGTTGCGAGATAATCATTTTGTTCCAGCTTTTTTAGTATGGGATAAAGAATAGACTCTTTGATGTTAGCAATTAGCTTAATGGTCTGACTAATCTCATAACCGTAGGAATCATCTTTTTCAAGAATGGCAAGGATGAGAAATTTTATTAAAGCTGAGGATGTAGGGAAATACATGAACCACCTCCTTATGTAAAAAAAATATATATAATTAATTTATATATAGCTTACCTTCTTTTAGAATAATTGTCAAGTATGATATATAAAAAAAATATATAATTCAACAAAATAGTTTGTAATGATATTACGCAAAAACATATCTACTATAAAATAAGAAGTAGTACATCGATTAAGAATGGGAAAGAAAGCTTATTGAGAATGATTAATATGAAAGCTTCTTTGATGATAAAAGGGAAAAATATTTTCATATCTATTGACTTTTAATAGTAAAATTTGGTATGATAGTAGACGGTATTGTTTACCCCATTTGTAAGGCCCCGGAACCTTTCAAATACCCCGCGGACCGGAACATCCGCCCAGTAAACAAAAACGATATTCATATAGGAGAAATCATGAACAAAACTACATTCATGGCTAAACCAGGCCAAGTAGAACGCAAATGGTACGTTGTTGACGCAACTGATGTACCTCTTGGACGCCTTTCAGCAGTTGTTGCTAGCGTACTTCGCGGAAAAAACAAACCAACATTCACACCACACACTGATACAGGTGACTTCGTAATCGTTATCAATGCTGAAAAAGTTAAATTGACTGGTAAAAAAGCAACTGATAAGATCTACTACACTCACTCAAACCACCCAGGTGGATTGAAACAAATCTCTGCTGGTGAACTTCGTTCTAAAAATGCAGTACGTTTGATCGAAAAATCAGTTAAAGGTATGCTTCCACACAATACTCTTGGCCGCGCTCAAGGTATGAAATTGAAAGTATTCGTTGGAGCTGAGCACACTCACGCTGCACAACAACCAGAAGTTCTTGATATTTCAGGACTTATCTAAGGAAAGGAACAATAAAGTATGTCACAAGCACAATATGCAGGTACTGGACGTCGTAAAAACGCTGTTGCACGCGTTCGCCTTGTTCCAGGAACTGGTAAAATCACTGTTAACAAAAAAGATGTTGAAGAGTACATCCCACACGCTGACCTTCGTCTTGTTATCAACCAACCATTCGCAGTTACTTCAACTGTAGGTTCATACGACGTTTTCGTTAACGTTGTAGGTGGTGGATACGCTGGTCAATCAGGAGCTATCCGTCATGGTATCGCTCGTGCCCTTCTTCAAGTAGACCCAGACTTCCGTGATTCATTGAAACGCGCAGGACTTCTTACACGTGACTCACGTAAAGTTGAGCGTAAGAAACCAGGCTTGAAAAAAGCTCGTAAAGCATCACAATTTAGTAAACGTTAAAACTTATTTAAACTTATTGAAAGTATTTCGTATCAAAAATACGGGATGCTTTTTCTGTTCACCCCAAATTTTTGTAACTAGGTGATACTTGAAATTAATACAAATTTGGTTGTTTTTGATAAATCTAAGCAACACTACATGATGAAGTGAAAGGGGATGAATCTTTGATAGTATTCACTTATTGTGAAATATGATATATTTATTAATTAGATGGATGAATACTTCTAGAGTTAAATATAGTATAATAGGGACATACTTTTTGGTTTATTTTTGTTTGTAGTCGGATTATGAAAGAATATCCAATATTATGCGATAAGATAGAATGTTACAAAAAAGAAAGGGGATGCAATCCGATGAAGAAAGACAGATTAATTGTATTGACAGATGCTGTTCTAGCAATTATTATGACCATCTTGGTTTTAGAGTTAGAAAAACCAACAACACCAAGTCTTGAAGCTTTTTGGGATTTACGGCAAAATTTCTTTGCTTGTTTTCTTTCCTTTTTCTGGTTGGGATCGTTATGGATGGCACTAAACACATTATGGGAAAAGGTTGAGAAAATTTCCTCAGAAATTATTTGGTGGAATTTGTTTCTACTCTTGGAGCGGCAGGAGTTCTCTTTGGAGAATTTCATGCCATCCAAGATACCAGTCTGAATGATGTGGTGGACCGGATCTATATAAATGTCAAGGATTTACCGTTTCAGTCCTTGGGAGCTTTAGCTAATATCCTGTCTGATATTAAGAAGGGACTGATTCAAGACAGTCATATCTGGTCTTTCTTCCAGTCATTTTTCAAACAATATCAGTTGATAATCAGCTTAAATCAGATCTATCAGTTTGTCTATCTTTCTCTGATGGAGATCATGTCCTATCTTCACTTTGATTATTGGAAAAAAACGGCTCGGTCAGGAGCTAGTATGAATAAGGAGAACAAATGAAACGTTTAAAAATGTTATGGCATATTATGCAGGTTACGGGTTTTACTCGGTTTGCTCTGAGTTTTGTGACCTTTGTTTTTGGGTCAGGAGGCGTGCTTTTCCTAGTTGAACCTGCTATCACAAATTACGGAGACGGTCTTTGGTATGCTTTTGTGACTTCGACGACTGTCGGCTACGGGGATCTCCTAGCTGTGACCTTGATTGGAAGGATTACCAGTGTCTTCTTGACGATTTATGGGCTCATATTTTTTGGCTGTTTATCAGCTGTTATTTTTAATTATTATACCAATTTAAATAAGGAAAGAGGAGAGGACAAATGACTGCCAATTATTCAACACGGGAATACCGTGAGAAATTATACGATGACCTTCATGTTCGATTGAGAGATACAGCGATTTTGATGTGTGCAATTTTTATTGCCTCTATCGGACTAAATATGAATTCAACAGCTGTCATTATAGGAGCCATGTTGATTTCACCTCTCATGACACCGATTGTTGGACTGGGATTCGGTTTAGCTATTTTTGATACGCGTTTAATCAAGCAATCTCTAGAGGTTTTATTGACTCAAGTGTTGGTCAGTTTGCTTGTCTCGACTCTGTATTTCTGGATTTCTCCCTTGTCTTATGCAAGTAGCGAGTTGATTGCACGAACCTCTCCAACCATTTGGGATGTCCTCATTGCTATTGCTGGTGGGATTGCTGGTGTGATCGGTTCAAGGAAAAAAGAAGCAAACAATATCGTGCCAGGAGTAGCCATTGCTACAGCTCTGATGCCGCCTATCTGTACTGCTGGCTATGGTTTAGCTAATGGGAATGTACGATTTTTATTGGGGGCTCTCTATCTTTTCTTGATCAACTGTGTCTTTATCATGCTAGCCAACATTGTTGGAACAAGAATTTTGATGAGAAAATCTCCTTTAACTTCATTTAAAGAGCTGAGCATTAAAATGAGAATTGGCTTGATATCTTTGATTGTATTGTTGATTCTTCCAGCTAGCTATTCGGCAGTTACTCTGACAATAGAACAAGCGCGCAAAGAAGGGATCAAACAGTTTGTAGGAAAAGAGTTCGCCAATTATACGGTTATTAATCAAGTCTACAAGTCAAGTAACAATGAATTGGTCTTGACGGTTGTTGGAGATCCGATTTCAGAAGAAGAATTAGAAACACTCCACCAAAAACAAGCCTCTTACGGTATTCAATCTGTTCAATTGAAAGTGAATCAAGTTCAGAACTCGCCAACATTAGATAGTGAAGCGACCAAGGAATTTTATGAAAACATTGACAAGTATATTGATCAAAAACTCTCTGAAAAAGATTCACAAAACGATCTCGTAAAAGAAAATGAAGCAGACAAGGATTGAGGACAATGAACTGAATCGGTTTTTACGCCGTGTTTTTCTTGTATCTTCCTCTTTCTTACTTATAGCAGGTTGTTTTTGCTTGAATAAGAAATAAATTAGAAGTTCTATCATCTAAGAAAAATGATGAACAAAAAATCATTTAACTAATGGTGTGAACGTTTAGTGTTTATCAGCTCCATTCTCTGTAATTTTGGGGGTAAAATCCACACCATTCGGATAAAATTAGTTGAATTTGATTGGAAAAAAGCTTTTATAAAAGCGGAGAAAAGTCTTGATATTACGCTGTTTTTAGTCCAACTGAAATTCATACTTTCCAAACCAGGCTTGAAAAAGGCCCGTAAAGCATCACAATTTAGTAAACGTTAATTCGTTACTGGACAGCAGAATACAAACGAAAACACTTTGCATCTTGCAAGGTGTTTTTTTCTATGAGAACTGGCGGTGCGCAATTAGGATAGCTCTAGCGACTTTAGTCGCATAGAGATATGCTATGCACAGTTGCCTCAAGAAAACAATGCTTCTTGGTCCACCCTGTTAGACAAGCTTCAAAACCAAGGAATCCAACAGATTTCTCTTGTAGTTACAGATGGCTTTAAGGGGCTTGAGCAGATTATCAGTCAGGCTCACCCATTAGCTAAACAACAATGTTGCTTAATTCATATTAGTCGAAATCTAGCTAGTAAAGTGAAACGAGCAGATAGAGCGGTTATTCTGGGGCAATTTATAATGATTTATCGTGCTGAAAATTTAGAAATGGCAGGACAAGCTTTAGAGGACTTTCTCGCCGAATGGAAACCAAAGTATAGGAAAGTCATGGAAAGTCTGGAGAAGACGGATAATCTTTTAACTTTTTATCAGTTTCCCTACCAGATTTGGCACAGCATGTATTCGACAAACCTCATTGAGTCTCTTAACAAAGAAATCAAACATCAAACGAAAAAGAAGGTTCTTTTTCCTAATGAGGAGGCTCTGGAACGTTACTTAGTTACGTTGTTTGAAGATTATAATTTCAAGCAAAGTCAACGAATCCATAAAGGGTTTGGTCAATGTTCTGATACACTTGAAAGCTTATTTAATTAACACTCCGTAACTCTACTTAAGTGTTTACACATAATTATTGACAGTATCAAAAAATAAAGTATATTGTTTTCATCATAATATAATTAAATATCAGTATAGAGAATTTTATCTATATATCAGATATCAGCAATTGCTTTTGCTGTCATTTTTCGCTACAATAGTTACAAGGAGGAAATAAACATGTTAAAAGAAGTATTAAACGTCGCAAAAGTTGCGAAAAAATCATCTCTCTTCTTAGGAGGGGTAGCATTTGGGACGCTTGGCTTGAAAGTCTTAGCAAGTAAAGAAGCTAAGAAAGGCTATTCTAAGGCCTTGGCTAAAGCTTACAAATTGAAAGATGGACTGGATGCATCTGTTTCTGTTGTAAAACAACACGGTGATGATGTTTTACAAGACGCTAAATATTTATACGAACAGGAAAAGAAAGAAGAACAATTAGATAGCCTGACAGGTGAATAATATGTCTTTTAAAGTGCTACACAGAGGATATCAACATATCCGATTATCGTCCTCGTTTTCACTGACCTTGGATATTCAAGATTATCTTCGTTCCTTGGCTAAAGATGAAAAAGGGATCGACTCTATTCAGTTTTATATGGATCAGCAGCACTTTACTCTACGTATGAAAGAAGGCTTCTCTGTATTAGAAAATGCAGAGGCCTTTTTAAAAAAAATTGACAAGGGGAAAGTTTCGGACTTGATGACTCTTCCCATTCGTAGAGAAGAGAGTGCTTATTCAATTGTATCGGGTGCAGCGATTAAGCGTTTGCTGTTTCGAAGTTTTGTACCCTACCCTATTCGTTATATTTGGACTTGTTATCAGGCTTTGGGTTATGTCAAAGAAGCCTATCAAACTTTAGCGCGCAAGGAACTAACCATGGAGGTCTTGGACTGTTCGGCCATTTTGTTGTCCTTGTTTATGAACCAATCCAAGACAGCTAGCAACATCATGTTTATGCTTGATTTGGGTAATCATCTGGATCAGTGGTCTTTAAAAAAAACAGCAACAGATTTGGAACAAAGCCTTCTTGCTAAAGAAAGTGATGTTTTCTTAGTGCGGGGAGACATGGTCATCAGCATCAAGAGTTCTGATGTTCAAGTAGGTGATGTATTAGTTGTCTCCCAAGGGAATGAAATCTTGTTTGACGGCCAAGTGGTTTCAGGATTAGGCATGGTCAATGAGAGTTCCTTGACTGGAGAGAGCTTCCCTGTTGAAAAGAAAGAGGGAGATTCTGTATGTGCGAATACTGTTTTGGAAACAGGAGAGTTAAGAATTCGTGTGACTGATAATCAGATAAACAGTCGTATTTTGCAACTCATCAATCTGATGAAAAAATCTGAAGAGAGTAAGAAGACAAAACAACGTCATTTTATTAGGATGGCAGACAAGGTTGTAAAATATAACTTCTTAGGTGCTGGTTTGACTTATCTGTTAACAGGTTCGTTTTCAAAAGCCATTTCCTTTTTATTGGTGGATTTTTCATGTGCTCTAAAAATATCCACACCTGTAGCCTACCTTACGGCCATAAAGGAAGGTCTAAATCGAGAAATGGTTATTAAAGATGGTGATGTATTAGAAAAATATCTGGAAGTGGATACTTTCTTGTTTGATAAAACGGGTACCATCACGACGAGTTATCCTTTGGTTGAAAAGGTTCTTCCTTTCGGAGATTATACTGAGAAAGATATTTTAAGAATAAGTGCATGTTTGGAGGAACATATCTATCATCCTATTGCCAATGCAATTGTTAAACAAGCTGAAATTGAAGGCATTGAACACGAAGAAATGCATGGCAAGCTTCAGTATGTTGCAAGCAAAGGGATTAAATCGCAAATTGATGGTCAATCGGTTGTCATTGGAAATTATGTACTAATGCAAGACGAACAGGTAAGAATTAGTTCTGAGCAGCTGGCCTTGATTGAGCAATATAAGACTCATTACAATTTATTGTTTTTGGCTTATAAGAAAGAATTAATTGGGATGTTTTGTATCCACACTCCCTTGAGAAGCGAGGCGAAAGTTGCATTGAAAAAGCTAAAGCGCCAAGGGAAAAAACTGATTCTGGCAACTGGTGATACGTTGGCTAGAACAGAAGAGTTGGTTAAAGATCTGCCATTTGACAACGTTTATACTGATTTAAAACCAGATGGTAAGTTTCAGTTGGTTCAGGAATTACAGAAAGCTGGCCGAACTATTTTGATGGTTGGAGACGGGTTAAACGACTCTGCTGCCTTGACGCTTGCAGATATTGGGGTTGTGATGAATGAAAGTGCTGATATTTCTAAGCAGATGAGTGATATTTTATTATTAGATAATCGTTTAGATTTCTTCGAGGAATTGAATTCTTTATCTGAATCGTTGCAGAAATTAATTCAAAGAAATATTCAAGAAACAGTTGTAATAAATGGAAGTTTAATTGGATTTGGGTTGTTAAATTGGTTAAGCCCATCTAATCTTTCGATATTGCACAATCTGACTACTTTAAGAATCGTCCTTCGTAGTCTTTCTATTAAAAGTAGGTAAGAGACCGAGAAGCTGAGGTTATAAAAACTAAAAGGAGTTGTCTCATTTGAGAATAACGGCTCTTTGTCAACTGTAGTGGGTTGATGGAAAATTATACCCTGGAGAGGACCAAATTGGTTCTCTCCTTTTAAATATTGAAAAAACCATTGGCAGTGGACATACTTTAAGACTATATATTTCTGAAACTAGTTTCACAATACAAATATTGACATGCAATTATTAATTGGTGGATTTTAAGTTGACATCTACAAAGGTTAATGTTAGAATACATTCAAAAATATATTTGAATGAGGTGTTTTATGATTCAAAATATTGTTACTTCAATAATCCTGTATTCTGGGACAGCCGTAGACTTACTTATTATCCTAATGTTATTTTTTGCCAAAAGAAAAAGCAGAAAAGACATCATTAACATCTATTTAGGACAGTTTCTAGGCTCTGTTAGTCTAATACTGCTAAGTTTACTTTTTGCATTTGTCTTAAATTATATTCCTAGTAAAGAGATTTTAGGCTTACTCGGTTTGATTCCAATTTTCCTAGGCCTCAAAGTTTTGCTTTTAGGAGATTCTGATGGAGAAGCTATTGCAAAAGATGGTTTGCGAAAAGACAATAAAAACCTGATTTTTCTAGTCGCTATGATTACTTTTGCAAGTTGTGGCGCTGACAATATTGGTGTCTTTGTCCCATATTTTACCACCTTAAATTTAGCGAATTTGATAGTGACTTTACTTACTTTTCTAGTCATGATTTATCTCTTGGTTTTTTCTGCCCAAAAATTAGCACAAGTCCCTTCTGTTGGAGAAACTTTGGAAAAATATAGCAGATGGTTTATTGCCGTTGTCTATTTAGGATTGGGGATGTATATCCTGATTGAAAACAACAGCTTTGACATGCTATGGGCTGTGTTAGGCTAGGAGAAAAAATTATGAAAAAAGATAGTATCTGTCAAGTGGATGTTATAAATCAACAAAATGTTACAACCGCAACGAACTACCTTGAAAAGGAAAAAGTCCAAAAATCACTTCGCATTTTATCAAAATTTACCGATAATAAACAGATAAATATCATCTTTTATCTCCTTGCCGTCGAAGAACTCTGTGTCTGCGATATAGCCTGTTTATTAAATCTCAGTATGGCATCTGCCTCCCACCATCTTCGTAAACTAGCCAATCAAAACATCTTGGACACTAGAAGAGAGGGGAAAATTATATATTATTTTATAAAAGATGAGGAAATCAGAGATTTTTTTAATCAACTAGGATAACAACTATTTTTACTACTTTTCCATGATTATAGGGAGATTATATATGAAATTTTTTGATGAAAATTAC
Organism: Streptococcus oralis; assembly: GCF_024399415.1. Taxonomy (NCBI): domain Bacteria; kingdom Bacillati; phylum Bacillota; class Bacilli; order Lactobacillales; family Streptococcaceae; genus Streptococcus; species Streptococcus oralis. Next base: position 274,915 of record NZ_CP029257.1, read on the forward strand.
TCACAAGAAATACCTGCTCGTATCAAATGTTTAAGAAAAAAGTATAATTTAAAGCAAAGCGACCTAGGTAATGCAGGTCAAGTTAGCCAAGTTGAAAAGGGAGAAATTTGAAAGAATTTGTATCTTTTATTTTTTGTTTCATTTATGCCCTATGCTACTGGAATAGTTAGTAGCATAGGGCACAGCTCTTTTATGGACTGATCGTTATTGTTTCAACGGTAGCAAACTGGTTTTTACATAAAGTAATTGATAAACCCAATATAGATCAGAAAGAAATACTTGAAGCTACCGCACAATATAGGAAGTTATTGATACCTGACTTAATAATTAAAGGAGTGGGATTGATTCTATCCTTAATTCTCTATCCTCCGATTATGATGTATAGTATTTTAATTGCGGCATTTTACATCATAACTTTAAAAACACTATCCGAAAAAAGAGTGAATAACTAAAAAACGGTGACCAAAGTTAGGTGTATTATTTTAATGCTTAGAGACCTAAACTATTCCCCTATTTTAAAAATATTGATTCAGATTTTATGAAATTAAAAAGTAGATATTGTTCAGAAAATCCTTGATATTACGCTGTTTTTAGTCCAACTGAAACTCATACTTTCCAAACCAGGTCTTAAGAAAGCTCGTAAAGCTTCACAATTCTCAAAACGTTAATTCGAAAGAATTACGATACTTACAAAGAGCACCTTTCGGGGTGTTCTTTTTTATCGACACTTTGTAGATTTATAATTGGGAATCTCGTTGAATGGTATCAGGTAAATGAAAAGATTCGTTGATCATATCCTATTTCTTCGTACTTTCGTCTAATACCTATAATGTAAAAAACTCTAGCTATCAGGTAGTTGATAGTTAGAGTTTCTTTCTATTCATATGATTTAATGAGCTTAAATAAGGCTTCTACTTCTGATGACAGTGTAGCTGATTTGAGATAGGCATAATAAACTGTAAATGTTATCTGGTCCTCCGGTATTAGGGGGATTTTTATTAAATCATCATCTTCATCAGAAAGTGCGATATCAGCCAGTAAACTAAGGCCAATCCCTTTCTTTAAAAGTTCTTTAAGAATGACAATGTCATCAGTCTTAAAGAATATTTCTGCCTTGTTTTGATGCTTTTGATTAAGTAGTTCAAAAGCTTTCAGGTGAACAAAGTGTTCGTCTAAGAGTATAAAGGATTGATCTACTAATTCTTCAAAAGCGAGGGAAGGAGCAGTGGCAAGAGGATGGTTCTTTGATAAAACGACATACAGTTCTTTATGAAAGAGTTCATGTGTCTCTATTGAAGGATGATTGAGTGGTTCAATCAATCCGAGTAAGCTCGCATCTAGTTCTCCCTTAAGGAGAAGATTTAATAATTCTACGGATCCACCACGAATAGGACGTACCTTTTTTAAAAAATCAAATTCAGTTTCTTTATTTAAGACAGAGAAAAGATACTGAATGATAATAGGAGGGAATCCTACAGTAGAGCAATGCGCCAAAGAGCGATTAATTTCTTTGCGAGTAGAAATAACCTCAGGTAAAATCAGTTCTGTATGCTTCAGAAGGATTTGTCCTTGATTAGTTAGTTTGAAGGAACGATGCGAGGGATCGTGGTGAATCAATTTGCAGTTAAAGGATTCCTCTAAGCGCTTGATAGCATAAGAAATAGATGGTTGGCTGACTTTGTGTTGTTTTGCCACTTCCGTATAGGATTGAAGCTGGCAGAGGTCATAAAAATATTGTAGATCTTTTAAATTCATATGGGCTCACTTTCATTAGTTGGAGAAGGAAAATAAGTGGAAATCACCAGATAAATACTTTTTATCCGTATCCTACAATTTGACTATACGAGTATTCACCGGTTAAAATGTATGTGAGTCAGGGATATCAAAGATTATCTAAGATACTTTCAAAAATGACCAAGATCTTTTCTCGTTTATCAATAGGGAGCTGTTTAATCTTCATGTTGATTCTTTTGAGTGAAAGATTGTCAGTCTTATCAGAGGTTGATTCAAGGCTATCAAAATTGAAAAATTCCTCTGGGGTCATCTCTAGGGCGACAATCACTTTTTCAAGACTGTGAATGGTCAGATTCACATTTTGGTTTTCAAGTTGATTGATATACTTAAGCCCAAGTCCTGCTTGTTCCGAAAGTTCTTCCTGGCTCATTTTTTTCTGTGTTCGAAAATATTTCACTTTTTGGGAAATATATTGTTGTAAATAGTTTTTATTCGTCATATAAATAGAATACAAGTTTTGCATGACAAAAAAACATCTTAAAAAATACAAAGTATTGTATAACAAACTTATATAATATTTATTTTAATTCGGATTGCCAATTTGTATGATTAGTTTCTTTTACTCGAAACTTTTAGTAAAGAGTGATCATTGAGAGTTTTATGAGTCCAGAACTTTATAAAATATAACAACTTAAAGTGTCATTAACAGTAGTGTTTTAAGTATAAAGGGCTTATTAGAAAATTGTCTTCGTAGACTCATTATAACATATGCGTACACAATTGTATTTTTTAAACAACAAAGTTTTCCAAACAATTCGTTTTAAGTGGTATAATAGAAGTAAAAAGGAGGTTTCACTATGACTGCACATGATATTTTAAACAACCCTTTCCTCAATAAAGGAACTGCCTTTACCTTAGAGGAGCGGAAGGAACTAGGTCTTATTGGTTTATTGCCACCGTATGTTCAAACGATTGAAGAACAAGCGGCGCAAACTTATGCACAAATGCAAACAAAAGCCAATGATTTGGAAAAGCGTCTTTTCCTAATGGAAATTTTTAACACGAACCGGACTCTTTTCTATTACCTCTTTTCTCAACATTTAGAGGAATTCAATCCAATTGTATACGATCCAACTATTGCAGATACCATTGAAGGCTATAGTGACCTCTTTGTAGATCCACAATATGCGGGATATCTTGATATCAATCATCCTGAAAATATTGAAGCCACTTTGAAAAATGCTGCTGGGGGTCGCGAGATTCGTCTCATTGTTGTAACAGATGCAGAAGGAATCCTTGGAATCGGTGACTGGGGAACAAATGGTGTCGATATTTCTGTTGGAAAATTGATGGTCTACACGGGTGCTGCTGGAATCGATCCTTCTATGGTCCTTCCTTTAGTTATTGATGCAGGGACTAACCGTGAAGAACTTCGTAACAATCCTAATTACTTAGGGAATCGTCACGAACGGGTTCGCGGAGATCGTTACTACGACTTCATTGACCAATTTGTTCAAACAGCAGAACGTCTCTTTCCTAAACTCTACCTTCACTGGGAAGACTTCGGCCGCTCGAATGCTGCCAATATTCTTGAAAAATATCGGAAACAAATTCCAACTTTTAATGATGATATTCAAGGTACAGGAATCGTTACCCTAGGTGGTATCTTTGGTTCACTGGATATTAGTGGTGAAAAATTAACAGATCAAATTTATCTCTGCTATGGTGGTGGTACTGCGGGTGCAGGAATTGCCTCTCGTGTTCTTCGTGAAATGGTAAGTGAAGGTCTTTCTGAAGAAGAAGCCTATAAACGTTTCTTTATGGTTGATAAACAAGGTCTTCTCTTTGATGACATGGATGACCTAACTCCTGAACAAAAACCGTTTGCTAAGAAACGTGCTGACTTTAGTAACGCAGACAAGTTGACTGACCTGCTTGAAGTAGTGAAGACTGTGAAGCCAACCATTCTTGTAGGAACTTCGACTCAGCCTAATACCTTCACTAAAGAAATAGTAGAGGCTATGTGTGAAAACACAGAGCGTCCGATGATTTTCCCTTTGTCAAATCCAACCAAACTAGCAGAAGCTAGTGCCAAAGATTTGATTGAATGGTCAGATGGCAAAGCTTTTGTCGCAACAGGAATTCCTGCTGATACAGTTTCTTATAAAGGTGTCGACTATGTGATTGGTCAAGCCAATAATGCCTTGATTTACCCAGGTCTTGGTCTAGGTATGCTGGCTTCTGAAGCAAGTCTTTTGACTGATGAAATGATTGGAGCAGCGGCTCATTCATTGAGTGGTATTGTCAATCCAGGTCAACCAGGAGCTCCTGTCTTGCCACCATTCAAGTATGTAGCAGATGTTTCTATTAAAGTAGCAGAAGCAGTCGCTAAAAAAGCGCAAGAGCAAGGTCTTGCGCGTGCTAAGGAAACAGATATGGCCAAAGCCGTTCGTGATTTGAAGTGGTATCCAGAGTATAAATAATTCATTGTTGCTGCCTATCCTTCGCTAGCGACAGATTTGTATGGGCTGTGGACTTAAGTAATTTAGAAAGGATACCTATGTCACTCTTTTTAACCTCGATTACAAGTATCATTCCGATTATCGCTATTATTGTTTTGGGGTATATTCTTCAGGTGAGGGGATGGTTTGGAGATGACTTTGGTCCCAATCTGTCTCGTTTGATCATGAATGTAGCCTTGCCAGCGTCAATTTTTGTGTCGGTGATGAAATACCTAACACTAGATAAACTAATCAGTCTTTCTGGAGGTCTCCTTTATACTTTTGTGGCATTTATCTTGGGCTATATCGTAGCTTATATTACAGTTATACTTTTCAAGGTCCGTCCAGGACGGCGAGGGACCATGATTAATACCTTTGTGAATGCCAATACTATTTTTATCGGTTTACCCTTAAACGTTGCTCTTTTTGGTGATCAGGCTCTTCCTTATTTCTTAATTTACTATATCACCAATACGATTTCCACCTGGACATTGGGCGTGTATTTGATGACGAGCGACAGTAAATCGGGTCAAAGCAAGGAGACAACTAAATTTGACTGGAAGAAATTGCTACCAGCTCCGCTTGTAGGTTTTCTTGTGGCTCTACTAGTTTTGATTCTCCGAATTCCTATTCCAGATTTCGCAACGAACACCTTAACCTATGTTGGAAATATCGTCACTCCCTTATCTCTGATTTATATTGGTATCGTTCTTGCTAAGGCAGGCTTGAATACCATTGCTTTTGATAAAGATACAATTGTCACTTTAGTTGGACGCTTTATCCTAGCTCCTCTAATCATGCTTCTTGTATTGAAGTTCTTTGCACCAAATATGGCGACAGTAGAATTTAAGACCTTTATGATTCAGTCCGCTACACCAGCTTTAGCTGTTCTTCCGATCCTTGCTAATCAGGGAAAAGGAGATGTGGAATTCTCTACGAATGTGGTGACTCTAAGTACGGTTCTATTTATCGTTGTTATTCCAATAATACAAACTTTATTAGGATAAGAAGGAAGAGGATAGGATTGAAAGTTATGCGTTAAGAAATTTCCCTATTTAAAAAATATTGATTTAAATTTTATGAAATTAATCAGTAGATATCGTTCTGAAAAACCTTGATATTACGCTGTTTTTAGTCCAACTGAAACTCGTACTTTCCAAATCAGGCTTGAAAAAAGCTCGTAAAGCATCACAATTTAGTAAACGTTCTTCGAAAGAATTACGATACTTACAAAGAGCACCTTTCGGGGTGTTCTTTTTGTACTTTCATACTTAAATTGGTGCAATTGACACAGTTGTTGCGACTTTAGTCACTTACAAATGTGGCTGCAATCTGACAAAGTCAGTTGTTTCTTTGTATTCAACTCAGATCCTTCTGGTCAGATTATTAAGAAGCCTTCAAGAAGAGTGATTGGTGAAATAGGATGTTTGAGGCTTTTATGCTATACTAGTTTTAATGACAATCTTCTATTTCTAATGCAACAATAGATCCGTAATTTGTTTTTAATTAAGGAGTTTTGGATTGTAAGAGGGAGATGATATATCTGAAGGAGTATCAATATGAAAAAACGTGCCTTGATTTTACTGGTTTTGTCCATTGTAGTATTTGGAGGAGGCGCATGGCTAGCACAGGAAACAAATCTATTTCTAAGTCCGCGAGCCAAGCAGTTGGCTTATTTAAAGGAGCATCAAAAAGAAATAGAAGATTTTGTAAAGTCTAAAAATTCAAAGATTGAATCTGTTCAAATTGATTGGAGACAGACACAATGGGATAAGGTAGGAAATGGTACACCTCAAGGAGGAGGAGATATTATTGATGTTTATGGAACGTTTAATAACATTGATAATTCTGGTTGGCATGTAATGATAATTGTAGATGATGGAAAAGTTGATTTAGCTTCGATGACATTAGTTAATGGCCTAGGCATTGGAGGGAAACCGTTTGAGTAATAGTAACTTAAAAACCTTTGATAATTTTTATTCAAATTTAACATCATTCATTCCCCACTGACTTTGAATACTTGCCAAAAGTCTTTTTTACATTCATGATATCATAAACTTAGATTCCGCTATATAGGAGGAAAGAAATGAAAAAACGTACCTTACTTTGGCTAGTTTTAGCACTTGTAGTATTCGGAGGCGGCGCATGGATGGCACAGAAAACAAATCTATTTGGAGGAATAACTCTGAGCCCACGGGCTAAGCAGTTGGCTTATCTGAAGGAGCATGAAGAGGAAATGGCGAACTTCGTTAAATCTTGGAATTCAAAAGTTGAGAGTGTCCAATTTGATTGGGATAGTATGGAAGTTGGTCAGGTAGGAAATGGAACTCCTCAAGGCGGAGGTTATATGATGACAGTGAACGGTAGAATCAATAATAATAAGGATACTAAATTTACATTAGGTTTTCCACTAAAACGTAATTTAAATGAAATCCCTGAGAAACTTGTTATTATTCAAATGCAACCAATAAGAATTTTGAAAGGAAATTTATGGGATCTTTATGAGTAACAGTAATTTAAAAACCTTTGATAATTTTTATGCAGATTTAGCACAAGCTGCCTACACTTTTCGCTCAAGTAATTTTCCTCCTCAAAATAGTTCAACGAACGTACAAACATTTGATTTCTCAAATGATGGATATATGTTGGATGAGGATGGTAATGTAAAAGAAATCACCCCTGGAGGCAAACATCTACCCCATAATGGTAGAGTCTACTTGCAGCCGGATCCTGATTTGCGAGATACTTATAAAGTTACATCGATACCAGTTCCTGATGCGAATGGGATGAGGCAGGATATTCATTACAAACGTTATCAAAAAGGACTCTTAACTGATGATGAAGCTGGTTTTAATGCCTACTACTTAACGGATACGCCTACCTTGACTAAAGACACTAAGAAAACCTATATGACCATCCGTGGAAGTGATGCCATCAGTTTGGAAAATTTGAACGACTGGATCGACAACGATGCTAAGTTCGCTCTCAATCATATCCATACACCGCAAGCCAAGTTAGCGACAGTAGGAATGAAAACGAAAATCGCAGAGATGCGCGAAAAAGCTCCGCAAGCTACGATGGACATCACAGGTCACTCCCTAGGAACCATTGTCTCTGCCCAAGGAGTAGCGGGCCTTAGCGATGAGGAGCTTGAGAAAATCGGCAAAGTGGTCCTCTTTGACGGCCCGGACACGACAAAGAGTTTAAAGAAAATGGGCCTCAGTGATGAGAAAATCAAAAAGATTAGCGAAAAAATCGAGTACTATGTCAATCCTTTTGATGTCGTGGGTATGCTTAATCGAGAACACACCATTACCAAATTACCGGGGGACTCCGATGAACCTCTTAAGAAACCTGTCGGTAAAGTCAATGTCCTTGTTCCCCTTCATTATACCCAGATTACTGATACGGAAAGCTCCCATGACTTTGGTGTTTTCCAATCGGATGGAAAGGGAAATTTGTTGACCGCGTCTGAGGATTTTCACCCAGAATTGCTCAGGGCAGGTGAAAAGCTAGCTCGACTGATAGAGACAACCTTGGATGTTTTAAGAAATCTAGGAGTTGATGAAAATGTAGCCTCAAATATTTTAAATGCCATTATGAGGGGGGAAATCGTAAATAAGGCGGCTATCGGATATGGCTTTTATGAGAATTTTAAAACAGAGTATAGTAAAATTGTCGAAGAAGCTCGTCAGGAATCTATAAAGTGGGATCGAGAAGCTATTCCTCGTTACCAGGAACAACTGAGAAATGGTAATCTTACAGGAGAAAAGAGAATTTTGGTCCGAGCTCAGTTGCTTCAGACAGCAGCCCAGTTGGCAAATTTTGACATGGAAGACAAAGTTAAATCTGTGAAAACCTTACTTTCAGATGCTAAGGAAGATATTCAAAACATGATAAAAGAAACAAGACAGACAGCGTTTGACATGGTTGGATATTTGTCAAATTCAGAAGTTACAAATCTACTTTCTGGTTTTGACACAACAAGCTTTTGGGATGAAGGCGTTGCAAGTGACACGAAGACTGCAGCAACATCCTTCCTGACACAAATTGAGCAACTAGGGGAAAGCCTGGTTAAAGCTAGTGGTTCCTTTGAAACCATAGATACAAATAGTGCTGAAGATTTTAACAATCTATTGGCGGATGTAAAACAAACATGGAGGGGGAAAAATGTTAGTCCTAACGGATGAGGATACCTTAATTACAAGAGAGCAACTCGATAGATGCTTCAAAGAAAGAATGAAGGAACAAGAACGCCAAGCAGTCAGGGCCTTGGTAACTGCAAAAGAGTTGTCAATCCTTGCTAAAGGAACTGAGTTAACTAAAAAGTTGCAGGAAGCAGCCGCAGATATGCAAGAGTATGCTTCTAAGACCTATGTAAACAATATTAAGGGAGGATTTGAGGGCAAGGCCGCTGATGCTGCTGAAACTTACTTGACCCAGACCATGCAAACCCCTACTTTACAGAGTCCGATCAAAAGCTAGGAGAAAACTGGTCATGGATAAAAAGGAACTTCAGAAACTAGAGGATGAGCATAATCGTAAATTACGAGACTTAGAACGCTTGGAGATGGATTTGGATGATGATTTCCACAAGTTTAGCAGGGAGACGGATCATCTCCTAGAGTCGCTTTCCTATGCATGTAGAGATAGTAGTTTTGCTGAAATTCAACCATATATCTTTGAGATAGAGAATAATTTAGACAGCTATCATAAACTTTACAAGAGTCGTATAGAGAATGTGCTGGAAGCTCGCCATCAAGAGAATAAAAACTTTTATAGAAAGTTAGAAGAAAAGAACGTTTAACAAATATACCTTATAAAAGAAGGATGATGTGAGTTTGTTATTATAGATAAAATGAGTTTGTTATTATAGATAAAAAAAGAAGTAATTATACAAGAAAAGTAGATAATTTAATCCATCTTACTAGTTTTTAGATGGAAATAGCTCTTATTTTTTTATAAATAGAATAAAAAATGAATTTTAAACTTGCAATTGAGGCAAATTGTTGATATAATGAGGGAGTAAATTAATATAAAGGAGTTTCACATGGCTTTAATTCAATTAACAACAGAAGAATTGCGCACCTCTGCTCAAAAGTACACTCAAGGTTCTGAGGAAGTAAGACAAGTACTTCGTACATTGAGTCAAGAGCAAAATACTATCCGAGACAACTGGAAAGGTGCTGCTTTTGAGAGCTTTGATCGCCAATTCACAGAATTGTCTCCAAAAATTGAGGAGTTTGCAACTTTGCTTGATGAGATCAATGCACAGTTGAACAAGGTTGCTGAAATTGTTGAACAAAACGACCAAGATCTTGCATCACAAATTTAATTTGTTATATAAGTGGCTTTAGGAGGGCGAGAGCCTTCCTATTTTTTATGACGGAGAAGATTTAAAGTAATATGAAGAAGAATAGAATTTTTAAATATATAGGAAGTAGTCTGCTGGCATTAGGATTGCTTGCATTGATTATTTTTTTGAATCTATCTGTTCAAAAAAATACAACGATTAGCAATGAAAATAATGCAAAGGCTAATCAGCAGACAAAATTAAATGTAGCTATCGTAAATGAAGATAAGCCTGTCTACGTAGATACAAAAGAATACAATCTAGGTGCTAGTTATGTAAAAAATATCGAGCGTGATAATTCACAAAACTGGTCCGTTGTTCCTCGAGGAGCAGCTGATTCTGGATTAGAAAGTGGGAAATACCAACTCGTTTTAACAATTCCTAGTGACTTTTCTGAAAAAATACTCGATATTAACAGCATCAATGTTGATAAGACAACCATCAATTATAAGGTGAATGCGCAAGGAAATTTGCAAGTAGAAAATGATGCAAATAAACTAGCGAAAGATATTGTTTCTGATTTGAATGGTCAGTTAGTTGACATGTATATGGCTAGTATTTTGAACAACCTTTATACAGCACAAAAGAATGTTCAAGCTAGCTCACAGATACAAGCAACCAATATCGGAAACTATCGTACGAATTTATATAATACAGCTATCAACTCTAAAAATCTTTTCCCAACTCTCTATAGTATGTCTAGTTCCTCTGTTGACGCCAACACTGCTTTAAAGACAGGTTTGGAGGGCTACTCACAGATTTTTGGTCGTTTTGATGTTTCGCAGATTGCCTATGGCGAGAAGTTTGGAACTCTACTTAAGAATAGAGTAGATGAGAAGAAAAATCATGCGGATGTTATCACTGGGCTCATTTCTCAGAGTCGGGAAGACGTTAAGGGACAAATTGAAACCTATAAGGAATTAATTAAAGCTCAAGGTAGTCTGACTGCGAATATAGATGGAACACCAGCATCCACTGATGGAACGTCACCAGAAGTTGAGGCTTACTATAAAAAAGTAGCAGAAAGCATCAGCACAGAGATTGGTAGCTTACAGAAAAATCTAACAGATGAAAGAACCAAGTTTGAAAATCATAAAAATGATATTCATAACTTTATTGATGAGAAATTAGCCACTTACTATGGAACAAGTGAGAAGAGCAAAATCACTCTTGATCGATTTTTGGATAAAGCTGCAAACAAGGATTTAGAGAAGGTTGAGGAATCTCTAAAAGAGCAGCTGGCTTCTGCAATCTCAGAATTACCCAAAGAAGACTTTAGTGGAAAAGAATTTAGTGGTTTTGGTATGACACCAATCACAATTCCTTCTGTAAACTATACAGATTTAAAAACGATTAAAGAGCCAAGCGACGAGATTTCTTTGACGGACTTGAAGAATCTGGAACATCTGGCAATCACGAGTACGAGTGCTGTTGGACGAACAGGAACAAAGGCTAAGGTATCATGGAAGGCTGGAACAGGAGTGACGGTTCATTCGGTCACTTATGATGGCACACCAGTTGAGTTTGGTCAAGAAATTGATTTGAAGACGGGTGGGACTTTCAAAGTAGCCTATAGTGTTGCAGAGGCAGCTCCGACTCCAACTACAAGTTCAACGGGGGCTTCAAGCCCAACTCCAAAAGCGGAGCCAAAGACTGTTGATATTTCCTTGAATGATGTTCAAGCAGTCAGTGCTCCGATAGATGTCTTAGCCGTTCAGCAAGCAGCAGTGACTTATGGACAAAAGGTTCAGAAAATAGCTTCTGACTACCAAAAGGTGGAAGCACTCAGACAAGCATACAATACTGTCAAAGAGTTACGAAATAGTGATGTAACAGATGCTTTATCAAATATTTGGCTTGAAGCTATTAGTTCAAACCTGAAGAAGTATGAAGACAGTCTGACTGCACCTGCTAGCGATACAGATACAGAGGGTACTAAAGAGAAAGTAGATAAAGCCTTGTCAAAACTGACTACTCTCAAGCCTGTTCTAGAAAAAAATGTGAAGGATGTTTTGACTACCAACCAAGAATTGAATACAAAAATCAATGAACAGTTAGAGTTGTACAAGAAGTTGGAAGAAAATCTAAAGGATTTGGTTGAGAAGCAAGGGAAAGGCAATGATGCTTTTGAAGAGACTAATAATCAATTGGCTACCCTAAATTCGGATTATGCAGCTCTCTTGTCAGAAACTACGGGTGTGAAGGAATCTTCTCAAAGTAATGTCAAAGCTGCAGAGTCTGTGAATGAGACTTTAGGTAATTTCAATCGTGAATTGTCAAACGCTCAAACAAGTACTGAAAAGTTGTCACAAGATGCTGACTCCTTGATGACGCAGTTTAACGAAGAATTAACTAACAATGGAAACTTTGTAGAATCCTTTGTGAAGGTTCTGAATAATGCCTATCAAAATGGGGTACCAAATGAAGTGTTGTTGAACTTCTTATCCAACCCTGTTACCCAAAATGCTACTTCAGTGAAAGCGACTGTCAATGTTTACCGTCCATTTACATGGATTTTACTATTGGAGATTGTTAGCCTCTTTACAGCCTATCTGTTTGCAACTCAAAACGTTATTCGCAAAGTCAAAGATAAGTTCAAACTTGATAAGTTACATGATACAGACTTGATGACAGTAACCATCCTATCTGCTTTAAGTCTCGTTGTCGGATTGGTAGTTGGTGTTGTATCAAGTGTTCAGCTACAGGTTGGTCGTGAATATCAACCATCTTGGGTTCTATTAATTGTTTTAGCAGCATTTGTACTGATTCAAGGACAATATCTATTGCTTAAACATTTCCGAGTGATTGGTATGGGTCTCGCCTTCTTTATGATGATTAGCTTTGTCTACCTATCAAATGCTATTGGGACAACAGCAAGTCTAACTGGTTTCCCAGCATTTATCAAAAATCTCAATGCGTTATCAATATTAGAAGGTTTGCTCTCAGGATACTTTGATGGACATCCAGCAGCAATTATCGCTTTTGTTGTAACGATTGTTGTCATAGCTGTTTTACTTGTTATAAATGTTTTTATCAGAGAAAGTAGTTTGTGGTTTCAAGCAAGCCAAGCTGAGAAAGAATAGAAATTAGAAATATGAAGAAAATCATTCTTTTCCTTCTTACCTTAGTAACATGTGCAGCAGTCTCTGGGGCTGCTGCAGATGATTTGAAGGATAACAGTCTGCAGATTGATGATTCCCGACTTGAAAAGAAAGAGGGATTGAAATTTGGTCTACAGTCTGAACAAACCAAGGAGCTTTTTAATGAAGCGACTCAAAAGAGGTTGCAGGACATGCAACAGCATCAAGAGGAACAGTTGATCACAGAAAGGGGCCAACTGTTTTCTGCTATACAGAGACCAGTGAAAAAATCTTCTGAAGAACAGTTGTTTCAGCCCAATGCTCAAAAAACAATCAAGTTCCAAACAAATATAGGCCATGTAGAAAAAGGTGGTCTGAATGACTTTCTTCCAGAGATATTCTATGTGGTGTTGATTTTCTTGCTTTTTGGAGCAACGGCAGTAATGAGTTATCGTGTGATGGTAGAAGGGATGGACTAAGTTTTTAACTAGTCTGTCTAAATAACTTAGAAAAGGATAAACCAGGCATAGGAGGCGTGTAAAAGGTGGAGCAACATATCAATATTACCCTACGTTTGAGAGAAAGAGATGTGGATATTCGCATTCCACGGCGAATTGAAGTGCGCCGGCTGGTGCGAGAAGTGGATACGATTTTTAATCCAGGTATCAAGCGAAAAAAATATCAATTAAGAATTGTCAATAAAGGTTTGTTGATTGATGAAGGGAAACATCTGTCTGATTATCCTATGACGACAGGAGATTTAGTAGAAATTGAGGAGATATAGGTGGCTGAAGAAAAATTTGAATTTGGTGGACAGTCGTTTGTCTATGAAAAAAATGAAACAAACTGGGAATTAAAACTCAAACGTTCAGATGTTGCGAGTCAAGATTTACGGGAACTGTTACTATTGGATTTGCATCATCCATTCTTTTTGGAGCAATCGATGGTGTCTGATGAGGATAGTGTCACCTTCTCCTATCAAGTCGAAGCTCATGGACTGACTTATGAGGAAATAAAGGAACGTACCATTTCGGAAAGAATCCGTTTGGCCCTAAACGTTTTTCGTCTAGAGGACGCCTTGGAGTTACCTGTGACTTTCCTTTTGCACCCAGTAAATCTCTTTATTACCAAGGATGCTCAGGCTAAGATTGCTTATCGTGGAATTCCTGGTCTGATGGTTCCTCAATCAATATCCTCAGAAGATTTTTTACGCCAGGCTAAATGTTTTACAGTAACACTATTTAGCGATTTGGATTTCATGGATCTTTATAATGGTTCCTTGGAATTAGAGACCTTGCCAGACTTCTTAAATGATCTATGTCAGGCAGATGATATAGAGGCTGCAGTAGCTGTTTTGGAGAAGTACTACACGGAGAAGGCTGCGAAAGAACGAGCAGACTTGGTCTTGGTTCCAAGTAGACGCCATCGTGTCTTTAAACTGGCAACGATTTGGTTAACAGCCAGCGTTGTCTTGTTGATCGTTCCACTTATCTATCTGATTTTTGTGCAAAATCCTTTCAAAGAAAAGATGTTGCAGGCAGATACTGCCTTTATTAAAGTGGATTATAGTGGTGTTATTACAGAATTAGAGAGAATTGATCCAGCTAGCTTGCCGAATACGCAAAAGTATGAGTTGGCTTACTCTTATATTCAGGGATTGGAATTTTCTTCTGAACAAAAGAAAGTCATCTTGAACAACGTAACACTCAAGTCAGATGAGCTTTATTTGACTTACTGGATCCAGGTTGGGCGCAATCGTTTTGAAGAGGCTCTTGATATTGCCAAACGGATTAACGACAGTGACTTGATTCTCTACGCTTTGACTCAGGAAATCAAGCAGGTTCGAGAAGATGGTAACTTGTCAGGGAAAGACCGTGAAAGTAAGTTGAATACTTTGGAAAGCGAGTATAAGAAATACTGGGATAGTCGAAGTGAGCTACTAACGAGTGAATCAAGCTCCAATGCTTCTACAACTCCTAACCCTCAAGACAAGGCTTCTGAAAGCAAACCGTCATCTGAGAAGAAACCTGTTCCAAGTAGCTCCTCTAGCAATTAAAGTAGACCAAGGAGAGAAATTATGAAAAAACAAATCATTTTCTACAGCCAAGGTCTACGTTATGAAGTAGAACTGAGTGCAGATAAGACGGTCTTGATCGGGGCGACTGAAAAGGCCCAAGTCTACCTTTCTCAACAGGAAAGACCGATTCAGCTCAAGGTCGATGGTGACGAGGTCTTTTATCAGTACGACGATGAAGCAGGACTCTTGAAAGATGGTCTGCGTTTGGGTGAGGTCGTCTTTTATCTCCGAGAAGGGGAGCCAAGGGTTTATGACCTTTTGGATTTATCAGAGTTTCAGATTGGCTCTCAAAGAGGTGCATTGATCACACTAGATGGAGATGTTGAACTCTTACTCCAAAAATCCCAAAATCAATGGAAGCTAACTCGACTAAAAGGCGCATTTTATCGAAACAATCATCTGGAACAAATGGACCAGCAATTGATTGGTTTTGGAGATGAGTTGAGTCTAGGGGCGGTGACGATCAAGTTCTATCCTGATGAAGTATGGGTCCAGGGTCCTGCCCAAGTTGGGCCACAACTGACTCTGAGAGAACCATCTCGATATGGTTTTTATGAAGATTATCCAGATTATCATCGTTCTCCACGGATCATCTATCGTGGCAGCGAAGATAAAATCTTGATCAATCCCCCAGGCCAGGAACCGGTTAAACCGAGCGATGAACTGTTAAAGCTGATCGTTCCTCCTCTGATGATGGTCGGAGTAACCGTCTTAATCACCTTAATTCAACCTCGAGGGATCTATATCCTTGCGACAGTAGGGATGTCCATAACCACAATGATTTTTTCTATCCGTGGTTTCATAAAAAATCGTAAAAAGTACAAGGCTGATAAGAAGGAACGGGTCGATCTCTATCGTCTTTACCTGAAAGATAAGGTCAAGGAATTGACTCGTCTGGAACGAGAACAAAAAGAAGGGATGCACTATCATTTTCCAACGATTTTAGAATTGACGGACTTGGTTGAGAGTTACAATCACCGGATCTACGAAAAGACTCCCTTGCATTTTGACTTTTTATACTATCGTTTGGGACTCGGGAAAATGCCGACTAGCTATGACTTGAAATACGGTCAACAGGAGCGTAGTGGTAAGAAGGATGCTCTAGAAGAAGAGGGTTACGCTCTCTATAGTCGTCACAAAAAGATCCCAGATATGCCAATCCCGGCAAACCTCAGCCATGGACCAGTGGGTTATATTGGACCTAGAAATCTCGTTCTAGAACAACTGCAACTTTTGGTGATGCAGCTAGCGACTTTCCATTCTTATCATGATGTGCAGTTTATTACGATCCTGCCTGAAGAGGAAAAAGAGCAATGGTCTTGGATGCGTTGGCTCCCTCATGCCAAACTGCAAGAACTCAATGTCCGCGGTTTTGTCTACAATCAACGAACACGGGACCAAGTTCTGAATAGTTTGAACCAAATCTTGAAACTACGCCGTAGTCAAAAGGAAGAAGCATCCCACAAGGAGAGCACCCTCTTCCATCCTCATTACGTGGTTTTAGTGACCGATGAGAAGCTGATTTTGGATCATATCATCATGGAGTTCTTTACTGAAGATCCAACGGAATTAGGCTGTTCTCTCATCTTTGTAGAGGATGTCATGAGTTCCTTGTCTGAGAACATTCAGACAGTGATCAATATCAAGGACCGTAATACAGGCCAACTGGTCATGGAAGAAGGAGTCTTGAAAGAGACGGACTTCCGTTTGGATCATTTCCCAGCAGATTATGATAAGGAGCGGATCGCCCGTACCTTGGCACCACTCAATCACCTCCAAAACCTGAAGAGTTCGATCCCAGATTCTGTGACCTTTATGGAAATGTATGGGGCGGAGACCTTTGAGGATTTGCAGGTATCGAGCCGTTGGAAAAAGAACGCACCTTACAAGAGTTTGGCTGTGCCAATTGGTTTGCGTGGTCAGGATGACCTGGTACAGCTCAATCTGCATGAAAAAGCCCATGGACCTCATGGATTGATCGCAGGGACGACTGGATCAGGGAAGTCCGAAACCATCCAATCCTATATCTTATCCCTCGCTGTTAACTTCCACCCTCATGATGTGGCTTTCTTGCTGATCGACTATAAGGGTGGTGGGATGGCCAATCTCTTTAAAAACCTTCCTCACCTCTTGGGAACCATTACCAACTTGGATGGTGCCCAATCCATGCGGGCCTTGGCTTCGATCAATGCGGAGATCCATCGTCGTGAACGACTCTTTGGAGAGTTCGAAGTCAACCATATCAATCAATACCAGAAGAAATTTAAAAACGGAGAAGCGACAGAACCACTCCCTCACCTCTTTCTCATCTCAGATGAGTTCGCAGAGCTCAAGGTTAACCAGCCAGACTTTATCAAGGAGCTGGTATCCATCGCGCGTGTCGGGCGTTCACTCGGGGTCCACTTGATCCTAGCTACTCAAAAGCCATCAGGTGTGGTGGATGACCAGATCTGGTCTAACTCACGCTTTAAGATTGCCCTTAAGGTGGCGGATCGTTCGGACTCGAATGAAATGCTTCATACACCGGACGCGGCCGAGATCACCCAGACAGGTCGTGCCTATCTGCAAGTCGGAAATAATGAAGTCTATGAGCTCTTCCAGTCTGCCTGGTCAGGCGCGGATTACCAGCCGGACAAGGACGATATGGGAATCGAGGACCATACCATCTACCTAATCAATGAATTGGGGCAATATGAGATCTTGAATGAAGACCTGTCAGGCTTAGAAGATGTGGATGAGATCAAGGAAGTTCCGACAGAGTTGGATGCGATAGTGCACCATATCCAGCTCTTGTGTGAAGAACAAGAAATTCCTCCAGTACCACAGCCATGGTTGCCACCACTTAAGGAGCGCATTACGCTAGACGAGCTGGAAGAAGTGCAACCGACAGTAGCCTGGGGACAAGAGAAACCACTCTCTGTCCTCTTGGGGATGGCGGATATCCCGCAGGCCCAGAAGCAGGAAGCTGTCTCTATCAATCTCTCCAAGGATGGTCATATCCTCCTTTACGGAAGTCCGGGTACAGGAAAGACCACCTTCCTTCAGACTGCTGGTATGGACTTGGCTCGCAAATTCAGTCCAAAGGCTCTTACCATGTACTTGATGGACTTTGGTACCAATGGTTTGGCTCCATTGTCCAAGCTTCCACAGGTGGCAGATACCATGCTTTTGGACCAAACGGAGAAGATCTCTAAGTTTGTACGAATCATGGAGAGAGAACTTAACCGTCGTAAGAAACTCCTTGCGGACTATGGTGTTGGGACCTTAGACCTCTACCGTCAGGCCAGTGGTCAGGAAGAGCCGGCTATTGTCATCCTCTTAGATAGCTATGAAGCCTTCAAGGAAGAAGCCTATGAGGCGGAACTCTTCAAGCTCTTGGTGCGTATCTCTCGTGAAGGTCTCAGTATCGGGGTTCACCTCTTGGTGACAGCTGGTCGCCAGACCAACCTTCGTGCTCAACTCTACTCGAACTTCAAGCACCAGTTGAGCCTACCACAGAATGAGGCAGGTGAAGTGCGAGCTATCGTGGGCTCTACACCACTTGCTATGACTATGGAAGATATCAAGGGACGGGCTCTCATGAAACGTGAAGAAGTGGATGTCATCCAGCTGGCACTCCCGGTTTATGGAGCCAATGACACCCAAGTCCTCAATAACCTGCGTCAGGAAGTCGCTTCCCTCCAAGAAGCCTGGACCGGACAGCGCCCAAGTGCCATTCCGATGGTACCAGAGGAGTTGACAGAGAAAGACTTCTATAGCCGAGCAAGCGTGCAGACTGCCTATGAACACGAACTCGTGCCATTAGGACTTGACTTGGAGACAGTTGAACCTGTTATATGGAACCTGGCTAAAGGAAATCTCCTTTACTTAACAGATAAAGAAGAACAGATGACAGCCTTGGTGAAACACATTGCTAAAGGGAAACAGAAGGTCATCGTCTTGGCACCGAAGTATCATAGTCTACCTGAAATGGAAGGTGTGACGATTATTAGTAACTCCGAAGACTATCTAAGTGCTATCGCAAGTATAGAGAAGCGAATTAATGAGCGTTTAGAGCAAAACGAAAGAGAGCACGTAGCAACAGTAGTTGTCTACAATTTAATTGAATTGGTGAGTGAATTAAACTCAGAAGCGCTTGATACATTGGCTTATGTCCTAGATAAAGGAATACGAGCTGGATATGGTTCAATTGTAATGAGTTCGCCACTAATCACCAAGCATATCGATGTGATCTCAAAAACTGCTCGTTCTTATAAGCAGGCTATTTTAGCACTTCGCTTAAGCGATCAATCAGTTCTGACAGTGATCAACAGACCTGTCCGAGAGTCACAGTTGGAAGAACAAGAACATTACTATGTGGCCGATGGGTTGGCAAGTAAAATGAAAGTATTAATGATATAGAAAAGGAGGAGAAATGGGAAAAGCAGCAATACAAGCTCAGATAGATGCTAAACGTGGAGAAATTACTAATTTGAATAGTCAAATTAGTCGATTGGAAGAATGTAAAAAAGCACTTACAGATTTTTCAACGGATATAGAATATGTACTTACGAGCAATGAACATATTGAAACGACCTATTATTTAGCAGGAACACCATATTTAAATGAAACCAATAATGAAGAGAAAATACTAAAAACAGCTAAACAAAAGCTTTCAGCAAAGAGTGATGACGTAGTGGCCAAATTGACTCAGAAAATTTCTGAATTAGAGACAGAGAAGTCGGGGATTAGCCTTAGTATTAGTTGGTTAGAAATTGAAAAAAGTCTAACAACGGAGGAGTAAAGTATGAGTGATATTATAAAAGTACATGACTTACCGGCCATAGCTCGTTATAGTTCGGCTGTTCAAGAGTTTTCAAAAGGTGTGGACTCGGCTTCTAAACAAACGATGCGTAAATTTAATGAAAAGGCAGGTAAAACAGGAGATTCAGAGGACAAAGGAGAGGCAATAAATGCTTTCTTCACTCGATTGAATACTTTACAGACCCAAGTATTTCAAGAGTATCCTACCACTATTACGCATTTTTCAACAGCTTTATCAACATTTGAAAATGCTGCTACAGCTGCCGGTTTCCAAAATAAAGCATGGACTCAACAAACTGGTAATGATTCTGTCTATAAAAAATTAGATGGCGTGGAGTCTGAACAATATGAGAAGATCAAAACAAAAGTCGATAATCTTCAAACGCTATTAAACGATGCTACTGCTGAACTAGGTATTGAATCAGAAGATTTAACAACTATTAAAACAACTGCGGGAGATGATTTAGCTAGTGCAGCGACTGCACGTCGTGATACTCATAACGCCTTGCAACAAGCACATGATACCTTATCAAAAGATACTACGGATGCAGAAGCAGAACTAAAAACTCTACAGACTAGAATAAAAAATGCCAGTGCAGTATGTAATATTCCGGCTTCTAGTATCTTAGCAGGAATTAAAAATGGTAGTCTTACTAAGAGAAAAATCAGTTATTTGGATAGTATTCAAACAGAAGCAGATGGACGTGCTTTAGGTGCAATACTTAATAAACAGCCAGGAGACATATTAAACGAAAAACCTGGGGATCTTAGTGAAGGATTTTACAGTATTGGTGCTCAGGAAATGATGGAGTGGATTGAATCAGGAGATGCAGCCACTCTGAACCATCTTTTAGACGCTATGGGGAATCGGGATTTTTCTGCTAACCAACCATTTTTGCTAGAGTTTCAAAAGGCTGGAGTTAGGCTAGGTGATACTCTTGAAAAGGTTATGGAAGTTCAATATGCTAAAGACGGCACTTTACAGAGCAACCAGATGGCAGCATATAATAAGCATCTTGCTTTGACGGATAAGTTTGTTAGTTTGATGGAATCTCTTTATGTAATGGAGATAGGACGGACAGAAACATCAAAAGGAAAATTAGCAGTTGGTGACAAACTATATGTCACCGAAACGAGAACAAAAGTTTCAATTTCAGATATATCGGATGCAACATTTTCATTTAAGAATACGGTTGATACAAAGAAAACAACCTTGGAAATGAATATAGGTGGCTACTCTTATCCAACGAGTATTAGCAATACAACCGAAACCAAGGTTTACAAAATGGAAGAATACGCAACCGCTATTGGAAATAATATGGCAGAGAAGCAGGCTCGGATCGGTGAACTTGAGAAATCTCGCGAAGAAGCGAATAAAGATATGCGTGCTGCAATGGGTAAAGCTATAACTTATGCACTGGTTGGTACTTTCATACCTGAAGCAGTTCCTATCGTCTCGATGATTGATGCTCTGGCTACCAGTGATTCTAAGGAATTCAGTAAAGAACTCTTTTCTGCGATTGATAAGGATATAACCGTTAAGGGGAAAGTTGTTGAAAGTGGTTTTACGAAGACGGGTCCATACAATATGGGTATTCAATTACCAACAGCAACCATACAAGCCTATTTGAAGTATGTCGATCAGTTAAAGGGATATGACTTGGAAAAAGAAAAGACACGCATTGAGATGGTGGATGACTTTTTAAATCGAGGGAATACCTATCTTTTCCAGAAAGATGGGAAGAGTTCAGTCGCAATTTCTCGCATGAGAACACATAATTTTTATACAGAGGTCCGCTTGAAAGAGATGGATAATGAAGGTCTTGTTCCTTATGTTGAATATGCGAAGTCGTCCAGCCATTATAAGGTGAATAGTACTAGTAATGATACAAGGGCAATAATCCAAGAAGCAATAAACAAAGAAAATCAACTTAACTCAAATTCTGTAACACCAGAAATGAGCAAGTATCTCTTAGGCGAGGAGACCGATCTTTCTCTAGTCAATATGAGCGTAGACCAGTTGAAAACGTATAAAAATGTATTGGAACATTTATCGATTTCTTCTGACCAAAATGCCAAACATGGCTATGAAGAATATCAGCTCTATCTAAATAGTAAATACTCAGGAGGAAGTCAATGAAACAATACAGGAAAAAAATACTAATCATTCTGGGGGTTTTAAGCCTTCTTGTTGTGGTTTCTGGAGGCTATCCTTTGTATCGCTATTTGACACATGATCGCTATAAAGTTTGGTCAATTGAAGTAGAACCAGCATCTCATGAATTTATAGCTGATAGACAGGGGCTGGTCATTTCTTGGAAAGAGACAAAGAATAGTAATGGGAAAAGAGATAGGGATGAGCCGGTTGACTATAGTTTGGTAATTCATGGGAGACGATTTATAGCCACAGAAAGTATCCGTTTAATCTATGAATCGGGAGATAATCGCTTTGATGTGAAGAATCTAAGTTGGGGGGAGTATTGGAAGATTCAGGTCTATGATACCAGTCAGGATGATTTGCCTCGTAAGGAGTATGATCTTTTGAAGGCTATTGCGGATTATGATGCTTCTTACTTTCCAGTTTCAAGTGCCTATACTCATTTTTTTGCTTACAAAGATCAGGAATACCGGACAGTCGTTCTCCAGAAAACGGGAGGTGAGGATCGTAAGGAAGTCCTCTTTAACATGGCAACAGGTAAACTAGAAGACATCCCTAAGGATGCCGGAAAGGCTCTAGAGAACAGAAATGTTAATATATTTAAAGAATTTACTA
Organism: Streptococcus oralis; assembly: GCF_024399415.1. Lineage (NCBI taxonomy): Bacteria > Bacillati > Bacillota > Bacilli > Lactobacillales > Streptococcaceae > Streptococcus > Streptococcus oralis. Next base: position 297,236 of record NZ_CP029257.1, read on the forward strand.
ATTTAAAAGAATATTATGCAGGTGACCTTTTACATATAGACACTCCAATTAGTTTTTCTCAATCCGTAATTGAACAGTCTTCAGACTGGCGTTTGAAGGAGGAGTATCCTGCAGCCTATGACTTGATGACTAAGAAGAAAGGTGGGCTATTTTTCTTGACCAACGAGACAGATATCAAGCTTCTCTCTGATATATACAGTCTCTTAATCCCTAAGGACAGAGATTTGTTTGATAATCTAACAGTTTATGGAGAGGTGACCAAGGACGGGAAAGACCATGTGGTTCATTCCTATGAAGAGTTTATCAATGTCTTGAAACCAAAGGAGGAATTGAGCAATGTCCGTTAAACAGATCCAACCGATGCGAATTCAAAGTATTAAGGCAAGTATTAAGGTTTCGACAGATGAGATTTCAAAGGGGATGTCGACTATCATTGATGCACCGGTTACAAGTAATCTAGAGTCTTGTGCGGGTCTCGCAAAAACATGTATGGAAAATTTAGTAGAGACGGTAGACTCATTAGATGGCTTTATGAACAAGATTGCGGAAGCTTTTAAAAATATGGATACCGATTTAGCAGGATCTATTGAAACGAATGAGATTTATACAGTTTCACCAGAAGAGTATACAGAAAAGAAACGAATCCAACAGAAGATCTATGATGCCTCTGTTTATAATGAGCTCCCCTAACTATTCGCCACTTGAATCCATTTCAAGTGGTTTTCTTTTGCTTTTCTCATCTTCTCACGGTGTCACGCATATGGTATAATGGATTAAGAGTTTATAATCTTTGTTTATCAGATACAAACAACAAATATTCAGGAGGAAGTCAATGAAACAATACAGGAAAAAAATACTAATCATTCTGGGACTTTTTAGCCTTCTTGTTGTGGTTTCTGGAGCCTATCCCTTATATCGCTACCTAACACATGACCGTTATAAAGTGCGAACTCCTGAGGTAGAACCAGCTTCTTATGAGTTTCTAGCTAATAGACAGGGGTTGGTCATTTCTTGGAAATATGTCAATCATAGCAATGAGCAGGAAGCTAATGAAGAACCACTGGAGTATACCAGTGCAATTTATGGGAAACGTTACCTTTCGACAGACAGTAAACGTTTAATTTACAAATGGGACGATAATCGCTTTGATGTCAAGAATCTGAGTTGGGGGGAGTATTGGAAGATTCAGGTTTATGATACCAGTCAGGATGATTTGCCTCGTAAGGAGTATGACCTTTTAAAGGCTGTTGCGGATTATGATTCGTCATACTTTCCAGTTTCAAGTACTTATATTAATTTTGTCACATACAATGATCAAGAGTATCGTAAGGTAGTTCTCCAAAAAACTGGGGGTCATGACCGTAAGGAAGTCCTCTTTAATATGGAAACAGGTAAGCTAGAGGATGTTCCTAAAGAACTTGGGGTTGCTCTTGAGAATAGGTATACATATTTATTTAACCGTTATACAAGTTTGAAAAATTACTATTATAATGATGATTTTATAGATAACACTACCTGTCTTAATCTCTCACAATCTGTGATTGAACAGTCTTCAGATTGGCTCTTGAGGGAGAAATACCCAAAAGCTTATGACTTGATGAGTAAAGAAAAAGGAAGTCTCTATTTTTTAACTAACGAGACAGATGTTAAGCTTTTATCAGATATTTTTAGCCTCTTAATTCCTAAGGACCGTGATTTATTTGATAACCTCACGGTTTATGGAGAGGTAACTAGGGACGGGAAGGACCATGTGGTTCACTCTTATGAAGAGTTTATCAATGTCTTGAAACCAAAGGAGGAGTTGAGTAATGTCCGTTAAGCGAATTCAGCCAATGCGAATTCAAAGCATTAAGGCGAGTATCAAAGTTTCGACAGATGAGATTTCAAAGGGGATGTCGACTATTATTGACTCATCAGTCACAAGTAGTCTAGAATCCTGTGCTGGTGTCGCAAAAACATGTATGGAAAATTTAGTAGAGACGGTAGACTCATTAGATGGCTTTATGAACAAGATTGCGGAAGCTTTTAAAAATATGGATACCGATTTAGCGGGCTCCATTGAAACTAATGAGATGTATACAGTTTCTCCACAAGAGTATACAGAAAAGAAACGAATCCAGCAGAAGATCTACGATGCCTCTGTTTATAATGAGCTCCCCTAACTATTCGCCACTTGAATTCATTTCAGGTGGTTTTCTTTTGCTTTTCTATTATTACTCTTCTTGTAGTATCATTCATATGGTATAATGGGTTAAGAGTTTATAATCTTTGTTCTTCAGATACAAATAGTAAATACTCAGGAGGTGCTCAATGAAACAATATAGAAAAAAGATACTACTCATTCTGGGACTGTTAAGCTTTTTGGTTATAGTTACGGGAGCCTATCCCTTATATCGCTATTTGACACATAATCGTTACAAAGTATGGTCTATAGAAGTAGAACCAGCAGCATATGAGTTTCTAGCTGATAGACAGGGATTAGTCATTTCTTGGGCAAGGACAGCTAACAGTAATGATATAATAGATAGGGATGAGCCGGTTGACTATAGTTCTGCAATTCATGGACGACGATATATAGCCACAGAAAGTATCCGTTTAATCTATAAATCGGGAGATAATCGCTTTGACGTGAAGAATTTAAGTTGGGGAGAGTATTGGAAGATTCAGGTTTATGATGCCAGTCAGGATGATTTGCCTCGCAAGGAGTATGACCTTTTAAAAGCTATTTCAGATTATGATGCTTCTTATTTCCCGGTTTCAAGTGCCTATACTCATTTTTTTGCGTACAACGATCAGGAATACCGTACAGTAGTATTACAGAAAACGGGGGGCGACGACCGTAAGGAAGTTCTCTTTAACATGGCTACAGGCAAACTGGAGGATATCCCGAAGGATGCCGGAGAGGCACTTGAGGATAGAGATGTTAATATATTTAAACAATCTACGAGTCTAAAAAACTATTATACAGAGAATCTCTTAAATATAGGTTCTCCAATTCGTCTTCCACAATCGGTGATTGAACAGTCTTCAGACTGGCGCTTGAAGGAGGAGTATCCAGCAGCCTATGACTTGATGACTAAGAAGAAAGGTGAACTCTATTTCTTGACTAACGAGACAGATGTTAAGCTTCTATCAGATATATACAGTCTCTTAATCCCTAAAGACCGAGGCTTGTTTGACAATTTGACGGTTTATGGAGAAGTGACCAAGGATGGGAAAGACCATGTGGTTCACTCTTATGAAGAGTTTATCAGTGTCTTGAAACCTAAGGAGGAGTTGAAAAATGGTAGTTAAGCGAATTCAGCCAATGCGAATTCAAAGCATTAAGGCGAGTATTAAGGTTTCGACAGATGAGATTTCAAAGGGGATGTCGACTATTATTGACTCATCGGTCACAAGTAGTCTGGAGTCCTGTGCTGGTGTCGCAAAAACTTGTATGGAAAACTTGGTAGAGACAGTGGATTCATTGGATGGCTTTATGAATAAGGTTGCGGAAGCTTTTCAAAATATGGATACAGAATTAGCAGGCTCCATTGAAACGAATGAGATGTATACAGTTTCTCCACAAGAGTATACAGAAAAGAAACGAATCCAGCAGAAGATCTACGATGCCTCTGTTTATAATGAGCTCCCCTAACTATTTGCCATCTGAATTCATTTCAGGTGGTTTTCTTTTGCTTTTCTCTTCTTCTCTTCTCACGGTATTGTTCATGTGGTATAATGGGAAAGAGTTCTATGATTGTCTAAGAGAAAAATATGATGGGAGAATAGTCAGGTGAAAGCTAAAAAAATTGGTGCTATCTTTCTAATTTTGCTTGGTGTATGTACGCTTTTTGTATTTGGTATTCGAGAGTTTAAAAAGCAAGATTTATCTAAATATAAATATTGGATAGTAGATACAGAAATTACGGATTATGAATTTATTGAAAATGGTAGAATGATTACAGTTGATTGGCACAGTAACAAGGAAGTCAATCAACAAGTAAGTGTTCTTGATGAAAAGCCTAAGTTTGGCTCTCCCGGGCGAATAGCTGGTAGTCGTTTCCTTGTTTCCTATGCGGCGCGATTAAAAGCAAAATCTGCCTGGAGTGCAGTTCGAGATGATTTTCCTATCATAGAACAAAATTATCCAGATGAGGGAGAATATTGGAGAATAAATGTATATGACACTAAGGGTGAAAAGTTAGACAAGAAAGTGTTAGATGTATTTGAGATCACTAGAAATTATAATGAGAACTATTATCCTGCTTTTATATTAAATAAGTATTCGATAGACAGTATAGATGGTAAGGAATATCTAACGATTTCTTTACGGAAAAAAGAAGATACCATCACTGATGTCAGAGACGAATCCAAATTACTTAAGAGATTGATAGACTTAGAGACAGGAAAGATTGTAGATATTGACCCAAACAATCAAAAAAAGAATTCGCCTAAAATAGGACTTAGTTCGATAGATTCCTTTTCACAGCTATTTGAAGATCATGATTTTTATGTTAGCGATAATGCCCTTCATTTTTGGAAACTTGGAGATAATACAAAACACTGGCTCTTAAATAGAAAATACCCGAAATCTATGGAAATAATTTCTAAAAATCCTGAAACAAGCTATATATATAAACTTTCATCTAATGATGATTTGCAAACGTCCATAGATATGATAAAACTCGTTTTCCCAGAAGGTACCAATCTCTTCAAGAATATCACTATTCCAGCAGCTAGTTCAAAAGATGGACAGGAGCATCTGGTTCAAAGCGAAGAAGAGTTCTTACAATATTATAAATCCAGTACGGAGGAAGAATAATGGGACAAGGATATTGTTTCTGTTTGACAACAATTCCAAGACCGATTCCAAGACGACCGTAGGGAAAATCGGGAAGTCTGTAATCGGTGGTACCATTGATACCCTATCTAACGTTGGTCCTTTAGATGGTATGTGGCTAGGAGCTAAGATAGGGGCAAAAGCTGGACCACAGGGGCTAGTAGTTGGAACTCTTGCGGGCCTTGGTTTGGGAACAATTAATCTTGCGGGTTCTCTGTTTTTCCCTGATCAGAAAAAGGCTTTGTATGACGGAGTTAAAAATTTTGCTTATGGTGCTGTGGACGTGGTAGAATCGACGGTGGAGTCTATCGGAAATGGAATCCACCAGGGCTTGGAGACTGTCAAAAGTGTGGGCAAGAATGTTTCAGATTTTTTCAATGGTGGTCTGAAAGCGGCCTCATCCTTGTTTGGGTAATAGGAGAAAATAAATGGATAAGATACAAAAAGATATTAATGATGCACTTGAAACAGCACGAAGATTAAGCTTAGTAAAGGCGATTTTTGGACTATCTCTATATTCTCTTATGGTTATGATTGGTACGTCTTTACCGATAAGTTTATTTCGAATGGCTAGTGAAGCTGGGTATGACCCAGCTATTCCACTGACCTCAATGGTTACACAGCTAACATCAGTGGAAAAAGGGCTCATTCCCCCAGATAGTTTCTTTGGCTTTCTATTTTTTCTTTGTTGCGGTCATTTTACTTGTTTTTATATTATTTCTAAAAGAAATCGTATTAAAGCCTATTTAATGACTCAGATTTTTCAATTGTTTTTGCTCGTAATTACATATTATAGTTGGTTTGTAGCCATCTTGTATTTAATCCCTCTAGTAGCAATTCGTATCGTCTACTGGATAGGTTTTGTCTTATCACTGATTTACCTTATTTATATCCTTGTCACAAAGCAGCGCGCTAGCAAGGATTATTTCTCCTCAGAATATTATAAAAAATTTTTGAATGTCATTTTGTTCTTATGGTTGTTGATGTATGGAATCAATCTCTTCATCAACGGACTCAATCATTTCCTAGCGTATCTCTTGCTTGCTTTATTACCAATTTCACCTATTTTCCTAGGCCTATTTTTGGTATCATTTTTTAAATCCAATGTAGTAACGCTAGAGAACTTGAATACAGTCAATAAAAATCAAGAGAAATACCGTGAAGAGTATGGCTATACCATCGAAGAATGGTATGGAAAGAAGTCAAAAATGTACAAGGAACATATTAAAAAATCTAAAAAGAGATAAAGGTTTATAGATACTATTTCTAGTATCATGAAGCTAACCACCTGAATTCATTTCAGGTGGTTTTCTTTTGCTTTTCTCAACTTCTCACGTTATCTATCATGTGGTATAATAGAACAAGAACATTTTTTCTAGCGCCTTGAAAATTTTATATTATCGCTTGTTTATCTGATCTGCTATTTACAAAAAAATATCCTGTCCCTCGCTGTTAACTTCCACCCTCATGATGTGGCATTTTTGCTCATAGACTATAAGGGTGGTGGGATGGCCAATCTCTTTAAAAATCTTCCTCACCTCTTGGGAACCATTACCAACTTGGATGGTGCCCAATCCATGCGGGCCTTGGCTTCGATCAATGCGGAGATCCATCGTCGTGAACGACTCTTTGGAGAGTTCGAAGTCAACCATATCAATCAATACCAGAAGAAATTTAAAAACGGAGAAGCGACAGAACCACTCCCTCACCTCTTTCTCATCTCAGATGAGTTCGCAGAGCTCAAGGTTAACCAGCCAGACTTTATCAAGGAGCTGGTATCCATCGCGCGTGTCGGGCGTTCACTCGGGGTCCACTTGATCCTAGCTACTCAAAAGCCATCAGGTGTGGTGGATGACCAGATCTGGTCTAACTCACGCTTTAAGATTGCCCTTAAGGTGGCGGATCGTTCGGACTCGAATGAAATGCTTCATACACCGGACGCGGCCGAGATCACCCAGACAGGTCGTGCCTATCTGCAAGTCGGAAATAATGAAGTCTATGAGCTCTTCCAGTCTGCCTGGTCAGGCGCGGATTACCAGCCGGACAAGGACGATATGGGAATCGAGGACCATACCATCTACCTAATCAATGAATTGGGGCAATATGAGATCTTGAATGAAGACCTGTCAGGCTTAGAAGATGTGGATGAGATCAAGGAAGTTCCGACAGAGTTGGATGCGATAGTGCACCATATCCAGCTCTTGTGTGAAGAACAAGAAATTCCTCCAGTACCACAGCCATGGTTGCCACCGCTCAAAGAGCGAATCGCACTAGACGAACTGGAAGAAGTGCAACCAGCAGTAGCCTGGGGACAAGAGAAACCACTCTCAGTTCTACTTGGAATGGCAGATATCCCGCAGGCCCAGAAGCAGGAAGCTGTCTCTATCAATCTCTCCAAGGATGGTCATATCCTCCTTTACGGAAGTCCGGGTACAGGAAAGACCACCTTCCTTCAGACTGCTGGTATGGACTTGGCTCGCAAATTCAGTCCAAAGGCTCTTACCATGTACTTGATGGACTTTGGTACCAATGGTTTGGCTCCATTGTCCAAGCTTCCACAGGTGGCAGATACCATGCTTTTGGACCAAACGGAGAAGATCTCTAAGTTTGTACGAATCATGGAGAGAGAACTTAACCGTCGTAAGAAACTCCTTGCGGACTATGGTGTTGGGACCTTAGACCTCTACCGTCAGGCCAGTGGTCAGGAAGAGCCGGCTATTGTCATCCTCTTAGATAGCTATGAAGCCTTCAAGGAAGAAGCCTATGAGGCGGAACTCTTCAAGCTCTTGGTGCGTATCTCTCGTGAAGGTCTCAGTATCGGGGTTCACCTCTTAGTGACAGCCGGTCGTCAAACCAACCTTCGTGCTCAACTCTACTCGAACTTCAAGCACCAGTTGAGCCTGCCACAGAATGAGGCAGGTGAAGTGCGGGCTATCGTGGGCTCTACGCCCCTTGCCATGACCATGGAAGACATCAAGGGACGTGCCCTTATGAAGCGTGAAGAGGTAGATGTCATCCAGCTGGCTCTCCCAGTTTATGGAGCCAATGATACTCAAGTCCTCAACAACCTGCGCCAAGCAGTCGCTTCCCTCCAAGAAGCCTGGACCGGACAGCGCCCAAGTGCCATCCCGATGGTGCCAGAGGAGTTGACCGAGAAAGACTTCTATAGCCGAGCAAGCGTGCAGACTGCTTATGAAAACGGACTCGTGCCATTAGGACTTGACTTGGAGACAGTTGAACCTGTTATATGGAACCTGGCTAAAGGCAATCTTCTCTACCTAACAGATAAAGAAGAGCAGATGACGGCCTTGGTGAAACACATTGCCAAAGGGAAACAGAAGGTCATCGTCTTGGCACCGAAGTATCATAGCCTACCTGAAATGGAAGGTGTGACGATTATTAGTAACTCTGAAGACTATCTAAGTGCTATCGCAAGTATAGAGAAGCGAATTAATGAGCGTTTAGAGCAAAACGAAAGAGAACACGTAGCAACAGTAGTTGTCTACAATTTAATTGAATTGGTGAGTGAATTAAACTCAGAAGCACTTGATACGTTGGCTTATGTCCTAGATAAAGGAATACGAGCTGGATATGGTTCAATTGTAATGAGTTCGCCACTAATCACCAAGCATATCGATGTAATCTCAAAAACTGCTCGTTCTTATAAGCAGGCTATTTTAGCACTTCGCTTAAGCGATCAATCAGTTCTGACAGTGATCAACAGACCTGTCCGAGAGTCACAGTTGGAAGAACAAGAACATTACTATGTGGCCGATGGGTTGGCAAGTAAAATGAAAGTATTAATGGTATAAGGAGGAGAAATGGGAAAAGCAGCAATACAAGCTCAGATAGATGCTAAACGTGGAGAAATCACTGATTTAAATAGCCAAATTAGTCGGTTAGAAGGCTGTAAAAAAGCACTAACAGATTTTTCGACGGATATAGAATATGTGTTGACGAGCAATGACAATATTGAAACGACCTATTATTTAGCAGGAACACCTTATTTGAATGAAACTAACAATGAAGAAACGATACTAAAAACAGCTAAACAAAAGCTTTCTGCGAAGAGTGATGACGTAGTGGCCAAATTGACTCAGAAAATTTCTGAATTAGAGACAGAGAAGTCGGGGATTAGCCTTAGTATTAGTTGGTTAGAAATTCAAAAAAGTCTAACAACGGAGGAGTAAAGTATGAGTGATATTATAAAAGTACATGACTTACCAGCGATAGCTCGTTATAGTTCGGCCGTTCAAGAATTTTCAAAAGGTGTCGACTCAGCTTCTCAACAAACGATGCGTACATTTAATGAGAAAGCGGGGAAAACAGGTGATTCAGAGGATCAAGGAGAAGCAGTTAATGCATTCTTTGCTCGATTAAATACGTTGCAGAAGCAGGTATTTAACGAGTTTCCTACAACGATTACCCATTTTTCTACAGCTTTATCAAAATTTGAAGAATCCGCAACAGGTGCTGGTTTTAAAACAAAAGCATGGACTCAACAAACTGGTAATGATTCTGTATATAAAAAATTAGATGGCGTGGACTCGGAACAATATGAGAAGATCAAAACAAAAGTCGATAATCTTCAAACGCTATTAAACGATGCTACTGCTGAACTAGGGATTGAATCAGAAGACTTAACAGATATAAAAACAACTTCGGGAGATGATCTAGCTAGTGCAGCGACAGCACGTCGTGATACCCATAACGCCTTGCAACAAGCACATGATACCTTATCAAAAGACACTACGGAAGCAGAAGCAGAACTAAAAAATTTACAGACTAAAATTAAAAATGCTAGTGCAATTTGCAATATCCCAGCTTTTAGTATTTTAAAAGGTATTAAAAACGGTAGTCTTACTAAGAAAAAAATCAGTTATTTGGATAGTATTCAAACAGAAGCAGATGGACGTGCGTTAGGTGCAATATTGAATAAACAGCCAGGAGACATATTAAACGAAAAACCTGGGGATCTTAGTGAAGGATTTTACAGTATTGGTGCGCAGGAGATGATGGAGTGGATTCAATCAGGGGATAAGGAAACTCTCAATCATCTTCTGGATGCCATGGGGAATCGTGATTTTTCTGCTAACCAACCGTATTTGCTGAAATTTCAGAAAGCTGGGATTGGATTGGGTGAAGCTCTTGAAAAGGTTATGGAAGTTCAATATGCTAAAGATGGCACTGTACATAGCAACCAGATGGCGGCATATAATAAGCATCTTGCTTTGACGGATAAGTTTGTTAGTTTGATGGAATCTCTTTATGTAATGGAGATAGGACGGACAGAAACATCAAAAGGAAAATTAGCAGTTGGTGACAAACTATATGTCACCGAAACGAGAACAAAAGTTTCAATTTCAGATATATCGGATGCAACATTTTCATTTAAGAATACGGTTGATACAAAGAAAACAACCTTGGAAATGAATATAGGTGGCTACTCTTATCCAACGAGTATTAGCAATACAACCGAAACCAAGGTTTACAAAATGGAAGAATATGCAACCGCTATTGGAAATAATATGGCAGAGAAGCAGGCTCGGATCGGTGAACTTGAGAAATCTCGCGAAGAAGCGAATAAAGATATGCGTGCTGCAATGGGTAAAGCTATAACTTATGCACTAGTTGGTACTTTCATACCTGAAGCAGTTCCTATCGTCTCGATGATTGATGCTCTGGCTACCAGTGATTCTAAGGAATTCAGTAAAGAACTCTTTTCTGCGATTGATAAGGATATAACCGTTAAGGGGAAAGTTGTTGAAAGTGGTTTTACGAAGACGGGTCCATACAATATGGGTATTCAATTACCAACAGCAACCATACAAGCCTATTTGAAGTATGTCGATCAGTTAAAGGGATATGACTTAGAAAAAGAAAAGACACGCATTGAGATGGTAGATGACTTTTTAAATCGAGGGAATACCTATCTTTTCCAGAAAGATGGGAAGAGTTCAGTCGCAATTTCTCGCATGAGAACACATAATTTTTATACAGCGGTCCGCTTGAAAGAGATGGATAATGAAGGTCTTGTCCCTTATGTTGAATATGCACGCTCATCGAAGGAGTATACACTACGCAGTAAAGGTTCAACTCAAGAAATAATTCAGCAAGCGATTAATGAAGTTAGTAAAGAAAAAATAGATGATGGAGATGCCCAAATCTCTTCGGAGATGAGCAAGTATCTCTTGGGTGAGGAGACAGATCTTTCTCTAGTCAATATGACCACGGACCAGCTAGAAACTTATAAACGCGTATTGGAAAAGTTACCGATTTCATCTGACCAAAATGCCAAACATGGCTATGAAAAATATCAGCTCTATCTAAACAACAAATACTCAGGAGGAAGTCAATGAAACAATATAGGAAAAAAATACTAATTATTCTGGGACTTTTTAGCCTTCTTATTGTCGTTTCTGGAGCCTATCCTTTGTATCGCTATTTGACACATGATCGTTTTAAGGTGCGAACTCCTGAGGTAGAACCAGCTTCTTATGAGTTTATAGCTGATAGACAGGGGTTGGTTATTTCTTGGAAGCAAGCTAGCAATGGTGAGAGTCAGGGCACTAAGGATGAACCTATTGATTATGGCAGTGCGATTTATGGGAAACGTTACCTTGCTACAGAAAGTAGACGTTTAATTTACAAATGGGACGATAATCGCTTTGATGTTAAGAAGCTGAGTTGGGGGGAGTATTGGAAGATTCAGGTCTATGATACCAGTCAGGATGATTTGCCTCGAAAGGAGTATGACCTTTTAAAGGCTGTTGCGGATTATGATCCGTCATACTTCCCAGTCTCAAGTACCTATGTTCATTCTTTAGCTTTCAAGGATCAAGAATATCGTACAGTCGTTCTCCAAAAAACTGGGGGACACGACCGTAAGGAAGTCCTCTTTAACATGGCAACAGGTAAGTTAGAGGATATTCCACAGGAAGTTAGTAAAGCCATAGAAACAAGAATTCTTTATCTATTTCAAGAATTTACTAGTTTAAAGAATTATTATAAAGATGATATTGATAATTCGGATTATTCTATTACCCTCCCACCATCTGTAATTGAACAGTCTTCAGACTGGCGCTTGAGGGAAGAATATCCAGCAGCCTATGACTTGATGACTAAGAAGAAAGGTGAACTCTATTTCTTGACTAACGAAACAGATGCCAAGCTCTTTTCAGATATTTACAGTCTCTTAATCCCTAAGGACCGAGACTTGTTTGACAATCTAACAGTTTATGGAGAGGTGACCAAGGACGGGAAAGACCATGTAGTCCATTCCTATGAAGAGTTTATCAGTGTCTTGAAACCAAAGGAGGAATTGATAAATGTCAGTTAAACAGATCCAACCGATGCGAATTCAAAGTATTAAGGCAAGTATTAAGGTTTCGACAGATGAGATTTCAAAGGGGATGTCGACTATCATTGATGCACCGGTTACAAGTAGTCTAGAGTCTTGTGCGGGTCTCGCAAAAACATGTATGGAAAATTTAGTAGAGACGGTAGACTCATTAGATGGCTTTATGAACAAGATTGCGGAAGCTTTTAAAAATATGGATACCGATTTAGCAGGATCTATTGAAACGAATGAGATTTATACAGTTTCACCAGAAGAGTATACAGAAAAGAAACGAATCCAACAGAAGATCTATGATGCCTCTGTTTATAATGAGCTCCCCTAACTATTCGCCACTTGAATCCATTTCAAGTGGTTTTCTTTTGCTTTTCTCATCTTCTCACGGTGTCACGCATATGGTATAATGGATTAAGAGTTTATAATCTTTGTTCATCAGATACAAACAACAAATATTCAGGAGGAAGTCAATGAAACAATACAGGGAAAAAATACTACTCATTCTGGGCCTGTTAAGTCTCCTGGTTGTAGTTACGGGAGCCTATCCTTTGTATCGTTATTTGACGCATGAACGTTACAAAGTCTGGTCTCTTGAAGTAGAGCCAGCATCTTATGAGTTTATCGCCAATAGACAGGGGTTGGTCATTTCTTGGAAAGAGACCAGCAATAGTAATGGTAAGAAAAATAAGGATGAGCCGATTGACTATAGTTTAGTAATTCATGGCCGACGATATATAGCCACAGAAAGTATCCGTTTAATCTATAAATCGGGAGATAATCGCTTTGACGTGAACAATCTAAGTTGGGGGGAGTATTGGAAGATTCAGGTTTATGATACCAGTCAGGATGATTTGCCTCGCAAGGAGTATGACCTTTTAAAGGCTATTTCAGATTATGATGCTTCTTATTTCCCGGTTTCAAGTGCCTATACTCATTTTTATGATTATCATGACCAGGAATACCGCACAGTAGTACTACAGAAAACGGGGGGCGACGACCGTAAGGAAGTTCTTTTTAACATGGCAACAGGTAAACTAGAAGACATTCCTAAGGATGCCGGAGAACCTCTAGAGAACAGGAATGTTGACATATTTAGACAATCTACGAGTCTAAAAGACTATTATTCGGAAGCTCTTAGGAATATCAGTTCTTCAATTCGTCTTCCTCAATCTGTGATTGAACAGTCTTCAGACTGGCGCTTGAAGGAGGAGTATCCAGCAGCCTATGACTTGATGACTAAGAAAAAAGGTGAACTCTATTTCTTGACTAACGAGACTGATGTTAAACTGCTATCGGATATATACAGTCTCTTAATCCCTAAAGACCGAGGCTTGTTTGACAATTTGACGGTTTATGGAGAAGTGACCAAGGATGGGAAAGACCATGTGGTTCACTCTTATGAAGAGTTTATCAGTGTCTTAAAACCTAAGGAGGAGTTGAAAAATGGTAGTTAAGCGAATTCAGCCAATGCGAATTCAAAGCATTAAGGCGAGTATCAAGGTTTCGACAGATGAGATTTCAAAGGGGATGTCGACTATTATTGACTCATCGGTCACAAGTAGTCTAGAGTCCTGTGCTGGTGTCGCAAAAAGTTGTATGGAAAACTTGGTAGAGACAGTGGATTCATTGGATGGCTTTATGAATAAGGTTGCGGAAGCTTTTCAAAATATGGATACAGAATTAGCAGGCTCCATTGAAACTAATGAAATGTATACAGTTTCACCACAAGAGTATACAGAAAAGAAACGAATCCAGCAGAAGATCTACGATGCCTCTGTTTATAATGAGCTCCCCTAACTATTCGCCACTTGAATTCATTTCAGGTGGTTTTCTTTTGCTTTTCTCTTCTTCTCTTCTCACGGTATTGTTCATGTGGTATAATGGGAAAGAGTTCTATGATTGTCTAAGAGAAAAATATGATGATGGGAGAATAGTCAAGTGAAAGCTAAAAAAATTGGTGCTATCTTTCTAATTTTACTTGGTGTATGTAGCCTTTTTGTATTTGCTATTCGAGAGTTTGAAAAACAAGACTTATCTAAATATGAATATTGGATTGTGGATACAGAAATTACGGATTATGAATTTATTGAAAATGGGAGAATGATCACAGTTGATTGGCATAGTAACAAGGAAGTCAATCAACAAGTAAGTGTTCTTGATAAAAAGCCTAAGTTTGGCTCTCCCGGGCGAATAGCTGGTAGTCGTTTCCTTGTTTCCTATGCGGCGCGATTCAAAGCAAAATCCGCTTGGAATGAAGTGCGAGATGATTTTCCTATTCTGGAACAAAATTATCCAGATAAGGGGGAATATTGGAAAATAAATGTCTACGACACTAAAGGTGAAAAATTAGATAAGAAGGTGTTAGATGTATTTGAGATCACTAGAAATTATAATGAGAGTTATTATCCTGCTTTTATATTAAATAAGTATTCGATAGACAGCATAGATGGCAAAGAATATCTGACGATTTCATTAAGAAGAAAAGACGATATGATTACTGATGTTAGCGACGAATCAAAGTTGCTGAATAGATTGATAGACCTAGAAACAGGTAAGATTGTAGATATTAACCCGAACAATCAAAAAAAGAATTCGCCTAAAATAGGACTTGGTTCGATAGATTCCTTTTCACAGTTGTTTAAAGAACATGATTTTTCTGTTAGGGATAATGGCCTTCATTTTTGGAGACTTGGAGATAATACGAAACAATGGCTCATAAATAGCAAATACCCTAAATCTATGGAAATAATTTCAAAAAGTCCTGAAACAAGTTATATATATAAACTTTCATCTAATGATGATTTGCAAACATCTATAGATATGATAAAACTCGTTTTCCCAGAAGGTACCAATATCTTCAAGGATATCACTATTCCAGCAGCTAGTTCAAAAGATGGACAGGAGCATCTGGTTCAAAGCGAAGAAGAGTTCTTACAATATTATAAATCCAGTACGGAGGAAGAATAATGGGACAAGGATATTGTTTCTGTTTGACAATAATTCCAAGACGACCGTAGGGAAAATCGGGAAGTCTGTGATCGGTGGTACCATTGATACCATATCTAACGTTGGTCCCTTAGATGGTATGTGGCTTGGAGCTAAGGCAGGAGCACTAGGAGGACATCCAGTAGAAGGAGCTCTCATTGGTCTTGGTGTAGGAACGTTTAATCTTATCACTTCTGCAGTCGCACCGGAATTTAAAAAGTCTGTTTATGACGGAGTTAAAAATTTTGCTTATGGTGCTGTGGATGTGGTAGAATCGACGGTGGAGTCTATCGGAAATGGAATCCACCAGGGCTTGGAGACTGTCAAAAGCGTGGGCAAGAATGTTTCTGATTTTTTCAATGGTGGTCTGAAAGCGGCCTCATCCTTGTTTGGGTAATAGGAGAAAATAAATGGATAAGATACAAAAAGATATTAATGATGCACTTGAAACAGCACGAAGATTAAGCTTAGTAAAGGCGATTTTTGGACTATCTCTATATTCTCTTATGGTTATGATTGGTACGTCTTTACCGATAAGTTTATTTCGAATGGCTAGTGAAGCTGGGTATGACCCAGCTATTCCACTGACCTCAATGGTTACACAGCTAACATCAGTGGAAAAAGGGCTCATTCCCCCAGATAGTTTCTTTGGCTTTCTATTTTTTCTTTGTTGCGGTCATTTTACTTGTTTTTATATTATTTCTAAAAGAAATCGCATTAAAGCCTATTTAATGACTCAGATTTTTCAATTGTTTTTGCTCGTAATTACATATTATAGTTGGTTTGTAGCCATCTTATATTTAATCCCTCTAGTAGCAGTTCGTATCGTTTACTGGATTGGGTTTGTCTTATCACTGATTTACCTTATCTATATCCTTGTTACAAAGCAACGCGCTAGAAAGGATTATTTCTCCTCAGAATATTATAAAAATTTTTTGAATGTGATTTTATTCTTATGGTTGTTGATGTATGGAATCAATCTCTTTACTCACGGGCTTAATCATTTCCTAGCGTATCTCTTGCTTGCTTTGTTACCAATTTCACCTATTTTCCTAGGCCTATTTTTGGTATCATTTTTTAAATCCAATGTAGTAACGCTAGAGAACTTGAATACAGTCAATAAAAATCAAGAGAAATACCGTGAAGAGTATGGCTATACCATCGAAGAATGGTATGGGAAAAAGTCAAAAATGTACAAGGAACATGTTAAGAAGTCTAAAAAGAGATAAAGGTTTATAGACACTATTTCTAGTCTCTTGAAGCTAACCACCTGAAACAAATTCAGGTGGGTTTCTTTTGCTTTTCTCGTCTTCTCACGGTATCGCTCGTGTGGTATAATGGCATAAGGATTGTTCGTCATTTCAGACGAGTTTATGGAATTCAGGATAAGTTAGCAGGTGAGATGAGTATTTCTGTCAGTCTCCTATACACCTGTTAACAACTGTCAAAAGTAAAAGGAGAGTGTAGATTGGTTTTATTAGTATTAGTGCTTTTGGGTTTGCTCATTCTAATCTTAAAAAGGAAACAGAAAACTGCTAAAAAATCTGAAGGAAACGCCAAGAAAAGAAATTGGCTATTAATAGGTTGCTTATCCATAGTGATCCCAATGGTAATCTTCACAGTGTTCAGTCCGATTTTTTCTCTAATGGATATGTGGGGGCTGTTTGCCCATGCAAGTCGAACTGAGCTTGAGCAAGCTGTGCATCGTTCTTATCAAAACTACGGTCTTACAGGACAGTTTGAGTTAGAAAAATACGAGAAAAACTATACAAGCGTGGGAGGATTTATAATCCACGGTACCTACAGTGAAAATATAGCTGGAAAAACCTATCAGGCTAAAACTCGATTTAAATACTATACTCGCTTTTCGAAAAGTGAAACATATGGAAAGACAGATGCAGAGGTTGATTACAAAAATGGTAAAAAAATTTATGATGTTTTCCCAGAATTAGCCTATTTAGGGATTGAGGTTAGTCCAGGCACCAGCGAGTTTTTAAAAACACTGGACAGTTCAATCAAAGATCCTAAACTTCCTGATTTGAAGTATCAAGGTATTGGTTTTGAATTTAATAACCAATCTGATAATATCTATCTTTATAATGAAATATTGGAGGAAAATCAAAGCAAGGGCCAAGCTCTGCAAGGGATGTATCCAATGGATGCTCAATATCTTTTCCAAAAAGAGATTTTTATACCGACATTTGAATTTCAATATTTCGTTCCGAAGGAAAAAAGAGATCTCTTGTATGATGACTATCTAAAAGATCTTGAAAGGCTCATGAAGGAATTTTTTGCCAACCAATCCCTACCAAGAGGTCTTTATGCTGTAAAGATTGCTAAGTATGAAGAGGATAAACTTGTCAATGATAGTGGTGTTTACTATGTGAGGATTGATAATCAGCAAGTTGTAAAGCTGTTGCAAAAATTAGAGTAGGAGTTGCTAGGTCTAGTCCAGTTTTTTGTTCATAATTTCCAGTTGTGTCTGTTAAAATTTGATTTTCCCAGTGGACAATCGTCCACTTTTTTTATATAATAAAACTAAACCGAATTGGTTGAGTTTTAGAGGTGTAAGCTCAACCGTCGATTTGTTTTTCTAAGAGAGATATTCTCAATAAAGCATCACACTAGGGGGTGAATCATGTACCAACCAGAAAAACTCAAGGCTCGGAGAAAAGAGTTAAAATTGACACAGAAGGAAATTGCAGAGCAACTTGGGATCAGTTTTCAGGCTTACTCGGCTTGGGAACGTGGAATTAAGGAACCATCCAAGGAGAAGGTTGCCCAGCTAGAAAATATTTTAAAGGTAGCAAAGGGATATTTCACTCAGATCGAGATTGTTCGTCTCTACAATAGCCTCTCCAAGCAAGGGAAGGACAAGGTTGTGCTCTATGCTCGCAACCTAGCTCAAGAGGAACAAACACAGAAGGTGGCGACCATGCCAGAGCGCCTCTACGAGTATCGTGTCTATGAACGCATGTCAGCAGGGATCGGGGCTTCGGTATATGACGATAGAAATTTTGATACCGTTTACTTTAATGAAGAACTAGCCCACGATTTTGCTTCCTGGGTGGCTGGGGACTCCATGGAACCTAAATATCAAAATGGTTCCGTGGCTTTGATTCGAGAGACCGGATTTGATTATGATGGGGCGGTTTATGCAGTGGTTTGCAACAACCAGACCTATATCAAACGGGTTTATCGGGAGGAAGATGGCTTGCGTCTGGTCTCTATCAATCCTAAATACAAGGATATTTTCATCTCCTATGAGGAAGATCCTCGGATTGTGGGGATTATTGTTGGGAATTTTGTGCCGATGGAGGGTTAGCCTATGGGCTACTTTGATTATTCCAGAGAGCCCAAAAGTGATATTGCCTTTGTCGATATGAAATCTTTTTATGCCAGCGTTGAGTGTGTGAAACGGGGCTTGCATCCGCTGAAGACCTCGCTTTGTGTCATGAGTCGCGCGGATAATTCTACTGGCCTTATATTAGCTTCCTCTCCCATGTTTAAGAAGATTTTTGGCAAGTCCAATGTTGGCCGGGCCTATGATCTGCCTTTTGATATCAAAACGCGCAAATTTTCCTATTACAATGCTCGAAAGCAAGGCTTGCCTACTGACTTAGACTATGTTCGCTACATCGAAGATTGGGCTCAAGTGACTTTGGTTGTGCCACCTAGGATGGATGAATACATAGCGGTCAATATGGAAATCCAGCGAATCTTTCAAAACTATGGTAGTCCAGATGATATTTATCCCTACTCTATCGATGAGGGCTTTATCGATCTGACTAGTTCGCTCAACTATTTCATCCCAGACAAGAGTATCTCTCGCAAAGACAAGCTAGATATGCTTTCTGCTCGCATCCAGAGGGATATTTGGAGGCAGACAGGGATCTACTCTACAGTGGGTATGTCCAATGCCAACCCCTTACTGGCCAAGTTGGCTCTGGATAATGAGGCCAAGCACACTCCGACCATGAGGGCCAACTGGTCTTACCAGGATGTGGAAGAGAAGGTTTGGGCCATTCCCAAGATGACGGACTTTTGGGGGATTGGCAGGCGGATGGAGAAACGCTTGCATGCTCTGGGGATTTTTTCCATCAGAGAATTGGCCACCAGTAATCCAGACCAGCTACAGAAAACACTTGGTCAGGCTGGCCTGCGTTTGTGGTTTCATGCTAACGGGATTGATGAGAGCAATGTTCATAAGCCCTATAAAGCCAAGTCTCAAGGGTTAGGAAATTCTCAAATCTTGCCGAGAGACTACGTGAAGCTACGGGATATCGAAATTATTCTCCGAGAAATGGCGGAGCAGGTGGCTATTAGACTGAGAAGGGCGGGCAAGAAAACAACCCTTGTCTCTCTCTATGTTGGTTTCTCTAAACTGGAGGTCAGGTCGTCTATTCACACACAAATGAAGGTCGAACCGACCAATAATACAGCTATCTTAACGGATTATGTTTTGAAGCTATTTCATAATAAATACACTTCTGGAGCGATCAGAAGTGTCGGAGTCAACTATTCAGGATTTGTGGACGAGTCCTTTGGCTTGATCTCCCTCTTTGATGATGTTGACAAGTTAGAAAAAGAAGAAAGGCTCCAGACGGCTATTGATGCCATTCGGGAACAATTTGGTTTTACCTCCCTCTTAAAGGCCAATGCACTGGAAGAAGCCTCTAGGAGTCTTGCCAGAAGCAAGCTGATTGGGGGGCATTCTGCTGGAGGATTAGATGGACTAAAATGATTGATCGTTCTTATTTACCCTTTCCATCTGCGCGTGACTATCAAGATCCAGGGATGCAGAAGTGGATGGGCTTTTTCCTCTCAGAGCATACTAGTTCACTCGGTGAAGAAAGAAATCGGGTTGCTTTTTCGACGAGTTTGAATCCCGTTGAGAAGTTGCTCTTGCTTTCACAGCTTTATGTCGGGCAACTGAAGGGATGCTTTGTAGTCAAGGAAAGAAGGCATAAAACCACGATCATTGGTGAGGTAAGCGAATTATCACCTCAAACTCTATCTATTAGGACCAATGAGGGCTATAGGCTGGTAGAGGTAGTAGATGTCCTCGAAATTCGACTGTGGGAGGAGGGAGTGTATGACTAGAAAAGACTTGTATGAAAACAAACTGCAGATGGATTATTTTTCAGAAGCCTATATTCGTTTTGAAGAGGATTTTCAAAAATACTCTGCTATGAATGTGCCTTTGACTTTTTTGATCGATGACATCCTACGCACTATGGCGATGAATCAGAAAAACTACTTTGTCTTAAACAAGGAAAACGCCAAGGATGGGCGGGAGCATCGCTTTTATTTTAGGGTGGTGACGGAAAAAGAGTGTCCCAGAAATCGAACCTATGCATACGCTGGACTCAAAAATAGTAGTCAGTGACTAGGTGTAGAAGAGGGAAGTTTGATTTAGGAAAGATGGCTTGTGAACGTCAGAAGATCTCATGGTATTGGAATTCGAAACACCATCTTTTATCTGTGGAGTTCTTGCAGAAACTTATAATGGTAGTTCGGATGAGGTAAGACAAGAGGGACTCTCTTTTTTGGATGAGCGTTTATTTGAAAACGTGGTTGGATTTGAGAACAGCTATTCTCAATGATCATCTTATTTTATAGAGTCATACCAAAACATCCATGTATATTTGTGGATGTTTTTTAATTTTACAGATAGAAAAAGAGAAGACCAAATGGTCTTCTCAACGGGGGAACTGAATCATTAGAAAGAATCAATCAAAGAGGGTTATTAGTCTTTGAAATTCTTTTGGAAGATGAGGAGAGACAAGATAGAAGTAATGGCTGCCAAGAAGAGGAAGGCACTTGCTTCTTGTTCCCCAGTTGCAGGGAGTAGTCTTTCCTTGTCTTCTTTGACTGTAGCTGTAACAGGAGCTTTTTCATCTTTTGATGATGAATTATCTGTTACGGCTGGCGCAGGTTTTTCAGTCTCTCTTGGTAGAACATACTCAGGAAGAGTCACAACTGGTGGCGCTTCTGTTCCAACTGAGCTTTGTTTGCTACCTACCTCAATCACTCGATCTTGAGCTGGAGTTGCTTCTGTTTGGAGAACCTTGCGATTGTCACCGTCCACTTCAACATACTCGACTAAGAGACCGTCTTTCCCTTCTGATAGAACTTGCTCTTT
Organism: Streptococcus oralis; assembly: GCF_024399415.1. Taxonomy (NCBI): domain Bacteria; kingdom Bacillati; phylum Bacillota; class Bacilli; order Lactobacillales; family Streptococcaceae; genus Streptococcus; species Streptococcus oralis. The sequence goes on from NZ_CP029257.1 coordinate 318,542, forward strand.
TCCTTTGTCTAATTGTGGGTTTTCGCGACGAATCGTCTTGAACGGTACGACCTTATTGACGATTTCTAAGCTTGGAAGTGTAAAGACAAGGTCTTTAACCCCTTCCTCAGGACTTGAAGAAGTAATTGGTTTCTCAGGTTGCGCCGGTTTCTCAGGTTGAGTCGGCTTTTCAGGCTGAGCTGGCTTTTCAGGCTGAGCTGGCTTTTCCGGTTGCGCCGGTTTCTCAGGTTGAGCCGGTTTTTCCGGTTGCGCTGGAGTTTCCGGTTGAGCAGGTTTTTCCGGTTGCGCTGGAGTTTCCGGTTGAGCAGGTTTCTCAGGCTGAGCTGGTTTTTCAGGCTCAGCAGGTTTTTCCGGTTGAACTGGATTCTCAGGTTGCGCTGGAGTTTCCGGTTGCGCCGGTTGTTCAGGTTGAGCCGGTTTTTCCGGTTGAACTGGCTTTTCAGGTTGAGCGGGTTTTTCAGGTTGAGCCGGTTTTTCCGGTTGAACTGGAGTTTCCGGTTGCGCCGGTTGTTCAGGTTGCGCCGGTTTTTCCGGTTGAGTAGGTTTTTCAGGTTGAACTGGTTTTTCAGGTTCAGCAGGTTTCTCAGGCTGAGCTGCTTCGAGTTTGTTGATTTGTTCGAGAGCAGTTTTTAGCGCTTGATTGACTGCTTCCTGAGTTTTAGCTTCCTGGATGGCAGCAATGGCTTGGTCAGCAATTTCTAATAATTTCTTCTTAGCTTCCTTGTTGGATCCAAGCTCAGCGACTTTTTTCTCGATAGCTTTTGTCAAGCTGTCCATAGCCTTATCATACTCAATTTCCGGTTGTTTTGGTTGAGCTGGTTGCTCAGGCTGGCCAGGTTTCTCAGGTTGAACTGGATTCTCAGGTTGAGTTGGTTTTTCAGGCTGAACTGGTTTTTCAGGTTCAGCAGGTTTCTCAGGCTGAGCCGCTTCGAGTTTGTTGATTTGTTCGAGAGCAGTTTCTAGCGCTTTATTGACTGCTTCCTGAGTTTTAGCTTCTTGGATGGCAGCAATGGCTTGGTCAGCAATTGCTAATAATTTCTTCTTAGCTTCCTTGTTGGATCCAAGCTCAGCGACTTTTTTCTCGATAGCTTTTGCCAAGCTGTCCATAGCCTTATCGTACTCAATTTCCGGTTGTTTTGGTTCAGCTGGTTGATCAGGTTTAGAAGGTTCTTCAGGCTGTTCCGGTTGCTCTGGACTAGGTTCCTCTTGGCCTCTTTGATAGTTCTCATCCTTGGATAGGATATCTTGTAGGGCACTGACTGTCAACATGACATCCTGAACATCCACTGCATCAGCACTGAGTTGGTTTCTCAATTTTTCTAGATTTGCTTGGAAAGCTTGGCGTGCAGTGGCCGTATTTTTCAAGCCTGCTGGGTCAAAGTTGGACAGATCGTCTTTCCATTTAGAGATAGACTGGATGATATCTGCCTTGCTGTAGAGTTCGCTACCTTCGCCACGAGTGATGAATTGGTCTACCTGAATACCGATATTTTGAGACAGATCGTTTCGATCAGGATCTAGTTGAAGTGTGACTGCGTGCAAGTTTTCGTCCAGACCTTTTAGGCTAACCAGAGTTTGATTGCCTTGGCGTTGAGCTGCACGACCGCTAAAGTATTTCTTACCATCAATAGTTGAAGCATTTCCCATTCCATCTTGGTAAGGAACTTCTTTGCCATCTAAGAAGACTTTGTAGATACCATGATTTGGATCGACATAGCCCTTGATATCAAGTCCAGTACCGTAGAAGTAGGCTGTGACAGTTGTCTTTTTCTTTTGCTCATCAGTTAAGCGACCAAAGGAAGCCCAAGACTCAGTCTTTTGGTACTTGTCTGCCGAATTGGTTTCATGGTGCCAGCCAGGACTGTAATCCAACTGACTAGCTTGGTCATCATAACTTGTTTGGTCCTTGATTAGCAATTCGGCTTTCATCACTTGGATGGTTGCATCTGTAGCAAAACCGAGCAGGGCACCATCAGTGACAGAAGTGAGCTTGGCTTTGAAGTCAAAGACAGAGTCGGCCTGTTCTGTAAAGTCAATCGTTGGGATGGTAACAGTCTTTTCTGTTTCTCCATCTTTAAAGGTCACATCTTGAGTTGTATCTTGGTAAACTTTACCGTGAACTCCAGTTCCAGGTTCTGTGATGAAGCGAACAGTAGCAGCCCCCTTGCTTCCACCAACACGTTTAATCTTAACAGTGACTGGTTTTCCTTTTTCGACTTCGTAGTTGGTAGACTCAAGTTCAAACATCCCTTTGCTATCATTGTTTAGGGTGTAGATTCCTTCTGTAGCAATTGGTTCGCCTGTTTTGTTCACGAGGGTAATAGTGTGTTGGCCTGGTGCTAAATCGCCTGTCTCAAAGACTTTTTGGCTACGTTTACGGCTAGCATTCTTAGTTTGAACATCTGCAACCTTTTGACCATCAACGTAGACGGACATTTCTCCATGACCTGGATCGACCGTAGAGACGACATAGGCCTTGGTTCCTGTGAAGGAATAGCTTGCTTTGGCATCTTTTTGATTGGTCCACATAGAAGTGCCACGAACCCCTTCAGATTCATTGTACCAAGTTGTTCCGGCTGTATCCGCAGTTGTGTTTGAGTGGTATTCCAGTCCAAGAGGATAGCCATCAGTCTTTTCAATGCTGCTTGGTGTCTTGTAGACTGAGAAGTTAGTCAAGATTGGAGTTGCTTGAGCACCAGTGATGGTTACACGGATTTTTTGTGCTTCAACAGGCTTGCCTTGAACCAAGCGACGGTAACCAACGGTCGAACCTTCGCCGTATGTCACCCAACGTCCGTTGATTTCAACTTCAATCTTGAAACCAGAGATACGTTGACCTTTGGCGATATCTTCCTTGAGTTCAACGACGTCAAAGCGTCTCTTTTGCCCCAAATCGACTGTAAAGCTACCGGTTGTGGCATCATTTGAGAGCGCCCAGCTGGTGTCATCTTTACCGTCTGTGAGGTGGCTTTCCTTGTAAAGGTGGTTTTGACGAGTCGAACTTGCTGTTACGGTGGCACCTTTGGCAAAGTCAGTCGCATACATTTGATCTAGGGTTGCTTTGAATTCCTTCAAGCGAGCCACATCCGCATCTGCGAATTTTCCTTCTTTATTTGGTGGAATATTGAGAAGGAGTGGGGTTCCACGACCAACAGACTTGAAGTAGATGTCCATCAACTCTTTGAGTGATTTCGGCTGTTGATTGTCATGGTAGAACCAGCCCGAACGGATCGAAACATCAGCTTCCCCTACAGAGTACATATCACCATCAGGGTCACCATGGTTGAGGTATTCGTTTTTCACATCGTCTGTGATGTTGGCCCGTTTGACTTTATGCCATACAGGGTCACCTGCGATTCCCCGTTCATTTCCGATCCAGCGAACGCTTGTCGGTTGAGCAGAGAAGATAGCGATATCTCCTTCAGCTTCTTTGATGTATTTGAACCATTCATCAAAAGTGTAGGTCACTTTTTGGGCACCGCTACCACGCGCACCGTCCATCCAAACCTCGATAAATTTCCCTTTATTACCGTATTTTGGATTACCAAGGATTTCTTTCAGCTGGTTGAGATAGTATTGGTTGTATTCTTTTTCGGTTGCAACATGGTATTTTGGATGGTTGGCATCCCATGGTGACAAGTAAACACCCATGTTCATGTCGTATTTGCTAGCAGACTTGGAAACTTCTTCAAGAAGGTCACCCTTTCCATCTTTCCATGGGCTAGCAGCTACGGTATGGTTGGTGTACTTAGATGGATAAGCAACGAATCCGTCGTGGTGTTTAACAACCATAATGGTTCGTTTGAAGCCCGTTTCCTTCAGAGTGCGAATCCACTGGTCAGTATCCAAGTTGGTTGGATTGAAGTATCGGGGGTCTTCTTTCCCATTTCCCCATTCAGAATTGGTATAAGTGTTCATTCCGTAGTGGATGAAAGCTGCCAATTCTTCCTTGTGGTAATCGAGTTGAGCCTTGCTTGGAAGAGGTCCATGATTGCCAATCTCAGTTTCCTTATCTTCTGGATGAGCCACTGGTGGAGTCGGAGTCGTTGGATTAGCTGTATCAGCGACTGGCTCGTATTCAAAGACGACCTCATTCACCCCTTTTTGCTGGATCCTTGCTTCCAAGCTAGCCTTGACTGGACGGTAACCAGCAATGTCTTTTGCATGGAAGGTGTTGACAAAGGAAACGTCATACTCTTGGCCGTCATTGTTATCAACTGTCGCTTCCGCTAGTTCAGTAGTGGTTCCTTTTTGACGGTAGTAAACTTTGAAGGAGCCTTTGTTAACTTTATAGACCACCTTGATGACACGTGTACCGGCAGGCGCTTTGCTGACAACATTGTGATCTTCAGCCCAAGTACCTTTTAGTTGTTTATTGACCGCTACACCATCAATGGATACAATTTCGTATTTGTCTTTATTCTTCTGATAGAAGTCCGTTTTCTCGATTTCTTTTTTGAAATTATAGTCAAATGGCGAATCAACAGCTGTCTGTTCGATAAAGGTGTCATTATCTTTGACAGGATTTCCTTCTTCGTCTTCGTGTTGGATAACCACACGACCGTATTCAACTCCCTTGGTCAAGGTAGCAATCCCATCTTGGTTGAAGGAATATTCGTTGCTTCCGATCACAGCTTTCTCATTCCGAAGCATACGCCCCTCATCAGTAAAATAGTAACGATTTCCGTTATCACCTTGGTACCAGCCTTTCACACCATACTTGGCAATCATGTCCTTCACCCATTTCAGTTGTTCAGGTGAAAGGACGAGTCCGCCACCAAAGCGATCCTTTTCAGCCACACCATTGTCAACGGTTCCGTGTTGGTGAACCCCCAGAACTTTTCCTTGGCTATCGACAATCCCGCCACCAGACAAACCAGATACAGAAGTGGTTTTGTAGGTGATACCAGTCGTTCCCTTATCATCATAGGACTCAACAGATCGGATGGTCCCATCTGCCTTGTAAAGCTGACCAGCTAGGATAGGTTGTTTCAGTTCTTTTGAGCTCGAGTCAGTTGGGTAGCCAATCGTACTGATGGCTTCTCCCGGCTGATGCGTCTTGTAATCCGCTAAAGGTGCAAAGGTTGCTGCTTTGTTTGGACTGGCAATCGGAAGAGGAATAGGAGCTTCTACAAGAGCAAGGTCGTTCTTATAGCCTTTTCCAAACTCTTTCTTGTTCCAGAAATGGATATCTTTTTCTCTGAATAAAACCGTAGTTCCAGAAGATGGCAGTGAATTTTTCTTTTCGCTGTTTGAACCAACGTTATAGTAGAACTGGGCAGATTTTCCACCACGAATGTGACCCTCGCCAGTTTCTTTATTGGCCTCTAAGAAGTTATGAGCAACGGTAAGGATCAGGTTAGGTGCTACGAAGATACCTGAGCCTGAAACGAGGTAGCGTTGTTCCCCTGCATTGTAAGTGCTGTAAACCATAGTGGCAGCAGTAGCAGGTTGTCCCTCGTAGTTGATGTGTTTGAGGTCTTGTCCACCGTTAATGATGGCACGGTTTCCGTTCTCAGTTTCTTTTGGAGCTTCTTCCTTGTCCTTTAGAATGCTCTTAGTTTCTACTTTTGGACTAGCTTTCTGGTCAACGATAGTAGTCGTATCGAGTTCTTTGACAGGTGTGTCGGGATAGGCACGGTCCTGAATGTCTTCAGGGAGCAAGTCAGCACTGTTGGTATCGGCAGCAGGTGTTTCTTGTTTTTCAGCTTCTACACGACCTTCTTCTTTGACTGGTTCAGTCTTGGTCTCTTCTATATCTGCGACTTGTTTCATTTGCTGATCTAAATTGGATGTCGTGGCAGGAGACGTTTCGTCTGCACGCACGGTTCCAGAAGCAAAAAATGCCAGTCCCACGATAACAGACGCCACACCTACAGTCAACTTCCGAATGCTAAATGTTTGCCCTTTTTCAAAAAGGTATCGATTCATAATATACTCCTAGTTTTTAGAAAGGCAGTCAGCTACTGCCCAAGCCCAAGTCTGACTTGGTTACAACTTGATTTAATGAAAAACTCTCTGATAATTTGTAAGCCACCTTACCTCCTGTTTATAAAGCGCTTTCATTTTAAGATAAAAAAATTTAAAAGGTCATTTCTCCCTTAAAATGACTGAAAACTTTTAATATAACAAATATACTAAATTAATGAAAGAATTGCAATAGCAAAAAGCAAAAAAATAAATATAAATTAAAGAAAATCAGTTACTTTTTAAAGAAAAAACGCATCCTTTCAGGGCTCAAACTAAATGAAAGGATACGTTTTAAAAAGAAATTAAAGTATTTTTTGAAGAGACTCTTGGATGGTTTGGGGGTCTGTTTTAGAAGAGAAGCGCTCAAGGACTTGCCCATCTCGACCAATGAGAAACTTAGCAAAATTCCATTCGATTCGTTTTCCTAGCGGGCCAGATTTCTGGTCTTTTAGCCAAACATAAAGAGGATCTGCCTCCTTGCCGTTGACCTTGATCTTGGCAAAGCGAGGAAAAGTTGTCTGATAGTGTAGGCTACAGAAGCTATTGATTTCCTCTGCGCTGCCGGGTGCTTGTCCCATAAACTGATTGCAAGGGAAATCTAGGATTTCAAAGCCCTGATCTTGATAGCGTTCATAGAGTTCTTGAAGTCCCTGGTACTGGGGCGTTAAACCACATCCTGTAGCAGTGTTGACAATCAAGAGAACGTTACCACGATAGCTATCCAGGGGAGTTGCTTGATTATTTTGGTTTAAAACGGAAAAATCATATACACTGGTCATGAGGGCCTCTTTTCTTTTTCTACATTGTAACAGTTTTTACCTTTTTCGTCGAGTTGGATGGAAGATATTGTTGAAGAATAAGCCCTCAATATGATAGAAACCGTTTACAAATAACTTTAAAAATGATATGATTTAATTAAACCGGTTTACTCAGTTGCTATAAATCTCTAATTTGAGATTTAGTTCCTATTGATTTTACAATATGTTTATTGGAGTGTACACATGCAAACAAAAACAAAGAAGCTCATTGTGAGTTTGTCTTCACTTGTTTTATCGGGATTTTTATTAAACCATTATATGACAGTTGGAGCGGAAGAAACGACTACGAATACCATTCAGCAAAGCCAGAAGGAAATTCAGTATCAGCAAAGGGATACCAAAAATTTAGTTGAAAATGGTGATTTTAGTCAGACGGAGAACGGAAGCAGTCCTTGGACAGGAAGCAAAGCTAAGGGGTGGTCAGCTTGGGTAGACCAGAAGAATAGTTCTTCAGGTGCCTCAACTCGAGTCATTGAAGCCAAGGATGGGGCTGTCACTATCTCAAGTTCTGAGAAACTAAGGGCAGTAGTTCACCGTATGGTCCCTATTGAAGCTAAGAAAAAGTATAAACTGCGTTTCAAGATTAAAACAGATAATAAAGTCGGGATTGCCAAGGTTCGTATCATTGAGGAAAGTGGTAAGGACAAGCAATTGTGGAATTCTGCAACGACGTCAGGAACAAAGGACTGGCAGACCATTGAAGCAGACTATAGCCCGACTTTAGATGTTGATAAAATCAAGCTGGAGTTATTCTATGAAACGGGAACAGGGACTGTTTCCTTTAAGGATATTGAGCTAGTAGAGGTAGCAGACCAGCCTTCTGAGGATTCTCAAACAGATAAACAGCTTGAGGAAAAGATTGATTTACCAATTGGGAAAAAACATGTTTTTGCTCTTGCGGACTATACTTATAAGGTAGAAAATCCTGACGTTGCTTCAGTCAAAAATGGAATTTTAGAACCTCTTAAGGAAGGGACAACCAATGTCATTGTCAGTAAAGATGGCAAGGAAGTGAAAAAGATTCCTTTGAAGATTCTAGCCTCTGTTAAGGATGCATACACAGATCGTTTGGATGACTGGAATGGCATCATCGCTGGGAATCAATACTATGATTCTAAAAATGAACAGATGGCCAAATTAAACCAGGAACTGGAAGGAAAGGTAGCTGATAGCCTATCCAGTATTTCAAGTCAGGCGGACCGCACCTATTTGTGGGAAAAATTTTCAAATTATAAAACGTCTGCGAATCTGACTGCCACTTATCGGAAATTAGAGGAGATGGCCAAGCAAGTGACCAATCCTTCTTCTCGTTATTATCAAGATGAAACCGTCATTCGAACAGTTAGGGATTCCATGGAATGGATGCATAAACATGTCTACAATAGTGAAAAGAGCATTGTTGGGAACTGGTGGGATTATGAAATCGGTACACCTCGTGCCATCAACAATACCTTGTCTCTGATGAAAAAATACTTCTCTGATGAGGAAATTAAAAAATATACAGATGTGATTGAAAAATTTGTACCAGATCCCGAACATTTCCGAAAGACGACTGATAACCCATTTAAGGCCCTAGGTGGAAACTTAGTGGATATGGGAAGGGTAAAAGTGATAGCTGGTTTACTGCGCAAGGATGATCAAGAAATTTCTTCTACCATTCGTTCGATTGAGCAAGTGTTTAAGTTGGTAGACCAAGGTGAAGGTTTTTATCAGGATGGATCTTATATTGACCATACCAATGTTGCTTATACGGGTGCTTATGGAAATGTCTTGATTGATGGCCTGTCTCAACTGTTGCCAGTCATTCAAAAGACCAAGAGTCCAATCGATAAAGATAAAATGCAAACTATGTACCACTGGATTGATAAATCGTTTGCTCCTTTGCTGGTGAATGGAGAGCTGATGGACATGAGTCGTGGCCGCTCTATCAGTCGTGCAAATAGCGAGGGGCATGTGGCCGCAGTAGAAGTACTAAGAGGGATTCACCGGATAGCGGATATGTCTGAAGGAGAAACCAAACAACGGTTGCAGAGTCTTGTGAAGACCATTGTTCAATCGGATAGTTATTATGATGTCTTTAAGAATTTGAAGACTTATAAGGATATCAGTTTGATGCAATCCTTGTTAAGTGATGCTGGAGTCGCAAGTGTTCCAAGAACAAGTTACCTATCTGCCTTTAATAAGATGGATAAAACAGCTATGTACAATGCAGAGAAAGGATTTGGATTTGGCTTGTCACTCTTTTCCAGTCGTACCTTGAATTACGAACACATGAACAAGGAAAACAAATGTGGTTGGTATACAAGTGATGGGATGTTCTATCTTTACAATGGCGATTTGAGTCACTATAGCGATGGCTACTGGCCAACAGTTAATCCCTATAAGATGCCTGGTACGACAGAGACGGACGCTAAGAGATTGGATAGCGATACAGGTAAAGTCCTACCGTCTGCTTTCGTTGGAACGAGCAAACTAGATGAGACCAATGCAACAGCAACCATGGATTTCACCAACTGGAATCAAACATTGACTGCTCATAAGAGCTGGTTTATGCTGAAGGATAAGATTGCCTTTTTAGGAAGCAATATCCAGAACACTTCAACAGATACTGCTGCAACTACAATTGACCAGAGAAAACTGGAATCAAGTGATCCATATAAAGTCTATGTCAATGATAAAGAAGCCTCCCTCACAGAACAAGAAAAGGATTATCCTGAAACTCAAAGTGTCTTTTTAGAATCGTCCAATTCGAAAAAGAATATTGGTTACTTTTTCTTTAAGAAGAGTTCAATCAGTATGAGTAAGGCTGTCCAAAAGGGATCTTGGAAGGATATCAATGAAGGACAGTCAGACAAGGAAGTCGAAAATGAATTTCTTACGATTAGTCAGGCTCATAAGCAAAATGGAGATTCTTATGGCTATATGCTCATCCCTAACGTGGATCGTGCCACCTTCAATCAAATGGTAAAAGAGTTAGAAAGTAGCCTCATCGATAACAATGAGACCCTTCAGTCTGTTTATGATGCCAAACAAGGAGTTTGGGGCATTGTGAAATATGATGATTCTGTCTCTACTATTTCCAACCAATTCCAAGTCTTGAAACGTGGAGTCTATACTATTCGAAAAGAAGGGGATGACTATAAGGTTGCCTACTACAATCCTGAAACCCAGGAATCAGCGCCAGATCAGGAAGTCTTTAAAAAGTTAGAACAAGCAGCTCAGCCACAAACTCAGGATTCAAAAGAAAAGGAAAAATCTGAAGAAGAAAAGAACCATTCGGATCAAAAGAATCTCCCTCATACAGGAGAAGGTCAGTCAATCTTGGCAAGTCTAGGGCTCTTGCTACTTGGGGCGGTTTATCTGTTCCGCAGAGGAAAGAACAACTGATTTGTTCATCATCTAGATGAATCACATGAAACTGTGGAAAATAGAAAAAATCCGAAGAAGGTCAAACATCTTCGGATTTTTCTTTTAAAAAAGGATAAGTTAACACTTATCCTTTTTCACTTCATTTTATCTGAGTGTAACATACTGTTGGGCAATCTCGCTGATGCGGTCAAAGTCGCCTTGGGAAGCGAGTTTATTGAGTTCGCCACCAATTCCAACGGCGTCTGCACCAGCAGCGAACCATTGAGGAATGTTATTTAGGCCGACTCCTCCGGTTACCATTACGGAAACTTGTGGGATTGGCGCCTTGACTGCAGAGATATATGATGGACTGAGAGCACTACCTGGGAAGAGTTTGATGATTTCACTACCGGCTTCAAGTGCAGTCGTTATCTCTGTGAGGGTAATACAGCCTGGAATGTACGGTGTGCTGTAAAGATTGCACATTTTTGCAGTTTCAGCATGGAAAGATGGAGAAACAACGTAATTTGCTCCGGCTAGAATGGCATCTCTAGCAGTTACGGCATCAAGCACAGTACCTGCACCGATACAAACACTCTGATCGTCCTGATACAAGTCTACAAGTTCCTTGATGATTTGCCCTGCATACTGATTGGTATAGGCAATTTCAATAGCTTTGATACCGCCCTTGATACAAGCAATCGAGGCTTGTAGTCCTTCTTCCTTTGTATTTCCTCGAATGACAGCGACAATTTTTTGTTTTTTTAGTTCAATAATCGTATCTGATTTGGTCATGTAATTCTCCTAACGAATGATATCTTGTGCATTTTCCAGTAATTTTTCAATACTAGCTGCGGGAGTGGAGAGATGGTCTCCTGGAAGAGTACATTTGAGAGTTGCGCTCGCAACTGCAAAGTCAATGCTAGTTTTTAGGGAGGAATGATGGAGTAGTTGGTAAAGGGCACCAGAGATAAAGGCATCCCCGCTACCAACTCGTTGATAGACTGCAGTTTTTAGTTGGACAGACTCTTCAAATCGTTCTCCCAGAGCATAGGCTTGATAGACATTTTTGTCTTGCTCATCACTAGAGCGGAGGGTATGGAAAATGGCCTTGAAACCATAGGTTTTTTTTAAAAGTTGCATGCGATTTTCCACCTCTTTTAGACTAGCTCTGTCTCTTGGGAACATCTCTAGATTTTGGTCATCAATCATGAGAGGATCAATACCAAAGCAATAATCAGCGAAACGAGCAAACTTAGAAAATTCATACTTAGCTTCTAGGACTGAAATCATCTTTGTTCTCAGATTGAGATCCATTGAAACGATAATCCCTCGGCGCTTGGCTTCTTCCAAGAGTAGGAGAAGGAGCGTACGAACCTCTTGACCGATAGCTACGGTGATTCCACTAAAATGAAAATGGCTAATCCCCTGAAAGAGAGAATCCATATCTAGCATGTTTGGCCGAATCTGGCTGATACTCGTATGCTTACGATCGTAGAAAACTTCACTTTGACGACAACCAAAGCCGTTCTCCAAATAGTAGAGGCCGATTCGATCGCCAAGCCGATAGATTGAACTGGTATCGATTTGGTGCTGTTTCAAGAATGTAATAAAACGATCTCCAATCTCGTTGGCAGGGAGTGCGGTAAAGACTTTCGTTGAGATACCCAGGGCTTGCAAATTACAAGCGATATTAATTTCTGATCCGCCAAAATAAGTCGAACTGGCAACATGATCGCCGATACTGGTGGCATCTAATGGTGAGATTCGAATTAATGGTTCGCCAAACAGTAAGATTTTCGTCATCCATTAGTTCCTTTCTGGTTTAGAATAGCTTTACTTGGCTAATACTTCTTTCAAATAAGCAGCGACTTCATCATCTTGGCAGTTTTCAAAGAAGTATTCTTGGAAGTATTTGCCAGAGATGGTGTCTTTGAGGAAGTCTTGGTCGATTGTTTTAAGGATGGTTATCAAATCATTGTGGGTGATTTGTTTCACCTCGTTTAAGATACGAGCGTTGCGTTGTTCAGGGATTACACGTTCTCTTGGGTAGCCACCGCCCATTTCTTCAGCAAATAAGCGTTCAAACATCAATTTGAGGGTCAGTTCTGCCCCCCAGCCAAATCCTTTGGCATAAGGGATAGACAAGGCGTTACCACCATTGATTTGAGAATAAAGGTAAGCGTCAGTTGGGTCCACTGCTAGACCACAGACAACACCCGGGAAGCTGTTCAAAGCAAGCATAGCCCCTACACCTGTACCACAGCCGGTAACAACAAAGTCGACTGCTTTTGTATTTAAAAGGATAGCAGCCATTAGTCCGTTTTGTACGTATGTTAATGGATTTTCACCTTCTTCTCCACGCATACCATAGTTAAATAATTGGTAGCCTTTTTTATCTGTTGCTTCTTTCAGACTATCGTAAATAATGTGATTCTTGCTAGCCTGACTATTTTCATTGATTAATGCGATTTTCATAAGATCTTCTTTCTATTGTTACTCAGGTTGTTTTCCGATGTAGGCTAAGATACCGCCATCTACATATAGGATGTGGCCATTGACAAAATTGCTGGCATCACTAGCGAGAAAGACAGCAGGGCCCATCAAATCTTCAGGATTTCCCCAACGTGCAGCAGGTGTTTTTGCAATGATGAACTGGTCAAATGGGTGGCGAGAACCATCTTCTTGCAACTCACGAAGAGGTGCTGTTTGAGGAGTGGCAATATAACCCGGTCCAATTCCGTTACATTGGATATTGGCTCCACCGTATTCAGACGCAATGTTGCGGGTCAACATTTTCAAGCCCCCTTTAGCGGCAGCATAAGCGCTAACTGTTTCACGTCCCAGTTCGCTCATCATCGAACAAATATTGATAATCTTTCCATGCCCTTTCTTTATCATAGAAGGAATAACTGCCTTTGAAACGATAAATGGTGCGTTTAAGTCAATATCGATGACCTTACGGAAATCAGCGGCGCTCATTTCGCACATTGGAACTCGGCGGATAATACCAGCATTATTAACGAGGATGTCAATGACACCAACCTCTTGTTCGATTTGCTTGACCATGGCTTGGATACCGTTCTCGTCTGTCACGTCACAGACATATCCATAGGCTTCTATGCCAACTTCACGATAAGCTTCAATCCCTTTATTGACCAGGTCTTGGTTGATATCGTTAAAGACAATAGTAGCGCCGGCCTCAGCGTAGGATTTGGCAATAGCAAATCCAATTCCATAAGAAGCGCCGGTGATGAGAGCGACTTTTCCTTTTAAAGAAAACTGCTCAATTGAGAATGATGTATTTGTCATTTGATACTTCCTTTCAAATTTGTTAAGACTTCTCTATAACCAAATTATATTCTAGTAAACCGGTTTTGTCAACAATTAAATATTTTTATTTCTAAAAATCTTTGTTTTCCTAAAAAAACGGAAGATTTTGAAATTTCTGTCTATTGTAATGGTTAAATAAACAATGAAAGCGCTAATATTTTTTTTAAAAAACTATTGACAAGATAAAAATAAAGGGTTACAATGGGAAATGTAAAGTAAACCGGTAAACTCAAACAAGAAAGGAGAAAAGATGAAAATTGTACTTGTAGGGCATGGACATTTTGCCACAGGGATTTATAGTTCTTTACAATTGATTGCAGGCGATCAAGAAAATGTGGAGGCGATTGACTTTGTGGAAGGAATGTCAGCAGATGAACTCAAGCAAAAAATCTTACTTGCAATTTCAACTGAAGAAGAAGTTTTAATCCTAAGTGACCTCTTGGGAGGAACACCATTCAAGGTTTCTTCTACTATAATGGGAGAAAATCCAGCCAAAACAATGAATGTTCTCTCGGGTTTGAACTTAGCCATGTTAATGGAAGCAGTCTTTGCTAGAATGGCTCATAGCTTTGATGAGGTTGTTAATAAATCAGTAGTGGCGGCCCAGGGCGGAGTCGTAAATGGTAAAGAATTGTTTTCAACGGATGCAGAGGCAGAGGAAGAAGATTTCGAATCGGGTATTTAAAGGGTAAAAGAATGATAAAAAAGGTTACGATTGAAGAAATAAAATCGCCTGAGCGCTTCTTAGAAGTACCACTTCTGACGAAAGAAGAAGTCGGCCAGGCAATTGATAAGGTTATTCGGCAGTTAGAACTCAACCTTGACTATTTCAAGGAAGATTTCCCGACGCCAGCTACCTTTAATAATGTCTATCCAATCATGGATAACACGGAATGGACCAATGGTTTCTGGACAGGAGAACTGTGGTTGGCTTATGAATACAGTCAACAGGATGCATTTAAAAACATCGCTCATAAAAATGTTCTTTCTTTCCTGGATCGTATTAATAAGAGAGTAGAATTGGACCACCATGATCTCGGTTTCTTATACACACCATCTTGTATGGCTGAATATAAGATAAATGGAAATGGAGAGGCTAGAGAAGCGGCCTTGAAAGCTGCAGATAAGTTGATTGAACGCTATCAAGAAAAAGGTGGCTTTATTCAAGCTTGGGGAGATTTGGGCAAGAAAGAGCATTACCGTTTGATTATCGATTGCTTGCTCAACATTCAACTCTTGTTCTTTGCTTATCAAGAAACAGGCAATCAAAAATACTACGATATTGCAGAAAGTCATTTCTATGCTTCAGCTAATAATGTAATCCGTGATGACGCTTCGTCCTTCCACACCTTCTATTTTGATCCTGAGACAGGTCAACCCCTTAAAGGTGTAACGAGACAAGGGTATAGTGATGATTCATGCTGGGCACGTGGTCAATCATGGGGAGTCTATGGTATTCCTTTGACTTATCGTTATCTGAAAGACGAGTCCTGCTTTGACTTGTTTAAGGGTGTAACCAATTATTTCTTGAATCGTCTGCCAAAAGATCATGTTTCTTATTGGGATTTGATTTTTAATGATGGTAGTGATCAATCACGAGATTCTTCAGCAACAGCTATCGCCGTCTGTGGGATTCATGAAATGTTAAAACATCTCCCAGAGGTGGATGCTGACAAAGATATTTATAAACATGCTATGCATGCCATGCTTCGTTCCTTGATCGAACATTATGCAAATGATCAATTTACCCCTGGTGGGACAAGTCTCCTCCACGGTGTGTACTCATGGCATTCAGGTAAAGGAGTGGATGAAGGCAATATCTGGGGTGACTACTATTACCTAGAAGCGCTTATCCGTTTCTACAAAGACTGGAACCTATATTGGTAGGAGGAGAAATATGACAACGCCAAATATTATTATGACCCGTATCGATGAACGGTTGATTCACGGGCAAGGACAACTTTGGGTAAAATACTTAGGTTGTAATACGGTCATTGTCGCCAATGACGAAGTGAGCACGGACAAGATGCAACAAACTCTGATGAAAACAGTTGTGCCAGACTCAGTTGCTATGCGTTTCTTCCCTTTACAAAAGGTGATTGATATCATTCACAAGGCTAACCCTGCTCAAACAATTTTTATTGTTGTAAAGGATGTGAAGGACGCTTTAACCTTGGTAGAAGGTGGTGTCCCTATCAAAGAAATCAATATTGGGAACATTCACAATGCCTCTGGTAAAGAGCAAGTGACACGCTCCATCTTCCTGGGTGAAGAGGACAAGGTAGCTCTTAAGGAATTGAGTCAAACGCATCAAGTAACATTTAATACG
Source organism: Streptococcus oralis (assembly GCF_024399415.1). Taxonomy (NCBI): domain Bacteria; kingdom Bacillati; phylum Bacillota; class Bacilli; order Lactobacillales; family Streptococcaceae; genus Streptococcus; species Streptococcus oralis. The sequence continues at coordinate 334,340 of NZ_CP029257.1, forward strand.
AAAACAACTCCAACAGGAAATGATGGAGCTGTTGAAGTCAACATTCTGGACTATATTTAAAAGAGGAGATTGTTATGTCGATTAATGTATTTCAAGCGATTTTAATTGGATTATGGACAGCTTTCTGTTTTAGTGGAATGCTGTTAGGGATTTACACCAATAGATGTATTGTTCTGTCATTTGGTGTCGGAATTATTCTAGGTGATTTGCCTACTGCTCTTGCAATGGGAGCTATTGGTGAATTGGCTTATATGGGATTCGGTGTTGGTGCTGGAGGTACTGTTCCACCAAACCCAATCGGACCTGGTATCTTTGGTACCTTGATGGCTATCACTAGTGCTGGTAAAGTCAGTCCAGAAGCGGCTCTTGCTCTCTCTACTCCGATTGCTGTGGCGATTCAATTCTTACAAACTTTCGCCTACACTGTACGTGCTGGGGCGCCTGAAACGGCGATGAAGCACTTGAAAAACCATAATTTGAAGAAATTTAAGTTCACTCTAAATGCAACAATTTGGTTGTTTGCCTTTATTGGATTTACCTTGGGTTGCTTGGGTGCCCTTTCAATGGATACCTTGTTAAAACTCGTAGATTACATTCCGCCAGTATTGCTTACAGGTTTGACAGTTGCTGGTAAAATGCTCCCAGCTATCGGTTTTGCGATGATCTTGTCAGTGATGGCTAAGAAAGAGTTGATTCCGTTTGTCTTGTTGGGATATGTTTGTGCGGCTTATCTAAACATCCCAACAATTGGTATCGCAATTGTAGGTACTATCTTTGCTTTGATTGAATTTTATAACAAGCCAAAAACAGCGGATCATGTGGTAGAGGAGGAAGCACACGATGACTGGATCTAACAAATTAACAAAACGTGATTATCTTAAAACGTCTTTGCGGGCATTCTTTTTACAAAATGGATTTAACTATAGTAACTATCAAGGGTTGGGATATGCCAATGTAATGTATCCTGCTTTGAAAAAACACTATGGAGCGGATCAGGAAGGTTTCTACCAAGCCTTGGAAGAAAACTGTGAATTCTATAATACCAACCCACACTTCCTGCCTTTTATTACCAGCTTGCACCTTGTAATGTTGGAAAATGGTCGCCCAGCAAAAGAAACACGTAGCATCAAGATGGCCTTGATGGGACCATTGGCAGGTATTGGGGATTCTCTCTCTCAATTTTGTTTAGCTCCATTGTTCTCAACCATCGCAGCTTCGTTTGCTCAAGAAGGCTTGGTTGTCGGTCCAATCTTGTTCTTCCTTGCGATGAATACGATTTTGACAGCTATTAAATTGTCAACTGGTCTGTATGGATACAAACTAGGAACAACTGTGATTGATAAACTAAGCGAACAGATGGCAACGATTTCTCGTATTGCCAATATTATCGGTGTAACCGTAATTGCTGGTTTGGCAGCGACATCTGTTAAGATTATGGTGCCGATTACCTTTGCTGCAGGGGAAGTAAAAGCAGACGCTAAACAAAGTATCGTAAGCATTCAGGGAATGCTTGATAAGGTTGCTCCAGCTCTTCTACCAGCCCTATTTACACTTTTAGTTTACTACTTGATCAAAGAAAAGAAATGGACAACATATAGACTCGTTATTTTAACAGTTATCATCGGAATTATCGGAAGCTGGCTTAAGATTCTAGCTTAATGGATACGACATTGTTTTATGGAATAGTGATTGTCTTGGCAGTGAGCCCCCTTTTACTGTCAAGCTTTCATTCTATTCGTCAGCAAAAGTTGCTTCGCAAACAGATGGAGCAACGACAAGAGTATTTAGCTTCTTTAACATCTGATGATGAAGTGTTGTTGTTGTCTGGAATTCATGGAAAAATCATTTCTATCAAAGATGACTTGATCTCTTTGCAGATTGCAAAAGGAGTCGTCATCTATGTAGAAAAGGAAAGTGTAATGGGAAAGACAAAAGAACTGCTTTTTAAGTAGTTCTTTTTCTGGTAATAGATAATGAAAGAAGAAAGAAGACAATTTTTTGAAAGAGTCGATGGGGACCAATGTCGTGACTATATCTTGTCTCACTGTTCAAAAGACTATGAGAAGGTCAAGCGTTCCCTTGAACGCTTGATGGACAATCGTTTTATGTTTGATAGTCCTTGGGATATGGAACCTTGTTCAAAAATCTATCAAATCCAGCCGATGGTGTGGAATCAAGTATTTGAAGATGATCCAGAATGGGCTTATATGCTCAATCGACAAGAATATCTCTTGCAGTTTATGATAGGGTATCTGGTAGAAGGAGATAAGGGCTATATTCAAAAGTGCAAGTTCTTTCTATTTGATTGGATTGAGCAGGTGAGAGAGTTTTCTCCTCAATCTTTGATGACTAGAACCTTGGATACGGGCATTCGTTCCTTTATTTGGTTAAAATTACTCTTGCTCCTCTTGAAATTTGACTTGCTAGAGGAGGAAGAGCTAGAGAAAATTTTGTTCAGTCTAGGAAAGCAGATTGACTTTATGAGAAGCCACTATCGTGCCAAGTACACTCTTAGTAACTGGGGGATTTTACAAACGATTCCGATACTTGCAATCTATCATTTCTTTTCAGATAAGATGGACCTAGAAGAAGCTTACCGTTTTGCTTCAGAGGAGTTGAAACAGCAAATTGAGACGCAGATTTTAGAGGATGGAAGCCAGTTTGAACAGTCGATTCTCTATCATGTAGAGGTTTATAAAGCCTTGCTAGACTTGTGTATATTGCTTCCAGACTTGCAAGATAGCTTTCAAGAGTTGCTGGAAAAGATGGCGACCTATATTCAAATGATGACAGGTCTAGATGGACGGACCTTAGTTTTTGGTGATAGTGATTCTACAGAAACGACAGAAATTTTGAGCCTGTCTGCTGTGGTTTTGAACAAGGAAGATCTTCTTAACGGTCTGGATGTTAAAGTCGATTTGCTTAGCCTCTTGTTCCTAGGGCGAGAAAAGGTCAAGCAACTGCAGGAATTTGAAAAGAGAGCTTGGCAGCCTAAGTCCATGATCTTTGAAGACTCTGGGCATGTCTGCATTAAGGATGAACATCGTTATCTATTTTTCAAAAACGGTCCGCTGGGAAGTGCTCATAGCCATAGTGACGAGAATAGTTTTTGCTTACAGTATCAAGGCCAACCGATTTTCATAGATGCTGGGCGTTATTCTTATCGGGAGATAGATGAACGTTATCTCTTAAAGAGTGCTTGGAGTCATTCGACCTGTATGGTAGATGGGAAAGCTCCAGAAAGGATCACGGGATCATGGGAATATGAATACTATCCTCACTCCCTGTTTTGTCACCACAAAGAAAGAGAGGGAGTGCATTATATTGAGGGGGCTTATTTGTCAGTAGATCCTGATTTGCCTTATCTTTACAGGAGAAAAATCCTCATGTTGGCAGAGGATGTCTGGCTCTTGGTAGATGATATCAGGTGTCAAGGTCAGCATGAGGCGTTGACCCAGTTTATTCTTGACAAGGATGTGACTTATCAAGATGGGGAAATCAATCAGTTGAGACTATGGAGTGAAGTTGATTTTGATTTAGAAGCTACCATTATTTCTCCTAAATACAATGAACTTGAAAAAAGTAGCAAACTCACCAAGCGCCAATTCTTTGAGAATCAGATGCTGGATTATACCATCATTGCGCATGAGAGTTTTGAAATCATCCTTCATTCTGTCTACCAGACAGATGGTCGTGAAGTGGAAAAGGCTCTGGCTTTTGAAGTGAAAAATGACGAAACAGACAAGCTGATTCTGTTATTAAGCGAGGATATTTGTGTAGGTGAAAAATTATGCCTCGTTGACGGAACAAAAATGCGTGGGAAATGTCTAGTATATGATAAAATAAATGAGAGAATGATTCGCTTGCAGTGCTAGAAATAGGCATTTTGAATGGTGAATATGTTATACTAAGTATTAGTAGGAGGTGTTTTAGATTGGAGAAGAAACTGACCATAAAAGACATTGCAAAAATGGCTCAGACCTCGAAAACAACCGTGTCATTTTACCTAAACGGGAAATATGAAAAAATGTCCCGAGAGACACGTGAAAAGATTGAAAAAGTTATTCATGAAACAAATTACAAACCGAGCATTGTTGCGCGTAGCTTAAACTCCAAACGAACAAAATTAATTGGTGTTTTGATTGGTGATATTACCAACAGTTTCTCAAACCAAATTGTTAAGGGAATTGAGGATATCGCCAGCCAGAATGGCTATCAGGTAATGATAGGAAATAGTAATTACAGCCAAGAGAGTGAGGACCGGTATATTGAAAGCATGCTTCTCTTGGGAGTAGACGGCTTTATTATTCAGCCGACCTCTAATTTCCGAAAATATTCTCGTATCATCGATGAGAAAAAGAAGAAAATGGTCTTTTTTGATAGTCAGCTCTATGAACACCGGACTAGCTGGGTCAAAACCAATAACTATGATGCCGTTTATGACATGACCCAGTCCTGTATCGAAAAAGGTTATGAGCATTTTCTTTTGATTACAGCGGATACGAGTCGCTTGAGTACTCGGATTGAGCGGGCAAGTGGTTTTGTGGATGCTTTGACAGATGCTAATATGCGCCACGCCAGTCTAACCATTGAAGATAAGCATACGAATTTGGAACAAATTAAGGAATTTTTACAAAAAGAAATCAATCCCGATGAAAAAACTCTGGTATTTGTTCCTAACTGTTGGGCCCTACCTCTAGTCTTTACCGTTATCAAAGAGTTGAACTATAACTTGCCACAAGTTGGGTTGATTGGTTTTGACAATACGGAGTGGACTTGCTTTTCTTCTCCAAGTGTTTCGACGCTGGTTCAGCCCGCCTTTGAAGAAGGACAACAGGCTACAAAGATTTTGATTGACCAGATTGAAGGCCGCAATCAAGAAGAAAGGCAACAAGTCTTGGATTGTAGTGTGAGTTGGAAAGAGTCTACTTTCTAAGATGAAAGGGAAATGACTTGTGACCTCTGTTAAGAAATAAAAGAATCCCACCTAGAACGAACTAGGTGGGATTCTTTGCCTATAAAATGAGAAATTAGCGAATCTTGCTCTATTTTTTAACGTGTTCCGATAAAAAGGCATAGGTCATGGTTCCAAAGATGGCACCAATACCCAACCCCAACACTAGTAAAGGGAGCATTTTATCGAACTGGGAGAGATTGTCCCAAAAGGTATCGAGGGGGAGATGCTGAACAAAGAGTTTGTGAAAGGCTGATAAGACAAACAAGCCAATTGGAATACTGATGAATACACCCCAACTACGAAGGTTGATTTGGCTTTTGCTGTAGCTTTTGTGATGGATTTCGGACTGGTCATCCTTGTCCAAATGTAAGTCGCGAACTGCTAGTCTCGACCTAGATGAGAGGACGAAGATAAGTCCAAAATAGAGGTAGGGCATGGCATCTCGAACCAACTCTATGAAGCGTCCAAATAGGAGATAGAACAAGAAGAGTAGGAGGGAGGAGTATTCGATTTGGATCAAGGCACGGGCACAAGCCTTGTAAATCATCTCTTGACGGCATTCATCAAAAGGCCCTTGTATGTGAAAGAATAGTTTGAGTAAGCGAGTGGTGAAATCTTCTTTTTTCATGGGAGTAACCTTCTAAATGAACGATTTTTGATTGACTTCTTTAAAGAGTTGATAGAGAGTATAGAAGTAAACCAAATTAAAAATGATACAGATTATTAGAAATACCAGGTATCTCCAATCCATAGGATTTGTTAAAAGTTGTGGAAAGGATACGAGGATAAAACAGAGAGATGCGTTTAGAAGACGTATTTTTTTTGATTGGATTTTCTGGAATCTCTGTCCCTTGTTCAATACAGGAAGGAATAAAAGAAAGATAATCAAGAAAGGATGCTCAATATGTCCAGAAAGTAGGAAAAAGGTAACAAAGATACTGATAAAAACATGACTGATCAGTAGTCTAGCTAGTGATTTTATAAGGAACCTCCTAGTCGTCTTCTTGGTCTTTCTTGGCTTTTCGAATGCGAAGAGAGACGATAATTTGTATGGTCACTCCGAAGAAGAGGGTAGCTAGGATAGTTGATACAAAATGCCCTGTATTTAAAAGAGAACCAAGATAATCCTTGCTATCATCGGTTAGGACATTCAGAAGCGGTATTCCAAAGAACATGCCCATGCCATAGATTAGACCGGCTTTTAGACCCGGAAGATGTAGCTGTTTGCTTTCTTTTTGACTCAGCATTTCGGGATCAATAGCTGTGATGCCCGTTTTCTTGGTTTGAGAGACCACATAGAGGGCAGCCATCATCGAAATGCCAAACACCACGAGAGGATAGCCGATAGCGACAATTTGTGGGTATTTATAAGCAAGGACAAAGGGGATGAGGTTGCCAAATATCATGAGATAAAAGAGAACGATAAAGACCTGATTCCCGATACGATCGGCCTCGCGCCGTTTGTGTTCGTCAAGGGGACCAGAAATACCGTATATGCGTTTGATGAGTTTTTCAGTGAGAGTTTCTTTTTTCATTTGTTTGCTCCTTTTTTAAAAATCGTCTTCCCAAAAGAGGCTATTGAGGTCAGTTTGGAGGCTGCGGGCGAGGTTGAGACAGAGTTCTAGGGTTGGATTGTACTTGTCATTTTCAATCATGTTGATGGTCTGTCTCGAGACACCGATATCTTTGGCGAGCTCGAGCTGGGAAATACCCAGTTCCTTGCGGAATTCTTTGACACGATTCATAGGGTCTCCTTTCTGATATGTCGTATATATTTGACTATATTATATTCTTTTGGGGATGAGATGTCAAGTATATATGACATATTTTTGAGAATTTTTTTCGAAGAAACTTAGCCTTGTCTGACAAGTGCAAGCTGGTCAGATTTGTGGTAAAATAGATAGGATATGACAAAAGAATTTCATCATGTAACGGTCTTGCTTCATGAAACGATTGATATGCTTGACGTAAAACCTGACGGTATCTACGTTGATGCGACTTTGGGTGGAGCAGGCCATAGCGAATATTTATTAAGTAAATTGAGCGAAAAAGGGCATCTCTATGCCTTTGACCAGGACCAGAATGCTATTGACAATGCGCAAAAACGGTTGGCATCCTATATCGAAAAGGGGATGGTAACCTTTATCAAGGATAACTTCCGTCATTTGCAGGCACGTTTGCAGGAGGCTGGTGTCCAGGAAATTGATGGAATTTGTTATGACTTGGGAGTGTCCAGTCCTCAGTTGGATCAGCGTGAACGTGGCTTTTCTTATAAAAAGGATGCGCCACTGGATATGCGGATGAATCAGGAAGCTCGTCTGACGGCCTATGAGGTGGTCAATCATTATGACTATCATGACTTGGTTCGGATCTTTTTCAAGTATGGTGAGGATAAGTTTTCTAAACAGATAGCTCGTAAGATTGAGCAAGCGCGTGAGGTGAAACCCATTGAGACGACGACGGAGTTGGCAGAGATTATCAAGTCGGCCAAGCCTGCCAAGGAGCTCAAGAAAAAGGGGCACCCTGCCAAGCAGATTTTTCAGGCTATCCGAATCGAAGTCAATGATGAGCTGGGCGCTGCAGATGAATCCATCCAGCAGGCCATGAACATGCTGGCTCTAGATGGTAGAATCTCGGTCATTACCTTCCATTCTCTGGAAGATCGCTTGACCAAGCAATTATTCAAAGAAGCTTCAACAGTGGAAGTTCCCAAAGGCTTGCCCTTCATTCCAGATGACCTTAAGCCCAAGATGGAATTGGTATCCCGCAAGCCAATCTTGCCAAGTGCTGAAGAGCTAGAAGCCAACAATCGTTCGCATTCAGCCAAGTTGCGCGTGGCTAGAAAAATTCACAAGTAAGAGGAAAAACATGGCAGAAAGAATCGAAAAAACAAGCCAGTTATTGCAAACGAAGTTTAAAGGTTTTTCACGTGTGGAAAAGGCCTTCTATGTTTCGATTGCTGCAACAATGATTATCCTGGCAATTAGCGTTGTGTTTATGCAGACCAAGCTATTACAAGTTCAGAATGAATTGACCAAGGTCAATGCTCAAATCGAAGAAAAGAAAACAGAGCTAGACGATGCCAAGCAAGAGGTCAATGAATTGATTCGTTCAGAACGTTTGAAAGAGATTGCAAACTCCAAGGATTTGCAGCTGAATAACGAAAATATCCGAGCAGCGGAGTAAGAAATGAAACAGTGGAAAGAAAAAATCATCCGTTATGCCGTTCGTAACCGTAAGTCTCCAGAAGAAAATCGCCGAAGAGTAGGGAAAAGCCTGAGTTTATTGGCTGTCATACTCTTCGCTGTCTTTTTGGTCAACTTTGCGGTCATCATCGGAACGGGTAAAAAATTTGGTAAGGACTTGGTTCAAGAAGCCAACAAGGTTCACCAAACAACCAAGACGATTCCTGCAAAACGGGGAACCATCTACGATCGTAATGGAACGCCTATTGCAGAGGATGCGACTTCGTATAATATCTATGCCGTTATTGATAAGACCTACAAGTCAGCAACAGGCAAAATTCTCTATGTAGAGGATTCTCAATTTAATAAGGTAGCTGAAATTTTCCATAAGTATCTGGATATGGAGGAGTCTTATGTCAAAGAACAGCTTTCTCAACCAGATCTAAAACAGGTATCCTTTGGGACCAAGGGAAATGGGATCACCTATGCCAATATGATGGCTATTAAAAATGACCTCAAAACTGCTGGTGTTGAGGGAGTTGACTTTACAACTAGCCCTAACCGCAGTTATCCCAATGGACAGTTTGCTTCTTCCTTTATCGGTTTAGCGCAACTCCATGAAAATGAGGATGGGACCAAACGTTTGATTGGGACATCTGGATTGGAGAGTTCTTTAAATAACATTCTGGCGGGTACAGATGGGATCATCACCTATGAGAAAGATCGTCTGGGAAATATTGTTCCGGGTACAGATCAAGCTTCTCAACAAACAGTAGATGGAAAAGATGTCTACACAACCCTTTCTAGTCCCTTGCAATCCTTTATGGAAACCCAGATGGATGCCTTCCAGGAAAAAGTAAAAGGCAAGTATATGACGGCTACCTTGGTTAGCGCTAAAACAGGGGAAATCCTGGCTACGACCCAACGGCCGACCTTTAATGCAGATACCAAGGATGGCATCACAAAAGACTTTGTCTGGCGTGATATCCTCTATCAAAGTAACTACGAGCCAGGGTCAACCATGAAGGTGATGATGTTGGCTTCGGCTATTGACAACAATACCTTCCCTGGTGGCGAGTACTTTAACAGTAGTGAATTGAAAATAGCAGATGCGACCATTCGAGACTGGGACGTCAATGAAGGATTGACGAGTGGTGGCACCATGACCTTCTCTCAAGGATTTGCTCACTCAAGTAATATCGGAATGACCTTGCTTGAGCAAAAGATGGGGGATGCAACCTGGCTGGACTACCTCAACCGTTTTAAGTTTGGGGTACCGACCCGTTTTGGTCTGGCAGATGAGTACACAGGTCAATTGCCTGCTGACAACATTGTCAATATCGCCATGAGTTCATTTGGACAAGGGATTTCTGTTACCCAGACCCAGATGCTTCGTGCTTTTACAGCTATTGCCAACGATGGGGTTATGTTGGAGCCGAAATTTATCAGTGCCCTCTATGATCCAAATGACCAGTCTGTTCGTAAGTCTCAAAAGGAAATTGTCGGAAATCCTGTGTCAAAAACAGCAGCGTCCTCTACTCGGGAGCACATGGTCATGGTCGGAACAGATCCTGTCTACGGTACCATGTACAACCACAGTACAGGAAAACCAAATGTCAATGTTCCAGGTCAGAATGTAGCCCTCAAGTCTGGTACAGCCGAAATCGCTGACGAGAAAAATGGAGGCTACTTGGTTGGTTCTACCAACAACATTTTCTCAGTTGTGGCTATGAACCCTGCCGAAAATCCTGATTTTATCTTGTATGTAACGGTTCAACAGCCTGAACATTATTCAGGTATCCAATTGGGAGAATTTGCCAACCCAATCTTGGAGCGGGCTTCAGCTATGAAAGAATCCCTCAATCTTCAGTCAACTGCCAAGAACTTGGATCAGGTCAGCAAGACGACAAGCTATGCTATGCCGGCTACCAAAGACTTTACTCCGGGTGACCTAGCAGAAGAATTGCGCCGAAACCTGGTCCAACCAATTGTTATCGGAACAGGAACCAAGATCAAGGAACTCTCGGTTTCTGAAGGAGATAATTTGGAAGCCAATCAGCAGATCTTGATCCTGTCAGATAAGGTCGAAGAAATGCCTGATATGTACGGCTGGACAGATGAAAATGTGCAAACATTTGCTAAATGGCTGAATATAGAAGTCGAGTGGGAAGGTAGTGGCAAAACGGTCAAGAAACAAAGTGTCCGTGCCAATACAGCCCTCAAAGACATTAAAAAAATGAAAATAACTTTAGGAGATTAAGATGATTAGTTCCATTAGTGCTGGAGTTCTATCCTTTCTATTGACCTTGATAGGTATTCCAGCCTTTATCCGATTTTATCGAAAAGCACAGATTACAGGTCAGCAGATGCACGAGGATGTCAAGCAACACCAAGCTAAAGCTGGAACTCCAACCATGGGAGGACTTGTCTTCCTGATCGTTGCAGTTGTTGTGAGCTTCCTTGTCGCTCTCTTTACCCAACAATTGACCAACAATGTAGGCATGATTTTGTTTATCTTGGTTTTGTATGGTTTGGTAGGATTTTTGGATGATTTCCTCAAGGTCTTTCGTAAGATTAACGAAGGCTTAAATCCCAAGCAAAAACTTGCTCTCCAGCTCCTTGGAGGAGTGATTTTCTACCTCTTTTATGAGCGTGGTGGCGATATGCTTTCAGTCTTTGGCTACCAAGTTCATCTAGGCATTTTCTATATTTTCTTTGCCCTTTTCTGGCTAGTTGGCTTTTCAAACGCAGTAAACTTGACAGACGGGATTGACGGCTTAGCAAGTATTTCCGTGGTGATTAGCTTATCGGCCTACGGTGTGATTGCTTATATGCAAAATCAACTGGATATCCTTCTTGTGATTCTTGCCATGATTGGTGGTTTGCTAGGTTTCTTCGTCTTTAACCACAAGCCTGCCAAGGTCTTCATGGGAGATGTGGGAAGTTTGGCTCTTGGTGGGATGCTGGCAGCAATCTCTATGGCCCTCCACCAAGAATGGACCCTTTTACTGATTGGGATTATCTATGTCTTTGAGACAAGCTCTGTTATGATGCAGGTTACCTACTTCAAACTTAGTGGTGGAAAACGTATTTTCCGTATGACACCTGTGCATCACCATTTCGAGCTTGGAGGATTCTCAGGCAAGGGCAATCCTTGGAGCGAGTGGAAGGTTGACTTCTTCTTTTGGGGAGTTGGGCTTCTAGCAAGTCTCTTGACCTTAGCCTTTTTATACCTACTGTAAAACTAACTTTTGATGACAAAATAAAACAGGATGAAGGTGATCTTCATCCTGTTTTTGTGTGTTTAAAGGTTAGTTGGAGTCATCCTTTCTCCCTTTTAACATAAAAGTGGCTGTAAGGGCTAGGCTGAGTCCTGCTAAGAAGAGGAGTGGGTTGGACACTTCTCCTGTTGCTGGAAGTTCTTCTTTAGGAGAATGATTTCCAGCTTTAGCAAGGCTCGGACTAGCTGGAAATTGTTCAGCCTCGTGTGCTGAGGTTTCTGCATCTGAAGTACTTGGTTTTTCCTCTGTGTTAGAGCTTGTTCCAGTTGCTTGATAGACGACAGCATAGGTACTGAAATGATTAGTGATGAATTCTACCTTTCCGTCTCGAACGGTGAAATCAAGGACTTGCAACTCCTTGGTTGGAGTGATGTAGTAGATGTTTTCTACGCTAGCTGAAACAGGCAAGCGAACTAAGACAGCGCCTTTTGGCTGTACGCTATGATCTGTTGGATTTTTAAGTTGTAGGTCGTAAGCGTCATAGGTCTTGCCAAAGAGTTCTTGAGCTAGGACACGTCGGCTAGAAACGTGAGAAATTCCTTCTAAGTCGCTGGCTCCACCGATGATTTCTACTCCAGTCTCCTTATCTTTTAAGACTTGAACTGGATAGTCAGGAAGGCTAAGGCTTGGAGCGGCCTGATCTCCGCTAGTTCCGATAGGTTTAGTGTATTCAGGTTTTTCAACAGTAGGAGTTTCCTCTTGACCTGCTGTTCCGATAGGTTTGGTGTATTCAGGTTTTTCAACAGTAGGTGCTTCCTCTTGACCTGCTGTTCCGATAGGTTCGGTGTATTCAGGCTTTTCTACAGTAGGAGACTCTTCTTGCCCCGCCGTTCCGATAGGCTCGGTATATTCAGGAATTTCAACTGTTGGAGCTTCTTGTTCTCCCGCAGTGCCGATAGAATCAGTGTATTCAGGTATTGTCACTGTAGGCGGTTCTTCTTGCCCTGCAGTACCGATAGGCCCAGTGTACTCAGGTTTTTCAACAGTAGGAGCTGGTTCCTCTCCCTTGCTTGTAGTTGGCTGACTCTCGTCAACCTTTTTCTCTTCCTTTTTAGTAAAGACGGCTACGATAGGGCTGCTTGTGGTAGTACCTTGAATGGTATAAGCTTCAATGGCATTTCCAGCTTTGCGATTGGTTTCTTCAGGGATTGGGATTTGAACCTGATTGTCTTGGATTGATAGGATAGTCTGATCTCCACTTGTAACTAGATGCGTTTCATCCACCTTACGCAAAACTAGAGGATCTTTGACACCTGGGAAGGTCACTGCGATGGCTTCCCAATCTCCAGCTGGTAGGCTTAAGGAAATTTCTTTGTCATTTTCCTTAAGAGGCGCGATGCTCGGGCTATCTATACCAACAGCAGGGGCTTTGATGATATCAAAGGAGTCTAGAGAGATTTTCTTGCGACCTTCTGGCGAATCTGGGTCAACTTGTAATGTCAGGGTGTGCGGACCGTTAGTAAGGTTTGTAAATTCGCCAATAAAGGCTCTCTTTTCGGTCGCACCTGAAGTGTAGAAGTCTAGACTTGGCATTTCTTTGCCATCTAGTGTAACACGTGCTCGTCCAAGGGCAAGGCTCTTCAAGCCATAAATACGAATGCCCGTCCCTGTAAAGGAAATAGTTGCCTGAGCTTCTGAAGCTGCACTAGAGTCGCTGTTGTTGATGTCAGCGTATTTTTCCGTACCACCGTAGAGTTCAGGGTCAGACCAGTCCTTAAACTGGGAACCATACTGGATGCGCGAATCACGATCATCCATTTTTTCAATCGTATTTCCTGCTCCTGCTAGGATCTTGAAGTAGTCTAAGGAAATTTTCGAGCGCTCACTACCACGTCCTTTGTGCTCACGTTTAACACGAAGAGTCAATGTGTGAGGTCCGTCAGATAATCCTGCGAAGCGACCGATGAGACTACCTTTTTCAGTTGCCCCAGCAGTATGGAAATCAAGCTCGCCGACTTCTTTGCCATCAATTTTAGCAGTGGCAAGACCTAGTTCAGATGATTTCAGTCCATAGATTTCGATACCAACGCCAGTGAAAGGAATGGTGGCAGTGAGATCTTCGTCTGTGTAGTCTCCTTTTGAAAGGTCAGCAAATTTCTCTGTTCCTCCAAATAATTCTGAGTCTGCCCAGTTTCCAAAGGCAGCTCCGTACTGGATGCGGCTATCTCGGTCGTCCATCAACTCGCTATAGGTTTCGACAGTGGCCTGTTCAGAAACTTGTGTGGAAACTTCGCCCAGCATAGCCTTGACAGTATAAGTATAGGCGAGTTGAGGATTTAGTGATCGGTCAATAAAGTGGGTTTGATTGGTTACAAATTCTCTGGTCGCAGAGGTTTGGCCAGTTTCGTCTTTCACTTGTCTTTGGATGACATAGTGGGTAGCGCCTTCTACTTGGTTGAAGGTAAGTTCGGCAGTGACTCCATTTTGTCGAACGGCTGTCAGACTGGTCACACGGCCAGGGAAATGTTCAAAGGTAATGACGTCACCTTTTTGCGTTGCAAGCTGGATACGATTATCTTTAAGGATCGTTGCCTTGACTGGTTTGCCATTGACCTTGATTTGGCTAGCTTCGATATTTGGATAATCTACAACCAGGTCTCCACCGACATTTGAAAGGAAGGACAAGCTTTGCAGGTTTTTATCTTTCCACTTCATGCTGACTTCAAAGTTACCACGGGCAACCAAGCCAGAAACTTGACCGTCTTTCCATGCATCTGGAAGGGCTGGCAATGGTGCAATATAGCCAGTGTGTGATTGGAGAAGCATTTCTGCCATCCCACTGGTCGCTCCAAAGTTTCCGTCGATTTGGAAAGGCGCGTGGGTATCCCAAAGGTTTTCTAGAGTTGAGTACTTGAGCTGTTCAGCGAGTAAGCGATGGGCACGGTTACCGTCCAGCAGACGAGCCCAGAGGTTGATTTTATTGGCCTTAGACCAACCAGTCCCCCCATCTCCACGGTGATTCAAGGTAGCACGCGCAGCCTCTAGGTATTCAGCCTGGTCCTTGCTAAAGAGCGTACCTGGGAAGAGACCAACTAGATGGGAAACGTGGCGGTGGTGATTTTCAATCCCTTCATTGGTGAATTGGGGACTGTCCTCCTCGTACCATTCCTTGATGCGTCCCTCTTTGTTGATGTGAAGTGGTTTTAGTTTGTCAAATTTAGCCTTGACCTCTGTGACTAAGTCTTGGTCGACATTCAGATGGTTGGCGACTTCCATGTAGTCGTGGAATAACTGCCAGACTAGCGATTGGTCAAAGGTATTTCCGATGGTGATGGTCCCGTGTTCTGGCGAGTAGGATGGGGAAGACACCCAACGGTCGCTTTCTTTGTCGTAGTGCAAGAAGGAGTTCCAGAACTTAGCGGTCTCCTTGAGCATTGGATAAATCTTTTCTTTGAGATAGGTTTCATCCTTGGTGAACTTGTAGTAATCATAGACGTTTTGCATCATCCAAGCGTTAGCAGCTGGAGACCAACCCCAATAGTAATTCCAACCTGGAGTAGTCCAGCCAAATGGTGTCGCCTGGGTGTGGACCAGCCAACCATTTTCTTGTCCGTCTTTGGATTCGATGCCAGCGTATTCCTTGGCAGCAATACGACCATAGTAGCGCATGTCATCAATGTAATTGATCATGGGCTTGGCAGTTTCAGCCAGGTTGCTCATGTAGGCTGGCCAATAGTTCATTTGCAAATTGACATTGAGGTGGTAGTCAGCGTTCCAAGGTGGATTGTCTACAGCATTCCAGACTCCTTGTAGGTTGGCAGGAAGAGCATCTGTCCGATCACGAGACGAACTAATCAATAGATAACGTCCGTATTGGAAGAAGAGTTCTTCCAGTTTTTGTCCTTTTTCTGGGTTATAGCCTTGAAGGGCCTCTTTTGTCGTTTGAGCAGTCTTGTTTCCACCTAGGTTTAGTTTAACGCGGTTAAAGAGACTTTGATAGTCCTTGATATGGTCCTTTTTAAGTGTCTCGTAGTCTTTGGCCTTAGCTGCTTCGACAATCCCTTTAACTGTTTTTTCGAGGTCAATGTCTTTTCGATAGTTGGTTTTTGGATTCTGAGCAAAGTTAGTCTTGGCACTGAGATAGAGAGTTGCATAACTTGCGCCTGTAACGGTCAGAGTTTCGTCCTGAACAGTCACCTTTCCGTCCGTTTTAATTCCTAGATAGGATGCAAATTTGAGGCCGTTATCTTTGACAGTTCCCTTTAGAAGGATTCCGTTTGCATCTGTAGTGACATGACCATTCTTATAGTTGGAATATTCCCAAGAGTAGTTGCCGTTAGCAAGCAAGTCTTCTGTCAAACTGTTCCAAAGGGTAAAGTCAAGTGTCTTGTTTCCTTTTTTGGTCAAGTGGGTCACAGTGACATCATCAGGATAGCTGGAGAAGGTTTCGCGTTTGAAGGTCGTCCCATCTTGGGTGTAGGAAGTGGTCGTAGTGGCTTCTGTGATATCCAGATTACGATGATAATCAGTTACAGTATCTAGTCCTTTCTTCTGGTTATTAAAGACCATGAAGATATCTCCAAAGGCTAGGTAACGTCC
The DNA here is from genome assembly GCF_024399415.1 of Streptococcus oralis. Taxonomy (NCBI): domain Bacteria; kingdom Bacillati; phylum Bacillota; class Bacilli; order Lactobacillales; family Streptococcaceae; genus Streptococcus; species Streptococcus oralis. Next base: position 350,302 of record NZ_CP029257.1, read on the forward strand.
ATACTGGGCGTTGTTTGGTCCAACTAGATTTTGTTCAGCTAACTGTTTTGCTTTTTGACGGTCTCCAGCTTCGAGGGCTTCACGAATCTCCGCCAAGACCTTGTAGCGATCCTTGTAGTTTCCTCCATTATAGTCGGTGCTATCGGGTTGTGGTCCTCCTGACCAGAGGGTCTTTTCGTTGTACTGGATTCTCTCTTCGCCAATCAGACCGAAAACCTTGGCTCCCATCTCTCCATTTCCGACAGGAAGGGCTTGTTTTTCCCATCCATCATAGGAGGGAGCTGTTGGCTGATCGTAGTTGAGTTGATAGTTTTCTTGCTTTGTCACCGGCTGATCTGCTTTTTCAGGTTCCTTATTTTCTTTAGCTTCTACAATGGCTTCTTCACTAGCTTGACTATTTGTCTTTTGAGTCTCGTTAGCTGGCTTGCTTTCGGAAACTACTGGACTTTCGGCTAGAGACGGATTTGTAGTTTCAGTCGCTTCAGCTGCTTTGGGTTCACTATCAGGCTTAGTGATTGCTTCGACAGAGGTTGGTTCAGTTTGCTTGACCTCAACACTGTCTGCAGCTACAGTGTGGTTGACTAGAAAAACAGCTCCCAGTAAAACAGAAGCAGTCCCAATCGTCAGCTTGCGAATGCTATAGCGACAGGATTTCTCCCAAAAGTGTTTTTTCATAAAACCCTCCTTTGTGTATTCGAAACCGCTTATATTTTATAAAGCAGTTTCGTTTATTTTGTTTCTATTTATCTCCTCACCTCCCATTCTAATGGTCGTTTAGCATTTGTCAAGAGGTTTTTGGTGAAAAACATATTTGAGATTGCTTTTTCTTAAAAAAGTAGAAGAAAGAGAGGAAAGGGTGGAATTATTCGTAATTTCATAATTCATTCTGATTGTAAGACTAACTTAGAATTAGCTTAACCCCCTCCCTGAAAGCGTAAAACAAACTAGTCAGGAAAGTCACTTTATGGTATAATATAGAAGACTCAAAAAGAAACAGGAGAAAAAGAATGGATTTACTTTTAGCAATTATCTTGATTGTGTTAGCTTTTCTAGGAGGAGCTCTTGGAGGGATGTACTTGGTTCGTAAGCAAATCGAAAAAGAATTTGCAGACAACCCACGTTTGAACGCTGAGGCGGTTCGTGCTCTCTTGAGCGCAAATGGTCAAAAGCCAAGCGAAGCCAAGGTACAACAAGTTTACCACCAAATCATCCGCCAACAAAAAGCAGCCCTTGCTAACAATAAAAAGAAAAAATAAATAGGAAAAGTCTGGGATGAAAGTTCCAGACTTCTCACTATGTTCAATAGTTCTCAAGGATAAGACTTTTTCCTTGCATTCTATTGATATTTGATTATGATTAAAAGAGAGGCAGTTGCCATTCTATCAAGCTGTCTATCCGATCGTTCAGGACAAGGAATCATGATGAACTATCAATCAGAAAAAAGACTAGAAAGAAGACTATATGGATAATCGACCAATTGGTTTTTTGGATTCGGGTGTCGGTGGCTTAACCGTTGTTCGTGAGCTCATGCGCCAGCTTCCCCATGAAGAAATCGTCTATATTGGAGATTCGGCACGGGCGCCCTATGGTCCCCGTCCTGCTGAGCAAATCCGTGAATATACTTGGCAGTTGGTCAACTTTCTCTTGACCAAGGATGTCAAAATGATTGTCATTGCTTGTAACACTGCGACTGCGGTCGTCTGGGAAGAAATCAAGGCCCAACTAGATATTCCTGTCCTAGGTGTGATTTTGCCGGGAGCTTCGGCAGCTATCAAGTCCAGTCAAGGTGGGAAAATCGGAGTAATTGGAACCCCCATGACAGTCCAATCAGATATCTACCGTCAGAAAATCCATGATCTGGATCCGGACTTACAGGTGGAGAGTTTGGCCTGTCCAAAGTTTGCCCCCTTGGTGGAGTCTGGTGCCCTGTCAACCAGTGTCACCAAGAAAGTGGTCTATGAAACCCTGCGACCCTTGGTTGGAAAGGTGGATAGCCTGATTTTGGGTTGTACCCATTACCCACTCCTTCGCCCCATCATCCAAAATGTCATGGGACCAAAGGTTCAGCTCATCGATAGTGGGGCAGAGTGTGTACGGGATATCTCGGTTTTGCTGAACTATTTTGAAATCAATCGTAGCCGAGATGCGGGACCTCTTCAACATCGTTTTTACACAACAGCCAATAGCCAAAGTTTTGCCCAAATTGGAGCAGAATGGCTGGAAAAAGAGATTCATGTGGAGCATGTAACTTTATGACAAACAAAATTTACGAATACAAGGATGACCAGGACTGGTATGTCGGTGTCTGGGATGTCTATGGAGGTATCTACAGCCTCATCAAAGATCCTCTCGAGCTTGATTTTATGGATTTAGCGCGGATTTTTCGTGACGAAGAAAATGGCTTTCCGATTACGATAACGGTGATGCGCTGGTCTTCTAACTTCCGTCTGCTCTCCTTTATCGTTGAGATTTTAAATGCTGAAGCAGGTCGCAATCTAGAAGTCATCCAACGTCAGGGAGCCCTGCTCTTGGTTGAAAATGGACAGCTTTTGCATGTCGAATTGCCTAAAGAAGGAGTCGATGTAGAAGCCTTCTTTGAAACTAACAAGGTCAGAGAAACTCTGCTCATTGCGACTCGTAACGAGGGCAAGACCAAGGAATTCCGAGCTATTTTTGACAAGTTAGGTTATGATGTGGAAAATCTCAATGACTATCCAGATCTACCTGAAGTAGCTGAAACAGGCATGACCTTTGAAGAAAATGCCCGCCTGAAGGCAGAAACGATTTCCCAATTAACAGGCAAGATGGTTTTGGCAGATGATTCTGGTCTCAAAGTCGATGTCCTCGGCGGTTTACCAGGAGTCTGGTCAGCGCGATTCGCTGGTGTGGGAGCGTCTGATCGTGAAAATAATGCCAAACTCTTGCACGAATTGGCCATGGTCTTTGAACTCAAGGACCGCTCAGCTCAATTCCACACAACCCTAGTCGTAGCTAGTCCAAACAAGGAAAGCTTGGTGGTTGAAGCTGACTGGCCGGGCTACATTAACTTTGAACCAAAGGGGGAGAATGGCTTTGGCTATGACCCGCTTTTCCTTGTGGGAGAGACAGGTAAGTCAGCAGCAGAATTAACCCTTGAAGAAAAAAATAGCCAATCCCACCGTGCCTTAGCCGTTAAGAAACTTTTGGAGGTATTTCCATCATGGCAAAGCAAACCATCATTGTAATGAGTGACTCCCACGGAGATAGCTTGATTGTGGAAGAAATCCGTGATCGCTATCTGGGGAAAGTTGATGCCATTTTTCACGATGGTGACTCAGAACTCCGTCCAGACTCTCCGCTCTGGGAAGGTATCCATGTCGTCAAAGGAAATATGGACTTTTATGCTGGCTACCCAGAACGTTTGGTAACTCAACTTGGTCCAACCAAGATCATCCAGACGCATGGACACTTGTTTGATATCAATTTCAACTTTCAAAAGTTGGACTACTGGGCTCAGGAAGAAGATGCCGATATCTGTCTCTATGGTCACTTGCATGTGCCAAATGCTTGGATGGAAGGCAAAACACTCTTTTTAAATCCAGGCTCCATCAGCCAACCACGAGGGACCATCAGAGAATGTCTCTATGCTCGAGTGGAGATTGATGACAGCTATTTTAAAGTAGACTTTTTGACACGTGACCATGAGGTTTATTCAGGCTTGTCCAAGGAGTTTGCTCGATGATTGCCAAGGAATTTGAAGCATTTTTACTGGAGCAGGAAGAGACTTTTCTTACCCCTGCTGAGAATCTAGCAGCCTTGATTGATACCCATAACGCTGACCATGCGATTTTAGTGTTGAGCCAAATCACTTATACCCGTATCCCTGTTGTGACCTTTGACAAACGCTTTGTTGGAACCATTGGGCTGAGAGACATTTTGGCTTATCAAATGGAGCAAGGTTTGACGGATGAGCAGATGGCAACGACAGATATCGTTCATATGACCAAGACGGATGTGTCAGTTGTCGCTCCAGACTATAACATCACAGAGGTCCTCCATAAACTGGTAGATGAACCCTTCTTGCCAGTCGTAGATGGTGAAGGAATTTTCCAAGGAATCATCACGCGCAAGTCTATCCTCAAGGCTGTCAATGCTCTCTTACATGACTTTAGTAAGGAATATGAGATTCGATGCAAATGAGAGATAGGATTTCAGCCTTTTTAGAGGAAAAACAGGGCTTGTCTGCCAATTCCAAGCAGTCCTATAAGTATGATCTAGAGCAATTTTTAGACATTGTGGGTGAGCGGATCTCTGAGACCAGTCTTAAGATTTACCAAGCCCAGCTAGCCAATCTAAAAATCAGCGCCCAGAAGCGAAAACTTTCGGCCTGTAACCAATTTCTCTACTTTCTCTATCGAAACGGAGAAGTGGACAGCTTTTACCGTCTGGAATTAGCCAAACAAGCTGAAAAGAAGACTGAAAAGCCAGAGATTCTAAATTTAGACTCTTTTTGGCAGGAAAGTAATTATCCAGAAGGACGCTTGCTGGCGCTTCTTATCTTGGAAATAGGTCTCTTGCCAAGTGAGATTTTAGCCCTTAAGGTTGCAGATATCAATCTGGATTTTCAAGTGCTGCGAATCAACAAGGCTTCCCAACAGAGGATTGTAGCCATTCCTAGGACCTTGCTTTCAGAATTGGAACCCTTGATGGGGCAGACCTATCTCTTTGAAAGGGGAGGGAAAGCCTATTCTCGTCAGTGGGCCTTTCGTCAGCTGGAGTCCTTTGTCAAGGAGAAAGGTTTCCCAGAACTATCAGCCCAAGCCCTACGGGAACAGTTCATTCTAAGACAAATAGAAAACAAGGTCGATTTGTACGAAATTGCAAAAAAATTAGGATTAAAAACAGTCCTGACCTTAGAAAAATATAGATAATGGATATTAAATTAAAAGATTTTGAAGGGCCGCTGGACTTACTCTTGCACCTGGTTTCTAAGTACCAGATGGATATCTACGATGTGCCCATTACAGAAGTCATCGAACAGTATCTAGCCTATGTCTCAACCCTGCAGGCCATGCGTCTGGAAGTGACGGGCGAGTATATGGTTATGGCCAGTCAGCTGATGCTGATCAAGAGTCGCAAGCTCTTGCCAAAGGTAGCAGAAGTGACAGACTTAGAGGATGACCTAGAGCAGGATCTTCTCTCTCAAATCGAAGAATACCGCAAGTTCAAGCTCTTGGGTGAGCACTTGGAAGCCAAGCACCAAGATCGGGCCCAGTACTATTCTAAAGCACCAACAGAGTTGATTTACGAGGATGCGGAGCTTGTGCATGATAGGACGACCATTGACCTCTTTTTGGCTTTTTCAAATATTCTAGCCAAGAAAAAAGAGGAGTTCGCACAGAATCACACGACCATTTTGCGGGATGAGTATAAGATTGAGGACATGATGGGTATCGTAAAAGAATCCTTGACTGGACGAGACCAGTTGCGTTTGCAGGATTTGTTCAAGGAAGCCCAGAATGTCCAAGAGGTCATTACCCTCTTTTTGGCGACCCTAGAGTTAATCAAAACTCAGGAACTGATCCTCGTGCAAGAGGAGAGTTTCGGAGATATCTATCTTATGGAAAAGAAGGAAGAAAATCAAGAGGCACAAAGCTAGACTTGATAGAGAGGAAAGATGAGTACTTTAGCAGAAATAGAAGCGCTCTTGTTTGTAGCAGGTGAAGATGGGATTCGAGTTCGCCAGTTGGCTGAACTCCTATCACTTCCCCCGACAGGCATCCAACAGAGTTTAGAAAAATTAGCCCAGAAGTATGAAAATGACCCAGAGTCAAGCTTGTCCCTGATCGAGACAGGTGGTGCATACAGATTGGTCACCAAGCCTCAATTTGCAGCGATTTTGAAGGAATACTCCAAGGCACCCATCAACCAAAGTTTGTCTCGGGCTGCCCTTGAGACCTTGTCCATCATTGCCTACAAACAACCGATTACCCGAATTGAGATTGATGCTATCCGTGGGGTTAACTCGAGTGGGGCCTTGGCGAAGTTGCAGGCCTTTGACTTGATACGAGAAGATGGGAAAAAAGAAGTTTTGGGTCGCCCTAATCTCTATGTGACTACGGATTATTTTCTAGATTACATGGGGATTAACCATTTAGAAGAATTACCAGTGATTGATGAGCTTGAGATTCAAGCCCAAGAAAGCCAATTATTTGGTGAAAGGATAGAAGAAGATGAGAATCAATAAATATATTGCCCACGCAGGTGTGGCCAGTAGGAGAAAAGCAGAAGAGTTGATCAAGCAAGGTTTGGTGACGGTCAACGGCCAAGTGGTGCGTGAACTAGCAACCACTATCAAAGCTGGCGATAAGGTTGAAGTTGAAGGACAACCTATCTACAACGAAGAAAAGGTCTACTATCTGCTTAACAAACCACGTGGAGTGATTTCCAGTGTGACAGATGACAAGGGCCGCAAGACTGTTGTGGACCTCTTGCCCAATGTCAAGGAGCGCATTTACCCAGTTGGACGTTTGGACTGGGATACATCAGGTGTCTTGATTTTGACCAACGATGGGGACTTTACAGACGAGATGATTCACCCCCGTAATGAGATTGACAAGGTCTATGTCGCGCGTGTTAAAGGTGTGGCCAACAAAGAAAACCTTCGTCCCTTAACTCGTGGTCTTGAGATTGATGGCAAGAAAACTAAGCCAGCTGTTTATGAGATTCTCAAAGTAGATCCAGTTAAAAATCGCTCTGTAGTACAGTTGACTATCCATGAAGGGCGCAACCACCAGGTTAAAAAGATGTTTGAAGCTGTCGGTCTCCAAGTGGATAAGTTGTCTCGGACACGTTTTGGACACCTAGACTTGACAGGCCTTCGTCCGGGAGAATCTCGCCGCCTTAACAAAAAAGAAATCAGCCAACTACACACCATGGCTGTAACCAAGAAATAATGAAACGAATCTTAATAGCTCCAGTACGCTTTTACCAACGTTTTATCTCACCAGCCTTTCCACCCTCTTGTCGTTTTGAGCCAACTTGTTCCAACTACATGATCCAGGCTATTGAAAAACATGGCTTCAAGGGTGTTCTGATGGGCTTGGCTCGGATTTTACGTTGCCATCCCTGGTCGCCAATAGGAAAAGATCCTGTCCCAGACCACTTTTCACTCAAACGGAATCAAGAAAAAAAATAACCCAACATCATTTGATGTTGGGTTTTCTTGCTTATTTCAAAGCTTTTTGTGCGTCTTCAATCATGAGTTTGGTTGATTCAAGACCGCCGCCACTTAGATACCAGAGGTCTGGTGTTAGTTGGATAATTTTACCATTTTTAGCGGCAGGAGTTTCAGCGATGAGGGCATTTTCTAGGACGCCATCGTTGCTTGAGTTGTCCCCACCAATGGCAAGGGTGCGGTTGATGACAAAGAGGATGTCAGGATTGATTTCTTTGACACTTTCAAAGCTGACTTCCTGTCCGTGGCGAGAGTCTTCAAATTGAGTGTCAGTTGGCTTGAATTTCAAAGTTTGGTACAAGAAAGAGAAACGAGATTGGGCACCAAAGGCAGCCATTTTTCCTTCATTGAGGAGGATAGCAAGGGCTTTTTTGTCAGAACTTTCGTTTTTAGTAGCGACTTCTTGGATACTCTTATCCAGGTTTGCCAATTCTTCTTTGGCTTTCTGTGTACCAGTTTCACCAAAGGCACTTGCTAGAGATTCGATGTTGGCCTTGGTAGAAGTCCAGTAGTCGTCCTTACTTGCTTGGAAGAGCACGGTTGGAGCAATCTCTTTGAATTTGTCTACGAATTTTTGGGTACGTGGTGAAGCGATAATTAGGTCTGGTTCAAGAGCAGCGATGGCTTCTAGGTCTGGCTCAACCATGGAACCCACATTGTTGACATTTCCTGCAAGATCTTTTAGGTAAGTCGGCACAGTTTTTGTAGGCATTCCGACGATATTCTTTTCAAAACCTAAAGCGCGAATAGTATCCGCAGCACCGAGGTCAAAAGTCACAATCTTTTCAGGAACCTTTGAAAGTTTGACCTCATCTAGTGAACTTTTAATAGTTATCTCTGTTGGAGCAGAGCTACTTGTCTCTGTCTGGCTAGTGCTTGAGTTTGTATTTGTACTACATGCACCAAGTAAGAGCAAGAAGCTGACAGCTAGGGCAGTGAGATAAAGTTTAAGGGATGTTTTCATGATTTCTCCTTTTTAAAATATAGTAACGATGTAGGGGGTCTCTTAAATAGGTTTGTTAGCTAAGAGACAGAGGGTTCTCTAACATGAGTTCAGAATAGCTAGCTATAGATACAGATCTTTTTGCCATTGATATCAGCCAGTGTGATGGGAATCTCATAGAGTTGACTGAGCAGATCAGCCTGCATGATTTGAGCAGTCGTTCCCTTGCAAAAGACTTGACCGTCTTTAAAGGCAACAATTTCATCCGCATACTGGCTAGCCATATTGATATCGTGGAGGACAATGACAATGGTCTTCCCTAGTTCCTCCACCAGTCGCCGAAGGATCTGCATCATGCTGACACTTTGCTTGATATCTAGGTTGTTGAGCGGTTCGTCCAGCAAGATAAAGTCTGTATCCTGGGCCAGTACCATGGCGATAAAGACACGTTGGAGCTGTCCGCCAGACAGACTATCGATGTATCGGTCTTTTAGGTTGGTCAGTTCCAGATAGTCTAGAGTTTCTTGGATTTTTTCCCAGTCTTCCGCCCTCAGTCGACCACGGCTGTAGGGAAAACGTCCAAAGCTGACCAATTCTTCTACAGTCAATTTGGCTTGGTAATTGATCTTCTGCTTTAGGATGGTGAGTTCTTTGGCCAGTTCTTGCGAATTCCAGCTTTCGATTTCCCGGCCTTTAATACTGAGAATCCCCTGATCTTTCTTGGTCAGTCTGCTCATGATGGAGAGAAGAGTTGATTTCCCGGCGCCGTTTGGACCAATGAAGGCTGTCAGTTTCTGAGGACTGACTTCAAGGGAAATGTCTTGCAAAATATCCTGTTTTTGAATGGATTTGTCAATGTTTTCCAGTTTCACTGACGTGCCCTCCTGTAAAGTAAGATAAAGAATAAGAGACCACCCACACTCTCGATGATCATGCTGATGCGAATTTCCAGCGCAAAGACTCGTTCGATGAGGGCTTGCCCCAAGGTCAAACTAATAAATCCAATCAGAATGGCTACGATAAAGAGCAACTTGTGCCGATAATCTTTGACAATCAGGTAGGTAAGATTGGCTAGCATAAAGCCGAAGAAGGCCATAGGCCCTACCAAGGCAGTCGCTGTTGAGGTCAAGAGCACGATGCCCCAGAGGAGTTCTCTCTGTTCTTTTTCAACATCGAGTCCAAGTATCTGAGCCGTTTCTCTTTGCAGGTGCAAGACATCCAGAACGACTGCTTTTCGAAAGAAAAAGATTGTCAAGGCGAGGATGATCAGAGAACCGATGGCTAGGATGGAAGTGTTGAGATGCTGAAAGGAGGCAAAGAGAGTGTTCTGCAGTTTATCGTATTCATTTGGATCCATCAGGACTTGGAGGAAGGTACTGATATTTCGAAAGAGACTTCCCAGGGCTAGGCAGATTAGCAGAATGAAAACCAGATCTTGCTTCATCAGCGTCTTCAAGTAGCCTTGTAAGGCGAGAAAGAAGAGGGATTGAAGCAGAAGCAAGATTAGAAATTCTAAGACAGGCGACTTTCCAAGCTGTAGAAATTTGCTTTCAAATATTAGTAGCAGGGTTTGTAGCAAGACATAGAAGGATTCGATTCCCAAAATACTTGGCGTCAGAAAGCGATTTTCCGTCAGGGTTTGAAAACTAATGGTCGAAATCCCTGTCGCGACGGCTACCAAGAGATAAACGATGATTTTTTGGGAACGTAGCTTCCAGGCAAAGGAAGATAGATGGGTGATGGGCCAAAAGTAGAGAAGACAAGCTCCAATGGCCAGAATAATGAGAAGGCAGAAGAGCTTGGTATGTTTGCTTTTAAACTGCATCTTTTTGTCCCCCTCTCCAGAGAAGTAGGATAAAGACGAGGCTACCGATGATTCCTAGTAGGAGACTGACAGACAGCTCATAGGGCCGAATCAAGACTCGAGAGAGGATGTCGCAGGCCAGAACCAGATTGGCTCCGACCAGAGCGACCATGAGTTTAGTTTGGCTCAGATTATCTCCATAGCGCTTGCGGACAAGATTGGGAACGATGACCCCGAGAAAAGGCAAGGCGCCCACAGTAATCATGGTGACACTTGTCGTTAGCGCCACTAGAAAGAGGGCCAGCTTTTCAAGTAGGGAGTAAGAAATCCCCAAACTCTCACTGGTTTCCTTGCCCAGATTCATGATGGTGAAGGTTTGGGATAATTTCCAAACGGCTATCAGGATAATGAGGCCTAAGAAGAGCCACTCATACTGATGGGTCTGAATCATGGAGAAGGAGCCCTGGGTCCAAGCAGTCATACTCTGAACCAGATTGAAACGATAGGCGATAACTTCTGTGATAGAACCGACAATCCCACTATAGATGATCCCAATTAAGGGCAACATCCATCTTTCCTTTACAGAAAAAATAGTCATAAAGGCTAGGAAGAAGAGAGTAAATAAGATGGAAGAGCCAAAAGCAAAGAGCATCTTTTGGGTCAGACTCGCAGACGGAAAGACAAAGAGGCTTAACACCATTCCCAGTTTGGCGGCTTCTGTCGTTCCGACTGTGCTCGGAGCAGCAAACTGATTTTGAGTGATGGTCTGCATGAGGAGTCCTGCCATACTCATACTGGAGGCTGCAAGGAGAATGCTGATAGTTCTTGGAAGACGCGACTCTTGAAAGAGAAGCCAAGTCTGTTGGTCAAAAGCAAAGAATTTTTCCCAAGAAAAATCACTGGTTCCAATGGTAATGGAGAGAAAGACCAGGAGTAGAAGTAAGCCTGTTAAAATATGAGAAAGTTTCATGCCCCGTCCTTTCATGTAGATTTGCTATAAAAATACCCTTGGAGATAATGTAACCACGATTTCTTTAATCTGTCAATAAATTTTCTGACAATTTAATGTAAAAAGAAAGAAAAATTTCTGAAATTACATCTGCCCCTCTCTTTTATTGGAAAACTGAGTAAAAACCAATCCACCTTCCCACTATCCTTCTCCTATAAAAAGTGGTAAAATGGAGGACAGAAAGAAGGAACTGATATGACAACATTATTTTCAAAAATCAAAGAAGTAACAGAGCTTGCTGCAATCTCAGGTCATGAAGCGCCTGTCCGGACTTATCTTCGTGAAAAGTTGACACCACATGTGGATGAAGTGGTGACAGATGGCTTAGGTGGTATTTTCGGTATCAAGCATTCAGAAGCTGCCGATGCACCACGCGTCTTGGTCGCATCTCACATGGACGAAGTTGGTTTTATGGTCAGCGAGATTAAGCCAGACGGAACCTTCCGTGTGGTTGAAATCGGTGGCTGGAATCCTATGGTGGTCAGCAGCCAACGCTTCAAACTCTTTACTCGTGACGGTCGTGAAATTCCAGTGATCTCAGGTTCTGTTCCTCCACATTTGACACGTGGAACAGGTGGACCAACTATGCCAGCAATTTCAGATATCATTTTTGATGGTGGTTTTGCAGACAAGGCTGAGGCAGAAAGCTTTGGTATCCGTCCTGGTGACACCATTGTCCCAGATAGTTCTGCTATCTTGACAGCCAATGAAAAAAATATCATCTCAAAAGCTTGGGACAACCGCTACGGTGTCCTCATGGTGAGCGAGCTTGCAGAAGCTTTATCAGATCAAAAACTGGGAAATGAACTCTATCTTGGCTCTAACGTCCAAGAAGAGGTTGGTCTGCGTGGTGCTCATACTTCCACAACCAAGTTTGACCCAGAAGTCTTTCTGGCAGTTGACTGTTCACCTGCTGGTGATGTTTATGGTGGTCAAGGCAAGATTGGGGATGGAACTTTGATTCGTTTCTATGATCCAGGTCACTTGCTTCTCCCAGGTATGAAGGATTTCCTTTTGACAACGGCTGAAGAAGCGGGCATCAAGTACCAATACTACTGTGGAAAAGGTGGAACGGACGCTGGAGCAGCTCACCTGAAAAATGGTGGTGTCCCATCTACAACTATCGGTGTCTGTGCTCGTTATATCCACTCTCACCAAACTCTCTACGCGATGGATGACTTCTTAGAAGCCCAAGCCTTCTTGCAAGCCTTGGTGAAAAAATTGGATCGTTCAACGGTTGATTTGATTAAAAATTATTAAGCATAAGGGAGGTGATCAGGATGGCAGAACCAAACCTAGAAAGCCTTATAAAAGATCTCTATAATCATGCCCGTCAGGGCTTGAGTGAAGAGTTAGTCGCTGCTCTCCTAGAGACTGCTAAGAAACTGCCTACTACAAATGAGCAGTTATTAGCAGTCCGTCTCTCAGGTCTGGTCAATCTTGAATTGTTCAGAAATCCCAAACACCCAGCACCTGAGTTGATCAACTTGGCTCGCTTTATCAAAAGGGAAGAAGCCAAGTACAGGGGCACTGCAGTTTCTGCTATCATGTTTGGAGAACTCTTTAAAATGCTTTGATTCACAATGGAATCAAAGCATTTTTTATATGTCAGAAAAAACATTTTTGATGAGGAAATGAAAAAGCCATCCCATTCAGGATAGCTTCTTGGCACTTATACTCAATGAAAATCAAAGAGCAAACTAGGAAACTAACCGCAGATTGCTCAAAACACGGTTTTGAGGTTGTGGATAGAACTGACGAAGTCAGTAACATATATACGGCAAGGCGACGTTGACGTGGTTTGAAGAGATTTTCGAAGAGTATTAGATTTGTTCAGCAATGACCTTTTCGGCTAGATTCATAGCATGGTCAGACACACGAGTGTAGTGGGAAATGATGTCGATAAAGTTGACTCCAGCTTGTGTAGAACACTCACCTTTGTTAAGGCGTTTGATGTGAGTCTTTCTGAGAACGCGTTCCATATTGTTGATTTCTTTATGGCGTTCAATCAGACTTTGAGCTTTTTCAATATCATTATTTTCCACACTATCAAGGGCATCCTTGATAAATGCAGTTGTTGCTTGATAAATCTCAGCTAATTCCTCTAAAGCAGCATCAGAAAATTGAACATTCTTACGTTGGAGGTAGTCTGTTAGGTTGAGCAAGCCTTCTGCGTGGTCCCCAATCCGTTCCAAATCACGAGATGAATCCAGAATGTTGGTCAAGACTTCACTTTCCTTTTGGCTCAAGGATTCGCTTGAGAGTCTGATGAGGTAACGAGTGAGTTTTTCATCGATGGTATTGATGGCTTCCTCTGTCTTGTGCCCTTTTTCAGCTACCTTTTCATCCAAACCGATGATATAGGTATAAGAAAGGTCAAAAGCTTTGGTTGCATAGTTCCCCAAGTGCAAGAGTTCTTTTTTGGCATTTCCTAGAGCGATGGAAGGAGATTGCTGGATAAGTTGCTCGTCGAGATAGAGGGGCTCGTACTTGACAACCTCGTCTTCACCAGGGATGAGCTTGGTTACAAAGTAGGCCAAGGCTCCGATGAATGGAAATTGTACAATGGTGTTACTTACGTTAAAGGCACCGTGAGAGAAGGCGATTGTCATCTCAGGTGAGAGGTGAAGGAGTGCCTGGAAGTACTCGATCATAGCAGTGAAAGGGCCTAATAAGATTAAGCAAAGAATAGTTCCTAAAACGTTAAAGGTAACGTGGGTTGCCGCAACGCGTTTCGCTGAGACATTGGCTCCAGCTGCCGCAATGATAACGGTTAGAGTTGTCCCGATATTATCCCCGAAGAGAACCGGTAGCGAACCTTTAAGGTCAAGGAAGCCACCTGCATAGAGACCTTGTAGAATCCCGATAGTTGCCGAAGAGGCCTGAATGAGGACGGTAATCACTGCACCGGCTACTACTCCTAAAATAGGATTTTGTCCCAAGGTTACCATATACTCCTTGAATTGTGGTAAATCTTTAAGCGGGCTCATACCGGCACTGATGAGGTTGAGGGCGTAGAAGATTCCCCCGACACCAAACAGGATGCGCCCGATATTGTTTGCTGTTCTGTTTTTTGTAAAGAAGAGGAACATGGTTCCAAGGAAAATCAAGGGTAAAGCATACTCACCAAGCTTGAAACCGATGATAAAGGATGTAACGGTGGTTCCGATGTTGGCTCCCATGATAATTCCGATAGCCTGTCTAAGGGTTAGAAGACTAGCGCTGACTAGCCCAACCGTGATAACTGTAACCCCTGTACTTGACTGAATCAGGGCAGTCACGACGATTCCGACTAGAACACCTAAAAAGGGATTGCTAGTGTACTTGTCAATGTAAAAACGAAGGCGATCTCCAGCAGCTTGTTGCAAACCGTCTCCCATGGTCTTGATACTGTATAAAAACAGTCCTAGACCTCCTAAAAAGTGAAATAAAATTTCCTGCCAATTAATGGACATTTCTTTTTCCTCCGAAAAATAATAACGGAATTTCTCCTATTCTATTTTAAAGGATAAAAGTAAATCTCACAAGTGTTTAGCTGAAATTTTCATAAGAAACAAGAACTTTCGTTTAAAATGAGAGATAGATTACCTATAAGAGAAATGATTTATAGGATTGTGTCCAAATTTTACTGATTATTATCCTAGTTATAGTTTTTATGTTAAATAGATTGACATCGCTTTCATATAGGATAAAATGAAGATGATCCTGTTCTGGTGGTGTGCACTGAGAACAGTTACTTTTTATCAAAAAGTAAAGCGCTTACTTTATATTTTATTAGGAGGATAAGATGAAAGATCTATTTTTTGAAAAACGTTGCCGTTACAGTATTCGTAAGCTGTTAATCGGAGCTTGTTCCTTGATGATTGGTTCAGTTCTATTTGCGAGCCCAGCTCTTGCCGAACAAGTCGCAGTCCCTGAAACAGCTGCAAATACGAGCGCCCAAGCTACAAGAGCTAGTGAAACAGCTAATCCAGATACTGCAGCCCTTGAAAAACAATTAGAGGAAACAGAGAACAAAGTAGCTGAGCAACCAATTTCAGAAAACACTCCAGCAATAACGGATTTGGTCAATGAAAAAGAAGAGGCAAAACCCGCTCCGGCAGATAAAGCTGAAAAACCTGCTCAACCAACTGAAAAAGAAGAAGTCAAACCAGAGGAAGCTCCTCAAGTGGCTGAGAAGAAAGCCGACAAACCGACTCTAGCAGACGTTCCTAAAAATGAGGAAAAGAGTCTCCGACCAAAAGAAATCAAATTTGATACTTGGGAAGATTTATTAAAATGGGAACCGGGTGCGCGTGAGGATGATTCCATCAACCGTTCCTCAGTTGAACTCGCCAAGCGTCATAGAGGCCAGTTGGTTAATGAAAAAGCAAGCAGAAGAGCCAAGGTTCAGGCGCTGGCAAATACCAACTCAAAGGCCAAAGACCACGCTTCTGTTGGTGGAGAAGAATTCAAGGCCTACGCTTTTGATTACTGGCAATACTTGGATTCAATGGTCTTCTGGGAAGGTCTAGTTCCAACTCCAGATGTCATTGATGCAGGCCACCGCAACGGAGTTCCCGTTTATGGAACCCTCTTTTTCAACTGGTCAAATAGCATTGCCGACCAAGAGAAATTTGCAGCTGCCTTGAAACAAGATGCAGATGGCACCTTCCCAATTGCACGCAAACTCGTTGATCTTGCTAAGTACTATGGCTTTGATGGCTATTTCATTAATCAGGAAACAACGGGGGAATTGGTAGCACCTCTTGGTGAAAAAATGCGCCAATTCATGCTCTATACAAAAGAATATGCAGCCAAAGTCAACCACCCAATCAAGTATGCTTGGTACGATGCCATGACCTACAAATACGGTCGTTACCACGAAGATGGTCTAGGTGATTACAACTACCAGTTCATGCAAAAAGAAGGAGACAAAGTTCCTGCGGACCAATTCTTTGCCAATTTCAACTGGAACAAGGAAAAGAATGACCACTCCGTAGAGATGGCCAAATGGCTAGAACGTAGCCAGTATGATGTCTTTGCAGGCTTGGAATTGCAACAAGGTGGTTCTTATAAGACCAAAGTCAAATGGGATGCCCTCTTAGATGAAAAAGGCAAGTTGCGTTTGTCACTTGGACTCTTTGCACCAGATACGATTACCAGTCTAGGAAAAACAGGCGAAGACTACCACAAGAATGAAGACATCTTCTTCACAGGCTACCAAGGAGATCCAACGGCTCAAAAACCAGCAGATAAAGAGTGGTATGGGATTGCCAATTTAGTTGCGGACCGCACACCAGCAGTTGGCCGAACCTTCACGACCTCCTTTAATACAGGTCATGGTAGAAAATGGTTTGTAGACGGTAAAGTTTCTAAGGATTCTGAGTGGAACTACCGTTCGGTTTCGGGTGTCTTGCCAACATGGCGCTGGTGGCAGACTTCAACGGGGGAAAAACTTCGTGCAGAATACGACTTTACAGATGCCTATAATGGAGGGAACTCCCTTAAATTCTCAGGTGATGTAGCTGGTAAGACGAACCAGGATGTGAATTTGTATTCTACCAAACTAGAAGTAACTGAGAAAACCAAACTTCGTGTTGCCCACAAGGGAGGAAAAGGCTCTAAAGTTTATATGGCCTTCTCTACGACTCCAGACTACAAATTTGAGGATGCAGTTGCATGGAAAGAACTGACTCTCTCTGATGACTGGAAGAATGAAGAATTTGACCTCAGCTCACTAGCAGGTAAAACCATCTATGCAGTCAAACTCTTCTTCGAGCATGAAGGAGCTGTAAAAGATTATCAGTTTAACCTAGGTCAATTAACCATTTCAGATAATCACCAAGCACCACAAGCGCCTACAGGCCTTTCTGTGGTGAAACAATCTCTTAAAAATGCCCAAGAAGCTGAAGCAGTGGTCCAATTTGCTGGTAACCAAGATGCGGATTTCTATGAAGTCTACGAAAAAGACGGTGATAACTGGCGTTTGTTGACAGGTTCATCTGCTTCAACCATCTACTTGCCAAAAATTAGCCGTTCTGCTAATGCGACTGGTAGGACTCAGGAACTGAAAGTCGTTGCAGTTGGTAAAAATGGCCTCCGTTCTGAGGCTGCAACTGCGTCATTCAACTGGGGGATGACAGTTCAGGATACAACTCTCCCAAGACCTTTGGCTGAAAATATTGTTCCAGGTGCAAAGGTTATCGGTAGCACTTTCCCAAATACTGAAGGCGGGGAAGGCATCGAAGGCATGTTGAACGGTACGATTACAAGTCTGTCAGATAAGTGGTCTTCAGCTCAGCTGAGCGGTAGTGTGGATATTCGCTTGACCAAGCCACGTACCGTTGTTAGATGGGTCATGGATCATGCGGGAGCTGGTGGTGAGTCTGTTAACGACGGTTTGATGAACACCAAAGATTTTGACCTTTACTACAAGGATACAGACGGTGAGTGGAAACTAGCTAAGGAAGTCCGTGGCAACAAAGCACACGTGACAGATATCACTCTTGACAAACCAATTACTGCCCAAGACTGGCGCCTAAAAGTTATCACTTCAGATAATGGGACACCTTGGAAGGCCATTCGTATATACAACTGGAAGATGTACGAAACACTAGATACAGAAAGTCAAAATATTCCAATGGCTAAGGTAGCGGCCCGTTCACTTGGAAACCATCAAGTTCAACTAGGTTTCTCTGATGTTCCAGCGGGTGCAACTATCGCCGTTTACGACAAGGCAGATTCACAAACACCGATTGCAACTTTGAAGTCTGAAACTGGAGGCGACTTGGCAACAGCACCATTGGGCTTTGACAAGCAACCAACTCTCCTCTACTATCGTACCCAACTACCTGGCAAAGAAATCAGTAACACCTTGGCAGTAGCGATTCCACAGGATGAGAGAAAAATTGCTGCAGTTAGCCTTGAAAAAGGACCTAAGAAGACGGTTTACAAAGAGGGAGAAAAACTTGACCTTAGAGGTGGAACCCTCCGTGTTCAATACGAAGGGGGACAAGCCGATGAGCTGATTAACCTTACTCACTCAGGTGTGACAGTATCTGGCTACAACGCTCATCAAAAAGGGGAACAAAAGCTCACAGTTAGCTATCTTGGACTTCCAGTAAGCGGTGACTTGAAGGTACAAGTGACTGGTCAAGATGAAGGAAAACCAAAGGAAGTAGCAGGTCTGTACATTACTCAGAAACCGAAAACGGACTATCTAGTAGGAGAGCAACTGGATCTTGCAGAAGGGCGCTTCGGCGTTCTCTATGATGATGAGACAGAAGAAAGCCATGCCTTCACAGATCAAGGTGTTGAAATTATGGGCTACGATGCTCAAAAGACTGGTCGTCAGACCTTGACCCTTCATTACAAGGGACACACAGCTGAGTTTGATGTCTTGGTTTCTCCAAAAGCAGCTGTCAACGATGAGTACCTCAAACAAGAAATCACTGCTGCCCAAGGCCGTCAGTCAACTCTTGCCTACACCTTCTCAAGCGAGAACAAACAAGCAGCACTAGTAGAGAAGCTCAATGCAGCGAAAGCTGTTGCAGAAAACCATGATGCCAGTCAAGAAGAGGTCAACAAAGCTTTGAATGAGTTGAAACAAGCAGGGACAGCCTTGGATGGAAATCAACGTTATCAGACTGCTAGAGAAGAGTTGGAAGGCTTGCTCGAATCCGTCCGTGAAAAAGATCCTAAAGCTGAATTGATTGACCAAGCAGAAACTTTGTTGGCTTCAGAGATGCCAACTCCACAGGCTTTTGCGGAAATGAAAGAAAAGCTAAATAAGAAACTAGCTCCTGCAGAAGAAAGCCATCATGTTGGTAGCATGGATCCAAATGAAGTGGCCCCGACGGTTAAGGCCCTCCCTGAACTAGTTATTGAAACTGAAACAATAGCCTATGAACGTCAGGAGCGACCAAATGCAAGCCTTCTAAAAGGTCAACATCAACTTGTCCAAAAAGGAGAAGAAGGTCAAGTTCGCCACTTTGTAGAAGTAGATAGCCAAGGCAAACGCACTCTTCGTTCGACTGAGGTAGTCAAGGAATCAATCCCAGAAATCACCGAAGTTGGTACAAAAGTTCTATCAAGCAACCAACCAGCTGAAGGTGTGAAAGATTTAGTTCTAGAAACTCCGAAACTGGAAGTTGAAGAAGTTTCAGTTGCCTTCGAACATCAGGAACGACCAAATGCAGCCCTTCTCAAAGGCAAACGCCAGCTAGTTCAAGCAGGCGTTGAAGGTCAAGTTCGTCGCTTTGTAGAAGTTGATGCTCAGGGCAAACGCACCCTTCATTCTACTGAGGTTCTCAAGGAAGCCCTTCCAGAAATTGTTGAAGTTGGAACGAAAGAAGAGCAAGTCTCACAAACAAGGGATCAAGCGCTCTCAGCAACACCAGCAAAAGTTGAAGAAACAAACATAGAGCTCCCAAATACGGGAGCGACAAGAGATGCTAGTCTAGTAGCGCTAGGACTCCTCGGCCTAATGAGTGGCTACGGCTTGCTTGCTGGAAAGAAGAGAGAAGACTAATCAGATTTACGAATCTTGGATTTTCTCATAAAAATAAAAAAACAAGGTTTGACTGTAGATTAGTCAGACCTTGTTTTTAGTTTTGAAATTGAAGAGTAAATTTGAAGCTAGATTTTTGTTATTCAATTCCTTGGATAAATTTTTGAAAACGATAGGTGTCGAAATAAATATTGGATGCAACTAATTTATCAAACTCATCGAATTTCAGAAATTCTGCGACATCCAGTTCGAGTTCTTTTCCTTGAGGAGAATGTAGACGGTAGCGATTTAAAGCTGAGACTGTTCGACCATCAACAAGTAATTGCTTCACTTCAAGATGCTGGCTCAAAGCATAGAATTGGCCTGCGCCTTGCAAATAAATATCACGTCCTTGTCGAATTTCTATACTATCGCACATGCCATAATCAAAGTTTTCAGCTACGAAATCTTCCCAGCCTCCCTCATTTACTGCCGTAAAATAGCTTTCTGCAAGTGTTTTTGTATCCATTTGGAACCTCCTGTAAAATAATTGGGCTAAGATGAATATCATGAAATATTTTGCCCACTTAAGAGTATACAAAAGGCAATATGACTACAGGTTGTCATATTGCTGAAGATTTTTTTTGAGAGTACTGACCAGTAGATTTTGTAAGTGACTTGGAGATACGACCTTTACTTGATAACCAAAGCTTAAGAGTAAATCAAAAAATGCGGGAGTTAAAGCTCTGAATGCCTGAACTTTTATTATTTCGTCCTCGACTCTGATTTCTTCTTCCGTGAAGTGATCGTAGATTTTTGGGAGTGCAAATCTTGTAAAAACTAGTTCGATTTCTTCTCTTTGCCCCTCCACTTTATGTTTTGGGGGATTTAAAAAAAGCTCTAACTTTTCTTGAGATAAACGTGGATAATCGAATGGTTTATCTTTTATCTCCACTAGTTCTAGTTCACGAATTCGAGTTAATTTAAAAATACGAAAATCTAATTTTTCTAAGCAGTAACCGATAACATACCAAGCATTCAGTTTATAGATCAATCTGTATGGAATAACTGTTCGCTGACTTTTCTCTTGTTTTTTCGAATAGTAAGAAAAAGAAATCATCTGTTCAGTTTGTATCGCTTCCTCAATTTCTAGTAAATAATTTGTATTAAGAGTCCAGGAACTGAGATCAAAGTAAAAAGGACTGTTTGCTCTTGTAATTTCTTGAGAAGACAGCTTGTGTTCGATACTGTCAAGACTTGAATGACCAACGATTTTACTAACATTTTGGCTCATATTAATGATAAACTGTCTCTCTTCCTCAGTGAAAAAGTTTCTGTCTATCTTATAGTCGCTTGGTATATAGAAACCTCCCTTATCTCCACGTTCCGAATAGATTGGGATTCCCGCTAAACTGAGTGTATCCATGTCCCTATATACAGTTCGAGTAGATATTTCAAACCTCTCTGCAATCTCTTTAGCTGTTATCCTCTTCTTATTTAAAAGAGACAGTAAAATATAGATTAGTCTTTCTAATTTCATGGTAGCAATTCCCCTTCTTTTAATCTCAAATAGCACAAACTGAAGAAACTATTTTAGTTATATTGTATAATAAGAAACCTAGCAATTCAAAAAGAAGGACTGTAGAGTTTGGAATATTAAGGATTAAAATGTTAGAAAAAGAATGGTATAGAAGTAATTAGGCAGATCAATCAAGAAATTTTCCTAAATTATTCCAACCGAATTATGTGAAAATTTCTATTTCCCTTACTGAAATCCTAGGTTTTTAGGTTAATAGATAGAAGAATGAACAAGAAAAGTTTAGGGTTTTTCTATCTCTTTTGAGGATTTTGTGATATAATTAACACGTATAAAAAAAGAAGGAGTCATATCTAATGGCAAAATTGACTGTTAAAGACGTTGACTTGAAAGGGAAAAAAGTTCTCGTTCGTGTTGACTTCAACGTACCTGTTAAAGATGGCGTGATTACCAATGACAACCGTATCACTGCAGCTCTTCCAACTATCAAGTACATCCTTGAACAAGGTGGACGTGCAATCCTCTTCTCTCACCTTGGACGTGTAAAAGAAGAAGCAGACAAAGAAGGTAAATCACTTGCTCCTGTAGCTGCTGACTTGGCTACTAAATTGGGACAAGAAGTTAAATTTATCCCAGGTGTTACACGTGGTGCTGAATTGGAAGCCGCTGTTAACGCTCTTGAAGATGGACAAGTTCTCTTGGTTGAAAACACTCGTTTCGAAGATGTTGATGGCAAGAAAGAATCTAAAAACGATCCTGAGCTTGGTAAATACTGGGCATCACTTGGAGACGGTATCTTCGTAAACGATGCATTTGGTACAGCTCACCGTGCACACGCATCTAACGTTGGTATCTCAGCAAACGTTGAAAAAGCAGTTGCTGGATTCCTTCTTGAAAACGAGATTGCTTACATCCAAGAAGCAGTTGAAGCTCCAGAACGTCCATTCGTAGCGATTCTTGGTGGTTCAAAAGTTTCAGACAAGATTGGTGTTATCGAAAACTTGCTTGAAAAAGCTGATAAAGTGCTTATCGGTGGTGGGATGACTTACACATTCTACAAAGCTCAAGGTATCGAAATCGGTAACTCACTTGTAGAAGAAGACAAATTGGATGTTGCGAAAGCTCTTCTTGAAAAAGCAAACGGCAAATTGATCTTGCCAGTTGACTCAAAAGAAGCAAACGCATTTGCTGACTACACTGAAGTGAAAGACACTGAAGGTGAAGCAGTAGACCCAGGTTTCCTTGGTTTGGATATCGGTCCAAAATCTATCGCTAAATTTGACGAAGCTTTGACTGGTGCCAAAACAGTTGTATGGAACGGACCTATGGGTGTATTTGAAAACCCTGACTTCCAAGCTGGTACAATCGGTGTCATGGACGCTATCGTGAAACAACCTGGTGTTAAATCAATCATCGGTGGTGGTGACTCAGCTGCTGCAGCCATCAACCTTGGCCGTGCAGACAAGTTCTCATGGATCTCTACTGGTGGTGGAGCATCAATGGAACTCCTTGAAGGTAAAGTATTGCCAGGACTTGCAGCTTTGACTGAAAAATAAATAGTTTAACTAAAGGAAGATGGTGTGACCATCTTCTTTTTAATTTAATTTATAAATAGGTGGAATTTTTCTATAAATAAAAAAAGAGTAAATATTTGCATCCTGCCTTGTAAAGTGCTAGTATAAAAAGTAACGACTAAATTTAGATAAGGAAAAGGATTATAATGAAAAATAAAAAAGAAGTCTATGGATTTCGTAAAAGCAAAGTTGCGAAAACGTTGTGTGGTGCTGTTTTAGGAACTGCTTTGATTGCTTTTGCAGACAAAGCAGTATTTGCTGATGAAGTTACAGAGACAACTAGTACAAGTACAGTTGAGGTAGCTACTACAGGGAACCCAGCCACAAATCTACCTGAAGCTCAGGGTGAAATGAGCCAAGTTGCCAAAGAAAGCCAAGCTAAGGCTGGTTCTAAAGACTCAGCTTTGCCAGTAGAAGTATCATCAGCTGATTTGGATAAAGCAGTTGCTGATGCAAAATCTGCAGGAGTTAAGGTGGTTCAAGATGAAACAAAAGACAAAGGAACAGCTACAACTGCTACAGAAAATGCTCAAAAACAAGATGAAATTAAAAGCGACTATGCTAAACAGTCTGAAGAAGTAAAGACAACGACTGAAGCATATAAAAAGGAAGTCGCAGCTCATCAGGCTGAAACAGATAAAATCAATGCTGAAAACAAAGCAGCGGATGACAAGTACCAAAAAGATCTAAAAAGTCATCAAGAAGAAGTTGAAAAAATCAACACTGCTAATGCAACAGCTAAAGCAGAATATGAGGCTAAGCTAGCACAATATCAAAAAGATTTAGCAACTGTCAAAAAAGCAAATGAAGATAGTCAACAGGATTATCAAAATAAACTTTCAGCTTACCAGACAGAATTAGCTCGAGTACAAAAAGCTAATGCTGAAGCTAAAGAGGCTTATGATAAAGCAGTAAAAGAAAACACAGCTAAAAACGAAGCGCTTAAAGCTGAAAATGAAGCTATTAAACAGCGTAATGAAACTGCAAAAGCAACTTATGAAGCAGCGATGAAGCAGTATGAAGCAGACCTTGCAGCTATTAAGAAAGCTAAAGAGGATAATGATGCTGATTATCAAGCTAAATTAGCAGCTTATCAAACAGAATTGGCACGTGTTCAAAAGGCTAATTCTGATGCAAAAGTAGCCTATGAAAAGGCTGTTGAAGAAAACACAGCTAAAAACAATGCTATCCAAGCTGAAAATGAAGCTATTAAACAACGAAATGAAACAGCCAAGGCAACTTATGAGGCTAAAATAGCACAATACGAAAAAGACTTGGCAGCAGTCAAACAAGCGAATGCAGCTAACGAAACAGACTACCAAACTAAGTTAGCGGCTTATCAGACAGAACTAGCTCGTGTTCAAAAGGCAAATGCTGATGCTAAAGCAGCTTATGAGAAGGCTGTTGAAGAAAACACAGCTAAAAATGCAGCGCTCCAAGCTGAAAACGAAGAAATCAAGCAACGGAATGCCGCGGCTAAAACTGACTATGAAGCAAAATTAGCTAAATACGAAGCTGATCTTGCCAAATATAAGAAAGAGTTGGCTGAGTATCCGGCTAAGTTGCAAGCTTATGAAGCTGAGCAGGCCAAAATTAAGGCAGCTATGGCTTTAGCAGAATCAAAGAAGAATGAAGATGGAAACTTGAGTCGCCCAAGTGCTCAAAGTTTGATTTTCAAATCGGAGCCTAATGCTGAACTTTCATTGACTACAACTGGTGAATTTGTTAGCTATACTGGCATGGAAGCAGCTGTGAAGAATACTGCAGAATTTGCCAATAAACTCTTCCAGTTGGATAACTTTAAAGTAACAGACATTCAAAATGCTAACTACCAGACAAACAAACAGGAAAGCTTTGGTACAGTCGGTAAGTATTCTGAGTACAATTCAAATGTAACAAGTGGTAAGGGACCAACTGAATGGTCTTCAGTCCTGCTGAAACGAGGTCAGTCTGCAACAGCAACTTATACGAATCTTCAGGGGACTTACTATCAAGGGAAAAAAGTTTCTAAAATCGTCTATACTTATACTCTTGATCCTAGTTCCAAGTTCCGCAATGATAAGGCTTGGTTGGGAATTTTTAAAGACCCAACGATGGGGGTTTTCGCTTCGGCTTATACTGGTAATACAGAAGATGCTACCTCTCTCTTCGTTAAGACTGAGTTTCAATTCTATGATGAAGATGGTCAAATTATTAATTTTGACAAGGCCTTGATGTCTGTAGCGTCTCTTAACCGCGAAGCAAACTCAATCGAGATGGCTAAAGATTATACTGGGAATTTCATCAAAATTTCGGGTTCTTCAGTTGGTGAAAAGAACGGCCAAATTTATGCGACAGAATCTGAAAACTTCAAAAAAGGAGTTGGTGGTTCCCGCTTCACCATGTATAAGAATAGTCAACCAGATTCTGGTTGGGATAATGCAGATGCACCAAACTCTTGGTATGGTGCGGGAGCAGTGGAAATCTCAGGTCCTTCAAATAGTATGACTATCGGAACAATTTCGTCTTCAGAAGTGTTGGGACAGCCTGCAGCGAATGATCCACGTAGAGCAGAGAAATTATCTCCCAAAAAGCCAAATATTTGGTTTGCGATTAACGGAAATGTTCGAGCAACTAATTTGCCAACCATCACATTAGAAAAACCAACTCCGCCAGTAGAACCAACTGCACCACAAGCTCCTACTTATGAGACAGAGAAACCATTGGAACCAGCTCCAGTAGCACCAAGCTACGAAAATGAGCCAACACCACCGGTAAAAACTCCAGATCAACCAGAGCCATCAAAACCAGAAGAGCCAACATATGAGACAGAGAAACCATTGGAACCAGCTCCAGTAGCACCAAGCTACGAAAATGAGCCAACACCACCGGTAAAAACTCCAGATCAACCGGAGCCATCAAAACCAGAAGAGCCAACATATGAGACAGAGAAACCATTGGAACCAGCTCCAGTAGCACCAAGCTATGAAAATGAGCCAACTCCACCGGTAAAAACTCCAGATCAACCAGAGCCATCAAAACCAGAAGAGCCAAATTATGATCCATTGCCAACTCCGCCGGTAGCACCAACTCCTAAGCAGTTGCCAACACCACCAGCGGTGCCAACAGTTCACTTCCATTACAATCGTCTTTTTGCACAACCTCAGATTAATAAAGAAATTAAAAATGAGGATGGAGTAGATATCGATCGTACTCTAGTTGCTAAGCAGTCTGTAGTGAAGTTTGAGTTGAAAACAGAAGCGTTGACAGCTGGTCGTCCAAGAACAACTTCATTTGTATTGGTAGATCCACTTCCAACTGGCTATCAGTTTGATTTGGAAGCAACCAAGGCTGCAAGCAAAGGTTTTGAAACAAGCTATGACAAAGCTAGTCACACTGTAACCTTTAAGGCTACTGAGGAGACATTGGCAACATACAATGCTGATTTAACTAAACCTGTTGAAACTCTTTATCCAACGGTTGTTGGTCGTGTCTTGAATGATGGGGCGACTTATACAAATAACTTTACCTTGACAGTCAACGATGCCTATGGTGTCAAGTCAAACATTGTTCGTGTAACGACTCCAGGTAAACCAAATGATCCTGACAATCCAAATAACAACTACATCAAGCCTTTGAAAGTTAACAAGAACAAGCAAGGTGTGAATATTGATGGCAAAGAAGTTCTAGCTGGTTCAACGAACTACTATGAACTCACATGGGATTTGGACCAATACAAGGGAGATAAATCTTCTAAAGAAGCGATTCAAAATGGTTTCTACTATGTGGATGATTATCCAGAAGAAGCCTTAACCCTTCAACCAGAATTGGTTAAGATTCGTGATCTAGAAGGCAACCTTGTATCAGGTGTCAGCGTTCAAAAATATGACAGTTTAGAAGCTGCGCCTAAGAAGGTTCAAGAGCTGTTGAAGAAAGCAAACATCACTGTTAAAGGTGCTTTCCAACTCTTCTCAGCTGATAATCCAGCTGAATTCTACAAGAACTATGTAGCAGCAGGAAAATCATTGCTCATCACAGATCCGATGACAGTTAAACCTGAATTTGGTCAAACGGGTGGTAAGTATGAAAACAAAGCCTACCAAATTGATTTTGGAAATGGCTATGCTACAGAAGTAGTTGTCAACAATGTACCGAAAATCACACCTAAAAAAGATGTGACAATCAGTATGGATCCAAGCAGTGATAATATCGATGGCCAAACAATTCCATTGAACCAGTACTTCAATTATCGTTTAATTGGTGGTTTGATTCCACAAAATCATTCTGAGGACTTGAATGACTATAGTTTTGTAGATGATTATGACCAAAAAGGTGATCAATACACTGGAAACTATAAAGTTCTTGCCAAGGTTGATATCCGATTGAAAGACGGTCGTGTTATCAAGGCAGGGACAGACTTAACCGCTGAAACACAGGTTGAACATGTTCAAGATAAGGGAATGATTACCATTCGATTCAAGGAGGAATTCCTTCAAGAGATTCAGTTGGATTCTCCATTCCAAGCTGAGACTTATATTCAAATGAAACGAATTGCAGTCGGAACCTTTGAAAATACCTATGTAAATACTGTGAACAAAGTTGCTTACGCTTCAAATACAGTTCGCACGACAACGCCAGAACCTAAGAAACCAGAGGAGCCAACAACTCCTACTCCAAATCCAAAAGGTAACCCTACTCTACCTCAAACAGGTACAAATGATTCAAGCTACATGCCATATCTTGGTCTAGCAGCTTTAGTAGGAGTTTTAGGACTTGGTCAGTTGAAACGTAAAGAAGACGAAAGCAACTAAGCTCTAAAAGTTAAATAGAAAAGAGGAACTTTGTTTCCTCTTTTTCTTGTAGCTTGAATTAAAAACGCTTCCTATTGATTTTGGTTCATAAAATCAACTAATTTATGTTAAAATGGTAGTAGAAAGTTGAGATTATGAGTTATTTTAAAAAATATAAATTTGATAAGTCACAGTTCAAGCTTGGTATGCGAACCTTCAAAACAGGGATTGCCGTATTTATAGTTCTCTTGATTTTTGGTTTTTTTGGCTGGAAGGGGCTTCAAATTGGAGCGTTGACAGCGGTCTTCAGTTTACGAGAGAGCTTTGATAAGAGTGTCCATTTTGGAACTTCGCGTATCTTAGGAAATAGTATTGGCGGTTTTTACGCCCTTGTCTTTTTCCTCTTAAACACTTTATTTCATGGAGCCTTTTGGGTAACCTTACTAGTTGTTCCGATTTGCACCATGTTAACCATTATGACAAATGTTGCCATGAACAACAAGGCAGGAGTTATCGGTGGTGTAGCGGCTATGTTGATTATTACCCTATCAATACCAAGCGGAGAAACATTTTTGTACGTGTTTGCGCGCGTATTTGAAACATTTATGGGAGTTTTTGTCGCAATCCTTGTAAATTATGATATTGAGCAACTGAAACTCCTTTGGGAGAAAAAAAGAAAATAATGTTACATTTTATGACATTATTCGTTGACGTATGTCTTTTTTTAGACTATAATAGACAGGAAGAAGGAAATTGTAAATGAAGGAAAGAGAATTTCGCCGAAATATGGCTGTTTTTCCTATCGGCAGTGTTATGAAGTTGACCGATCTCTCGGCGCGTCAGATTCGTTATTATGAAGATCAAGAGTTGATCAAACCTGATCGAAACGAAGGGAACCGTCGCATGTATTCGTTGAATGACATGGATCGTCTGCTTGAAATCAAAGATTATATCTCTGAAGGTCATAATATTGCTGCGATTAAGAAAAAATATGCTGAACGCGAGGCGAAGTCCAAGAAAGCCGTGAGTCAGACGGAAGTGCGTCGTGCACTTCACAATGAACTCCTCCAGCAGGGGCGCTTTGCTTCAGTACGGTCACCCTTTGGTCGCGGTTAGGCAATCGCAAGTAGTCATATATTAAGGAGAAAACCCATGCCAATCACAGCTGCAGATATTCGTCGTGAAGTCAAGGAAAAAAATGTTACCTTTATCCGTCTCATGTTTTCAGATATTCTGGGAACCATGAAAAACGTCGAAATTCCTGCTACAGATGAACAGTTAGATAAGGTCTTGTCAAACAAAGCCATGTTTGATGGCTCTTCTATTGAAGGTTTTGTACGTATCAATGAGTCAGATATGTACTTGTACCCAGACTTGGATACATGGACAGTCTTCCCTTGGGGAGATGAAAATGGAAGTGTTGCAGGTTTGATCTGTGATGTCTATACAACAGAAGGCGAACCCTTTGCAGGTGACCCTCGTGGTAATCTGAAGCGTGCACTTCGTCATATGGAAGAAGTAGGATTCAAATCTTTCAACCTTGGTCCAGAACCAGAATTCTTCCTCTTTAAGTTGGATGAAAATGGGGATCCAACACTTGAAGTAAATGACAAGGGTGGCTACTTCGACTTGGCGCCTACAGACCTTGCAGACAATACGCGTCGTGAAATCGTTAATGTCTTGACCAAAATGGGATTTGAAGTAGAAGCGAGTCACCACGAGGTTGCGGTTGGACAACACGAGATTGACTTCAAGTATGATGAAGTCCTCCGTGCCTGTGACAAGATTCAAATCTTTAAACTTGTTGTTAAAACCATTGCTCGTAAACACGGTCTTTACGCAACCTTCATGGCGAAACCAAAATTTGGTATCGCTGGATCAGGTATGCACTGTAATATGTCCTTGTTTGATGCAGAAGGAAATAATGCCTTCTTTGATCCAAATGATCCAAAAGGAATGCAGTTGTCTGAAACGGCCTACCATTTCCTTGGCGGTTTGATTAAGCATGCTTACAACTATACTGCTATCATGAACCCAACAGTTAACTCATACAAACGTTTGGTTCCAGGTTATGAAGCGCCTGTTTACATTGCTTGGGCTGGTCGTAACCGTTCGCCACTTGTGCGCGTACCAGCTTCACGTGGTATGGGAACTCGTCTTGAGTTGCGTTCAGTGGACCCGATGGCAAACCCATACATCGCTATGGCAGTTCTATTGGAAGTTGGTTTGCATGGTATTGAAAACAAAATCGAAGCACCAGCTCCTATCGAAGAAAATATCTATATCATGACAGCGGAAGAGCGTAAGGAAGCTGGAATTACTGACCTTCCATCAACGCTTCACAACGCCTTGAAAGCCTTGACTGAGGATGAAGTGGTCAAGGCAGCCCTAGGTGAACACATCTACACTAGTTTCCTTGAAGCCAAACGTATCGAGTGGGCTAGCTATGCAACCTTTGTGTCACAATGGGAAGTTGATAATTATCTTGATTTGTATTAAGAACATAAAAAAGATTGTCTGATTGGGCAATCTTTTTTATTGTTGCAAAAATTTAAATGGATTTTGACGCTGTTTTTAGTATAGTTATTATATAGAAATACAGAAAATGAGAAAGAGTGAATTATGCATTAAAAAGAAATAATATTCTGAAAATAACTAGAAAATGACGTTCATAAATTTTCGTTATACCTATTTAATGCAGTAGTGTGGCGGGTTTAGCGTGGGAAAGAAAAAAGTTTACAATTTGACAACATATTTCTTGAAATACGAATTAGTAAATGATAAAATGTTTTTTGGAATGGATGAGTTTCGGAGAGTTTATAAATTATTTACTATATTATTTACTCAAGTTCTACTCGCCATATTTCATTAAAAAGGAAAGGAGATTCTATGCAAAAAGATAAGTGGTGGCTTCCGTTTTTAGCAGTGGGAGTCATCATCGGATTGTCGGTGGGTTTGATTTATTATACTAGACCCGCTAAGGACGGAGAAGTAGGGACTTCATCAGTTTCGCAATCAACTTCAAGTGCTGAGAACAATACTGCCTTGAGTCTAAAAGGTCAACAACTTCCAGAATTTAAAATGACTTCTCAAGACGGTAAATTGGTTGCTAGTTCAGAGCTGTATGATAAACCTATGTTAATTGTCGAATGGGCTAGTTGGTGTCCTCATTGTCAGAAACAACTACCCATTGTTCAGCAGATGTATGAAAAGTATGGTGAACAGATCAATTTTGTTTTACTAAATATGAACGAACCTGGTAAAGAAACAAAGGAGAGTGCTGATCGATACATTAAGGAAAAAGGATACACTTTCCCTTATTACTATGACGAAGATCAATCAGCGGCAGATCTATTACAGGTTCAGACCATACCAAGTATGTATTTTGTAACCAAAAAGCAAGAAGTAAAAAATGTATTGGTTAATCATTCCGATGCGGAAAGCTTTTCTAAAGAGTTGCAAACACTACTCAACTAACATATATCTACTATAGAAAAGGGGGAAGAAGAAATCACAATAGGATTTCAGAAATAGCAATGAGAGATTTCATTAAAAAGGTCTCCATATTGTTTATCGTTTTATTCTTATCTGTTCCATTAGCCTTAATGGGACAGCTGCTTGGTAGCGCTGCAGAAAATGAAGGCAGTAATACTATTGAAGTAGGTGGAAATACAAAGATAACACAAAATGGATGTTCCCGTAAAATTGAAAAAACGGAAAAAATTAGCTGGCGCCTGCCTAGAAAACCAGTGGATTTGGTAATCTTGCAGGATGCGAGTGGATCATTTAAGAACACCATTCCAAATGTCCAGAACGCTTTAAAAACTCTGACGACATTTGTGAAGGAAGAAGAGTATGATGAAAATAACCCACGTTTGGTTAAGACTGATAATCCAGATACATCAGACCGGGTTATGATGGCGACCTTCCAAGGTGCAGATGGATACAACTACTACTACAATAATGATTTTACAGGTCGTAAAGATGTTTATGGTAGTTGGGGACCTGACTATGATTACAAATACAAGGCAAGTAACTTGTCTTCTGATCAAAATGATATCCATCAATTCATTAATAATATTAAAGTAGCGGGAGGAACACCAACTGTTCCAGCTATTGACGATGTCATTGCTCAATATAATGAAAGAAAAGGGAATATGGCTAATGGTCGTAAAACTATCTTTCTTTTGATTACGGATGGTGTTGCCAATGGGAAACGTGACCCTGATGGTAAGGTTCGTCTAGAGTACAGTGATTATCGGAACAATATTCTTACACGTGCATGGAATTTTAATGAACTAACAGAGGCTTCTCAAAACGTTTTAGGGCGTGTGAAAGAGGTTAAGGAAGCATCTACAAGACTTAAAAATGTTGTTGGTTCTGAAGGAACAGTAGTAGTTGGTTTCTGGGAGGACGTAACAATCTTTGCGAATTCCAAAGCTCAGTACTATGACACATATAAAGAAGGTTATTCAAAATATTTTGATATAGGGGATAACCGAAGTGTCCAAGAGATTTTCCATGAAGCATTAGAGGGGATGGCTTCTCCAGCTAAAAATATCAATGGAAAAGATGTTTCCTTCTATGTTAATGAACAAAGCGATATCAATAAATTCTCAAGTCGAGTTCTAGAATCTGTTGGTGCTGCTCTGGTTAAAGAAGATATCAAAGGTGAGTTTGAAGTTACTCCAGGATATAAGGTAGATGCAGTTCGAATCAATGGTAAGAAGATTGTATCAAAGGTTACCGATTCGAAGAAAGAAATTCGTGGTAAGATTGTTCAAGAAGGAGACAAGGTTACAATCTCTGTTCCAGAGAGTGTCTTTAATCCAGGAAACAACAAGTTTGACTATGATTTGAGTAAGGAAGCACATGCTGAACAAGTTGATGAGGATGATGAGCAAGACCCTCCTGCAGACTACAAACCAGTTAAGGAGACAGTACCAGTTCCTGAGCTGACTGGTAAATTTAAAGTTGGTGATTTTGCGACTGAAACAATCGGTGGTTCGAAAGAAACTGTAGAAGTTCAAAAACTGGAATACTGTTACCCAAGTGCCACCAAGAAAATTGCAGACCAAGATCAAAGCAATGATACTGGTACTATTGAAGATCCGCTTCAATTGACTAAAAAACCAGCCTATGCAGCGAACTTGTCTGCCAAAGACGAAACATTTACTTATACAGTAGATTACAACTTCAACAACGCTCCTTATGAGTTTAAGCAAAACGTTATGTTGACAGACCCTCTTGACTATCGTTTGGAGGTTGTAGGTCACCATGCGTCTGGCCCAGAAGGTACTATCCTGACACGTGTTGTGAAGCAAAAGGATGATCTTGGAAACGAACGTGATGTTGTTGTTGCTGATGTACCAAGTGTGAATGGTTATGAATACTTAGTGCTTCAAAAAGCTAAAATGACCATTACCGTTCGCTTGAAGGAGCAATATCGCAATAATCAAGCGAGCAAAGAATTTATGGCCCTTCTTCAGGATAATGATGGTTTCGGTTTGCTGAACCAGGGTAATATCATGTGGAATGGTGAGGATAATAATCCTGATCCAAGTAACCATGCTAAAACAGCTGACAAACCAAGTACAATTCGACGCTCAAACCCAGTCTATGTCAAACCACCAGTCGAGACAGAAGTTACAAAGAAGGTCAATGGTAAGGAACATGAAGATCTTAAGAAAGAAGAAGAACTCTTCGAGTACAAGGTGACTGTTCCATGGCCAGGCATTGCAGATACATTCAGCCTTACGGATACAGTTGTTTCAGAGTTGGAAGTTCAGGCAGATAGCTTGAATGTAAAACTTGGTGAAAAAGATAATACTGAGTTGAAAACTGCTACAAAAGTTGAAGGTCAAACTGTTTCACTGACTCTTGATAAAACTCAACTTGAAAAAATCTCACGTAAGGTAACGCGTCGTAAAACTAAAGATGTTCAATACCTTGAATTGACCTTCAAGGCTAAGATTCGTCCGGGTGCTGACCTTTCTAAATATAAGGAAGATGGTCAAATTAAAGTACCTAACACGGCAGATGTTGCCTTGAATGATATCAAGAAAACATCGAATAAAGTAACGGTTACCCCACCAAAACCAAAAGAACCTTCTATTGATAAGAAGATTAATGAGAACTTGGATAGCTTCCAAACGTTTGATGGGCAACCATACAACTACAACATTACAACAGCAGTACCAAGTGATGTTGCCAATTACAAGAAATTTGTGATTCGTGATACACTGGATGCTAATTTGGAACTTGCAGGCGACGTAAGTATTAAAGGTTCTGCAGCGGCACTCTTTGATATCCACACCAATGACCAAGAGATTACGGCAACGGTGAAGGATGGTCAGTTTGGTGAACTTGCAAAATACTCAACTGTTGAACTAGTCATTCCTGCAAAAGTTAAAAATGGTGTGACAGGTACAACCATTGAAAACAAGGCTTCTATTTCCTTTACAAATGAGAATAATGTAGAGAAAGAAGTTGAATCGAAACCTGTCACCGTAACGCCACCTCCTGTAACGAAGAAGATCAATGAAACCCTTGATCACTTAGATATCGCGACAGGTCAAGCGTATAACTACAACATTAAGACAAAACTTCCAACAGATATTACAGATTACAAGAAATTTGTGATTACAGATACACTTGAAGGAGATTTGTCAGTTATCAATGAAACTTCAAGCAAACCAGTTATCAAAGGAGCGGCTACAGCCTTCTTCGATGTAACAGTTGAGGGTCAAACCGTGACTGCAACGATGAAGGACTTTGCGAACGCTACAGACCTTGCTGGTCAAGAAGTGGAATTGATTATTCCGGCTAAGATCAATGATGGAGTGACTCGTATCAACATTCCAAATACTGCGAAGTTCAGCTTCACAGATAAGAACGATCATAGCGGAGAAAAAGAAACGAAACCTGTCACCGTAACCCCTCCTTCAGAACCAGGTGTTGATAAGAAAATCAACGAAACACTGACAGAGGCAACAATCGGTGCAGAAACCGACTTTACTTATAATATCAAAGCGAAATTGCCAAATGATATTACAACGTACAAGTCCTTCGTTGTAACGGATACCTTGGATGAGAACTTGACTCCAGGTCAAGCTGAAATCAAGGGAGCTGCAGCGAAATTCTTCGATGTAACAGTTCAAGGTCAAACCGTGACTGCAACGATGAAAGATTTTGCGAATGCGGGTGACTACGGTAACCAAGAAGTAGAGCTCGTGATTCATGCCAAAGTGAAGAAAGGCTCAACTGTTCCATCTATTGAGAACAAAGCTAAGATTACTTACACCAACAAGAATGACCAACAAGGTGAGAAAGAAACCAAGCCGGTCACTGTTACACCACCACCAATCACGAAGAAGGTGAATGGTCAGGAACACGCAGATCTTGGTAAGTTATCAGAAATCTTTACTTATACGATTGACTCAACGGTTCCACATGTGGCAGATACCTTTACCATTTCAGATGATATCGTCAAAGAATTGGCATTTGAAGGAGAAGCAACGGTCACTGTTGATGGCCAAGCTGTTCAAGACCTTACTGTAACAACAGAAGGTCAACGTTTGACGGTCACATTTGGTAAAGAGCAAGTGAAACAATATGCTGGTAAAGCTGTACAAGTTTCATTTAAGGCTAAGGTGAAGGAAGGCATTACCTTTGATGCACTTTTAGCGGCTTATCCAAATGAATCAAAAGACAAGCCGGTAGTACCAAATACTGCTAGCTACATCATTAATGACAATCCAGATTCTAAGAAAGAATCAAAACCAGTCACTGTCACTCCACCGCCAACAACAACTCCAGAGCTTAGGAAGGAAGTAAACGGAGCAGAACGTTACGATCTTGCAAAACGTAATGAAGAATTTACTTATACTTTGAAAACAACAATGCCTGCCAATGCAACTGAGTTTGAGATGACAGACGAGTTGAAAGAAGTTCTAGAATTTGTTGGTGAGAATGCTTCAGCTACTGTTAAACTTGATGGTGAGGATGCAGGATCTAAGGCGACAGTGACACTTTCTGGTCAAGTCATCAAAGTTGCCTTTACAGAAGCTTCTGTCAAAGCAGATGCCGGTAAGTCAATTGAAGTGAATTTCAAGGCTAAGATTAGAGATAATGCCAACTTGTCAGCTTATGTGAATAAAGATGGTAAGACAGAGATTCCGAATAAGGCTTCTTATGATATTGATCATAATCCAAAATATCACAAGGACTCTAACGAAGTCCCAGTAACGCCACCAACACCAGAAGAGCCAGAGATCAAGAAAGATGTGAATGGCAAAGAATCAGCAACACTTGCGAAACGTGATGAAGTCTTCACTTATAATGTGAAAACAAGTGTAGCGCAAGATGCGACAGCCTTCTCAGTCACAGATACCCTAGTGGACGTTCTTGAATTCGCAGGAACTTCAAGTGCTAAATTGAATGGTCAAGCTCTTGATGCAAGTCAAATCAAGGTAGAAGGACAAACCATTACCTTGACGCTTACAGAAGACCAAGTGAAAGCCAATGGCGGTCAAGCAGTTGAATTAACATTCGATGCCAAGATCAAAGCTGGCGCAAACTTGTCTGCATATGTGAAGGAAGACGGCCGTACACAGATTCCGAATAAGGCTTCTTATGACGCAAGCTTCCCACACAAACCAGGTGTGCACAAGGATTCGAACGAAGTCCCAGTGACGCCACCAACACCAGACGAGCCAGAGATCAAGAAAGATGTGAACGGTAAGGCAGAAGAAACCCTCGTAAAACGCGACCAAGTCTTCACATACAATGTGAAAACAACAGTAGCGCAAGATGCGACAGCCTTCAGCGTAACCGATAAGATCGAAGATGTTCTTGAGTTCGCAGGTAAATCAAGTGCGACCTTGAATGGTCAAGCTCTTGATGCTAGCCAAATCAAGGTAGAAGGACAAACCATTACCTTGACCCTTACAGAAGACCAAGTGAAAGCCAATGGCGGTCAAGCAGTTGAATTAACATTCGACGCCAAGATCAAAGCTGGCGCAAACTTGTCCGCATATGTGAAGGAAGACGGCCGTACACAGATTCCGAATAAGGCTTCTTACGACGCAAGCTTCCCACACAAACCAGGTGTGCACAAGGACTCTAACGAAGTCCCAGTAACACCTCCAACACCAGACGAGCCAGAAATCAAGAAAGATGTGAACGGCAAGGCAGAAGAAACTCTCGCAAAACGCGACCAAGTCTTCACATACAATGTGAAAACAAGTGTAGCGCAAGATGCGACAGCCTTCTCAGTCACAGATACACTAGTAGACGTTCTTGAATTCGCAGGAACTTCAAGTGCTAAATTGAATGGTCAAGCTCTTGACGCTAGCCAAATCAAGGTAGAAGGTCAAACCATTACCTTGACTCTTACAGAAGAACAAGCTAAAACAAGTGCTGGTCAAGCTGTTGAATTAACTTTCGACGCGAAGATCAAAGCGGGTGCTAACTTGTCTGATTATGTAACAGAAGATAAGTCAATCAAGGTTCCGAACAAGGCAGCTTACAAGGTAGATCTTCCAAACAAACCAGGCTTCACTAAGGATTCCAATGAAGTTCCAGTAACGCCACCGACTCCAGAAGAGCCAGAAATCAAGAAAGATGTCAACACGAAAGCTGAAGAAACACTCGCTGATCGTGATCAAGTCTTCACCTACAACGTGAAAACAAGTGTTCCAACAGATGCGACAGTCTTCAGTGTAAGTGATACACTTGAATCTGTTCTTGATTATGCAGGTTCAGCAAACGCGAGCTTGAATGGTCAAGCGCTTGACGCTAGCCAAATCAAGGTAGAAGGTCAAACCATTACCTTGACACTTACAAAAGAACAAGTGAAAGCAAATGGTGGTCAAGCAGTTGAATTGAGCTTCACTGCGAAGATTAAAGCGGGAGCTGATTTGACTCCATATCTAACAGATCGTGGATTCACTGTTCCAAATACAGCTTCTTATGACGCGAAGTTCCCACACAAACCAGGGCTACACAAAGATTCGAATAAAGTTCCGGTAGTCGTTCCAAAAGAACCAGAACCAGAAATTTCTAAGAAGATTAATCGTACCTTGGACCACTTGGATGTGGAATACGACGCACCATACATGTATAATGTCAATACAACTTTGCCAAAAGATATTGATAAGTACAAAGAGTTCACAGTCACAGATACACTCGAACCGGTCTTGGCAATCGCTGATACGCCAGTAGCCTATGTGGATGGTCGTGATGCAAATGGTGCCCTTGAAACAAGTGTTAAGGGAAATACAGTCACTGTGAAAGTGAAAGATTTCGCTCGATTGAAAGGTTTCAAAGAAATCCAATTGTATATTCCAGCTAAACTCAAAGCGAATAGCGATTTGAAAGCTTATAAGGACCAATTGGTACCAAACAAAGCAACTGTCAACTTCAAGGATGCGAATGGTCAATCTGGCAGCAAGGAAACAAAACCAGTAACGGTGAAACCGCGTGACCCAGAAAAACCAACAGATCCAACACCAGGTGAACCTGCTAAGACAGTTGGGCCAGAAGATGGATCTAAACCTGATAAAGACTACCACTTACCAAACGCTTTAGATACCTTCCGCTTCGATATCACTACACCGGTTCCAACAGATCCAGTAGATGAAAACGGAAATGCTAAGAAGGATCAATATGGTCGTCTTATCAAGACAGACTTGACTAGCTTTACGATCACTGATAAAATCGATTCAGTCTTGAAAGTCAACAAAGACCGTATCGCTCTTAAAGTTGAAAATGCTCAGTTTGACAAGATCAAAGCAACTCTTCAAGCTCAACTTGAACAGTCTGAGAAAGAACTCAAAGCTTTGACAGGCAAGTCAACAGAAGAGACTTCAACAGAGACTGGTAAGAAGGAAGAACTCAAGGCAGCGGAAGCTAAAGTAGCTGAATTGAAAGCGAAGTTGGAAGCAGCTAAGGCAGCGCAGCCAGCTAAACCAGCTGAAACTACAACACCAGCTACTCCAGCAACAGCTGCTGAAGAAACAACTCCAGCTACATCTAATTCTTCTGCATCAGAAGATAAGAAACCTGCAACTAGCGAGCCAAGTCAAGATCTTGCAAGCTTGGAAGCAGAGTTGAAAGCAGCTGAAGAAAACTTGGCTAAACTTCAAGCACCAGCTGAGAAAGAATCAGAATTGGTACCAGCTGATAAGAAACAACAACAAGAGAAACTTGAAAATGAAATCAAGAAACTAAAAGAAGCTCAAACCAAGCTTCAAGCAGCTATTGATAAATTGAGTAAGGCTTCAAATGATCGTGGTGAATTAGTAGGTAAAGATTTAGAAGCAATTGCTACTGTTACTTACGATGAAACTAGCAATGTTGTGACTTTTGAAATCAGCGATAAGGATGTTCTTGAAGCCGTGAAGGGAAGTACCGTACGTCTTGTACTTTACACTAACTTCAAAGAAGGAACAGATTTTACAAAATTCACTGGTGGTGTACCAAATACAGCTGAAGTAAGCTTTAACCATAATCCAAAGCCAAAAACTACCAACAAAGTTGTGGTGTTCCCACCAACACCAGAAAAACCACAAACTCCGCCACCAGGTGGAACCGTTCCTCCAGCAGAACCTAAGAAAATATTGCCAAATACAGGTTCTGAAGGATCTTCAATCTTTGGAGTACTTGCAGCCCTAGCTCTAGGACTTGCTGGACTTCTAGTTTGGAAGCGTAAAGCTGAACGTTAGTATCATATAGTAAGAGGAGAGTAGAAAATTTTACTCTTCTCCTTACTGTATATTGAAAGTGTTAAGGAAAGAATAATGAGTAGAAAAAAATTATTAAAGTTAGGAATTTCTATACTTGCTTTAAATGCACTTGGAGTAGCCACTTATCATGTAGCTCCCGACTTGTATCAAATTCCAACAGTGCATGCGGAAGAGACACCAGCGGAAGATGAAGAAATTCCAGATGGCCAAGAGCGAAGTATTGCAAATACTTTCAAAAGAATGCTTGATAGTATAGAATCTTCAATTAAGGATTTTACAAATAGTCCAGATGAGGATAATAAAGAACTCCTAGAGGGTGATGTAGAAGAAGCAAAGAATTTTTTTGAGACTGCAAAGAAGGCAATGAAGAGTCCAGAAGGTCAAAAAAGTTTTGCGGCGCTTGAAGCTCGCTACAATTCTTTAAAAGCTAAGGCTGAGGCACTTCTCACTGGGGGAGATTTAAAAGAAGAACATCAAGAAGTCACAACTACTGAGGAGATTCCTTACCCATCTCGGACAGAAAACAATGCAGACCTCGCTGAAGGTACTCGAAAGGTAAAACAAGCGGGAGAAAAAGGTCAGAAGAAAGTTGTTTGGGATGTTACTTTGGTAAATGGCGTTGAGAAAAAACGTGATAGAAAGAACCAAACAGTAATTAAAGAACCAGTAGAAGAAATCATCGAAGTTGGAACTAAGAAAACAGGTGTTGAAACCAAAGAAACAGTGACTGTGGAGGAAAAAGTTGCTTTCAAAGAAGAAACGAAAGTAGATCCAGCACTGGATAAAGGTCAAACGCGTGTTGAAGAAGGTGAAGAAGGTATCGATGAAGTCACTTATGAAGTGACAAAAGTGGATGGTGTTGAAAAATCTCGTAAAGAAGTTTCACGCAAGACTAAGAAAGTTGCAAAAAACAAGATTACTTATACAGGTTCAAAAACTGTTGTAACGACTAAGGAAGTAACCAAAACTGAAGAAGTTGCCTTCCAGACTCGTGAGGTTGAAAATGCACTCTTAGCCGAAGGTGTTCGCCGAGTGAAAACAGCTGGGCAAAAAGGTGTTCGTACGATTGTTGAAACAGTGACTTACACAGACGGTGTTGAAACAGGCCGCGAGGTGAAATCAAATACAATCACTACTCCAGCAGTAGACGAAGTTGTCGAAATTGGAACTAAGAAAGCAGCGGTTGTAACGACTAAGGAAGAGACCAAGACAGAAGAAGTTGCTTTCCAAACTAAGGAAGTAACAAATCCAAATCTTCCAGAAGGAAGTCGTCAAGTGAAAGCTGTTGGTAAGAAGGGTGTTCGCACCATTGTTTATACAGTGACTTACACAGACGGCGTTGAAACAGGTCGCGAGGTGAAATCCAACACAATCACCACTCCAGCAGTAGATGAAGTTGTCGAAGTTGGAACTAAGAAAGTAGTAGCCCCAGTTGTAACGACTAAGGAAGAAACGAAGACAGAAGAAGTTGCTTTCCAAGTCAAAGAAGTGCAGAACGCAGACCTTCCAGAAGGCAGTCGTCAAGTGAAGATAGCTGGTAAGAAGGGTGTTCGCACCATTGTTTATACAGTGACTTACACAGATGGCGTTGAAACAGGTCGTGTTGAGAAATCAAGCACAATCACCACTCCAGCAGTAGATGAGATTGTCGAAGTTGGAACTAAGAAAGTAACTCCTACAACAACCAACGGTGATAAGAATGATACTGCAACAACAGGGAACCAAGCTGAAAGCACTAAGAAAGAAGAAACTGCAAGCCAAGAACAGAAAGTTCTACCAAGCACAGGTACAGCTTCTACCAGTCTTCTTTCAATGATTGGTTTATTTATCGCTGGTCTAGTAGGCTTTGTCGTTCGTAAGAAAGACTAAGGCTCTCTAATTGTACAAAAGCATCTTTTGTACGAGAAATACTAAAAAGAACCCAGAATTTATTCTTGGGTTCTTTTTTATAAAAAATTAAATATATTAATGTTTATGTGTAGCTTGAGTACGTTATGAAACTCATGGAGTGATAATAGGTTCAACAATAAAACAGCTATTTACATAGTGTAAACGCCTGTTCTGAAATTTTGATATTTTAATTATTCTCACCGAAAATTGACAATCTGGAAATACAAAAAAGTAAATATTTTTTTATATCTGCTTTCAATTTCCCTTTCTTTGTGTTAGAATGAGATGAATATTTCTTTTGAAATGATCAAATAATCATTTTTAGTTTTGGAGGTACATTATGAAATGGAAATATCGCATGAGAATGCCTTTTTCTACTATTTTCAGTAGAAAAAAACAGGCTTTTCTCGGACTAGTCGTTTTACTTTTTTCTATTTTTCTTCTTCCGCTTCAATCTTATGCGGCTTTAGAAGAAATAAAAAATGGAACGGATATCTCAACCTTGGATATTCGTAAGTTTAATTTGAACATCAACAATTTTAGTGTTTTATCTAAATCACAGGCTGTTGATCAGTTTCATTTATCGAATCCCCACTATGAATATCTCTGGGGTGGTGCCTATCCAGGCGAGATGGAGAACTTTACTCTTAAAGTAGATAAAAGTAAAAAGCAGGATCAAGTTTTTGAAAATCCTCTTTCTCTAAAATTCACAAATATTGGGACAGTTAATGGTAAGCAAGTAGATGCTTACTTAAAATTCAATAAGGTAACTCTTCACTATCTAAACACTGCTCAAGCAGAGTCTGAAATGAATAGTACTCAAAAATCTACTGTTGAATTTTTCTCAATTTCTGAATTATGGGAAAGTAGTGCTTTTGAAATTGGTAATGTTCCTTACGTAGATGCGAATCATGACTACATCATGAATAAAGCATTTTGGATTGATGCTGATGTAACAGCCGAGTTGAGTTATGCAGATGGTTCAGAGACAGATTTGAAGTTGGTCATGAAACCAACGGATATCGATGCAATGGATGCAAACAACTTGAAGGAAACCTTCTATATTAAAGGTTATCAAAATGATGTTAATCTTCGTCTGATGAACAATGCCAATGTTTTGAAACAGGAAGACCAAGGAGAACGAACTGCTTGGATTGCGACTCAGATTACAAGTGGTAGCTATTCTGAGAACAATATCTCTGGTTTCGCCCTTCGATCGAATAGTAATAGGATGAATTTTGCTTATTCATCAACAGAGGTTGCTTCGGCCGTCTTTGGTCTCTATGTTGAAAAACTTGATCCTAGCCCTGTTCTAGAAGTTGATCCTACAGAGATTCCAGCTAAAGAGGGGCAAAATATCACTTATAAAGCAAGGTTTAAAGTTCCGGTTCCTGGCAAAGATCTTTTAGCAGCGCCTTCATCTATCGAAATGGTTCAGAATTTTGATGAGCGCCTTGATTATCAAGAACTTAAAGTTGAATCAGGTGGAGTGACTCTGCAAGAAGGACGTGACTATACGATCGAGAAATCAGGTCAAACAGTTACTGTTAAAATGACACCTGAATACATAAAAGCAAATTCTTCTGCTGAAATTATTGTAACTTATAATACTACTACAAACAAAAAAGTGGAAGAAAAGGGACCTGAAAAAATTAACAACACTGTAACCTTGCATGTTGATAACTTATCAGCTCCTTCTAATCAGGTGAGCACTGCTCTTCTTTACGAAAAACACCATGAATTTGTCAGTGGAACTCCAGGTAAAGAGTTGCCACAAGAAGTGAAAGATTTGCTTCCAGCAACAGAAAAGAATTTACCTAATGGCAGTCAAGTAACGCCAACACAACCAAGTCAAACGGAAGTGAAGACAGCAGAAGGTACTTGGAGCTTCAAGTCCTATGACAAGGCATCAGAAACCATCAATGGAGCGGATGCTCACTTTGTCGGTACTTGGGAATTCACCCCAGCACCAACTTACAAGGCAACACATGAGTTTGTCAGCGGAACGCCAGGAAAAGAACTTCCACAAGAAGTGAAAACCTTGCTTCCAGCAGACCAAACAGACTTGAAAGATGGTAGTCAAGCAACTCCAACGCAACCAAGCCAAACAGAAGTGAAGACCGCAGAAGGTACATGGAGCTTCAAGTCCTATGACAAGGCATCAGAAACCATCAATGGAGCGGATGCCCACTTTATCGGTACTTGGGAATTCACCCCAGCACCAACTTACAAGGCAACACATGAGTTTGTCAGCGGAACGCCAGGAAAAGAACTTCCACAAGAAGTGAAAACCTTGCTTCCAGCAGACCAAACAGACTTGAAAGACGGTAGTCAAGCGACTCCAACCCAACCAAGTCAAACTGAGGTTAAGACAGCAGAAGGTACATGGAGCTTCAAGTCCTATGACAAGGCATCAGAAACCATCAATGGAGCGGATGCCCACTTTATCGGTACTTGGGAATTTACTCCAGCACCAACCTACAAAGCAACACATGAATTTGTAAGCGGAACTCCAGGTAAAGAACTTCCACAAGAAGTGAAAGCCTTGCTTCCAGCAGATCAAACAGAACTGAAAGACGGTAGCCAAGCAACGCCAACACAACCAAGTCAAACTGAGGTTAAGACAGCAGAAGGTACATGGAGCTTCAAGTCCTACGACAAGACTTCAGAGACCATTAATGGAGCAGACGCACACTTCGTAGGCACCTGGGAATTCACTCCAGCGCCAACAGTGACTCATAAGGCAACTCACGAGTTTGTCAGCGGAACTCCGGGTAAAGAGCTTCCACAAGAAGTGAAGGCCCTTCTTCCGGCAGACCAAACAAACTTGAAAGATGGCAGCCAAGCAACACCAACTCAACCAAGTCAAACAGAAGTGAAGACAGCAGAAGGTACATGGAGCTTCAAGTCCTACGACAAGACTTCAGAGACCATTAATGGAGCAGACGCACACTTCGTAGGCACCTGGGAATTCACTCCAGCGCCAACAGTGACTCATAAGGCAACTCACGAGTTTGTCAGCGGAACTCCGGGTAAAGAGCTTCCACAAGAAGTGAAGGCCCTTCTTCCGGCAGACCAAACAAACTTGAAAGATGGCAGCCAAGCAACACCAACTCAACCAAGTCAAACAGAAGTGAAGACAGCAGAAGGCACTTGGAGCTTCAAGTCCTACGACAAGACTTCAGAGACTGTCAACGGTTCAGATGTTAAGTTTGTAGGTACTTGGGAATTTACAGCGAGCTCAGCTCCAACAGTGACTCATAAAGCAGTTCACGAGTTTGTCAGCGGAACGCCAGGAAAAGAACTTCCACAAGAAGTGAAAGCCTTGCTTCCAGGAGATCAAACAGATCTGAAAGATGGCAGTCAAGTGACTCCAACTCAACCAAGTCAAACTGAGGTTAAGACAGCAGAGGGCACATGGAGCTTCAAGTCCTACGACAAGACATCGGAAACAATTAATGGATCAGATGTTAAGTTTGTAGGCACATGGGAATTCACAGCAAGCCCGGTTCCAACAGTGACTCATA
Organism: Streptococcus oralis; assembly: GCF_024399415.1. Taxonomy (NCBI): domain Bacteria; kingdom Bacillati; phylum Bacillota; class Bacilli; order Lactobacillales; family Streptococcaceae; genus Streptococcus; species Streptococcus oralis. The sequence continues at coordinate 394,788 of NZ_CP029257.1, forward strand.
AAGCAGTTCACGAGTTTGTCAGCGGAACTCCAGGCAAAGAACTTCCACAAGAAGTGAAAACCTTGCTTCCAGCAGACCAAACAGACTTGAAGGACGGCAGCCAAGTAACTCCAACTCAACCAAGTCAAACAGAAGTGAAGACCACAGAAGGTACATGGAGCTTTAAGTCCTACGATAAGACTTCTGAAACTATTAATGGGGCAGATGTTAAGTTTGTAGGCACATGGGAATTTACAGCAAGCCCAGTTCCAACAGTGACTCATAAAGCAGTTCACGAGTTTGTTAGCGGAACCCCAGGTAAAGAACTTCCACAAGAAGTGAAAACCTTGCTTCCAGCAGACCAAACAGACTTGAAAGACGGTAGTCAAGCGACACCAACGCAACCAAGCCAAACAGAAGTGAAAACGGCAGAAGGCACCTGGAGCTTTAAGTCTTATGACAAGGCATCAGAAACCATCAATGGAGCGGATGTTAAGTTTGTAGGTACATGGGAATTCACAGAAAGCCCAGCTCCAACAGTGACTCATAAAGCAGTTCACGAGTTTGTCAGCGGAACGCCAGGCAACGAACTTCCACAAGAAGTGAAAACCTTGCTTCCAGCAGACCAAACAGACTTGAAAGACGGTAGTCAAGTGACACCAACGCAACCAAGCCAAACAGAAGTGAAGACGGCAGAAGGCACCTGGAGCTTTAAGTCTTATGACAAGGCATCAGAAACCATCAATGGAGCGGATGTTAAGTTTGTAGGTACATGGGAATTCACAGAAAGCCCAGCTCCAACAGTGACTCATAAAGCAGTTCACGAGTTTGTCAGCGGAACGCCAGGCAACGAACTTCCACAAGAAGTGAAAACCTTGCTTCCAGCAGACCAAACAGACTTGAAAGACGGTAGTCAAGTGACACCAACGCAACCAAGCCAAACAGAAGTGAAGACGGCAGAAGGCACCTGGAGCTTTAAGTCTTATGACAAGGCATCAGAAACCATCAATGGAGCGGATGTTAAGTTTGTAGGTACATGGGAATTCACAGAAAGCCCAGCTCCAACAGTGACTCATAAAGCAGTTCACGAGTTTGTCAGCGGAACGCCAGGCAACGAACTTCCACAAGAAGTGAAAACCTTGCTTCCAGCAGACCAAACAGACTTGAAAGACGGTAGTCAAGCGACTCCGACACAACCAAGCCAAACAGAAGTGAAGACAGCAGAAGGCACATGGAGCTTCAAGTCCTACGATAAGACATCGGAAACAATTAATGGATCAGATGTTAAGTTTATAGGTACATGGGAATTTACAGCAACTCCAGTTCCAACAGTGACTCATAAAGCAGTTCACGAGTTTGTTAGCGGAACTCCAGGTAAAGAACTTCCACAAGAAGTGAAAGCCTTGCTTCCAGCAGACCAAACAAACTTGAAAGATGGCAGCCAAGCAATGCCAACGCAACCAAGTCAAACAGAGGTTAAGACAGCAGAAGGCACATGGAGCTTCAAGTCTTATGACAAGACATCTGAAACCATCAATGGAGCAGACGCACACTTCGTAGGAACCTGGGAATTCACTCCGGCCCCAATTAAAGATTCTGGAAATACTAGTCAACCAGAAGAAGGAAGTAGTCAAAAGCAGAACTTGTTACCAAACACAGGTTCAGCAGTATCTGGTCTTCTTTCAATCATCGGTCTTGCCTTTGCAAGCCTAGCAGCTTTTGTTCTTCGCAAGAAAGATTAAGCTACTCTTAGGAAATAACAAAATGACTTCTTAATTCCTGAGCCTAAGAAGAGAGAACGAAAAATCGTTCTCTCTTTTTCGTTTTATACACTTGTTTAATTTCTTATCTAATCTATGGTTTTTTCAGACTTAAAAGGAAATGCCAAGTATATGAGAAGTAAGATTCTAGGTCTTCAGACTGATTTTTAGCACTCTTGGCAAAAGAGTGCTAAATTTTTGAGTTTTTGTCTTGACATTCTCTTCTAAGGGTGTATAATAGAATCATGAATTAGCACTTGGATGTATCGAGTGCTAATCGATTGGACGGAGAGGAGTGATGAGATGGTTACAGAGCGTCAGCAGGATATTTTAAATCTGATTATTGACATCTTTACCAAAACGCACGAACCTGTCGGATCCAAGGCGCTACAAGAGTCTATTAATTCTAGTAGTGCTACCATTCGTAATGACATGGCAGCTCTAGAGAAGCAGGGTTTGCTTGAGAAGGCTCATACCTCAAGCGGTCGGATGCCAAGTGTCGCGGGATTTCAGTACTATGTGAAACACTCGCTTGCTTTTGACAGACTGGCTGAAAATGAGGTATACGAGATTGTCAAAGCCTTTGATCAGGAGTTCTTCAAACTGGAGGATATTCTGCAAGAGGCTGCTAATCTACTGACAGACCTGAGCGGCTGTACGATAGTAGCACTGGATGTTGAGCCGAGCAGGCAACGATTGACAGCCTTTGATATCGTTGTTTTGGGACAACATACAGCCTTGGCAGTATTTACCCTAGACGAGTCCCGAACGGTTACCAGTCAGTTTCTGATTCCAAGGAACTTCTTGCAGGAAGATTTGCTGAAACTGAAGAGCATCATTCAGGAACGTTTCCTCGGTCACACCGTTCTGGATATTCACTACAAGATTCGGACGGAGATTCCGCAGATTATCCAGCGTTACTTTACGACAACGGACAATGTCATGGATCTCTTTGAACACATTTTTAAAGAAATGTTCAACGAAAACATTGTAGTGTCGGGTAAGGTCAATCTCTTGAATTTTGCCAATCTAGCAGCCTATCAGTTCTTTGACCAACCGCAAAAAGTGGCTCTGGAGATTCGTGAGGGTCTGCATGAAGATCAAATGCAAAATGTCCGTGTTGCGGACAGTCAGGAATCCTGTCTAGCTGACTTGGCGGTGATTAGTAGCAAGTTCCTTATTCCTTATCGAGGTTTTGGAATTTTGGCGATTATCGGTCCGGTCAATCTGGATTACCAGCAATTGGTCAACCAAGTCAATGTGGTCAATCGTGTTTTGACCATGAAGTTGACAGATTTTTATCGCTACCTCAGCAGTAATCATTATGAAGTAAATTAATTTTGAAATCATTAAAGGAGGCGAACATGGCCCGAGATAAAAAAAACGAAGAAATGAAAGAAGAGGAAGTTGTGGAAACAACTGAAGAAACAACTCCTGAGAAGTCTGAGTTGGACTTGGCAAATGAACGTGCGGATGAGTTCGAAAACAAATACCTTCGCGCTCATGCAGAAATGCAAAATATTCAACGCCGTGCCAATGAAGAACGTCAAAACTTGCAACGTTATCGTAGCCAAGATCTGGCAAAAGCAATTTTACCGTCGCTTGACAACTTAGAACGTGCACTAGCAGTTGAAGGTTTGACAGACGACGTCAAAAAAGGATTGGAGATGGTGCAAGAGAGCTTGATTCACGCTTTGAAAGAAGAAGGAATCGAAGAAATCGCAGCTGACGGTGAATTTGACCATAACTACCATATGGCCATCCAAACTCTCCCAGCAGACGATGAACACCCAGCAGACACCATCGCTCAAGTCTTCCAAAAAGGCTACAAACTCCATGACCGCATCCTACGCCCAGCAATGGTAGTGGTCTATAACTAGGCTAGAGAACTTAAAAACTTGTCCGAAACGACAATAAACTATGAAGAAAGATAAAAAGCAAGCCGGAGGCTTGCAAGGAAGATATTTCCCGCCGTGGTGAAAGTTTCAGTAGCTTTTGCTACTGAAACAGGGGATTTTTGAGACAATAGGCTCAAAAATAAGTGATGAAATCCCAAAGGGAGTTGCTCACGTCCCCACCACTTAAGGGAAATATCAAAAAATCAAAATTCGAATTAAAATTTAAGGAGAAAAACACATGTCTAAAATTATCGGTATTGACTTAGGTACAACAAACTCAGCAGTTGCAGTTCTTGAAGGAACTGAAAGCAAAATCATCGCAAACCCAGAAGGAAACCGTACAACTCCATCTGTAGTATCATTCAAAAACGGTGAAATCATTGTTGGTGATGCTGCAAAACGTCAAGCAGTCACAAACCCAGATACAGTTATCTCTATCAAATCTAAGATGGGAACTTCTGAAAAAGTTTCTGCAAATGGAAAAGAATATACTCCACAAGAAATCTCAGCTATGATTCTTCAATACTTGAAAGGTTACGCTGAAGAGTACCTTGGTGAAAAAGTAACCAAAGCAGTTATCACAGTTCCAGCTTACTTCAACGATGCTCAACGTCAAGCAACTAAAGACGCTGGTAAAATCGCTGGTCTTGAAGTAGAACGTATCGTCAACGAACCAACTGCAGCAGCTCTTGCTTACGGTTTGGACAAGACTGACAAAGAAGAAAAAATCTTGGTATTCGACCTTGGTGGTGGTACATTCGACGTATCTATCCTTGAATTGGGTGACGGTGTCTTCGATGTATTGTCAACTGCAGGGGACAATAAACTCGGTGGTGATGACTTTGACCAAAAAATCATTGACCACTTGGTAGCAGAATTCAAGAAAGAAAACGGTATTGACTTGTCTACTGACAAGATGGCAATGCAACGTTTGAAAGATGCGGCTGAAAAAGCTAAGAAAGACCTTTCTGGTGTAACTTCAACTCAAATCAGCTTGCCATTCATCACTGCAGGTGAGGCTGGACCTCTTCACTTGGAAATGACTTTGACTCGTGCGAAATTTGACGATTTGACTCGTGACCTTGTAGAACGTACAAAAGTTCCAGTTCGTCAAGCCCTTTCAGATGCAGGTTTGAGCTTGTCAGAAATCGACGAAGTGATCCTTGTTGGTGGTTCAACTCGTATCCCAGCCGTTGTAGAAGCTGTTAAGGCTGAAACTGGTAAAGAACCAAACAAATCAGTAAACCCTGACGAAGTAGTTGCCATGGGTGCTGCGATCCAAGGTGGTGTAATTACTGGTGATGTGAAAGACGTTGTCCTTCTTGATGTAACACCATTGTCACTTGGTATCGAAACAATGGGTGGAGTCTTCACAAAACTTATCGATCGCAACACTACTATTCCAACATCTAAATCACAAGTCTTCTCAACTGCGGCAGACAACCAACCGGCCGTTGATATCCACGTTCTTCAAGGTGAACGCCCAATGGCAGCAGATAACAAGACTCTTGGACGCTTCCAATTGACTGATATCCCAGCCGCACCTCGTGGAATTCCTCAAATCGAAGTAACTTTCGACATCGACAAGAACGGTATCGTATCTGTTAAAGCCAAAGACCTTGGAACTCAAAAAGAACAAACTATTGTTATCCAATCTAACTCAGGTTTGACTGATGAAGAAATCGACCGCATGATGAAAGATGCGGAAGCTAACGCTGAAGCAGATAAGAAACGTAAAGAAGAAGTAGACCTTCGTAACGAAGTAGACCAAGCTATCTTTGCGACTGAAAAGACAATCAAGGAAACTGAAGGCAAAGGCTTCGATGCAGAGCGTGACGCTGCCCAAGCTGCCCTTGATGACCTTAAGAAAGCGCAAGAAGATAATAACTTGGACGAAATGAAAGCAAAACTTGAAGCATTGAATGAAAAAGCTCAAGGACTTGCTGTTAAACTCTACGAACAAGCTGCTGCAGCCCAACAAGCTCAAGCAGGAGCAGAAGGCGCACAAGCAACAGGAAACGCAGGCGATGACGTCGTAGACGGAGAGTTTACGGAGAAATAAAATAGTCCAGTGGACTATTTTATCCCGAGCTTGAAAATCGGAGAGCGAGGTCGATAAGAATGAGGAATCACTAGAGTGATTGTCATTCTACTGCAATCGCTATGGCGACTTGCTAAAAGCCTTACTCGTTCAAAAAAAGTATAATCGACTTTGTTTTAGAACGTCGTAATGATAAGAAGAAATTCAGAGGTTGCAACCCAGCCTCTGTTTTTCGGTAAGAAAAGAGTTGGAACGTAAATTTTTGGTTCTTCTTTAAACTAAGTTAGAAAGGAACTGAAACTGACCTAAACCGAGGTTTCGTTCCGAAATATTAACAGAAAGGAATAAGGGTGTTCGTAATTGAACTCGAGCGGAAAGCTTGGAAATTAGATAAACCTCCTAAGAAATCAGGATTTCTTGTCGGTTTCCTAAATTTCAGTCGCTTTCTGTTCGCTCTTAGTATCTTGTATGAACAATACTGAATTTTATGATCGTCTGGGGGTGTCAAAAAACGCTTCGGCAGACGAGATCAAAAAGGCTTATCGTAAGCTTTCCAAAAAATACCACCCAGATATCAACAAGGAGCCTGGCGCTGAGGAAAAGTACAAGGAAGTTCAAGAAGCCTATGAGACTTTGAGTGACGACCAAAAACGTGCAGCCTATGACCAATATGGTGCTGCGGGTGCCAACGGTGGCTTTGGTGGTGCTGGTGGTTTTGGCGGATTTGACGGAGCAGGTGGCTTCGGTGGTTTCGAAGATATCTTCTCAAGTTTTTTCGGGGGAGGCGGAGCTTCACGCAATCCAAACGCTCCTCGTCAAGGGGATGACCTCCAGTACCGTGTGAACTTGACCTTTGAAGAAGCTATTTTCGGAGCTGAAAAAGAAGTCAAGTACAACCGTGAAGCAAGCTGTCGTACATGTAACGGCTCTGGTGCTAAGCCAGGGACAAGTCCAGTCACTTGTGGACGCTGTCATGGTGCTGGTGTTATTAACGTTGATACGCAGACTCCTCTTGGTATGATGCGCCGTCAAGTAACCTGTGATGTCTGTCATGGTCGCGGAAAAGAAATCAAAGATCCATGTACAACTTGTCACGGAACAGGTCATGAAAAACAAGCTCATAGCGTACATGTAAAAATCCCTGCTGGTGTGGAAACAGGCCAACAAATTCGCCTAGCTGGTCAAGGTGAAGCAGGCTTTAACGGTGGGCCTTATGGTGACTTGTATGTAGTAGTTTCTGTGGAAGCTAGCGACAAGTTTGAACGTGAAGGAACCACTATTTTCTACAAGTTAAATCTTAATATCGTCCAAGCTACTCTTGGAGATACTGTTGAAATTCCAACCGTGCATGGAGATGTTGAATTGGTTATCCCAGAAGGAACACAGACTGGCAAGAAATTCCGTCTACGTGGCAAGGGAGCACCGAGCCTTCGTGGCGGTGCCGTTGGTGACCAATATGTTACTGTCAATGTCGTGACTCCAACAGGTTTGAACGACCGCCAAAAAGCAGCGCTTAAAGAATTCGCAGCTGCAGGTGACTTGAAAGTTAATCCAAAGAAAAAAGGCTTCTTTGACCATATAAAAGATGCCTTTGAAGGAGAATAAAGTAAAAAGAGCCGGCGGGCTCTTTTTAAAGCGTAAACAAGCTATATCCCATCAACTATACACCACAATTTAGACAACTCATTCACCATTTCATAACTAATACTCTTCGAAAATCTCTTCAAACCGCGTCAACGTCGCCTTGCCGTATATATGTGACTGAATTCGTCAGTCTTATCTACAACCTCAAAACAGTGTTTTGAGCAACCTGCGGCTAGTTTCCTAGTTTGCTCTTTGATTTTTATTGAGTATAAATCAAATACTTTCCCAGACTTTTCGCCGCAATGAAAACACCTGAAACCGGTTGATTTCAGGTGTTCGGAAACTTTAAGACCTAGGCTCAAAGTTTAGGTATGGAATTTCGAAGAAGGTCGCTACTGTTCGTCATTACTTAAGGAGAGTCTTAAAAAATCTATAAACCAAAAAGAGCCATCGGGCTCTTTTTAATTATCCTCATGCTCCTGTGTTTCTTTTATCACAGCTAGTCTAGTTTGGAAATCTTTTTCCAAGACTTTAAATTTATAGGTTAAATCTTTTTGGTATTCCTTGATAAGGGCTTTTTGTTGGTCGATGATTTGTAGGCTGTTTTGGATGATATCCAAATCCTCCTTCATAGCCTCGACACGGTCGCTAGTATCCACAAATTCCTCTGTGATGGCTTGGCGATTTTTTACGACAAAATAACTTCCAGCTGCAGCTCCTGCAAATAGCAGTAGATTAGATAATTTCATGGCAACTCCTTAGGCGTTTTTGATAGTTTCAGCGACTTGGGCGAGTTTGTCAAAGTCAGGTTCGTGGGCGATAAAATCAATCTTGAGGTCATCGTCCGCACTGTAGCGAGGTACGAGGTGAACGTGGGTATGAAAGACTGTTTGGCCTGCGATTTCTTCACAGTTGGCAATGATATTCATGCCAGCAGCCTTGGTAGCTTTCATAACTTTTTGAGCTACTTTTGGTACTTGGGCAAAGAGTTGGCTGGCGCTAGTAGCATCCATTTCCAAAAGATTGCGATAGTGCTCTTTTGGTACGACCAAGGTGTGTCCTGGTGTTACTTGAGAGATATCAAGAAAGGCAAGAATCTGCTCATCCTCGTATACTTTTGAAGCAGGAATCTCCCCTGCGATGATCTTACAAAAAATGCAATCTGACATAAAATCCACCTCTACTGTATTGAATTTTGATATAATATAGCTACATTATACCAGATTTGGAGAAAATATGTTAGAAATTAAAAACCTGACAGGAGGCTATATTCACGTTCCTGTCTTGAAAGATGTGTCCTTTACCGTTGAAAGTGGGCAGTTGGTCGGTTTGATTGGCCTCAACGGTGCTGGGAAATCAACGACTATCAATGAGATAATCGGTCTTTTGACGCCTTACAGTGGGGAAATCAAGATTAATGGTTTAACCCTGCGAGAAGATGCGACCAACTATCGCAAGCAGATTGGCTACATCCCAGAAACGCCTAGCTTGTATGAGGAATTGACCCTCAGAGAGCATATCGAGACGGTTGCCATGGCCTATGGTATTGGGCAAAAAGTGGCTTTTGATCGTGTGGAACCTTTGTTAAAAATGTTTCGTCTGGATCAAAAATTAGACTGGTTTCCAGTGCATTTCTCCAAAGGGATGAAGCAGAAAGTCATGATTATCTGTGCCTTTGTGGTGGATCCGAGCCTTTTCATCGTTGATGAGCCTTTCCTTGGGCTCGATCCGCTGGCCATTTCTGACTTGATTCAGCTTCTAGAAGTAGAAAAGCAAAAAGGCAAGTCCATTCTCATGAGTACCCATGTTTTGGATTCGGCGGAGAAGATGTGTGATGCCTTTGTTATTCTCCACAAGGGGGAGGTGCGGGCTCAGGGGAACCTCCAGCAACTCCGCGAAGCCTTTGACATGCCTCAAGCGAGTTTGAATGACATTTACTTGGCTCTGACCAAAGAGGAGGAGCTATGAAAGACTTGTTTTTAAAGCGAAAGCAGGCTTTTCGTAAGGAGTGTGTCGGTTATCTACGTTATGTCCTAAATGACCACTTTGTCTTGTTCCTGCTAGTTCTCATCGGTTTTCTAGCTTACCAGTACAGTCAACTCTTGCAAGATTTTCCTGAAAATCACTGGCCTATTCTCTTGTTTTTAGTAATAGTATCTATCTTGCTTTTGGCTTGGGGAGGAATCGCGACCTACATGGAAGTACCTGACAAGCTCTTTCTCTTAGCCAGTGAAGAGGAGGTTAAGTCTCACCTCAAAGGGCAGACGGTGCGCTCATTGGTTTTCTGGACAATTGTTCAAACCCTCTTTTTACTCTTGTTTGCGCCCTTATTTTTAGCCATGGGTTATGGCTTGCCAGTCTTTCTCATCCATGTGCTTTTACTGGGAGCTGGGAAATACTTCCTCTTTCGCCAAAAGGCCAGTAAATTTCTTACTGAGACTGGAATCGACTGGGACTATGTGATCACCCAAGAAAGCAAGCGCAAGCAAGTCTTGCTTCGTTTCTTTGCTCTCTTTACTCAGGTTAAGGGTGTTTCAAATAGTGTCAAACGTCGCGCTTATCTGGATTTTATCCTAAAGACTGTTCAAAAGGTGCCAGGGAAGATTTGGCAAAACCTCTATCTTCGTTCTTACTTGCGAAATGGAGACCTCTTTGCGCTCAGTCTCCGCCTCTTGCTCCTATCCTTGTTAGCTGTAATCTTTATCGAGCAGTCTTGGATTACGACAGCAGTGGTTGTCCTGTTTAATTACCTCTTGCTCTTTCAGTTGCTAGCACTCTATCATGCCTTTGACTACCAATACTTAACCCAGCTCTTTCCTTTAGAAAAGGGTGAAAAAGAGAAGGGCTTAAAACAGATTGTGCTCGGTGTTGGAAGTGTCGTTCTTTTGTTGGAATTGCTAGTCGGAGCAGTGGTTTTTCAAGAAAAAATAGCCTTGTTGGCTCTTGTAGGGGCTAGTCTCTTCCTACAATTGTTTTATTTACCTTACCAACTAAAAAGATTGGTTGACGAATAGACCAAAAACTAGTAGAATAGTAAGGAAACTTTATACGGAGGAAAGAAATGGACTTGGGTGATAATGAGCTAACGCTGACCCCTATACCTGGGAAGAGTGGCAAGGCTTATATGGGAAGCTACCCTGATGGGAAGCGCGTCTTTGTAAAAATGAACACCTCTCCAATCCTACCTGGCTTAGCCAGAGAACAAATCGCTCCTCAATTACTATGGACTCGTCGTTTGCCAGATGGTCGTGATATGTGTGCCCAGGAATGGTTGACGGGTAAAATCTTGACACCGCACGATATGAATCGCAAGCAGATCATCAATATCTTGACGCGTCTTCACCGCTCACGTCCCTTGATGAAGCAGTTGAGCCGTTTGGGATATACCATGGAGACGCCAGTAGACTTGTTGCAGTCTTGGAGGCAGGAAGCACCCGAAGTCTTGAAACGACATCAGTACTTAAACTCGGTGATTGATGATTTGCGCAGGACAGTTCCAGGTTTTAGAGAAGACCATGCAACGATTGTGCATGGTGATCTTCGCCATAGTAATTGGATTGAGACAGAGAGTGGACTCGTTTATCTAGTGGATTGGGATTCGGTTCGTCTGACGGATCGCATGTTTGATGTGGCGCATATGCTGTGTCATTATATTCCAGAGCAACATTGGCATGATTGGCTAACTTATTACGGTTATAAGTACAATCAGACAGTTTTAGATAAATTGTATTGGTATGGTCAGTATTCTTACTTGAGCCAGATTGCCAAATACTTTGTAAATCAAGATTTAGATAATGTAAACCGGGAGATTTATGCCTTGCGTGTCTTCCGTGACAAGTATGGAAAGAAGAGATGAGAGTTAGAAATCGTAAAGGGGCGACAGAGTTACTAGAGGCTAATCCCCAGTATGTTGTCCTCAATCCCTTGGAAGCCAAAGGGAAATGGCGAGACTTGTTTGGAAATGATCATCCTATTCATGTTGAAGTTGGGAGTGGGAAAGGAGCCTTCGTATCTGGAATGGCCAAACAGAACCCTGACATCAATTACATCGGGATTGACATCCAAAAGTCGGTATTAAGTTATGCCTTGGATAAGGTATTAGAAGTTGGAGTGCCTAATATCAAGTTGTTGTGGGTAGATGGTTCTGATTTGACGGACTACTTTGAAGACGGTGAGATTAATCGTCTCTACCTAAACTTTTCTGATCCCTGGCCTAAAAAACGCCATGAAAAACGTCGTTTGACTTACAAGAGTTTCTTGGATACCTTCAAGCGCATCTTGCCTGAGAATGGGGAAATCCATTTCAAGACAGACAATCGTGGCTTATTTGAGTACAGCCTAGTGAGCTTTTCTCAGTATGGGATGAAACTCAATGGTGTTTGGCTGGACTTGCATGCCAGTGATTTTGAAGGCAATGTCATGACAGAGTATGAGCAAAAATTCTCCAGCAAAGGTCAAGTAATCTACCGAGTTGAAGCAGAATTTTAAGAAATAGCTTGAAAACCAGCCGTTTGAGTGCTTATGCTTTACATAAATTGCCAAACGTGCTATACTAATAGTAAGAATATGAGAAAGAGAGGCGGGGAAATATCTTCGCCTCTTGCTTATGAGGAGGTGGACGCAATCGCAACAATCGTAGAATTAGTCAGAGAAGTTGTAGAACCTGTCATCCAAGCGCCTTTCGAACTCGTGGATATCGAGTATGGAAAGATTGGCAGTGACATGATTCTCAGTATTTTTGTAGATAAACCTGAAGGAATTACCTTGAACGACACGGCAGACTTGACAGAAATTATCAGTCCTGTCTTAGATACCATCAAGCCCGATCCCTTCCCAGAACAATATTTCCTAGAAATCACCAGTCCAGGCTTGGAACGTCCTTTAAAAACCAAGGATGCAGTCGCTGGAGCAGTTGGGAAATACATTCATGTCGGGCTCTACCAAGCCATTGATAAACAAAAAGTCTTTGAAGGAACCTTGCTATCCTTTGAAGAGGACGAGTTGACTATGGAGTATATGGACAAAACACGTAAGAAAACAGTTCAAATTCCATACAGTTTAGTATCAAAAGCACGTTTAGCAGTAAAACTATAGAAAAGAAAGGATAGCTTTTGAGGATTCAAAAGTAAAAAGAACATGAGTAAAGAAATGCTAGAGGCCTTCCGCATTTTGGAAGAAGACAAGGGAATCAAAAAAGAAGACATCATCGACGCAGTAGTAGAGTCGCTTCGTTCCGCTTATCGTAGACGCTATGGTCAATCAGACAGCGTAGCTATCGACTTCAATGAAAAGACAGGTGACTTTACAGTTTATACTGTCCGTGAAGTTGTTGATGAAGTGTTTGATAGCCGTTTGGAAATCAGCTTGAAAGATGCCCTTGCCATTAATTCAGCCTATGAGCTTGGTGACAAGATTAAGTTTGAAGAAGCACCAGCTGAGTTTGGTCGTGTAGCAGCCCAATCTGCTAAACAAACCATCATGGAAAAAATGCGCAAGCAAACACGTGCCATCACTTATAATACTTACAAAGAACATGAACAAGAAATCATGTCTGGTACGGTAGAACGTTTTGACAACCGCTTTATCTATGTCAATCTCGGTAGCATCGAAGCCCAATTGTCAAAACAAGACCAAATCCCTGGAGAGGTGTTTGCTTCCCACGACCGTATCGAAGTCTACGTTTACAAGGTTGAAGACAACCCTCGTGGTGTCAATGTCTTTGTTAGCCGTAGCCATCCAGAAATGATCAAACGCTTGATGGAGCAAGAAATCCCAGAAGTGTATGATGGAACTGTTGAAATCATGAGCGTAGCTCGTGAAGCAGGTGACCGTACCAAGGTTGCCGTTCGTAGCCACAATCCAAACGTGGACGCTATCGGGACAATCGTTGGTCGTGGTGGTGCCAATATCAAGAAAATCACCAGCAAGTTCCACCCAGCTCGTTACGACGCTAAGAGCGACCGTATGATTCCTGTTGAAGAAAACATCGACGTTATCGAGTGGGTAGCAGATCCGGCTGAGTTTATCTACAATGCTATCGCACCTGCAGAGGTTGACCAAGTTATCTTTGATGAAAACGACAGCAAACGTGCCTTGGTCGTTGTACCTGATAACAAGCTTTCTCTTGCTATCGGTCGTCGTGGGCAGAACGTTCGCTTGGCAGCTCACTTGACGGGTTACCGTATCGATATCAAGTCTGCCAGTGAGTTTGAAGCTATGGAAGAAGCAGGTCAAGTGGATTACGCAGTTTCGGATGAATTGATCGAAGAATAAAAGCTGCTAGAGGAGGGAAAGATGAAAACAAGAAAAATCCCTTTGCGCAAGTCTGTTGTATCCAACGAAGTGATTGACAAGCGTGATTTGCTCCGCATTGTCAAGAACAAAGAAGGAGAGATCTTTATCGACCCGACAGGCAAGGCCAATGGCCGTGGCGCTTATATCAAGCTAGACAATGCAGAAGCCCTAGAGGCGAAAAAGAAGAAAGTCTTTAACCGCAGCTTTAACATGGAAGTGGAAGAAAGCTTCTATGACGAGTTGATCGCTTATGTGGATCACAAAGTAAAAAGAAGAGAGTTAGGACTTGAATAAGCAAAAAATAAGCAATCTCTTGGGACTTGCTCAACGAGCAGGTCGGATCATATCAGGTGAGGAATTGGTGGTTAAGGCCATCCAAGACCAGAAAGCCAAGCTAGTCTTTCTAGCCCATGATGCTGGCCCTAATCTAACCAAGAAGATTCAAGATAAAAGTGACTATTATCAAGTAGAAGTTATAACCGTGTTTTCAACACTGGAATTAAGCATAGCAGTCGGAAAATCAAGAAAGGTTTTGGCTGTGACTGATGCTGGATTTACAAAGAAAATGAGGTCTCTTATGGAATAGAAGAGGAGGACATGATTTGTCTAAGAAAAGATTGTACGAAATCGCAAAAGAACTTGGAAAAGAAAGTAAAGAAGTTGTAGCGCGTGCAAAAGAGTTGGGCTTGGATGTGAAAAGCCACTCATCGAGCGTGGAAGTTGCTGCTGCTGAGCAAATCGCAGCTAGCTTTAAATCGGCACCTGCTCCTAAGGCAGAAGCAAAACCTGTAGCACCAAAAGCAAGTGTAGAAAAGAAAGCAGAAAAGTCTGTTCCGGATAAACCAGCTGCCGCAAAGGAAGAAAGCAAACCAGTTGCACCTGCAGCTCCTAAGGAAGAAAAAGTGGTGGCTGCAAGACCGCAGAGCCGAAACTTCAAGGCGGAGCGTGAGGCACGTGCAAAAGAGCAGGCAGAGCGACGCAAACAAAACAAGGGCAATAACCGTGACCAACAACAAAACGGCAACCGTCCGAAAAACGACGGCCGTAATGGTGGCAAACCTGGTCAAGGAAACCGCGACAATCGCCGTTTTAACGACCAAGGGAAGAAACCACAAGGTCAAGGAAATCGTAGTAATGATCGCCGTCAGCAACAAGACTTCCAGCCAAAACCAGCTGGACCACGTGTTGACTTTAAAGCCCGTGCAGCAGCCCTAAAAGCAGAGCAAAATGCAGAGTACGCACGCTCAAGCGAGGAGCGCTTCAAACAATCGCAAGCTGCTAAAGAAGCTTTGGCTCAAGCTAATAAACGCAAGGAGCCTGAAGAAATCTTTGAGGAAGCTGCTAAGCTAGCTGAACAAACGCAGCCAGCCGTAACAGTAGCTCCTGCAGCCAAGGAAGCGCCAGTGGATACACGTCGTAAAAAACAAGCTCGACCAGACAAAGAACGTGACGATTATGATCACGAAGAAGATGGTCCTAGAAAACAACAAAAGAATCGAAGTAGTCAGAATCAAGTGAGAAATCAAAGAAATAGTAACTGGAATAACAACAAAAAGAATAAAAAAGGCAACAAGCAAAATAACCGCAATCAGGCACCAAAACCTGTTACAGAACGTAAGTTCCATGAATTGCCAAGCGAATTTGAATATACGGATGGTATGACTGTTGCGGAAATCGCAAAACGTATCAAACGTGAACCAGCTGAAATCGTTAAGAAACTATTTATGATGGGTGTTATGGCCACACAAAACCAATCTTTGGATGGAGAAACCATTGAACTCCTATTGGTAGATTATGGTATCGAAGCCAAACAAAAGGTTGAAGTGGACAATGCGGACATCGAGCGCTTCTTCGTCGAAGATGGTTATCTCAATGAAGATGAACTGGTTGAACGTCCACCAGTTGTGACCATCATGGGACACGTTGACCATGGGAAAACAACTCTCTTGGATACCCTTCGTAACTCTCGTGTTGCGACAGGTGAAGCGGGTGGTATCACTCAGCATATTGGTGCCTACCAAATCGTGGAAAATGGCAAGAAAATTACCTTCCTTGATACACCAGGACACGCGGCCTTTACATCTATGCGTGCGCGTGGTGCATCTGTTACCGATATTACCATCTTGGTCGTAGCGGCAGATGACGGGGTTATGCCTCAGACTATCGAGGCCATCAACCACTCAAAAGCAGCCAACGTTCCAATCATCGTAGCCATCAACAAGATTGATAAACCAGGTGCCAACCCAGAACGTGTTATCGGTGAATTGGCAGAGCATGGTGTTATGTCAACAGCTTGGGGTGGAGATTCTGAATTTGTCGAAATCTCAGCTAAATTCAACCAAAATATCGAAGAATTGTTGGAAACAGTCCTTCTTGTGGCTGAAATCCAAGAACTCAAGGCAGACCCAACAGTGCGTGCTATCGGTACGGTTATCGAGGCTCGTTTGGATAAAGGAAAAGGTGCGGTCGCAACCCTTCTTGTGCAACAAGGTACTCTGAATGTGCAAGACCCTATCGTTGTCGGAAATACCTTCGGTCGTGTCCGTGCTATGACAAATGACCTTGGTCGTCGTGTCAAGGTTGCTGGACCATCAACGCCAGTTTCTATCACAGGTTTGAACGAAGCGCCAATGGCGGGTGACCACTTTGCTGTTTACGAAGATGAAAAATCTGCGCGTGCAGCCGGTGAAGAACGTGCGAAACGTGCCCTCATGAAACAACGCCAAGCTACCCAACGTGTCAGCCTTGAAAACCTCTTTGATACACTTAAAGCTGGTGAGCTTAAGTCTGTTAACGTTATCATCAAGGCCGACGTACAAGGTTCTGTTGAAGCCCTTTCTGCCTCCCTTCAAAAGATCGATGTGGAAGGTGTGAAAGTTACTATCGTTCACTCGGCAGTCGGTGCTATCAACGAATCTGACGTGACCCTTGCGGAAGCTTCAAATGCCTTTATCGTTGGTTTCAACGTACGCCCTACACCACAAGCTCGTCAACAAGCCGAAGCTGATGACGTAGAAATCCGTCTCCACAGCATTATTTATAAGGTTATCGAAGAGATGGAAGAAGCTATGAAAGGGATGCTTGACCCAGAATTTGAAGAAAAAGTTATTGGTGAAGCAATTATCCGTGAAACCTTCAAAGTGTCTAAAGTCGGAACCATCGGTGGATTTATGGTTACTAGCGGTAAGGTTACCCGTGACTCTAAAGTCCGTGTTATCCGTGACGGTGTCGTTATCTATGACGGCGAACTCGCAAGCTTGAAACACTACAAAGACGACGTCAAAGAAGTTACAAACGGTCGTGAAGGTGGATTGATGATTGATGGCTACAATGATATCAAGACTGATGATGTGATTGAGGCTTATGTCATGGAAGAAATCAAACGATAATAGAGAAACGATAGCCAATTTGACTCGTCGTCAACAGCGCCTTGATGAACCCTTAGTTCTATCTAAGGCTTGTTTCCTAGATTCAAATGGCTCTAGTTCCTCTATCTAACAGAAATAGCTAGGTCTGCTGGCCTAGCTTTTGGTTCAAAGTAGAGAAAGGAATATAATGGCAAATCATTTCCGTACGGATCGTGTGGGCATGGAAATCAAGCGCGAAGTCAATGAGATTTTGCAAAAGAAAGTCCGTGATCCGCGTGTCCAAGGTGTGACCATCACAGATGTTCAGATGCTAGGTGACTTGTCTGTTGCCAAGGTTTACTACACCATTTTGAGTAACCTTGCTTCGGATAATCAAAAAGCTCAAATCGGGCTTGAAAAAGCAACTGGTACCATCAAACGTGAACTTGGTCGCAATTTGAAATTGTACAAAATCCCAGATTTGACCTTCGTCAAAGACGAATCCATCGAATATGGAAACAAGATTGACGAGATGCTACGCAATCTGGATAAGAACTAAGAAAGAGGGGGAACCCTCTTTTTTGTTGCTGGAGTGCCAGATATGACGAGGCAATAATCTGTAAAAAAGAAAGTTAAACAAATGATTTTTTTGAAAAGGCTTTATATTTTTCTTATAGTATGATATGATAAGATGTGAAAAAAAGAAATAAGGAGATTGAAATGGCTGAACAAGATCTAGCTATGCAAGTATTGGAACAAGTGGTGAAACTACCTGTTGTGAAAGTTGATCGTTCAAAATTTTTAGTGGACAAGTTTTCTAAAGAATTAGATCCGAAGGATATCTCAACATTATTGGAGCAGGGTCCTTCTAGCTTGCTATCTCAGGAAATCTTAGATAGAGTTGCTAATGCTTGTATTATGGATAATGTCTTGCTGGCCAGTGGGACCTCGGTTTTAGCAGGCCTACCTGGAGGTCTTGCCATGGCAATTACCATACCAGCAGATGTAGCTCAATTTTATGCTTTTTCATTAAAATTAGCTCAAGAATTGGGGTATATTTACGGTTACGATGACCTTTGGGCTTCTCGTGATGAATTAAGTGAGGATGCTCAAAATACCCTCTTGCTATATCTTGGTGTCATGCTTGGGGTAAATGGTACAGCTGCCTTGCTTCGAGCAGGAGGTGTTGCTGTTGCTAAGCAAGTGATGAAAACTGTTCCTCAGAAAGCCTTGACAAAGACGCTCTGGTATCCAATTTTGAAAAAAGTTTTGAAAATTTTTGGTGTTAATCTGACAAAAGGAGGCCTAGCCAAAGGAATGGGGAAATTCATTCCTATCCTAGGTGGCATTATTTCAGGTGGCTTAACCTTTGCGACCATGAAACCGATGGGGGAAAGCTTGCAACAGGAGTTATCTAAATTAGTTAACTATAATGAAGAACAATATCAAGAAGACATAGAAACTATCCGAAAAGAAGCTGAAATCATCGAAGGTGAGTAATATGGGATTCATTAAAATTCTGACCAAGACTTACGGGAATTACTTTTTCGTGATGCAAAGCATCAAAGTCCTGAAGAACATGAAAAAAGATGACAATGCTCTAGTAGGTTTCGGGAAAGTACTGCTTGCTGACAAGCTGATGGATGTAGCCCAGTGGCTCGCAAAACCAGATGATAAGGAATAACTTGAAATGAAAGAAACTAGCAGGAACTCCGCTGCTAGTTTTTTAATCTCTTTCTATATGGTATAATATAAGCAGTAAAATCATTTTATACTCTTCGAAAATCTCTTCAAACCACGTCAGCTTCACCTTGCCGTAGGTATGGTTACTGACTTCGTCAGTTCTATCCACAACCTCAAAACACTGTTTTGAGCAACCTGCGGCTAGCTTCCTAGTTTGCTCTTTGATTTTCATTGAGTATTAGAACATACAATGGAGGTCGTCATGGACAATATCATCGATGTGTCAATACCCGTTGCAGAAGTGGTAGACAAGCATCCAGAAGTTTTGGAAATCCTAGTGGAGCTCGGTTTTAAACCACTTGCTAATCCCTTGATGCGCAACACAGTCGGTCGCAAAGTATCGCTCAAACAGGGTTCTAAACTTGAAGGAACTCCTATGGACAAGATTGTCCGCACGCTAGAAGCGAACGGCTATGAAGTGATTGGATTAGACTAATGGCAGATGAACGGATTCATATCCTACGGGATATTTTGCTAGAATTGCACAATGGCGCCTCTCCTGAGTCAGTTCAGGAGCGATTTGATGCGACTTTTACAGGTGTTTCAGCCATCGAGATTTCCCTCATGGAGCACGAGCTGATGAACTCAGACTCAGGTGTCACCTTTGAAGATGTCATGGAACTCTGTGATGTCCATGCTAATCTTTTTAAAAATGCAGTAAAGGGCGTCGAAGTAGAAGATACCGAGCACCCAGGTCACCCAGTTCGCGTCTTCAAGGATGAAAATCTGGCTCTCCGTGCTTCCTTGATTCGCATTCGGAGATTGTTAGATACCTATGAGTCTATGGAAGACGAGGAAATGCTTGCGGAGATGCGCAAGGGTTTGGTTCGTCAAATGGGGCTTTTGGGGCAATTTGATGTCCACTACCAGCGTAAGGAAGAGCTCTTTTTCCCCATCATGGAGCGCTATGGTCACGATTCACCCCCAAAAGTCATGTGGGGAGTGGATGATCAGATCAGAGAACTCTTTCAGACAGCTCTAGCGACAGCCAAGGCACTACCAGAAGTGTCGATTAACACTGTAAAAGAAGATTTCGAAGCTTTTGCGACAGAGTTTGAAAGTATGATTTTCAAGGAAGAGACCATCCTACTCATGATTCTCCTTGAGTCTTTCACCCAGGATGACTGGATTCAGATTGAGGAGGAGAGTGATGCCTACGGCTATGCCATTATCCGTCCGTCTGAAAAATGGGTGCCAGAGCGCCAGAGTTTCCTTGAGGAAAAGAGCGCAGAGGAGCCCGTGCAGCTAGACACGGCTGAAGGTCAAGTTCAGCAAGTTATCGATACACCAGAAGGACAGTTCACCATTACCTTTACCCCTAAGAACAAGGAAGCGGTACTGGACCGTCATAGTCAACAGGCTTTTGGCAATGGCTATCTCTCCGTCGAGCAGGCCAACCTCATCCTCAATCACCTCCCTATGGAGATCACTTTTGTCAATAAAGACGATATTTTCCAGTATTATAATGACAATGCGCCGGCTGATGAGATGATTTTCAAACGGACGCCGTCCCAAGTCGGACGCAATGTAGAACTCTGCCATCCGCCCAAGTACTTAGACAAGGTGAAGGCCGTTATGAAAGGTCTTCGTGAAGGGGTCAAGGACAAGTATGAAATGTGGTTCAAGTCAGAGTCGCGAGGCAAGTTTGTCCATATCACCTATGCCGCAGTACACGATGAAAACGGGGAATTCCAAGGCGTGCTAGAGTATGTTCAGGATATCCAGCCCTATCGAGAGATTGATACGGACTATTTCCGTGGATTAGAATAAGGAGAATCAATGAGTTACGAACAAGAATTTATGAAGGAATTTGAAGCCTGGGTCAATACCCAGATCATGATCAACGACATGGCGCACAAGGAAAGTCAAAAAGTCTACGAAGGAGACCAAGATGAACGCGCCAAAGATGCTATGATTCGCTACGAGAGTCGCTTGGATGCTTATCAGTTTTTGCTTGGTAAGTTTGAAAACTTCAAAGCAGGCAAGGGATTTCATGATCTGCCAGAAGGCTTGTTTGGTGAGCGAAACTATTAAAATACAGATACTTTCTTGATTTTTTCCCAAAATCTTGATAGAATATCTTTATTAAATCCTTGTCAGAGCAGGGATTTTTTATTGAAAGGATTTTATCATGTCAAAGAAACTCCAACGTAAAAAACAATTGCGAAATAGCCTTCGTCGCTCAGGTGCATTTTCAAGTACGGTGACCAAGGTTGTCGAAGAGACTAAGAAAGTCGTGAAACATGCAGAAAAATCTGCCAGCCAAGCAGGAAAAGTTGTCTCTAAAAAAGTGGAACAAGCAGTAGAAGCGACCAAGGAACAAGCTCAAAAAGTGGCGAATTCAGTAGAAGATTTCGCAGCTACTTTGGGTGGCCTCTCAGTAGATCGCGCTAAGACTTTCTATGATGAAGGCATCAAGTCAGCTTCTGACTTCAAAAACTGGACAGAAAAAGAACTCCTTGCCTTGAAAGGAATCGGCCCAGCTACCATCAAGAAATTAAAAGAGCACGGAATCAGCTTCAAGTAATTTTTCTTGTCCCTTGCATTTCCGTCAAAAACTTGCTACAATAGAGCCATTAGAGGTGTTTTGAGTCTCACATTTTACAGAAAGTGGCGGTGCTGAGAAGTCCACAAATGTGTCAAAACTGGTTGCTGATGGATGAAAAATGAAATAATATTGTCTTTTTATTATAAAGACGAGAGTTGCGGGCGTCTCTGCCCGAAATTGGGTGGTACCGCGGATAAACACATTCGTCCCTGTCATGGATATGGCAGGGGCGATTTTTTGTAGAAAGAGAGGTAGAAGGATGACAAGAGCAGAGTTGCCAGAACGAATAGAGACCGAGCGTCTGGTCTTGCGAGTCCGTACCGTGGCTGATGTTGTGGATATCTTTGACTATGCCAGTAGGTCAGAAGTTTCCTACCCAGCAGGCTTTCCGCCCGTCAAGAGCTTGGAAGATGAGATTTATTATCTAGAGCATATTCTGCCCGAGCGTAATGAAAAGAACAATCTCCCAGCGGGCTATGGAATTGTCGCTAAAGGAACCGATAAGGTCATCGGCTCTGTTGATTTCCCTCGTCGTCACGAGGATGATGTCTTGGAGATTGGCTATATCTTAAATCCAGACCATTGGGGTCTAGGTTATGTTCCAGAAGCAGCGCGTGCCTTGATTGACCTAGCTTTTAAAGAATTGAATCTGCATAAGATTGAACTGACTTGCTTTGGTTATAACCTTCAAAGTCAACGAGTTGCAGAGAAACTTGGCTTTACCCTTGAAGCTCGCATAAGAGACCGCAAAGATGCCCAAGGCAACCGTTGTGACAGTCTGATATATGGCTTGCTGAGGAGTGAGTGGGAGAGTTTTTAATGAGTAAGATATATTCTTGTTTTTATATGCTTTAAGGGAGACATGATGAGAAGTAGTCATAATCAAATATTAGATGCTTGGATTACAGTAGAACAATTATCAGAAGGGAATATTGAAAAAAGTGATTCTAAGTATAAGATTTTTCAAGGTGATGATTATCAATCAATATTAAAAGATTTTTTTAAACGTCAAAAATTAAAATCCAGTTCAGGGATTGCTGTTTATTGTGGAATTTTCCCTTTTCGAAAAATTATTGAAGTGTTAAGAGGCAAATACAATTTAAAGGCGACGGAGGAAGAATTGGGAAGAGCTTCTTATAAATTTACTTTTGCTCTATACTTTGATAAAGATTTGAAGTTCTTAGCTGATAAGTTTTTTTTAACCATGAGTGGGCAAATTTTCAAAAATGGGGAATTGCCTAAAGATTTCTTAATAGCAGAAAATGAGCTTCGAGAACAGTTAGGTCAGGCGTTTCTTGATGGAGAGTTCAATGAAGTTTTTAGTAAACTTCTCAAAAAGTATGAGATTTCACCAAGTGATTGCAGATATTATTTTGTTAAGAATTTTGCTGACGAAATAAATTTACATTCATTTTTTCTAAAGGATTTGAAATATGCAAAATCAATTTATAATGAAAATCTCAATCGTTATTTATCAGGATTCGATTCTGTAAGGGTTAATTTGGACGGCAATAAAGAATCATCCTATTTTAATCCCAAAGATTTAGAAACTATACTTGAACCGAAAAATTATCCATTAGGAAGATTTCCTAGTAACCCTGAATATGCTCTTTCCATGATGCAACAAGTAGCTGTAAATTTAGCTTCGAATGCGGATGAAGATGTGAGAAGTGTCAATGGTCCTCCGGGGACTGGTAAAACGACACTTTTAAAAGATATTTTTGCAGATCTGGTAACGGAACAGGCGAGAATTATTAGTGAATTATCGGCTCCTAAGCTTAAAGGGGATCTAGTTTGTCATGACAAACTAGATCTTATTGCAAAATTACCAAAAGAAATTGCAGAAAAAGGAATCGTAGTTGCAAGTTCTAATAATGGTGCTGTTAAAAATATTGTTAATGAATTACCCCAAAGAAAAGAAATTTATCAGAAATTAAATTGGTTAGATGAATTAAAGAAAATTGATTACTTTGCTGAAATCAGTAATGATTTATTGTTAGAAGATGAAGATGTTTCTAACGACAAAAAATATTGGGGATTGTTTTCGATAGAAGGTGGAAAAAAACAGAATAGAGACCGTCTGCAAAATGTTTTAAAAGCAATACGACAAGAGTTGAATTCGGATAAATTTCAATCGAATCCATCAGTATACGAAGAGTTTAAAATTCAATATCAGAAGCTATTTGATAAAAGAGAAAAGATGCAAGATATAGCAGATAAGATTCGATTGCATGTAAAATTGAAAAATGCTTACCAACAGGTTGAGATAGAGTTTCATCAGGATGATGCCCAAAGACGTTCAGAACTATCTAAAATACGGGATAAACATATTCAATTAGAAAATAGTAAAAAGGAAATAGAATCTGAGCTGTTTGAGCATGAGCGTCTTATTTCTATGTTAAATGTTAACAAACAGATAGCAGCACAAGATGTTGAGTTGATAAAATTACAAGCTCCACGTTTCTTATGGTTAAAAAGACTTTTCACACCATCGAAATTAGATACTTATTTTACGAGATTGAATCAAGCGAATGAAAGTCTAAAAGCAGAACTGAAGAAAGTACATGATGAAAGTCAATATTGCCACGGTTTGCAAAAAGAGATAAAAATGCATGAACTTGAATTAAATCAATTGAGTCAAAGGCAACAGAGGTATAATGAATGGAAATCTAAACAAGAAGATAAATTAATTCGTCATCAGGAAAAAATTTTGAAATTACAATCGGAACTTGCTACATACCCTGTTAAAAAGTTGAATTTTTCTGTTCCATATGAAGAACTACAAGTATCAAATTTTTGGTTTGATGATGACTATCGAGAAGAGCAGAGTCGTTTGTTTATTAAAGCACTGGCAGTTAGGAAGCAATTTATATATGACAATAAAAAGCATTTTGAAAAAGCATTATGGATTTGGGAGAAGCCTCAAAACTATTCAATGAGAGATAATGCTAGTGATTTATATAAAGCTGCGTGGAATTGGGTCAATTTCACTGTTCCAGTTATTAGTACAACTTTTGCAAGCTTTAATTCCATGTTTCGGTGTTTGCCTGAAAATAGTATCGGTAATGTATTTATTGATGAAGCGGGTCAGGCATTACCTCAAGCAAGTGTGGGGGCTATTTTTAGAAGTAAGCATATTATGGCTGTTGGGGATCCTTCTCAAATACAACCAGTACAGACTATGGATAAAAATATTTTAGGATTTTTAGCACAGCACCACAAGATAGCCTCTAAATATCTTGTGTCATCAACGCAAGAATTGATGGATTCTGCTAGTAGATATGGTTTTAAAAAACAAGATGGGACATGGATAGGACTTCCTCTCTGGGTTCATCGTCGTTCTAGTGATCCGATGTTCAGTATTTCCAATAAAATTTCTTATGATAATTTAATGGTTCAAGGAAAGGAAGAAGCTCGAGGTCTGGGAGAATGGTTTGACGTTGGTGGAGGTGCTAAGGATAAATTTGTTCCTGAGCAAGCTGATTATTTGAAAGAAGAGTTGCAGAAAAGACATGAGGAATTTGATGATATTTATGTCATTACTCCTTTTAAAAATGTATCGGTTCAACTAGCAAAAGAACTAGATAAAATCGGTTTCACAAAGCGGGAGAATGGAAAACCTATAAATGTAGGGACGGTACATACTTTCCAAGGAAAAGAAAATAAGATTGTATATTTTGTGCTTGGAGCAGATAATATGAGTGAGGGGGCTGCTCGCTGGGCTGTCTCTGAACCCAATATTTTAAACGTTGCAGCGACTAGAGCTAAAGAAGAGTTTTATATTATTGGGAATAAATCTCTTTACAAAGCCACACAGAGCCCTATTATAAGAGATACTATTGACATTTTAGATTCTTATCAAAGTAGCTTAGAAATTAACTAGAAAGGACACACACATGTCTAAAGAACTTTCACCTAAATACAATCCAGCCGAGGTTGAGGCTGGTCGTTACCAAAAATGGCTTGATGCTGATGTTTTCAAGCCTTCAGGCGATCAAAAGGCTAAGCCTTATTCGATCGTGATTCCACCACCAAACGTTACAGGTAAACTCCACCTTGGTCACGCTTGGGACACAACTTTGCAAGATATCATCATCCGTCAAAAACGCATGCAAGGTTTTGATACGCTTTGGCTTCCAGGTATGGACCACGCTGGGATTGCGACTCAGGCTAAGGTTGAGGAGCGCTTGCGTGGTGAGGGCATTACGCGTTATGACCTTGGTCGTGAAAAATTCCTAGATAAAGTCTGGGAATGGAAAGACGAATATGCCACTACCATCAAGGAACAATGGGGCAAGATGGGTCTCTCTGTAGACTACTCTCGCGAGCGTTTCACCCTTGACGAAGGCTTGTCAAAAGCTGTTCGCAAGGTTTTTGTCGAACTTTACAAGAAAGGCTGGATCTACCGTGGTGAGTTTATCATCAACTGGGACCCAGCAGCTCGCACAGCCCTTTCTGATATCGAGGTGATTCATAAGGATGTTGAAGGTGCCTTCTACCACATGAACTACATGCTGGAAGACGGCTCACGCGCCCTTGAAGTAGCGACCACTCGTCCTGAGACTATGTTTGGGGACGTTGCCGTTGCGGTCAATCCAGAAGACCCACGCTACAAGGATTTGATCGGTAAAAACGTCATCCTTCCAATCGCTAATAAATTGATTCCAATCGTTGGAGATGAGCACGCAGATCCTGAGTTTGGTACAGGTGTCGTGAAAATCACACCTGCCCATGATCCAAACGACTTCTTGGTTGGTCAACGCCATAACTTGCCACAAGTTAACGTCATGAACGAGGACGGAACCATGAATGACTTGGCCTTCGAATTTGCCGGCATGGACCGTTTTGAAGCTCGTAAGGCAGTCGTTGCTAAGTTGGAAGAAATCGGTGCCCTCGTTAAAATCGAAAAACGTGTCCACAGTGTTGGTCACTCAGAGCGTACTGGTGTAGTGGTTGAACCACGCTTGTCTACTCAATGGTTCGTCAAGATGGACCAATTGGCTAAAAATGCCATTGCCAACCAAGACACAGAGGACAAGGTAGAATTCTACCCACCTCGTTTCAACGATACCTTCCTCCAATGGATGGAAAATGTCCACGACTGGGTGATCTCTCGTCAGCTCTGGTGGGGTCACCAAATCCCTGCTTGGTACAATGCTGAGGGTGAAATGTACGTCGGCGAAGAAGCACCTGAAGGTGACGGATGGACTCAGGACGAAGACGTCTTGGATACTTGGTTCAGTTCTGCCCTTTGGCCATTCTCAACCATGGGCTGGCCTGGTGTCGACTCAGAAGACTTCAAACGTTACTTCCCAACTTCAACCTTAGTAACAGGTTACGACATCATCTTCTTCTGGGTGTCTCGTATGATCTTCCAATCCTTGGAATTCACTGGTCGTCAGCCATTCCAAAACGTTCTTATCCATGGTCTCATTCGTGATGAGCAAGGACGCAAGATGTCTAAATCTCTTGGTAACGGGATTGACCCAATGGATGTCATCGAGAAATACGGTGCCGATGCCCTTCGTTGGTTCCTTTCAAACGGTTCTGCACCAGGGCAAGACGTCCGCTTCTCTTACGAGAAAATGGATGCTTCATGGAACTTCATTAACAAGATCTGGAACATCTCTCGCTACATCCTCATGAACAATGAAGGTTTGACCCTTAAGCAAGCAACTGTCAATGTTGAAAAAGTTGCCAATAAGGAAGCTGGAAATGTCACAGACCGCTGGATTCTCCACAACCTCAATGAAACTATCGGCAAAGTCACTGAAAACTTTGACAAGTTTGAGTTTGGTGTTGCTGGTCACATCCTCTACAACTTCATCTGGGATGAATTTGCGGACTGGTACGTTGAGTTGACCAAGGAAGTCCTTTATAGCGATAATGAAGAAGAGAAAGTCATCACACGTTCTGTTCTCCTTTACACTTTGGACAAGATCCTTCGTCTCCTTCACCCAATCATGCCATTCGTGACAGAGGAAATCTTTGGACAAATCTCAGAAGGCTCTATCGTTACAGCAGAATACCCAACTGTTAACCCAGCCTTTGAAGACCTTGCTGCCCACACTGGTGTAGAAAGTCTCAAAGACCTGATCCGTGCTGTTCGGAATGCGCGTGCTGAAGTTAACGTAGCACCAAGCAAGCCTATCACCATCCTTGTTAAAACTAGCGATAGCGACTTGGAAGCCTTCTTTAACAGCAATGTCAACTACATCAAACGCTTCACAAATCCAGAACACTTGGAAATCGCCTCAAACATCCCTGCACCTGAACTCGCAATGTCAAGCGTCATCACAGGAGCAGAAATCTACTTGCCTCTCGCAGACCTCCTCAATGTCGAAGAAGAACTCGCTCGTCTCGACAAAGACCTCGCTAAATGGCAAAAAGAACTGGATATGGTCGGCAAGAAGCTCTCTAACGAACGCTTCGTAGCCAATGCCAAACCAGAAGTTGTCCAAAAAGAACGCGATAAACAAGCCGACTACCAAGCTAAGTACGACGCGACCGTCGCACGTATTGATGAGATGAAGAAGTTGGTGAAATAAGTAATTATATAAATATAATAAAACGCAGTGTAAAAACTGTGTTTTTTTTGGTATAATCAGTATAAATAAATTATCCAAAAGAGGTACAGATATGCCTTATGAATCAGGTGGAAGAGCAGATAAATTAGGTAATAAATATGAGTTTAACTGGATTGTTTTAAAATTTATTGATATTATTTCTGAAAAAATAGATGCTATTAAAGTTGAAGCTATAGGTGAAGAAGAAGTGGGGGTGGACGTTTGGGTTAGATACTCTAACGGAATAACAGAAGCTCAACAATGTAAAGGAAGAAATGCTAGTAAAGATTATTGGACTTTATCAGATTTAAATAGTCGTGGAATTTTGAAATATTGGAAATTGCATCTAAGCAGAGACTTGACAACTAAAGTTTCATTAGTTAGTCCACTTCCGTTTACAAACTTTTCTGATTTAATTTATAGAGCTAAGACTAATGATAATGCTCAGTCTTTTATTGATTATCAAGTTAATACATCTTCAGAGATTAAAAACTTATTTGATAACTATGTTAATAATTTGGGATTTTCCAAGGAAAAAGATATTCCAAAAATTATAAATTTTTTAAGTAGAACGGTGATTAGACAAGATCCATCTCCAGAAAATGAAGAATTTATAAAAGATATGATTAGTCAATATTTTATTGGTGATGCTGCTAGCATAAAGTCAAAATTCATTAATCTAATTTTACAAGGTGAAATTTATGGAAGATGGCTTTCATTTCAGGATTTGGAGAAATTTATTAAAAATGAGAAAATTGAATTCAGAAATTTAGCACGTGATGATAGGATAATACCTAGAATAAATATTTTAAATGATGAGTATAAAAACAGCTTTAAAACATTGGATTCCGGTCTAAAAATTCGCAAACAATTTGATGAATGTAAGAAATATATTCAAGAAGGAAAATCAATTATCATTCACGGGAAAGCTGGGAATGGTAAAAGTGGTTTAACAGAAAATATTATTGATTGGTGTAATAAAAGTAATATTTTACACTTAGATTTAAAACTAGATTGTTATATTCCTGAGGGTACTGCACAAGAATGGGGGGAGAAGTTAGGATTTCCTGCTAGCATAAGTTATTGTTTGAACGCTTTTTCTAAAGAGGATAATACTGTTCTCATATTAGATCAACTAGATGCATTAAGATGGACAGCAAGAAATTCTAAAAGTTCACTTGCGACTTGTTTGGAGTTGATTCGAGAGATACGGAACCTTAATTTGGAAAGAGAAAATAAAATCTCAATTATTTTTGTTTGCAGAACTTATGATTTAGAAAATGATAACGGAATTAAGGCGTTATTTGAAAATAAATCGAAAGATGATACTGAATCTTGGCATAAAGTTGAAGTTAATGAATTGTTGGAAAATGAGGTTGAGGAAATTTTAGGAAGTAAATACCATAGCTTTCCAAATAAATTAAAACAGTTACTAAGAACTCCTAGCAATCTCTACATATGGGAACAAATTAATAATAAAGAGGAGTACTATCAAATAACAAGTACATATAATCTAGTAGACAAATGGTGGAGAGATTTATCAGAGAAGTGTCACGATGCTAGCCTCATTGAAGATAATCTGAGTGATTTAAAAGAAAAATTTGTAAAACTATTTACGGATACAGGTGAAACTGTATTTAGCAAGAGAAGACTACGGGGTAATGAGAGGGCTTTGCGTTATCTAACTAGTCAAGGGATGTTAACAGAACATTCCAACAAAGTTTCTTTTGTTCATCAGTCATTCCTAGACTGTTTTGTTGCAGAGCGAATGATTCTTGATTACTATACTAATTCTGATGTAAACGACATTCTTGGAAATAAAACACAACAGAATCCAACAAGACGATATCAATTTCAGATTTTTCTTCAATCATTGTTAGAGGAATCAGAAAAAGATTTTTTAAATTTTGGAACTAGATTAATAAAGAGTGATAATGTCAGGTTTAATTTCAAATATGTTTTCTTTGAAATCTTAGGAAGTATTCAAGAACCATCTAAAAAGATTTTAGATTATATAGCAGAGCTGATTCAAGAAACAGAGTATAGAAATCATTTGTGTCAAACGGTAATTAGTAGTCATCAATTATATGTGAATTTTTTAGTGGAAGAGGGTATTTTTAAAAAGTGGTTTGATGAGAATAGAATATTAGTAATAAATTTATTAAGTAGTATCTCTCCAAATTACACAACTGAAAGTATTAAATTTATCAAATTATCAATAGCAAATTCTGATGATAAAAATGAGTGGCGGGGCTGTTTCTTTAATGATTATCATAATGATTCAGAAGAATTTTTTAAGGTAAGATTGTATTATTGGAAATCTTATCTAAAAGAACCAGATTTGTTTGACGACTTCTATAAAAATATAAACGCATATACAATTAAGATTATATGTTTATTTCTTGACAAATTTCAAGGCTCTGAAAATAGTAATAGATTTTATAGTGAATCAAAGGAATTTGACGAAGATTCGCATAATTACATAGATAAAAATTGTATACAAATCGTCAAAATATTATTGCCTTATCTTAAAAAGTATTCCGAGAATAATTCTACTAAATACAATCCAACCCTGAAAGAACGCGATAACTTACAAAGATATTACCTTCATTTATTAAATGAAACCAATAAATGTCTAATTTCGAAATATCCTGAGATTTTTTTTGAAATTTATAGTAGTTATATGGGAAATGGTGATTATCTCTATAATGAAGTTATTTTAGATGCAATGTATCACTTGCCTACGAATTATTTTAATACTTGTGTTGAATATTTACTGGCTGATTTTGATAAAACACTCTTTGAAAAATCTCAAGGCCATTCAAGCAAATTATTTTTAGCCAAACGGTTGATTTCAAAAGTTTCACAGAGCTGTTCGTTAGAAATGTATAATAAACTTGAAGAACAAATTATTCATTATGTTTCACCTGAGGCTAAACAAAGACTAGCAAGAAGAATTGAAAGAAATAAATCTCAAGATGATTACAGGGTTTATTGGCCATTTTGGGGAAGTTTACAATTTGAATTACTATCAGTTTTACCGAAAGAAAGGATAAGTAAAGAAGCTATCGAATTATTAAAGGTATTAGAACGATCTAATAGTTTTTCTGATTCTTTTTATGGCTCACATTGTGGAAGTGTAGTTTCTCCATTACAAGGTAAGAATATTTCTGCTAAATCTTGGAGAAATATTCTCATCAGCCCAAAAGGTGAGACAAAATGTAGATGGAATAGTGAGAGAAACATATTTATTGAGTCTTCTCCTAGTGAATTGGCTACTGATTTTAGAAGTACTGTTTCTAAAAATCCTAAAGAGTACGTTTCTTTATTTTTAAACTTATCGTCTAATCATAAAATCAATGAACATTATATAGATGGTCTACTGGGGGGGATTGTAGACTTAGAAAAAATTCCAGATACTGTTTTAAGTGATCTTGAATTCATACTATTAAATTTTGTAAATGAAAATAATTGGGAGAATCTTTATTATTTTTTCCGAGTCATAGAGAAACACGCAAACATAGAATGGTCCGAGAAAGTTTTGGAAAGGCTTAATTATTATCTTAAGAAAACTGATTTAGATGCTCTTGATAAATTTAACGAGAATCAAACTATGGAAAATTATTTACAACAGTCATACTCAACTTTAAGAGGTCATGGAATACATGCTTTAACAAAACTAATAGAAAATTCACCAACAAACATTTCGTACTTCAAAAATACTATCATTTCACTTGCTAATGATAAGACTGATTACATACGCTTAAATGCTATTTTTCTTCTGTATATAATTTTGGATTTAGATAAGGATTTTGCTAGAGAGTTATTTAGAGGGATTTTTACGGATGAAAAGATGTTAGCTCATTGGCATAGTAACTACATTTTGTATAGACTATACGAAGTTGAGAAAGAACAAATTCAATCTCTATTGCAGTTAGCTTTTGATTCAAAAGATACATTACTTGTAAAAAATGCTTCATGCCTGATTACAGAAATTTACTTAAATGAAGGAGATATGGAATCAACTGTATATAGTGGAAGTGGACTTCAAGTAGAAGGTATTTGTCAGATGGCTATTAATTATTTAAAGGTAAAGAACCATGAAGACAAATCAAAGAGGATTATACTGAATTATTTAGGTAAGAATGTTACAAATTTAGAAAAAATTTTACCACAACTATTCAGGGATGATTTATTAGATATTAAAGAAGATAAGGATTTAATATTTAATCTACTAACTTCTGAATATAGAGATAAATTATATTATTATTTTTTAGAATCTCTTGAAAAACAAGAATCAATTTCAGAATATGAAAACATCATTTTTGAAACAGTATGCAATATTGTGAGTAAAACTAATAAATTGAAATTAGAACCATATTATTATAGACGAATAGAAGAATATCTTTCTAGATTGATGATGCAACTTTACGATAAACATATGGGAGACGATATTGCTGATAGGTGTTTAGATATTATTGATCAAATGTTTGAAAATGAGTTTGGTAGCTCACGAACTCTGATTGAAGAATTGATGAATAAATAACAAAATTTTATAAGAAACTGATTGTAAGAGATTGAATTATTATGAATCTTAGAAAGAATTAGATAAACATAATGTGATTTATTCTTTTCAAGAGTTAGTCTTTTTGCATATAAAAGCTAAAGTAAAAGATATAGATTTCTCTCCCTTAACCTTTGACTATTCCGCAAAATTATCGTACAATAAAGAGTACATGATAAAATGAGGTCAGAGTCTGTTTGCTCTGGCGATAGTAGTATAAATGAGGAGAAACGCTTTGGAATTAGAAGTATTTGCTGGGCAAGAAAAAAGTGAACTATCTATGATTGAGGTGGCGCGTGCTATCTTGGAACTTCGTGGTCGCGATCATGAGATGCATTTTAGTGATCTTGTAAACGAAATTCAAAACTACCTTGGAACATCAAACAGCGATATCCGCGAAGCTTTGCCTTTGTTCTACACAGAGTTGAACTTTGACGGTAGCTTCATCTCTCTCGGAGACAACAAATGGGGGCTTCGTTCATGGTATGGTGTAGACGAAATCGACGAAGAAATCATCGCTCTTGAAGAAAGTGACGACGATGAAGTAGCACCAAAAGCTAAGAAAAAACGTGTCAATGCCTTTATGGATGGTGATTCAGATGCCATTGACTACAACGCAGATGATCCAGAAGACGAAGATGCATACGAAGCTGATCCAGCTCTTTCATACGATGATGAAAATCCAGATGATGAGAAAAATGAAGTGGAAGCTTATGATGCAGAAATCAACGAAATCGCTCCTGATGACTTGGGTGAAGACGTGGATCTCAACGAAGAAGACGACGAGTTTTCTGACGATGACGCTGAAACGAGTGAAGAAGAGTAAAAGACTTCACAGAGGAGATCGTAAGATCTCTTTTTTTGTTGCTTGAGCAGGTCATCCGTTTGGATGCGGATCTTTAGTTGGTTTTCTGAAAACAATCTCCTTTTTTCATCTTTTACCACTTCGGGTTGACAAATGTTCTGCTTTGAGGTATTATATTGTTCGGGCACCTCTTTTAGAGGTCGGGGCTCCCTAGTTACTAGGGAGCTATTTTTATTTTTCAGGAAGTTTTCTGGAAAAGTCGTTATTCATAAGGGTCTTGTTTTCTATCTCCCCTCGTAGTTAACAAGGCCTTGAGCATTTTAGAAAGAGGAATCTATGTCTACGAAATATATTTTTGTAACTGGTGGTGTGGTGTCGTCTATTGGGAAAGGAATTGTCGCAGCAAGTCTGGGTCGTCTCTTGAAAAATCGTGGTCTAAAAGTGACTATTCAGAAGTTTGACCCTTATATCAATATCGATCCGGGAACCATGAGTCCTTACCAGCATGGGGAAGTCTTTGTGACAGATGATGGGGCTGAGACCGATTTGGACTTGGGTCACTATGAACGTTTCATCGATATCAATCTCAACAAATATTCCAACGTGACAACTGGGAAAATTTACAGTGAAGTTCTTCGTAAAGAACGCCGTGGCGAGTACCTTGGGGCAACTGTCCAAGTCATTCCTCATATCACAGATGCTTTGAAGGAAAAAATCAAGCGTGCCGCTGTAACGACCGACTCTGATGTCATTATCACAGAGGTTGGTGGAACCGTTGGGGATATCGAGTCCTTGCCATTTCTAGAGGCCCTTCGTCAGATGAAGGCAGATGTGGGTGCAGATAACGTCATGTACATCCATACAACCTTGCTTCCTTACCTCAAGGCTGCTGGTGAGATGAAGACCAAGCCAACTCAACATTCTGTAAAAGAATTGCGTGGTTTGGGAATCCAGCCAAATATGTTGGTCATTCGTACAGAAAAACCAGCTGGTCAAGGGATTAAAAATAAACTAGCACAGTTTTGTGACGTGGCTCCAGAAGCTGTTATCGAATCGTTGGACGTTGAACACCTTTACCAAATTCCATTGAATTTACAGGCGCAAGGCATGGACCAAATTGTCTGTGACCATTTGAAATTAGACGCACCAGTAGCGGATATGACAGAATGGTCAGCCATGGTGGACAAGGTCATGAACCTGAAAAAACAAGTCAAGATCTCCCTCGTTGGTAAGTATGTGGAGTTGCAAGATGCCTACATCTCTGTGGTTGAAGCTTTGAAACACTCTGGGTATGCCAACGACGCAGAAGTGAAGATTAATTGGATCAATGCCAATGATGTGACAGCAGAGAATGTGGCAGAACTCTTGTCTGATGCGGACGGAATTATCGTACCAGGAGGTTTCGGTCAACGTGGTACGGAAGGGAAAATTCAAGCCATCCGTTATGCGCGTGAAAATGATGTTCCAATGTTGGGAGTCTGCTTGGGAATGCAGTTGACTTGTATCGAGTTTGCTCGTCACGTTTTGGGTCTTGAAGGTGCCAATTCTGCTGAACTTGCACCAGAAACAAAATATCCTATCATTGATATCATGCGTGATCAGGTTGATGTTGAGGATATGGGAGGAACCCTTCGCTTGGGACTTTATCCATCTAAGTTAAAACGTGGCTCTAAGGCAGCAGCTGCTTATCACAATCAAGAAGTGGTGCAACGCCGTCACCGTCACCGTTATGAGTTTAACAACGCCTTTCGTGGACAGTTTGAGGCAGCAGGTTTTGTCTTCTCAGGAGTTTCTCCAGATAATCGTTTGGTAGAAATTGTGGAGCTACCTGAAAATAAATTCTTTGTGGCGTGTCAGTATCACCCTGAACTTTCCAGCCGTCCAAACCGTCCAGAGGAACTCTACACAGCCTTTGTCACTGCAGCAGTTGAAAATAGTAACTAGTTATCTTCTAATTTCTGAGAATAATCTCAGAGGTTTCTTCTAGCATATTTAGGATAAGATTTGCAAAAAAAATAGATAGTGATATAATTAATATAATAATTCCTAAGGAGGATATACAATGAAAAAAATCACACTATTTTGTTTGTCTCTAACAGGTTTAGCTTTACTGGCTTTCCCTCATTCAGGAAAAGCATTCGAATTGCAAGAAGAATGGGTTATTAAGGGTGGGGTTAAGTATCAAGATGGCAAAATTCTTCGATTTAATAATGGCCATGAAGTAGATATCAAAGTCTTGGATTTGCCAAAAACTGAGAAAATCGAGTGGATGGTCAGTCTCAATGGTCAAGATCAGACAGTCAATTTCCTAGGCCAAGAAAAGGACAAGTCTATGGTCGGTACAGAGGGGCGTTACCTAAATTTCTACGTACCTTATGGCTATAGAGGAGATATCAAGGTCGAGGCCAAGAGTGGAAATGAAGTAAAGACCTGGTCCTCTAAAGTGGTAGATGATGTATATAATGGTGAGAAAAGTGGCTACTACCGTATTGAAGAATCAAAAGACCATTACACCTACCTTGATACAAAATGGGACTATCAAACCAAGACCTACACTGCTACCTTACCAGAGACTATCAATGGTCAAAAAGTTTATGCTTGGAAAGACCATGACAATGGTGAGTTAAAACTTACAAAACCAGAATCGATCAGTCATTCCTACAAGGGAGGAGGAGCCTTCCGAGAACTTTATCCGATTGTAAAAGCAGAAAGCTGGCTAAAATCAGACCAAAATTGGTACTATCAAAAACAAGGCCAACTAGTTCAAAATGCTTGGGTTAAAGACAATGGAACTTGGTACTTTATGAATGATAAAGGGATTATGTTTAATCAAACTTGGCTCTATCAAGGTGGCAACTGGTATGCCTTTAAATCATCAGGAGCTATGATTGCTAATGATTGGCTTTACGACCAAGGCAAGTGGTACTATTTATCAACTTCAGGCTCTATGAAAGCAAGCACTTGGATTTTTGACAAGGAAGAATGGTATTATGTAAGTTCTTCTGGTGCCATGATTGCGAATGATTGGGTCAAAGACAATGGTAAGTGGTATTATCTAGCTTCATCAGGTAAGATGCTTCGCAATACCTACACACCAGATGGCTACTACGTTGGCAACTCAGGTGCCTGGCAATAAGAATAATGCTCTTCGAAAATCTCTTCAAACCACGTCAGCATCGCCTTACTGTAGGTATGGTTACTGACTTCGTCAGTTCTATCCACAACCTCAAAACACTGTTTTGAGCAACCTGCGGCTAGTTTCCTAGTTTGTTCTTTGAGTATAAGAAGTCCTTTTCCTTTAAGGAAGGGGCTTTTTACTTGCTTTTCTGCGGCTTCCCTATTTGTCCTAGAGCCCTTTTTGTGTTACAATGAATGGTATGAAAGCTAAGAAATTATGGATGACTGGCTTGACTGTGGCTGGTCTAAGTGCCCTTGCTTTAGGGGCTAAAAAAGCAGCAGATAACCACAAACTCATGAAGACTCAAGAAGAGTTGACCGCTATCGTGCGCGAACTTTTCTCAGATATGGGTGAGATTGCGACTCTCTATGTTCAAGTCTACGAAAGTAGCCTAGAGCGACTGGTCGGAGGAGTCATTTTTGAGGATGGTCGTCACTATACCTTTGTCTATGAAAATGAAGATCTAGTCTATGAGGAGGAAGCCTTATGATTATTCCCAGTAATATAGAAGAGCTAGCAGGTTTTGTCGAGCAAGATGGCAAGAAGGTCTTCCTTTTTGTGGCGGACTGGTGTGGCGATTGTCGTTATATCTATCCTGCCTTGCCAGAGATTGAGGAGACAAATCCAGAGTTCACCTTTATTCGAGTGGACCGTGACCAGTACATGGATCTAGCCAAACTCTGGGATGTGTACGGGATTCCTAGCCTTGTTGTGCTAGAAAAGGACAAGGAAATCGGCCGATTTGTCAATCGCGACCGTAAAAGCAAGCAACAAATTAACGACTTTTTAGCAGAACTGAAATAGGAGAAAAGGAAAGAATGATTTTTACATATAATAAAGAGCATGTTGGCGATGTCCTTATGATCATCGTGAAAAACAGCGGAGATGCCAAACTAGACGTGGAGCGCAAAGGCAAAGTAGCCCGTGTTTTCCTCAAAGATAATGGGGAAACAGTAGCTTGGAATATTTTCGAAGTTTCAAGTTTGTTTGCAATTGCAGAGCGCGGTCAAGTCTTTTTGACAGATGAGCAAGTAGCACGTTTGAACCAAGAATTGCAGGCGGAAGGATTTACAGAAGAAATTGTCAATGACAAAGAACCTAAGTTTGTTGTTGGTGAGATTGTCGAGATGGTAGCCCATCCAGATAGTGACCACCTCAACATCTGCCAAGTTGCAGTCGCAAGTGATAAGACAGTGCAAATCGTTGCAGGGGCTCCCAATGCGCGTCTTGGCCTGAAAACCATTGTAGCTCTTCCTGGAGCTATGATGCCCAAAGGAAATCTCATTTTCCCAGGCGAACTTCGTGGTGAAAAGAGTTTTGGTATGATGTGCAGCCCTCGTGAATTGCATTTGCCAAATGCTCCGCAAAAACGTGGGGTTATTGAATTATCAGAAGACCAAGTTGTTGGAACTCCATTTGACCCAGCCAAGCACTGGATGGCCTAGGAAATTTTCAGTATTTGATAGACCAGATAGAAGGAAATAAGATGGCAAAAAATGTAGTAATTACAGGAGCGACCTCAGGAATCGGTGAAGCGATTGCGCGTGCTTATCTAGAGCAGGGGGAGAATGTCGTTCTAACAGGGCGACGGACAGACAGACTAGAGACTCTCAAGTCAGAGTTTGCAGAAACTTTTCCAAATCAAACAGTTTGGACCTTTCCACTGGATGTGACGGATATGACTATGGTCAAGACTGTCTGCTCCGATATTTTGGAAACGATAGGGCAGATTGATATATTGGTCAATAATGCCGGACTGGCTCTAGGCTTGGCTCCCTATCAGGACTATGAAGAATTGGATATGCTGACTATGTTGGATACCAACGTCAAGGGTTTGATGGCAGTTACTCGCTGTTTCTTGCCAGCAATGGTAAAAGCCAATCAAGGCCATATTATCAACATGGGATCGACCGCAGGAATCTACGCCTATTCAGGTGCAGCTGTTTACTCAGCCACCAAGGCTGCTGTTAAGACTTTTTCAGATGGCCTGCGAATTGATACCATCGCAACGGATATCAAGGTAACTACCATTCAGCCAGGAATTGTCGAAACAGATTTTTCTGCGGTACGTTTCCACGGTGACAAAGAGCGTGCTGCAACCGTCTATCAGGGAATTGAGGCCTTGCAAGCTCAGGATATTGCAGATACAGTGGTCTATGTGACCAGTCATCCCCGTCGTGTGCAGATTACAGATATGACCATTATGGCCAATCAACAGGCGACAGGTTTCATGGTGCATAAAAAATAAAAAATTTCTTCGAAAAGTTACAAGTTTCTGTAACTTTTTTTGATTTCCTGCGAATAGATAAGTAGGAGGAAGAAAATATGTATAATAAAGTTATCTTGATTGGACGTTTAACGTCTACACCAGAATTGCACAAAACCAACAATGACAAGTCAGTAGCTCGCGCAACTATTGCTGTGAACCGTCGTTACAAAGACCAAAATGGGGAACGTGAAGCTGACTTTGTCAATCTTGTTCTTTGGGGGAAATTGGCTGAAACCTTGGCAAGCTACGCAACCAAAGGTAGTCTTATCTCTGTGGATGGAGAACTTCGTACCCGTCGCTTTGAGAAAAATGGTCAAATGAACTATGTGACTGAAGTTCTTGCCACAGGATTCCAACTTTTGGAAAGCCGCGCCCAACGTGCTATGCGTGAAAATAACGCTGGACAGGATTTGGCAGACTTGGTTTTGGAAGAGGAGGAATTGCCATTTTAAGCATAGAAAAGCCTGAGTCAATCTTAGGCTTTTTTATCTTGAGAAAGTCAGACTTTTTTCTTGACTATTTCTGACCAAGTGATACAATAGAACTATGATTTAGCACTCAGATATAAAGAGTGCTAATAATATGTATGTCATCATGGAGGAAAGCAAATGTTGAAACCATTAGGAGACCGTGTGGTCTTGAAAATCGAAGAAAAAGAACAAACCGTTGGTGGCTTTGTCCTTGCGGGTTCAGCCCAAGAAAAAACCAAAACTGCCCAAGTTATAGCTACAGGACAAGGTGTTCGTACCTTGAATGGTGACTTGGTTGCTCCAAGCGTTAAGGCTGGAGACCGTGTCTTAGTTGAAGCACATGCAGGTATTGATGTCAAAGATGGAGATGAAAAGTATATCATCGTTGGTGAAGCTAATATCTTGGCAATCATTGAAGAATAGAAGGAGAAAGTAAGTATGTCAAAAGAAATTAAATTTTCATCAGATGCCCGTTCAGCTATGGTCCGTGGTGTCGATATCCTTGCAGATACTGTTAAAGTAACCTTGGGACCAAAAGGTCGTAACGTTGTGTTGGAAAAATCATTTGGCTCACCATTGATTACCAATGACGGTGTGACTATTGCCAAAGAAATCGAATTGGAAGACCATTTTGAAAATATGGGTGCCAAGTTGGTATCAGAAGTCGCTTCAAAAACCAATGATATTGCAGGTGACGGAACAACAACTGCAACTGTCTTGACCCAAGCTATCGTCCGTGAAGGAATCAAGAACGTCACAGCAGGTGCCAATCCAATCGGTATCCGTCGGGGGATTGAAGCAGCGGTTTCCGCAGCTGTAGAAGCCTTGAAAAACAATGCCATCCCTGTTGCTAATAAAGAAGCCATCGCTCAGGTTGCCGCTGTATCTTCTCGTTCTGAAAAAGTCGGCGAATACATCTCTGAAGCCATGGAAAAAGTGGGCAAAGACGGAGTCATCACTATTGAAGAGTCACGTGGGATGGAAACAGAACTTGAAGTTGTAGAAGGAATGCAGTTTGATCGTGGTTACCTTTCACAGTACATGGTGACAGATAGCGAAAAGATGGTGGCTGACCTTGAAAATCCATACATCTTGATTACCGACAAGAAGATTTCCAATATCCAAGAAATCTTGCCGCTTCTAGAAAGTATTCTTCAAAGCAATCGTCCACTCTTGATTATTGCGGATGATGTAGATGGCGAAGCTCTGCCAACTCTAGTATTGAATAAGATTCGTGGTACTTTCAATGTAGTTGCTGTTAAGGCTCCTGGTTTCGGTGACCGTCGTAAAGCCATGCTTGAAGATATCGCTATCTTGACAGGCGGAACTGTTATCACAGAAGATCTTGGCCTTGAGTTGAAGGACGCTACTATTGAGGCGCTTGGTCAAGCAGCGAGAGTAACTGTGGACAAAGATAGCACGGTTATCGTAGAAGGTGCTGGAAATCCTGAAGCTATTTCTCACCGTGTTGCAGTTATCAAGTCACAAATCGAAACCACAACTTCTGAATTCGACCGTGAAAAACTCCAAGAACGCTTGGCTAAATTGTCAGGTGGTGTCGCAGTGATCAAGGTCGGTGCAGCAACTGAAACTGAGTTGAAAGAAATGAAACTCCGCATTGAAGATGCCC
Source organism: Streptococcus oralis (assembly GCF_024399415.1). Taxonomy (NCBI): domain Bacteria; kingdom Bacillati; phylum Bacillota; class Bacilli; order Lactobacillales; family Streptococcaceae; genus Streptococcus; species Streptococcus oralis. Next base: position 435,464 of record NZ_CP029257.1, read on the forward strand.
TCAACGCTACTCGTGCAGCCGTTGAAGAAGGAATCGTTGCTGGTGGTGGAACTGCTCTTGTCAATGTGATTCCAGCTGTTGCTACCTTGGAATTGACAGGAGATGAAGCGACAGGACGCAATATTGTTCTTCGTGCCTTGGAAGAACCTGTTCGTCAAATTGCTCACAATGCAGGATTTGAAGGTTCTATTGTTATTGACCGTTTGAAAAATGCTGAAGTTGGTACAGGCTTCAACGCAGCAACTGGCGAATGGGTCAACATGATTGAAGAAGGAATCATTGACCCAGTGAAAGTGAGCCGTTCAGCCCTTCAAAATGCAGCATCTGTAGCCAGCTTGATTTTGACAACAGAAGCAGTCGTAGCCAATAAACCGGAACCAGCAGCCCCAGCTCCAGCAATGGATCCAAGCATGATGGGCGGCATGATGTAAAAGTAACTTATAAAAAACACAAAAGGAGGGAAGAACATCCCTCCTTTTAAGGTTTTCTCTTCTAAAATTGATTTGAGCTCTCCTAACTTATATGATAAAATAAGACTAGAAAAAGGAGAAGAACATGATCGATGTAGAAGAAATTCTGAGCAAGATGAATCCCAATCAGAAGATTAATTATGACCGTGTTATGCAGAAAATGGTACAGGTTTGGGAGAAAAATGAGCAACGTCCAACTATTCTCATGCATGTTTGCTGTGCTCCTTGTAGTACCTACACCCTAGAGTATCTGACCAAGTACGCTGATGTGACCATCTATTTTGCCAATTCCAATATCCATCCTAAGGCAGAATACCACAAGCGAGCTTACGTCACCAAGAAATTTGTCAGTGATTTCAATGAGCGAACAGGAAATACGGTCCAGTATTTAGAAGCGCCCTACGAACCCAATGAATACCGGAAGTTAGTCAGAGGACTGGAAGAAGAACCCGAAGGTGGGGATCGTTGCAAGGTTTGTTTTGACTACCGTCTGGATAAAACGGCGCAAGTGGCTATGGACTTGGGCTTTGACTACTTTGGTTCAGCTTTGACCATCAGTCCTCATAAGAATTCTCAAACCATCAACAGCATCGGAATCGATGTACAAAAGATTTATACCACCCACTATCTTCCAAGTGATTTCAAGAAAAATCAAGGCTACAAGCGCTCGGTGGAGATGTGCGAGGAGTATGATATCTATCGTCAATGTTATTGTGGATGCGTCTATGCAGCTCAAGCTCAGAACATTGATCTTGTTCAGGTTAAGAAGGATGCCACAGCTTTCTTGTTGGATAAGGATGTTGAAAAAGACTATTCCCACATCAAGTTTACTGTTACTAAATTAGATATATAGCAATCAACCCAGCTGAAAAGCTGGGTTTTTCAAATAAAAAACCAGGGCTTTCACCCCAGTTTGACAACTTTACCGATTCTTTAGTTCTATGTAGCGTTTGTACCAAATGTTGACATAGGCCTCTGAGAAAGGACCGCGCCCATTGTTGATCCAATCAACAAGGATTTTAACATGCTCTTTCAAAATATAGTCTAAATCATCAGAATACTTCATTTTGCGTTTATGGCGTTCATATTCTTCAACGTCCAAGAGACGCTTTTCACCATCAGTGAAAACCTTGACATCCAAATCATAATCAATGTATTTCAGGGCTTCCTCATCTAGATAGTAGGGGCTGGCCATATTGCAATAGTAGGAAATCCCATTATCACGAATCATGGCAATGATATTAAACCAATATTTTTTGTGAAAGTAAACAATAGCCGGTTCTCGAGTCACCCAACGACGACCGTCACTTTCGGTAACAAGTGTGTGGTCGTTGACGCCAATAATAGCGTTCTCTGTTGTTTTTAGTACCATGGTGTCCCGCCAAGTACGGTGGAGACTTCCATCATGCTTATAACTTTGAATTGTAATAAAGTCGCCTTCTTTTGGAAGTTTCATAACTAACCAACTTTCTACAATTTATAAGTTTATCGTTTACTATTATATCATAAATCGGTCTAATTTTTTTGAATTTTACCTGAAAATGTTAAAGATATTCTCTGAGAGCGCTGGCTATATCCGAAAAATCATAGCCTTTTCGAGCTAAAACTTGGGTTAAACGCTGTTTAAGTTCGTATCCTTCATACTTTCGAGCATACTTAGCATATTGTTTGTCTAGCTCTTTAAAAATGAGTTCTTGAGTCGTTTCTTGGTCGACTTGACTGTCCAAGTCGTCAAAGGCATTCTTAGCATCAGAATAGGAGAAGCCTTTGTTCGTTAAGTTTTGAATGATCTTATCTTGCAAGGCACGAGCAGGAAGCTTTCCATTGTATTTTTTAAGCAGTTTTTCTGCAACACGTTGAGCAACCTCTGAAAAATCAAAATCCTTTAAAACATCTTCAATAGTTGATTTGACAATCCCTTTTTGAGACAGTTTTTGAGCTAGCACATAGGGTCCCTTATCTCCAGAAAGTTGATTTGCATTGATGATAGAGTAGGCATACTGACGATCATTAATCCAGTTATCTTCTTTGAGATTAGCGATAACTTGACTAGTGATTGTTTCATCAATATCATACTTTTTCAGATACTCTCTCACTTCTTTTTCAGTACGAGCCTTAAATGATAGATGATAGAGGGCGAGATTCTTACCATAAGAAAACTGAGCAAAGCCCTGAATCTCAGTCAATTCTTCAGTGCTAACCACCTTATCTTTAGACAACATAAAACGGACAATGGTATCCTCCGTGATATAAGAGGTTTGCTGTCCATCTAACTCCATCAAGTAGAGGAGTTTTTTCTTTTCAAGTTTTGTGATTTTCATAGTTCTATTATACCCTAAAATGTGATAAGATAGGGGTATGAATCTGAAAGTCAAACAAAAAATACCTTTAAAAATCAAGCGGATGGGCATTAATGGTGAGGGAATCGGTTTCTATCAGAAAACCCTCGTTTTTGTGCCAGGCGCTCTCAAAGGAGAAGACATCTATTGTCAAATTACTTCTATTAAACGCAACTTTGTTGAAGCCAAATTACTAAAGGTTAATAAGAAGTCTAAATTTCGAGTCGTGCCAGCTTGTACGATTTATAATGAATGTGGTGGTTGCCAAATCATGCACCTCCACTACGATAAACAGTTAGAGTTCAAAACGGATCTGCTCCATCAAGCCCTGAAAAAATTTGCTCCTGCAGGATATGAAAACTATGAAATCCGTCCAACTATCGGAATGCAGGAACCAAAGTACTACCGTGCTAAGCTTCAATTTCAGACTCGGAAATTTAAAAATCAGGTCAAGGCAGGTTTGTATGTGCAAAACTCTCATTATCTCGTAGAGTTGAAAGACTGTTTGGTGCAAGATAAGGAAACCCAAGTGATTGCGAATCGCCTAGCTGAACTTCTTACTTACCACCAAATCCCCATCACCGATGAGAGAAAAAAGATAGGCGTTCGCACCATCATGGTACGCAGAGCAAGAAAAACGGGGCAAGTTCAGATTATCATTGTCACAAATCGCCAGCTTAATTTAAATCAACTGGTCAAAGACTTAGTCAAGGATTTTCCAGAAGTCGTCACAGTTGCAGTCAATACAAATACAGCAAAAACAAGTGAAATCTATGGTGAAAAGACGGAAATTATCTGGGGCCAAGAGAGCATTCAAGAAGGAGTACTCGACTATGAGTTTTCTCTCTCGCCCCGAGCTTTTTATCAACTTAATCCGGAGCAGACAGAAATTCTCTATAGTGAAGCAATTAAGGCTCTGGATGTCAGCAAAGAAGACCATCTAATCGATGCCTATTGCGGTGTTGGGACGATCGGATTTGCCTTCGCAAAGAAGGTCAAGAGTCTCAGAGGAATGGATATTATTCCGGAAGCTATTGAAGATGCCAAGCGAAATGCTCAAAAAATGGGGTTTGACAATACCCATTACGAAGCGGGGACAGCAGAAGAGATTATTCCACGCTGGTATCAAGATGGCTACCGAGCAGATGCCCTGATAGTCGACCCTCCTCGTACAGGCTTAGATGATAAGCTGTTGGAAACCATTCTGACCTATGTTCCAGACAAAATGGTCTATGTATCCTGCAATGTTTCAACCTTGGCACGAGATTTGGTTAAACTAGTAAAAGTCTATGATCTCCAGTATATCCAGTCGGTCGATATGTTTCCCCACACTGCACGGACAGAAGCAGTGGTTAAATTAGTGAAGAAAAGAAAAAATTAACTTCACTGAAAAAAGTCCTTGACAAAGGTAAAAAAGTAGGTATAATAGAAAGAGTTGAAAAGCTCAGGTCCGTTGGTCAAGGGGTTAAGACACCGCCTTTTCACGGCGGTAACACGGGTTCGAATCCCGTACGGACTATGTTGTATTGCGGCTAAAAAAACTTGAAAAAAGTTTAAAAAATCTGTTGACAGAGACAGGTGGCTGTGATATACTAATATAGTTGTCGCTCGAGAGAGAATGAGTGACAAAGACCTTTGAAAACTGAACAAGACGAACCAATGTGCAGGGCACTATAACTGAAGTTATAGTACTGAACAATGAAAAAACAATAAATCTGTCAGTGACAGAAATGAGTGAGAACTCAAACTTTTAATGAGAGTTTGATCCTGGCTCAGGACGAACGCTGGCGGCGTGCCTAATACATGCAAGTAGAACGCTGAAGGAGGAGCTTGCTTCTCTGGATGAGTTGCGAACGGGTGAGTAACGCGTAGGTAACCTGCCTGGTAGCGGGGGATAACTATTGGAAACGATAGCTAATACCGCATAAGAGTAGATGTTGCATGACATTTGCTTAAAAGGTGCAATTGCATCACTACCAGATGGACCTGCGTTGTATTAGCTAGTTGGTGAGGTAACGGCTCACCAAGGCAACGATACATAGCCGACCTGAGAGGGTGATCGGCCACACTGGGACTGAGACACGGCCCAGACTCCTACGGGAGGCAGCAGTAGGGAATCTTCGGCAATGGACGGAAGTCTGACCGAGCAACGCCGCGTGAGTGAAGAAGGTTTTCGGATCGTAAAGCTCTGTTGTAAGAGAAGAATGAGTGTGAGAGTGGAAAGTTCACACTGTGACGGTATCTTACCAGAAAGGGACGGCTAACTACGTGCCAGCAGCCGCGGTAATACGTAGGTCCCGAGCGTTGTCCGGATTTATTGGGCGTAAAGCGAGCGCAGGCGGTTAGATAAGTCTGAAGTTAAAGGCTGTGGCTTAACCATAGTACGCTTTGGAAACTGTTTAACTTGAGTGCAAGAGGGGAGAGTGGAATTCCATGTGTAGCGGTGAAATGCGTAGATATATGGAGGAACACCGGTGGCGAAAGCGGCTCTCTGGCTTGTAACTGACGCTGAGGCTCGAAAGCGTGGGGAGCAAACAGGATTAGATACCCTGGTAGTCCACGCCGTAAACGATGAGTGCTAGGTGTTAGACCCTTTCCGGGGTTTAGTGCCGCAGCTAACGCATTAAGCACTCCGCCTGGGGAGTACGACCGCAAGGTTGAAACTCAAAGGAATTGACGGGGGCCCGCACAAGCGGTGGAGCATGTGGTTTAATTCGAAGCAACGCGAAGAACCTTACCAGGTCTTGACATCCCTCTGACCGCTCTAGAGATAGAGTTTTCCTTCGGGACAGAGGTGACAGGTGGTGCATGGTTGTCGTCAGCTCGTGTCGTGAGATGTTGGGTTAAGTCCCGCAACGAGCGCAACCCCTATTGTTAGTTGCCATCATTTAGTTGGGCACTCTAGCGAGACTGCCGGTAATAAACCGGAGGAAGGTGGGGATGACGTCAAATCATCATGCCCCTTATGACCTGGGCTACACACGTGCTACAATGGCTGGTACAACGAGTCGCAAGCCGGTGACGGCAAGCTAATCTCTTAAAGCCAGTCTCAGTTCGGATTGTAGGCTGCAACTCGCCTACATGAAGTCGGAATCGCTAGTAATCGCGGATCAGCACGCCGCGGTGAATACGTTCCCGGGCCTTGTACACACCGCCCGTCACACCACGAGAGTTTGTAACACCCGAAGTCGGTGAGGTAACCTTTTAGGAGCCAGCCGCCTAAGGTGGGATAGATGATTGGGGTGAAGTCGTAACAAGGTAGCCGTATCGGAAGGTGCGGCTGGATCACCTCCTTTCTAAGGATAAGGAACTGCACATTGGTCTTGTTTAGTCTTGAGAGGTCTTGTGGGGCCTTAGCTCAGCTGGGAGAGCGCCTGCTTTGCACGCAGGAGGTCAGCGGTTCGATCCCGCTAGGCTCCATTGGTGAGAGATCACCAAGTAATGCACATTGAAAATTGAATATCTATATCAAATAGTAACAAGAAAATAAACCGAAACGCTGTAGTATTAAAAGAGTTTATGACTGAAAGGTCAAAAAATAAGGTTAAGTTAATAAGGGCGCACGGTGGATGCCTTGGCACTAGGAGCCGAAGAAGGACGTGACAAACGACGATATGCCTTGGGTAGCTGTAAGTAAGCGATGATCCAGGGATTTCCGAATGGGGGAACCCAACAGGTACTACCTGTTACCCGCATCTGTTAAGGATGTGAGGAGGAAGACGCAGTGAACTGAAACATCTAAGTAGCTGCAGGAAGAGAAAGCAAAAGCGATTGCCTTAGTAGCGGCGAGCGAAACGGCAGGAGGGCAAACCGAAGAGTTTACTCTTCGGGGTTGTAGGACTGCAATGTGGACTCAAAGACTATAGAAGAATGATTTGGGAAGATCAGCCAAAGAGAGTAATAGCCTCGTATTTAAAATAGTCTTTGTACCTAGCAGTATCCTGAGTACGGCGGGACACGTGAAATCCCGTCGGAATCTGGGAGGACCATCTCCCAACCCTAAATACTCCCTAGTGACCGATAGTGAACCAGTACCGTGAGGGAAAGGTGAAAAGCACCCCGGGAGGGGAGTGAAATAGAACCTGAAACCGTGTGCCTACAACAAGTTCGAGCCCGTTAATGGGTGAGAGCGTGCCTTTTGTAGAATGAACCGGCGAGTTACGATATGATGCGAGGTTAAGTTGAAGAGACGGAGCCGCAGGGAAACCGAGTCTGAATAGGGCGCCTTAGTATCATGTCGTAGACCCGAAACCATGTGACCTACCCATGAGCAGGTTGAAGGTGCGGTAAGACGCACTGGAGGACCGAACCAGGGCACGTTGAAAAGTGCTTGGATGACTTGTGGGTAGCGGAGAAATTCCAAACGAACTTGGAGATAGCTGGTTCTCTCCGAAATAGCTTTAGGGCTAGCGTCGACATAAAGATTCTTGGAGGTAGAGCACTGTTTGGGTGAGGGGTCCATCCCGGATTACCAATCTCAGATAAACTCCGAATGCCAATGAATTATGGTCGGCAGTCAGACTGCGAGTGCTAAGATCCGTAGTCGAAAGGGAAACAGCCCAGACCACCAGCTAAGGTCCCAAAATAATTGTTAAGTGGAAAAGGATGTGGGGTTGCACAGACAACTAGGATGTTAGCTTAGAAGCAGCTATTCATTCAAAGAGTGCGTAATAGCTCACTAGTCGAGTGACCCTGCGCCGAAAATGTACCGGGGCTAAAACAATTTACCGAAGCTGTGGATACCTTTATAGGTATGGTAGGAGAGCGTTCTATGTGTGAAGAAGGTATACCGTGAGGAGTGCTGGAACGCATAGAAGTGAGAATGCCGGTATGAGTAGCGAAAGACAGGTGAGAATCCTGTCCACCGTAAGACTAAGGTTTCCAGGGGAAGGCTCGTCCGCCCTGGGTTAGTCGGGACCTAAGGAGAGACCGAAAGGTGTATCCGATGGACAACAGGTTGATATTCCTGTACTAGAGTATGTAGTGATGGAGGGACGCAGTAGGCTAACTAAAGCAGACGAATGGAAGAGTCTGTCTAAGCAGTGAGGTGTGATATGAGTCAAATGCTTATATCTATAACATTGAGCTGTGATGGGGAGCGAAGTTTAGTAGCGAAGTTAGTGACGTCACACTGCCAAGAAAAGCTTCTAGCGTTTAAACATACTCTACCCGTACCGCAAACCGACACAGGTAGTCGAGGCGAGTAGCCTCAGGTGAGCGAGAGAACTCTCGTTAAGGAACTCGGCAAAATGACCCCGTAACTTCGGGAGAAGGGGTGCTGACTTTACGTCAGCCGCAGTGAATAGGCCCAAGCAACTGTTTATCAAAAACACAGCTCTCTGCTAAATCGTAAGATGATGTATAGGGGGTGACGCCTGCCCGGTGCTGGAAGGTTAAGAGGAGTGCTTAGGAGTAATCCGAAGGTATGAATTGAAGCCCCAGTAAACGGCGGCCGTAACTATAACGGTCCTAAGGTAGCGAAATTCCTTGTCGGGTAAGTTCCGACCCGCACGAAAGGCGTAATGATTTGGGCACTGTCTCAACGAGAGACTCGGTGAAATTTTAGTACCTGTGAAGATGCAGGTTACCCGCGACAGGACGGAAAGACCCCATGGAGCTTTACTGCAGTTTGATATTGAGTGTCTGTACCACATGTACAGGATAGGTAGGAGTCTATGAGATCGGGACGCCAGTTTCGAAGGAGACGTTGTTGGGATACTACCCTTGTGTTATGGCCACTCTAACCCGGATAGGTTATCCCTATCGGAGACAGTGTCTGACGGGCAGTTTGACTGGGGCGGTCGCCTCCTAAAAGGTAACGGAGGCGCCCAAAGGTTCCCTCAGAATGGTTGGAAATCATTCGCAGAGTGTAAAGGTATAAGGGAGCTTGACTGCGAGAGCTACAACTCGAGCAGGGACGAAAGTCGGGCTTAGTGATCCGGTGGTTCCGTATGGAAGGGCCATCGCTCAACGGATAAAAGCTACCCTGGGGATAACAGGCTTATCTCCCCCAAGAGTTCACATCGACGGGGAGGTTTGGCACCTCGATGTCGGCTCGTCGCATCCTGGGGCTGTAGTCGGTCCCAAGGGTTGGGCTGTTCGCCCATTAAAGCGGCACGCGAGCTGGGTTCAGAACGTCGTGAGACAGTTCGGTCCCTATCCGTCGCGGGCGTAGGAAATTTGAGAGGATCTGCTCCTAGTACGAGAGGACCAGAGTGGACTTACCGCTGGTGTACCAGTTGTCTTGCCAAAGGCATCGCTGGGTAGCTATGTAGGGAAGGGATAAACGCTGAAAGCATCTAAGTGTGAAACCCACCTCAAGATGAGATTTCCCATGATTTTATATCAGTAAGAGCCCTGAGAGATGATCAGGTAGATAGGTTAGAAGTGGAAGTGTGGCGACACATGTAGCGGACTAATACTAATAGCTCGAGGACTTATCCAAAGTAACTGAGAATATGAAAGCGGACGGTTTTCTTGGTATTTGATAGATATTCAATTTTGAGTAGGTATTACTCAGAGTTAAGTGACGATAGCCTAGGAGATACACCTGTACCCATGCCGAACACAGCAGTTAAGCCCTAGAACGCCGGAAGTAGTTGGGGGTTGCCCCCTGTGAGATATGGAAGTCGCTTAGCAGAATAGGAAGTTTAGAGACTTCCTTTTTGGGAGTTTAGCTCAGCTGGGAGAGCATCTGCCTTACAAGCAGAGGGTCAGCGGTTCGATCCCGTTAACTCCCATAGGTCCCGTAGTGTAGCGGTTATCACGTCGCCCTGTCACGGCGAAGATCGCGGGTTCGATTCCCGTCGGGACCGTTTAAGATAACGGAAGTTATTTTAGACTCGTTAGCTCAGTTGGTAGAGCAATTGACTTTTAATCAATGGGTCACTGGTTCGAGCCCAGTACGGGTCATATTTGCGGGTTTGGCGGAATTGGCAGACGCACCAGATTTAGGATCTGGCGCTTAACGGCGTGGGGGTTCAAGTCCCTTAACCCGCATAATAGAAATCAGCCGGCTTAGCTCAGTTGGTAGAGCATCTGATTTGTAATCAGAGGGTCGCGTGTTCAAGTCATGTAGCCGGCATTTTTTTATATAGAATAAGAGGTCGATGCGAACGTAGTTCAGTGGTAGAACACCACCTTGCCAAGGTGGGGGTCGCGGGTTCGAATCCCGTCGTTCGCTTAGAGAGGCCGGGGTGGCGGAACTGGCAGACGCACAGGACTTAAAATCCTGCGATTGGTAACGATCGTACCGGTTCGATTCCGGTCCTCGGCATATAATGATGAGCACCCTTAGCTCAACTGGATAGAGTACCTGACTACGAATCAGGCGGTTAGAGGTTCGACTCCTCTAGGGTGCATTTTTTTATTTAACGCGGGAAGTAGCTCAGCTTGGTAGAGTACTTGGTTTGGGACCAAGGTGTCGCAGGTTCGAATCCTGTCTTCCCGATTCATGGCGGTGTAGCTCAGCTGGCTAGAGCGTCCGGTTCATACCCGGGAGGTCGGGGGTTCGATCCCCTTCGCCGCTATATTGATCTTGTTGGACCTTTAGCTCAGCTGGTTAGAGCTCTCGGCTCATAACCGAGTGGTCGTAGGTTCAAGTCCTACAAGGTCCATTGTAAATAATGGAGGATTACCCAAGTCCGGCTGAAGGGAACGGTCTTGAAAACCGTCAGGCGTGTAAAAGCGTGCGTGGGTTCGAATCCCACATCCTCCTTTTTATATTAACGCGGGATGGAGCAGCTCGGTAGCTCGTCGGGCTCATAACCCGAAGGTCGTAGGTTCAAATCCTGCTCCCGCAATTTGGCTCGGTAGCTCAGTTGGTAGAGCAATGGATTGAAGCTCCATGTGTCGGCGGTTCGATTCCGTCTCGCGCCATATTTTGTTTTATTAAGCGGGTGTAGTTTAGTGGTAAAACTACAGCCTTCCAAGCTGTTGTCGCGAGTTCGATTCTCGTCACCCGCTTTGAACGAAAGTTCATACCAAGTTTTTGAACTTGGGCGCGTAGCTCAGGTGGTTAGAGCGCACGCCTGATAAGCGTGAGGTCGGTGGTTCGAGTCCACTCGTGCCCATTAATAGGAGAATTACTCAAGAGGCTGAAGAGGACGGTTTGCTAAATCGTTAGGTCGGGTAACCGGCGCGGGGGTTCGAATCCCCCATTCTCCGTGAGTTAAGAGGGCTGTTAGGCTCTTTTTTTGTAAGCAAATCCCCCTTCTAAATCGTTAAAAGGGGGATTTGTTTATTACCAATTTGTTAGTGATATTTCTCCGCTATTTAGCCAGATAGTTTGTTTATCTTCAAGTTCAACTTGAAGTTGACCAGATTCTGAGATTTCTTTTGCAAGACCTTTTTTCAATTTTTCATCTAGCTGGAAGGTAACTTCTTTTCCAAGAACGATTGATCTTTCTTTATAGATATAAAGTAGCTCATCTGAATCCGTATTGTAGAAACAATTCCATATTTCGCTGATGAGCTCATTACGACTAATTGGTGCAGGTGGCATAAATAGGCTGCCTGCTTTTTCTTTTAGGTCTTCTGGGAAGTCTGCTATAGAAAAATTTATACCAAGTCCGATAATGACGTCTGTAACCGAGCCTGTCTCAACTGATGTCATTGCTTCGGTGAGGATACCTGCTATCTTTTTATTTTTTAAGTAGATATCATTTACCCATTTGATATCTACTTCTATCATAGTTAGATTTTTAATGGCTTTGTAGACTGCAGCAGCTACAAGGAGAGTATAGGAAGGGAGTTTTTCATAGGGAAGATTGGGTTGAATATGCAGGGACATATAGATCCCGCCCTGAGATGGAGAATAGTAGGGACGCTGAAAGCGGCCACGACCTGCTGTTTGACAGGTTGAAAGATAGAGTGTATTTCCTTTGTTTCCAGCTTCAATCCCTTCTTTTGCATCTGTTTGTGTTGATTTGGTCTCAGGTTTGTAGCGAATGGTTAAGTTGGTTTTCTCCTGAATCAAATCAGGCAATATCAAATCGCCTTGAATAAGCTTGTAGCCTCTATTTTTGATACTGTCAATTTCTAGGCCCTCTTGTTGAAGACGTTGGATCGCTTTCCATATGGATGTACGGCTTAAATTCAGTTCTTCTCCGATTTTTTCTCCGCTAACATAATCGTTTTCTCTAGCTAATATTTGGTAAACTAGTTGGTGTGATTTCATTGATTTTCCTTTCTAGCTAAGAGAGAGTGAGAGTATTCATTTCGAGTTTGACTAGGTGTTTTATGAAAAAACTGTTTGTAGGCTTTTGAGAAATGTAGTGGATCTGAAAAACCCACAGAATATGCAATGACTTTGATCGTTTCATTGGTGTGTTCTAGTAACTGTTGAGCACGCTTCATTCGAACGAAAAGTAAATACTCTTTTGGAGAGAGTTGGTGAAATTCTTTAAACACACTAGTTAAGTAACTTCTATGAACCGATAGCTCTTTTGCTAAATCTTGAATGGTGAGCGATTGTGGATAGTGATTATCAATTAATCGTTTGCAGTCAAGATAGAGCTGGTGAGTTGATGAAATATTCTCTTTTTTCTGATTGGGAGCAATCGTTCCTAGATGAAACATTAGTTCATGGAGTTGTCCCATGATGTGGAGTTGAGCCAATTCATTAGATTTTGTAATCTGAGCAAAGCGGACAATATCTGAGATGAGTTTTGCAGTTGTTTGTGTATGACAGTTATTTGACTGGATGAGGTAGGATTGGTCAGAAATTTGAGATAGAGCAAAGTAGTCAGGTGCCCTCCCTCCAGTGATCCCCAACCAGTAGTAAGCCCAAGGATCCTGGTTATCTGCTTTATAGAATGTTAATTCATCTGGTTTTAGTAAAAAGAAATCTCCTGCCTTTAAATCAACAATTTTCCCCTTATAATGGAATTGACCTTTTCCTTTAGTAATGTAATGTAGTACATAGGTATCTCGAATAGCTGGGCCAAAAGAGTAATTAGGCGTGCATTCTTCATAACCGTAGAAGCTAAGAGAAAGATCAATTGTTCCAGTCTGGTATTCTGAAAAAACGAGCATGGGCCACCTCCTACCTAACATTTTACCATACTTTGTATACATTTCTCTATTTTAGAAAGCGCTTTTATGTGCTAAAATTTTATCAAGAAATAGATGAGGTACAATTTATGGGAATTCGGATAGAGAATAATCTATTTTACGTTGAGAGTAAAGGTTTAAGTTTGATTATTGAAAATAGGGATGGATTCTTATTATTAAAACATTTAGGAAAGACTATTAAGAACTATAGAGGGGCTAATAGTGTTTACGAACGCGATCATGCTTTTTCTGGTAATCCCATAGCTACTAATCGCACCTTTAGTTTGGATACGCAACGTCAGATTTTTGGACAACATGGTTTGGGTGACTTTAGAAAACCAACTTTACAGATTCAGCATGATGCAACTGAAGTAACAGACTTTCGATTTGTAGAAGCAAAGATTTTAAAAGGTCAGAATGGTCCACAGGGTTTACCTTCTCCACACAGCATGGATGATACAGAGACTCTTGCCTTGATTTTAGAAGATTCTAAGGCTCAACTTAGTCTGACTTTGTATTATACTGCTTTTGATAATGATGCGACAATTGCTAGTTACAGCAAATTGGAGAATAATAGCAATCAGGAAGTTGTCATTCATAAGGACTTTTCTCTCATGGCTGATTTTCCTGCTGCAGCTTACGAAATAGTGACTTTACAGGGAGCTTATGCTCGTGAAAAGACTGTCCGACGTCAACAGGTAGAGCAAGGAATCTTTTCGATTAGTTCGAACCGTGGAGCTTCTGGGCATGCTCAAACACCAGCTCTTCTATTATGTGATCAAGGAGTTACAGAGGATGCTGGGAATGTGTTTGCTCTACAACTGATGTATAGTGGAAACTTCGAAGCTTTTGTCCAAAAGAATCAACTGAATGAAGTTCGGGTGGCTATTGGAATTAATCCAGAAAATTTTTCTTGGAAGTTAGATCCTGAGGAAAACTTTGAAACACCGGTAGCTTTAGTGACCTATTCAGACGAGGGATTAACTGGTATTAGTCATGAAAGTCAGAATTTTGTACTTAAGCACATTATGCCAAGTAAATTTTCTAAAAAAGAGCGTCCAATTCTAATCAATAACTGGGAAGCTACCTACTTTGACTTTCAGAGAGAAAAATTGTTAGAACTAGCTGATGAAGCTAAGAAAGTTGGAATTGAACTTTTTGTATTAGATGATGGGTGGTTTGGTAATCGCTTTGATGATAATCGTGCTTTAGGTGACTGGCGTGTTAATGAGGAAAAATTGGGTGGAAGTCTAGTAAGTCTGATTTCAGCGATCCATGAAAGAGGTTTGCAGTTTGGGCTTTGGTTAGAACCTGAGATGATTTCCGTTGATAGCGACTTGTATCGTAAACATCCTGACTGGGCCATTCAGGTTTCAGGTTATGAGCATACCTATTCTCGAAATCAATTAGTACTTAATCTTGCTAATCCTCAGGTAGTAGAATATTTGAAAAATGTTTTAGATGAACTCCTCTCTCATCATAAAATTGACTACATCAAATGGGATATGAACCGCAATATCACTAATCTGGGGAATGGTTCAGTTTATCTGGAAACCCAGATGCAATCTCATCAATATATGTTGGGGCTTTACGAACTCGTTTCTTATCTGACAGAGAAACACAGTCATATTCTCTTTGAGTCCTGCTCTGGTGGTGGTGGACGAAATGATCTTGGTATGATGCGTTATTTCCCACAAGTCTGGGCTAGTGATAATACTGATGCTATTGCACGTTTACCAATCCAATACGGTTCATCCTATCTCTATCCAACCATTTCCATGGGGGCTCATGTGTCAGCAGTACCAAATCATCAGATGGGACGAATGACACCATTGGAAACTCGTGGTCATGTAGCAATGATGGGAAATCTGGGGTATGAGCTTGATTTGACAAGTTTATCAGATGAAGAGAAGGCTGAGATTGCTAATCAGGTGAACTTGTATAAAGAATTGCGACCAGTAGTCCAGTTGGGGAATCAGTATAGGTTAATCAATCCCGATGCTGAATCCAATGAAGCAGCTGTACAATTTAACTATGAAAATCAAACGATTGTGACCTACGTCCGAGTCCTGTCAGTTGTGGAAACAATGGAAACCACCTTGAAACTGAAAGACTTAGAAGTGGAAGGGCTTTATGAGCTGGAAGGGACAAACATTGTTTACTCGGGTGCAGAGCTCATGTATGCAGGTTTAACTGTTACCTTATCACCAGGAGATTTTTTGAGTAGACAGTATAAATTCAAAAGACTATAATAAAAGCGTATAAATTTATCAAGGAGGCATTCCAATGAAATGGTATAAGAAAGCAGGTTTTCTTTTAGTAGCTGGGGCAAGTTTACTAGGCCTCGTGGCTTGTGGTCAGAACAATCAATCAACTGATGGCAAGGTAACGATTGAGTTTTTTAACCAGAAGACCGAGATGGCAGATACCTTGCAAAAGATAGTGGATGATTTTGAGAAGGAACACCCTAATATTGATGTGAAGCTGACTACAGTACCTTCAGCTGGAATTGTTCTAAAGACTCGGATTTTATCAGGAGATGTTCCAGATATTATTAATATCTATCCTCAAAATATGGATTTTCAGGAGTGGGCGAAGGCAGGTTATTTTGCGGATATGACAGGAAAACCCTATCTTGAGAACATCAAGAATGACTATGCTGAAAAGTATGCAATCAATAACAAGATTTATAGTGTGCCTTTAACGGCCAACCTTTATGGAATCTATTACAATAAAACGAAGTTTAAAGAATTAGGACTTGAGGAACCGAAGACTTTTAAAGAATTTCAAGAGATTGTTAAAAAGATAAAAGATAGTGGGAATTCTCCATTTGCGGTTGCGGGCAATGAAGGCTGGACATTAAATGGTTACCACCAACTTTCTCTCATTACTATTACAGGTAGTGGAGATGCGGCTAATAACTACCTTCGCTTTTCAAAACCAAATGCTATCTCTGCAGATGATGCTGTTTTAAAAGCCGATGCAGAACGACTCGATTTATTGGCAGATAATGCTCAGGATGGTTGGCGTGGTGCTTCTTATAATGATGCGGTGGTAGCATTTTCGAGTGGAAAAGCCTGGATGATGCCACAAGGATCATGGGCATTAGCGGCAATTAATCAACAGGATCCAAAATTTGAGGTGGGGATGTTTGCCTTTCCTGGAGAAGAAGTAGGAAAAGAAGTCACTGTTGGTGCAGGGGACATGGCATTATCAACTTCGGCTACTACTAAACATCCGAAAGAAACCGAAGAATTTATCAGCTATATGACTAGTCCAAAAGCTATGCAGTCATATTATGATGTAGATGGATCACCAGTTGCTGTAAAAGGCATACAGGAAAAAGAAGACTCAGCGCTTACAGAGATTTCTAAACTGGCATTTACTGACAAACATTATGTTTGGTTGGGCCAACACTGGAATTCTGAAGAAGACTTTTTTAATCTAAGTGCAGGTTACTTGATGGATAAAAATCTGAAAAATATGGCAAACAATCTCAATGCTTTCTTTAATCCAATGAAGGCAGATTTGGACTAGAATAGGAGTTAAGATGATATGGCTATTCGAAAATTTTTAAATAAATACTGGGGTTGGACTTTTTTGCTCATCCCACTTGCATTACAAGCTATCTTCTTTTACTTTCCAATGGTGCAAGGTGCTTTCTATAGTTTGACTAACTGGACTGGATTGACCTATAATTATAAATTTGTTGGTTTAAATAACTACAAATTGCTGATGATTGATGGTAAATTCTTCACAGCCATAGCCTTTACTTTGATTTTAACTCTGGCATTGATTATTGGAGAGATTACGATTGGGATGGTTGTGGCACGAGCCTTAAATTCTAAGATGAAGGGGCAGACCTTCTTTAGAGCTTGGTTCTTTTTCCCGGCTGTTTTGTCTGGTTTGACAGTTTCCTTGATTTTTAAACAATTCTTCAACTATGGGCTTCCAACGATTGGAAAAATTTTAGGGCTTGGTTTTTTACAAGAGAGTCTATTAGGGACACCTGTCGGAGCGGTAGTGGCAACTATTTTTGTTCTTCTATGGCAAGGAGTAGCTATGCCAATCATTCTCTTTCTTGCTGGTCTTCAGAGTATTCCAAATGATATTTTAGAGGCAGCATCAATTGATGGTGCAACGAGTAAACAAACCTTTTGGAAGATTGAATTACCCTATTTGCTGCCAACGATCTCAATGGTTTTTATCTTGGCACTTAAGTCCGGTCTGACTGCCTTTGACCAGATTTTTGCATTGACGAGTGGTGGTCCAAATAATGCTACAACGTCTCTTGGACTTTTAGTCTACAACTATGCTTTCAAGAGTAATCAATATGGATATGCGAATGCAATTGCTTTGATTTTATTCTTAATTATTGGAATTGTTTCTCTGATCCAAATCAAACTATCAAAGAAATTTGAAATCTAATAGAGGAGTCCTACACATGAAAAAAGAAGAAAAATTGAATCAGTTTTGGAAATATGTCCTCTTGATAGTAGGTGGTATCCTTATACTTGTTCCTTTATTGGTAACAGTATTTAGTTCTTTCAAAATAACTAAGGATATCATGAATCATTTCTTTAGTTTGCCCAATCCTTTTACCTTAAGTAATTATGAACGATTAATTTCGGATGGAATTGGAGGCTATTTCTGGAATTCAGCTGTTATTACGGTGTTATCATTGATTGTAGTGGCTTTCTTTATACCAGCTGCAGCTTATTCCATTGCTCGAAATATGTCCAAGAAAAAAGCCTTTGCAATTATGTATTCGCTCTTGATCTTAGGGATATTTGTTCCATTTCAGGTGATTATGATTCCCATCACAGTTATGATGAGTAAACTCGGTCTAGCAAATATGTGGGGACTAGTAATACTCTACCTAACTTATGCCATTCCACAGACTCTCTTCTTGTATGTTGGCTATATTAAAATCAGTATACCAGATAGTTTAGATGAAGCTGCAGAAATTGATGGGGCTGATCGTTTTACAACTTATCGTCGAATCATTTTTCCAATGCTGAAGCCCATGCATGCGACAACTTTGATTATCAATGCTCTCTGGTTCTGGAATGACTTTATGTTGCCACTCTTGATTCTGAATAAGGATTCCAAGATGTGGACTTTGCCTCTCTTCCAATACAACTACCAAGGTCAGTACTTCAATGACTATGGCCCAAGTTTTGCATCCTATATTGTGGGAATTGTAACGATAACCATTGTCTACCTCATCTTCCAAAAACATATCATTTCAGGAATGAGCAACGGGGCAGTGAAGTAAGAAAGTGCTTAGGGGATTTATAATTTCATACATAGACGAACGGTTCAGCTTATTGACAATTCTATGTAGAAAACAAGAAAGTAGTGCTTAATTGCTTGCAGTCTATATTAGTACGAGTTCAATGTGAACAAAAATCTAAAAATATCTTTCATTTACGAAGCCAGGTCATATAAGACTTGGCTTTCATCAGAAAAAGGAGAACATCTATGACCATTCAAAATAAAACCATGTTGATTACTTACTCAGATAGTCTTGGAAATAACCTTAAAGACCTGTATGAGAATTTGGAAGAACATTTTGGCGATGCTATTGGGGGAGTTCACCTTCTACCATTTTTCCCATCAACAGGTGATCGTGGATTTGCGCCAGTTGACTATGATGAAGTGGATTCAGCTTTTGGTGATTGGGAGGACGTTAAGCGTTTAGGTGAGAAATATTATCTTATGTTTGACTTTATGATTAATCATATTTCTCGCCAATCTAAGTATTATAGGGACTATCAAGAAAAACATGAAGCCAGTGAATTTAAAGATCTCTTTCTAAACTGGGATAAGTTTTGGCCGGAAAATCGTCCGACACAAGCTGATGTGGATTTAATTTACAAACGTAAGGATCGTGCACCAAAGCAAGAGATTGTTTTTGCAGACGGTTCAGTAGAACATTTGTGGAATACCTTTGGTGAGGAGCAGATTGATCTTGATGTGACCAATGAAGTAACGATGGCATTTATCCGTAAGACGATTCAACATCTAGCGAGTAATGGGTGTGATTTGATTCGTCTAGATGCCTTTGCTTATGCAGTGAAGAAATTGGATACCAATGATTTCTTTGTGGAACCAGATATTTGGAATTTATTGGACAAAGTTCGAGATATCGCTGCTGAGTATGGGACAGAGCTCTTACCTGAGATTCATGAACACTATTCGATTCAGTTTAAAATAGCGGACCATGATTACTATGTTTACGATTTTGCCCTTCCAATGGTGACCCTTTATACTCTTTACAGTTCCAGAACAGAGCGCTTGGCTAAGTGGTTAAAGATGAGCCCGATGAAGCAATTTACGACACTAGATACTCATGATGGGATTGGAGTGGTAGATGTCAAGGATATCCTGACTGATGAGGGAATTGACTATGCTTCAAATGAGCTCTATAAGGTTGGAGCGAATGTCAAACGTAAGTACTCTAGTGCAGAGTATAACAATCTAGATATCTACCAAATCAATTCAACCTACTATTCTGCGCTTGGAGATGATGATGTCAAGTATTTCCTCTCTCGTTTGATTCAAGCTTTTGCTCCAGGCATTCCTCAGGTTTACTATGTGGGTCTATTAGCAGGTAAGAATGACTTGAAATTATTAGAAGAAACCAAAGAAGGTCGAAATATTAATCGTCATTACTATAGTAATGAGGAAATAGCAGAAGAAGTTCAACGTCCTGTGGTGAAGTCTCTTCTCAATCTATTTTCTTTCCGTAATCAATCAGAGGCCTTTGACCTAGAAGGGACTATTGACATTGAAACACCAACAGCTCACAGCATTGTAATCAAACGTCAAAATAAAGACAAGTCCGTAACAGCAGTAGCAGAAATTGATTTGCAAAGTCAGACCTATCAAGTAGTGGAAAACGGCAGAAAAATTCAGTTCTAGTGCTATATTGATGATAGAATTTTTTGTGGTGAAAACGTGTTCATTGTTCCCAAATGACGGAAAAAATGGTAGAATATAAAGATAGTTTAGCATTTATCTTCTGGAGAAATCCAGAACAGAAAGGATCCGTTTTGAAATCAATTGGATTACTGGATAAGATAAGAGGGCTTTCGAAAAAAGATTTCTTTTTATATTTGATGATCATAAGTATCTTTTTACCTTTTTATTTATTCTTAGGGCTCTTTGCTTTATATTTGATAGGTTTACTTGTTACTGGGGAGATGAAGGGAATTATCAAAGGATTGGCCAAACATCCTGTACTTCTCTTTTTTATTGCCTACAGTAGTATCATCTCTATCGTCGCTAAGAATTGGCTTGGATTGGTTGCATCTTTACTGATGTTTCTCTTCCTCATTTTCTTTAGTTTTTACCAGAAACGTCTGACACATGCTTTCTTTCGACTGATACTGCAGACAATCTTGTTTGGTAGTGTGCTCTCTGCGGCTTTTGCTACTTTGGAGCATTTCCAAATTGTAAAGAAATTTAACTATGCCTTTCTTTCGCCCAATATGCAGGTATGGCATCAGAATCGGGCAGAAGTGACCTTTTTTAATCCTAATTACTATGGAATTATTTGTTGTTTCTGTATCATGATTGCCTTCTATCTCTTTACAACGACCAAGTTGAATTGGTTGAAGGTATTCTGTGTGATTGCAGGCTTTGTTAATCTCTTTGGATTGAACTTTACGCAAAATCGAACTGCCTTTCCTGCTATTATCGCTGGAGCCATCATTTATCTCTTTACAACCATTAAAAACTGGAAGGCCTTTTGGCTTAGTATCGGGGTCTTTGCGATTGGCTTGAGTTTCCTTTTTTCTAGTGATTTGGGAGTTCGGATGGGGACTTTAGATTCCTCTATGGAAGAACGCATTTCTATCTGGGATGCTGGGATGGCCTTGTTTAAGCAAAATCCTTTTTGGGGGGAGGGGCCATTGACTTACATGCACTCTTATCCTCGGATAAATGCTCCTTATCATGAACATGCTCACAGCCTTTATATTGATACGATTCTGAGTTACGGAATTGTGGGAACCATTTTATTAGCTTTGTCTTCTGTTGCTCCTGTTCGTTTGATGATGGATATGAGTCAGGAGTCGGGGAAACGTCCAATTATCGGTCTTTATCTATCTTTCCTTACAGTGGTTGCTGTGCATGGAATCTTTGACTTGGCCCTTTTCTGGATTCAGTCAGGCTTCATTTTCTTGTTAGTTATGTGCAGTATTCCATTGGAGCGTCGAACTTTGGTATCAGACATGACGGATTAAGTTTATAAGATTGAAATCTTCTACCTTGAGTAGGAGATTTTTTACTGAGAAAAATTAGTTCTAAATCGAAATAGTTGACAATTGGAATAATAAGTATTATAATGTTTTTTATTCGTATCGATATAGAAATAAATTGGAGGTTTCATGAAATATTGTCATTTGGTAGCCCATCATATTCGTTTGTTGAATGGGCGGATTTTTCAAAAGTTACTGAGACAGGATCCTGAGGCTCTTTATCGGAGTGAACAGGGCAAGATTTTAGCGGTTTTATGGAATAGTGAAACTGGCTGTGCAACTGCGACAGATATTGCGCTAGCGACTGGGCTTGCTAACAATACGCTCACAACCATGATAAAGAAACTTGAGGAGCAAAACCTGGTCATCATTAGCCCATGTGGAATAGATAAGAGAAAGAAGTATGTCAAGCTAACGGAGCAAGGTTTGTCCCAGAAAGAAATTGGCCAGCGTGTCAGTCAAAAATTGGATGCAATTTTTTATAAAGGATTCACTGAGGAAGAAATTCGTCAATTTGAAAGTTATCAAGAACGCATCTTAGAAAATTTAAAAGAAAATGAGGCATAAATCATGTCAAAACAAGTTGAAAATGCTCACAACCTATACATTCATGCTATTCAAGATGGACGAGTTGCTGAGGCTCAGGCCCAGTCTGTAGGAGATACCTACATTCAACACTCGACAGGAGTGCCAGATGGGAAAGAAGGGTTTGCGGCTTTCTTTGCAAATTTCTTTGAGCGCCATCCCGAGCGTGAGATGAAAATTGTTCGCACTATTGAAGACGGCAATCTAGTCTTCGTCCATGTTCATCAATATCTCAATGGTGGGGAAGCTCAATGGGTGACGACAGATACTTTCCGTGCGGATGAGAATGGTCGTATCGTGGAGCATTGGGATGTTATTGACTACTATCGTGCTCCAGAAAACGGCCAATTAGACCAGATTTTTGGAGATTTTAAGATCAAGGATTTGGATAAGACAGCAGAAAATAAAAAGTTGGTTCGCCGTTTCTTGACAGAAATTTTCCAAAATGGGGAACTGGAGCAGTGGAATGATTATGTGGCAGACGATCTGATTCAGCATAATCATGAGATTAGCCAAGGAAGTGATGCTTATAAAAACTATGTGGCTGAACATGGTGTCACTTTCGACTTTGTTTTCCAGCTTTTGGGACAAGGAAACTATGTGGTTAGCTATGGACAGACTCATATTGATGGAGTTGCCTATGCTCAGTATGACATCTTCCGTTTGGAGAACGGCTTGATTGTGGAGCATTGGGACAATAAGGAAGTCATGCCTAAGGTAGAGGACTTGACCAATCGAGGAAAATTTTAAATTGAGGACAAAGAATGATTGAATATAAAAATGTAGCGCTACGCTATACAGAAAAAGATGTCTTGAGAGATGTCAATTTACGGATTGAGAATGGGGAGTTCATGGTTTTAGTTGGACCTTCTGGGTCCGGTAAGACGACCATGATTAAGATCATTAATCGTCTCTTGGAACCAACTGATGGAAATATTTATATGGATGGCAAGCGCATCAAAGACTATGATGAGCGTGAACTTCGTCTTTCTACGGGTTATGTTTTACAGGCCATTGCTCTGTTTCCCAATCTAACGGTTGCGGAAAATATTGCTCTCATTCCTGAGATGAAGGGCTGGACTAAGGAAGAAATAGCGACGAAAACAGAAGAGCTTTTGGCTAAGGTTGGTTTACCGGTAGCTGACTATGGGCACCGTTTACCTAATGAATTATCTGGCGGAGAACAGCAACGGGTCGGGATTGTCCGTGCTATGATTGGTCAGCCTAAGATTCTCCTCATGGATGAGCCCTTTTCAGCCTTGGATGCTATTTCGAGAAAACAGTTGCAGGTTCTGACGAAAGAATTGCATAAAGAGTTTGGTATGACAACGATTTTTGTGACCCATGATACGGATGAAGCTTTGAAATTGGCGGACCGTATTGCTGTCTTGCAGGATGGCGAGATTCGTCAGGTGGCGAATCCTGAGACGATTTTAAAGGCTCCTGCAACGGACTTTGTAGCAGACTTGTTTGGAGGTAGTGTTCATGGCTAATTTGATATCAACTTTTCAGGAGCGTTTTGGTGATTGGGTAACAGCTCTATCTCAACATTTGCAGTTATCGCTTTTGACCTTGTTACTAGCTATTTTTATAGCGATTCCCTTGGCTGTTTATCTTCGCTATCATGAGAAATTGGCGGACTGGGTCTTGCAGATTGCAGGGATTTTCCAGACCATCCCGTCTCTGGCCTTGTTGGGGCTCTTTATTCCCTTGATGGGAATTGGAACCTTGCCTGCTTTGACGGCTCTAGTGATTTATGCGATTTTCCCGATTTTGCAAAATACTATTACTGGGCTGAAGGGAATTGATCCGAGTCTGCAAGAGGCTGGGATTGCCTTTGGTATGACCAGGTGGGAGCGTCTCAAGAAGTTTGAAATTCCACTTGCCATGCCTGTCATAATGTCTGGTATTCGGACGGCGGCGGTTTTGATTATCGGTACGGCAACCTTGGCTGCCTTGATTGGTGCAGGGGGACTAGGTTCCTTTATCCTTTTGGGAATTGACCGCAATAATACCAGTCTGATTTTGATTGGGGCCCTTTCTTCTGCAGTGCTTGCCATTGCCTTTAACTTCCTACTAAAAGTGATGGAAAAAGCAAAATTGAGAACGATTTTCTCTGGTTTTGCCTTGGTGACCATATTGCTCGGTCTGTCTTATAGTCCAGCCCTTTTGGCTCAAAAAGAGAAAGAAAACTTGGTGATTGCTGGGAAATTGGGACCAGAACCCGAAATTTTGGCCAATATGTATAAGTTGCTGATTGAAGAAAATACCAGTATGACTGCGACTGTTAAACCGAATTTTGGGAAAACAAGCTTCCTCTATGAAGCTCTGAAAAAAGGGGACATTGATATCTATCCTGAATTTACTGGTACGGTGACTGAAAGTTTGCTTCAGCCATCACCTAAAGTGGGTCATGAGCCAGATCAGGTTTATCAGGTGGCGCGTGATGGCATTGCCAAACAGGATCATCTGGCCTATCTAAAACCTATGTCTTATCAAAATACCTATGCTGTAGCTGTTCCGAAAAAGATTGCTCAAGAATATGGCTTGAAGACCATTTCGGACTTGAAAAAAGTGGAAGGACAGTTGAAGGCAGGCTTTACTCTCGAATTTAATGATCGTGAGGATGGAAATAAGGGCTTGCAATCAATGTATGGTCTCAATCTCAACGTAGCGACCATGGAGCCAGCTCTTCGCTATCAGGCAATTCAGTCAGGCGATATTCAAATCACAGATGCCTATTCGACAGATGCAGAGTTGGCACGTTATGATTTACAGGTCTTGGAGGATGACAAGCAACTCTTCCCGCCTTATCAAGGGGCACCACTCATGAAAGAAGCTCTTCTCAAGAAACACCCAGAGTTAGAAACGGTGCTTAATAAATTGGCTGGTAAAATTACAGAAAGCCAGATGAGCCAGCTTAACTACCAAGTTGGTGTAGAAGGCAAGTCAGCAGAACAAGTAGCCAAGGAATTTCTACAAGAACAAGGTTTGTTGAAGAAATAGTTTGAAAATGTCAAACTCAACTTGCTTAAACGACTATAGAAAAGAATGCTCAGACAATGTCGTCTGGGCTTTTTTGATATTAGAGTTACTGAATGTCTTTCAAAATGGAAAATAAGAGGAAATTTTTAGGATTTTCTAAAATTTTACTGTAAATACACTTGACTATTCACAAAATAGGTGTATAATGTGTTGTGAACTAATTAACAAATAAAGATTTCCAGCTCATGTCGACTAAGGATGGAAATCTTGTGTATAGACAGTTCAGTAGATATATAATAGAGCGTTGCGTCCGAAAGTCTATCCAGACACGGCTCTTTAAAAACAAAAGGAGAAGATTATGAAAACAGAACCGATTCATCGTACCAGTATGTGGAAATTTAAGTTAAGTGCTGCCACCATGACTTTGATTCCCGCTGCCGTGGGGATTAACTATGTTGCCAAAGCCTTGGCGGAGGGGTTAAAGTTGCCCGTTTGGCTGGGGTCTTTGGGAACCTTTCTTACCAGCATGTTGGCTGGGCCAGTTGCCGGTGCCATTAGTGGTTTCATCAACAACGTGATCTATGGGCTGACCTTATCGCCAATTTCAACCGTGTATGCGATTACCAGCATCGGAATTGGGATTGCTGTCGGAGTTTTGCACGCCAATGGGTGGTTCTCGTCAGCGCGACGAGTATTTGTTTCTGCTATTATTATTGCCATCGTTTCAGCTGTCATTTCAACGCCACTCAACGTCATCTTTTGGGGTGGTCAGACCGGTATCGCTTGGGGTGACTCATTGTTTGCGGTAATGGTCGCCAATCATGTACCAGTGTGGCTGGCCTCATTTACCGATGAGTTTGTCTTGGATATTTTGGATAAAGTCTGCGTGGCCTACCTGGCATTCTTCATCTATCGTCAGCTGCCGAAGCGGATGGTGCACTTCTTTAGCGATGATAAATGATGACTGATAAAACATTGATTTCTGGAGCGTCACGGGTCAAGCTCAAGTGGTACCAGGTGATCGATCCGATTACTAAGCTCTTGTTCATCTTGGACATGACGTTGTTGAGCTTTGCCAGTATGAATTTATTGCTTCAGGCCGGATTAATTCTTGTCGCAACACTGCTATTGTTATTTTCCAAATTGAGTTCTACCACCTTTAAGGCGCTGGGATTCAGCCTGTTTCTGATTTGCACCATGCTGATCATCCAAGGGTTATTTTACAGTCGGAATCAAACTGTGCTGTTTTCTGTGCTTGGGGTGTCGTTCTACAAAGAAGGCCTGATTTACGCCACCACTCTGGGTTGTCGAGTATTGGTGATTATTTTGACCAGTGGCTTTTTTATGGTGACCACGAGTATTTCAGAAAACGCGGCCTATTTGGAACTGTCCGGATTGTCTTATAAAACCGTCTACGTTCTGATGTCGGTGTGTTATATTTTGCCGGAAATGATGCGCAATATGCGGAAAATCCAGCAGGCACAAAAAGTTCGCGGAACCAATCCGCAAAAAACGTTGATTCAGAAACTAAAGTCAGTCCTGCCGGTTCTAATTCCATTGGTGATTAAGACATTGGATCAATCGATGACGCGGTCGATTTCTCTCCAACTGAGAGGTTTTGATAATCTCAACCGGACTGTCAGAACCTCCCAGCGCGTGTATCGCCTGTCGCGGACGCTGCACATTGGTCTGACTGGATTGGCAATTTTATTGATTGGGTGGAAGATATGGACGAAGATAAACGGATTGTAATTGAAAATTTGACCACCCGTTATCCGGGTACTGAGCAACCACAACTGCGTCAGATTAACGCGGAGGTTCATACCGGCCAGGTGGTTGGGATTATCGGGAATAGCCACTCCGGCAAATCGACTTTGTGCCGTGTTCTGGCAGGGGTCATTCCCAAAATTGTGTCTGCTGAGATTGAGGGCGATTGGCACATGTTTGGCCAGCGAGTGTCTGACAATTGGCCCGTTTATAATGCCATGAATGGAGTTGTACTGCAAAATCCAGCTGGCCAACTAAGCGGGTTGGCAGACACGGTTGCCGATGAAATCGCCTTTGACTTGATTAATCAGGGAATGGCTGAAGGACTGATTCAAAAACGGGTTGAAGAAGTTGCCACGCAAATGGGGCTGATTGAACAGCTGAATTTGCGTCCCGAGAGCCTTTCCGGTGGTCAGATCCAGCGGTTGGCAATTGCCACGGCGATTGTGGCTAATCCGGCTGTTTTGATTATGGATGATCCGACCAGTGAGATGGATCCCCTTGGCCGCCGGCAATTTTTCCAATGGCTGGCCCAAGTCAAAGAGACGACTGTCTTCATTGTCACCAGTGAAATTGACGATTTGTGCGAAGTCGCCGACGTTGTGTGGGTGCTGCACGAGGGTCAAATGGTAGCCCAGGGCAGGCCGGGTGAGGTGTTTAATCATTTGGCAGCTGACTGGCAGATTCCAGCCCCGACAATCCAGCAACTTGCTCAAAAAATGGATTGGCACTTGGCTGATGGCCGGTATCCGGTGAATTACGCTGATCTGAAGGAGGTTCGTTATGTCCACAATTGAACTGAGCCACCTGACGTTCACTTATCCGGAACGGTCCTTTAGCTTGGATGTTGAAGACAAACACTTCGCCGATCCGATGGTGGCGATTGTCGGCCAAAATGGTGCCGGCAAATCAACGCTCTTCAAATTGTTGACGGGTTTGCTGACACCACAAACCGGTGTGATTAAGATCGATGGAGAAAATTTTAATGATCTTAAACCAGTCGAAAAGTTACTGAAGGTTGGGATTACTTTTCAGAATCCTGACGATCAGCTTTTCAACCCGACCGTTCAACGAGAGGTGGAGTGGAATGTCGCGCAGGTCATGGATGACCACGACACGATTACGAGGCGGGCTTTAGCGGCTCTAAAAAGAGTTGGCTTGGATGATAAAACAGCTGAAAGTCCATATGACCTGTCATTGTCGGAACGCAAGCTGTTGAGCGTTGCCACAGTTTTGGCAGTGGATCCGGCGATTTATTTATTTGATGAGCCGATGATGTCGCTTGATTGGGAAAGCCGGCGCAAGTTGACCGCAATTTTCCATCAGTTGGCTGATTCGGGCCACCAAGTTGTGACCATCACCCATGACATGGATTGGGTCGCCGCCGAGTTTGAGTCGGTGTATGTTATGGAACACGGGAAGTTTGGCTTCGCCGGCAGTCCACGGGAATTGTTCAGCAATCACGAACTTGTCCAGCGAGTGGGATTACTACCACCGCGGATTATGGACATAGCGGAGTCGCTGGGTGATTCACAGACATATTTATCGGTTAATGATTATTGCCAGAAAAATCGAGATGTATAGAAAAAGTCACCTCTGCGGGTTTTCCAGGTTGAAGGATTAACCTCAGCTTCTGGCAAGAACTCACATGGGTGACTTTTGTGTTTAATAACGTTTCATGATCATCGGGTGCTTCCTCAGATCACTCGGTTTGATTTTACTTTGTTTCATGGTCATAATCATATACCATTTCTTTTGGATTTTTTGTTTGACTAATACAAAATAGGTCTTCGCATTTTTAGCGCCCATTAGGATCATCAGTATAATTTTCTGAATTAGGAGACTGTCCCATCACTATTCGAACTTCGTCTCCCAACTTACGCTGTTCCCATTCATCCGTGAATCCTTTAAATCACAATTCTGGAACTTTCTTTTTAACTGAATCATCTATTTTCGCCATAGTCCCCACCATTTTATTGGTTTTTCTTGTTCTTCTATCCTTTTTTGATCTTTGATTTGTTCCTGCAAATTTTCCAACTTCTCTTTAAGAGCGTTCACTTCATCTTTATATTGATTGTCTAAGTGTTTGAATTCTGTTTCCTGTGAGGGCATTTTGAGGGCTTTTAAGTTATCATTTTCCGCCTTGTATTCTTCTAGCAACTTTTTATCTTGCAAGGCTAATCGTTGTTACTGGTCTAACAAATTAGTTAGTTTTTCTATTTGTTGGTCTTTGGTATTTGATTTGCTACTACTTTCTACTTTACCTAAAATTATTTTTTCTGCTTTAGAATTTATTAGATTAGACCCATTGGAACTTTTAAGCTGTAATTCTTTTGGTAACCTTTGGTAGTGATATTGAATATTTTGTTTTGTAACACTCAACTCATCCGCCAGCTCTTTGATCGTTTTTAAGTCTTCACTCATGGTTTAAGTCCTGCCTTTTAACCGTTGGTAGATATTGTTCAATGGCTTTTTTGAGGTAGCGTGCGATATTATGCTTAGAATATTCTTCACGTCTGCTGGCAACATAGGACAAGTGGTCTTTGACACTATTTAGCCCTCTTAATTCTTTCAGTTCGTCATAGAGGGGGTAAACATGGACTTGCAATCCTGCCATGATTTTTGTATCTTGCATTTCAAACGGACTTAGCAACATATTTTCTAGCAATAGTGTGGTGTACTTGCTTTTCATTGCTTCAATAGCTAGCTTATCTTCGGTTTCTGCTTTGCGTGCTTTATCTTCTTGATAGGCGGTATCTTCTAACTTATAGCTGTTATCGTCTGCTCGACGTTTCTTTCGTAACCAGATATCCAATGTTAAACCGTCCGCATCAATCGCTCGATAGAGATAATGCCAACGCCCCTTAATTTTGATATAGGTTTCATCCATTTTCCACGAATAGAAGGACTGTTTATTTTTCTTTTTCCAGAGATGATAGAGGATTTTACTGTATTCTTGAACTCACCGATAAATCGTAGTGTGACAAACATTTATTCCACGGTCATAAAGCAATTCCTGAACTTCACGATAGCTCAGATTGTAACGTAGGTAATAACCAACAGCGACAATGATGACGTCTTGTTGGAATTGTTTGCCTTTAAAATGATTCATCTCTCAAGCCTTACTAACCTTTTTTCTGCTCTTTGAGAAGCTGAAGGTCGAGCAAGTAATTACCTTTTTGGTTTGATTAACTCTGTCATTTACCTTATCTTGGCTTTGCAGAAAGGCTTTTATGGTGAGGTGTTAACGACACTTTACTTTACGGTCATGCAGCTAATTGGACTTCTAGTTTGGATCTACCAGGCACAGTTTAAGAAAGAAAAGCAGGAGTTTGTCGCGCGTAAACTGGATGGCAAGGGTTGGACCAAGTATCTTTCCATTAGTGTTCTTTGGTGGTTGGTATTTGGATTCATTTATCAGTCTATCGGAGCCAATCGTCCTTATCGTGATTCCATCACTGATGCGACTAATGGGGTTGGGCAAATCCTCATGACAGCTGTTTACCGTGAGCAATGGATATTCTGGGCAGCTACCAATGTCTTTTCAATCTATCTCTGGTGGGGAGAAAGCTTGCAAATTCAAGGAAAATACCTGATTTACTTGATCAATAGTCTCGTTGGTTGGTATCAGTGGAGCAAGGTAGCAAAGAGTGCTTAAAAAGTAAAAAAGGATCAGATGATCCTTTTTTGTGTTAGAGCAAAATGAATAATACCGTAATGATAATAGCGCTCGTTATACGAACGATGTGGTGCGATATATGTTGGTTTTCTTGCTGTCGCCCGTTCCAGTAGGCACCATAGCAGACGATACTCGAACCCACAATCCATAGAAGAATGGTTGCAAGTGGGACGAAGTAAAAGATGGCTAGAGCCAGAGAAGTGAGGCAACTGCCGACCAAGATACACTTGTTTCCCAAACTGTAGTTCTTTTGTTTCATGGCTGAAAAAGCAGCAGCAAGGTGAAGCAGTGAGAAGGCGAGAGCTAGTACAATTGTTAGTATTCCTAGAATCATCGAAGTTAACATAGTTGGTTCCTTTCTGAGTTACAGGCTTAGTTATCAAGTGGAGTTATAGAGGTCATCTCGATTACATCAAGGTAAAATCTCACCACTTGGTCTTCGGTATAGGATTTTCCTTTTTTTAGCCACCAAGTTAGGGTCTCGATAAAGTTCGTCACAACAAAATGCTGGAGGTAGGAGGCCGGAATGTTTGGATAGGCCTCTTGCAAGTCATCCGCCACCATGGGATAGACGTGGTGTTCGAGTTCCTTGTGTAGTTGGCGGAGGAAGTAGTCGTTTTTGGAAAAAAGGAGACTGGTGACACGGTCCTGGTTTTTCTGAAAATGTGAAAAGATATGTGTGAGGTAGTCCTCGGTAGTAAAGTGTTCTTCCCTTTCAAAGAGATGATGAAAGAGGTAGCGACAGAGTTCATCTAAAAGCAGTTCCTTGCTCTCGTAGTGACAGTAAAAGGTTGAGCGCCCAACATCTGCCAAGTCAATGATATCTTGGACAGTAGTAGCATCATAGCCTTTGTCGTTCAAAAGTTGTAAAAAAGCTTGATAGATAGCTTGTTTAGTCTTGCTGACTCGACGGTCTCTATTTGGCATATAGACACTTGAGACAAACTGTTCAGAACTGAACATGGCTGACAGTTTGCTTCTATCCTTTCTTTAGATTTTATTAGATAATACAAATGAAGGAAGTATGTATATACCCATTATACCAAAGGAGGGAGAGAAATGAGTTCTAAAACATCTATCTGGTTAGCTTTTTTCTTAAATTTAAGCTATGCGATAGTCGAGTTTATCGCAGGAGGAATCTTTGGTTCGAGTGCAGTTCTTGCTGATTCTGTTCATGACTTGGGAGATGCTATAGCCATTGGCATCTCAGCCTTTTTAGAAACAATTTCAAACCGTGAAGAAGATAGGCAGTACACCTTGGGTTACAAACGTTTTAGTCTTTTAGGGGCCATGCTAACGGCTGTGATTCTTATGATAGGGTCTGTCCTAGTGATTTTGGAAAATATCACAAAGATCGTTCACCCTCAACCCGTTAATGAAAATGGTATCCTCTGGCTGGGAATCATTGCAGTGGCTATTAATGTGCTAGCTAGTCTAGTAGTCCGTAAAGGAAAGACAAAGAACGAGTCAATTCTTAGCTTGCATTTTTTGGAAGACACTCTTGGTTGGTTGGCCGTCATCCTAATGGCGATTATCCTTCGGTATACAGACTGGTATATCCTTGATCCGCTTTTGTCTCTAGTTATTTCTATCTTTATTCTATCGAAAGCCATTCCTCGCTTTTGGAGCGCGCTAAAAATTTTCCTAGATGCTGTGCCAGAAGGGGTCGAGACAAGTGATTTGGAGAAAGATTTAGAGGCTCTACCCAATGTCAAAAGTGTCAACCAACTTAGCATTTGGTCCATGGACGGTTTAGAGAACAATGCTGTTGTCCACATTTG
The DNA here is from genome assembly GCF_024399415.1 of Streptococcus oralis. Classification (NCBI taxonomy): domain Bacteria; kingdom Bacillati; phylum Bacillota; class Bacilli; order Lactobacillales; family Streptococcaceae; genus Streptococcus; species Streptococcus oralis. The sequence continues at coordinate 467,390 of NZ_CP029257.1, forward strand.
TATCTGGGATTGGGAACAGATGATGGAGACCAAAGAAGTGGTGCGTCAATTTTTAGAAGAAAGAGGCGTGCAGAATATCACTATTGAAGTGGATAGCAGTCAAAGCAATCATGCGCAACATAAGCGGAGGGTGAGAGAATTAGAGCAGAAGCATGGGCATCATCATTAGAAAAACGACCTCGCTAGAGGTCGTTTTGTTATCCTATTCATTCCTTGTACTTTCCCTCAAGGTCAGTCTGGTTCCCAGCATGGTCAGGCTAGGGATTTTGCGACCGTGTAGAACTTCCTTGTTAAGAATATCCATACCTGCTCGGCCCATTTCCTCGGTATAGACGGTAATGCTAGAAAGAGGAGGATAGACCTGCTTGGTCAGGCTAGTGTCGTTAAAAGAAATGAGGCTGACGCGGTCTGGTAGGCTGATTCCAGCTTCTTGGAGAGCACGGAGGGCGCCGATGGCTAAACTATCGCTGGCAGCGAAAAAGGCTGGTGGGAGTTGTTCTCCTAGCTTGTGAATGGCCTCCTTCATCAAGTCATAGCCAGACTGGGCAGTAAAGATCCCTTGAAAGACCAGTTCTTCATGGTAGATTCCTTTTGCTTGGGTAATGTCTTTGAAATTTTCTAGCCGCTTATCCTCAATGATTTCTTCTTGGTCGGTTGTTTCCTCAAGGCCTGTTAGAATGCCAATCCGATCCAGTCCCTGACTGAGGAAATGGACTACAACTTGTTTCACAGCAGTGTAAAAGTCCGTAATAATGCAGGTATGTCCCAATGAAAGTGTATCGCTGTCTAAAAAGACCAGGGGTTTTTGGTATTCTTCAAAGGCAGAAATCTGAGCTCGGCTGAACTTTCCAATACAGAGTATCCCGATTACTTCCTCACTCAGTGTAAAAGGATGGTCATTAAAATAGCGCAAGATATCATAGTCCAACTCTTGGGCTCTTTTTTCAATACCGAGACGAATCTGGTAGTAGTAGAGGTCGTCTAGCTCCCCCTGCTCGCTGACCCATTGGATAATGGCAATTTTCTGCTTGGGCTTATGGGATTCGCCTGTCTTGAGGTGCTTGGTATAGCCCAGCTCTTCAGCGACAGTTAAAATACGGTGTCGGGTTTCTTCTGTAACAGATAGACTCTGGTCGCGATTGAGGACACGGGATACGGTCGCGATAGAGACAGAGGTTAGCTGTGCAATGTCTTTTAAGGTAGCCATAAATCCTCCTTCTTTTAGGTTAGTATATCATATTTTTCTTATTTTTACCTATTTTTTAGTAAAACTTTAGTAAAAAGGATTGACCTTGGTAAAAACCTTGGATACAATAGAAGAAAACGATTACACGTTAAGGTGGCTTAACGGACAGTCAAAGGAGAATTCATATGACACAACATCTTACTGCTGAAGCCCTTCGTAAAGACTTTCTTGCCGTTTTTGGTCAAGAAGCAGACCAAACCTTCTTTTCACCAGGTCGCATCAATTTGATTGGTGAACACACGGACTACAATGGCGGGCACGTTTTTCCAGCTGCTATTTCCTTGGGAACATACGGTGCAGCTCGCAAGCGTGACGACCAAGTCTTGCGTTTCTACTCAGCTAACTTTGAGGACAAAGGTATCATCGAAGTGCCTCTTGCTGACCTCAAATTTGAAAAAGATCACAGCTGGACCAACTATCCAAAAGGGGTTCTTCATTTCTTGCAAGAAGCTGGACATGTGATTGACAAAGGGTTTGATTTTTATGTTTATGGGAATATCCCAAATGGTTCTGGCTTGTCTTCATCAGCATCTTTGGAACTCTTGACAGGGGTCGTTGCAGAGCATCTCTTTGATTTAAAACTAGACCGTTTGGATTTGGTTAAAATCGGAAAACAAACAGAAAACAACTTTATCGGAGTCAACTCTGGTATCATGGACCAGTTTGCTATCGGTATGGGTGCTGACCAACGTGCCATTTACCTGGATACCAACACCTTGGAGTATGACTTGGTGCCACTTGATTTGAAGGACAATGTCGTTGTTATCATGAACACCAACAAACGTCGTGAACTGGCGGACTCTAAGTACAATGAACGTCGTGATGAGTGTGAAAAAGCAGTAGAAGAATTGCAAGCTGCCTTGGATATTCAGACCTTGGGTGAATTGGATGAGTGGGCCTTTGACCAATATAGCTATCTGATTAAAGACGAAAATCGCTTAAAACGAGCTCGCCATGCTGTGCTTGAAAACCAACGTACTCTTAAAGCTCAAGCAGCCCTTCAAGCAGGTGATTTGGAAACATTTGGTCGCTTGATGAATGCTTCTCACGTTTCTCTAGAACATGACTATGAAGTAACTGGCTTGGAATTGGATACCCTTGTTCATACGGCTTGGGCACAAGAAGGTGTTCTGGGTGCTCGTATGACAGGGGCAGGATTTGGTGGCTGTGCCATTGCCTTGGTGCGAAAAGATGCTGTTGAGGCCTTTAAGGAAGCTGTAGGCAAGCACTACGAGGAAGTAGTTGGATACGCTCCAAGCTTCTATATCGCTGAGGTTGCAGGTGGCACTCGCGTCCTTGACTAGTTAAAAGGAGGCTCTATGGTGACCTTAGTAGATAAATTTGTAACACACGTTATTGCTGAAAGTTCATTTGAGGAAATGGATCGAATCTACCTAACCAATCGTGTCTTGGCACGAGTGGGAGATGGTGTTTTGGAGGTTGAGACTGATCTAGATGAGTTGATTGACCTCAAGGACCAGTTGGTCGAGAAAGCGGTTCGATTAGAGACGATTGAGGATAGTCAGACTGCGCGTGAAATCCTCGGTGCTGAACTGATGGACTTGGTGACCCCTTGTCCAAGTCAGGTTAATCGTGACTTTTGGACAACCTACGCCCAATCTCCCGAACAGGCGATAGCGGATTTTTACCAGCTCAGCCAGAAAAACGACTATATCAAGCTCAAGGCTATTTCTAAGAATATCGCTTATCGCGTTCCATCAGACTATGGAGAGCTTGAGATTACCATCAACCTCTCTAAGCCTGAAAAGGATCCAAAGGAGATTGCGGCAGCTAAGTTGGTTCAAGCTAGCAATTACCCACAGTGTCAGCTTTGTCTAGAGAACGAAGGCTACCATGGTCGGGTTAACCACCCAGCTCGCAGCAATCACCGCATTATCCGTTTTGAAATGGCTGGTCAGGAGTGGGGCTTCCAGTATTCGCCCTATGCTTATTTTAATGAGCACTGTATCTTCTTAGATGGTCAGCATCGACCTATGGCCATTAGTCATCAGAGCTTTGAGCGTCTGCTGGCTATTGTAGAGCAGTTTCCTGGCTATTTTGCAGGCTCTAATGCCGACCTGCCAATCGTGGGAGGCTCTATTCTGACTCATGATCACTATCAAGGAGGCCGTCACGTGTTTCCTATGGAATTGGCTCCCCTGCAAAAGACTTTCTGTTTTGCTGGTTTTGAGCAGGTCAAGGCTGGGATTGTCAAGTGGCCTATGTCAGTGCTTCGTTTGACTTCGGATTCCAAAGAGGATTTGATCAACTTGGCTGATAAGATTTTGCAGGAATGGCGCCAGTATTCAGATTCTGAAGTGCAGATTTTAGCAGAGACAGACGGGAGACCGCATCACACTATCACACCGATTGCGCGTAAGCGTGATGGACAGTTTGAATTGGACTTGGTCTTGCGGGACAATCAGACTTCGGCAGAGCATCCGGATGGCATCTATCATCCCCACAAGGATGTTCAACATATCAAGAAGGAAAATATCGGCTTGATTGAGGTCATGGGCTTGGCTATCTTACCACCTCGTTTGAAAGCGGAAGTGGAGCAAGTTGCAAGCTACCTTGTGGGAGATGGTGAAGCGGTTGCTGCTTATCATCAGGAATGGGCAGACCAGCTTAAAGCCCAACATCTGGACCTAGCAGATAAAGAAAAAGCCCTTGAAATCGTCAAGGACTCTGTGGGTGCTATTTTTGCACGTGTTTTGGAGGATGCAGGAGTTTACAAGCAGACGGAACAAGGACAGGAAGCCTTTATGCGCTTTGTAGAACAGGTCGGAATTTTGCCAGACTAAGAGCTTTCTCCTTGCACAGTCCTATAAAAAGTAGTATCATAGTGTCGTTTGAACTATCAGGAGGAAACGATGAAAGATTTTCATTTTGACGCTATATCTGCCTTTGAAAATTACGAAATAGAAAAAATGAGAGATGGTCATGTCGTGGTGACGACAAAAGTAGTGGACTCGTCGCTCAACTACTATGGCAATGCCCATGGTGGCTATCTCTTCACCCTTTGTGACCAAATCAGTGGTTTGGTGGTCATCTCGCTGGGGCTTGATGGAGTGACGCTCCAGTCCTCTATCAACTACCTCAAGGCAGGAAAACTCGACGATGTGCTGACCATTAAAGGAGAATGTGTCCATCAAGGTCGCACAACCTGTGTAGTGGATGTGGATATCACCAATCAAGAAGGCAGAAATGTCTGCAAAGCCACCTTTACCATGTTTGTCACAGGCCAGCGGTCAGAAGAAAGACAGGTAAGGATATAGATAAACAAAAAAGAGGCTCCCACCTCTTTTTCTTATTTCTTTTTCCGGTTTAGGACGGCATTGAGTACAATGGCCAGTAAGCTGGCTACGACGATTCCGTTTGAGAAGAACATTTGGAAGGCTGTCGGCATGCTGACGAAGAGATTACTATTGTTGAGTCCGACACCTGCAGCGATTGAAACTGCTGCGATAAGGAAGTTATGTTCATTGTTAGCAAAGTCAACGCGGGCAAGGATTTGCATCCCTTGAAGGGAAACAAAGCCAAACATCACCAGCATGGCCCCTCCAAGGACAGGGCTTGGAATGATTTGGGCGAGGGCTCCAAACTTAGGAAGGAGTCCAAGGAGGACTAGGAAACCAGCTGCGTAGTAGATTGGCAGACGGGTCTTGATACCTGATAATTTAACCAAACCAACGTTTTGTGAAAATCCTGTGTAAGGGAAGGTGTTAAAGATTCCTCCGAGAAGTACGGCCAAACCTTCTGCGCGGTAACCGTTGCGAAGGCGTGTGCTGTCGATTGGGTCATTGGTAATATCAGACAAGGCCAGATAAACACCAGTGGATTCAACCATAGACACCGTTGCAATGATACACATCATGACAATAGAAGAGATTTCAAAAGTTGGCATCCCAAAGTAGAGTGGAGTTGGGACATGGACAAGCGGTGCTGCCGCAACAGGGGAGAAATCTACCAAGCCCATGGTAGCAGCAATGGCAGTTCCAACGACCAACCCAATCAAAATCGAAATCGACTTAATAAATCCTTTGGTAAAGATGTTGATCAAGAGGATAGTCAAAACAGTGATAGCTGCAAGCAAAAGGCTTTGACCAGTTGGCTCTGGAACATTATTTCCCATATTTCCGATAGCGACTGGAATCAGGGTCAATCCAATCGTGGTAATAACAGATCCTGTTACGATAGATGGGAAGAGATTGGCTACTTTTGAGAAAATACCTGAAATCAGAACTACATAAATCCCAGAAACGATAAGGGCACCAAACATAGCACCGCTACCGTGACTTTGCCCAATCATAATCAAAGGAGCGACGGATTGGAAGGCAACTCCGAGAACGACTGGTAGTCCAATCCCAAAGTATTTGTTGAGTTGGAGTTGGAGGAAGGTCGCCACCCCACACATGAAGATATCGGTAGAAATCAGGTAGGTCAATTGCTCAGCTGAATAGCCCAGAGCTGTCGCAATCATGATGGGAACCAGGATGGATCCTGAGTACATGGCTAGTAAGTGCTGTAAGCCAAGAACGGCTGCTTGTGAGTGTTTTTCTTGTTTTTGCATTAGAGATCTGCCTCCTTAAATACGACCTGACCATTTTCAAAACGATCCAAACGGGCCAGTGATAGGACGGGATATCCTGCTTTTTCAAGCAAATCACGACCATCTTGGAAAGATTTTTCAATCACAATACCAATCGCTTCAACTTTTGCTCCGGCTTGTTCGATGATTTGGATCAAGCCTTTGGCAGCTTGTCCATTTGCTAGGAAATCATCGATAATCAAGACCTTGTCCTCTGGTGAGAGGAATTTTCCAGCGATGGAAACGGTGCTGGTCACCTGCTTGGTAAAGGAGTAGACTTGGGCGGTTAAGATGCCTTCGTTCATGGTGATGTTTTTAGCTTTCTTGGCGAAAATCATGGGAACATTTAAAGCTTCAGCTGTAAAAACGGCTGGGGCAATACCTGACGCTTCAATGGTTACGACCTTGGTAATGCCAGCAGAAGCGAATTTTTCCGCAAAAACCTTACCAATCTCTCGCATCAAGCTAAAGTCAACTTGGTGGGTTAAAAAGGAATCCACCTTGAGGATGTTGTCACCCAAGATATGCCCATCCTTGAGGATGCGCTCTTCTAATAATTTCATAAGACCTCCTAAAGTCTAAAAGATACTTCATTTGCTTGTCTAGAGTTTCTAGCAAGAAATAGAAAAAGGACCTACTTAATCCCCTAAGTAAGTCCCCAAAATAGGCATGGCCAACACCATACCTTCAGCTGACATACTCATTGTTAGGTGTTACGGCACCTTGTAGAAACGTCGTGCCAATTCACGACATAAACAAGTAAAATGATATTCAATTTTAAACAGGTTACTGCCAATGTTTTTATTTTACACCAATTAGCTTTATAAATCAAATATTTTGTTAGCAAATAGTTCATAAAAGCGAACGAATAAAAGGCTGCAACGCTAGAAAGTATTGTAGCCTTTTATTCTTCTATTCGCTAAATCTTAAAAAATAACCATCTGGATCCAAAACGGCAAATTCGTGAGGATAGATGTAGTGATCCCCAACACGAAATGTTCTCTTAGTCAAAGGACGATAAATAGGATAGTCAGCTTCCAGCAGTTTTTGGTGGAGCTGTGGGACATCTTCAATGCCAAAGGAAATATTGACACCGCGCCCGAAAGGATAGGTTAGTTGGGCTAATTCTTCTGTGCTGCCTTCTTCTAGCATAAGTTGGCAGTCTTCAAGCGAGAGGAAGAGAAATTTCTCCTCTGGACGCTCGTATTCGACAGAAAATCCCAGCAAGTCGCAGTAGAAGTGGCGTGACTTTTCGAGGTCAGATACTACAAATTCAGGAATGACAGCTTGATAGTCCATTAGCTTTCTCCTTAAAGTTCAATTTCCAATACAATCGGCGTATGGTCTTGACGCGCACCTGAGTCAATCATGTCAGACTTGGTCACCTTGTCAGCCACGCGGTTGCTAGTGAGCCAGTAGTCGATTCTCCAGCCTGTATTGTTGATTTTAGAAGTCTTGCTACGTTGGGCCCACCAAGTATAACGTTCTGGGACATCGCCGTGAATATGGCGGAAGGTGTCAGTAAATCCAGTTGCCAAGAGGTTGGTAAATCCAGCACGCTCCTCGTCTGTAAATCCTGGTGAACGGCGGTTGCTGGCAGGATTTGCAAGGTCGATTTCCTTGTGAGCTACGTTGTAGTCTCCAGTCGCAAGGACTGGTTTTTCTTTGTCTAGTTGCGCCAAATACTCAGCATATTTGACATCCCAGACTTGGCGTTCTTCCAAGCGTTTGAGCCCATCACCAGCGTTTGGAGTGTAAACTTGCGTTACGAAAAATGTATCAAATTCCAAGGTGATGATGCGGCCTTCCAAATCCATGGTAGAAGGAGCACCGATTTCTGGGAAGCTAATCGTTGGTGTGAGTTCTTTCTTATAGAGGAACATGGTTCCAGCGTAGCCTTTGCGAGCAGGTTCTTGAGAGGAACGCCAAGTGTTTTCATAACCTGGGAAGAGTTCTTCAAGCACTTCTATGTGTTTCTTAGTAGGGCCCTTGGCAGAAAGCTTGGTTTCTTGGATAGCGATAATATCAGCATTTTCGGCTACCAAGGTTTGTAGGACTTCTTGGGACAATTTTGCACGAGCTGAGTCGCTCGTTAGGGCTGCATTGAGGGAATCAATATTCCATGATATGAGTTTCATAAACTTACCTTTTTCATTCAGATTACAGACTATATTATACCAAAAAAAGGCGCATTTCCCCAACGTATGGTTTGAAAAATCACCCTCTTTCGTTTATAATTAAGAATGATTTTATGAAAGGGAGTGAAAATACATGAAATTCTATTCTTATGACTATGTCCTCAGCCAAATCGGTCAGCAAAATGGCATCATGATTGGTTTAGGGATTGTTTTATTAGCTGTGACAGGATTTTTAGCTTTCAAGGCTTATCATGATAAAAAGGGGACCAAATTTCGTGAGTTGGTCATGATTTCAGCCTTGACCTTATTAGCTCTCCTTTTAGTCAGCATCACGACTTATCAAAACAATCAAGTTTCTAATAATAAATTTCAAGCTTCACTTCATTTCATCGAGCTTGTTTCCAAAGAATTGGGAGTAGACAAGTCAGAGGTCTATGTCAATACTTCTGCGGATACTGATGGCGCACTTATCAAGGTAGGAGATCACTATTATCGTGCCTTGAACGGAAGTGAGCCAGACAAGTACCTGCTAGAGAAAGTGGAATTGTATAAAACAGATGCAATTGAACTGGTGGAGGTGAACAAATGACACTCAATTATATCGAAATTTTAATCAAACTAGCCTTGGGTCTCTTTTCTCTTGTTTTCGTAATTAATGTGACAGGAAAGGGCAACCTAGCGCCTAACTCAGCAATAGATCAAATTCAGAACTATGTACTCGGGGGGATCATCGGTGGGGTGATTTACAATAGTGCCATCAGTATCCTTCAGTATGCAGTTATCTTGATCATGTGGACCATTCTGGTCTTGACTCTCAAATGGCTTAACAACAATATTCACTTTGTGAAACGTTTAATTGATGGGAAGCCAACCCTGCTCATCAAAAATGGGAAGATTGATCCAGAAGCCTGCCGTTCGGTTGGTTTATCAGCAGCGGACGTAGCACTTAAGCTCCGTAGCCAGGGAATTTTCCAAATGAAACAAGTTAAACGCGCTATGCAGGAGCAGAACGGTCAACTTATCGTAGTCCAAATGGGAGATGAGAATCCCAAGTATCCTGTTGTCACAGACGGTGTTATCCAAGTCGAAATTTTGGAGACCATTGGTCGCAGCGAAGAATGGCTACTTGATAACCTCAGCAAACAAGGGTATGACAATGTTGTCAATATCTTTATCGCTGAGTATGACAAGGGTGTCGTCTCAGTCGTAACTTATGAATAAGAAAAACCTGGGGTCTTGTACTCTTCAAAAATCAAATTCAAACTGCGTCAACGTCGCCTTGCCGTACTCAAGTACAGCCTGCGGCTAGTTTCCTAGTTTGCTCTTTGATTTTCATTGAGTCTTGGCCTCAGGTTTCCATTTGCAATCAGAAAGGGATTTTATGTCCATTATTCAAAAACTCTGGTGGTTTTTCAAGTTAGAAAAGCGCCGTTATTTAGTCGGGATTGTGGCCTTGGTCTTGGTTTCCGTCCTCAATCTCATTCCCCCCATGGTCATGGGACGGGTGATTGATGCCATTACGTCGGGGAAATTAACCCAGCAGGACCTCCTTCTTAATCTATTTTATCTGCTGCTGGCAGCCTTTGGGATGTACTATCTGCGCTATGTTTGGCGCATGTATATCCTTGGCACCTCCTACCGTCTGGGGCAGATTATGCGGTCTCGTTTGTTTGAGCATTTTACTAAAATGTCGCCAGCCTTTTATCAGACCTATCGGACGGGGGATCTGATGGCACACGCTACAAATGACATCAATGCCTTGACGCGTCTGGCAGGTGGCGGAGTCATGTCAGCAGTGGATGCTTCTATCACGGCACTGGTGACTTTGTTGACCATGCTCTTTAGCATTTCATGGCAAATGACTTTGGTTGCCATTCTTCCCTTGCCTTTTATGGCTTATGCGACCAGTCGTCTAGGGAGAAAGACCCACAAGGCCTTTGGCGAGTCACAGGCAGCCTTTTCTGAACTCAATAACAAGGTGCAGGAGTCTGTATCAGGTATCAAAGTGACCAAATCTTTCGGTTATCAGGCGGATGAGTTGAAGTCCTTTCAGGCAGTCAATGAATTGACCTTCCAAAAGAATCTCCAAACCATGAAATACGATAGTCTCTTTGACCCTATGGTTCTCTTGTTTGTTGGTTCGTCCTACGTTTTAACTCTTTTGGTCGGTTCTTTGATTGTTCAGGAGGGGCAGATTACGGTTGGAAATCTGGTTACCTTTATCAGCTACTTGGATATGCTGGTTTGGCCTCTTATGGCTATTGGTTTCCTCTTTAATATTACTCAGCGAGGGAAGGTGTCCTATCAGCGGATTGAGGATCTTTTGTCTCAGGAATCACCTGTAAAAGATCCTGAATTTCCTCTGGACGGTATTGAAAATGGGCGCTTGGAGTATGCTATTGACAGCTTTGCCTTTGAAAATGAGGAGACACTGACGGATATTCACTTTAGCTTGGCAAAAGGGCAAACTCTGGGCTTGGTTGGTCAGACAGGCTCTGGGAAAACATCCTTGATTAAACTTCTCTTGCGAGAATACGATGTAGATAAAGGAGCTATTTACCTAAATGGTCATGACATTCGGAATTATCGTCTGACGGACCTTCGCAGCCTTATGGGCTATGTTCCTCAGGACCAGTTCCTCTTTGCGACCTCTATTTTAGACAATATCCGCTTTGGCAATCCTAATTTACCCCTTTCAGCAGTTGAGGAAGCGACCAAGCTAGCACAAGTTTACCAAGATATTGTAGCCATGCCTCAGGGATTTGATACGTTGATTGGTGAAAAGGGAGTCAGTCTTTCTGGTGGTCAAAAGCAACGTCTGGCCATGAGTCGGGCTATGATTTTAGACCCTGACATCTTGATTCTAGATGATTCTTTGTCAGCCGTGGATGCTAAGACAGAGTATGCGATTATCGACAATCTCAAGGAAACGCGTAAGGATAAGACAACCATCATCACGGCTCATCGCCTCAGTGCAGTTGTCCATGCAGATCTAATCTTGGTTCTGCAAAATGGCCAAATTATAGAACGGGGTAGACACGAAGACTTGCTAGCCATGGATGGCTGGTATGCCCAAACTTACCAGTCTCAGCAGTTGGAAATGAAAGGAGAGGAAGATGCAGAATAAGAAAGAACAATGGACTGTATTGAAGCGCCTGATGTCCTATCTCAAGCCCTATGGCCTCCTGACCTTTTTGGCATTAAGTTTTCTCCTTGCGACTACGGTCATTAAAAGCATCATTCCACTTGTAGCTTCCCGCTTTATCGACCAGTATCTCAGCAATCTTAATCAACTGGCCGTGACCGTTTTGCTGGTCTACTATGGTCTTTATCTCCTGCAAACTCTAGTTCAGTATGTCGGCAATCTTCTCTTTGCACGGGTGTCTTACAGTATTGTCAGAGACATTCGGCGGGATGCCTTTGCCAATATGGAGAAACTGGGCATGTCTTATTTTGACAAGACGCCAGCAGGTTCCATCGTCTCACGTTTGACAAATGATACCGAGACCATCAGTGATATGTTTTCGGGGATTTTATCCAGCTTTATTTCAGCAGTTTTTATCTTTCTGACAACTCTGTATACCATGTTGGTGCTGGATTTTCGTTTGACAGCTTTAGTCTTACTCTTTCTTCCCTTGATTTTCCTTTTGGTCAATCTCTATCGGAAAAAGTCAGTGAAAATCATCGAGAAAACCAGAAGTCTCTTGTCGGATATCAATAGTAAGCTGGCAGAAAACATCGAGGGAATCAGGATTATCCAGGCCTTTAATCAAGAGAAGCGCCTGCAGGCAGAATTTGATGAGATCAACCAAGAACACTTGGTCTATGCCAACCGTTCTGTGGCCTTGGATGCCCTCTTTTTGAGACCTGCCATGAGTTTGTTGAAACTTCTAGGCTACGCTGTTTTGATGGCCTATTTTGGCTACCGTGGGCTTTATCTGGGAATAACAGCAGGAACCATGTATGCCTTTATCCAGTATATCAATCGTCTTTTTGATCCCCTTATTGAGGTAACGCAAAACTTTTCAACCCTGCAAACGTCTATGGTATCTGCAGGCCGTGTCTTTGCCTTGATTGACGAGACGACCTATGAGCCTCTTCAAGAGAATGGGCAAGCTAAAGTCAAAGAAGGCAATATCCGTTTTGAACATGTGTGTTTCTCTTATGACGGTAAACATCCGATTCTGGATGACATTTCCTTTTCAGTTAAGAAGGGTGAAACCATTGCCTTTGTAGGTCATACAGGTTCCGGGAAATCTTCCATTATCAATGTCCTCATGCGCTTTTATGAATTTCAGTCAGGCCGCATTCTCTTGGATGATGTGGATATCCGAAACTACAGTCAGGAAGAGTTGAGAAAAAACATCGGTTTGGTCTTGCAGGATCCCTTCCTCTATCACGGGACTATCAAGTCCAATATCGCCATGTATCAAGATCTTAGTGATGAAGAAGTCCAGGCTGCGGCTGCCTTTGTTGATGCAGATTCCTTTATTCAGGACCTTCCGCAGGGTTATGATGCACCTGTGTCTGAGCGTGGCTCGAGTTTTTCTACTGGCCAGCGCCAGCTTCTTGCCTTTGCTAGAACAGTCGCCAGTCAGCCTAAAATCCTGATTTTGGATGAAGCGACAGCCAATATTGACTCTGAAACAGAAAGTTTGGTTCAAGATTCCCTAGCTAAGATGAGACAGGGTCGGACGACCATTGCTATTGCTCATCGCCTTTCGACCATCCAAGACGCCAACTGCATCTATGTCTTGGACAAGGGGCGCATCATTGAGAGTGGAACCCATGAGGAACTCTTGGCCTTGGAAGGAACCTATCACAAGATGTATAGCTTGCAGGCAGGGGCTCTTACCTAAAGAAGAATTCCTTTAAATTACAGATTTCTTGCACCGCCTTTTCCATTTTGTGGTATAATGAAAAATGTTGACAAATAGTATAATAAAAACAAAGGAGAAACAGCATGCTGAAATGGGAAGACTTGCCCGTGGAGATGCAATCAAGCGAGGTTGAGTCTTACTACCAGCTTGTCTCTAAAAGGAAGGGTTCGCTGATTTTCAAGCGTTGCCTGGATTGGGTTCTGGCCTTGTTTTTGCTAGTTTTGACTTCTCCCATCTTTCTTATCTTGAGCATTTGGATCAAGTTGGATAGCAAGGGACCTGTCATTTACAAGCAAGAGCGCGTGACCCAGTACAACCGTCCGTTCAAGATTTGGAAGTTCCGTACTATGGTAACGGATGCGGATAAAAAAGGAAGTCTAGTGACTTCTGCTAACGATAGCCGTATTACCAAAGTTGGAAATTTCATCCGCCGTGTGCGTTTGGACGAACTGCCTCAGTTGGTCAATGTCCTTAAAGGCGAAATGTCCTTTGTCGGTACACGACCTGAAGTGCCACGTTACACCAAGCAGTATAGTCCTGAAATGATGGCGACCTTGCTCTTGCCAGCAGGAATCACCTCTCCAGCCAGCATCAACTACAAGGATGAGGATACGATCATCAGTCAGATGACAGAGAAAGGTCTGTCGGTTGACCAGGCCTATATCGAACACGTCCTCCCTGAAAAGATGCGCTATAACCTCGCCTATCTCCGAGAGTTTAGTTTCCTTGGAGACATCAAAATCATGTTTCAAACCGTGTTTGAAGTGCTAAAATAAAGTAGTCATGAGAAAATGAGTACAGATAAAAGGAGCAAATCAATGCCAAATTACAATATTCCATTTTCACCTCCCGATATTACCGAAGCTGAAATTGCTGAAGTAGCGGATACCCTTCGTTCTGGTTGGATTACAACAGGTCCGAAGACAAAAGAACTGGAGCGCCGCTTGTCTCAATACACACAGACACCTAAGACTGTCTGCCTCAACTCTGCGACAGCCGCTCTTGAGTTGATTTTGCGTGTTTTGGAAGTGGGACCAGGTGATGAAGTCATCGTTCCAGCTATGACTTATACAGCTTCATGTAGTGTCATCACTCACGTAGGAGCAACACCTGTCATGGTGGATATCCAAGCAGATACTTTTGAAATGGACTATGACTTGCTAGAGCAAGCCATTACTGAAAAGACTAAGGTGATTATTCCGGTTGAGCTTGCAGGGATTGTGTGCGACTATGACCGTTTGTTCCAAGTCGTGGAGAAAAAACGTGATCTCTTTACAGCTGCTAGCAAGTGGCAAAAAGCCTTTAATCGTATCGTGATTGTCTCTGATAGTGCTCATGCTTTGGGATCGACCTATAAAGGGCAACCAGCTGGTTCGATCGCTGACTTTACTTCCTTCTCATTCCATGCTGTTAAGAACTTTACAACGGCTGAGGGAGGAAGTGCGACTTGGAAAGCCAATCCAGCGATTGACGACGAAGAGATGTACAAGGAGTTTCAAATCCTTTCCCTTCACGGTCAAACAAAGGATGCTCTTGCCAAGATGCAATTGGGTTCATGGGAATACGATATCGTTACACCAGCCTACAAGTGCAATATGACGGATATCATTGCTTCGATTGGTTTGGTACAATTGGACCGTTACCCAGCTTTGCTACAACGTCGTAAGGACATCGTGGACCGCTATGATCGTGGGTTTGCGGGTACTCGTATTCACCCACTGGCACACAAGACTGATACTGTCGAATCTTCACGCCACCTCTACATCACCCATGTAGAAGGAGCAAGTTTAGAAGAACGCAACCTCATCATCCAAGAATTGGCCAAAGCAGGAATTGCAAGTAATGTACACTATAAACCGCTTCCTCTCTTGACAGCCTATAAGAATCTTGGTTTTGATATGGCAGATTATCCAAGGGCCTATGCCTTCTTTGAAAATGAAATTACCCTCCCTCTTCACACTAAATTAAGCGATGAAGAAGTTGATTACATCGTTCAGACTTTGGTGAGAATTTCTGAAGAAATCCTCGGTTCTGGAAAAAAATAATAAAAAATCTTGACAAAAAGCGGACAATAGCATATAATATTCTCAACAAATCAGAAAAGTAACTATTTTTGATCTTCAGGGAGCCTGTGGTGATTGTGAACAGGTGGTTGGAAGTAGTGAAAGTGGGCTGATTTTAAAAATGAATTTGAAACAATGAAAATTCGGTGCGCACACCTTACAGTGCAACTTGTTGTTAGACAAGGCAGAGATGTAAAGGGGAATAGTCCCTTTATAATTGAGGTGGCACCGCGTTACCAACGCCCTCACACAGAAGTAGATTCTGTGTGTGGGCTTTTTTCTTTCGGTCATTTTGTTTATCTTTTATTAGGGCGTTAAGTCGCTTTGATGAACTTGAGTTCTATCTGCAGCTCCTTGCCTACTACTAAAAGCAAACAAAACGGCCGGATTAATATGGAAAGAGGAAAATTTTATGACAACTAAAGGATATTTTGGACAATTTGGTGGTAGTTTTGTACCGGAGCCGATTCAGGCTTTGTTGGATGAGTTAGAAGTGACATTTGATAAATACAAGGATGATCCAGAGTTTTTGGCAGAATTTCGTCATTACTTAAAAGACTATTCAGGTCGCGAAACACCGCTTTATTTTGCGGAAAGTTTGACAGATCACTTAGGTGGGGCTAAGATTTATCTTAAACGTGAAGACCTGAACCACCTTGGTTCTCACAAACTCAACAACGTTTTAGGGCAAATTCTTCTTGCCAAACGTATGGGTAAAAAACGTGTCATTGCAGAAACAGGGGCTGGTCAGCACGGTGTTGCGACAGCAGCTGCTGCAGCCAAGTTTGGTATGGCTTGTGATGTCTACATGGGGGCAGAAGATGTGGAGCGTCAACGTCTCAATGTTTTCCGTATGGAGATGATGGGAGCGACCGTTCACGCAGTTGAAACAGGGACACGAACTCTCAAGGATGCGGTCGATGCAGCCTTTGGAGCATGGATGAATGACCTTGAAGCCTTCTACGTTTTGGGATCTGCTGTAGGACCTCATCCTTATCCTACAATTGTTCATGAATTCCAAAAGGTCATCAGTGAAGAATCTCGCCGTCAAATCTTGGAAAAAGAAGGCCGTTTACCAGACTACGTCATTGCCTGTGTAGGTGGTGGTTCCAATGCTATCGGTGCTTTTTCACAGTATGTGGCTGATGAAGAAGTCAAATTGGTTGGGGTCGAAGCTGCCGGTCATGGACTTGACACAGACAAGCATGCAGCCACTATGACAAAAGGTAGTGTCGGAATTGTCGATGGTATGAAGACCTATGCAGTCTTTAAGGAAGACGGAGAGCTGGCGCCAGTTTACTCTATCTCAGCTGGTTTGGACTATCCAGGGGTCGGCCCAGAACACGCCTACTTCAAAGATTCAGGCCGCGTAGAATACGTAGCAGCGACAGATGAAGAAGCTGTTCAAGCCTTGCTCCTTCTAAGCAAGACTGAAGGGATTATCCCAGCGATTGAAAGTTCGCACGCCATCGCAGAAGCGGTTAAACGTGCACCGAAACTAAGTAAGGATGATATTATCATCATCAATGTCTCTGGTCGTGGAGACAAGGACGTAGCTGCGATTGCAGACTACCTAGAAGCTAAGAAATAAGAGATGGAAAAATTACAGCCTTTTCTCTCACAGAGAGCTTGTGGTTGCTGAAAACAAGCAGAGAAAGCTGTAAGGTTGGGTCCATCTGAAACGAGAGAAGAAAACATAATTCTCAAGGGAGTGCTCTTTATCGCACAGCCTGTTACAAGAGCTTTCTGAGACAGGAATGAGAGATAGGAGAAATCCTATAATTGAGGTGGCACCGCGAATTTCGTCCTCACGCAAGTTATTTTGCGTGGGGATTTTTCATACAATCGCCACGGACTAGAAGTAGAACTGAAAGGGAAATTACAATGGAACGAATCATTCATGGAGATGTCTTATCACCAATCTTGGCTTATATGCGCCTAAAGGGGCAACACAAGGTGATCTTAGAAAGTATTCCGAGAGACAAGGAAACCGCTCGTTTTTCTATCCTAGCCTATAATCCTGTTTTTGAGATTCAGTTTGAAAATGGAGTCCTCTATCAAAATGGGCAAGTGATTGATCGGGATCCTTTGGATTTCCTTTATGATGTGACTCATAAGAGCCAGCACCATTCAGACCTCCCTTTTGGTGGGGGAGCTATTGGCTTTGTCGGTTACGATATGATTTCGCTCTATGAAGAAATCGGTCAAATCCCTGAGGATACCATTGGAACGCCAGACATGCATTTCTTTGTCTATGAGAGCTACATGGTCTTTGACCACAAGAAGGAAAAAATCCATGTCATCGAAGATGCTCTTTACAGCGAGCGCAGTCAAGAAGACTTGGAAAAAGCCTTGAACCAAGTGCTAGAGGAGTTACGCATCCCTGCTCCAAATGAATTTGAAGACTTGGATTTATCTCCGCTAGACTTCAAACCGCATATCGCCCCTCAGAAGTTTGAGCAAATGGTCGAAACCGCTCGTGACTTGATTCGTAATGGTGATATGTTCCAATGCGTGCTCAGTCAGCGTTTCTCAGCAGAAGTTACTGGAAATCCTTTTGACTTCTACAGAAATCTCCGCGTGACCAATCCATCTAATTACCTCTATTTCTATGATTTTGGGGATTATCAAATCATCGGTGCTAGTCCAGAAAGTTTGGTTTCTGTCAAAAATGGCATCGTAACTACCAATCCGATTGCAGGTACGCGACCAAGAGGAGCTACGGATGAAGAGGACAAGGCCTTGGCGACAGACCTCCTGTCTGATGAGAAGGAAACAGCAGAACATCGAATGTTAGTAGACTTGGGACGTAACGATATCGGCCGCATCTCTGAAA
Organism: Streptococcus oralis; assembly: GCF_024399415.1. NCBI lineage: Bacteria > Bacillati > Bacillota > Bacilli > Lactobacillales > Streptococcaceae > Streptococcus > Streptococcus oralis. Next base: position 485,144 of record NZ_CP029257.1, read on the forward strand.
CGGCAAGTGTCCAAGTCACTAAGTATATGGAAGTGGAGCTCTTCCGTTATGTCATGCATTTGACCAGCGTGGTCAAGGGACGTTTGCTTCCAGAACTCAATGCCATGGATGCCTTGAAAGCTACACTTCCAGCTGGAACAGTTTCAGGAGCACCAAAGATTCGGGCCATGAGACGGATCTATGAACTGGAGATGGAAAAACGAGGCGTATATGCAGGAGCAATCGGCTACTTGTCTGCGACGGGTGATATGGATTTCGCCATTGCCATCCGAACTATGATTCTCAAAAATCAAATAGCCTATGTGCAGGCTGGGGCAGGGATTGTCTATGACTCCATCGCCCAAAACGAATACCAAGAAACCATTAACAAGGCTAAATCTATGACTAGAATTGGAGAACTAAGACCATGATTTTATTGATTGACAACTATGATTCTTTTACCTATAACTTGGCGCAGTACATTGGGAATTTTGCAGAAGTGCAGGTCTTGAGAAATGATGATTCCAAGCTGTATGAAGAAGCTGAAAAAGCAGATGGTCTGGTCTTTTCTCCTGGTCCTGGTTGGCCGGTGGATGCCGGAAAGATGGAAGACATGATTCGTGATTTTGCTGGGAAGAAGCCGATTCTTGGAATTTGTTTGGGTCACCAAGCTATCGCAGAGGTCTTTGGTGGGAAGCTAGGCTTGGCTCCAAAAGTCATGCATGGGAAACAGAGCCATATCAGCTTTGAAGCGCCATCTGTTCTCTATCAAGGCATTGAGGATGGTCGTCCAGTCATGCGTTATCACAGCATTTTGATTGAAGAAATGCCAGAAGGCTTTGAAGTGACAGCTCGTTCGACTGATGACCAAGCTATTATGGGAATTCAACACAAAAACCTTCCAATTTATGGATTCCAGTACCATCCAGAGAGTATCGGAACGCCAGATGGCTTGTCTTCTATTCGGAATTTTATCGAGAAGGTTGTAAAGTGAGGAAACTAGGATGAAAGAGATTATTGAAAAATTAGCAAAATTTGAAAATTTATCAGGTGTGGAAATGACGGATGTCATCGAGCGTATCGTAACTGGGCGTGTAACCGAAGCGCAGATTGCTTCTCTCCTCTTGGCCCTTAAGATGAAGGGGGAAACACCTGAAGAACGCACAGCCATTGCACAAGTCATGAGAGGGCATGCCCAACACATTCCAACTGAAATTCATGATGCTATGGACAACTGTGGTACAGGTGGGGACAAGTCCTTCAGTTTTAACATCTCAACAACTGCAGCCTTTGTCTTGGCTGGTGGCGGTATTCATATGGCCAAGCACGGTAACCGTTCGATTTCTTCTAAATCGGGTTCGGCAGATGTCCTTCAAGCATTGGGTATCAATCTTGACCTCAAACCAGCTGAACTAGGTAAGGTTTTCGATAAAACTGGAATCGTCTTTCTCTTTGCTAAAAATATGCACCCAGCTATGAAGTACATCATGCCCGCTCGTTTGGAACTAGGAATTCCAACGATCATGAACTTGACTGGTCCACTGATTCACCCAATGGCTTTGGAAACACAGCTTCTTGGTATTAGTCGTCCAGAACTGCTAGAAAGTACAGCTCAGGTATTGAAAAATATGGGTCGCAAACGTGCAGTTGTGGTTGCTGGACCAGAAGGTCTTGATGAAGCTGGCTTGAACGGAACAACCAAGATTGCTCTTCTTGAAAATGGCGAAATCACCTTGTCAAGCTTCACTCCAGAGGATTTGGGGATGGAACGCTACGCTATCGAAGATATCCGTGGTGGCAATGCTCAGGAAAATGCAGAAATTTTGCTCAGCGTTCTTCAAAACCAACCAAGTCCATTCTTGGAAACGACAGTCTTGAATGCTGGTCTTGGTTTCTATGCCAATGGTAAGGTAGCTAGTATCAAGGAAGGAGTTGCCTTGGCTCGTCAAGTGATTGCTAGTGGCAAGGCCCTTGAAAAACTCAGACTGTTACAGGAGTACCAAAAATGAGTCAGGAATTTTTAGCACGAATCTTGGAGCAGAAGGCGCGTGAGGTCAAGCAGATGGAACTGGAGGAAATCCAGCCCCTACGCCAGACCTATCGCCTAGCTGAATTTTTGAAGAATCACCAAGATCGTTTACAGGTAATCGCTGAAGTCAAGAAGGCTAGCCCTAGTCTGGGAGATATCAATCTCGATGTGGATATTGTGCAACAGGCCCAGACTTATGAAGCGAACGGAGCAGTGATGATTTCGGTTTTGACAGATGAGATTTTCTTTAAAGGGCATTTGGATTATCTACGGGAGATTTCCAGTCAAGTAGAGATTCCGACGCTCAACAAGGACTTTATCATCGATGAAAAACAAATCATCCGCGCTCGCAATGCCGGCGCGACAGTTATCTTGCTCATCGTGGCTGCCTTGTCAGAAGAACGCCTCAAGGAACTGTATGACTACGCGACAGAGCTTGGTCTGGAAGTCTTGGTGGAAACTCACAATCTAGCTGAACTAGAGGTAGCCCACAGACTTGGTGCTGAGATTATTGGGGTTAATAACCGCAACTTGACCACCTTTGAAGTCGACTTGCAGACCAGTGTAGACTTGGCCCAGTACTTTAAGGAAGGTCGCTATTACATTTCTGAATCTGCTATTTTCACAGGGCAGGATGCAAAACGACTAGCACCATTCTTTAACGGAATTTTAGTTGGGACAGCTCTGATGCAGGCAGAAGATGTAGCTCAGAGAATCAAGGAGTTGCAGATTGACAAAGGTTAAGATTTGTGGACTATCGACCAAAGAAGCGGTAGAGACAGCCGTATCAGCAGGTGCGGATTACATCGGTTTTGTCTTCGCACCTAGTAAAAGGCAGGTGACCTTGGAACAGGCTGCTGAGCTAGCAAAGCTCATTCCTGTCAACGTTAAAAAGGTTGGTGTATTTGTTTCACCAAGTCGAGCAGAACTGCTAAAAGCGATTGAAAAAGTTGGCTTGGACTTGGTTCAAGTTCATGGTCATGTAGGGGATGATTTGTTTGAGGATTTACCTTGTGCCAGCATTCAGGCGGTGCAGGTGGATAGAAATGGACATGTGTCCAATTCTCAGGCAGATTATCTACTCTTTGATGCCCCTGTGGCTGGGAGTGGCCAGACCTTTGACTGGGGTCAACTGGATACGACAGGACTAGCTCAGCCCTTCTTTATCGCAGGTGGGCTTAATGAAGATAATGTAGTAAAAGCAATTCAACACTTTACTCCCTATGCAGTAGATGTATCAAGTGGAGTGGAGATAGATGGACAAAAAGATCAGGAAAAGATTAGAAGATTTATAGAGAGGGTAAAGCATGGCATATCAAGAACCAAATAAAGATGGATTTTACGGAAAATTCGGCGGACGTTTCGTCCCAGAAACATTGATGACGGCAGTTTTGGAGTTGGAGAAGGCCTACCGAGAAAGTCAAGCAGACCCCAGTTTCCAAGAGGAATTAAATCAGCTTTTACGCCAGTATGTAGGACGTGAAACTCCTCTTTACTACGCAAAAAACTTGACCCAGCATATTGGCGGAGCCAAGATTTACCTCAAACGGGAAGACCTCAACCATACAGGGGCCCACAAGATTAACAATGCCTTAGGACAAGTTCTTCTGGCTAAACGTATGGGTAAAAAGAAAATTATCGCTGAAACGGGTGCTGGTCAGCATGGTGTGGCAACTGCAACAGCTGCGACACTCTTTAACATGGAATGTACCATCTACATGGGTGAGGAAGATGTCAAACGCCAAGCCCTTAATGTCTTTCGTATGGAGCTTTTGGGAGCTAAGGTTGAGGCCGTGACAGATGGTTCGCGCGTGCTTAAGGACGCAGTCAATGCAGCCCTTCGTTCATGGGTGGCAAATATTGATGATACCCACTATATCCTTGGTTCTGCCTTGGGGCCTCATCCTTTCCCAGAAATCGTTCGTGACTTCCAAAGTGTCATCGGGCGAGAGGCTAAACAACAGTACCGTGACTTGACAAGTCAAGATTTACCAGATGCCCTAGTAGCTTGTGTTGGTGGTGGTTCCAATGCCATCGGTCTCTTCCATCCATTTGTGGAAGATGAGTCAGTAGCCATGTATGGAGCTGAAGCAGCAGGACTTGGTGTGGATACAGAGCACCACGCAGCAACTTTGACCAAGGGTCGTCCGGGTGTCCTTCACGGTTCCCTCATGGATGTACTCCAAGATGCGCATGGTCAAATTCTTGAAGCCTTCTCTATTTCAGCAGGTTTGGACTATCCTGGTATCGGTCCAGAACATTCTCACTACCACGATATCAAACGTGCCAACTATGTCCCTGTGACAGACGAGGAAGCCTTGGAAGGATTCCAACTCTTGTCTCGTGTGGAAGGGATTATCCCAGCCTTGGAATCTAGCCATGCTATCGCTTTTGCAGTGAAATTGGCTAAAGAACTCGGACCAGACAAGTCTATGATTGTCTGCCTATCTGGACGTGGGGACAAGGATGTGGTTCAAGTTAAAGACCGCTTGGAAGCAGATGCAGCAAAGAAGGGAGAAGCTCATGCCTAAGACACTAACAGAAAAATTGGATGCTATTAAAGCAGCTGGAAAAGGAATTTTCGTTCCCTATATCATGGCCGGAGATCATGAGAAAGGTCTGGATGGTCTCGCTGAAACAATCCACTTTTTAGAAGATTTGGGTGTTTCAGCTATTGAAGTGGGCATTCCCTTTTCAGACCCTGTTGCAGATGGACCTGTGATCGAAGAAGCAGGCTTGCGCAGTCTAGCTCATGGGACTTCTACCCAGGCTTTGGTTGAAACCTTGAAAACTATTCAGACTGAGGTGCCACTGGTCATCATGACCTACTTCAACCCCCTTTTTCAGTACGGTGTGGACAAATTTGTCAAAGATCTGGCAGATACAGCAGTTAAGGGCTTGATTATCCCAGACCTGCCTCATGAGCATGCCAACTTTGTAGAGCCCTTTTTGGTAGACACAGATATCGCCTTGATTCCCCTAGTTAGCTTGACCACAGGACTTGAGCGTCAAAAAGAGTTGATTGCAGGGGCAGAAGGCTTCGTCTATGCCGTTGCCATCAATGGGGTGACAGGGAAATCTGGCAATTACCGTGCAGACTTGGACAAGCACTTGGCGCAACTGCATCAAGTAGCCGATATTCCTGTCTTGACAGGATTTGGTGTATCAAGTCAGGCTGATGTAGAACGCTTTAATGCGGTGTCAGATGGCGTTATCGTCGGTTCGAAAATTGTAAAAGCTCTCCACCAAGGAGAGCCGATTGAGGACTTTATCAAACAAGCAGTAGCTTACCAAAAATAATCACACAAGCAGCAAGTAAGAGGAAAGGCACGAAAGGAAGTCTTTCCTTTTTCTTTTGAGGGTATACGTTCATGAATGACAGTTGATTATTAGTTTGGGTATTGCTTATGAATGGTATCTATATAGTTGGTGAAATGTTTCAGGAAATGCTTAGGAGATATAACAGTGATGTATTTTCCAAAAGCAAGCAAGGTATTGTATCCCCAATCATTGTCGTTTAACGGATAAGTAATCTCGTAAATATCGCTATTAATAGGTTTTATGGCATTATAGCCTAAGAGTTCGACAAATCGATCAAGAACAATTTTCTGGACATGCAGGATGACAGGTACTTTGTTTTCATTCATCCAAGCACCACCATCATAGGGAAGTGGTGTAAAATGTCTTTTTGAAAAAGTATCGGAGAGAGTAAGTTTACTAATTCTAGCAACTTTAAAAACAGAAAAACGCGCTTTATCAGTTTCGTAGGCATCCATATACCAACTCCGGTCCTTATAGACAATACGGTAAGGCTCACAATTTTTTTGACTCACCAGTCCTTGTGAATTAATATAGGAAAATTTTATTTTTACTCTACCTCTGATAGCTTCCAATAACTTAAAAATCAAAGTTCGGATTTCCAAGTTCCCTTGAGATAGAGACAAATCAATTTCGAAATCAGAGTATGTATTGGTAGCATTTAATTTCAATATAGCATTGAAAGTAGAGGTATCTTCCAATACTTGATAACGGCTTTTTAAACCAGATTCGATTGAAAGTCGTTCGGATTGAGTCAAGGGAGGTTTATCAGTTTGAAAGTCTTCCATAAGAAAAATTCCTCCGTTTTTTCCTTTCATTACATAGAGAGGAATGCCTGCAAGAGATAAATCATCAATATCTCTCATAATAGTTCGGGTACTGACTTTAAAAAGTTCTGATAGTTCTTTAGCTGTTGTTTTTCGTTGATTTACTAAATGAGAAATGATTCCCATTTGACGGTCGATTTTCATAATTTTCTCCTTAAATATGACAGATAGTTGTCATATTACTTTTGTTATGATTATACCATAAAGAAAGGAGTTCATATAATGAAACATCAAACTAAACCATCGTTTACCTTAGTTGGCAAGAGTATTTTGATAGAAGGAACTACAGTTCATGAACATCACTATTCTAAAGAGAAAACGGCATTCTATACTCAGTTATTTAAAGAAGGAATGCTAGGAAAATTGATGCCCCATTCTCTAGATAAAAGAGGCTATGCTTTGATAGTTCCTCATAAAGATGGTATACAATACTACGCAGGAGTTGCGGCAAATAATGCTGTGGCAGGTTACGAAAGCATTCTTGTCCCAGAGAAAGATTATTTAGTAAGCTCAGCCAGTGGTGATAAATCAAGACTCTTGTTTGATAAATTGGAGGATAACTTTTTTGAGGGAGAATATAGTTCGCTTTACAATGATGGAATTATCTTAGAAATACTTTTAAACGGTAATCCCATGGATGCAGAAGTTGAGCTTTGGGTTCCCAATTCAACAAACTAATAAGAACTGATAGAAAATTATTATAGTTGCAGCAAGTAAGAGGAAAGGCACGAAAGGAAGTCTTTCCTTTTTCTTTTGCAGGAGAAAGGCCAGAATGCCTGCCGCAGAAGCGAACTGAATCAAGATGAGTAATTCTGTCACGCTAAAGACGAGCGCACAAGAAGCCAGAAAGAGAAAATCCCCTGCACCCATGCGGATATCTATGAAATGAGCCATGATTCCAAGGATAATGAAGAAGACCATGACTAGATTCCAACCACAGAAAGCCATGAGGATTAGGTGGAAAGTCATCCAGACCAGCAAGGGATATTCCTGATGGCGAAAGTCATAGATTCCTAAGGTCAGGCCAGCAGTGATGAGGATGATTTGACCCAAGGAAATCCATCCCCAAGACCAAGCTAGAAAGAGGATTCCTAAGCCGAGTTCAAAGAGGGCATACCAGAATGGATAACGAATCTTGCAGTAGCGACAGCGAAAGCGATTAAATACCTGCGAGAGGATAGGAATCAAATCCAACGGACGCAAGCGAGTCTGACAGGAATCGCAGTGACTAGCTGGTCGGATAATGGATTGCTCAGGAAAACGGTCAATGACCAAACCCAAGAAAGAAGCGAGAATGCTCCCGACAAGAAAAAAATAAAGATCAATCATACTTATCTATTCGTAAAAAATAGGAGAAGTAGTATAATAAAGAAACATTGATAAGATGGTGAGGTCAAGATGATGATTCGTTTTGAAGAAAATGTGAGCACAGAAAATGCTCAGCACGTATGCCAATGGTCCAACTCCCTTGGCAAATCCTTTCAAGAACAATGGATGGGAACAATGATTCCTTTTCCCTTAACAATTCAAGTCTTGCAAGATTTGGAAGGAATTTTTTCAATCTTTGATGGACAAGAGTTTGTGGGGCTTATCCAGAAAATCAGGCTAGAAGACAGGAATCTTCATATCGGGAGATTTTTTATCAACCCTCAGAAGCAGGGGCAAGGCTTAGGTAGCCAGGCTTTAAGAAAATTTGTTAGTTTGGCCTTTGAAAATGAAGACATAGACACTATTTCTCTAAATGTCTACGAGGCAAATCAAACAGCTTACAAGCTTTACCAAAAAGCAGGATTTGAAATCGTTCAAATGGTTGAAGTACCTATACGAAAATACATCATGAAAAAGGGCAGATAGCAGTCACATGGGGCTAGAGTCCCAAGGATTTTCAAGGAAAAGGAAGTTATCTTTCAAAGTTAGAAACAAGACTTCTATGATTTCTTAGATAGAGGAGATAGACATGTCGAGACCTAGAAAAATACGAATCTTGCTCGCTTCTGTACTTGCCCTAGTTGTTGGTATCAATCTTTATTCTCAGTATCAAAGCCACCAAGAACGGTTCCAATTAAAGACCTCCTTTGAAGAAAAGGACACTATAGCCGTCTTAAAACATTTAACGGATTCAGGGAGATATGCGTCTGACATTCGTAAAGCAGGCTATGTCGTTCCTCCCGACGGTGCCATTCGCTTGGATGGAGGAATTGACTCCATAGGGATAAAAGGAGACATTGATTTGAAAATGTTGAATCCTGGCAGGGATGAAGTCTCTGTTATATTTGAAACAATGGTAAATGAGGAAAAAATAAATGCCTACTATATTTTAGATAAGCAATTAACCCTAAAACGTAGATACTATTCTTATATTAGTAATCAAAATAAAGAAAGTGTGATGATATCTCAAGCCGAAGAAGAACGCTTATTAAAGATTGTTCGAAAAGAGTTGAAAGCTTTTCTAGATAAGATGTATCAGACTTTGTATGGTTGATGTTACTAGTGAGAAATGGAGGCGAGATTCTGTTTAGGATTTCAACGATAATGAGAAAGGAGGGACAAGAATGTTTACAGAATTGCTCTTTATTGTCTCTTTTGTGTTACTTTTACGTTTGTTTAAGAGTAGGCGCTCACGAACGATTATAGGAGTCTTGTATAGTTTGCTGCTAGTCTGGTTTGTCTTTTCCGTTTTGAACTATGGCAAATACACTCTTCAACCAGGTCAATCCGTCAACTTAAGAGTAAATCCCAGAACGCAAGATTTGGAATACTATTCAATCTTCATCTTGAAGAAAAATGATTCAAGCAGAATTAAATTAACTGGCTCTAGTGTTTGGAGTGAGAGTAATGGTGATGTTTACTATGAAGTAGAGGGACAAAAAATTACAAAAAGCCATGGTTTCGATGAGGAGGATGAAGAACTTCCAAACAATCAAGCAGATATTTATTTAGAAAAAGATGGAGTTGTTGTGAGTTACCAAGGTGAAAAAGTGTTTGATGCCACCAATAACAAGCCCTACACGATAACCATTACCAATGTAGACAACCAGCCAGCCCAATTTGAGGCTCAGGTGGTGGATAAGTAAGCACGTCTAGTAGTGTGTAAGCTTTTAAATGTTCTTTCTTTAAAAGGGAGATATTATTTTAAGTAAACAAAAAAGCCTTGATTCCAAGGCTTTTCCTGTTAAGAATCTCTTTTAACGAAAAATGGGAAGCGGGTTTAGAATCCGATCTACAAAAAAGAGGACATTTACGGTCCTCTTTTTGACTACTATAATGAAAAGGTCAATTAACGTTTAGCCTTATTTTTCGTCTTTGTGAAGCATGTTTTTAACACCTTCAATAGCGCCTTCGACAGCGTCTTTTGCATCTTCAGCAACTTCTTTTACTTTAGAAACAACTTTTTCAGCTGTTCCTTCTTTTTCCATTTTTTCATCGCCGATCATTTTGCCGACACCTTCTTTAATGGAACCTTTTGCTTGGTTTAATTTTTCTTCTGTTGACATGATTCTGCCTCCTTTAAATTGATTGATTTTGATTAGATGAATTAGTGTACGCGAGCATTTTCTTTTGTTTCGCCTTTAACGGCTTCAACACCTTCGCCTACTTTTTCTTGAACAGCAGCAACACCTGAACCGATACCAGATTTCACTTTTTCAAATTGTTCTGAAGCAAATTCTCCTGTTGAAGAAGCCACGTCAGTTACTCGATCTTGAAGGCTAACTGAATCTGCTTCATGCTGTTCCTTCGTTTTGATATCAACAACATTCACATTGACTTCAACAACTTCTAGATCCGTCATTTTTGTAACTTGTGATACGACAACATCTTTGATTTCTTTGTACAAAGCAGGGACATTCTTTTGGTATTCAACAACAATGTTCAAGTCAACTGCAACTTGCTCTTTCCCAACTTCAACATTGACACCATGAGTGACATTATCTGTATTGATAATTTTTTCTGTTAGATTAGAGAAGAATCCTCCATCCACATCCAAAAGTCCAGGTACTTTTTCAAGCGAAAGACCAATGATTTTTTGGATTACTTTGTCTTCATAAGTGAGTTCCCCTTTGACATTTTGAGAAACAACAGCAACATCTTTTTTATCTACATTTTTATCTACGTTTGACATACGAGACTCCTTTATTTATTTAAATATTTTTCCTTAACATAGTATCCAGCAAATGCTCCTAAACCTCCACAGATTAACACAAATAGTGTTTTGAAAAAGCCAAAGGATAAGATAAAGCAAGCGAGAATGACACCTACTAGACCTGCAATAATTGGATACTGATATTTTTTAAACCATTCCATTTTTTACTTCCTTACTTTACACGACTAACAGTCTTTTTGGTCGTTTTTGGAGGTTCAAATTCTTTCACTTTAACTTCAAGTTTTACCTCACGTTCAATACCAAAGAACTGCTTTAATCCATGAGTTATTTCATTCTGGATGACAAGACATCGATTTGAGATGTTTTCTGAAGGAAGAATTTTGCCCTCAACATAAACGAAACATTTATTTTTGCGGCTATTTACATGGACTGTTGGTTCTTTGATCAACTGATGATCAATGACCAAACATCGAACAAAGCCTTCGATAGCTGAATTTTTTAGTTTTAATGTATCTTCTTGAGTCTCTAATTGAATCTCTAAATACTGTTTAGGATAGAAGAGTATTACTAGCATTGAAATTAACACTAAAACAGATAGGACAAGTGTCCCCCAAAAGACATATCTAGCAATCATAAATTCAGCGTAGAGTTCTCTCCAACTGAATAAGTGGATATCTAAATCACTGACCTGATGATAATCTATGAGAATAGGAAGGAAAATAGTCAAGATTAAGATACAGAAAATAAGTAACAATATTTTCTTTGATTTTGACATATTAAATCCTTTCAATTGAAAAGCTTTAAACCATAATTTTACCCGTCTACAGTATTCAAAATTATGGCTTATCACTTTTAATTTCTTATTAGGTAATGCTTATTTTTTACCAAATAGAAATGAAACGACTGCAACAACAATCACAGCACCTACGATTGATGGAATAATAGCCATCCCAGCCAATGAAGGTCCCCAGCTTCCGAGAAGAGATTGTCCTACAGATGAACCGATAAGCCCTGCAAAGATATTTGCAATTATTCCCATTGAACCACCTTTTTTAGTGATTGCACCAGCGGCGAGACCAATAAGACCTCCTACAATAATGGACCACAACATAGTGTATCCTCCTTTTCTATTTCTAAATCAAAGAATCAATTTCAGAAAATCAATTTCTTTGATTAAATTAATTATATAATATTTAAATATGGAAGGATAATAATTTGTCTTAGATTACGTATTATAAAAATACACCATAGGTACAAATAAATAAGAAAATCTTGGTGCTACTGAGTTTCTAAGTGATTAGACTAGTCTTTTGATGACAAGCAAAAGTCGTTGTAAGAGGATAAATGCACTCTATATGGTATAATTGCATGAAGATTGATAGGCAATCCTTTAGTTTATTACAAAGAGAGAAAAGCTATTCATGAGAGATTTATTATCGAAAAAAAGTCACAGACAATTAGAATTATTAGAATTACTATTTGAAAACAAACGCTGGTTTCATATTTCAGAACTAGCAGAATTATTGCACTGTGCAGAACGTTCTGTAAAAGATGACTTATCCCATGTCAGATCTTCTTTTCCTGACTTGCTATTTCATTCCTCGACAAATGGTATCCGTATCATAAATACTGACGATAGTGATATTGAAATGATCTATCATCATTTTTTTAAGCATTCAACTCACTTTTCAATATTAGAATTTGTCTTCTTCAATGAAGGATGTGATAAAGAGAATATTTGCAAAGAGTTTTATATCAGTTCTTCCTCTCTTTACCGTATCATCAGTCATATTAATAAAATTATTAAGAAGCAATATCGTTTTGAAATTAGCCTCAATCCAGTTCGAATCACTGGAAATGAAATCGATATCCGTTACTTTTTTGCCCAATATTTTTCAGAGAAATATTATTTCCTCGAATGGCCCTTTGAAGATTTTTCTGTAGAACCTTTGTGTAAGCTGTTGGCACTGGTCTATAAAGAAACTGCATTTCCAGTCAATTTCGCCACTCAACGAATGTTAAAGTTACTCCTCGTAACAAATTTATACCGAATAAAGTTTGGTCATTTCTTGGAAGTTGAGAAAAATTCTTTTAACAATCAATTGTTGGAATCTTTCATGCAGGCAGAAGAAATCGAAGAGATTGTAGCCAGCTTTGATTCTGAATATCATATCTCATTGAATATAGAAGTGATAGGTCAACTGTTTGTATCCTATTTTCAAAAAATGTTTTTCATAGATGAAGAAGTATTTCTGAACCATGCAAAAACAGACAGTTATGTAAAAAAATCGTATCAGTTATTGGGAGATCTAGTAGATCAGGTATCAAGAGACTATAATCTTCAAGTAGACAATAGAGACAATCTGATTTGGCATCTGCATAATACGGCACATCTGCATCGTCAGGAATTATCGACAGAGTTTATCCTATTTGATCAAAAAGGTAATACAATCAAGAACTTTCAAAATATTTTCCCTCGCTTTGTTTCAGAGGTGAAGGAAGGAATGGAACATTATCTAAAGACTTTGGAAATGGATGATAGTTCAATGAAGGTCAATCATTTGTCTTATACTTTTATCACTCATAGCAAACACTTGGTGCTAAATCTTTTACAAAATCAACCGAAATTAAAGGTTTTGGTCATGAGTAATTTTGATCAGTATCATGCAAAATCAGTAGCTGAGACACTTTCTTACTATTGCAGCAACAATTTTGAACTGGAAGTTTGGAGTGAATTAGAGTTATCACTTGATGCTCTAAAGGAATCACCTTACGACATCATTATTTCTAATTTTATTATTCCTCCTATTGAAAATAAGAGACTGATCTATTCCAATAATGTCAATACAGTCGCTCTCATCTCTTTGCTTAACGCAATGATGTTTATTCGATTAGACGAGTAACTAAGAATAACAAAAAAGCCTTGACTCCAAGGCTTTTCCTGTTGTATTTAAATGCCCTGCAAGCATTTTTAAGAAATCTTCATCTTGAAACTAACCAAAAATGTTGAAATATAAACGATTTTTGGAAGATACTTGGAATAATTTTGAATGTGATTATTTCAAAACGTGGCAAAAGTGGGGCAAATTATTTAGGATATAGAAAATAGATAAGTTTTGATATCATCTTTTTCTTGATAGTCGAGTCATAATAAAGTTAAGATATTGTGGACTTATTTTGAAACATCTCAATCTTATCATTGCAATAAGCGATTAAATCCTGAGATCTTTCAAAAGTATAACCTTTTTCAGAAACTGTTTTGACAGTTTTATCATCAAAATAGTAGCCTGTCAAACCAGTGACTTCTTCTGATAAGGTGAGGTAGTAGCCTGTTTTAATTCCCTCATCTAAATCTTTTGAAAAAGATTTCATCAGGCGTCCAAAGAGAGACTTTTTCGTTTTTTCATCACTGGAATCATTCCCCAAGTTGGTTGAAATTAAACCTGGATGGTAAGAATTGATGGTGATGTTTGAACCTCTTAAGAAGAACTTTCTGGCTAGATAGCGTGTCATCCAAATAGTGTAAAGTTTAGAATTATTATAGGCCAATCCGGGATTATAATTGTTCTCAAATCCAAAGTCTAAATCCTTGACCTTGGCAAAATGATGCATATAGGAGGAGGTATTAATGATACGACCGTCAGGCGCTTTTTCTAACAAGGGGCTTAGCTCAGTTGTTAACATATAGGGAATGAGAACGGATAACATAAAAGTCAACTCGACATTTTCAGCACTCGCTTTTCGTTCTTTTCCTGCATACAGTCCTGCATTGTTAAACAAGACATCGATACTTTGAAAGTCTCGCTTGATTTCTTCCACAAATCGATAAACATCGTCTAATTTTGAAAAATCTGCAAGGTAACTAGAAACTCTGCCTCTCAAGGAAACTGCCCGAACCTCTTGAAGCGCCAACTCAAGTTTTTGAGGGTTTCGACCATGGAGGATGATCTGATGACCTTCACTGGCCAGTTTCTTTGCCAAATGTTTCCCAATACCGTCAGTAGCACCTGTAATCAGAATCGTTTTGACCATCTTAGTCCTCCAAGAAAGTAATGAGTTCTTTTGAAAATTCGTCTGCATATTGGAAGATCGAACCGTGCCCTGCATTTGGATAGATAATCAGCTTACTATTTTCGATTTTCTCATGCATGTCATAGGAATTTTCCGTTGGAACCTGCATATCCTTGTCCCCGTTGACGATTAAGGTTGGTTGAGTGATAAATGTTAGATCGTCTTGAGGATCTTTCCCCCAACCTTTAATAGCTTTGAGTTGAGTTAGGAATCCTGATACGTTCATGTCTTTATCCGCAAATTCCTTTGTTCTCATACCCATTCGTCCTAGAACTTTCAAAGCTTCAATTTTCCCTTGTTCATCATGATTATAGAAGATATAGCGTTTAGGGTCGATGCGCTCGAGTCCAGCTTTAAACATATACTTAAATGTTTTCCCTGTTACCTTATCGATCTCTTTTCCACCTCGAGGTCCTGTTCCTGCCAAGATGAGACGGTTGACTAGATTAGGCTTGATTCTGACAATTTCTTGTGCAATCATACCTCCCATTGAAAGACCTAGGAGGTTGATTTTATCGTAACCAAGGGCTTGAATAAAGGCAATTGTCTGCTCAGCCATTCCAGGAATCGTCGAAGCAACTTTTCCCTGGCTGGCTCCTACTCTAGGAAGATCGACTACAATGACATGGTGCTTTTCAGCAATCAAGTCTAATAGTCTTGGATCCCAGTTATCTAGAGTTGCTGCCAAATGGACCAGCATCAGAAGAGGTAGTTTTGATTTGCCTTTACTGAGTTCGCGATAGGCAATTTGATTTCCTTGGACAGTGATGTATTGATTTTTAGTTGTAAGATATGACATTGTGTTTTCCTTTTTATTTCTTAAAGCTGAGGACTGTTTTTCCACGCGAGCGACCATTAGCGACCTTGTCTAAGGCGCTATTCACTTCTTCAAATGGATAAACTGTATCGATAGAGGGTTTGATTTCTAATTTACTAAAGAGGTCAGCTACCTCTTGTAATTGAGCGCCGTTGCTTTCTACAAAGATAAAATGGTAGTGGACACCGTATTTGTCAGCCATCTTATCAAATTTACGACCTGCTAAGCCGAGAATAATCTGTTTCCATTCTGGCAGATTCATACGTTTGGCAAAGTCACCGTTTGGCATAGCACGGAGAGAAACAAGGTGACCACCTTTTTTCATGATAGACATTTGTTTTTCAGTTTCAGCTCCACCGAGAGTATCGAGGACATAATCAACCTGGCTAACATTTTTTGTATAATCCTCTGTTTTGTAATCGATAAAGCGGTCTGCTCCTAGGTTCAATACACGCTCAGCGCTATCTCCAGCCCCATTGGTAATGACCTTCAAACCTTTAGCCTTAGCAATCGGAATGGCCATTCCACCGACACCGCCTGTACCACCAGAGATAAAGATTGTCTTGCTAGCTTGAGCATCCATGAGTTCCAAGGCTTGCATAATGGTCAAGGCAGTAAGCGGAACAGCAGCGGCTTCCTCGTCTGAAAGATAGTCTGGAACCTTGGCTAAGGCTTGGCTATCGACAGCAACGTATTCTGCAAAGGCACCGATGTGGTCGAGTGGGAGACGTCCAAAAACTCGGTCTCCAACTTTGAGGTTTTTGACTTGTCTTCCGGTCTCTTCAATGATACCGACCACTTCATTACCCGCAGTTTGTGGGAGTTTGTAAGGTACGATCATCTTGACTTCTCCTCGGGAAATCATGTTATCCAGAGGATTAACACCAGCTGCGGAGACTTTGACCAAAACTTGTTTGTCTGTAATGCTTGGTTTAGCGATTTCTATGATGTTCAGTGTGATATTGTTTTTATTATAAGTAGTGTGTTGAGCGACTTTCATGTGATTTCTCTTTTCTTTTTAATGTGATTTCATATACTTGTATCTAATACAAGTATGTGTTGTTTCCGATAAAAACTGACTTGCTATCAAATCAGTTCCGGACTTGTTTATATAAATTGTCAATGACATCTTCTAAAGTTTGATTTGCTAATTCCTTCTCTAATTGAGATTCGGCACTAGCGAAAAGCGGTGAAACTGCTCCTTGGATATGTTTTCCAACGGGACAATCAGGATTACTATTTTGATGAACAGGAAATAAACTAATATGTTTGATTTCTTGAGTAGCATAGTAGATCTCTAGTAAAGTCATTTTCTTTGGAGACTTACTGAGTTGATAACCCGTTTTTCCTTGATGGGAATGAATCAAATCTGCATTTTTCAATAAGGCAATTACTTTTCGAATGTAACTAGCGTTAGTCCCAACACTAATAGCTAGTGCTTGAGAACTTAAGGTTTCCTTGCTTTCACTAATCATTGTTAAGATATGCAAAGCAACTGAGAATTTTGTATCCATCTGAACTCCTTTTTATAAACCTGTATCAGATACAAGAATAAGTATAACATAAATAAAAAGAAAAGCAAGACTTTTGTTTTAAATTAAGAAAAATTTTTTTGAAGAGTGTCTTAAGATTAAAGATGTCTAGAAAGGAAGTTGATAAACAAATGTGGGACAAATCTTACTTAGACAAGTGAAAAAAGCCTTGAGTTCCAAGGCTTTTCCTGTTGTATTTAGATGCCCCCTGCATGGATTTGTAAGAACTTTTCATATTGAAAATAAACAAAAATGTTGAAATATAGCTGATTTTAGGGAAATACTTTTAGGTATTTTCAATGTCAGGATTTAAAAATGGGGCAAAAGCGGGGCAAAAACGAATGACTCGTATTTTGTTTGAAAACCTATAATACCTAATGATTATGCTATTCTAGATATATAGTTTTGTTATAAATAAATGTCAGTGCGAGATCAAATTGGAGAATAAAATGGAAAAACAAATTTCTACGTAGAATGGAATGCGAAAAAGTGATAATTAAAGAGACGAAAAAGCTGAGAATATGATTTCCCAGCTTTTTTGAATGCGATAGAAATAGCAACTAGACTATTTACGAAAGGCCTCAATAATGTAGGTGAAGCCAGTAACTAAAAATGAAAAGGCAATGACATAAACGACAAAGACACCTGTAGCCACTGGATTGAACAGAATCACTAGACCTAGTAAAAATTCAAGCAAGGCTACCCACATGATATTGCTACCAATAATAGGGAAAATCAATCTTAGACGATTGCCTTTAAAGAAAGCAATAATGGCTTCTACAATTAACCAAATTCCTACAATGGTCGGAATGACGACCGGCAGGGTCACAAAGCCATAAGCAACGAGGTAAAGAGCTAAGAGAAGACTAACAAATCCTTGGAAAAGATAAACAGGTGAGCGAAGCTCTTTTGGTGCAGAGAAATAGCCTAAAATAGCTGCTATAGAAGAAACCAGTAAACCAAATGAAATCCACCAGCTGTAAGCAACAAGATTAGCTACTGGGTTTGTAAATAGGAAAAGTCCTAAAAGGACAAAAACAACTCCTGCAAGGAATAGCAGTAAACGATTAGAAAATTTCATTTCAATACCCCCTATATAGTATAGTATAGTTTGATAATAAGACTATTGTACTTATTTTTATAGAAAATGTCAATAAAATAAATAAACAATTTGGAAGTTTCAGTCTGATTCATGAAAAGAAAATCAGTTTTTATCATTTTGAAAATAAAAAGAGAAGATAAAATTTGTCTTCTCTACATGAAAATATTGTATGGCATCAAAGCAAAAGTAACTGGCTTTACACTATTTGTTAAGATGTAATTTGATTCAAAAAGAAAAGATAGATTTAAATGTAGGGCAAATCAGTTATAGACAAACAAAAAAGCCTTGTAAATCAAGGCTTTTTCCTGTTGTTTAGATGCCCCCTGCAGGGCTCGAACCTGCGACCCATAGATTAAGAGTCTACTGCTCTACCAACTGAGCTAAGGAGGCAAAGAAAAAGCTGTATTGGTGCCGAAACTTCACGGTTTGTATTGAACCCGCGCAATTAAGCAGGTGGGCAACTCGCTCTAACTGAAGCTGTTTCCGTGTGAGACGGCCTACATGCTGTTAGAAGACTTTTGTTTCCCTAATAATACAAAAAATAGTCGGTCAACACTTAAGTGTGAAGTCGTACACCACAGCGTTTCTATGTTTATATGATACCACTTTTTCAAAAAAAATCAAGAGGAAAATGCAATTATTTGAAAAGGATTTCACAAGTCCCGTAATTTATCAATGGTTTCCTTGCGTTGCGCCAAGGCCCGTTCGTACTTGCCAGTATCTTCCGGAGTGAAATAGCGCTGGTCTTTGATTTTTTCTGGCAGATAGTCTTGCTTGACCCAGTTTCCAGGATAGTTGTGCGGATAGAGATAGTTTTGCGCATTCCCAAGTTCCTTGCTTCCGCTGTAGTGGCCATCGCGCAGGTGTCGAGGGATAGGCAAATGCCCTGATGTTTTGAGATCAGCAAGGGCCTTGTCCATCGCCACATAGGCTGAGTTGGACTTGGGTGAAAGTGCCAAATCAATCACGACATTGGCGATGAGGATGCGAGCTTCTGGGAAGCCAATCTTTTGAGCAGCATCTAGAGCAGTTACAGTATGGATTTGAGCTTCAGGATTGGCCAAACCGATATCTTCATAGGCGATAACGGTCAAGCGACGAGCGAGACTAGGAAGATCCCCAGCCTCAATCAAGCGGGCAGCATAGTGGAGACTGGCATCAACGTCCGAGCCACGGATAGACTTTTGCAGGGCTGAGAGGACATCGTAGTGACCGTCCCCATCCTTATCCATGGTAATGTAACTCCTCTGCAGGCTGTTTTCCATGATATCCAGTGTGATATGGCGGATGCCCTTGTCATTTTCGGGAGTAGAGAGAACAGCCAGATCCAGCGAGTTAAAGGCAGAACGCAGGTCTCCATTTGTAGAGGTTGCGATGAAATCCAGCGCATCCTCATCTAGCTCAACTGGGAAGTCAAATCCCCTTTCAGGGTCGCTGATGGCAATTTGCAGGGCTTGTTTAACATCTTGATTGGACAAGGGTTCTAACTCAAAAATCTGAACACGGCTACGAATGGCTGGAGTGACAGAAAAGAAAGGATTTTCAGTCGTCGCCCCAATCATGATGACCAGACCACTTTCTAAGAGGGGAAGGAGAAAGTCTTGCTTGGTTTTATCTAGTCGGTGGATCTCGTCCAGTAGTAGGACCAATCCACCAGAGAATTTAGCCTCTTCAGCGATTTCTTGAAGTCGCTTCTTACTATCGACTGTCGCATTAAAGGTCCGAAAGGCATACTTGGTCGTTCCAGCGATGGCAGAGGCAATACTGGTCTTGCCAATACCTGGAGGTCCGTAGAGAATCATGGAGGACAGACGATTGGCTTCCACCATGCGACGGATAATTTTTCCTGGTCCGACCAGATGCTCCTGACCGATGACCTGGTCGATAGTTTTTGGGCGCATGCGAAGCGCGAGATTGTCTGGCATAGCAGTCCTTTCTAACATGGATTTTCTGATGTATATGTGGTAAGATGGTAGTATCTATTTTAGCATATTTCCGAGTAATCGGGGCGATTTAAGAGTCGCATAGAAAGAGGACAAAATGGCAACATACGGATTTTTAGATGTTTTAGAGGAAGAATTGGACAAGAACTTTCCCTTTGACTTTGAGATTAGCTGGGACAAGCGCAATCATGCAGTTGAAGTGAGTTTTTTATTGGAAGCACAAAATGCTGCGGGAGTAGAGATGCTAGACGAGGACGGAGAGGTCTCATCAGACGACATTCTCTTTGAAGAAGCAGTCCTTTTCTACAATCCTGCCAAGTCAACAGTCAATGAGGAAGACTATTTGACAGTTATCCCTTACCTACCTAAAAAAGGTTTTTCTCGTGAGTTTCTAGCTTATTTTGCGCTATTCCTCAAAGACACTGCAGAGGTTGGGCTGGATGCGCTTATGGACTTTTTGGAAGACCCAGAAGCAGAAGAGTTCGTCATGGAATGGAACCAAGAAGTCTTTGAAGAAGGAAAAGTCGGCTTGGAAGAAGGAGAATTTTATCCTTATCCGAGATACTAGAGACTAGGGGAGAAAGTATATGAAGAAAATAGTCTTGTCTTGTATTTCTGGTCTGTCCTTTGTTTTTTTGATGCTGGGATTTGTTTTTGGGACGATTGCCTTTAAAGAGTTAGATTTCTCGTTAGTCTTTGTTCCAGGCTATCTATTTACTTTTTTCAGCATTTATCTGATATTTATCCTTCATGAGCTGGGGCACGCAGTCTGCGGTTACCTGACAGGCTATCGACTGGTGGCTTTTGGATTAGGGAATTTTCTTTTGACCAAAAGGTCAGGCAAGTTTTCTCTTAGTCGAACAGCCGTTCTGAAAAATGTTGGTGCTCAGTATATTGGATTGAAAGAAGATGAAAGTGATCAAAGAATCATCTTGATGCTTGCAGGTGGCTTGATAGTTCATCTTAGCTTGATTTTATTGGCGATATTGTATGGATTTTTGACAAGAAGCTGGTATTTTGCGGCTACTTGGATTTGCCTAAATGTATCTTTTCTTCTCATCAATGCTAAGCCAGTTGGGATTACCGATGGAGCAAAAATTTGGGAATTGCTACAACATCCTGAAAATACCAAATACGCCTACTCGGTGTTGAGGCATTCTGCTCAGACCTTGCTAGCTCCTCAAGAGTATGATTTGAAAGACTTTATCATTCCTGTTGATGAGGATGTGAGAGGGAGTTTTGCTGAAAGCATTCAGATTTTTCAGGGACTAGTTTTCATATTCGATGGTCAGATAGAGACTGCCAAAAAACACTTTCAGTCTTTATTAGATAAAACAGACAATCCGATGTCTCAAACTCTTTCCCAATTATACCTTCTTCAAATTGCCTTGCTTGAAAGGGATCATGAGAAAGCAGAGGAATATGCAAGTAATCGAGGAGTCAAGTCCTTCTTATCTCTAAAAATGGCAGACACGCAGATAATGCAAGCCTGGTATCAATTTCTGGTAAAGAAAGATATGGATCAGACTGACAAGGCTATAAAAATTGCTAGACAAAACATGGTGACCAGCCGTTTGGTGCGGGATGAGAAACGTTATTATGAAAACTGGTTAGCAGAGTTGGAGAAAGAATTATCCGAAGGAGTCTGATATGGAAATAGAAATTTCTGATTTTACAGGTTGCAAAATTGCCCTCTTTTGTGAGGATAGGATTTTAACTATCTTGCGTGATGATAAGGCAAGCATTCCTTGGCCCAATATGTGGGAATTGCCAGGTGGCGGACGAGAAGGTGATGAAAGTCCTTTTGAGTGCGCGGCGCGTGAAGTTTACGAAGAACTAGGAATTCATCTGACTGAAGATTGCCTGCTTTGGAGCAAGGTGTACCCAAGTATGCTTTTTGAGGGGAAGGAATCCGTCTTTCTAGTGGGAAAGTTGACTCAGGAACAGTTTTACAAGATTGTCTTTGGAGATGAAGGGCAGGGATATAGACTGATGAGCGTTGAGGAGTTTCTTGGCTCAGATAAGGTTGTGCCCCAGTTGCAGGATAGAGTGAAGGATTATATGGAGAGTAATTATGATTAGACTAGAACGAGCAGGAGCAGAGGATTTAGAAGCGATTATTGCGATTCAAAGAGCCAGTTTTAAGGCGGTCTATGAGAAATACCAAGATGAGTATGATCCCTATCTAGAGGATCGTGAACGAATCAAGTGGAAATTGGTTGAGCGTCCCAATAGCTATTACTACTTTGTGAAAGAAAATGGAGAAAATATCGGATTTTTACGAGTTCAGACAAATGAAGAGTTAACGAATGCTTGGTTGGGAACGGCAGCGATTTTGCCCCAGTATCAAGGAAAAGGTTATGGTTCTGGGGGATTGAGATTGCTGGAAAAGGAATTTCCGACGATTAAACAGTGGGATTTGTGTACGGTATTACAGGATGCGGGCATGGTCGCCTTTTATGAGAAAAATGGCTACCGTCAAACCCATATCGAGCCTGAAAAAGAAGGTATGGATATGGTTTACATGAAAAAATTGATTGACAAATAGAAAGGATGGTTCGGTTACATTTCTAAACTGAACCCGCCCTAAACACTGTGCCAAAAAGATAAACTTCTCTTAGACACAATCGTCTTCAGAGAGTTTCCTATTTTGGCATTGTGTTTTACGGGCTTGGTATCTTAATGATGGAAACATGGCAAGAGTTAAAAGTTACAGTGAAGCGTGAGGGGGAGGAGCTGGTCTCTAATCTCTTGATTGAGCTAGGAGCGCAAGGTGTTGCGATCGAGGATAGTATGGACTATGTGGGAAATGTGGACCGATTTGGTGAGATTTTCCCAGAGGTCGAGCAGCAAGAAGAAATCGTGGTGACAGCCTATTATCCCGAAACGGTTGATGTAGCAACGGTTGAGGCAGACTTGCAGGCACGTCTGGCAGAATTGGCAGATTTTATGGACTTAGGAGAAGTCAAGATGGGGACGACTGCCTTGGCTGAGGAAGACTGGGCAGACAACTGGAAGAAATATTATGAACCAGCTCGTATCACACATGACTTGACCATTGTGCCGTCCTGGACGGACTACGAGGCGACTGCTGGAGAAAAGATTATCAAGTTGGATCCTGGTATGGCCTTTGGGACTGGAACCCATCCAACGACCAAGATGAGCCTCTTTGCCTTGGAGCAGGTTCTCCGTGGTGGCGAAACGGTGCTAGATGTGGGTACTGGTTCAGGAGTCCTTTCTATTGCCAGCTCGTTGCTTGGTGCCAAGGAGATCTTCGCCTATGACTTGGATGATGTGGCAGTTCGAGTCGCTCAGGAAAATATTGAGCTCAACCCTGGTATGGAAAACATCCATGTAGCGGCAGGTGATTTGCTCAAGGGTGTGGAGATTGAGGCAGATGTGATTGTGGCTAATATCTTGGCGGATATTCTCATTCATCTGACGGATGATGCTTATCGCTTGGTCAAGGATGAAGGTTACCTGATAATGAGTGGGATTATCAAGGACAAGTGGGACATGGTGCGCGACTCGGCTGAGTCAGCTGGATTTTTCCTTGAAACCCACATGATTCAAGGGGAATGGAATGCCTGCGTCTTTAAGAAGACTAAGGATATTTCAGGTGTGATTGGAGGCTAGCATGCAGCAGTATTTTGTCAAGGGTATTGCTACCTCGCCAGTCACCATTGAGGACAAGGAAACCAGCAAGCATATGTTTCAGGTTATGCGCTTGAAAGAAGATGATGAGGTTACCTTGGTCTTTGAGGATGGTATTAAGCGTTTGGCGCGCGTGCTAGATGTGGAGGCTCGTCAGTTGGAGCTAATCAAAGAATTAGCTGACAATGTGGAACTGCCAGTCCAAGTGACCATTGCATCTGGATTTCCCAAGGGAGATAAGCTAGAGTTTATCACTCAAAAAGTAACCGAACTTGGTGCCGGCCAGATCTGGGCTTTTCCTGCTGACTGGTCAGTTGCCAAGTGGGACGGCAAGAAATTGGGCAAGAAAGCCGAAAAACTAGAAAAAATTGCCCTTGGAGCAGCAGAGCAAAGCAAGCGAAATCTGGTCCCAAGTATTCAGCTTTTCGAGAAAAAAGCAGATTTTCTAGCACAGCTGGACCAGTTCGACTCTATTGTAGTGGCTTATGAAGAATCAGCAAAAGAGGGAGAAGCCGCTGCGCTTCTGCAAGCAGTCACTGGTCTTGAAAAAGGAGCTAAATTGCTCTTTATCTTTGGCCCAGAAGGCGGTCTATCACCTGCAGAAATCGAAAGTTTTGAAGCCAAAGGAGCCGTCTTGGCAGGACTTGGTCCCCGCATTCTAAGAGCAGAAACAGCACCACTTTACGCCTTATCAGCCCTTAGTGTTTTATTAGAATTAGAGAAATAAGAGGAAGAAAATGGAACAAAAACACCGTTCAGAATTTTCCGAAAAGGAACTTTGGGATTTAACAGCCCTATACCAAGACCGTGAGGATTTCTTGCGTGCAATCGAGAAAACGCGCGAAGACATCAATCAATTTAGCCGAGATTACAAGGGTAATCTTCATACTTTTGAGGATTTAGAGAAGGCCTTTGCAGAATTGGAACAAATCTATATCCAGATGAGTCATATCGGCAATTATGCCTTTATGCCTCAGACGACGGACTATAGCAATGAGGATTTTGCTAATATTGCCCAAGCTGGGATGGAATTTGAGACAGACGCCAGTGTAGCCTTGACTTTCTTTGACGATGCCTTAGTCGCTGCAGATGAGGAAGTCTTGGATCGTTTGGGTGAACTGCCACATTTGACGGCAGCCATTCGTCAGGCTAAAATCAAAAAAGCCCACTATCTCGGGGCAGACGTAGAGAAGGCCTTGACCAACCTAGGGGAAGTCTTCTACAGTCCACAGGACATCTATACTAAGATGCGTGCTGGGGATTTTGAAATGGCTGACTTTGAAGCTCATGGCAAGACCTACAAAAACAGCTTTGTAACTTATGAGAATTTCTACCAAAACCACGAGGACGCTGAGGTTCGTGAAAAATCCTTCCGTTCTTTCTCAGAAGGACTTCGTAAGCACCAAAATACAGCAGCCGCAGCCTATCTAGCTCAAGTCAAGTCTGAAAAACTCTTGGCAGATATGAAAGGCTACGACTCAGTTTTTGATTATCTTTTAGCTGAGCAGGAAGTAGATCGTGCCATGTTTGACCGCCAGATTGACCTCATCATGAAGGATTTTGCGCCAGTGGCTCAGAGATACCTCAAGCATGTTGCCAAGGTCAATGGTCTTGAAAAGATGACCTTCGCTGACTGGAAATTGGACTTGGATAGCGCCCTCAATCCTGAAGTGAGCATTGAAGATGCCTATGATTTGGTCATGAAGTCAGTAGAACCTTTGGGACAAGAATATTGTCAGGAAGTTGCTCGCTATCAAGAAGAGCGCTGGGTGGACTTCGCTGCCAATAGTGGCAAGGATTCTGGTGGATATGCGGCGGATCCATATCGCGTGCACCCTTATGTCCTCATGAGCTGGACAGGCCGTTTGAGCGATGTCTATACCTTGATTCATGAAATCGGGCATTCTGGTCAATTTATCTTTTCTGACAATCACCAAAGTTACTTTAATGCTCATATGTCGACCTACTATGTTGAAGCGCCATCAACCTTCAATGAATTGCTTTTAAGTGATTATTTGGAACATCAGTCTGACGACCCTCGTCAAAAACGCTTTGCCCTTGCTCACCGTTTGACAGACACCTACTTCCATAACTTTATTACCCACCTCTTGGAAGCAGCCTTCCAGCGCAAGGTTTATACATTGATTGAAGAAGGAGAAACCTTCGGAGCAAGCAAACTTAACAGCATTATGAAGGAAGTCTTGACGGATTTCTGGGGAGATGCCATTGAAATTGACGACGATGCGGCTTTGACTTGGATGCGCCAGGCTCACTACTACATGGGCTTGTATAGCTACACCTACTCAGCCGGACTTGTCATCTCGACCGCGGGTTACCTTCATCTGAAACATTCAGAAACTGGAGCTGAAGATTGGCTCAATCTTCTCAAATCAGGTGGAAGTAAGACACCGCTTGAGTCAGCCATGATTATCGGAGCGGATATCTCAACAGACAAACCACTTCGTGATACCATCCAGTTCTTGTCAGACACAGTTGACCAGATTATCGCCTACAGTGCTGAGCTGGGAGAGTAAGGGTATCCAGTGTCGGATTTAAGACGGTTTATCGATAAGATGAATACACAAAAATCACCTGTTTTAGGTGATTTTTTCATGCTTTAAAGATTTACTCAAATTTTCCTTTATTGGCTTCATTTGAAGCCTTCATGCTAATTTGTAAAAGGTTGGCGAGATTTTCATTATCAAGGCTAGCTTCTCCATTATTATCCACTTTTATGGCGAGGTAATGAGTGTTACGATCAAGATAATCCATTCCCTCTAAGTCGACATAGTTATTTGCTTTAAAATCAAGCGCCGCTAATTGATAAACAAATCGAATATTTAGAGCTTTAGCATAGTCTGTTTCAAGAACTTTTTGTTGTTCTTCTGCCAGTCCTTGAAAGAATTCGAGACTGTCTGTGTGATAGGATGCTTTGACTTCATATTGGTAAGTATCTACAGCTGGAGACATAAATTTCAAATAAACCAAGTCGCCTTCTACCTTATAGTCCTCAAGAGTATAGGCACCTGCTTTTCCTAATGCATTGGTGTTGACCTTGAAAAACATTGGTGCATAAATTTTCAGAGGATATTTTTCTCCCTTATACTCAAAGATGGTATCATTTGAAAAATTCGGACGGATTTTAGTTAACTCAGGGACTAAATATTCGTTCCAAATCTTATCAAATAACTCTTCTTGATTGCTAGCACTCGCTGATTTCACAACTAGGTCAAAATTTTCTTGATTGACAAAGACAGCATCCACTAATTTGAGGGCTGTTTGAACCTTAGGATCCGAAATTTCCTTTTTCTTTTTTTCAAGATTCTCAGCCGCCTCTTTCGTGCGATCTAAAGTTTTATTAAATTGACTGCCACTGTTGGTTTCAACAAAGGTTCTCTCATAGTTGGTAGGTTCAACTTTGGCATTCCAGTCAAATGAAGCGGCAGGACCAGTTACATCTTTCTTGTGATAGGTAGAGGCCTGATTGTTTGAATTATTTGTAGAACTAGTAGATGGCTTTGATGAGCAAGCACCAAGGGCTAAGGCTAGTGTTGTCACACAAGCTAGGCAACAAAGTCTGAACGATTTTTTCATACATTTCTCCTTCAAGTAATGCTTGTTATTCATTGGCTATTATATCATGACCTTTAGGATTACAGTGTTTTAAAATGAATTAGACAGGATTTTAACATCATAGATGAAACAGTCATATCAGCCTTTTATGATATACTATAAGGGAAATATGATTAGTTGTTTTATTAATTATCATAAGCAAGGAGAGGGTTATGAAAAAACGCATATTTCTCACAATGTTACTTTTAGGAGGATTGATAATGATAGGATTGGCAGGGTGTGGAGAAAATAAAAATAGTCGAGAATGGATTGAGAACAAAGTCTCCGAGGTCAGTCGTGTCTATCCAACCGAGAATCTGTTTGACTTGTTTAAGCAATTTCCGGAAGGATTTGAGATTGAGCAGGTCTATTTTAAAAAGAAAAGTGATGGAATTGACGATTTTATCACAGAAATTAAGCTGAAAGGTGATGCAACATCGCATACAATAACGGGTACTCTTTCTAAAATCCCAGCGAAGGATGATGCACCAAAAAGCGAAGAAGTAGTAGTAAGTGTTCAATATGTAGACAATAAATTTATTTTTTCTGATGAAGAAACTGCTAAAAAAATATGGAAGTTTGACAGATTTTTATTTCAAAAGTTGACTTTAAATAAAACTGAATTGTCTAAGTTAAGATTAAAAGAGAAATCGTATAATAGCGTGACAAATGGTTTTAGTATTTTATATTTTACAGAAAATGAAGTAGTTAATAATTATTTTCATAAAAATGATTCTGAAACATCCGTACTGGAGATTGGAAGTTCTCTACAAAATGAGGGTTATTACTACTACTCAATTTTACTAGATTACAATGATGGCTATTATTTTAGAGAAACGGTATCAAATGCGGAGGTATATAACGGCCAATAGTGGAATTCCAACTTTAGACGTGGCGAATATGACTTACGAATTTGAATAAGACGCAAGGCAATATTGCTTTTATGATATCCTACAAGAGAATGATGGTGGCTATCTTATTGAATATTATAAAAAAGGAGAAGGTTATGAAAAAACGCATGTTTTTCGAAATGTTACTTTTAGGGGGATTGATCATGATAGGATTTGCGGGATGTGGAGAAAATAAAAATAGTCGAGAATGGATTGAGAACAAAGTCTCCGAGGTAAGTCGTGTCTATCCAACCGAGAATTTGTTTGACTTGTTTAAACAATTTCCGGAGGGTTTCAAAGTAAATCAAGTATTTATAAAACGTGGAAACTATATTATCGAAATAACTTTACAAGGAGACAGTAGTAACCAAACAATTTCTGGAGTGCTAACCAAGATACGGGCTTCTGATAATATTACTGAAAAGCCAGAAGAAACAATAAGGGTGAATTATATAGATGGAGAATTTATCTTTTCCGATGAGGGGAAAGCGAAAGAATTATGGCCTTTTGATGGATTCTTATTCCAAAAGTTAACAATTAATCAGTCTTTTCTATCTTCTTTATCTATGAAATCCAAAAGTTATAATGGCAATAATGGTGCATTTGATATTGATTATTTGGTTCGGAATCAAACTATCAATCAGTATTTTAAAAAACATGAAAACGAACAGGCAACATTAGGTTTTGGAAGTTCATACCGAAACGACGATTATTTCTATTATTCAGTAACTGTCAACTACGACAATGTTTATTCATTTAGAGAAACCGTGTCAAATTAAAAGGAGATTCAATGGTGGATAAAAAATTTGTTAATAGTGGAATTCCAACTTTAGATGCGTCGAATCTAACTTACGAATTTGAATAAGAAGCAAGGAAATATTGCTTTTATGGTATATTATAAGGGAGCTATTGTCAGCTGTTTTATTGAATATTATAAGCAAGGAGAGGATTATGAAAAAACGCATGTTTTTCGAAATGTTACTTTTAGGGGGATTGATCATGATAGGATTGGCAGGATGTGTAGAAAATAAAAACAGTCGAGAATGGATTGAGAACAAAGTATCTGAGGTTAGTCGTGTCTATCCAACCGAGAATCTGTTTGACTTGTTTAAGCAATTTCCAGAAGGGTTTGAGATTGAGCAGGTCTATTTCAAAAAGAAAAGTGATGGAATTGACGATTTTATCACAGAAATTAAGCTGAAAGGTGATGCTACATCGCATACAATAACGGGTACTCTTGCTAAAAGCCCAGCGAAGGAAGATGCGCCAAAAAGCGATGAAGTGGTAGTAAATGTTCAATATGTAGACAATAAATTTATTTTTTCTGATGAAGAAAGTGCTAAAAAAATATGGAAGTTTGATGGTTTCTTGTTTCAAAAAATTGGTATAGATAAAGAATTTTTAAGTAAATTATCATTAAAAAACAAACATTTTAACGGAAATAATGGTTCTTTTGATATAGATTATATTATTAAAAACACAACGATTAACCAATATTTTAATAAACAGCAACAAGTTGAAACAGTACTAGGATTTGGTAGTTCTTTGAGGTTAGATGACTTTTATTACTATTCTGTTAGTGTTGATTTTAATGATGGCTATTATTTTAAGGAGAGAGTATCGAATTAGGAGAGAAGTATGAGTAAAAAGGATACGGCGAATAGTGGTATTGCTACTCTAGATGCAGCAAATCTGACTTACGAACTTGAATAAGCAGCAAGGAAATATTGCTTTTATGGTATATTATAAGGGAGCTATAGTTAGCTGTTTTATTGAATATTATAAGTAAGGAGAGGATTATGAAAAAACGCATGTTTTTTGAAATGTTACTTTTAGGGGGATTGATCATGATAGGATTGGCAGGATGTGGAGAAAATAAAAATAGTCGAGCATGGATTGAGAACAAAGTATCTGAGGTTAGTCGTGTCTATCCAACCGAGAACCTGTTTGATTTGTTTAAGCAATTTCCGGAAGGGTTTGAGATTAGAAGTACTGATACTTACGATGAGACGAAGGACTATTCTCGTTATCAGAAGATTGAACTCGTAGGAAATGCAGAAACAAAAGAAATAACTGGTAATTTTAAAAGAATAGAAGCTCGAGGTAATTCTTATGAAGAAAAAGTGCTTTTAGAAAGCCGTATTGTGTACACTGAAAAAGGATTAGAATTTTTGAATACAGAAGTTTCTATAGATGATTTGTTTTATGATGGGTTTTTATTTCAAAAGTTAGAACTAAATAAAGCAGTTCTATCTCGATTTGAGCTCAAAAAAACGTACTATAATTGGGAGACTGGTGATGCTTCTATTACTTATAAAAATGTAAATAGTAAAATTATTCAGGATTACTTCCATATACAATCAAGTGAGTCGTTAGACCTTTTTATTAGTGCAGACCACTCTGCAACTATTGGCTATGAATACGGTTATCCTGTGGTTTTTGACGGAGAAAATATATCTCATTCAGAACTTATAACAGGAAAAAGTAAGAGTATGGAGAAGATAGATGACAAATAGTAATGTACTGACCTTGGAGACGTCTAATCTGACTTACGAATGTGAACAAGATGCAAGGAATTGTTGCTTTTATGGTATACTATAAGGGAACTATGATTAGTTGTTTTATTGAATATCATAAGTAAGGAGAAAGTTATGAAAAAACGCATGTTTCTCATAATGGTACTTTTAGGAGGATTGATAATGATGAGCTTGGCAGGGTGTGGAGAAAACAAGAATAGTCGAGAATGGATTGAGAATAAAGTCTCTGAGGTTAGTCGTGTCTATCCAACCGAGAATCTGTTTGATTTGTTTAAGCAATTTCCGAAAGGGTTTAATATTACTCAAACATTTTATAAGGATTCGCTCAGAACAGTAGTTTCCTTAGATGGAGATGAAGAAAGTCAAACCATAAAAGGAAAGATAGAGACTATGCAAATCTCTACTGATCCATATAAAGAAGAAGTGAAAGAGCATGTTGATGTAGAATATAAAGATGGTGAATTTATATTTTCTAGCAATGAGGTAGCGGAAAAAATTTGGGATTATAAAGGTTTTCTATTTCAAAAATTAAGTTTGAATAGAGATGTTTTATCTCAAATGAAGCTTGAAAAGTTTCAATATTATTCAAATCGCAATGTGTTTGAAATCTATTATTTTAGTGATGACTCTACGATAAATAATTTCCTTAATTCAAAAGGAGAACACATCTTATCAATAAGTGGCTCGGAATCTTATAATAATACAAAAGGTTATCGATTGAATGTTAATATTGCTTTTAAGGATAACCCAAATGATGGAATGAGTGAGATAGTTTCAAGTTGGATAGATGATAGAAATAGTGTTTCTAATTAATTTGCTAACATTTAAAACATCCTGATTGACCTGATTATAAATAAGGAGCATGCGAAAGAATGAGTGAAAAAGAATCAGTTAACAGTGGAATTCCAACTCTGGATGCAGCGAACCTGACTTATGAATTTGAGAATGCAAGGTGGAGAGGAGCAACTGATGAACAAATTTTAGATAAGAAAATAGGTGCTCAAAAGGATAAGACTATCCCCTCCAACCTCCAATATCTAGATGATTTTCATGATGATTCCGCTGGCACAAGTGGTACAGCCTTCCTAGATAAGGACAGTGGAGAGGTGATCATTGCCTATACGGGAACGAATCCTAATGCGGATATAGTCAAGGATGTCGCTACAGATGTCGGTAGTATAGCCATGGCGCTCGGTTTTCATTATGATGAAGCTTTCAAATTTTATGAAAGGATTCGACAGAGATATGGGGATAATATTACTCTAACTGGACATTCTTTAGGAGGGAACATCGCTCAGAGGGTGGCCTTAGAGTATAACGCTCCGCGTACTGTGGTATATAACTCAGCCCCTCTCTATTTAGAAGGTCTTATCGAATCTAAAGATAAAATCATAGATTATCTGACTCCGTGGGATTCGGCAAGGGAGAAGATAATCAATAAACAAAAGACATTCACAGGTCAAGTAGTACGAATCCGGACTCAAGATGACTTTCTTAACAATATCTCAAAGCCTTTTTTAGGTGTATACTTGGGAGAAGATTATCTGCTTGAAAATTCTGGTGGGCACAATATTGACCCAGATATTACGGGTGATAAAAATCAAATTAACCAAATCAAGGATATTTTGGAAAAACAGAGTCCAGAGAAAATGACTGGACTTGAAAAGAAGAACTATGAGACCCTGAAGAAATTACAAGGTGTCAAAAATGGACTTCTAAAACAGTTGAATACTAAATTTTTATCAGATGGCAGTATAAGTAGCCATGAGATGTTTTTCTTGGATAGTGTCCAAGCAACAGCTGTTGCGACGGCAATGACAGAGAGTGTCAGTAACGGACACAGCGAGATTGAGGCAGTGGCTAAAAAAGCAGTTACAGATGCTGAAACACTCTACGATAACAGTAAGGAAGTTCCCTGGTTTGTAACAGAGTTAACTAATGATGAGATAGAGGATGTCTATGTAGAAGCTGGGGTAACGTATGATAGTATTGTGGGTGAGACTCAGAGACATTTTGATAAAAAAGTAAGTAAATCAGCTGCGATTGTAAAAGCCTTTACGGATTTGGAAACCAACATTCAGAAAGGTGTTGAACAGGCGGTTGAAGGAGACGAAAGCTTGGCAAGGGATATTAATCAATGGACAAACTAGAAGAAATCCAAGTGAAAATAAAAAAGCAAGAAGAGGGACTTTGGTCCTTGGAGGATGACTATAGAACTGCTAAGAAGAAAATAGAAGAATCCTATGAAAGTTTAGATCATAATCGTTCTCAGTTGACAAGACTATATGAGGAGTTTGAGAACATTGCTTATGATTTTGGTAGACAGAAATCTGGAGACGATGGGGAGCACCATCAATTTCTGATGTTATTGGAATCTTATTCAAGTGAGACGAGTAGTGAGTATCTTCGGCAGTATGCTAAAATAGAGGCAAAAGATGAAGAGTTGCAGACTCAGTACCGAAAAGAGCGCTCTCGCTTAGAAAAAGAGTTAGAAGAGAGTTATAGTCAAAGAAAAGACTTATATGAGTTAGAAAGGAGGCAGAAGAAATGCTAGTGGATTTAGTCATAGATGCTTTGATTGGACCTATGTCAGAATCAGCCAGACGAGAAATCAAAAAAACATTAGAAAGAGCAGCTATCAAAGCATTTTGTGCTCCTCCTATAAAATCAGGTAGAAAAGGTATTGTAGATAAGTACGATGAGGAGATAGGGGTTCTTGCTATGACAAATAAAACTGCTGTAACGACTTTAGCAGCTCAAATGGATAGCTCAATTAATGGGTTGGGACAAAAAGCCATTAGCGAGACTATTAGTAAAAATAGTACATCTTTTGAAGATTTAACTCCGAAAAAGAAAAAATAGTGCTTTAACTATGCCATGTTCCTTTCCAATTTTTCCAAATATTCCTATTCAAAGTCATCTTCGGATGGCTTTTTGATAAGTTACTAGAAATGTAGAGGTGCTAGAGATGCGTCAAGAATTACAAAGAAAAGTGACAGAAGAAAAACCAAGCTATAGTCGAGAAGAAATTCAGTGGTTGCTTGAGCATTTAGGAGATCCCTCTCCAGAAATTCGAGATGAACTTGTTTTTACGAGTTTGGCTAGAGGAATTCAAGAAGAACTGTTTTCCCTTGAGCAGTTTCAGTTTATCTCAGAAGAGGTCTCCTCTAATGAAAGGCTATACAAAGAGATTGATAGTAGAGGAGTTTCAACTCTTAAACGTTCTTTTAGGGCGCTTATTTATGCCAATCTTTTGTATGCAGATGGTAACGAGCACTCTCTTTTCTATAAAGGCTTAAAAGCTGATATAAGAAATGCTATGCTATCTCAAGGTTTGTATTACCTTAAAAAAGAAAAGGATACGACAGGTTTTTCAAGTCAGTATGGTTGGGTTCACGCTTTTGCGCATGGAGCGGATCTCTTGACGGAAGTCGTTTGTCATCCAGATTTTCCTAGTAACAGATTTTCTGAAGTATTTGATGTACTGGGTCAATTATTTAAAAGAATTACCATTCGTTTTACAAATGATGAGGACTGGCGCTTAGCGAGAGTACTTTATGAACCCATTTTGCAAGGGAAATTAGGGCAAGAACAAGTAGCTTCTTGGATAAAAACTATTGACTTTCCGATAGAAGAGAGGGAAGATTTTTATAAATTTTCCAACTTCAGATCCTGTCTGTTGGAAGTCTATATCCAACTTGACCAGAAAAATAGTTTACAAGATGCCTTGAAAGAAGCCATTCAATCTTTTCAGTACTAAGGATAAGCGAGTCGTTTCATGATTTTCAAATACTTTCCAGTCAATTTTCTTGAAACACTTTCCTTCTTTTGATAGACTAATACATAGTTTGAAAAAAGGAGATTTACCATGAAAAAATTTGTTGCTGAATTAATCGGTACATTTATGCTTGTGTTCATTGGAACAGGAGCTGTTGTTTTTGGAAATGGTCTTAATGGCCTTGGACACCTTGGAATTGCTTTTGCCTTTGGTTTGGCAATCGTAGTTGCAGCTTTCTCAATCGGAACTGTTTCAGGTGCACACTTGAACCCGGCGGTTTCGATCGCTATGTTTGTAAACAAACGTTTGTCATCTTCAGAGCTTGTAAACTATATCCTTGGACAAGTAGTTGGAGCTTTCCTTGCGTCAGCTGCAGTATTCTTCCTCTTGTCTAACTCAGGCATGTCAACTGCTAGTCTTGGTGAAAATGCCTTGGCAAACGGTGTCACTGTCTTTGGTGGATTCTTGTTTGAAGTCATCGCAACTTTCTTGTTTGTCCTAGTTATCATGACTGTAACATCAGCAAGCAAGGGTAATGGCGCAATCGCTGGTTTGGTAATCGGCTTGTCCTTGATGGCTATGATCCTTGTGGGATTGAACATTACTGGCCTTTCAGTAAATCCAGCTCGTAGCTTGGCTCCTGCTGCATTGGTAGGTGGTGCAGCCCTTCAACAAGTATGGATTTTCATCCTTGCCCCAATCGTTGGTGGCGTTCTTGCAGCACTTGTTGCGAAAAATTTCCTTGGAACAGAAGAATAATTGAAACTCAAAAAGCCTTGCTCCTCAGTTTGAGGAACAGGGCTTTTTCGTATCTGTTTAACGGTTGTCAATTTTCTCTGGATAAAGGTCGTGCTGGAAGAGGCGTTGTTCTGCCAAACCTTCATACTTGCTTCCAGGTCTACCGTAGTTGTAGTAGGGGTCGATTGAGATGCCACCGCGCGGAGTGAATTTTCCCCATACCTCCAAATAGCGAGGGTTTAGTAGATTGACCAAGTCTTTCCCGATGGTGTTGATACAGTTTTCGTGAAAATCCCCATGGTTTCGATAGCTAAAGAGGTAGAGTTTGAGGGATTTTGACTCGACGCAGAGCTTGTCAGGAATGTAGGAAATATAAATGGTCGCAAAGTCTGGCTGAGCAGTGATTGGGCAAAGGGAGGTAAATTCAGGACAGTTGAATTTGATGAAATAATCATTTTCCACATGACGATTGTCAAAGGATTCGAGAACTTCTGGTTGATAGTCAAAAATGTAGTTGGTTTCTTTGTTGCCCAGTAGGCTTAGGTTTTTCATTTCTTCTTGTTGTGACATGTTTTTTTCTTTCTAATTTAAACACCACGTTGGTTGTCGTAGAGGAGGGTATGGAGTTGAGGAAGGACGCGGACATTGCCCCAGCTATCGTCAGTAGCGACACATTCCCAGAGTTCTTTGAGTCGGTCTAGTTGGTCTTGGACAATATTGCCTGTAGCCTTGGGCTCAGGATTTCCAGCCGATAAGAAAAGGACATCTGGTTGGTAGCGTTCTTGAATCCCTTTAGCAAAGGCCAAATCGGCATCATCAAAGACAGGGATTTTAAAGGTGACCTTGTCTGGATCCAATTGGGAAACGATAAAGTCCAAGGTCTCGAAGTTGACTTCCATCTTTGATGAAGGAGGCTTGGGGCTCAGAGTGACCTGGTCGATGTCTTTTAACCAATTTTGCCAGCGAGAACCTTGAGTCTCAACAGCCAGAGTGATACCGCGTTCCTTGAGCTTGGTGACGAGTTCGGCCATGTTAGCTGCTAGGATAGCGGGATTTCCGCCAGATAGGGTTACATAGTCGTAGCTTCCTAGCTTATCTAAGGCTGCAATGACTTCATCAGCGGTCATGCGAGTTGGTTTTTCAGAACCATCCCAAGTAAAGGCAGAGTCGCACCAGTCGCAGTGGTAGTCGCAACCAGCAGTGCGGACAAACATGGTTTTCTGCCCGATAGCACGACCTTCACCTTGAAAGGTTGGGCCGAAAATTTCCAGAACTGGTAGTTTGAGGACACGTTCCCTAGTCATCTAACCACTCCCGTCTAAACTCCGCAAAGGCAGTCGGAGTCTCATAGAG
The DNA here is from genome assembly GCF_024399415.1 of Streptococcus oralis. Classification (NCBI taxonomy): domain Bacteria; kingdom Bacillati; phylum Bacillota; class Bacilli; order Lactobacillales; family Streptococcaceae; genus Streptococcus; species Streptococcus oralis. The sequence continues at coordinate 521,426 of NZ_CP029257.1, forward strand.
ACGAACATATTCCAAACGGAGATTGCGCTCGTCTGGCAACTCTTGGCTCATGGTTTGAAAAATCCAGTAAACCATATTTTCAGCGGTTGTATTCATATAAGGCAAGGTTTCATTGAGATAGCGATGATCCAAGTGGGGTTCTAAGTAGTTCTTGTAGATCGCTTTGATATCTCCAAAATCGTAGGTCATACCACGTTCATCTAAAAATCCACTGACAGCAACTTGCAGATGATAGGTGTGGCCATGCAGGGATTTGCATTTTCCCTCATAGTGAAAGAGGTGGTGGGCAGCGTCGAAGGTGAACTCTTTTGATACCAAGGTTCTGTGAGGATTGTAGACAAGAGACTCCCCAGTTTCCTGTTTGATTTCTTTGGGTGCAAAAAACATTAACCCTCTCCTTTCTGTGAGAGATAAACATCAAGGCCATGCTGACGCAGGTGGCAGGCTGGACAATCACCGCAGCCACTTCCGATAATCCCATTGTAGCAGGTCAAGGTCCTTTCACGAACGTAGTCAAATGCGTCGAGTTGGTCGGCTAATTCCCAAGTTTCAGACTTGTCTAGCCACATGAGAGGTGTTTGGATAACAAAGTCGTAATCCATGGCAAGGTTGAGAGTGACATTGAGAGATTTGACAAAGACATCCCGGCAGTCAGGGTAGCCAGAAAAATCTGTCTCGCAGACACCAGTAACGATATCTTGAATGCCTCGTTGCTTGGCAAGAACTGCTGCAAAGGATAGAAAGAGGTGGTTGCGGCCGTCAACAAAGGTATTGGGAACCTCTCCCTCTTTTTGCTCGATTTCCATATCAGAGGTCAGGGCATTTTCAGTGATTTGTCCCAGCAGAGACATATCTAAGATGTGATGACGAATGCCTTGTTCCTTAGCGATTTCTCTAGCAACTTGAATTTCGAGATGATGGCGTTGGCCGTAGGAAAAGGTGACGGCTTCGACTGTTTCATAGTGTTCTTTAGCCCAAAAGAGGCAGGTTGTGGAATCTTGACCGCCACTAAAGACGACCAAGGCTGATTGACGTTTCATAGTACTCCTTCCAAAGTGGAAAATGTTCAGAGCACGCAAAAAGCTCCCTTGAGGGGAGCTAAAAAATACCAAGTAGAGGTTTTTTTTAGCGATGGCATGTCCCAAACATCGTAATATTCTATCTACAGTCTAGCATATTTTTTGAAAAATGGCAAAGGGCAAGAAAAAAGAGACCAAATGAAGCACTTGGTCTCTCGTGTGATTAGCTCAATTCAGCAACGATGGCCTTGATTTGTTCTGCAGTATGTACTCCAGCAACTTGTTTTACCACTTGGCCGTCTTTTTTGAAGAGAAGAGTTGGGATAGACATGATTCCAAAGGCACGAGCTGTGTTTGGATTTTCATCAACGTCCATTTTAACGATTTTCAAAACATCTTCTGAAAGTTCTTCAGACAATTTATCCAAGATTGGACCTTGCATACGACATGGACCACACCAAGTTGCCCAGAAGTCTACCAAGACCAAACCGTCTTTTGTTTCTTGTTCAAATGTTGCATCTGTAATTGCTTTTGCCATTGTATTTCTCCTTTTTTAGTTATATTGGCTTAAATCTTGTTTCATGAGATAGAAGAAAACATCTCCATAAGTCCCATGGTAGTCCAAATCATGACCATTGTAGGTTAATTTTTGGACAGTATAGTAATCAGCAACGCCGATGAGGCAGGCGTGTTGAGAACGTTCAAAGTCTTGGTAAGACTCGAAAGTCATGGTTCTCTCTTGCTTACTGGCGTCTAGATAAGTAATTTCGATCATATAAAACTCCTTTGTTCGATCTTGACTTTATTGTACTCCTTGAAAAGAGAAATGTCAAGAAAAATGATTGCGCACGCAACTTTTTTAAAAAATCTGATTAAGAAATGAAATCAAGACTCGTTTCCAGTCTTTCTTCGACGGCTTTTTGCAGGTAAGCTAGGGTGGTTTGTCCCTCGTCAGTCAGGCAGATAAAACTAGCCCGTCTATCCTGATCGCAACATCTGCGACTAAGCAAACCGCAGTTTTTCTCTTCTAATCGTGCCACCATTCGAGAAACAGCGCTCGGACTGAGATGGAGTTTATCGGGTAAATCAATCTGTCGTAAGGATTTTTCATCGGCTAGATCCAAATAGTAGAGCAGGTAAAACTCTTTCAAATTCAGCCTTTGTTCACTCTGCTGGGCAATAGTTTCTTCCAACAAGGCTTCCATTTCTTTTTGATGGCGGTTGTAGTCAAACCATTTTTCTAAGTAGGTCATTGCTTTCTCCTGTCTTTTCAAAGTAAAAATCACAAAGTCATTAGTGACTGTTTCTGCAATACAAGATGATTGCGCATGCAATGATTATACTACTTTTAACTAATCCGTGCAAGAGAGAAGAATTGCAATATTTCCTTGAAATTTTCTGAAAAAAGAGTAAACTGGTATGCAAGAAGTCTATTTCGTGGAGTTTAGAATGAAATTATATGTTCAATTAATGATTCTCTTTGTGATTTCATTGATCGGTGAGGGAATTTCTAGTTTCTTTCATCTGCCTATCCCAGGCAGTATTATCGGTTTGATTATTCTCTTTCTAGCCTTACAGTTCAAGTGGCTGAGAACCAGACATGTCAACATGGTGGGGAATTTCTTGCTGGCCAATATGACTATTCTCTTTTTGCCACCAGCAGTGGGAATAATGGAGAAGTTTGATGTGATTGCTCCCTATCTCCTGCCCATCGTTTTGATTGTCTTTTTTGCAGCTGTCATCAATATTATCCTCATAGCCGTGGTAGTTCAGTTCATTAAGAGACGATTTGAGGGAGATTATGAGAAAGGAGATGCCAAATGAGTGAATTTGTTTCCAATCCCCTGTTTGGGCTTGCCCTGTCTATCCTTGCTTATCTAGTGGGGATGCTGATTTACAGACGTTTTCCCCATCCATTGACAACGCCCTTGCTTTTGTCGGCTGTTTTCATTATCATTTTTCTAAAGCTGACGGGGATTTCTTACCAAGATTACTACCAAGGTGGGGTTTATCTGAACAATTTGATTGTTCCGTCAACAGTGGCTTTAGGGATTCCGCTTTATAAGAGTTTTCACTTGATGAAGCACCATGCTCGCAGTATTCTCTTTGGTAGTCTGTTAGCAGTAGTTGTCAATACTTGCTTTACTGCCATAGTAGCGAAAATATTTGGCATGGACTTTTTCCTAGCTATTTCTCTCTTTCCCAAGTCAGTGACAACCGCTATGGCAGTGGGGATTACAGAAAAATTGCAAGGTTTGACGACTGTGACCTTGGTCGTCGTAGTGGCCACTGGCATTTTGACCAGTGTGATCGGACCAACCCTTTTGAAATGGTTGAAGATCGATGACCCAGTGGCTGTGGGACTTTCTCTTGGAGGAACAGGTCATGCTGTCGGAACGGGAACCGCCTTTCGATACGGATCGGTAGCAGGAGCCATGGGTGGCTTGGCTATCGGTGTCACTGGTATTCTCTACGTCTTTGTCAGCCCCATCGTAGCCAGTTTGATATTGAGTTAAAAAGCAAGGAAGCTGAGTTCCTTGCTTTTTTCCAATTTTATTTTGTAAGGATTTACTTTTCTTTGCTTAAATGAATGACTTGGTCGTAGCGTTTTAAGTCCTCGTCTGTATAATGGTGAATGACTTCAATGACTGTCTGAGGTAGCGAGAAGAGGAGGTCGCTAATCTTTTTGCTATTCTCTAAGTCAAGATTGGCCTTAATCTCATCAGCCAAGATGAGTTGGCTGTCGTGATAGAGCGCGCGAGCGATTTCGAGTCGTTGTTTCTCGCCACCAGACAGGCTATCGTTGCTAAGAGTTCGATTTTTCAAATGTTCTAAACCAGTTGTCTTGAGGATATGATTCAACCTTTCTTGCTTTTTAGTCATTCCTAGAAGGATATTGTCTTCCAGAGACAGCGTGTCAAAGTAATGGCTATCTTGGAGGATATAGGAGCTAACGCTCGTGATTTCTTGGCGTGATAGGCTTTGGCCAGCAAATGCAATCCGTCCACTGGTCGCAGCCAACTCTCCATGAATGATATTGAGTAAAGTCGTTTTTCCAGAGCCACTTTCACCGATAATGGCAATCTTTTCTCCTTTCTTGATGTGCATGGAAAGAGGGGATAAAAGGACCTGTCCCTCTTTTTCTAGAGAGATATTCTCTAGTTGGACGGGATAAATGTTTTGGAAGGTGCTAGTAGAAATAGGACTAGAATTTGTGAAAAGTACTTGGTACTTTTCACAGAGGTATTGAGTTGCTTTTCGGGTGTTAGTAAAGTAGGCTAATTCTTGGAATTGATAGCCAATATTATGAGAAACGAGATAAATGGCTACAAAACTAGCTGCGTTTAAATAACCATAATAGGTCATAAAACCGCCAATGACAATAGGGGCAACGGAGCAAAAGGCATCGATGCTATTGATAAAGAGACTGTTTAGGGTACGTTGTTTCTCATATCGTATTTCCGCATCCAAACTAGTCTGTAACTGATTTTGATAGCGAGCAAAAAAGAAGTCCTGTCCCTGATAATGACGAATCTGTTGGCTACCGCCAATAAAATTTGTCAAGCTTGATAAGTAGCTCTGGTTAATAGTGGACCGCTTTTCAGAAAGTGAATCTAAACGCTTAGATCCGATGGCACTACAGAGGACAGGGACGGAGTAGAAGAGAATAAAAATCAAGCCTAGGTAAAAATTAGTCCACAGGGCATATAGAATGGAGACGGTTGTGAAACCAAGAGAAGAAATAATGATAACGGTTGGCTCAATATAGCTCTTTTCTAACTGGTTGACGTCGTTTTCTAAATCAGACAAAATATCCTTTTCATCAATATCATAACCGCTGAGGAATCGCTTGAAAATAGCGCTTTTAATTCCATATCTGAAATCAGTAATCAAACGAGCGTAGTAATAGCGTTTTCCAGCTAGCCCCAGTAAGAGGATGAGGTTTCCAAGGATTCCCAGAATCAACACTTTCCAAAGAAGTTCCAGTTCTTGATTGGTAAAACTAGCAACGATACTCTGAATGAGCGCTGGCGTAATAATCGCTTCCAGCCATGTGATTGCAATCGAAAAGAAGTAAAGTGTTAAGTGTTTCTTTGCAACAAACGTTCTAAGCATAAAGAGCTCCCTCCTTATCAATATACAGTAATCACTTTTAAAATTATTATACTCCTTTTTATCCACATTTTCATACAATATATCTAAAAGAAAAGATCTAGCGATACAGAGTCGCTAGACCTTTAACTTATTGCAAGTTAACCTTGTTTTTCAAGATATAGTAGGTACCGAGATAGTAGATAGCTGATAAAAAGAGATCGCGCAGAATTTCTGTACCAATCATCATGTTAAAGTCATTTTCAATTCGGAAAAAGAGAGAAACATAACCAATGACGATGGCAATGACGATATAGGCTAGAATCCCCATAGCTGTTCGATACTCATTAAAGAGTTGTCCGATAGAGATGGAGAGGTAGATGGATAAAATCCATGCGATCGAACCTACAAACAGTGATAGCGCATACAGCCAGCCGTAGCTGAGGTAAGGGGAAATGAAGTTATAGAGGGCAGTGAAGTCTTTTTCTATTGGTGTTAAGAAGAAGATAATCAATATACTCAAGATAAAGACGATATAGCTTAAGATGGACCAGACAAGACCACCTAAAAGTTTTGCGATGATGATTTGGTGCTCAGAGACAGGCAAGGTCAGGGTCAAGTACCCTTGGCGGTCATAAACACTGCCCTTGAATCTTCGGATGATTAAAAAGATTGTTGCAATCCAAAGAGTGACGCTGAGTCCTCCAAAGACTAGTACTAAAAAGAAGATGAAATAAGCAGCATTGTTAGGATTGTAACTCTGGCTAAGGCTGCTAATAAAAGCTCCAATCAAAACTGAAATTGCAAGCACAGCACCGTAGAGTGCCAGATACCATTTATTGACATTTTTAAATTCATAACGAACTAGATTCCAAAACATAATAATCTCCTTTGCTTAGGCTTTAAATTCCTGGCGGAAGAGCTGGTCAATTGATTCACCTGACTCGTAACGAATATCATCAACATTTCCTTGGCGGACGACTTTTCCGTCTTTGAGGAAGATAATCTCATCCAAGATTGGCTCAATATCTGAAATCAAGTGGGTTGAAATTAGCACCGTAGAAGTTGGGGAATAGTTGTTGATGATGGTATTGAGGATATAATCACGGGCAGCTGGATCCACGCCTCCGATAGGTTCGTCCAGAACGTAGAGGCGGGCTTCACGGCTCATAACCAAGATGAGTTGGACCTTTTCCTTGTTCCCTTTTGATAGTTTCTTGAGGCGACTGTTTTCATCAATACCGAGATCGGCTAAAAGGTGTTGGGCTTTTTCGAGATTGAAATCCTGGTAGAAGGTTTTAAAATAGGTTAGAGCATCCTTAACCTTCATCTCTTCATTGAGGTAGGTTGTGTCTGGCAGATAGGAAACGATCGCCTTGGTAGCAGGACTTGGATCCTGTCCGTTAATGAGGACACGTCCTTTATTTGGTTGAAGGAGGCCATTGATTAGTTTGATTAGAGTTGTTTTTCCGGATCCGTTTGGTCCAAGGAGCCCGACAATCTTTCCGGCTGAGATCTCTAGTGAGATATTGTCAAGTGCCGCGGTTGCTCCATATGATTTTGTTACATTTTCAAGTGCTAGTAGTGTCATAGTCTTAAACTCCTTTAATATAGTCGCTTAATACATTTGGCAGTTCTTCTTTTTTGTAGCCAAATTGGAGCATGCAAGAGACGAATTGTTGCAGTTGCTCCTCGGAAAGTTGTTTGCGGGACTGAAGGATGAGGTCCAAATCCTCGGTGACAAATCGACCAGTTGTCCGCTTGCTATATACAAATCCTTCACGTTCGAGGTCAGACAAGGCGCGCTGAATGGTATTGGGATTGACCCCAGCCTCGCTCGCCAAATCTCTCACGGTAGGGAGCTGTTGATTGGGTTCCAGTTCATGGGAAACAATCTGTAATTTGATTTTTTCCATAATCTGTAAATAAATCGGTTTTGTATTATCAAATGACCAGGACATCATAGTCTCCTTTCTTTGCCTTTATTGTTCTAATCAAATAATACAATAAAACAAAAAACTTGTCAAGTAAAAATAAGAATTGTTTTGGGAATTGCTCAAAAAATGGTATAATGAAAAGAAAACGACAAGGAGGGAAGTGCATGCGTTGTCCAAAATGTGGGGCTACCAAGTCTAGTGTTGTTGATAGTCGACAAGCCGAAGAAGGAAATACCATCCGCCGAAGACGTGAGTGCGACGAGTGTCAGCATCGTTTTACAACCTATGAACGAGTAGAAGAAAGAACGCTGGTTGTCGTCAAAAAAGACGGTACGCGAGAGCAGTTTTCAAGAGATAAAATCTTTAATGGGATTATCCGCTCAGCCCAGAAACGTCCTGTGTCAAGTGATGAAATCAACATGGTGGTCAATCGCATCGAGCAAAAACTCCGTAGTCGCAGTGAGAATGAGATCCAAAGTGAATATATTGGGTCCTTAGTCATGGAAGAATTGGCAGAGCTTGATGAGATTACCTATGTTCGTTTTGCCAGTGTTTACCGTAGCTTTAAGGATGTGAGTGAGTTGGAGAGTCTGCTCCAGCAGATCACCCAGTCCTCTAAGAAGAAAAAGGAAAAATAGATGAAACCAAATGACCGTTTTTCTTTTCTAAAGAATAATCGGGTGTCGCAAGATACCTCTTCTCTGGTGCAGTGCTACCTCCCGATTATCGGTCAGGAGGCACTGAGCCTCTATCTATATACCATTACCTTTTGGGATGGTGGGCAAAAGGAACACCTCTTTTCCCATATCCTCAACCACTTAAACTTTGGCATGCCGACCTTGCTCCAATCCTTCAAAGTCTTATCTGCCTTCGATCTGTTGACCCTTTATCAGAAGGAGAATGTCTATGAATTACAGCTTCATTCTCCCCTCTCCAGTCAAGAATTTCTAAGTCATTCTGTCTATAGCAGATTATTAGAGAAAAAGATTGGGGATACAGCTGTTTCTGCTATGAAGCAGACTCCAAGTGAGGGAGAAGCACTCTCTGTTTCTTTGAGCCAAGTCTTTCCAACCCTGACTGAAGAAGTGACACCAAGCGAGTCTAAAAGCAAGTTAAAAAATGATTTTGACTTGGAACATTTCCAGCGTCTGATGGCTCGAGATGGCTTGCGTTTTGAAGACGAGCAGGCGGATGTTTTGGAATTGTTTGCCATCGCAGATGAAAAAAAATGGACCTGGTTTGAAACCTATCAATTAGCTAAGGCGACAGCTGTAGCTCAGGTTATTTCTGTCAAACGCATGCGTGAAAAGATAGCACAAAAACCAGCTACTTCTGACTTTAGCCCCAAAGAAATGACCATTATCAGGGAAGCCAAAAATAAAACACCCCTACATTTTTTAGCGGAAATCAAGCAAACGCGTAAGGGGAACATCACCCAAAGTGAAAGAGAACTCCTTCACCAGATGGCGTCTTTAGGCTTGATGGATGAAGTCATCAATATCATCTTGCTTCTAACCTTTAACAAGGTTGATTCGGCAAATGTCAATGAAAAATATGCCATGAAGGTTGCCAATGACTATGCTTATCAAAAAATTCGAACAGCAGAAGAAGCTGTGCTTCGGATTCGAGAGCGTCAGAAAAAAGGGCAAGAAGACCAGAAATCGAAAACTAGCTCGACTAAGACAAATGTTCCCAAGTGGAGCAATCCAGAATATAAAAATCAAACCAGTGAGGAAACTCGTCTGGAACTAGAACGTAAAAAACAAGAAATGTTAGCCCGATTAGAAGAAGGAGGAGACTAGATGGAGAGTGTTGGCGACGTTATCAAGCGTCAGATAAGTCGTTTTCAGTATCAGGACCTAGTCCAGCAGATTATGAAAGACCCAGATGTAGCGGCTTTTATCCAGAAAGAATCCCTCAGCCCAGAGGAGTTGAATCGTAGCATCTCCAAGTTCAACCAATATATCACAGAACGGGACAAGTTTCTTCGTGGGGATGCGGACTATATAGCGCGTGGCTACAAGCCCATCTTGGTTATGAATCACGGATATGCGGATGTGTCTTATGAAGAAACACCAGAACTAATCGCGGCAGAAAAAGAGGCTGCAATTAAGAATCGTCTTAAGTTGATCAATCTACCAGCCAGTCTCAAGAAAGCGAAATTGGCTCAGATTGACCTGGATGATCTAGGACGGTTGCCGATTTTTGAGAGACTCTATTCCTTTGTTGACCTTTACCCAAGCATTCGAAAAGGCCTCTATCTTTACGGAGATTTTGGTGTTGGTAAGAGTTTTATGATGGCAGCCTTAGCTCATGACCTATCTGAAAAACGTGGGGCATCAACGACCATTCTCCATTATCCAAGTTTTGTCATTGATGTGAAAAATGCCATCGGTGAAGGATCTGTGAAGACCTTGGTGGATGACATCAAGTTAGCAGAGGTCCTGGTCTTGGATGATATTGGTGCAGAGCAGTCGACACCTTGGGTACGTGATGAGATTCTCCAAGTCATTCTTCAGTACCGCATGCAGGAAGATTTGCCAACCTTCTTTACTTCCAACTTTAATTTCCAAGATTTGGAAAAACATTTTGCCAAAGGAAAGAATGGAAATGACGAGACTTGGGAAGCTAGACGGGTCATGGAACGAATCCGTTATTTGGCTGAGGAAACGAGACTAGAAGGAGAAAATCGCCGATGACAGAAACCATTAAACTGATGAAAGCTCATACTTCAGTTCGTCGCTTTAAGGAGGAAGAAATTCCTCAAGCAGACTTGGAAGAGATTTTGACTGCTGGACAAATGGCATCATCTTGGAAAAATTTCCAATCCTACTCTGTGATTCTTGTGCGCAGTCAAGAGAAGAAAGATGCTCTTTATGAATTGGTTCCTCAGGAAGCCATTCGCCAATCAGCAGCCTTTTTGCTCTTTGTTGGTGACTTGAATCGAGCGGAAAAGGGAGCAAGCCTTCATACGGACACTTTCCAACCTCAAGGGGTAGAAGGTCTCCTTATCACGTCTGTGGACGCTGCGCTTGCGGGGCAAAATACCTTGCTTGCAGCAGAGAGTCTGGGATATGGTGGTGTTATCATCGGTTTGGTTCGTTACAAGTCAGAAGAAGTGGCAGCGCTTTTTAACCTACCTGACTATACCTACCCTGTTTTTGGGATTGCCCTTGGCGTGCCAGATCAACAACACGAGGTCAAACCAAGACTGCCTTTGAACCAAGTGGTATTTGAAGAGGAATACCAAGAACAGCCAGTAGCGGCGATTTTGGACTATGACAAAGTACAGGCAGACTATGCTGGTGCGCGTGCGACGACCTCTTGGAGTCAACGTTTGGCAGAGCAGTTTGGTCAAGCTGAACCTAGTTCAACTCGGAAGAATCTAGAACAGAAAAAGTTATTGTAGAAAGTGAGAAAACATGGCCTTACCAACTATTGCCATTGTGGGACGTCCCAATGTTGGGAAATCAACCCTATTTAATCGAATCGCTGGTGAGCGAATCTCAATCGTAGAAGATGTCGAGGGTGTGACACGTGACCGTATCTATGCAACGGGTGAGTGGCTCAACCGTTCTTTCAGTATGATTGATACGGGAGGGATTGACGACGTCGATGCTCCCTTCATGGAGCAAATCAAACACCAGGCAGAAATTGCCATGGAAGAAGCGGATGTCATCGTCTTTGTAGTTTCTGGGAAAGAAGGAATCACAGATGCAGATGAGTACGTAGCTCGTAAACTTTATAAGACCCATAAACCTGTTATCCTTGCGGTTAACAAGGTTGACAACCCTGAGATGCGAAATGATATCTTTGATTTCTATGCGCTAGGATTGGGTGAACCACTGCCAATTTCGTCTGTCCATGGTATCGGTACGGGTGATGTGCTGGATGCCATTGTGGAAAATCTACCACACGAAGTCGAAGAAGAAAATCCAGATGTCATCAAATTCAGCTTGATTGGCCGTCCTAACGTTGGAAAGTCAAGTTTAATCAACGCTATTTTGGGAGAAGACCGTGTGATTGCCAGCCCAGTAGCTGGAACAACGCGTGATGCCATTGATACCCACTTTACAGATACGGATGGACAAGAGTTTACCATGATTGATACAGCTGGTATGCGTAAGTCTGGTAAAGTCTATGAAAATACGGAGAAATACTCTGTCATGCGTGCCATGCGTGCCATTGACCGTTCTGACGTGGTCTTGATGGTCCTCAATGCCGAAGAAGGTATCCGTGAGTACGACAAGCGTATCGCAGGTTTTGCCCACGAAGCCGGTAAAGGGATGATCATCGTGGTCAATAAGTGGGATACCCTTGAGAAAGATAACCACACCATGAAAAAATGGGAAGAAGATATCCGTGAGCAGTTCCAATACCTGCCTTACGCACCGATTGTCTTCGTGTCTGCTCTGACCAAGCAACGTCTCCACAAACTGCCTGAGATGATCAAGCAAATCAGCGAAAGTCAAAACACACGTATCCCATCAGCTGTCTTAAACGATGTCATCATGGATGCCATTGCCATCAATCCAACACCGACAGACAAAGGGAAACGCCTCAAGATTTTCTACGCAACCCAAGTGGCAACCAAGCCACCAACCTTTGTCATCTTTGTCAATGAAGAAGAACTCATGCACTTCTCTTACCTGCGTTTCTTGGAAAATCAAATTCGCAAGGCCTTTGTCTTTGAAGGAACCCCGATTCATTTGATCGCAAGAAAACGCAAGTAAGCCTTACTTATTTTTCTACAAAAACAAACTAAAAGAAGACTTCATAGTCTTCTTTTTTCTATCTAAGAGGGGAGAAAAGAACCTATCAAATTGGAGGAGAATCTGTCATCAAATTTCAATCATTCTCCTATCTTTTGTAATCTATTTGTAATGAAAATGCACTTTCTTTGTAAAAATCAAAATGCTATAATTCCTTAAATCAATTTTCCTTTATCAGGGAGGTTATTATGAAAAAAAGCAGATTATTTAAACATAGTTTGTTGGTTCGCTTGCTTGGGTTGCTGATGGTCTTTCTCTTCTTGTCAGCATTCACAGCACCTGAAAAACCTGAGTACGGGATCTATGACCCGGATCACTATCTAACGGATGAGACTATAAGTCAGATTCGGGAATTGAATAATGTAAATAGTAAAAAATCAGAAAAATTCCAGATGGGTGTTTACGTTGTGAAAAGCCTAGATGGAGAAACAATCGAGACTGTAGCCAATGAAACAGCTAGAGCTTGGAAGATTGGCTACTCGGGAGACAATCACGGTGTCTTGATTGTGGTAGCAGTCCAAGATAGAAAATCACGGATTGAAACCAGTAATAATGTGGCCAGTAAGATCACTGACTATCAGACTCACAGGTTCTTGACAACAGCACGTCCTTACTTTAAAAATGGTGACTATAACAAGGGTGTTCTCTCAATAGTCAATAATCTCAACTACATGTTCTATAGTGGATCGAGTACGACTGCTTCAAGTTCTAAAAGTAGTTACGACTATACTACCAACTCTAGTCGCTTAAGGGAACTTGAAAGGTATGCTGGTGAGAGCAGTTCTTCGAGACGTCATCGAAAAAGCAGTTCAAGTGACGGAGTTATCGTATTTGGAGTTCTCATTTACTTCATCGTGATGATTATCGGATTTCTATTTGGTGGTCGTGGTTCACGTGGAGATGATTCTGGCGGTGGCTGGTGGGGCGGTGACTCATCAGACTCAGGTTCCTCTTGGTCTGATTCGGGCTCCTCTTGGTCTGACTCAGGCTCCGACTCATCTGGTGGCTGGGACGGCGGTGGCTTTGATGGTGGCGGTTCGTCTGATGACTGGTGAGTAATCGTATATAGCTCAAATCGATTTCTCCATACAGTAAGGTGACTCCTTTGCAAGAGTTCACTCCTTAATTAAAAATAAAAACAAAGTTTGGGAAATTGATTTAAAATCTGAGTATTTTCTCAGAAAAGTTAATAAAAGAAAGTGTTAAGGTTTTGATATGAAACAAAATAAAGTAATTCTCTCAATAGTGGCTATTTTCTTTGGACTACTAATTCTGGGAAGTTGTTCCGCAGTGACGACCTATAATGGTCTGGTTGGTGAACAGACTAAAGTGGAGCAGGCTCAGGCTGATGTCTCGACAGCCCTCCAACGTCGTTCGGACTTGATTGGTAACTTGGTGGAGTCCGTTAAAGGACAAATGAATCATGAAACCGAAGTCTTTACCAAGATTGCGGATGCTAGAGCTAAAATCGGTAGTAGCTCAGTGACATCGGAAGAAAACCAAAAGGCTCAGGGAGAGTTGAGCTCAGCTCTTTCCCGCTTGATTTCCTTGACGGAGAATTATCCAGAACTCAAGAGCAATCAAAATGTTGAGCAACTAATGGTCGAACTTTCAGGCAGTGAAAATCGTATCTTTGTAGCACGCAAGGATTATAATAAAGTCGCAGCCGAGTACAATCAAAAGTTGAGAAGTTTTCCAACCGTGCTTTTTGCGAATATGATGAACTTTAAAGAAGCTGAAACCTTCAAGGAAACAGAAGAAGCCAAGACAGTTCCTAAGGTTGATTTTGGAACCTCTTCATCAAGTCAATAAAGTGAATCAGCCTATGAATAAAGGAATTTCTCTAGCGTGACTAGTGATTTCCAACCGAACCTGGAAAGCTTTTTCCAGGTATTTTTGGTATAATAAAAGGGAAGAGACAGTGACTCAAATGGAGGTTTGCTATGGAGAAAACAAAAGCCTTTCTTGAAGCGCACTACAAGAGATATATCCTTACGATTTGCCTTCTCTGGTTCCTCATGTTTTTTCTTCCTTGGGATTGGCAAATAGGAGGAGTTTCAGTATATTATTTCGTTATGAGAAAACTCTTTGTGGTTTTTGGTGTTTTATCTATCTTATACTCCGTGCTGATTAAAAAATTCAGTCTTCTCATCTTTGGAATTATCTTTTGCTTGGCCTTCTGGATCAATCTCTTTTTGTACTTTGGCTTATTGCCAGCATTTTTGGGAAATTAAACATTAAAAATTGGTGGACTAGACGAGTTTCTAGTCCTTTTTTCTTCCTTGACAAAATAGTTTGAGAAGTGAAAATGATTTTGTTGACGGGCGATCTGTATGATATAATAAGTTCCGTAAACAGAAGATTAAGGAATTTAATAATGGCGAAAAAAGTAAAGGACTATTATGACTTGGCTTATGCTAGGGATTTGAGTCAACGGATGCAAGAAGCGTCCCCTGCCTTTGAGGGACAAAAATTTATCTTGTTGCTAGAAAAAGACTTGGAAAATTTGGAGTTTAGCCAGCGTCAAGAACTCTTGGCTAAAAGTATCAAAGAATGTCTCCCCCTATCTTATCAGGACTCTCTCAAGGTTTTTGAGAAAATTTTAGGTCCTGAGTTAGAGGGTGGTTTAGGCATGTTTTCAGAAGGGTATTGGCTTTGGCCAATCGGTAAATATGTAGAACTATATGGAGACAAGGAATTTGAATTGAGCGCGGCCTTTAGTAAGGAACTAACCAAGCGATTTACTGGAGAATTTTCTATGAGACCTTTGCTGGCTCGCTATCCTAAGGCTACAATGACTTTGCTGTTAGAATGGAGTCGGGATGAAAATTTGCGCGTTCGTAGACTTGCTAGCGAGTGCATGCGTATCCGTCTGCCTTGGGCTAAGAGACAAACCGTGGTATTGGATTATTTTGAGGATTTTACCACTATTCTGACCAATCTAAAGGATGATAGAGACAAGTCCATTCAAAAAAGTGTAGCCAATAATCTAAATGATTTGTACAAGGAAGACCCTGATAAGTTTGAAAGGATTCTTCAAACTTGGCAAAAGGAGGAGCTGAGTCCAAGTTGTGCTTGGATCATCAAGCATGCATCTCGAACAAAAAACAAAAAGGTAGCCACAGAAGATTGATGCAAAAAAAGCTGAATTTTGGCTGGCCTTTTCCGTTGTAAATTAAGGATTCTTTCTTGAAAAATAATGGTAAATATGCTAAAATTAAAAGAACATTCTAAAATATTCAGAATAAAAAGTAAGGAAAATCATGGCTAATATTTTAAAAACGATTATTGAAAATGATAAAGGAGAACTTCGTCGTCTGGAAAAGATGGCTGATAAGGTTCTTAACTATGAGAGCCAAATGGCTGCAATGTCAGACGAAGAACTAAAAGCGAAAACTGACGAATTTAAAGAACGATACAACAAGGGTGAATCACTTGATTCATTGCTATATGAGGCTTTTGCGGTAGTACGTGAAGCAGCAAAACGTGTCCTCGGGCTTTTCCCTTATAAGGTTCAGGTCATGGGTGGGATTGTTCTTCACCATGGTGACGTTCCAGAGATGCGTACGGGTGAAGGGAAGACCTTGACAGCGACCATGCCAGTATACCTCAATGCCCTTGCAGGTAAAGGGGTTCACGTAGTTACAGTCAATGAATACCTAACAGAACGTGACGCGACTGAGATGGGTGAGCTTTACTCATGGCTCGGTCTTTCAGTAGGGATCAACTTGGCAGCTAAATCTCCAATGGAGAAAAAAGAAGCTTATCTTTGCGATATTACCTACTCAACCAACTCAGAGATTGGTTTCGACTACCTTCGTGACAACATGGTCGTTCGTGCAGAAAATATGGTACAACGTCCGCTCAACTATGCCTTGGTCGATGAGGTGGACTCGATCTTGATCGATGAAGCTCGTACACCATTGATCGTTTCAGGTGCTAACGCAGTTGAAACAAGCCAACTCTACCATATGGCGGATCACTTCGTGAAATCCTTGGATAAGGACGACTATATCATTGACGTTCAGTCTAAGACGATCGGTTTGTCAGATTCTGGTATTGACAAGGCTGAAAGCTACTTCAAACTAGAAAATCTCTACGACATTGAAAATGTGGCTCTTACTCACTTTATCGACAATGCCCTCCGTGCCAACTATATCATGATTCTCGATATTGACTATGTGGTTAGTGAAGAGCAGGAAATCTTGATTGTCGACCAATTTACAGGTCGTACCATGGAAGGTCGTCGTTACTCTGATGGTTTGCACCAAGCGATTGAAGCAAAAGAAGGTGTGCCAATCCAAGATGAGACCAAGACATCAGCTTCTATTACCTACCAAAACCTCTTCCGTATGTATAAGAAATTGGCAGGTATGACAGGTACTGGTAAAACAGAAGAAGAAGAATTCCGAGAAATTTACAACATTCGTGTTATCCCAATCCCAACTAACCGTCCAATTCAACGTATCGACCACTCAGACCTTCTCTATGCAAGTCTTGATGCGAAATTTAAGGCTGTTGTTGAAGATGTAAAAGCTCGTTACCAAAAAGGTCAGCCGGTCTTGGTAGGTACAGTTGCCGTTGAAACGAGTGACTTCCTTTCTAAAAAATTGGTAGCAGCAGGTGTTCCTCACGAAGTCTTGAATGCGAAGAACCACTACAGAGAAGCGCAAATCATCATGAACGCGGGTCAACGTGGTGCCGTTACCATCGCAACCAACATGGCCGGTCGTGGTACCGACATCAAGCTTGGTGAAGGGGTTCGTGAACTTGGTGGTCTTTGCGTCATTGGTACAGAGCGCCACGAAAGTCGCCGTATTGATAATCAGCTTCGTGGACGTTCAGGACGTCAAGGAGACCCAGGTGAGTCACAATTCTACTTGTCTCTTGAAGATGATTTGATGAAACGTTTCGGTTCTGAACGTTTGAAAGGTGTCTTTGAACGACTCAACATGTCTGATGAAGCCATCGAATCTCGCATGTTAACGCGTCAAGTTGAAGCAGCTCAAAAACGTGTCGAAGGAAACAACTATGACACTCGTAAACAAGTCCTTCAATACGATGATGTTATGCGTGAACAACGTGAGATCATCTATGCGCAACGCTATGATGTCATTACTGCAGATCGTGACTTGGCACCAGAAATCCATGCTATGATTCGTCGTACCATTGGACGTATCGTGGATGCACATGCTCGTTCGAAAGAAGATGAAAAATTGGAAGCAATCTTGAACTTTGCTAAGTATAACTTGCTTCCAGAAGATTCAATTAGCCGTTCAGATCTTGCAGGTTTGTCAGACCAAGCTATCAAAGATGAACTTTTCCAACGTGCCTTGAAAGTCTATGACAGCCAAGTTGCTAAGCTTCGTGACGAAGATGCAGTGAAAGAATTCCAAAAAGTCTTGATCCTACGTGTTGTAGACAACAAGTGGACAGACCATATCGATGCTCTTGACCAGTTGCGAAATGCTGTTGGTCTTCGTGGATATGCTCAAAACAACCCTGTTGTAGAATATCAAGCAGAAGGTTTCCGCATGTTTAATGACATGATTGGATCAATTGAATTCGATGTGACCCGCTTGATGATGAAAGCACAAATCCATGAACAAGAACGTCCGCAAACTGAACACAATATCAGTACAACTGCGACTCGTAATATCGCAGCGCAGCAGGCAAGCCTTCCAGAAGATTTGGACTTGAGCCAAATCGGACGAAACGACCAATGCCCGTGTGGATCAGGTAAGAAATTCAAGAACTGTCATGGTAAGAGACAATAATATGAGATAAGATACAGGCGGATACCTGGTAAAAATCATTTTTTGCTTGGTGTCCGTTTGCTTTATAAGGAGATGAATCATGGTATTTAAAGCTAAAAGTCCTAAAATTAACATTGAAGAAGTTCGCGCCTTGTCTAAATTAGAGGGAGCGGCTCTTGCGATAAAAAATCAACGTGATCAGGAATTGGAAGCCATCATCCGTGGGGAAGACCAGCGTATTCTCTTGGTGATTGGACCATGTTCATCTGATAACGAAGAGGCGGTTCTCGAGTATGCCAAGCGTCTATCTGCTTTGCAAGAAGAGGTCAAAGACCGTATTTTTATGGTCATGCGTGTCTATACAGCTAAACCTCGTACCAATGGTGATGGCTATAAGGGCTTGATTCATCAACCAAATGCGACAGAAGCACCTAGCTTGATCAATGGGATCAAGGCTGTTCGCCAACTGCACTACCGTGTGATTACCGAGACGGGAATGACAACAGCGGATGAGATGCTTTATCCTGAAAATCTTCCGCTGGTGGATGATTTGATTTCTTATATGGCTGTTGGAGCTCGATCTGTAGAGGATCAACAGCACCGTTTTGTAGCGAGTGGAGCAGATTTCTCGACAGGATTTAAAAATCCCACATCTGGAAATCTCAATGTCATGTTTAACGGGATTTATGCAGCACAAAATAAACAGAGTTTCCTCTTCCTCGGCAAAGAGGTGGAAACGACGGGGAATCCATTGTCCCACGCCATTCTTCGCGGAGCATTGAACGAATACGGGAAAAATATTCCTAATTACTACTATGACAATTTGATGGATACCATTGATCAGTATGAAAAGATGGGCTTAGAAAATCCCTTTATCATCATCGATACCAATCACGACAATTCAGGCAAGCAGTACATGGATCAAATCCGTATCGTTCGTCAGACCTTGATTAACCGTGACTGGAATGAGAAGATCAAAAAATATGTTCGTGGTTTTATGATTGAGTCCTATCTAGAAGATGGACGTCAAAATGAGCCAGAAGTTTTTGGTAAGTCCATTACAGATCCGTGTCTAGGCTGGGACAACACAGAAGCACTTGTTCGCGAAATTTACCAAACGCTAGGAGAGTAAGATGGCATTTATCGAAAAAGGTCAAGAAATTGATATTGAAGCAATCAAGGCTGCGACCCAGTTGTCACCTGAAGCCTTGCGAAAGAAAGAAGCCCGCGATAGAGAGCTGGCAGCCATCATCTCAGGTGAGGACGACCGAATCCTTTTGGTGATGGGACCGTGTTCTTCAGACAATGAAGAAGCTGTGCTCGAATATGCTCGTCGTTTAGCAGACTTACAGAAAAAAGTTGCAGATAAAATCTTTATTGTGATGCGTGTCTATACGGCTAAACCTCGTACCAATGGAGATGGCTATAAGGGTTTGGTTCATCAGCCGGATACTTCTAAAGCTCCAAGCTTGATTAATGGCATACAAGCTGTTCGTCAGCTGCACTACCGTGTGATTACGGAGACGGGCTTGACGACAGCTGATGAGATGCTTTATCCGTCAAATCTCGTTTTGATCGATGATCTAGTCAGCTACCATGCTGTAGGGGCTCGTTCAGTAGAAGACCAGGAACACCGTTTTGTAGCGTCTGGGATTGATGCTCCAGTTGGGATGAAAAATCCAACATCTGGGAACCTTGGGGTTATGTTTAATGCTATCTATGCAGCTCAAAACAAGCAAACCTTCCTTTACCACGGTCAAGAAGTGGAAACTTCGGGAAATCCTTTGGCCCATGTTATCCTTCGTGGCGCCATGAACGAATATGGTAAAAATGAACCCAATTTCTACTATGAAACCCTCTTAAATGCCATCAATCGTTATGAGACCATGGGACTTGAAAATCCCTTCATTATCATCGATACCAATCATGACAATTCAGGCAAGCAGTATATGGAACAAATTCGCATTGTTCGCCAAGCCTTGCTGAATCGTGACTGGAATGAAAAGATTAAAAAGACGGTTCGAGGCTTTATGATTGAGTCTTACCTAGCAGACGGTCGTCAAAACCAACCAGAGGTCTTTGGTTGCTCCATAACTGACCCTTGTCTAGGTTGGGAAAATACAGTAGCCTTGGTAGAAGAAATTTATACCACCTTAACAAAATAAGTGAAAAGGATGGAGTTGGGGGAATCTCAGCTCCTTTTATGAGTATGATAGTTGGACACGGAATTGACATCGAAGAATTGGCTTCGATAGAAAACGCAGTTACACGACGTGAGGGCTTTGCTAAGCGCGTGCTGACCCCTAAAGAAATGGAGCGTTTTGCCAGTCTCAAAGGGCGCAGGCAGATCGAATACTTGGCAGGCCGCTGGTCGGCTAAGGAGGCCTTTTCCAAGGCTATGGGGACAGGAATTGGCAAACTGACCTTTCAGGATTTGGAAGTTTTGAACAATGAACGAGGCGCGCCTTATTTTAGTCAGGCACCATTTTCAGGAAAGATTTGGCTATCTATCAGCCATACAGATCAGTTTGTGACAGCCAGTGTCATTTTGGAGGAAAATCATGAAAGCTAGTCCACATAGACCAACCAAGGCTCTGATTCATCTGGGAGCTATTCGACAAAATATTCAGCAAATGGGGGCTCATATCCCTGAAGGAACGCTCAAGTGGGCAGTGATCAAGGCTAATGCCTATGGTCATGGGGCTGTTGCCGTTGCCAAGGCTATTCAAAATGATGTTGATGGATTTTGTGTTTCCAATATTGATGAAGCTATTGAACTTCGTCAGGCTGGCCTCAGCAAGAAAATCCTCATTCTAGGTGTATCTGAGTTAGAAGCTATTGGCCTAGCTAAAGAATACGACATCACTTTGACGGTGGCTGGACTGGAGTGGATTCGAGCGTTGGTTGCCACTGGGGCTGATTTATCTGGCTTATCGGTTCACCTCAAGATTGACTCAGGGATGGGACGGATTGGTTTTCGAGATTCCAGTGAGGCAGAGCAGGCTCAAGCCTTGCTCCAACAACACGGCGCTCGTGTTGAGGGGATTTTTACCCACTTTGCTACTGCAGATGAAGAATCAGATGACTATTTTAATGCCCAGTTAGAATGCTTTAAAACTATTTTGGCAAGTATGAAGGAAGTTCCAGAGCTGGTTCATGCCAGCAACTCAGCAACGACCCTCTGGCATGCTGAGACTATTTTCAATGCAGTCCGTATGGGAGATGCCATGTATGGTCTCAATCCTAGTGGAGAGGTCTTGGACTTACCCTATGATTTGACACCAGCCTTGAGTTTGGAGTCTGCCCTTGTTCATGTCAAGACAGTTCCAGCTGGAGCTTGCATGGGCTATGGAGCAACCTATCAGGCGGATAGTGAGCAAGTCATTGCGACCGTGCCAATCGGCTATGCGGATGGTTGGACACGAGATATGCAAAATTTCACTGTCTTGGTAGATGGCCAAGCTTGCCCAATCGTCGGACGAGTATCTATGGACCAAATCACCATTCGTCTGCCTAAGATTTATCCGCTAGGAACAAAAGTAACCTTGATCGGCACAAACGGTGGCAAGGAAATCACAGCTACTCAGGTAGCGACCTATCGTGGAACTATTAACTATGAGGTGGTTTGTCTCCTCAGCGATCGCATTCCGAGAGAATATTATTAAAAAAGAAAGGAGTGGAGCATGAATCTACATCAACCCTTGCATGTCTTGCCTGGTGTGGGACCAAAGTCAGCAGAGAAATACGCTAAACTAGGAATTGAAAACTTGCAAGACCTCTTGCTCTACTTTCCTTTCCGTTATGAAGATTTCAAAACCAAGCAAGTGCTGGAGCTGGAAGATGGAGAAAAGGCTGTTCTTTCTGGTCAAGTCGTGACTCCTGCCAGTGTCCAGTATTATGGTTTTAAGCGCAATCGCCTGCGCTTTAGCCTCAAGCAGGGAGAAGTCGTTTTTGCGGTTAATTTCTTTAACCAGCCTTATCTAGCAGATAAGATAGAATTGGGAGCAACTCTTGCCGTTTTTGGAAAATGGGACCGTGCCAAGGCCAGTCTGACTGGGATGAAGGTTCTAGCTCAGGTGGAAGATGACCTCCAGCCTGTCTATCGTCTGGCTCAAGGAATCAGTCAGGCCAGTCTGGTCAAGGCCATCAAGACGGCTTTTGATCAGGGACTGGACCTCTTGATAGAGGAAAACCTTCCCCAGTCTTTGCTGGACAAATACAAACTCATGTCCCGTTGCCAGGCTGTTCGCGCTATGCATTTTCCCAAGGATTTGGCAGAATACAAGCAGGCCCTTCGCCGGATCAAGTTTGAGGAACTCTTTTACTTCCAAATGCAGTTGCAGTTACTCAAGTCTGAAAATAGAGTTCAGGGAAGTGGTCTGGTTCTGAATTGGTCTCAGGGAAAAGTGACAGCCGTTAAAGAAAGTCTTCCTTTTGCCCTGACCCAAGCTCAAGAAAAGAGTTTGCAGGAAATTTTGACAGACATGAAGTCGGACCATCACATGAATCGTCTCCTTCAAGGAGATGTGGGAAGCGGGAAAACGGTAGTTGCTGGCTTGGCCATGTTTGCGGCGGTGACGGTTGGCTATCAGGCAGCTCTTATGGTGCCAACAGAAATCCTAGCAGAGCAACACTTTGAGAGTTTACAGAACCTTTTTCCAGACTTGAAACTGGCTCTCTTGACAGGATCCTTGAAAGCTACAGAAAAAAGAGAAGTCTTGGAGACTATTGCCAAGGGTGAGGCTGACTTTATTATCGGGACTCATGCTTTGATACAAGATGGA
Organism: Streptococcus oralis; assembly: GCF_024399415.1. Taxonomy (NCBI): domain Bacteria; kingdom Bacillati; phylum Bacillota; class Bacilli; order Lactobacillales; family Streptococcaceae; genus Streptococcus; species Streptococcus oralis. The sequence goes on from NZ_CP029257.1 coordinate 543,786, forward strand.
GTGGATTATGCTCGCCTTGGCTTGATTATCATCGATGAGCAGCACCGTTTTGGCGTGGGGCAAAGGCGTGTTCTGAGAGAAAAAGGGAACAATCCTGACGTTCTCATGATGACAGCGACGCCCATTCCACGGACGCTGGCTATCACAGCCTTTGGCGATATGGATGTTTCCATTATCGACCAGATGCCAGCGGGTCGGAAACCCATTGTGACACGTTGGATCAAACATGAGCAACTACCTCAGGTACTGACTTGGTTAGAGGGGGAAATTCAAAAAGGTTCGCAAGCCTATGTTATCTCTCCCCTGATCGAAGAATCTGAAGCTCTGGATCTGAAAAATGCTATTGCCTTATCTGAGGAGTTGACAGCTCATTTTGCTGGCAAGGCAGAAGTAGCCCTCCTACATGGTAAGATGAAGAGTGACGAAAAAGACCAGATCATGCAGGAGTTCAAAGAGAGAAAAACGGATATTCTGGTTTCGACAACGGTTATTGAGGTTGGGGTTAATGTTCCCAATGCGACCGTCATGATTATCATGGATGCCGATCGGTTCGGTCTCAGCCAACTTCACCAGCTCAGAGGTCGTGTTGGTCGGGGGGACAAGCAGTCCTATGCTGTTCTCGTGGCTAATCCCAAGACGGATTCTGGGAAAGATCGCATGCGTATCATGACAGAAACGACCAATGGATTTGTCCTTGCGGAGGAAGATTTGAAAATGCGTGGTTCTGGAGAGATTTTCGGAACCAGACAGTCAGGCCTTCCAGAGTTTCAAGTGGCTGATATTATCGAAGATTTTCCGATTTTAGAAGAAGCCAGAAAGGTTGCCAGCTACATTAGTTCGATAGAAGGTTGGCGAGAGGATCCAGAATGGCGCATGATTGCTCTCCATCTGGAAAAGAAAGAACATCTAGATTAATACTCTTCGAAAATAAAATTCAAACCACGTCAACGTCGCCTTGGATTATATATGTAACTGACTTCGTCAGTCTTATCTACAACCTCAAAGCAGTGCTTTGAGCAACCTGCGGCTAGTTTCCTAGTTTGCTCTTTGATTTTCATTGAGTATAAGCTTTCTCTAAGGAAAACTTAAGCTAGCTTTTAGGTTTGGGTCTTATACTAGAGTCATCAAAAAGAAACGAGGGCTCTCACATGACTATTAAAGTAACCTACCAAAAGAAATTCCAAACCGTCAAACTAGAGAAAGGAGCTAGCACCTATTGATACACAGAGAGCGGAAACGCTCTTTTTATTTTTAAAACTACTTTCAGACGATAGGTTTGAGGAAAGAGAATCTAAAATCACTTTCTATTTAGAATTCTTTCTTGCATTGCCTTCCTAGATATGCTAGAGTTATGATAGCGATTACAAAATAAAAGGAGCATACTATGAAAAATCCAGCTTTGTTAGAAGAAATCAAGACCTATCTAGGAAGGGATGAGGTTCCAGAAGACTTTGATGCTTTCTGGGATGAAGAGGTCAAAAAAGTTTCATCTCTTCCAGCCTACCAGTTGGAGGAAAGAGATTTCCATATTCCTCAAGTCAAGTGCTATGAGCTCACTTTTGAAGGAACCAATGAAGGCAAGGTTTATGCACGTGTCATCCTTCCAAAGAGTGAAGGTAAAGTTCCCTTAATCTTCCACTTTCACGGCTATATGGGACGTGGCTGGGACTGGGCCGACATGCTGGCCTTTACCGTGGCTGGTTACGGTGTTGTTTCTATGGATGTCCGTGGACAGTCGGGCTATTCGCAAGACGGCATGCGTTCTCCACTAGGAAATACCGTTAAGGGACATATCATCCGTGGTGCTGTTGAAGGTAGGGATCATCTCTTTTATAAGGATGTTTATCTGGATATTTACCAGTTGATCGAAATTGTTGCTAGTCTACCTGAGATTGATGAGAAGCGACTTTCTAGTTATGGTGCCTCACAAGGAGGGGCTTTAGCCTTAGTTGCAGCTGCTCTCAATCCTCGGATTCAGAAAACAGTGGCCATCTATCCTTTCTTGTCAGACTTTAGACGAGTGCTTGAGATTGGCAATACCAGTGAAGCCTATGATGAACTCTTCCGTTATTTCAAGTTCCACGATCCCTTCCATGAAACAGAGGATGAAATCATGGCGACTCTTGCCTATATCGATGTGAAAAATCTTGCCCATCGTATCAAAGGAGAGGTCAAGATGATTACGGGCTTGGATGACGATGTTTGCTATCCTATTACCCAGTTTGCGATTTACAACCGCCTAACTTGCGACAAGGCCTATCGCATCATGCCAGAGTATGCTCACGAAGCCATGAATGTTTTTGTCAATGACCAAGTCTATAACTGGCTCTGTGGCAGTGAGATTCCTTTTAAGTACGTAAGATAATGAATGAGAGAGCCCAGGAGCTCTCTTTTTATGTCCAAAACCTGAAAGTACTTTTAGAAAATTTAAAATATTAAAATATTCTTAAAAGTAAAATCTATTCTGTGGGAACACAGATATAAATATAAGACTTTATTGTATAATAAAGGAAAAGTCACTTGTGAAAGGAGGAAAAAGGCTGCTGGGTGCTTAAAGAATTCCTCAGCAGAAAATGGGAGAGGATTGGAAGCTCTCATTAAGTTGGATATTTTCTTGTAAAACTTGTCTCTTGAAGAGACAATAAAAATTTTTAAAGAAAAAAGAAAGCGCTTTATTTTATGAAAAATGAAAGGACAAACATGAATTACAAATATTTAAATCGGAAACAGCGATACGGAATTCGAAAATTTGCAGTTGGGGCGGCATCTGTAGTGATTGGTACAGTGGTATTTGGAGCAAATCCAGTCTTAGCTCAAGAGCAAGCCAATGCAGCAGGGGCCAATACAGAAACTGTCGAACCTGGTCAAGGTTTATCAGAATTGCCAAAAGAAGCGTCCTCGGGAGATCTTGCTCATTTGGATAAGGATTTGGCTGGTAAATTGGCAGCAGCTCAAGACAACGGCGTTGAGGTGGACCAAGACCATTTGAAAAAAAATGAGAGTGCAGAATCAGAAACCCCATCCTCTACCGAAACCCCTGCAGAAGAAGCAAATAAGGAAGAGGAATCAGAGGATCAGGGTGCTATTCCTCGTGACTATTACTCAAGAGATTTAAAAAATGCTAATCCTGTCCTTGAAAAAGAAGATGTTGAAACCAATGCAGCAAATGGTCAGAGAGTTGATTTATCAAGTGAACTAGACAAACTAAAGCAACTAAAAAATGCTACAATTCACATGGAGTTCAAACCAGATGCATCAGCTCCACGCTTTTACAATCTCTTCTCTGTATCCAGTGACACCAAGGAAAATGAGTACTTTACTATGTCGGTCCTTGATAATACAGCTCTTATTGAAGGGCGTGGCGCTAACGGGGAGCAGTTCTATGATAAGTATACAGATGCTCCTTTGAAAGTTCGTCCTGGACAATGGAATTCCATGACCTTTACTGTCGAACAACCAACAGCGGAGTTACCTCATGGTCGAGTTCGTCTCTATGTGAACGGTGTCTTATCTCGAACAAGCCTCAAATCTGGTAACTTTATCAAAGATATGCCAGATGTTAATCAAGTTCAACTTGGAGCAACCAAACGGGCCAATAAAACAGTTTGGGCATCAAACCTACAAGTGCGAAACCTAACTGTTTATGATCGTGCTTTAAGCCCAGATGAAGTTCAGACAAGAAGTCAACTATTTGAAAGAGGTGATTTAGAAAAGAAACTTCCTGAGGGAGCGAAAATCTCAGAGAAAGAAGACGTCTTTGAAGGTGGAATGAACAACCAACCAAATAAAGATGGTATCAAGAGTTATCGTATCCCAGCTCTTCTCAAGACAGATAAAGGAACGCTGATTGCAGGTGCAGATGAACGTCGTCTCCATTCGAGTGACTGGGGTGATATCGGCATGGTCATCAGACGCAGTGAAGATAATGGTAAAACTTGGGGAGATCGAGTAACTATTACCAACCTACGTGACAATCCAAAGGCTTCTGATCCATCAATCGGTTCACCAGTGAATATCGATATGACCCTGACTCAAGATCCTGAAACCAAACGCATTTTTGCCATTTATGACATGTTCCCAGAAGGAAAAGGAATCTTTGGAATGTCTTCGCAAAAAGAAGAAGCCTACAAAGAAATCAATGGTAAAACCTATCAACTCCTCTATCGAGAAGGTGAACAGGAAGCTTATACTATTCGAGAAAATGGTACAGTTTACACTCCAGATGGTAAAGCAACAGACTACCGTGTTGTTGTAGAACCTGTTAAACCGGCCTATAGTGACAAGGGTGATCTATACAAGGGTGACCAGCTACTGGGCAATATCTACTTCACAACAAACAAAACTTCTCCATTTAGAATTGCGAAGGATAGCTACCTATGGATGTCTTACAGCGATGACGACGGGAAGACCTGGTCAGCGCCTCAAGATATTACTCCTATGGTCAAAGCCGATTGGATGAAATTCCTAGGAGTAGGTCCTGGAGTGGGGATTACCCTTCGTACTGGACCACATAAAGGTCGAATCGTCGTTCCTGTCTATACGACCAACCGGGCTAACCACCTCAATGGTTCTCAATCATCTCGAATCATCTACTCAGACGACCATGGTAAGACTTGGCATATGGGTGGTGGTGTCAACGACAATCGTACACTTTATGATGGTACAGTAGTCGATTCAAGTACCATGAGTAATTATTATGCTCAAAATACAGAAGCTTCAGTTGTTCAGTTAAACAATGGGGACCTCAAACTCTTTATGCGTGGGTTGACAGAAGATCTACAGGTTGCAACCAGTCATGATGGTGGTCTAACTTGGGACAATAACGTTGAACGCTACGATGTGCCAGACGTTTATGTTCAAATGGCTGCGACTCACACGGTTCAAAATGGCAAAGAGTATATTCTATTAGCAAATGCAAATGGTCCTGGTCGTAAAAATGGTTATATTCGAGTGGCTCGTGTAGAAGAAGATGGTCAGTTAACTTGGTTGCACCACCATTTGATTCAAGAAGGTGAGTATGCTTATAACTCACTTCAACAAATCGGACCAGATGAATTTGGACTTTTATATGAACACCATGCTCCTGGAGGTGTTCCATACACACTTTCCTTCAAGAAGTTCAACTGGGATTTCTTGACCAAGGAAAGAGTTTCTCCTAAAGAAGCAAAAGTAAAATATGCTATCCAAAAATGGCCAGGCATTATAGCCATGGAGTTCGATTCGGAAGTATTGGTCAACAAGGCTCCGACCCTTCAATTGGCAAATGGCAAGACAGCAACCTTTATGACCCAGTACGATACAAAAACTCTCCTATTCACAATAGACCCAGGGGATATGGGTCAAAGGATTACAGGTCTAGCCGAGGGTGCAATTGAAAGCATGCACAATTTACCAGTTTCTTTAGCTGGCTCTAAACTAAGCGATGGTATTAATGGCAGTGAAGCTGCTATCCATGAGGTGCCGGAGTACACAGGTGGTGTCAATGCAGAGGAAGCAACGGTTCATGAAGTTCCGGAGTATACAGGTCCAATGGCAACAGTAGGTGAAGAAGCAGCTCCAACGGTTGAAAAACCTGAATTCACAGGTGGTGTCAATGCAGAGGAAACCCCAGTGGCAGAGATACCAGAGTACACTGGACCATTGGCAACAGTAGGTGAAGAACCAGCTCCAACAGTAGAAAAAACAGAATTCACTGGTGGAGTCAATGCTGTTGAGGCAGCAGTCCATGAACTTCCAGAGTTCAAGGGTGGAGTCAATGCAGTTCTAGCAGCCTCAAACGAGCTTCCTGAATATAGAGGAGGTGCTAACTTTGTCTTGGCAGCTTCAAATGACCTGCCAGAGTATAAGGGTGGTGTCAATGGTGCTGAAGCAGCAGTCCTTGAAGTGCCAGAGTACAAGGGAGACACCAATCTAGTATTAGCAGCTGCAGACAACAAACTGTCTCTAGGCCAAGATGTGACCTATCAAGCGCCAGCAGCTAAACAAGATGAACTTCCAAATACGGGAAGCAAGGAAACAAGCTCACTGCTTTCCCTTGGTCTTGCAGGCGTTCTTTTATCCTTGTTTGCATTTGGCAAGAAGAGAAAAGAATAGTAAGCAAAAGCTATTTGAGTAGGTCTCAGAAGAGATAGCAGGTTTTTCATCCTGCTATCTTTCTTTATTACATTCAGCTTGATTCGAAATCATAAGAAGTCTGAAACTACTTTCAGGATAGTCTGTTCTATAAAATAGTTTTGAAACTGAAATCTATTCTATCACAATCTATTGAAAGCGCTTAACAAATGATATATAATAAGCCCATAGAAGAAAGAAAGGGAGGAAAGAGGATGCCACAGATCAGCAAAGAAGCCTTGATTGAACAAATCAAAGATGGAATCATTGTCTCTTGCCAGGCACTTCCTCACGAACCGCTTTATACAGAAGCGGGAGGAGTCATTCCCTTGCTAGTCAAAGCGGCTGAGCAAGGTGGAGCAGTCGGTATCCGAGCAAACAGTGTTCGCGATATCAAGGAGATTAAGGAGGTTACGAAACTCCCGATTATCGGGATTATCAAACGTGACTATCCGCCACAGGAGCCATTCATTACAGCTACTATGAAAGAAGTGGATGAATTGGCTGAACTCGATATTGAGGTCATTGCTCTGGATTGTACCAAACGTGAACGTTACGACGGTTTGGAAATTCAGGACTTTATCCGACAAGTCAAAGAAAAATATCCGCATCAACTCTTAATGGCTGATACTAGCACGTTTGAAGAGGGTATAGCAGCAGTTGAAGCAGGAATTGATTTTGTTGGAACAACCCTATCAGGTTACACCTCTTATAGTCCTAAGGTAGATGGTCCAGACTTTGAACTGATCAAAAAACTGTGTGAAGCAGGTGTGGATGTCATCGCTGAAGGGAAAATTCATACACCAGAACAAGCTAAGCAAATCCTTGAATATGGAGTGCGAGGTATCGTTGTTGGTGGAGCTATCACTAGACCAAAAGAGATTACGGAACGCTTTGTTGCCGGTCTAAAATAACACAATCTCAAAAAAGAGGAGAGTGGTCGATGCGTCGGACAAAATGAAAACGTATACAAATATAAAGAACTCATTATCCAATATGGATACGCTTATCAATTAGGAGAATACAAATGAAATTTAGAAAACTAGCTTGTACAGTACTTGCGGGTGCTGCGATTCTTGGCCTTGCGGCTTGTGGTAACTCTGGTGGAAGTAAAGATGCTGGAAGCTCTAGTAGCGATAGCGGGAAAACAGAAATCACTTGGTGGGCATTCCCAGTCTTCACACAAGAAAAAACGGGTGACGGTGTTGGAACTTATGAAAAATCAATCATCGAAGCTTTTGAAAAAGCAAATCCAGATGTAAAAGTGAAATTGGAAACCATCGACTTCAAGTCAGGTCCAGAAAAGATCACAACAGCTATCGAAGCTGGAACAGCGCCAGACGTACTCTTTGACGCACCAGGACGTATCATCCAATACGGTAAAAACGGTAAATTGGCTGAGTTGAACGACCTCTTCACAGACGAATTCGTCAAAGATGTCAACAACGAAAACATCGTACAAGCAAGTAAGGCTGGAGACAAAGCTTACATGTATCCAATCAGTTCAGCTCCATTCTACATGGCTATGAACAAGAAAATGTTGGAAGATGCTGGAGTTGCAAACCTTGTAAAAGAAGGTTGGACAACTGATGACTTTGAAAAAGTTTTGAAAGCGCTTAAAGATAAAGGCTATACACCAGGTTCATTGTTCAGTTCTGGTCAAGGGGGAGACCAAGGAACACGTGCCTTCGTTGCAAACCTTTATGGCGGTTCTGTAACAGATAAAGACGTAACCAAATATACAACAGACGATCCTAAATTCGTCAAAGGTCTTGAAAAAGCTGCTAGCTGGATTAAAGACGGTTTGTTGAACAACGGTTCACAATTTGACGGTGGAGCAGATATCCAAAACTTTGCCAACGGTCAAACTTCATACACAATCCTTTGGGCACCAGCTCAAAACGGTATCCAAGCGAAACTCTTGGAAGCAAGTAAGGTAGACGTGGTAGAAGTACCATTCCCATCAGACTCTGGTAAACCATCTCTTGAATACCTTGTAAACGGATTTGCAGTATTTAACAACAAAGACGATAAGAAAATCGCAGCTGCTAAGAAATTCGTTCAATTCATCGCAGATGACAAAGAATGGGGTCCTAAAGACGTAGTTCGTACAGGTGCCTTCCCAGTTCGTACTTCATTTGGCAAACTTTATGAAGACAAACGTATGGAAACAATCAGTGGCTGGACTAAATACTACTCACCATACTACAACACTATCGATGGATTTGCTGAAATGAGAACACTTTGGTTCCCAATGTTGCAATCTGTATCAAATGGTGACGAAAAACCAGCGGATGCTTTGAAAGCCTTCACTGAAAAAGCTAACGAAACAATCAAAAAAGCTACAAAACAATAAGCACTAAGTCAGATTGATTCCCCCCTTTTCCCTGTGCACTATGGTGTAAGAAAAGGGGGACTTTTGTTTGAAATGGTAGGAACTGTCACGAAATTAAAATGAAGTTCTTACATAAGCGAATCTTAAAAAATTTCATTTTGGTTTTAAAACAGTTCAAGAAAATTAAAAACTATTCTATTTGAAAGAGAGGTGCCGACTGTGAAAGTCAATAAAATTCGTATGCGGGAAACAGTGATTTCCTACGCTTTCCTAGCACCAGTGTTATTCTTCTTTGTCATCTTTGTCTTGGCTCCTATGATTATGGGATTCATTACAAGTTTCTTTAACTACTCCATGACTAAATTTGAGTTTGTGGGCTTGGACAACTACATTCGCATGTTTAAAGACCCTGTCTTTGTGAAGTCTTTGATCAATACCGTTATCCTGGTTATTGGATCTGTTCCGATTGTGGTTCTCTTCTCGCTCTTTGTAGCATCTCAAACCTATCATCAAAATGCCATTGCCCGTTCTTTTTATCGTTTCGTCTTCTTCCTTCCTGTAGTTACAGGTAGTGTTGCCGTAACGGTTGTATGGAAATGGATCTATGACCCCCTATCAGGGATTCTAAACTTTGTCCTTAAGTCAAGCCACATCATCAGCCAAAACATTTCTTGGCTGGGTGACAAAAACTGGGCTTTGCTAGCGATTATGATCATTCTTTTGACAACATCTGTTGGTCAACCGATTATCCTTTATATCGCTGCAATGGGGAATATTGACAACTCACTTGTTGAAGCAGCGCGTGTAGACGGTGCGACTGAATTCCAAGTCTTCTGGAAGATCAAATGGCCTAGCCTTCTTCCAACAACTCTTTACATCGCAATCATCACAACCATCAACTCATTCCAATGTTTCGCCTTGATTCAGTTGTTGACTTCTGGTGGTCCAAACTATTCAACAAGTACCTTGATGTACTACCTTTACGAAAAAGCCTTCCAATTGACAGAGTACGGCTATGCAAATACCATCGGTGTCTTCTTGGCAGTGATGATTGCCATTGTCAGCTTTGCTCAATTCAAGATCCTCGGAAACGACGTAGAATACTAAAGAAAGGAGACAGTTATGCAACCTACACAAAAGAAACCTTTAACAGCTTTCACTGTTATTTCAACGATTATCTTGCTCTTGTTGACCGTACTGTTCATCTTTCCATTCTACTGGATCTTGACAGGGGCCTTCAAATCACAACCTGATACCATTATGATTCCACCACAGTGGTTCCCTAAAATGCCAACCATGGAGAACTTCCAACAACTCATGGTGCAAAACCCTGCTATGCAGTGGATGTGGAACTCTGTATTTATCTCACTGGTAACCATGTTCTTAGTCTGTGCAACCTCTTCTCTAGCAGGTTATGTCTTGGCTAAAAAACGTTTCTATGGTCAACGTATCCTCTTTGCAGTCTTTATCGCTGCCATGGCACTTCCAAAACAAGTTGTCCTTGTACCATTGGTACGTATCGTTAACTTCATGGGAATTCACGATACTCTTTGGGCAGTTATCTTGCCTTTGATTGGATGGCCATTTGGGGTATTCCTTATGAAACAATTCAGTGAAAATATCCCTACAGAATTGCTTGAATCAGCTAAAATCGACGGTTGTGGTGAGATTCGTACCTTCTGGAGCGTAGCCTTCCCTATCGTGAAACCAGGATTTGCAGCCCTTGCAATCTTTACCTTCATCAATACTTGGAACGACTACTTCATGCAGTTGGTTATGTTGACTTCACGTCAAAACTTGACTATCTCACTCGGGGTTGCGACCATGCAGGCCGAAATGGCAACCAACTATGGTTTGATCATGGCAGGTGCAGCTCTTGCAGCCGTGCCAATCGTAACCGTCTTCCTTGTCTTCCAAAAATCCTTCACTCAAGGGATTACTATGGGAGCTGTTAAAGGATAAGACCTTGCGAAAATCGAGTTTAAACTACACCAGCATCACCTTGCCATACTTAAGTATTGCCTGCGGTTAGCTTTCTAGTTTGTTCTTCGATTTTCATTGAGTATAAGAGAATACAGAGTTATAAGTGTCTACAAAATGGAGAGTATGCAGTTACTTCGTGAAGTTTTGTCAGACACTTATAAACTTAAGAATGAACTCTTTTCATGATACTAGTTAGAGTAGGTTCGTTTTAGGGTAACTATTTCCCGCTTTAGTGGTATCTAAGATAAGCATCTTACGCTTATCTTAGACGGAATTTTTGAGACTGACGATGAAGGAGTGAAAGGCTCAAAAATTAGGAATGAAATTCCGAAGGAATTTGCTTCCGTCCGCACTATTACAGGGAAATAGAGGAAGGATAATTCGAAACTGAAAACTAGTAACTATCAGAAACGAAGGAAACAGTATGATTTTTGACGATTTGAAAAACATCACCTTTTACAAGGGGATCCATCCCAATCTAGACAAGGCTATCGACTATCTCTATCAGCACCGTAAGGCTTCTTTCGAACTCGGTAAGTATGAGATTGACGGGGACAAGGTCTTTCTAGTTGTTCAGGAAAATGTCCTCAATCAAGCTGAAAATGATCAGTTTGAGCACCATAAACACTATGCAGATTTGCATTTACTGGTAGAAGGACATGAATATTCAAGCTACGGTTCACGTATCAAAGACGAGGCAGTAGCATTCGATGAAGCGAGCGACATTGGTTTTGTCCATTGTCATGAACGCTACCCACTCTTGTTGGGTTATCACAATTTTGCGATTTTCTTCCCAGGAGAACCGCATCAGCCAAATGGCTACGCAGGGATGGAAGAGAAGGTTCGTAAATATCTCTTTAAAATTTTGATTGATTAAAAGAATCAGGAGGAGCAAACATGGCACAAAAAGGAGTAAGCCTTATCAAGGCAGCATTTGATACAGACAACTTTCTCATGCGTTTTAGTGAAAAGGTTTTGGATATCGTCACAGTCAATCTTCTTTTTGTCGTCTCTTGTTTGCCCATCGTGACGATTGGAGTGGCGAAAATCAGCCTCTATGAAACCATGTTTGAGATTAAGAGAAGCAGACGGGTACCAGTCTTTCAAACTTTTCTAAGAGCCTTCAAGCAAAATCTGAAACTGGGTTTCCAGTTAGGTTTGCTAGAGTTGGGTATTGTGTCATTAAGCCTTTTAGATCTCTATCTCTTCTGGGGCCAGACAGCTTTGCCTTTCCAGATTGTGAAAGCAATTTGTTTGGGGATTCTCATCTTCCTCACTCTCGTGATGCTAGCTAGTTATCCCATCGCTGCGCGCTATGATTTGTCATGGAAAGAAGTGCTGCAAAAAGGGCTTATCTTGGCAAGTTTTAACTTTCCATGGTTCTTCCTCATGTTAGCCATTCTCTTTCTCATTGTGATGGTTCTTTATCTATCCGCCTTCACTCTCCTTTTGGGTGGATCGGCCTTTATCCTCTTTGGTTTTGGTTTGCTAGTCTTTCTCCAAGCAGGTTTGATGGAGAAAATCTTCGCAAAATACCAGTAGGATGGCTTGTTTCTGAAACTACTTTCAATCGTTACAGTTTCTAAAATACAAGTAGAAACTAAAATCTAAGTGTATACAAGATATTGAAAGAGATTTTCACAAGGTGTATACTAAACTTGTAAAAAATAGAGCTGCTCTCAGCAGAAAAAAGAAATCTTAGGAGAAAATCTATGTCAGATTTGAAAAAATACGAAGGTGTCATTCCAGCCTTCTACGCATGTTATGATGATCAAGGAGAAGTCAGTCCAGAGCGTACCCGTGCCTTGGTTCAATACTTCATTGATAAGGGTGTTCAAGGTCTCTATGTCAATGGTTCTTCTGGTGAATGTATCTACCAAAGTGTGGCAGACCGCAAATTGATTTTGGAAGAAGTCATGGCAGTTGCTAAGGGCAAATTGACCATCATTGCTCACGTAGCTTGCAACAATACCAAAGATAGTATGGAACTTGCTCGCCACGCGGAAAGCTTGGGTGTAGATGCCATTGCAACGATTCCACCGATTTACTTCCGTTTGCCTGAGTACTCAGTTGCTAAATACTGGAATGACATTAGTGCTGCAGCACCAAATACAGACTATGTTATCTACAACATTCCTCAATTAGCAGGTGTTGCTTTGACTCCAAGCCTTTACACTGAAATGTTGAAGAATCCTCGTGTTATCGGTGTTAAGAACTCTTCTATGCCAGTTCAAGATATCCAAACCTTTGTCAGCCTTGGTGGAGAAGACCACATCGTATTCAATGGCCCAGATGAACAATTCCTAGGTGGTCGCCTCATGGGTGCCAAAGCTGGTATTGGTGGTACTTATGGTGCGATGCCAGAACTCTTCTTGAAACTCAATCAGTTAATTGCTGAGAAAGACTTGGAAACAGCGCGTGAATTGCAGTATGCTATCAATGCGATCATTGGCAAACTCACTTCTGCACATGGAAATATGTACGGTGTGATTAAGGAAGTCTTGAAGATCAATGAAGGCTTGAACATTGGTTCAGTTCGTTCGCCATTGACGCCAGTAACCGAAGAAGATCGCCCAGTTGTAGAAGCAGCAGCACAATTGATTCGTGAAACCAAGGAGCGCTTCCTCTAATCCATAAGGAGGTATTTATGACACACTACGTTGCAATTGATATCGGTGGAACCAACATCAAATATGGTTTGATTGACCAAGAAGGCCAACTTGTTGAATCGCATGAAATGCCAACTGAGGCATATAAGGGTGGACCCCATATCTTACAAAAGACAAAAGATATCGTTGCCAGCTATTTAGAAAAGGGCCCAGTAGCAGGTGTTGCCATTTCTTCTGCAGGAATGGTGGATCCTGATAAGGGTGAGATTTTCTATGCTGGTCCTCAGATTCCCAACTATGCAGGAACCCAGTTTAAGAAGGAAATCGAGACGAGTTTTGCTATTCCTTGTGAGATTGAAAATGATGTCAACTGTGCAGGTCTTGCTGAGGCAGTATCTGGTTCAGGCAAGGGAGCGAGTGTCACTCTTTGCTTGACCATTGGAACAGGTATCGGTGGTTGCTTAATTATGGATGGGAAAGTTTTCCATGGATTTAGCAATTCAGCCTGTGAAGTTGGTTATATGCATATGCAGGATGGAGCTTTCCAAGACTTGGCTTCTACGACAGCCTTGGTAGAGTATGTAGCAGCAGCTCATGGTGATCCAGTTGACCAGTGGAATGGCCGACGCATTTTCAAGGAAGCTACTGAAGGAAACAAGATCTGTATGGCTGGCATTGACCGCATGGTAGATTACCTTGGAAAAGGTTTGGCAAATATTTGCTACGTTGCCAATCCAGAAGTAGTCATTCTCGGTGGCGGCATCATGGGGCAAGAGGCTATTCTCAAACCGAAGATCCGCACAGCCTTGAAGGCGGCCTTGGTGCCAAGCCTAGCTGAAAAAACACGATTAGAATTTGCCTATCACCAAAATACGGCAGGTATGTTGGGAGCTTATTATCATTTCAAAACAAAACAATCCTAGTTTGGAATTATAGAATTAAGCAGAACACTTAATCACTAGTTGAGTGAAAAATGTTTTGCTTAATTCTTTTTTTATTGAAAAATTTGAGCCAAAGGATGTAATCGTGAGAAACTAGGAGAAAATAACCGACTTGCATGAGAAGTTAAGGAGAGAGCAATTCTATCATCAATTCAACTAGTGTTTAGCTTGAGTAAATGAGAAAATGTGGAAAAGTGATATAATGAGATGGATGAGAAATTGACAAATTAGAATTTGTAGAGGTGAGAAAATGTAATGGCAACCTATTCACCTGAAATCGAAATACTATAAAATTGCGAGGAGATTGTAAGATGAATAATTATATAAAATTAAATGAAGATAGATGGAATAATGTAAAAAACGACTATACTGAGCCATTGACACATGAAGAATTAGAAGAAGCTAGAAAGCATCCAATTTCTGTCGCCTTAACTGTGGGGAAAAAAGTTCCGACAGAATGGTTTGAAAAAGCCAAGGGACAAAAGATATTAGGTTTAGCTTGTGGTGGTGGCCAGCAGGGTCCGGTTTTTGCTGCAAAAGGTTATGATGTTACCATCATGGATTTTTCTAAATCGCAATTAGAAAGAGATGAGATGGCTGCAAAACGAGAAGGCTTAAAAATCAATACCGTTCAAGGCGATATGACAAAACCATTTCCATTTGAAGATGAAACCTTTGATATTGTTTTTAATCCGGTTTCAAATGTATATATAGAAGATTTAGAAAACATGTATAAAGAAGCCTCTCGCGTATTGAAAAAGGGTGGTCTGTTAATGGTTGGATTTATGAATCCTTGGATCTACATGTATGATGCTGACATTGTATGGGACAAACCTGATGAGGAATTACTGTTAAAGTTTTCACTCCCTTTTAATTCAAGAGAGCTTGAAGCGGAAGGCAGAATAACCATCAATCCAGAATATGGATATGAATTTAGCCATACCTTAGAAATGCAGATTAGAGGACAACTGAAGAATGGTCTCGCTATGATCGATTTTTATGAATCGTGTGACAAAAGACATCGATTGTCACGTTATGGAAATGACTACATTGCTACACTCTGCATTAAACTATGATATTATAGAACGTACCTCAGGAGAATAGCTCGTTTTATTTTACGATTAGAATTTCCCATACCCAAAATACCGCAATGTTGGGTGCCTATTATCATTTTTTACTCAATGAAAACCAAAGAGCAAAGTAGGGAGCGAGCCAGAGGTTGCTCACAGCACAGCTTTGAGGTTGTAGATAAGACTGACGAAGTCAGTTACCTATACGTACGGCAAGGTGAAGCTGACGTGGTTTGAAGAGATTTTTGAAGAGTATTAAAACAAAACAATCCTAGTTTGGTTCAACCAAACTAGGATTTTCTAACACGTTTTTGTCTACGATAGCCGTTGAGTTTTTTATTTTCCCAATAGCTGTTAAAGATTTTTTCCTTGCTCTCGCGATTGATTTCTAAAAAGTAGGCATAAATCAAATCTATTAAAATGAGCATAGGGAGTTGAGCGGAAATACGCTGGATGTAAGAAGATTGACTATGGCTTGTCACAAGGACTGTTTCAGTATAAGCCTGACTGTTTTTGTTTGGAGCGCTGGTAAATAAAATGGTCTTGGCCCCCATTTCCTTGGCGTCCAGCAAACTATCGAGGACGGATTGGGTAGTGCCTGAGAGAGAAAAGCCAAGTACCAGACAATTTTCATCCATGATACTAGTCGTCCAAGCAAAGCCATCCTGATCGGTCAAAGCTTCACAGACAACACCTAGACGCATAAAGCGCAGTTTCATCTCGCGGGCAATCAGACCAGAACTTCCCGTCCCAAAAAAGTAAACTCGTTCTGCGTCATCGATTAATTGGGCGACGCGTTCCAGTTGTTCTTCGTCAATCAAATCCTGAGTTTGTTCTCGCATGATACTGTAGCTTCGCAAAACACGTTTGGTCAAAGGACTGTGTTTGTGCGAATGAGTGTCCGGTTTACTAGCCTGATGCTGGTATTGAAAGACGAACTCTCGGTAGCCTGTAAAACCACACTTTTTGGCAAAGCGGGTCAAGGCTGCTTGGGAGATATGTAATTTCTGGGTAACTTGCTGAGAAGAGAGATCATCTTGGATCGTTTCAGCTTGCAAAAAATAGCGAGCGATTTCTTGCTCGAGCTCGGTTAATTCTTCAAAATGGAGGTCGATTATGGTTGCGATATCTGGCTTGTTCATGAGGCTCCTTTTTATGAGTCAAAGTCTTAAAAATTAACGCTTTCCTAACTATTACTATCATTATATCATAGAAAATAGGATAACCAAATAAAAAGGCATTTTCAATTAAAAGTCAAAAAATGCTTCGACTTTTCCAAGAGTTTCTCCGTAAAATATGGTACAATGAAATATACTGAGCTTCACCTGTTTGCTCTATTATTTTAGGGAAAATAAAGGTGGAAATCGGGAATTTTTCTAGAAAAGAGTCTTAGTTGTATGAGAAAATTTAATAGCCATTCGATTCCGATTCGGCTTAATTTACTATTTGCGATTGTCATCCTGCTCTTTATGGCCATTATTGGTCGATTGTTATACATGCAGGTGCTCAATAAAGATTTCTATGAAACAAAATTGGCCTCAGCCAGCCAAACAAGGGTAACAACCAGTTCAGCTCGTGGACAGATCTATGATGCGGCAGGGAAACCCTTGGTGGAAAATACTGTCAAGCAAGTTGTTTCTTTCACACGAAACAATAAAATGACGGCAACTGAATTGAAGGAGACAGCCAAGAAACTCCTCACATATGTAAATGTAACCTCTCCTGATCTGACAGATCGACAGATTGCAGACTACTACTTGGCGGACCAGGATATTTACAAAAAAACAGTCGAATCCTTGCCAAGCGATAAACGCCTGGATTCAGATGGGAACCGCTTATCGGAAGCGACACTTTACAATAATGCGGTTGAAAGCATTGACGTGAGTCAACTTAATTATACAGATGACCAGAAAAAGGAAATCTATCTCTTTAGTCAGCTCAATGCTGTTGAAAATTTTGCAACGGGAACCATTTCTACGGATGCCTTAGATGATACCCAAGTTGCTCTCGTTGCATCAGCGTCCAAGGAATTACCAGGTATCAGCATTTCAACCTCATGGGATCGTAAAGTACTGGATACATCTTTATCAACAATCGTTGGTAGCGTTTCAAATGAGAAGTCAGGACTTCCAGCAGAAGAAGTTGATGCCTATCTCAAAAAAGGCTATTCTCTCAATGACCGAGTGGGAACTTCCTATCTTGAAAAGCAATATGAAGATGTTCTTCAAGGAAAACGTTCCGTAAAGGAAATCCACCTCGACAAACACGGAAATATGGAAAGTGTGGAAAATGTCGAAGAAGGAAGCAAAGGAAACAATATCAAGTTAACGGTTGACCTAGCTTTCCAGAATGGTGTGGACGACCTACTCAAGAGCTACTTCAACTCAGAGTTGGGTAACGGTGGAGCCAAATACTCTGAAGGAGTCTACGCTGTAGCCCTCAATCCTAAAACCGGTGCAGTTTTGGCCATGTCAGGTGTCAAGCATGATGTCGAATCCGGGAAATTGAGCTCAGATTCGCTTGGAACGATAACCAATGTCTTTGTGCCAGGATCTGTTGTTAAGGCAGCGACCATCAGCTCTGGTTGGGAAAACGGAGTCTTGTCAGGTAATCAAACCTTGACAGACCAGCCGATTGTTTTCCAAGGTTCGGCCCCTATCAATTCATGGTATACCTTGTCATACGGCTCTTTCCCTATCACAGCAGTTGAGGCTTTGGAATACTCTTCTAATACCTACATGGTTCAAACTGCGCTAGGAATCATGGGACAAACCTACACACCAAATATGACAGTCGCAACGGGACAGTTAGAGACTGCAATGGGCAAATTGCGATCAACCTTTGGGGAATATGGACTCGGAGCTTCCACAGGAATTGATCTTCCTGATGAGTCAACAGGATTTACGCCGAAAGACTTCGATTTGGGGAACTATATCAATAATTCCTTTGGTCAGTTTGATAACTACACACCGATGCAGTTAGCCCAGTATGTCGCAACCATTGCAAACAATGGCGTACGTTTGGCTCCTCACATCGTTGAAGGAGTTTATGGAAACAATGACCAAGGTGGTTTAGGCAGCCTGATTCAAGAAACAGCAACTAAGGAACTAAACAAGGTCAATATCTCAGAATCAGATATGGCTATCTTGCAGCAAGGTTTCTATCAAGTTTCGCATGGAACGAGTGCTCTGACAACTGGTCGTGCCTTTTCAAATGGCGCAGCCGTTTCCATCAGCGGGAAAACGGGTACTGCCGAAAGTTACGTTAATGGTGGTCAAAAAGCCAATAATACCAATGCAGTCGCCTATGCACCGACCGAAAATCCTCAAATTGCGGTCGCAGTCGTCTTTCCTCATAACACCAACCTTACAAACGGTGTCGGACCTTCTATTGCGCGTGATATCATCAATCTTTATAACCAACACCATCCAATGAATTAGAAAGGAACTTATGCTGTATCCAACACCTATTGCCAAGCTGATTGATAGCTATTCAAAGTTACCAGGTATCGGGATTAAAACGGCTACCCGCCTAGCCTTCTATACCATTGGAATGTCTGATGACGATGTCAATGAATTTGCCAAAAATCTCCTGTCTGCTAAGCGGGAATTAACCTATTGTTCCATCTGTGGCCGTTTAACGGATGACGATCCTTGCTCGATCTGTACAGATCCGACTCGTGATCAGACAACCATCTTGGTGCTAGAGGATAGTCGCGATGTGGCTGCTATGGAAAACATCCAAGAATACCATGGACTCTATCATGTCTTGCACGGCCTCATTTCTCCGATGAATGGTATCAGCCCAGACGATATCAACCTCAAGAGTCTCATGACCCGTCTCATGGATAGTGAGGTTTCAGAGGTGATTGTGGCAACCAATGCGACGGCAGATGGGGAAGCGACATCTATGTATCTCTCTCGTCTCCTCAAACCCGCTGGTATCAAGGTAACTCGCCTAGCACGAGGACTAGCCGTGGGAGCAGATATCGAGTATGCGGACGAAGTCACACTCTTACGAGCCATTGAAAATCGGACAGAGTTGTAGGAGTCAGTAAAAACGTAGCTCATTTTGACACATAAGACGAGCCCTAGGAATTTTTCTAGGGCTTGTCTTTTTCTGTTTCTCACGAGAGGTGAACAAGCCTTGCTAATAAGACTACTCAAACTATAAGGCATCAGAAAACGGGTCTCCAAAATCACTAGTGGCGTCTTTGTCAAACTCATTCACTGAGCGATAGAGTTTACTCTAAGGAGATGAGCTCACTTGCCCTTAGGGTTTGTTTTGAAATCGTACTATTTTTGTGTTATGATATGGTCAATATACAATGAATAAAGGGAGTTTGAAGTATGGGTGGAAAGATAAAATCTAGCACGATAGCAGCAGAGGCAGCTATTAATGAATTGGTTGGGTATGACACGAGCAAGAAGCAAAATCAGCAAGTAGAATTTTCATATACTTCTGAAATTGCAGGGATGGAAGCTGGACGCCAGGCTTGCAATCAAATGCTTCAGGCGGTCAGTGATTTCAGCTCGGCTGTTTTGACCCAAGCAAATAAGTTTCCAGAAATTGCTCATAAGATTGAAAAACGCGACGTAGAGCTGGCTAAGAGATGGGAACATTAAAAATGGCAGATAAGAACGAAGAAAAACGCTACAAACTTTGGCGAGAAATTGTCAAGATTGACGATAAAGAAGAAAGTCTTCAGACTCTAAAAAGACAATATGAACTGCAGGTAACTCACTTTCACTCAGAAATCCAGAGTATCCACCATCGTATGGCGACTCTATTAGCTATCTCGCCTAGTTCTCGTCAGGTGATAGAGCAAATCGAAAGTGATAATAGAACCATTCAACGACAGATCAACTCTTATGTAGAAGAGGAACTGGATGAATTGGGAAAACAAACGAAGAAGGCTCGTCGGTCTTTCGATGAAGCTAGAGAAGAACTGATATCAGAAAGGAATCGGCTACCATGGGAGTAAAATACAGCGCACAAGAATCCCAAGAATTGATTCAGGCCATGACTAACAATCTCCAAGTCGCAAATGAAGTCACGGACCGCTTATCTAGTGGCTGTGATCACCTAATTTCCTCTTTAGACTCAGGTGAGCTGACAGGAGCAGCCTACACAGCTGGTAAAGGTCTCTTTACAGAGATTATCATCCCCAGCATCAAGAAGTTACAAGCAGCGATAGATGATATCCAACTAGAGTTGACCTCCTACAAAAATGCAGATGCTCAGGTCTCTGGATATGGAGATTTGGACCTGGACCAGCTCAAGGAACTTAAAAAATTGAGGGAAGAGCAGTTAGCTATCGTAGAAGCTCAGATTCAAGCGAGGGAGAACTGGCTAAATCAAATCAAAGATCTCTTTAGTCTCAATTGGGGGAAAGCCTTCTCTGAGAAGACCATCCTCTACAATACCAAGACTCAAATCGAGTCGGGTATTCAGGATTTGGATGACAAGATTGAAAAACTAGAATTTTTTGTCTCACAGGTTTCCCAGTATTTCAGCGATAGTCTAGAAGTCCTTAGCTTAGCGATTCAAGGAGCTACGCAACTAAGTAAAGTCATTGTCGATAGCGATGGTAACTACTATGCGGACGGTGTGGACATGAGCTGGGTGCAGAAGATGAAGGATGTGAAGATTGTTTCGCATGCCAAAAGAGATTTTCAAGACTCTGAAACTCGTGCCATCAATAAAGCTTCTAGGGATATGATGCTATCGGAAGATGGTGATGCCTACTATCGTGCCGAATTAAAGAAGCGCTTAAAAGGCCATGACAAGTCCGAATGGGATAAAATAATTGACGACTACAATCACACTCTTAAGATTGATGAAACAGGGAATATCATTGAAATTTCCCCCTTGGAACAAGGCTATGTCGTTTCAAAAAACGGGAAATACGATGCTGACTATACTCATTTGGTTAACAAAAAGTTTGATGAATTAAAAGCACAAAACTTTGAAGCAAATTCAGTCGAATTTTGGAGTGGAGTAGCTCAAATATTCTCTGGATTGGGAGTTTACTTTGCGAGTGGCGCCCTTGAAGTCTTGAGTATCATGGCTGGTCCACCAACAGCAGGGACAAGTATCGTAGCTGGTACGGCAGCATCTGTATCAGGGGTACAATATGGGAATGTACTGATAGCTAGTGGAGCAGTAACTAGCTTATCAGCTATCACAAAGACAGCCTTACTAAATGGCGAAATTCAGGTTAATTATTCTAGCAACTACGATAGCTGGAAGGCCAATAAACCTACGAGTAAGACCATTTCTGGCAGGGGTGGTAAACAAATTGAAGCCCGAGTAGGAAATCGAAAAGAGAACATTCGTGTAGATTGGGAGCCAAATAGTGGTCCTAATGGTGATGGATTATTTCAGGTTCAATCTGGAAGTGGGAAGTCGGGCTATTCGCTTAACGAAGCTATAGATGTTAATAGTATTTCAAGCAAAACAGATATATTGGATTGGGTGAATAAAACTAAAAAGATAAAGAATCTAGATAAAAGTGTGAAGAGTGAAATTGTAGAAAGAATATGGAAAGGATACCGAAACTATTACGGAAATTAGGTGAAGTGTATGAGACTATATATCAAAGGAGACTATACTAGAAAAGTGCCTTTTGGATACAGAGAACTCGCATGGAAAATGTGGTTTAAAGAAAGAAATGGTCAAGAAATAAGTTTCTCAAATGTCGGGGATGATGAGATGTTGCAAAATGACTTCTATTTATCTTTGAGGTTAGATAAGTGGGGAGCAAGTGGCTCTCGTTGGAAAGATGCCAAGGTTAAAGGTGGTAGTGCAATCAATTCCCAAAAATATGAAAATATTGATTTGGATTATGAGGGAAGTTATGAAAGCGACGGTAGAGAAAAGGGAAAATATCTAAGAATCGCTTCTAATTATTTGGATGTTTTAACAGTTGATAAACGAGCTATGTATATTATGGCACTCGAAATTGCGACTGCGATTGATGGAAAAATTAGTGAAGATGATAAGAAAACATGGTTAAGAATCGAGGAGTTCAAGGAAAAGCACAAAGATATCTTATCTCTGACCTTTGACGAAGCAAATGAGATGAGTTTGGAAGAAATTCAGACGATTGACGCTATTGACGAACCCATCTGGGAAGAATTGGATAGGCTTCGTGAAGAATACATCAAAATCCATGGTGAACGAGTTTATGACGATGAGGACGACGAGTGAAACTATATCTTAAAGGCAACTACGAAACTAGTATATACCAAAACTGTATGGAATATCCTTGGAAAATGTGGTTCAAAGAACGTAAGGGAGTGAAAGTTGGTTTTTCTTATGCATTTGATGATAATTTTTATTTGAGTTTAACTCTAGATAAATTTTCTTCAAATGATGAGCGTTGGGGAATGGCTGATTTTAGAATAGGAAAAGACTCTTGGGCGACTTTTAAGCGTGAAAATTTAAATTTAAATTTTGAAGATTCTTATGAAAGTGATGGGCGAGAAAAAGGAGACTATCTTCGAATAATCACGACTCATAAGGATATTCTAACGGTTGACAAGCGAGCGCTCTATATCATGGCGATTGAGGTAGCATCTGTCATTGACGGTCAAATCAGCGAAGACGACAAAGAAACTTGGCTGAGTGTTGAAGAATTCAAAACGAAACATAAAGACCTACTGAATATGACCTACGACGAAGCAGTCGATATTAGTTTAGAAGAGATAAAGGTTTTGAAAGCTATTGACGATCCCATCTGGGAAGAATTGGATAGGAAGCGTGAGGAGTACATCCAAATCCATGGCGAACGTGTTTATGACGATGAGGACGACGAGTGAGAATTTACATCAAAGGTGATTATGCTAAAAAAATAACATTTACTACTATAGAACTAGTTTGGAAGATGTGGTTTAAAGAACGGAATGGCAAGAAAATAAGTTTCTCCAATGTTGGTGATGATGCCATGCTACAGGATGATTTTTACTTTGGTGTTCGGTTACACAAATGGGCTTCTGTTGATGAAAGATGGGATAAAGCTTCTTTTATAATTCCGAGCAATCCTTGGTTGTCTTTGGAATATGAGAGTATAACATTGGAATTTGAAAAAACTTTCATTACAGAGTGGAGAGAACGTGGGGATTATCTACGTATCGCAACCTCTCATACAGATGTGTTAACAGTTGATAAACGAGCTATGTATATCATGGCAGTCGAGGTAGCTTCTGCAATTGATGGTCGGATTAGCGAGGATGACAAGGAGACCTGGATGGATGTAGAGACTTTTAAGGAGTTGCACAAGGATGTCTTATCACTAAGTTAAGATAAAGCAACCGATATCAGCGTGGAGGAACTGAAAAGTTTGAAACCTGTAGAGGAACCTTTGTGGGATGAAGAAGAACGTCTTCGTGAAGAATACATCAAAATCCATGGTGAACGTGTGTATGACGACGAGGAAGACGAGTGAGAATTTACATCAAAGGTGATTACATCAAAGAAATTCCATTTGATTACATGGAACTAGCGAAAAGGATGTGGTTTGATACTAAAGATGGGAAGACAGTAGATATTTCTTATTTTGGGAATACTCGCCCATTTAAAACAGACCCAACTATTCACTTGAAATTGAATAAGTGGATGCATGATAATAGATGGAATAATGTTCAGTTGAAAGAAGGGATTATCAATAAATTTGGGAGTCATGTATATGAAAATCTTGAATTAGATTTTGAAGACAATCCAGCAACAGACTATCGAGAAAAAGGAGACTGTCTACGTTTAGCTTCTACCCACCTTGACCTTCTAACTGTTGATAAACGTGCCTTCTATATTATGGCCATTGAAATTGCGACTGCTATTGATGGTCAGATTAGCGAAGATGATAAAGAGAGCTGGTTAAGTGTGGAGGAATTTAAAAACCAGCATGAGGATATCCTTTCGATGAGTTATGAAGAGGCTAACGAGCTGAGTTTGGAAGAAATTCCGTTTATGGACGATGTAAGAGACCCGGTTTGGGAAGAAGACGACCGCAGGAATGAAGAATACATCAAAATCCATGGCGAGCCAGTTTATGACGACGAGGAAGACGAGTGAGAGTTTATAATAAAACTTATTTGAAAGAGAGTGTTATATGGAGGGAAGAAACTAATGTCAGATAAATTAAAACAGTTTAAATGGTTGATCGTATTGTTTTTGTTTCTGTTAGCAATTCCTTCATATTTTGCTTACAATCATTTCCGACAATCTAGTACTTTAAAAGAAGCCTTTGAGAAAAATGAAAGAATTGAAGTTCTTCATCATTTAATGGCATCAGGAAAATATGCGTCTGACATCCGCAAGGCAGGATATACTATTCCTTCTGACGGAGCTATTCGATTGGATGGAGTTATTTATCCATTAGAAATTGAAGGAGAGTTACATTTGAAAATTAGCCCTCCCAAAAAGGATGCTAAGGATTTTCAGTTGTTTTTCATTACACAGATTAATGAAAAACAAACGCATGTAGCTTTCATTTTAGATAAAAATCTGAATTTAATTTATTCCAGCTATTCTCAGCAAAATGGAAACGGGAAAAGAGAGATTGTTTCTGTCTCACAAGCCGAAGAAGATTACTTGTTGAGAAGTGTTCAAAGCGAGATTGATGACTTCATGAAAAAAATGTATCAAACCTTGTATGGTTAGATTGTTTGAGAAAGTAACTTCTTGCTCAACGCAATGCTGTATGAACAAGACTTCTAAGATTACTTAGACAGAGGGGGTGAAAAGAATGTCGGGACTTAAAAAAATACTGATCGTTATTGGTTCTGTAATTGCCTTAGCTACTGGCTTGAATCTTTATTTTCAGTATCAAAACCACCAAGAATATATGCAATTAAAAACCTCCTTTGAAGAGAGGGACAATATAGCCGTCTTACAACGTTTAATGGCGTCAGAAAAATATGCGTCTGATATCCGTAAAGCGGGTTATGTCGTTCCTCCCGATGGTGCTATTCGTTTGGATGGAGGAATTGACTCCATAGAGATAAAAGGAGACATCAATTTGGATATCTCAAATCCGGGACGGAATGGGGTTACTGTTTATTTTAGAATGGAGATAGATGGTAAAATAACTAGCGTACTATATGAATTGGATAAGAACTTTGATATAGTTTCTAGCAGCTACTTTCAATTTAATGAAAAAAATATAAAAGAGAGTGTGAACATCTCTCAATCCGAAGAAGAACGCCTATTAAAGATTGTTCAAAAAGAGCTTGATGGCTTCATGAAAAAGATGTATCAAACCTTGTATGGATAGTTTGCCAGAGAAAGTAACTTCTTGCTCAACACAATGCTGTATGAACAACACTTCTATGATTACTTAGACAGAGGGGGTGAAAAAAATGTCGGGACTTAAAAAAATACTAATCGTGATTGGTTCTGTAATTGTCTTAGCTACTGGCTTGAATCTTTATTTTCAGTATCAAAACCACCAAGAATATATGCAATTAAAAACCTCCTTTGAAGAGAGGGACAATATAGTCGTCTTACAACGTTTGATGGCATCAGAAAAATATGCGTCTGACATCCGTAAAGCGGGCTATGTCGTTCCTCCCGATGGAGCTATTCGCTTGGATGGAGGAATTGACTCCATAGAGATAAAAGGAGACATCGATTTGAAAATATCACATCCTGGACGTAATGGGGTTACTGCTTATTTTGAAATAGAGATAGATGGTAAAATAACTAGCGTACTATATGAATTGGATAAGAACTTTGATTTAACTTCTAGCGCCTATTTTCAAATAAATGAAAAAAATATAAATGAGAGGGTGACTATTCCCAAAGTCGAAGAAGAGCGCCTATTAAAGATTGTTCAAAAAGAGCTTGATGGCTTCATGAAAAAGATATATCAGACTTTGTATGGATAGTTTGCCAGAGAAAGTAGCTTCTTGCTCAACGCAATGCTGTATGAACAACGGGGTGTGTTGAGGGATTTTACTAGAAAAAGATACCGTAGATGAGATACAAAAAAATTACCCAAGTACTTATAATTTCATTCGAAATATTGAAACAGGGAATCAAGAGTTGACAGAGATGAGGTGATTAGATGAAGAAGAGAAAATTTGTAATTTTTTCGTTGCTAATAGTTCTATTATTATCTTTCTCTGGTTTTCAGTACTATAAATATCAGAGAGTTCATAATATTTTTGATGAAATATACTACGAAGAAAGTGATTATCACAATTATACATTTCTCTGGAAAGGACGAGCTTTTTATAAGTTAAAAAGTTTAAAATTTGTGGACAACGATTCTCAAGAAATTTCTATTCATTCTATTGATTATAAAAGTGTAGATTTACCAAATACTATTCAATCTCTAGGTTATTATTTTTAATTTGGATTTCAGGAGATGACGAAAGTTGGGATAGAGATGCGTTTGAGACTGCCAGATACAGAGACAACCATAAATGTAGATTACCTGTACGATGTAAACAATCGGCAATTAGAACGGTTTATGTGGTACTATGATGATGAGAGTACAGGATATTTTCAGTAGTCTCAAGTAGAGGACTTTCTTGCCAAACGCGGTAAGACTGTTGATGAGATTCGCAAGGAAGCAGACAATGTACTCCGTAATAAAGTCCTTAAAGACTGGACCACTATCTACTCTAGTCGTTTTAGCACAGATAATTGGGGAGAAGTGACAGTTAAGGATATATGGAGAACAGAATAACAAACGAAACGGCGAGGCAATAGTGTTATACAGGTGGGGTGCTATGACAGAGTTCTTAAGAATATTTTATTTTATTCGATAGCTTTGGTCTGCTTTCTTTTGGTGTGACGAAAGAAACTCCCTATACTATCACCATCACCAATGTAGACAACAAGCCAGCTTACTTTGAAGCTCAAGTGGTGGATCGGTAGATTTAGGAACCGTAAACTAGGCCTCAGTTGTTGTAATTGTTTGGTAAAGGAGACTTATTTGCTTTGAAAGTAACAATCAGCTTGTTTCTTTCGAATATGCAAGAGAGGCTCTAGTGGCGAATACTAGTCAAAATGTCAAAAAAGATTTAGATAAACCTAATCCCGCAGTTGGAGAGTAAAATGTTAAAAAGAATAAGAAACTATTATAAAAACAAACCAACTCAAGCTGTCCTAATGCTCATAGTTCTTATTTGGTCAGTATATGAGATTGGTGCGACCAGCTTGGCAAGTAACTCGGCATTAACTAAGGAATTCATGCATAGTCGGTATGTTATAGTTTGGCCAATGGTAGATAAGAAAATGAAATTATACCATTATGCGGAAGAATGGACTAATGACGTTTTAGTTGGAATGATGCATTTAGACTATGGAAATATAAGAATAACTAGTTTTCCTAAAAAATGGGAGAGTGAAGCTGAAGTTTACTATACGCTGACTCAGGATGAGTATGCTGATAGAGTATATTTTTTCTTAGACGAGCCAATTTCCAAAGCCTATATCAGCAGATTAGAACAAAATTATTATTTGATTTCAAAGAATGCAGTTGCTATTAAAGAGGAAACAGGTAAAACGGTTGAACAGTTAGTTCAAGAAGTGGGGAATGCAAGGAAAACCTTCTTATCAGCTCTTGGAAAGATGAAAATCCTTCGTTTGGTTTATTTGATTCTTCGTATGATAGTATTGTTGCAGTGTATCAGGTGGTCGGGTCAGCGTAGAAAAAGGAAAGAGAACGAAATTTTGCAGAATAGATAGAGCTCCCAAAAGGTATGATGATAAAGAGCTTCCAAACAATCAAAAAGATATTCATTTGGTAAAGAATGGGATTGTTGTCAGCTACCAAGGGGAGAAAGTTTTTTATGTAACCAATAACAAGTCCTACACGATCACCATCACCAATGTAGACGACAAACCGGCGCACTTTGAAGCTCAAGTGGTGGATAGGTAAAATTTCAGCTCTCAAATGAGGGCTTTTTTAGATACAAGTTTCAAAAAAGAAGCAAATATGATATACTAAAGAACGAATATTCTATTAGAATTAGGACAAGCAATATGAAACAAACGATTATTCTTTTATACGGTGGGCGTAGTGCAGAGCGTGAAGTCTCTGTCCTTTCAGCTGAAAGTGTGATGCGTGTGGTCAACTACGATCGTTTCACAGTCAAGACTTTCTTCATCAGCCAATCAGGTGACTTTATCAAAACGCAAGAATTTAGCCAGACTCCAGGTCAAGAGGATCGTCTCATGACCAATGAGACCATTGACTGGGACAAGAAAATCGCGCAAAGTGCCATCTATGAAGAAGGTGCAGTGGTCTTTCCAGTTCTTCATGGTCCGATGGGAGAAGATGGCTCTGTTCAAGGATTCCTTGAAGTTTTGAAAATGCCTTATGTCGGTTGCAATATCTTGTCATCAAGTCTTGCCATGGATAAAATCACGACCAAGCGTGTGTTAGAATCTGTCGGGATCGCTCAAGTTCCTTATGTGGCCATTGTCGAAGGAGATGATGTGACTTCTAAAATCGCTGAAGTTGAAGAAAAACTGACTTATCCAGTCTTCACGAAGCCGTCAAACATGGGTTCCAGTGTCGGTATTTCTAAGTCTGAAAACCAAGAAGAACTCCGCCAAGCTCTAGAACTTGCCTTCCAATATGACAGCCGTGTCTTGGTAGAGCAAGGGGTAAATGCCCGTGAAATCGAGGTTGGTCTCTTGGGCAACTACGAAGTGAAGAGCACGCTTCCTGGTGAAGTGGTCAAGGATGTTGCCTTTTATGACTACGATGCCAAATATATCGATAACAAGATTACCATGGACATCCCAGCCAAGATTAGTGATGATGTAGTAGCTGTCATGCGTCATAATGCAGAAACAGCCTTCCGTGCAATCGGTGGCCTCGGTCTGTCTCGTTGTGATTTCTTCTATACCGATAAGGGCGAGATTTTCCTAAATGAGCTCAATACCATGCCAGGTTTTACCCAGTGGTCTATGTATCCACTGCTTTGGGACAATATGGGGTTCAGCTACCCAGAACTAATCGAGCATTTGGTTGACCTTGCTAAGGAAAGCTTTGACAAGCGCGAAGCGCATTTGCTATAAAAATGAAAGAGAGGGTAGAAGCCGGAACTATCACTGCATGGTGACTAGAGTTCTCGGACTTCAACCCTTTTTAAAGGAGTAGAAATGAAATTAACAATCCACGAAGTGGCTCAAGTTGTAGGAGCTAAAAATGATATCAGCATCTTTGAGGACACCCAGTTAGAAAAAGCTGAGTTTGACAGTCGTTTGATTGCGACAGGAGATTTATTTGTCCCCCTCAAAGGTGCGCGTGACGGTCATGACTTTATCGAAACAGCTTTTGAAAATGATGCAGCAATAACCCTCTCTGAGAAGGAAGTAGAAGGTCATCCCTACATTCTAGTAGATGATGTCTTGACTGCCTTTCAAACCCTAGCTGCCTACTACCTTAAAAAAACGGCTGTTGATGTCTTTGCTGTTACAGGTTCAAATGGAAAGACAACGACCAAGGATATGCTGGCGCATTTGCTGTCAACAACCTACAAGACTTACAAAACACAAGGAAACTACAATAACGAGATCGGACTTCCTTATACAGTTCTTCATATGCCTGATGATACTGAAAAGTTGGTCTTGGAGATGGGACAGGATCACTTGGGAGATATCCATCTCTTGTCTCAATTAGCCCACCCAAAGACAGCCATCGTTACCTTGGTTGGGGAAGCCCATTTGGCCTTTTTCAAAGACCGTTCCGAGATTGCTAAGGGGAAAATGCAAATTGCAGACGGGATGGCACCTGGTTCCTTGCTTTTAGCGCCAACTGACCCTATTGTAGAGGAATACTTGCCAACTGATAAAAAGGTGGTCCGTTTTGGGCAAGGAGCAGAGCTGGAAATTACCGACTTGGTTGAGCGTAAGGATAGCTTGACCTTTAAGGCCAATTTCTTGGAGCAAGCCCTTGATCTGCCAGTAACTGGTAAGTACAATGCCACCAATGCTATGATTGCATCCTATGTTGCCCTGCAAGAAGGAGTCTCAGAGGAGCAAATTCGTCAGGCCTTCCAGAACCTAGAATTGACCCGAAATCGTACTGAGTGGAAGAAAGCAGCCAATGGAGCAGATATTCTGTCTGACGTATACAATGCTAATCCAACAGCTATGAAGTTGATTTTGGAGACATTCTCTGCCATCCCAGCCAACGAAGGAGGCAAGAAAATCGCTGTCTTGGCAGACATGAAGGAACTCGGAGACCAGTCTGTCCAACTCCATAACCAGATGATTTTGAGCCTATCGCCAGATGTGGTGGATACCGTGATTTTCTATGGAGAAGATATTGCGGAATTAAGCCAGCTGGCTAGTCAAATGTTCCCAATCGGTCACGTTTTCTACTTCAAGAAAACAGCTGACGAGGACCAATTTGAAGACCTAGTCAAGAAGGTTAAGGAAAGCCTTGGAGCCAATGACCAAATTTTGCTTAAAGGCTCTAACTCCATGAATCTAGCCAAGCTGGTAGAAAGTTTAGAAAATGAATGCAAGTGATTTTACCAAGTATCTGCAAAGAATGCTAGCCATTACGGATACTGGATTAACCTTTACAAAAGATCCTTTCGACCGTGAGCGCTACGAGGACTTGCGAATCCTGTTATCTGAAATGTTGAATCAGGTATCAGACCTCGATGCAGAAGAAGTGGCAGAAGTCATGAAACCGACTTCCGCTTATGCAACTCCTCTGATGGACGTCCGTGCTTGGATTGTTGAGGATGAAAAAGTATGTTTAGTTAGAGGAAAAGGGGAGGATAGTTGGGCTTTGCCAGGTGGATTTGGTGAAGTCGGCTACTCTCCAACCGAAAATATTCTTAAAGAAATTGAAGAAGAAACTGGTTTTACAGCAAAAGCTGAAAGGCTGCTTGCAGTTTTTGATACCAATCGTTTCCAACTACAGAGCAAACAATATGCAAAGTTTGTCTTTGAATGTCAACTTCTTGACGGACAATTTCAAGAAAATCAAGAAATTGCTGAGCTTCAATTTTTTGCCATTGACCAATTGCCAGTTTTATCTGAAAAACGCATCACCAAGGAGCAAATGGAGATTCTTTGGCAAGTTTATAAAGGACAAAGAGACCAATATGTTGATTAGTTTATGCTAGAGAAGTTGACAAATCAAAAAAGGGTATCTACAAGGTGCATTTCTGCAATACAAATGATATAATAGGTTGCGAATTTAAGACTCAAGTATTCTATGCATGGCATAGAATCAAGTTTTTTCAAAAAATTTAAAAGCTGGGGGGAGTGAATTTTTTTTACTGCCTCTAGCTAGATGAACGAGGAATAGAATATGAATTTGTGGGATAAATTATTTACCACACAGATATCAGAACCGCCCCAGTTTGAACTTCACTGGTACATTGGTTTGTTATGTTTATTGGCTCTTACTTTTTATGCTTCTTATCGTTTTCGCGACAAAGTTGCTTACCAGCGTTTTATTCAGATTCTTCAGTCTGTTCAACTGATTGTTCTGTATAGCTGGTATTGGGGGAATCTCATGCCTCTGTCAGAAAGTTTGCCCTTCTATCATTGCCGTATCGCCATGTTTGTGATGCTCTTAATTCCAGGGACATCCAAGTACAAACAGTACTTTGCCCTTTTAGGAACTTTTGGAGCAACAGCAGCACTGGCTTACCCACTCTTTGATCCCTACCCATTTCCACACGTGACCATTTTGTCCTTCATTATCGGACATGTTGCCCTTTTAGGAAATGCGCTCCTATACTTGTTTAGAAACTATCAACCTTCCCTTCTCGATTTGAAGAATGTGGTGGTGATTACCTTCGCCTTAAATGGCTTGATATGGGTTGTCAACTTAGTTGTAGGTGGAGATTATGGATTTTTAAACAAACCACCACTTGTTGGAAGCTTCGGCCAGCCCTTAAATTATCTCATTGTTTCGACTGTTATCGTGATAGCAATTCGCTTAACAGGGAAATTAGTAGAAAATTTTTTACAACAAAAATCGGAAGAATTTATTCAAGAGAAGATCTAAAATGATCTTCTCTTTTTTGGATTTTTAAGAAACAAAAAAGAAATTGTGAACGTTAACTTCAAATAATCTCTTAGAAGAAGAATTTTTCTAGAATTTTCTCAAAAAACATGCAGGAATTTTATCAAAAACTAAGCACGATTGGATTTTTTGTGTTATAATATTCTTTGAATAGCTATGCCCAAACATAGTTATTAAATAGAAGTGAGAAACTTGGAAGACAGAGAGGATGCGATGTAATGACTAGAGATGGTTTTTTTACAGGCTTAGATATCGGAACTAGCTCGATTAAAGTGCTAGTAGCTGAGCATAGAGATGGCGAAGTAAATGTAATTGGTGTTAGCAATGCCAAAAGTAAAGGTGTAAAAGACGGAATTATTGTTGATATTGAAGCAGCTGCTTCAGCGATCAAATCCGCAATCACACAGGCAGAAGAGAAAGCTGGTATTTCTATTAAGTCTGTTAACGTTGGCCTTCCAGCAAACCTCTTGCAGGTTGAACCAACACAAGGAATGATTCCTGTAACTTCAGATACCAAAGAAATCACAGATCAAGATGTTGAAAATGTTGTCAAATCAGCTTTGACAAAGAGCATGACTCCTGACCGTGAAGTGATTACCTTTATTCCAGAAGAATTCATCGTGGATGGATTCCAAGGCATCCGTGACCCTCGTGGTATGATGGGTGTCCGCTTGGAAATGCGTGGTCTGCTTTACACAGGTCCTCGTACGATTCTACACAATCTTCGCAAGACGGTTGAGCGTGTAGGTATTCATGTTGATAACGTGATTATTTCACCTTTGGCAATCGTGAACTCCGTTCTCAATGAAGGTGAACGTGAATTTGGTGCGACTGTCATTGACATGGGTGGAGGTCAGACTACTGTAGCGACTATTCGCAACCAAGAATTGCAGTTCACTAACATCTACCAAGAAGGTGGAGATTACGTTACTAAAGACATTTCTAAAGTCTTGAAAACATCTCAAAAAATTGCAGAAAGTTTGAAACTGAACTATGGTGAAGCTTACGTTCCACTTGCAAGTAACGAAACTTTCCAAGTTGAAGTAATTGGTGAAGTAGAACCTGTTGAAGTAACCGAAAGCTACTTGGCAGAAATTATCTCAGCACGCATCAAACATATCTTTGACCAAATCAAACAAGAGTTGGAAAGAAGACACTTGTTAGATTTGCCAGGAGGTATCGTCCTTATCGGTGGAAATGCAATTTTGCCAGGAATTGTTGAATTAGCCCAAGAAGTATTTGGTGTTCGCGTAAAACTTTATGTACCAAATCAAGTTGGAATTCGCAACCCTGCATTTGCGCACGTGATTAGCTTGTCTGAGTTTGCTGGTAAATTGACTGAAGTCAATCTTCTTGCTCAAAAAGCAGTTAAAGGAGATGAATTCCTTCGTCAAAAACCAATCAACTTTGGCATTCCAAATCAACGTTTGAATCCTGTAGCGCAACCAAGTCCAGCACAAACAGCTCCAGCTGAAACCGTGCAGGAAGCTCCAGTTGCTCCCAAGGAAGAATTCCAAGCAAGTTCTCAAAGTAAACCGAAGCTAACAGAACGTTTCCGTGGTTTGATCGGAAGCATGTTTGATGAATAAAAGAGGATAAGAAATTATGACATTTTCATTTGATACAGCAGCAACTCAAGGCGCAGTTATTAAGGTAATTGGTGTCGGTGGTGGTGGTGGTAACGCCATTAACCGCATGGTTGACGAAGGTGTTGCTGGTGTAGAATTTATCGCAGCCAACACTGATGTACAAGCCCTTAGCAGTACGAAAGCAGAAACAGTTATCCAACTTGGTCCAAAATTGACTCGTGGTTTGGGTGCTGGAGGTCGTCCGGAAGTTGGACGTAAAGCTGCAGAAGAAAGTGAAGAAGCTTTGACGGAAGCTATCACTGGAGCAGACATGGTCTTTATCACTGCAGGTATGGGTGGTGGATCTGGTACAGGTGCAGCCCCTGTTATTGCACGTATCGCTAAAGATCTTGGTGCTCTTACAGTTGGTGTTGTGACACGTCCTTTCGGATTTGAAGGAAGCAAACGTGGCCAGTACGCTGTAGAAGGAATCAACGAACTTCGCGAGCACGTTGATACTTTGTTGATTATCTCTAATAACAACTTGCTTGAAATTGTTGATAAGAAAACGCCACTTCTTGAAGCTCTTAGCGAAGCAGATAACGTTCTTCGCCAAGGTGTTCAAGGGATCACTGACTTGATCACGAACCCAGGATTGATTAACCTTGACTTTGCTGATGTGAAAACTGTAATGGCAAATAAAGGAAATGCCCTTATGGGTATCGGTATCGGTAGTGGTGAAGAACGCGTTGTTGAAGCCGCTCGTAAAGCTATTTACTCTCCACTTCTTGAAACAACTATTGATGGTGCAGAGGATGTCATCGTCAACGTTACTGGTGGTCTTGACTTGACTTTGATTGAAGCAGAAGAAGCTTCAGAAATTGTCAACCAAGCAGCTGGTCAAGGTGTAAACATCTGGCTTGGAACATCAATTGACGAAAGCATGAAGGATGAAATCCGTGTTACTGTTGTAGCGACAGGTGTTCGTCAAGAGCGCGTGGAAAAAGTAGTTGGAGCTCGTAACAACCAACCAGTTGGACGTCCATCAACTAAAGCGCCACAAGCACACACATTTGACCGTCAATTCGACTTGGAAGAGACAGCAGAATTGCCTAAATCAAGCCCACGTCGTTTTGAAACAAACCAAGCCTCTGCTTTTGGAGACTGGGACTTGCGTCGTGAGTCAATTGTTCGCCAAACAGATCCAGTTGTTTCACCAGTAGAACGCTTCGAAACACCAGTTTCACAAGATGAAGATGAATTGGATACACCTCCATTCTTCAAAAATCGTTAATCAATGAATTTGAAAAAAAATACTGAATTAGTTTTTCAGCAAATAGCTGATGCTAGTCAAGAAGCCAACCGTGCTCTAGATGCTGTTTCAGTAATCGCAGTGACAAAGTATGTAGATGTACAAACAGCGGAAGCCTTGCTTCCGCTTGGTGTCCGTCATATAGGTGAAAATCGAGTCGATAAATTTTTAGAAAAATATCAGGCCTTGAAAGATTACCCAGTTACTTGGCATTTAATAGGAACACTACAGAGACGGAAAGTGAAAGAAGTAATCCCATATGTGGATTACTTTCATGCTTTAGACTCCCTGAAGTTAGCCCAGGAAATTCAAAAGAGAACAGATCATGTTATCAAGTGTTTCTTGCAGGTCAATATTTCTGGGGAAGAAAGCAAGCATGGGTTTTCAAAAGAAGAATTGCTAGAACTTTTGCCAGAATTGGCTAAGTTAGATCAGATTGAGTATGTTGGTTTAATGACCATGGCTCCTTTTGAGGCAGACAGTGATGAATTGAAAGAAATTTTCAAGGATACGCAGGCTCTGCAAGCAGAAATTAGAGAAAAACAAATCCCTAATATGCCGATGACAGAGCTAAGCATGGGAATGAGTCGTGATTTTAAAGAAGCGATTCAGTTCGGCTCAACCTTTGTTCGAATCGGTACAGCATTTTTTAAATAGGAGAGAGCTATGTCTTTAAAAGATAGATTCGATAAATTTATAGATTATTTTACAGAAGACGGAGAAGAAACGACTAACTACCAGACTCAACAAGAGGAAACAGTTAGCCCAGCCATCTCATCTTCTAAAGAATTACCAGCACCTGCTCAGTCAGGATCAGCAAAAGATGCAAATATTACTCGTCTACATGCGCGTCAGCAAGAATTAGCAATGCAAAGCCATCGTTCAGATGAGAAAGTGACAATTGACGTTCGCTATCCAAGAAAATATGAAGATGCAACTGAAATTGTAGATTTGTTGGCTGGCAATGAAAGTATTTTGATTGATTTCCAATACATGACAGAGGTACAAGCCCGTCGTTGCCTTGATTACTTGGACGGAGCCCGTCATGTCTTGGCTGGAAATATGAAAAAAGTTGCGAGCACGATGTATCTATTGACTCCTGTCAACGTTGTCGTGAATATTGAAGATATCAAACTTCCAGATGAATCACAAAGCGCTGAGTTTGGTTTTGATATTAAACGAAATAGAGCAAGATAATGATTTTCTTAATCCGTTTAATCCAAAATGCGGTTAGCATTTATTCCATCATTCTCGTTGCATTTGCTCTTCTTTCATGGTTTCCAAATGCCTATGAAAGCCAACTAGGTCGCTTAGTTATCAGACTTGCTCGCCCAGTTATTGAGCCACTTCGTAAACTCAATCTACAATTTGCTGGTCTTGACTTTACGGTTTGGGCAGCGCTGATTCTGATTCAGTTTGTTGGAAATCTCTTAACACGACTAGTCTTATTACTATGACAGCAAATCGAGCCATTTATCAGCATTTTTCCCAAGATGATATTCCCTTTATTGATAAGGGTTTAGAGTGGTTCAAGCGTGTAGAAGATACCTATGCGCCGGTACTTACTCCTTTTATCAATCCCCATCAGGAACAGATTTTGAGGGTGCTAGCTGGGACATATGGACTGGGTTGCCAAAGTAGTGGTGATGTTCTTCCGACAGAGTCGGTTCGTGTTCTTCTCTATCCAGATTACTTTGAACCGGAGATATCAGACTTTGAAATGGCCTTGTTGGAAATTTGCTATCCGAGTAAGTTTGAACAACTGAGTCATGGAAAAATATTGGGAACAATCATCAACCAACTAGGAATTGACCGTAAATTATTTGGTGATATCTTGGTAGATGAAAAGAGAGCACAGATTTTTGTCAATCGTGATTTCATTCCTCTTTTTCAGGATGGAATAAGAAAGATTGGCAGACTTCCTGTATCGCTGGAGGAACGTCCTTTTACCGATAGGATTTTGTCTAAAATTGATTATAGAGAACGAGAAATTTTAGTTTCGAGTTTTCGATTGGATGCCCTCTTATCAAGTGCCTTGAAATTATCTAGAAATCAAACTAGCCAACTGATTGAGAAAAAATCTGTCCAGGTAAATTATCATGTGATTGAAAAATCTGATTACCAGGTTGCAGTTGGAGATTTGATCAGTGTGAGAAAGTTTGGTCGTTTGAAAGTTGTCAAAGACAATGGTCAGACCAAAAAGGATAAGAAAAAACTAACAGTCCGGCTACTTTTAAGCAAGTGAGAAGAAATATGTCGATTACACCACAAGAAATAAGTGATAAAGCTTTCTCAAGAACATTCAGAGGCTACAATCAGGAAGAAGTTGACCTCTTTCTTGATAAGATTTACTTTGAATTAGAGGAGATGATTCGATACAAAGATGAAACTGAACTCTATATCAAAAAACTAGAAGAACGTCTTTCCTATTATACGAATGATATTCCTAAGAGAACAGTAACAAGCGAGCAAGAACCAGAAGCAATTAATGATTCTATTTTTTATTAAGTAAGTGAGGAAAAGTATGCCAATTACATCGTTAGAAATTAAAGATAAAACCTTTGGCACAAGATTTAGAGGTTTTGACCCAGAAGAAGTAGACGAGTTTCTTGATATCGTTGTTCGTGATTATGAAGACTTGGTTCGTAGTAATCACGATAAAGAGACACACATCAAAAGTTTGGAAGAACGTTTGTCTTACTTTGATGAGATGAAGGATTCCTTGAGTCAGTCAGTTTTGATTGCTCAAGATACAGCTGAGCGTGTCAAACAAGCTGCTCAAGAACGTTCAAACAATATTATTCAACAAGCTGAACAAGATGCTCAGCGTTTGCTTGAAGAAGCGAAATACAAGGCAAATGAAATTCTCCGTCAGGCTACAGATAATGCGAAGAGAGTGGCTGTTGAGACAGAAGAGTTGAAGAACAAGAGCCGTGTATTCCATCAACGCCTCAAGTCTACGATTGAAAGTCAATTGGCTATTGTCGAGTCATCTGATTGGGAAGACATTCTTCGCCCAACAGCTACTTACCTTCAGACAAGTGATGAAGCCTTTAAAGAGGTGGTGGGTGAAGTTCTTGGTGAAACTGTATCTTTACAACCAGAGGAAGAACCAATTGATATGACTCGCCAATTCACACCAGAAGAGGTTGCTGAATTGCAAGCTCGTATCGAGGCTGGCAATAAAGAATTAGCTGAGTTTGAAGCTCAACAAAATCAACAGACAGAAGAAAGTGACCAGCATGAAGAGTCAGTTGAAGTAGAAGCTACTGCGGCAACTGAGAACGATGCAAATAAAGAATCTGTTCTTATCCTATAAAAAAATGTGAGAACAAGATCCAACCAACTATATTTTCAGCGAGCGGGAGATGGTGAGAGTCCTGCAATCCCTAGTGGTTAGATTATCCTCTCAATCAATCTAGTCCGAAAGCAGTAAGACTAGACGTCCCCCACGTTACGGGAAAAGAGGAAAAGAGACCCTGTCTTTTTTCGAACAAAGGTGGTACCACGATTTTCGTCCTTTTTGCGAATCGTGGTTTTTATTTTGTCAGTTTAAATTAAAGGAGTAACAATGAAACTTAAAGAAACCCTCAATTTAGGGAAAACAGACTTTCCTATGCGTGCTGGTCTTCCAACCAAAGAACCAGTTTGGCAAAAAGAATGGGAAGAAGCAAAACTTTACCAACGTCGTCAAGAATTGAACCAAGGAAAACCACATTTCACCTTGCATGATGGACCTCCGTATGCAAACGGAAATATCCACGTTGGACATGCCATGAACAAGATTTCTAAAGATATTATTGTTCGTTCTAAGTCTATGTCTGGATTTTACGCTCCTTACATCCCAGGTTGGGATACTCATGGTCTGCCAATCGAACAAGTCTTGGCAAAACAGGGTGTTAAACGCAAAGAAATGGACTTGGTTGAGTACTTGAAACTTTGCCGCGAGTACGCTCTTTCTCAAGTTGATAAACAACGTGAAGACTTTAAACGATTGGGTGTTTCTGGCGACTGGGAAAATCCTTATGTGACTTTGACTCCGGACTATGAAGCGGCTCAGATCCGTGTCTTCGGAGAAATGGCTAAGAAAGGCTACATCTACCGTGGTGCCAAGCCAGTTTACTGGTCTTGGTCATCTGAATCAGCTCTTGCTGAAGCGGAAATTGAGTACCATGATTTGCTTTCAACTTCCCTTTACTATGCTAATCGCGTCAAAGACGGAAAAGGTGTGCTAGATACAGATACCTATATCGTTGTCTGGACAACAACTCCATTTACCATCACAGCTTCTCGCGGTTTGACAGTTGGAGCAGATATTGATTATGTAGTCGTACAACCAGCTGGTGAATCTCGTAAGTTTGTGGTTGCTTCAGAATTATTAAATAGTCTTTCTGAGAAATTTGGTTGGGCTGATGTTCAGGTCTTGGCAACCTACCGTGGTCAAGAATTGAATCACATCGTAACAGTCCACCCATGGGATACGGCTGTAGATGAGTTGGTAATCCTTGGTGACCACGTTACGACTGACTCTGGTACTGGTATTGTCCATACAGCCCCTGGTTTTGGTGAGGACGACTACAATGTCGGTGTTGCCAACGGCCTTGAAGTTGCTGTAACAGTTAACGAACGCGGTATTATGATGGAAAATGCTGGTCCTGAATTTGCGGGTCAGTTCTATGACAAGGTTGTGCCGACTGTTATCGAAAAACTGGGTGATTTACTCCTTGCTCAGGAAGAAATTTCTCACTCATACCCATTTGACTGGCGTACCAAGAAACCAATCATCTGGCGAGCTGTTCCACAGTGGTTTGCTTCTGTATCTAAATTCCGCCAAGAAATCTTGGATGAAATTGAAAAAGTGAAGTTCCACTCAGAATGGGGGAAAGTTCGTCTTTACAATATGATTCGTGACCGTGGCGACTGGGTTATCTCTCGTCAACGTGCTTGGGGTGTTCCGCTTCCAATCTTCTACGCAGAAGATGGTACAGCTATCATGACAGCTGAAACGATTGAACATGTAGCTCAACTCTTTGAGGAACACGGTTCTATCATCTGGTGGGAACGTGATGCTAAGGACCTCTTGCCAGAAGGATTTACTCATCCAGGTTCACCAAATGGCGAGTTCAAAAAAGAAACAGACATCATGGACGTATGGTTTGACTCAGGTTCATCATGGAATGGAGTAGTGGTCAACCGTCCAGAACTCAAATATCCAGCAGATCTTTACCTTGAAGGTTCTGACCAGTACCGTGGTTGGTTCAACTCATCACTTATCACATCTGTTGCTAACCATGGCGTTGCTCCTTACAAACAAATCTTGTCACAAGGATTTGCGCTTGATGGTAAAGGTGAGAAGATGTCTAAATCTCTTGGAAATACCATTGCTCCAAGCGATGTTGAAAAACAATTTGGTGCGGAAATCTTGCGTCTCTGGGTAACAAGTGTTGACTCAAGCAACGACGTGCGTATCTCTATGGATATCTTGAGCCAAGTCTCTGAAACTTACCGTAAGATCCGTAACACTCTTCGTTTCTTGATTGCTAACACTTCTGACTTTAACCCAGCTCAAGACGCAGTGGCTTACGATGAACTTCGTTCAGTTGACAAGTACATGACGATTCGCTTTAACCAGCTTGTCAAGACCATTCGTGATGCTTATGCCAACTTTGAATTCTTGACAATTTACAAGGCCTTGGTGAACTTCATCAACGTTGATTTGTCAGCCTTCTACCTTGACTTCGCTAAAGACGTTGTTTACATCGAAGGTGCCAAATCACTCGAACGCCGTCAAATGCAGACAGTCTTCTATGACGTTCTTGTCAAAATCACCAAACTCTTGACACCAATCCTTCCTCACACAGCAGAGGAAATCTGGTCATATCTTGAGTTTGAAGCTGAAGAATTTGTGCAATTGTCTGAATTACCAGAAGCTCAAACTTTTGCCAACCAAGAAGAAATCTTGGATACATGGTCAGCCTTCATGGATTTCCGTGGACAAGCTCAAAAAGCCTTGGAAGAAGCGCGTAATGCAAAAGTTATCGGGAAATCGCTCGAAGCACACTTGACAGTTTATCCAAATGAAGTGGTGAAAACTCTTCTTGGAGCAGTGGATAGCAATGTGGCTCAACTCTTGATCGTGTCAGAATTGACCATCGCAGAAGGACAAGCTCCAGAGAGTGCAGTAAGCTTTGAAGATGTAGCCTTTACAGTTAAACGCGCTGCAGGTGAAGTATGTGACCGTTGCCGTCGTATCGATCCAACTACTGCAGAACGCAGCTACCATGCAGTCATCTGTGATCACTGTGCAAGCATCGTAGAAGAAAACTTTGCAGATGCAGTTGCAGAAGGATTTGAAGCGAAATAATCAGATTAGAAATATGTCTTCTCATAGTTTAAGATGAGATAAAAATGTAAAAGAGAGAAAGTTATTTCTCTCTTTTTTGTTGGAAAAAGTTTAGGACAAAGGGGGGAATCTAATAAGTTTGGGCCTCGTTTTAAGTTGGATTTTTGAGATTTTTTAAAAAGAGAGGTCGTTTTTTGGTACTTTTCAAAAGCATGTGTTGCTTCTAAAAATCGCGACAAATAATTTGAATAATCAAGTGAAATCAGGTAGAATAGAAAGGATTGAATAATATATTGAAAAGGAAATCTTTAGAATGACACATCAGTTTTATGGAGAAAAACGACAGCGCTTTTCTTTCCGGAAGTTGTCCGTTGGGCTCGTTTCGGCGACTATTGGAAGCTTCTTTTTGAGTGGGCAAATAACTGGGGACTTGACTTCTGTAAAGGCAGCAGAAATTCAAAGTCAGCAGTCTGCTCATGTCAAATACCACTACGTAGTGGAGTCTGAATTGACGGAGGCAGAGAAGAGTGCCTTGATCAGGGAGATTCCAAAGTATGTTGAGGATGCTTCAGAGACCTATTACTTAGTTTATCGTCCGACTACTCAAGGGGATTCATCTGGAGTATTGCCTAAGACAGGTCACTCCGGCCTTTGGGAATCAACTTTTACAGCGATGGGTCTTGCATTACTAGTGCTTGTAGTAGTTAGAGGCAGGAATGGGAAGAGATATTTATCTTCTATCTTGTTGGTAACTGGAATGGGATCAATACTGTTATCTCCAACAGTCTTAGCAGTGACGAATATCGAACTTGCGGCATATAATCAAAGTCTTAACTTGGGTCTTGGAGATGCACTGCCAGCGCCATTGAAAATTGACGGTTACGACTATATCGGTTATCTAAAGAATGAAGAACAAAATGATAGTCATTTAGCTCATTCTGCTCATAAGGAAAATCCGACACTTGACTTGGAGAAAGAGAAGGGAAGTGAACTTAAACCGAGTGAAACAAATCTTGATATGAAAGAGGTTGTTTCAGATAAGGGGGATGCTTTAACTGAGGAAGAAAGAGAAGCTATAGCTGCTAAGGAGATAGAGTTCACACGCTCAACTCCTATTTATGACTTACCAGAACTAAAAATTAGTGAGCAAAAGTCAGTCCAAGAACTTCCTTATCAGACAAAATACCAATATACCGATGAATTGGCTCAAGGTCAATCAAAAGTTATACAATCAGGTGTTCGAGGTCAACGTACAGTAGTGACTCGTCATTTTCGTAAGGATCAAGAAATCGTAAAAAGCGAAATGATTTCTGATCAAGTGACGGTTGAACCTGTTTCTGAAATTATTTTAGTTGGAACAGCTCCAACTAACTCGATACCCAAAGAAACTCCAGTTCACGAAGTTCCGGAGTTGGCAGAATATGGCACAACTCCTGAGACAGCTCCAGTTCACGAAGTTCCAGAACTGACGGAATACGGTACAACTCCTGAGACAGCTCCAGTTCATGAAGTTTCAGAATTGACAGAATATGGCACCAGTTCTGAGACGCCTCCAGTTCAAGAGATTCCAGAACTGACGGAATATGGCACCAGTCCTGAGACGTCTCCGATTCGTGAGACTCCAGAACTGACAGAATATGGCACCAGTCCTGAAACATCTCCAGTTCACGAAGTTCCAGAATTGACAGAATATGGCACCAGTTCTGATACGCCTCCAGTTCAAGAGATTCCAGAACTGACAGAATATGGGACTAGTTCTGAGACGTCTCCAGTTCGTGAGACTCCAGAACTGACGGAATACGGTACAACTCCTGAGACAGCTCCAGTTCATGAAGTTTCAGAATTGACAGAATATGGCACCAGTTCTGAGACGCCTCCAGTTCAAGAGATTCCAGAACTGACGGAATATGGCACCAGTCCTGAGACGTCTCCGATTCGTGAGACTCCAGAACTGACAGAATATGGCACCAGTCCTGAAACATCTCCAGTTCACGAAGTTCCAGAATTGACAGAATATGGCACCAGTTCTGATACGCCTCCAGTTCAAGAGATTCCAGAACTGACAGAATATGGGACTAGTTCTGAGACGTCTCCAGTTCGTGAGACTCCAGAACTGACAGAATATGGTACAACTCCTGAAACAGCGCCTGTTCACGAAGTTCCAGAATTGACGGAATATGGCACCAGTTCTGATACGCCTCCAGTTCAAGAGATTCCAGAACTAACGGAATATGGGACAAATCCTGAAACAGCTCCTATTCATGAGAATTCTGAGTTGGAATTGACTACAAATGATGAGGTTAGAATAGAAAAGATTGATTTTTCTATTGACGAGCAATATACAGATGAGATTCCAGAGGGTAGTCGCCAGATCGCAACACCAGGTGTTGAGGGAGAGCGCACGATCAAGACTCGTGTCTACAGTTCTAACGGTCAAGAGGTTGACCGCCAAGAGTTGTCCAACGAGGAAACTCTAGCTCCCGTAACACAAATTGTCAAAGTCGGCACGGCTAAGCCAACTATGGTACCGAACGATCCACCGAAAGAAGACGCACTGCCAGAGTATCCGTTGACTTATACCGACGAAACTCGTGTAGAGAAAATAGCCTTCAACATTGACGAGCAAACTACGGATGAATTGGTCCAAGATGCCCGCCAGATCACAACACCAGGTGTTGAGGGAGAGCGCACGATCAAGACCCGTGTCTACAGTTCCAATGGTCAAGTTGTTGACCGCCAAGAACTTTCGAATGAAGAAACCTTGGCTCCAGTAACACAAATTGTCAAAGTCGGCACAGCTAAGCCAACTATGGTACCAAGCGATGCGCCAAAAGCAGACGCTTTGCCAGAGTATCCACTCACTTATACCGACGAAACTCGGGTTGAGAAAATTAACTTTAGCATTCGTGAAGAAGAAACCGATGAGCTTGTTCGAGATGCTCGTCAAATCGCAACTCCGGGAGTCCAAGGTGAGCGCACGATTAAGACTCGTGTCTACAGTTCTAACAGTCAGGAAATCGACCGTCAAGAACTTTCGAATGAAGAAACCTTGGCTCCTGTAACGCAAATTGTTAAAGTTGGTACGGCTAAGCCAACTATGGTGCCAAATGAAGCGCCAAAAGCAGATATTCTGCCAGAATATCCGCTAACTTACACTGACGAAACGCGCGTTGAAAAAATCAACTTTAACATTCGTGAAGAAGAAACGGATGAATTGGTTCGTGATGCTCGTCAAATCGCCACTCCAGGCGTTCAAGGCGAACGGACCATCAAGACTCGTGTCTACAGTTCTAACGGTCAAGTTGTTGATCGTCAAGAGTTGTCTAATGAAGAAACCTTGGCTCCAGTAACGCAAATTGTCAAAGTCGGCACAGCTAAACCAAGCATGGTACCGAATGAAGCTCCGAAAGCAGATATTCTGCCAGAATACCCGCTAACTTACACTGACGAAACGCGCGTTGAAAAAATCAACTTTAACATTCGTGAAGAAGAAACGGATGAATTGGTTCGAGATGCTCGTCAAATTGCGACTCCAGGAGTCCAAGGTG
Source organism: Streptococcus oralis (assembly GCF_024399415.1). Lineage (NCBI taxonomy): Bacteria > Bacillati > Bacillota > Bacilli > Lactobacillales > Streptococcaceae > Streptococcus > Streptococcus oralis. The sequence continues at coordinate 588,623 of NZ_CP029257.1, forward strand.
AGCGTACGATTAAGACTCGTGTTTACAGCTCTAACGGTCAGGAAATCGATCGCCAAGAATTGTCTAATGAGGAAACCCTAGCTCCAGTAACGCAAATTGTCAAAGTCGGAACAGCTAAACCAAATATGGTACCAAATGATGCACCAAAAGCGGAAGCTTTAGAGGAGTTCGATTTAATTTCACTGCATAATCTCTTGGCAGAAGCGGATCAGATTAAAGCTCAGGCCAGTTATTTCAACGATAGTCAGAGTCATCAAGCTAACTATGATGCTGCTTTGACGGCAGGTCAAGCTATTCTGAGCCAATCTCAAGCTAGCCAAGCAGAAGTCAACCAACTGGTGGAACAAATCAATCAAGCCAAGGCGCAATTAAGTGGACTTGAAGTTGTCAAAACAGCTCTCCAGACTGAGTACGATTTAAATCCAAGAGTTAAAACTTCTGTTAAATATAAGAATGCGGATTCAGAAAAGCAGACAGCTTATACTGACGAATTGACCAAGGCAGAGGGAGTTTTGAACGATCAAACAGCTACACAAGTACAGGTCAACCAAGCTCTTGTTAGTCTGACAGCAGCCAAAGAAGCACTAAATGGAGTGCCTAAAGTCAAGCCGACAGTTTCCATTCTAAGTCTGACTGAGAATACTGATGATAAGTCGGTGACGGTCCAATATAGATTGGAAGACCAGACCCAGTCCTTCCGTTCAGCGACTGCAGAATTGTACCAGGGAGACCAGCTGATTCGCACTCTTCCAATTACCAACTTTGCTGGCAGCTTGAAAATTGGCGACTTAGACTACTACACAGGCTACACTCTAAAAACTAAGTTGACTTATGAATTGGATAATGGTAGCTTTACTGAGTTTGAAACAGACAGTCGTAACTTTGAGCTAGAATACAAGAAGATTGCCTTCCGTGATATTGATTCCGTTGAGTTTTATCATAAAGAAAACGACCAATACAAGCGCTTTGTATCGATGAACTCTATGCCTACGGATCTGTCTACTTACTTCGTCAAGATCAAATCAAGCGAATCCAAGGAAATTCTCCTACCAGTTCACAGCATTTCTGAAGCAGAGAAAGATGGCAAGGCAGTCTATAAGGTTAATGTAACCCTTCCTGAACTCGTCCAAGAAAGTGAAACGGGCTATAAGTCTGGGCACGACTTCTACATCAGTAAGGCAGTCCCAAGCCAGCAAAATGTCTACACTAGCTTTGCTAGATTGGTAGACGCTATGAAGCGAAATATGGCAGGAAATTATGTGTTGGGAGCTGATTTGGATGCTAGTGAGGTTAGTCTTGCACCTGCAGATTATGTCTACCTCAAAGGGAACTTCACAGGTAGTCTGACAGGTAGTCATAATGGTAAGCAATACGCCATTTATAATCTAGCCAAACCTTTATTTGAAAACCTCAAGAGTGGGTCTACCATTTCCAATATCGACTTTAAAGATGTGAATATCGTGGGTACCTATGACTCAGCTGCGCTGGCACGCAATGCGGAGAATGCGCGAATCACAGATGTTTCTGTTCAGGGGAGAGTATCGGTAGTAGGAAACGCCTCTAACGTAGCGGGTCTAGTAGTTAATGGAACCAATACGAAGATTACAAATAGTTCCTTTACGGGTACCATCCTATCTAACAGTCAACACATCAAAGCCTATAACGTAGGTGGTTTGGTTTCAAGCCTTAAAGGAGGAGAATCTCTTCTTAGCCAAAGTAAAGCAGATGTAACGATTATAAGTGGTGCACGATCAAATGAACAACGTATCGGTGGTTTGGTTGGACGTCTAGAAAACAATGCTCGAATCACCAAATCTTATGTGACAGGAAAAGTATATAATGCAACCACTAACGGTCAAATCGGTGGAGTGGTCGGCTCGAACTACTTTAATGGTTTAGTTGATAATGTGATCAGTAATGTTAGCGGTACAAATGTTTACAGTATTTCTGGGGATCAGGGCTACAAAAACGACCGCATTACGCAAGCATATAAAGTTGCTAAGAGTGAAACCTTGAAAAACGATCAGTTTGTTACTTCTACAATTACTCAAGAAGAAATGGAAGAAAAACTGACTGCTATGGACATCACGACTAGCCTAGATGACACGAATCTAAATACGCGTTTTGTCGACTATGGTGAGGAAAAAAATGTTCAATTCGACCGCGGATATTCTTACGCAAATATGGAGAAACTGCTTCCTTTCTACAATAAAGAAACCATTGTTTCGTTTGCGAACAAGATTCCGAAAGAGCATAAGTTGAACAAGGAGTACCTACTGGATGTTGTTCCGATGAAGGGTGACCAGATTATCACTGATATCCATGGCAATAAAACAGCAATCAATCGTTTGATGCTTCACTACATGGACAATACCATCGATTACCTAGAAATATCTTATAAGGGAGATTTCGTAAATCGAGGCATTGCTGAGTATAGTATCAAGGGGTTAGACCTTCTTTATACTCCAGAAGCCTTTGTATCAGATTATACTAGTATTCTAAATCAAATCCTGCCAGAGTTAAACAAGGTCGTTCTTGATTCGCCAGCTATGCGCACAGTTCTTGGTGTAGCAGCAGATACTTCTTTGGATGAACTATACTTAGACACTGCATTTACGCAAGTGAAAAGCAAGCTATCAGGGGAGCTTCGCAAAGTGCTGGCTATGGATAAGGCTATCAATACTGAAGGTGAAGTAGTTAAGGATTATCTTGTTAAGAAGATTCTTGCTGATAAAGAAGCTTTCCTATTAGGTCTGACTTATCTTAACCGTTGGTATAATATCAACTATGACGATTTTAATGTTAAGGACTTGTCGGCTTACAAGTTGGATTTCTACGGTAAGAATGATGTTTCGGTTCTTGATACAATCATAGCTTTAGGGAAATCAGGACTAGAGAATCTCAAGGCTAAAAACAACTATACAGCGTATGATAATTCGCTCTCTGAAGCAACTGATAAACGAGGACTCTTCAATTACCTTGAAGGCTACCGTCAGCTCTTCTTACCATATAAGACCAATAATGAATGGCTCAAAACCAATACAAAGGCCTACATCGTTGAGGCTAAATCGGATGTAGCAGAAGCGAGACAGCTTCAGGATGCAGCCGAGGGCAAGAGCAAGTACTCTGTCGGTGTTTATGATAAGATTACTGCAGATAATTGGGAACACAAGGGCATGCTCCTGCCACTCTTGACCATGACAGAGAAGGGTGTCTATGCTATCTCCAATATGTCTACCCTCTCTATGGGAGCTTATGATCGCTACCGCCTGGATGCCAATAACAGGGTGCGCACAGACGCAGAACTAGTTGAATATGTCGAAGACAGAGTGAGAAAAACAGCTGAATACCAGCGCGACCACTATGATTTCTGGTATAAGATTCTGAATCCAGAAAGCAAGGACAAGCTCTTCCGTTCTGTTCTGGTTTATGATGGGTTCTTCTTGACTGATAAAGCAGGACAAAGCTACTGGGCTCCAGCTAATGACAAAAAATCACAGGCTATGCAGGAATTCTTTGGACCAGCTGGCAAGTGGTATCCAAGCAAGGGTTACAATGCCTATGCTACGGGAAGTGTTACCCATTTTGATAGAGCACGATTGTTAGAAGACTATGGAAACTCAGTCTACACGCATGAGATGACCCATAATTCTGACGGTGCAATTTACTTTGAAGGTTATGGCCGTCGTGAGGGCTTGGGTGCGGAACTCTATGCTCGGGGACTCTTGCAATCTTCGCCGAGCGCAGATGAACCAACTATTACGCTCAATACTCTCTTCAAGGTGGACAAGGATTCTAAGACACGTATGCATACCTATAATTTCAAGGAACGTGTTCAAAATGCAGCAGACCTGCAACACTATGTCCATGGTATGTTTGACATGATCTACACCTTGGACTATCTAGAAGGTACTTCTATGCTGAAGCAGAGTGATGCTGCCAAGTTACAGTGGTTCAGGAAGATGGAGAATTACTATATTACAGATAAGTATGGCAAGGAGACCCACGCTGGAAACCAGACGCGAAGCTTTACAGCTGAGGAAATCAAGCAACTGAAGACCTTTGACTCCCTGATTGAAAATGATGTGATCACTCGTCGGGAGAATAAGGAAAGTGGGAAATATGGTCGAAATGGCTACCTCAGTCTCAGCCTCTTCTCACCAATTTACTCAGCCTTAAGCAATCCAAATGGAGCACCAGGTGACGTTATGTTCCGTCGCACAGCCTATGAATTACTAGCAGCCAAGGGCTACCATGACGGATTTGTCCCTTATGTTTCTGGTCAGTACTCTCAGGAAGCTTTCGATGAAGGGAAGAAAACGTGGGACGGATGGTCTGGAAGAGATGTTGGTCTCGTGACGGACCAGAAAGTCTTGGAAAATGTATTTAAAGGTGAATACACCTCTTGGGCAGCCTTCAAGAAGGCCATGTACAAGGAGCGAATTGATCAGCTGACCAAGCTGAAGCCAATTACCATTGAGTACGAGCTTAAAAATCCAAACAGTACCAAGAAAGTAACCATTCGTTCTTATGCAGAGATGCAGCAGTTGATGGACGCAGCCGTGGCAGAGGATGTACGCAACATTACCAATGCTACTAGCCGTGTCGAAGCTAGCTGGGTTAACCTGCTCAAGAAGAAGATTTACAATGCTTATCTTCGTGAGACAGACGACTTCAGGCAGTCTATTTTCAAGAAATAAGGAAACGATTCTGTTTGATTAAAATTTGAAAAATTCCTAGGTTTAAGGCTACCTAGGAATTTTTCTGTGGTTTCTCCATGATCTTGTTTGTGCATTCAATACCTGATTAGATAAGGATTTTGAAAGCGTAAATGAACTGAAAAGATTAGCAGTTTTTTGTGGCTATTATTTATAGCAAATAAATTGAATAATCTAGTAAATTTCGGTAGAATAGAGGGGATTCAAATCATGATGAAGGAAAGATTAGGAATGAAAAGAAATTATTTAGGAGAAAAGCACCAACGTTTTTCATTGAGAAAAGTTTCGGTTGGTTTGGTTTCTGCTCTGGTAGGCGTTTTCTACCTTTCTAGTGGAGGAGGTTCTCTTGCAAATGTAGCAGCTAGTGAACAGACGCCATCCGTCACAAAACAGATTCACTATAAGTACGTGACAGAGAGTGAACTCACGGACCAAGAGAAGCAGTTGGTAGTCAAAGAATTGCCACAGTTTGCTGAGGAAACAGATGATACTTACTATTTGATTTATCGTCCGACGAGACAGCTGCCTGCAACTGGTCACAGCCAACTCATTAGCTCAATTGCAGCAGGGGCAGGCATTGTGCTACTGGTCGTAGCGATTAAACTGGGCAGAGATGATCGCAAGAAACTTGCTTCATTCATGCTTTTGACCAGTCTAGGAAGTCAGCTGATTGCGCCAACTTCCTTGGCTTTGACAAATCAAATGCTGGCAGACTATAATCAGGAATTGACTGTACAGGTCGGGGAAACATTGCAATCCCCACTTACGATTGAAGGCTACCAATATGTAGGGTATTTGAAATCTCAAAAAGAAGTAAACTCTCCAGTTGATGGCAAGAAAGAGTTGAATCATTCGGCTCCTATTGATACTCCAGTCCAAACTTCGAACGGAAGCCAAGCGCAGGAAGAGTATCGTGCTCAGAAACCAAGTGAAGCTCCTGTCTTTGAACAACCAGAGTTAAAGGTTGATAGTAAAGAAACGAGTCGTACAGAGATTATTCCTTTCCAAGTGGAGGAAGTAGAGGCGGATGATTTGCCGCAAGGTCAAACTGAGGTGATTCAGGCAGGGAAAAATGGTAGTCGTACCATCGTGACCCGCAGCTACCTTTTAAATGGTCAGGTGATCCATACAGAGGAGGTTTCCAATCAGGTAACGACTGATCCGACTTCTGAGATTAGAAAAGTCGGAAGCAAGATCCCTTCTCCTACAAAACCAAGCCCAGGGGAGTCCGTTAGCGAGAAACCAACAGACGCTCCAATAAATGAAGTTCCAAGCTTAAACGTTGAAGAAAAAGATGTTACCACAACAGTGGCTGAACCCTACACTCGAGAACGAGTAGAGAGTGATAGCTTGCCAGTTGGCCAAATCAAGATAACTCAAGCTGGTCAAGATGGCGTGCGTACAATCGTCACCCGTCAGTACATGGTAGATGGAAAAGTAGAGAGAAGCCAGGAACTCTCTAACGAAGTGACGACTCCAGCGGTCTCAGAAATCGTAACAGTTGGAACAGGCCCTGTTAGTGACAAACCAACAGACGCTCCTATAAATGAAGTTCCAAGCTTAAGCGTCGAAGAAAAAGACGTTACTATGACGGTAGCAGAACCTTACACTCGAGAACGAGTAGAGAGTGATAGCTTGCCAGTTGGCCAGACAAAGATAACCCAAGCTGGTCAAGATGGCGTGCGTACGATCGTCACTCGTCAGTACATGGTAGATGGAAAAGTAGAGAGAAGCCAGGAAATCTCCAACGAAGTGACAACTCCTGCATTATCAGAAATCGTAACAGTCGGAACAGGTCCTGTTAGCGAGAAACCAACAGACGCTCCTGTAAATGAAGTTCCAAGCTTAAACGTTGAAGAAAAAGATGTCACCACGACGGTAGCAGAACCCTATCCAACTAAGGAAGTGGAAAGTGCTGACCTGCCTTTGGGGCAAAGGGAAGTTAGCCAAGCAGGCCAAGATGGCGTCCGTACGATTGTGACTCGTCAGTATTTAGTAGATGGAAAAGTTGAAAATACAGAGGAAATCTCTAACACTATTACAAAAGAAGCAGTTCCTCAGATCATCAAAGTCGGTACAAAACCAATTTCTACAAATGCGGATCATGCTCCTGTAGAGCCAGAAAAAGGAATCCTCGACCTCGAACCCTTGCACCAATTAGTGGAAGAGGCCGATAGCATCCAGAAAACGCATCAGTATTTCAATGATACCACTGCAGATCAAGAGTCTTATAAACAGGCAGTCGCAAATGCCCAAGCTCTCTTTGAGGCATCTCATGCCAGTCAAGAACAGGTTGATTCCTTGAAAAATGCCCTTGAAACTGCTAAGAATAATCTAGACGGTCAACCTGTTGATAAGAAAACTCTTGGTGTTGAATTTGACATGAAGGATGTGACTCAGTCTACAGTTGCTTACCAGTATGCTGATGAACAAGCCAAACTCCGCTATCGTCGTGCTCTAGATCAGGCCAAGCTCGTTTTGGACAATCCTTTCGCCAATCAAGCCTTGGTCGATCAAGTTCGGACGGATCTCGAGGCAGCTCGTCAAGCTCTGGATGGAGTCAAGAGAAAACCAACCCTCTCTCTAGTCCGTGTCGAGAAGGAAGAAGATCAACGCCAAGTTTCTCTTAGCTATCACTTGACGGATGCTACAGCTAGCTATCAATCAGCCAAAGTGCAGCTATACAAGGGCGAAACGCTGATCAAGGAAGTCGACCTTGTGGACCTCGCTCAAAAATTGACACTTGATGACTTGGACTACTATACTCCTTATACCCTCAAAACTGTCATGAAATATGACCTGGGTCAAGGGGAACAAACTAGTATAGAGGATCAACGTCCAGTTCAGCTAGATTATAAGAAGGTTGAAATCAAAGACATCGACCGCATCGAACTGTACGGTAAAGATGGTAGTCACTACCGACGTTACCTATCCCTGTCGGAAGTGCCGTCCGATATGAATAACTACTATGTCCGAATTCAGTCAGATAAGTTCAAGGATATGCTCTTACCCGTTTCTAAGATTACAGACAAGGGCAATGCCTATTCCGTAACGGTATCAGCTAATCAGCTCGTCGAGGGAGAAGGGGACCATTATCGTCCAGATTACTCTTTTGAACTGCCGAAAACGCCTCTTAGCCAAGAAGGTGTCTATACGTCCTTCAAAGCGCTCATAGAGGCCATGAAGTCAAACCCGACTGGAAACTTCAAACTAGGAGCGGATGTTTCAGCAGATGAGATTCAGTTAGAACAGTCTGCGACAAGCTATGTTCCAGAAGAATTTTCAGGTAGTCTAACTAGCCGAGTGGATGGAAAAGATTATACCATCTACAACTTGGCAAAACCACTCTTTGCAACCTTGAAAAATGCCACCATCCAGCAACTGACCTTGAAATCGGCTGCAGTTTCAGGTAAGGACTCTATAGGGACCTTGGCTAGCAATGCTCAAAATGCAACGATTACGGATGTTTCTGTAAGTGGTAGTCTATCTGGAAACAAGCATATCGGTGGACTGGTAGGAGTTGCCCAAAACACAAAACTAACCAATGTTGCCTTTAAAGGGTCCATCACCAGCACCCAAGATGGGGGACAGGAGTACAATATTGGTGGCTTGGTTGGTAATTTCCACGGCAACCAATCACTGGCGCAGAAGAGTCAGGTGGATGTATCTATCCAAGTAACGGGTCGAAATGGAGACCAGCGTGTTGGAGGCTTGATCGGTCGTTTGCAGAATGGAGCTAGATTAGAAACTTCTTATGTGTCTGGTTCTATCCAAAATGGAGGTCATTCTGGCCAAGTCGGTGGAGCGATCGGGTCTACTTGGAACAATGGACAGGTCCGAAATGTCTTGACCAGTGTCAAGGTTCAAAATGGTCATGCGATGACAGGAGATCCCTATCCTGAGGCTTCTGTTCGGGACTCTTATGTTCTTGAAGGAACTACAGCAAATCGAAAAGATGAGCGTTTTGTCCGTTCTATTTCAGAGGCCGATGCGCAAGCCAAACGTCAGTCCTTTAGAATCACTTCGAACTTGACGGACCAAGAGCCATTGCAGCAAGCTTACCAGCATCAAACAGACTATAGTCGAGTGAGGGGAGCTCAGGAGTCCAGAAAGCAAGCCTACGAAAATGTAGAAAAACTATTACCATTCTACAACAAAGACTTCATCGTTCATACAGCCAACCAATTAGCTGAAGATGATAAACTCAACAAAGTAGCCCTGCTAGATGTGGTTCCGATGAAAGATGAGACACTGATAACAGATGTCAACAGCCATAAGGGTGAAATCAATAGACTGATGCTGCATTATGCAGATAAGACGATCGCTTATCTTGATCTGACCTACAAGGGTGATTTTGCCAATGGCCAGATTGCAGAATATAGCATCGCTGATAAGAATTTGCTCTATACGCCAGAAGCCTTCCTATCTGACTACCAGTCCATTAAAGCGAGTGTCTTGGAAGAACTCAAAGCTGTGACCTATGACTCAGCTGCAGTTCGAAAGGTCCTTGGAATTGGTGAAACAGCTTCCTTAGATGATCTTTATCTAGAAAAAGCCTTTGAACAAACCAAAGCCGAACTAGGTCAGGAACTCCTTAAGGTGCTTTCAGTTGATAAGTCGATCAACACCCTTGGCCCTGCTGTAGCGGATGCGATTAGCCAAAAGATTCTGAAGAACAAAGAGGCCTTCATGCTTGGTCTGACCTATCTCAATCGTTGGTACAATGTCAACTATGGAACGTTCAATACCAAAGATCTTAGTGCCTATAAGTTTGATTTCTTTGGCAATCAAGCAGCTTCGACACTGGATACTATCATCGCTCTCGGGAACTCTGGAATGGGCAATCTTCGAGCGCAAAACAACTTCAATGCTTACCGACAATCCCTAGCCAAGGAAAAAGGCAAAGGAGACCTCTTTGCTTACTTAGAAAGTCTGCGTGAACTCTTCTTGCCAAATAAAACCAACAGTGAGTGGTTCAAGGAAAATACTAAGGCTTATATCGTAGAAGCTCGTTCAAGTCTGCCAGAAATTCAGGCTAAGCAAGACAATGCAGATCGTAAGAGTAAGTATACAATCAAGGTCTACGACAGACTGACTCAGGGAGATTGGGGCTTCAAGCAAATGGTCCTCCAACTTCTGACCTTACCTGAAAGAGATGTCTATATCATCAGCAATATGTCGACTATTGCCTTTGGTAGCTTTGGAGGCTACAGGAAAGAAGGTGGTAGAGTTCTCTCAGGCGAGGAACTCCATCGACACGTTGAAAAACTTGTGGATCAATCAGCTGAATGGCAACGAAACCACTATGACATGTGGTACAACATTTTAAGTCCAAACAGGAAAGACACTCTATTCAGACGGGTGATCGTTACAGACGGTTTCTTTCTTTATAATGATAAAGGCCAGCAATATTGGGCTCCTCGTAATAATAAGACCTCTGTTGCTATGTACAATTTCTTTGGTCCTGCTGGCAAATATCACGGAGACAATGGACTAGGAGCCTTTGCCAATGGTTATGAAGTCTTCTACGTCTATGACCAGATGCTGGGAGCTTCTGGAACCATGGTCTATACCCATGAAATGACCCACAACTCGGATGGTTCTATCTATTTTGAAGGACATGGTCGTCGTGAGGGTGAAGGACCTGAGAGCTTTGCTACAGGGATGTTAGAGTCTGTAACCAATGTTAGCGAAAAAGGTCTCGTACTTAACAGCTTCTATCAAGGAGATAAAGATTCGACCACACGTTACCATACCTATGATCCTGTTGCTCGATTCTCCTCAGCAGATGCTCTTCGCGACTACATGCATGGAGTCTTTGACGTACTGAACCTTCTAGATTATGTAGAAGGGGATGTTGTTACTGGTGTTCTAACTGATCAACAGAAAATGAAATGGTACCGTAAGGCTGAAAATTATAAATTTGAGAATACGTCTTATGGTAAGCAAGCTCACGCTGATGATCGAATTGTCCCTATAACTGCCGAAGAAGCAGCCAAACTAAAATCTGTCGATGCTCTGGTTGATCATAATATCATTGGTCGTCGCGATGGTTGGGATAGAGCTAGCTTTGGACGAAATGGCTACTATGTCATCAATATGTTTGCTTCCTTCTATGCAGCTCTGGACAATCCAACTGGTGCACCTGGGGGACTTATGTTCCGCCGTAGAGCTTATGAATTGCTCGGAGACAAGGGTTACCAACAAGGATTTGTCCCATATGTATCTGGCCAATACGCTGGCCAAGCGCTTAAAGAAGGTCATAAGACCTACTCAATCTGGAACAGAGGAGATGTCGGAGTAGTTGGAGATGATTTGGTTTTCAAAAATCTCTATGGTAGCCAGTATGAATCATGGAAGGATTTGAAGAAAGCCATGTTGAATGAGCGATACAACAAGGCTCAAAACTTCCTTCGCCCTATCACTATCGAGTTTGAAGCAGGAAAACTAGATAGCAAACGACAAATTACGATTTCTTCTTATGAGGAATTACAAGATTATATGTACTTAGCAGTACTAGCGGATGCCTCAGCTAAGAACATTGATCGTGCCTTATCAGACAGCTCTAAGAGCAGTGTCGCCCAACTCAAGTATCGTATTTTCAACGCTTATCTACGTGCCACAGACGACTTCAGACAGTCCATCTTTGAAAGATAGACACGAAAAAAGAAGATCCAAGTGATCTTCTTTTTTAGGTGAATGGCTTGCTTAGTACAAAAACGAATGAATTTACAAATAAATTGATACAGGACATATTTCTTACTCTAAATATCTGGAGAGAAATTGGAAAACATTCATCATCTAGTATACTCGTTTCGAAATTTCTTTTGTTTTTCATGAAAATATGATAAAATGATAGTTGTAAAATTTTTTTAAGGAGATTCGGATGAAAACAAAAGCACTTGCTCGCGTAAATGCGATTTTTGGTCTTATTTCAGGTATCGTCTTGCTGTTGGCACCTCTTGTTATGTTTATGATAGCTGTCGGGGCTGCTGCGGCGACGGAGGACTCGGATGCAACAGTTGGTATATTGACGATTTTTTCAATCATTTTGGCATTGGTAAAAATTGCTGTCTTGGTTTTAGGAATTGTGTCTATTGTCTATTACAAGGACGATGAACGTGTGACCCCTGCACCGTCTGTTTTGTTTATCGTAGGTGGTTCTGTTGGATTGATCCCATTCTTGGGATGGGTAGGAGGAATTCTGACAATCATTGGTGGTTCCCTCTATTTTGGACTTTTGAAAAAATTCGAGATTCAAGAATAATGACTTTTTGTTAGAAATATTTTCAAATAAGAGAAGGCGCTTAGCCTTCTTTTTGTGTCATCAACCAGGGGTAAATTTGACAGGATAAATAAGCTTTTACATTCATAAAATTCAAAGTATTTATTTGAGACAAGGAAGTATTTTTATAGTATAATGGTGGATGTGAAATACCTATATCAAAATATAATGCTAGTTATTTTCTTGATAGAGGTTGAATAGTTGAGAGGATTTAGAATGAAAAAGTTTTTTGGAGAGAAGCAGCATCGTTTCTCCTTACGAAAATTAGCAATTGGACTTGTGTCAGCTTCGATTTCAAGCCTATTTTTTGTGTCCATTGCTAGTAGTGGAACCGTATTTGCTCAAGAAAATGCAGCTGTTCACTACAAATATGTGACGGATACAGAGCTAAGTAGTCAAGAGAAGGACTTGATTGTAAAGGACATTCCTAAAATTGCGGAAGATAGTGAGAGCACCTATTATCTAGTCTACCGTATGGATGAGAAAGCCCAGCTAGGTCAGTTGCCCAATACAGGTGGGCAGAATAGCTTTACTAGTGTTTTAACTGGTGGAGCCTTGGCTTCGATTGGCCTCCTCATTTTTGTCGTATCGAAAAAGAAAGGCAAAAAGAAAGCTCTCTTGAATGTGATTTTGGTAACAGGGATGGGCAGCGGTTTAGCTTCTTCAGTTCAGGCTATTGAAAATCAACTTTTGCTCCAGTACAATCAAGAATACCAATTATCTCAAGGAGATAGTCTGCCATTGCCACGCGCCTTATCGGGTTATACCTATCTAGGCTATATTAAGAAAGACAAGGACTCTAGTCAGCAAGAAACTGCTGCTAGGGATCAGAAACTAGACTACACGGTTCAACCTCATTTCCAAACCAACGAAGGTGGACAAAGGGCAGGAGATGAGCAGAAAGCTCCGTCTCCTACAATCCCTTCTCAAGATTCATCCAATCAAAATCCGTCTGGTCTTGCGAGTGTGGATCCTCAGGATGAAGTCTTGGCTGGTCGCGTGAACAAACCAGAACTCCTATACAAAGACCAAGCGATTGTAACCAAACTAGACTTTTCAGAAGTGGTGCAGGAAAATCCAGAACTAACAGAAGGAACCATCCATGTCAAACAAGAAGGTCGTGCTGGAAAGAAGATTGAACTTGTTCGCATTTTCACAGTTGAAAACCAAGAAATTTCTCGGGAAGTTCTCTCAACTAAAGTAGAAGAAGCCTTGCCACGTATAGTTGAGAAAGGGACTAAGAAGGCAGTAGCTGCGAGTGAAGCACCTCAGTCTGCAAGAAAAGGAGAGCCTGAGACGCAGGCTCCATTACCAGAATATACAGGCGAGCAAGCGGGAGCGGTTGTAGCCCCAGAGACAGCTGAAAAAACAGAATATACAGGCACCCAAGCAGGAGCAGTCGTTGAACCCGAGCAAGTTGCTCCATTGCCTGAGTATCAGGGAACTCAAGCTGGTGCCATTGTTGAACCGGAAAAAGTTGTGCCAGAGGTTGGGGGCGTCCAGTCAGGGGCTTTGGTGGAACCAGAAACGACTAACAAACCAGACTATACAGGCGAGCAGTCTGGAGCAATCGTAGAACCGGAACAGGTGCCACCAACACCAGAATATACAGGAACTCAAGCGGGGGCGGTTGTAGCCCCAGAGACAACTGAAACATCAGAATATACAGGCACCCAAGCAGGAGTCATTGTGGAACCAGAGACCCAGTCTTCCCTACCAGAATATACAGGCACTCAAGCAGGAGCCATCGTTGAACCGGAACAAGTCGCTCCTCTTCCAGAATATACTGGTAATACTGAGCAAGTAAAACCGGAAGCTCCGACAGAAAAACCAAAAGAAAAAGATCCAGAAAAAACACTTGAATTAAGAAATGTTTCGGATCTGGAGTTGTATAGTCAGACCAATGGTACTTATAAACAACACGTTTCTTTAGACGGTGTCCCAAGTAATCCAGACACTTACTTTGTCAAGGTTAAATCTTCGACGTTTAAAGATATCTATCTACCAGTCGCTTCAATAACGGCAGAAATAAAAGATGGTCAGCCAGTTTATAAAATCACAGCCAAGGCTGAGAAACTCCAGCAAGAGCTAGAAAATAAATATGTCGATAATTTCACCTTCTACCTAGCTAAGAAGGCTAGAGAGGAAACGACAACCTTTACTTCCTTTAGCAACCTAGTCAAAGCTATCAACCAGAATCTCTCTGGAACCTATCATTTAGCATCTAGTTTGAATGCCAATGAAGTGGAGTTGGAGCCTGAAGCTAAATCCTACATCAAGGGCATCTTTACTGGTCAGTTGATCGGTGAAAAAGATGGCAAGCAGTATGCTATTGACAACTTGAAAAAACCACTGTTTGAAATTTTGAGTAGTGCCACAGTAGAAAAATTGAGTCTGAAAAATGTCTCTATTTCAGGTAAAGATGATATCGGTTCACTGGCCTATGAAGCCCGGAATGGCACAAAGATTAAGCAAGTTCACGTTGATGGTGTTCTCGCCGGTGAACGTGGTATCGGTGGTTTGCTGGCTAAGGCTGAGCAATCAAGTATCACAGAGAGCAGTTTCAAGGGAAGAATTATCAACACGTATGAGACGACTGCTGCCTATAATATCGGTGGTCTGGTCGGTCATTTGACAGGTGACAAGGCTTTACTTACTAAGTCAAAAGCGACAGTAGCCATTTCGTCCAACACAAATAGTTCAGATCAGACAGTGGGTGGTCTTGCAGGTCTAGTAGATCAGGATGCACAAATCCAAGATAGCTATGCTGAAGGCGATATTAACAATGCCAAGCACTTTGGTAGAGTCGCGGGAGTAGCAGGCTATTTGTGGGATCGAACTTCTAATCTAGAAAAGCATGCTGGAAGATTGACCAATGTTCTTAGTGATGTCAATGTAACCAACGGAAATGCCATTACCGGTTACCACTATAATGGAATGAAGGTGAAGGACACATTCAGCAGCAAGGCCAACAGAGTCTACAATGTCACCTTAGTCAAGGATGAGGTCGTCAGCAAGGAATCCTTTGAAGAAAGAGGAACGATGCTAGATGCTTCCCAAATCGAAAGCAAAAAAACAGCCATCAATCCTCTCACTCTACCAACAGTGGAGCCCCTCTCAACAAGTGGCAAGAAAGACAGTGATTTTTCTAAGGTGGCTCATTATCAAGCTAAGCGCGCCTTGGCTTATAAGAACATTGAAAAATTGTTATCTTTCTACAACAAGGCAACCATCGTCAAATACGGAAATCTGGTCAATGAGAACAGCCTTTTATATCAAAAAGAACTCTTGTCAGCAGTCATGATGAAGGATGACCAAGTCATCACAGACATTATTTCTAACAAACAGACTGCAAACAAACTCTTGCTTCACTACAAGGGTCATTCATCTGAGAAGCTCGATCTCAAGTACCAGGCTGATTTTGCCAAATTAGCAGAATATAGTCTAGGAGATACTGGCCTTCTCTATACGCCAAACCAATTCTTGTATGACCAAAGCTCTATCATCAAGCAAGTCTTACCAGACTTACAAAAGGTTGACTATCATTCAGAAGCCATCAGAAAGACGCTCGGTATTTCTCCAAACGTTAAGCAGACTGAGCTCTATCTAGAGGACCAGTTCGCCAAAACCAAGGAACATCTGGAAGACAGTTTGAAGAAACTCTTGTCAGCAGATGCTGGACTTGCTGGTGACAACCCAGTTACCAAGGGCTATCTTGTAGATAAAATCAAACGCAACAAGGAAGCCTTGCTACTTGGTTTGACGTATCTGGAACGGTGGTATAACTTCAGCTATGGTCAGGTAAACGTCAAAGACCTTGTTCTGTACCATCTGGACTTCTTTGGTAAGGGAAATGCTTCACCATTAGATACTCTGATCGAGTTGGGTAAATCTGGCTTTAACAACCTTCTAGCTAAGAACAACGTTGATACTTATTCTATTAGTCTAGCTAGCCATCATGGAACGACAGATTTATTTAGCACTCTAGAACATTACCGAAAAGTCTTTTTACCAAATACAAGTAACAATGACTGGTTTAAATCAGAGACTAAGGCTTACATCGTCGAAGAAAAATCCACTATCGAAGAGGTGAAAAAGAAGCAAGGACTAGCTGGCACCAAGTATTCTATCGGTGTTTATGATCGCATCACGAGTGCCACATGGAAATACCGCAATATGGTCTTGCCTCTCCTTACCTTGCCAGAGAAATCAGTATTTGTCATCTCGACCATGTCCAGCCTAGGATTTGGAGCCTATGATCGCTACCGCAATAGTGAGCATCAAGCGGGCAAGGCTCTCAATGACTTTGTTGAAGAAAATGCGCGTGAAACAGCCAAACGCCAGCGAGATCACTACGATTATTGGTATCGTATTTTAGATAATGAGGGACGTGAAAAACTCTATCGTACGATTCTCCTTTATGATGCCTATAAGTTTGGGGATGACACAACATCTGGAAAAGCTACAGTGGAGGCTAAGTTTGATAGCTCCAATCCAGCCATGAAAAACTTCTTTGGCCCAGTTGGCAATAAGGTAGTACACAATCAGCATGGAGCCTACGCAACAGGTGATGGAGTCTATTATATGTCTTACCGTATGCTGGACAAGGATGGAGCCATTACTTATACCCATGAAATGACCCATGATTCCGATCAGGATATCTACCTTGGCGGCTATGGTCGAAGAAGTGGCTTGGGACCAGAGTTCTTTGCAAAAGGTTTATTGCAAGCCCCTGACCAACCAAGTGACGCAACCATTACCATCAATTCTATCTTGAGACACTCAAAATCAGATAGTACAGAGGGATCCCGTCTGCAAGTCTTGGATCCGACAGAGAGATTCCAAAACGCAACAGATCTTCAGAACTATGTCCACAACATGTTTGATCTTATCTACATGCTGGAATACCTCGAAGGGCAATCAATCGTTAAGAAACTGAATGTTTACCAGAAAATGGCGGCTCTCAGAAAAATTGAGAACAAGTATGTAAAAGATCCAGCAGATGGAAATGAGGTTTACGCCACTAACGTAGTCAAAGAATTGACAGAAGCAGAGGCTCAAAAACTAACTAACTTTGATAGTTTGATTGACCATAACATCTTATCAGCTCGTGAGTACCAATCTGGAGACTACGAGCGAAATGGCTACTATACCATTAAACTCTTTGCCCCAATCTATTCAGCTCTCAGCAGTGAGAAAGGCACGCCAGGGGACCTTATGGGACGTCGGATCGCTTACGAACTTTTGGCTGCCAAAGGTTTTAAGGATGGTATGGTACCTTATATCTCAAATCAATACGAAGAAGCTGCCAAACAAAAAGGTCAAACTATCAATCTCTATGGGAAAGAACGAGGATTGGTGACCGATAAACTTGTATTGGACAAGGTATTTGAAGGCAAGTATGCATCTTGGGCTGCCTTTAAGAAAGCCATGTATAAAGAACGTGTGGATCAGTTTGAAAACTTGAAACAAGTGACCTTTAAAGATCCGACAAAACCATGGCCAAGCTATGGGACCAAGACCATCAATCAAGTGAGTGAATTGCAAGCCCTCATGGATCAAGCTGTTCTCAAGGATGCTGTAAGTCCTCGTTGGAGCAACTATAATCCAGAGTATGATAGTGCCGTTCATAAGTTGAAGAGAGCAATCTTTAAAGCTTATCTTGACCAAACAAACGACTTCAGAACCTCTATTTTTAAGAAATAAGGGTTGGAAAATGAAAAGGGAGGATCGACAGATCTTCTCTTTTTATGTTCGGATGTCTGAAAGCAGGTAGGCGATTTGTTTGTGACGGAGAAGGTCTTTTGTTTCTGGAGCAAATATGGTAGAATGATAGCTACGAGAGAAGGAGGTTTTTATGGAGAGAGATAGATTGGTTCGACTCAATTGGAGACTGGGCATGGTGGCAGGCATAACCTTGCTTTTGGGACCTGTCCTACGATTTTTGCTATCCTATACTGGTGCCATCATCTATAAAGATCCTTCAAAGGTGCTGGTCGTCACGGTAACCTTTTCCTTGCTCCTGACATTTTTTAAGATTTTGATGATTGCATTAGGGACCTTTATGTTAATCTATTTCGAAGAAGATCAACAACTTCGAAAGCTACCTTCTATTTTATTTATCATTGGTGGCGTGCTGGGCTTTCTTTCAGCGACCGAGTGGATAGGAGGATTTCTAATCATTAAAGGCGCTGTTTCTTTTTCTAAATTTTTGAAAGAAGTCCGTGGCCTTGTCTGATAGTCTAGTGAAACAATCCGTTTGAGGGTTGTTTTTTTATTTAAAGAATTATCTGGCAAAAGAATATGTTAGCAAAATGCTTTTTTATAAGAAAACATGATGTCATACAACTTGAAAAAATAAAAAGAGAATATTATGAAACAATCTTTCATTACATCGTATTTAACATTCTATTTAAAAGCTTCCATTGCTTTAGAGGGAGTCTTTATAAAAACTTCTAACCCTAATACTATTTTAAAAGTTATTCCACTGGGTTCTCAAAATAAAACAATTCCTGTTGATCATGTTGCAAGTGTAGATAGTTCATTTCATCTTGATTTCAAATCATTTGCTTGGGGTATCATTTTCGCTCTTATTGGCCTTTCAATGATGCAAAATTCATTTATCGGAGGATTGATATTAGCGGTTTATGGTGTATTAACAGTGCTAAGTGCTTTTCAAACTCTACTAGTTTTGCATCTTACTTCTGGTGGAACACATGTTGTCAGTGTGGTAGTATTTGAAAAAGCTAATCTTGAAAATTGCAAAGAAACAATTGAAGGTCTAATTCATAATCGTTACAATGATACTAATGTAACTAAGAATACTGATCGTTTAATTGATGCTTTAAATAACAAATAATTGCAATCGTTTCTTGATTGAATATCGCGAATTAATAATATCTAGATGAGAGGACACCGTTCTCTCTTTTTAGTTGATTTTAACTAGCTTTTTTGTGAAAAATTGTGTAAAATAGAATAGATAAACGAGGGAAACCTCGAAAAATAAAAGGAGAATCCATCTAATGGTAAAATTGGTTTTTGCTCGCCACGGTGAGTCTGAATGGAACAAAGCTAACCTTTTCACTGGTTGGGCTGATGTTGATTTGTCTGAAAAAGGTACACAACAAGCGATTGACGCTGGTAAATTGATCAAAGAAGCTGGTATCGAATTTGACCAAGCTTACACTTCAGTATTGAAACGTGCAATCAAAACAACAAACTTGGCTCTTGAAGCTTCTGACCAATTGTGGGTTCCAGTTGAAAAATCATGGCGTTTGAACGAACGTCACTACGGTGGTTTGACTGGTAAAAACAAAGCTGAAGCTGCGGAACAATTTGGTGATGAGCAAGTTCACATCTGGCGTCGTTCATACGATGTATTGCCTCCAAACATGGATCGTGATGATGAGCATTCAGCACACACTGACCGTCGTTACGCTTCACTTGACGACTCAGTTATCCCAGATGCTGAAAACTTGAAAGTGACTTTGGAACGTGCCCTTCCATTCTGGGAAGACAAAATCGCTCCAGCACTTAAAGATGGTAAAAACGTATTCGTAGGAGCTCACGGTAACTCAATCCGTGCCCTTGTAAAACACATCAAACGCTTGTCAGACGACGAAATCATGGACGTGGAAATCCCTAACTTCCCACCATTGGTATTCGAATTCGACGAAAAATTGAATGTAGTTTCTGAATACTACCTTGGAAAATAATCTATAAACAGAAAGCCTAGGAATTCCTAGGTTTTTTTGTATCTAAGTTTAAAAAAAGGCAATTTAGCTAATTGAAAAAGTATAAAATGAGAGGATATAGCTTATGAAATAGTAAGTTGTATGAATTAATCTTCTTTTGATTCGTAGCTCCAGTGTTCGTAGTTATAGGTTGATAAGATTATATCCGTGATTTCTTCCGGTTCTTCTTGAGCTCCCCCAGCAATCCAAAGAGAAATAATTCCTTCAATACTTGATAAGAAGATTTCCAAAGCGTATTTGTGAGGAATTTGGAAGTTTTCAGATAAGAAATGACGAGTCTTTTCTTTTTGATTTTCAGTTAGAATAATGCTACTTAGAAATTCACGAATTGCACCACGAAAGTCTATGTAATGACTTTGGGACAAGGCGTTAATAAGGCGTTCGTTCGAACGTAATATATAGAAGTTGGCTAACATAAACTTTCTAGGCGATTCTCTTTCTTTTTCTAAAAAAATGTAGAGCTGGGAAATAATTTCACTTTTAAAACTGTCAATCATTTGATATTTGTCTTCATAGTGTAGATAGAAAGTTCCCCTATTAATTCCTGCCCGTTTACAGAGCTTACTAATTGATATATTTTCAAATTTATCCTCTGATAGCAGCTGAATCAAAGCTTCTTTGATATCTTCCTTAGTAGTAGTTTTTCGTTTCTGAACCATTTTATCTTCCTTCTTCTTAAATCAACACTTTGTTGATTTTTGATTATTGCTTTTTGACTTAGCCCATTATATAATATTTGTGATTTAGAATCAACATCTTGTTGATTTAAGAAAACGAGCTTTGAAAAGGAGATAAACGATATGGCTTATATTGAAATGAAACACAGCTACAAGCGTTATCAGGTTGGGGATACGGAGATTGTGGCTAATCGTGATGTGAATTTTGAAATTGAAAAGGGGGAGCTGGTCATTATCCTTGGTGCTTCTGGTGCTGGAAAATCAACGGTTCTCAATCTCCTAGGAGGTATGGATACCAATGATGAGGGAGAGATTTGGATTGATGGTGCCAATATTGCCAACTATAGTTCGCACCAACGAACAAACTATCGTCGTGAAGATGTAGGCTTTGTTTTTCAATTTTACAATCTGGTCTCCAATCTGACAGCCAAGGAAAATGTGGAATTGGCCTCAGAAATCGTGACAGATGCCTTGGATCCAGAGCAGGTTTTGACAGATGTAGGGCTAGGTCATCGCCTCAATAACTTTCCAGCCCAGCTTTCTGGAGGGGAGCAACAGCGAGTCTCCATTGCACGCGCTGTAGCTAAGAATCCTAAAATTCTCCTTTGTGATGAACCGACAGGTGCCTTGGATTACCAGACAGGGAAACAAGTCTTGAAAATTCTCCAAGACATGTCTCGTCAAAAAGGAACGACGGTGATTATCGTGACCCACAATGGCGCGCTAGCCCCTATTGCAGATCGCGTGATTCATATGCGTGATGCCACGGTTAAGAGTGTGACGATTAATGAGAATCCACAGGATATCGATATATTGGAGTATTAGCATGAAAAAAACATATCGGAAAGACCTATTTCAGTCAGTGACGACTTCAAAGGGACGCTTTGTTTCTATCTTGACCTTGATGATGCTGGGTTCTTTAGCCCTAGTAGGACTCAAAGTGACTAGCCCAAACTTGGAACGCACGGCAGGGGATTATCTCCGTAAAGCCAATGCTTTGGATCTGGCAGTGATAGCTGATTATGGCTTGGACAAAGAAGATCAGGACGAACTAAAGACCCTTCAAGGAGCAAGTGTTGAGTTTGGCTATATGGCAGACCTAACCGTTGAAAATGGTGAGGAAGCAGTTCGACTTTATTCCAAACCAGAGAGCATTTCAACCTTTCAAGTGACAGAAGGGCGACTGCCAGAAGCTGGTGAGGAAATTGCCCTAGCCGACTTCTGGAAAGACCGCTATCAGATTGGGCAGACCATTACCTTTACTAAGAAAGAAGAAAAGTCCATCGTAAAATCCCAAACTTTTACAATTACTGGATTTGTTCAGTCGGGTGAGATTCTTTCTAAAGAAGATTTAGGAAGTGCTAGTAGTGGAAATGGCAACCTGACTGGCTATGGAGTAATTTTACCCAGTCAGTTTGACTCAGATGTTTATAGTATTGCGCGTGTGCGCTATGACGATTTAAAAAATCTGGATACTTTTTCATCAGACTATAAGACCAAACGAGCCCAACATCAGGAAGAGTTGCAAGACTTACTTGCTGATAATGGTCAAAAAAGATTGGCAAGTATTAAAACAAATGGGCAAAAGAGCCTGAAAGATGGGAAAGAACAGCTCCAAACTGCTGAAAGCAACCTTGAAAATGGTAAGAGTCAGTTAGAGCAGACTGAAAGTCGCTTGAAAACGCAAGAAGAACAAGCGACCGCTTTACCAGAACCGCAAAAGAGTCAAATCGAGGGACATCTGACAAAAGCTAAGGAAGAACTGGCGACTAAAAAAGAAAAACTGGCTCAGACAGAGAGTGATCTAACCAAGGAAAAAGAGAAGCTTGAACAGCGTCAGAAAGACCTTGATGAACTGGCAGAGCCGAAATACCACGTATACAATCGCCAAACCATGCCAGGTGGTCAAGGCTACCGCATGTACAGCAATTTATCAACAAGTATTCGTTCTATCGGAAATATTTTCCCCGTGGTGCTATATATGGTCGCTGCAATGGTGACCTTTACAACGATGACTCGCTTTGTAGATGAAGAACGCACCAATGCAGGCATTTTCAAGGCCTTGGGTTACCGCAACCGAGATATTGTTGCCAAGTTTGTCCTCTATGGTTTTCTTGCAGGAACTGTGGGAACCCTTATAGGAACACTTCTTGGACATTATCTTCTTGCAGGGGTGATTTCAGATGTTATAACAGCTGGGATGGTTGTTGGAAAAAGTCACGAGTATTTCTATTGGTCTTATAGTCTTATTGCCCTAGCTTTAAGTTGGGTATCCAGCGTTTTGCCGGCTTATCTGGTAGCGCGGAGGGAATTACACGATGAAGCAGCCCAACTCTTACTTCCCAAACCTCCCGTTAAGGGATCAAAGATTTTGCTGGAACGCCTGAGCTTTATTTGGAGTCGTTTGAGTTTTACTCATAAGGTTACGGCAAGAAATATCTTTCGTTATAAGCAACGGATGTTGATGACCATTTTTGGAGTTGCAGGTTCAGTTGCTCTCCTATTTGCAGGTCTTGGCATTCAGTCATCTGTGGGAGGAGTTGTCGAGCGCCAATTTGAACAAATCCAGCAATACCAGATGATTGTAGCGGAAAAGAGCAGTGCGAGTGAGCAAGAAAAAGCAGATTTAGAAACCGCCTTGCAGGCTGAATCTATCTATGCTTATCAAAAGATTTACTCTAAATCCATTGAAAAAGATTTCAAAGGAAAAGCAGGACTTCAAACCATCACTATGATGGTTACTAGTGGAGAAGACTTTAAGCCTTTTATCATATTAGAGGAAAATGGGCGAGAGGTGCAGGTCACCGATGGAGCGGTCGTGAGTCAAAAATTAGCCCAACTAGCAGGTGTTACGGTTGGAGATGAGCTAGAGCTTGATGGGAAGGAAATCAAGGTCGCGGCTATTTCTGAAAACTATGTTGGACACTTTGTTTATCTCAAACGAGCGACTTACGAACAAGTCTATGGAACTAGTCCGCAAGACAATACCTACCTAGTAAAATTAAAAGACCCAACACCTTCCAATACGGAGAAAGAAGCGGCTACTTTCATGGGAAAAGCTGCTGTTTCTGGGGTAGTCCAAAATGCAACGGCTATCCATCTCTTTGAATCTGTAGCCAATTCTCTCAATAAAACCATGGCAATCCTTGTCCTTGTTTCCGTCTTACTAGCCATTGTCATTCTTTACAATCTCACCAATATCAATGTGGAAGAACGTATCCGCGAACTTTCCACTATCAAGGTTCTCGGTTTCCACAATAAAGAAGTGACCCTCTATATCTACCGCGAGACCATAGTGCTATCCCTTGTGGGGATTGTTCTCGGTTTGGTAGCAGGCTACTATTTACATCAATTTTTGATACAAATGATTTCACCTGCCACCATACTCTTTTATCCTCAGGTCAGCTGGGAAGTCTATGCGCTTCCAATCGTCGCAGTGACGGTGATTTTGACTTTACTAGGTCTCTTTGTCAATCACCACTTGAGAAAGGTGGATATGCTTGAAGCCCTGAAATCAGTAGAGTAATTCAAGGTTTTAAACAGTAAATCAGTTGACAAAGTCTCTGCTTCTTGGTAGAATAAGAATTGTCGTAAAGACAAATAACTTCTTCTTGGTTACAGGCATGCCAACCTGTCACTCGGATGAAGCCAAATAAAAAGGAGAAACATCATGGCAATCTCAAAAGAGAAAAAAAATGAAATCATCGCACAATATGCACGTCACGAAGGTGATACAGGTTCAGTAGAGGTTCAAGTTGCTGTCCTTACTTGGGAAATCAACCACCTTAACGAACACATCAAACAACACAAAAAAGACCACGCTACTTACCGTGGATTGATGAAGAAAATCGGTCGCCGTCGTAACTTGCTTGCATACTTGCGTAAAAACGACGTTAACCGTTACCGTGAGTTAATCAACTCTCTTGGACTTCGTCGTTAATCTTGCGTCTAAAACGTTTCTATACTTCGTTGCCTTCGCCTCGATGTACCATCAGTACAATCTTCGGCTTGTCGCCTAGTCTATAAACGTTTTATCCAGCAAGAATCAAGCTCTCTGATTTCAGAGGGCTTTTTATGTTGTCACCTTATCTCGATATACTCAAGTATAATCTTTGGTTACGGTTCCTAGCACTGTAAGGTAAAATAAACCAGATCATCTCCCTTCGGGGAGATTTTTTTGTTTTACTAAAAATTTTGTACAATCTTCGGCTTGCCGCTTAGTCTATAAACGTTTAATCCAGCAAGAATTATGATGCTAAGGGCGCCAAAAATCCGTATGAAAATAGGGAAAGGACACAGTGTTCGATGAACACAAGGAGTTTTATCTTTTTCACTAGGATTTTAGCCCGAGCTCAAATCAGCTCTCTGACTTCAGCGAGCTTTTTTATTGAGGTTTTATCGGTCACAATTTTGGAGACTACAAAAACAATGATCTTGGCTGTTGCAGCTCCAACATTGTTTTATCGGTCACAATTTTGGAGACTACAAAAACCACTAGCGAAGATTCTTGCTTCTTCTGCGTGTTTTATCGGTCACAATTTTGGAGACTACAAAAACCTCAAATGGTATCAGCTAATTACACCATAAAGGTGCGCAGCTACTCGGCTTGAAAAGTCGAGTAGCTGTCTGCAAGCCCCCTCGGAGAGCCCACACTTTACGAAGTAAAGTATAGTATGTTATACTTTACATGGAAGTAGTCACCGAATTTCAGTTAGAAATTACTTTGTAACTACGTTTTGAGGAGGAGTAAAATGCTTTCCTACGTTCGACATTACCCACTAGCGATAGCAAAATTAATGTGTCTGTGCTCTCCTAAAATCTGCTGATTTATTACTAACTAATACAGGAGGCTTTTATGGGACAGACAATCATATCTGCTATTGGTGTTTATATTTCCACCAGTATCGATTATTTAATTATTTTAATTATTTTATTTGCACAGCTATCACAGAATAAACAGAAATGGCATATTTATGCGGGGCAATATCTAGGCACAGGCTTACTTGTAGGGGCGAGTTTAGTTGCTGCTTATGTCGTTAATTTCGTGCCTGAAGCATGGATGGTTGGATTGCTTGGTTTAATCCCTATCTATTTAGGGATTCGCTTTGCAATTGTTGGAGAAGGTGAGGAAGAAGAGGAAGAAATTATTGAAAGATTAGAACAAAGCAAGGCAAATCAACTGTTTTGGACAGTTACATTGCTGACAATTGCGTCTGGCGGAGATAATTTAGGTATCTATATACCTTATTTTGCTTCGTTAGATTGGTCACAGACCCTCGTGGCGTTGCTTGTGTTTGTAATCGGCATAATTATCTTTTGCGAGATTAGTCGGATGTTATCCTCTATTCCGTTAATATTCGAGACAATTGAAAAATACGAGCGAATCATTGTGCCCATAGTATTCATTCTACTTGGACTATACATCATGTATGAAAATGGCACGATAGAGACTTTTCTGATCGTGTAGATTTTTTTGTTTCACTAGGATTTTAGCCCGGGCTCAAATCAAGCTCTCTGATTTCAGAGGGCTTTTTATGTTGTCACCTTACCTCGATATACTCAAGTATAATCTTCGGTTACGGTTCCTAGCACTGTAAGGTAAAATAAACCAGATCATCTCCCTTCGGGGAGATTTTTTTATTTTCACTAGTTTTATAGTACAATCTTCGGCTTGTCGCCTAGTCTATAAACGTTTTATCCAGCAAGAAACAGGAGATGCTAAGGGCCTTAAAAATCCGTATGAAAATAGGGAAAGGATACCGTGTTCGATGAACATAAGGAGTTTCATCTTTTTCACTAGGATTTTAGCCCGGGCTCAAATCAGCTCTCTAATTTTAGAGGGCTTTTTATGTTGTCACTTTACCTCGATATACCCAAGTATAATCTTCGGTTACGATTATTAGCACTGTAAGACCAACTATATTTATTTTTCTCATCTTGTTCCATTGTTGAAAATATGGTATACTTTTTATGAGAATTTTCTAAATTTTTAATTTTGTCTAAGGAGGTTTTCATGCTTTCCAAATTTTCTGGAAGCCGACAGAACGTACAATTTGTGTTACTTTTAGGTGTTTTGCTAAGTGTTTTAGGAATTTCACTTTTTCTAGCTGTTTCTATGGGGTCCGTAGCGATTGACTTAGGAGATACCTATCGGATAATTTTGAGCAGATTGGGATTTCCTCTTGAGATAGGAGAGGTTTCCAAGTCTACTCTTGCCATTGTATGGAACATGAGATTCCCCCGAGTATTATTAGGTCTGATAGTAGGGGCTGGTCTTTCTATGTGTGGTAGCGTGATGCAGTCTACAGTGAACAATCCCATCGCAGAGCCTTATGTCTTAGGAATTTCTGCGGGTGCAACTCTAGGAGCAACCTTAAGCATCATTCTTGGTTTAAAATTGGTGATTAGCCTTGGAGCTTTCCTTGGAGCTATTTTGGCAACAATCGCTGTCCTTATCATTGCCTCTATGCAGGGAAGGATGACGACTTCTAGTCTGATCTTATCAGGAACGGTGGTCAATGCTCTCTTTCTGGCATTTTCCAACTTTATTATCTCAGTTGGCGCTAATGCGGACAGTGTGATGACCATTAAGTTTTGGACCATGGGCTCGCTTGCAGGGACTACTTGGTCTGACTTAGTCCTGCCAACTATAGTAGTAGGATTGGCCTTTCTATTTTTCGCTACCCAGTATCGTGTTTTTAATGCGATGATGATGGGAGATGAGGCTGCTTTAACTTTGGGAATTCCCTTACGCTTCTATTGGTATCTTTACGTGACCGTGGTGGCTGTGCTGACAGCTGTCTTGGTGGCTACTTGTGGGATTATTGGATTTGTCGGTCTCATTACTCCTCACTTAGCTCGAGGATTAGTAGGAACGAATTACAGGAGACTTTTTCCTGTTGCGACCTTGCTGGGTGCCCTCTTTGTCATCTGGGCAGATGTACTCTCTCGTGTCATCATTCCAAACGCTGAGTTGCCGATTGGTATTTTCACAGCCTTAGTAGGTGCTCCCTTCTTTATCTACATTGTTGGAGGTAGGCGAAGGGAGGTGAGGACCTGATATGGACTTGATTTGTCAGGATGTCCACTTTGGACTAGGAGAGAAAAAAATTCTCAAAGGAGTTTCTCTTAAGGTTGAAGGGCATCAATTTCATACGATACTAGGACCAAATGGAAGTGGAAAAACCAGCCTGCTTAAACTCCTCTATCGTCAAGAAAAAGCGGACAAAGGCTTGATAAGCCTAGATGGAAAGCCGCTGGAGTATTGGTCACTTAAAGAAACGGCTAAGCAGATGGCAGTTGTAACCCAGTTTAATCAATTGCAGTTTGATTGTACAGTTGAGGAAATCGTCTTGCTAGGAAGAACTCCCCACCTCTCTTTTCTACAGAAGGAAAAGGAAAGGGATTATGCCCTCGTTCAAGATGCTCTTGTCAAGGTGGATATGCTCGAGAAGAAAACTCGTCTCTATTCGTCTCTGTCAGGGGGGGAGAAACAACGAGTCTTGTTAGCACGCGCCTTAGCGCAAGAACCGACTCTCTTGCTCCTGGACGAACCAACCAATCACCTGGATATCAAGTACCAGTTAGACTTGTTGGCCATTGTGAAGAATCTCAAGGTCAATGTTTTAGCTGTCCTACATGATATTCAACTTGCTTGTCGCTATTCGGATTATCTCTATCTGATGAAAGAGGGAGAAATCCTTTACCAAGGGACTCCAAAGGAGACCATCACCCCTGAGTCATTGCAAACTGTATATGGAGTTCAAAGTCAGGTGACTTGGACTGAGGATCAGCAAGCCATGATTCACTATTTATAAGAAAGAAAAGGAAAACAAAATGAAAAAAACACTCAGTATTTTACTCGTAACAGTAGCTACCCTAACCATGGCAGCTTGTGGTAACACTACTACAGAAAAAGCTACCACACAGTCTAGTACAGAAACAAGTCAAAAGGCAAGTGCAGAGACGACTTATCCGTTAACGGTCAAGACCTATGATGCTAAAGGGAA
The DNA here is from genome assembly GCF_024399415.1 of Streptococcus oralis. NCBI lineage: Bacteria > Bacillati > Bacillota > Bacilli > Lactobacillales > Streptococcaceae > Streptococcus > Streptococcus oralis. The sequence continues at coordinate 617,066 of NZ_CP029257.1, forward strand.
TGAAGTCGAACAAGTTTTTGAGAAGGCACCTGAAAAAGTTATCACCAACAATCTGTCAACCACTGAAATCTTATTGGAGTTAGGCTTGAAGGATAAAATTGCTGGTATGCTCAACCCAGACAATGCCTTAACAGGTAAATACAAGGACGCGATTGCAACGATTCCTCAAATTGGGGACAAAAAAACAGTCTCACAAGAGACAGTCCTTTCTTATGAGCCAGATGCTGTGATGGGTCGAAACATGATGTTTTCTGAAAAATCCTTGGGGACAGTTAGCACTTGGAATGAAAACAAAATCCCAGTCTATACGCAAAAAGCTTCTCTCTCAACGATTCAGCAAGATTTGGGGAATATTGTAGAAGATGTCAAAAATCTTGGAATGATTTTCAATGTTCAGGACAAGGCCAATGAATACGCAGCCCAATTACAAGCTAAAATTGACGCTGTTAAGAAAGCAAACCCAGCAAGTCAAGGTGAAAAGAAAAAGGCTTTGATTATGGTTGCTTATAATGACGAAACCTTTGGTGCTTACAAGTCTGCTTTGCAAGAGAGCCTGCTAAATCAACTTGGTTATACAAATGTTGCAACGGGAACATCAGGCTTGACCTTGGAAAATCTCGTGTCAATGGATCCTGAGTTGATTATCTATGTAACCAGTGACCGCAATAAAAAATTGGATGCTAACGCAGTAGAGTTGATGAAGGCAAATGAAGTTTTGGAAAATGTTCCTGCTATTAAGAATCAAAAAATCATGACTATTTCTTACGATGAGTTGATGGATTATGGTCCAGCAGTGATTGATTCCCTTGAGAAAATCAATGACTTTATCAATAAATAATGAGTTTGATTGGGAAGGGATCCAAGTCAAGGTCAGTCTTCCTTCGACCTATGACCCCAATCAAACCTATCCAGCTATTCTCTTGAATGATGGAAACTTGGATTTTCTATCTTCCCTTTCTGAATCTGTGATTTTAGTGGGCTTGACCTCTAAAAATCGCCTAGACGATTACACTCCATGGAAGGCAGCTGCTCTGAGAGATGGGGCTCCAGATTTTGGCGGTCAGGCAAATACCTATCATAGTCATTTATTTGGAGGTCTTTTAGACAAGTTGCAGTCACTTTATCGTCTGGACAAAAATCGCCTTGCTTATGGAGGATACTCACTAGGTGGTTTGGCGGCTGTATACAGTCTTTTCCGTTTTGATAAGGTCTCTTGTATCTTCTCTATCTGCGGTTCCTTTTGGTATCCTGATTTTACGACTTATTGCAAGGATGAAAATGTGAGAAATCTAGATTGTTTGCTGTATTTACAGAATGGTCAAACAGAAGGAGCCCATCATACCAATCGCTTGGCTCAAGCACCAGTCTATGCTGAGCAGATTCATACCAGTCTTCAGAAACACTATCCGACTAGTCAGTTTGTCTTTGATCCCTATGGGCATCATGAGCAAGTGGCTGAACGATTCCTAGCCTTTTCCAACTGGTTGGCCCAAAAATGGAAAATCGAATAAAAGAAATATCCCTTGGTTTTTACCAAGGGATAATTGTATTTCTTAACCAAGAGACTCTCTCTTCTTATCTGGATTCCAGATAAAGCTTGCGATGAAGGTAAAGATAATCGTTAGGATACCAACAATCACAGCAAGGAAGAGGGCAGGGATGCGGACAAACCACCAGAGTGGATTTGGTTTTTTATCATTGTGCCACTGCTTGGTTTCTTCGTCCAAACGTTGGAATTCTGCTTGGATACGGTCTGCAACCATTTCAATCCCTTCATCATTCATTTTCTTGATGTCTGAGATATCGATAGGATTCCCAAAGTTCATATCCACACGTTCACGGCTGACCAATCCCTTCAAGGTCATGGGACCTGTGTAGGTGACAGGCATGATACGGACCTTGGCCATTTTGGCAATCAAGGCAACTCCACCCTTGACATCATTTGAGTGACGGCTCCCACTTGGGAACATGATGAGAGAGCGGTCGCTTTTTTTGAGGACGTTGATAGGGTACTTGATGGCAGAGGCGTTAGGTTTTTCCCGGTCGATAGGAAAGGCGCCACACATACGGATCCACCAGCCAAAGATGCGGTTGTTAAACAGCTCTTTTTTAGCCATAAAGATGAACTGTTTTGGCTTGGTTGCAAAGGCCATGTAAACAGGATCCCACCAGGTACGATGAGGTGCTACGAGGATATAGTTTTCATCTTGACTAGGGATTTTATCAGTATTGTAATAGTGGGCATTGCCATTGATGGACCACAAGATCAGCATGACTAGTCCACGTAAATAAGTATAAAACATGAGATCTCCTTCGATTGTATTGCTTTTATTATTATACCTTATCAAAAGACTGCTGGCAAACTTTTTCAGTTGACAGTGGACAGTTTTAGATTTGATTAGAATTCTTTTAAAAAAAATGATATGATAGAATTTATGGATAAAAATAAGATTATGGGATTAACCCAAAGAGAAGTCAAGGAAAGACAGGCTCAAGGTTTGGTCAATGACTTTACCGCATCAGCCAGTACCAGTACTTGGCAAATCATCAAACGAAATGTTTTTACACTTTTTAACGCATTAAACTTTGTTATTGCCCTAGCGCTTGCCTTTGTGCAGGCTTGGAGCAATCTGGTCTTCTTTGCCGTTATTTGCTTTAACGCTTTTTCTGGGATTGTGACCGAGCTGCGAGCCAAACACATGGTGGACAAGCTCAATCTCATGACCAAGGAAAAGGTCAAAACCATTCGTGATGGTCAAGAAGTCGCTCTCAATCCTGAAGAATTGGTTCTAGGAGATGTCATTCGTTTGTCTGCGGGAGAGCAGATTCCTAGTGATGCTCTGGTTCTGGAAGGATTCGCAGAAGTCAATGAAGCTATGTTGACGGGTGAGAGTGATTTGGTGCAAAAAGAAGTGGATGCCTTGCTTTTATCAGGGAGTTTCCTAGCCAGTGGCGCAGTTTTGGCTCAAGTTCACCATGTCGGGGCAGAAAACTATGCTTCCAAACTCATGCTGGAAGCCAAGACCGTTAAACCCATCAACTCTCGTATCATGAAATCGCTAGACAAGCTAGCTGGTTTTACTGGGAAGATTATCATTCCCTTTGGTCTGGCCCTCTTGCTAGAAGCCTTGCTTTTAAAAGGCTTGCACCTCAAGTCATCCGTTGTAAATTCGTCGACAGCACTTTTGGGTATGTTGCCTAAGGGAATCGCCCTTTTGACCATCACTTCGCTCTTGACTGCAGTGATTAAGCTAGGCTTGAAAAAGGTTTTGGTTCAGGAGATGTACTCTGTTGAGACCTTGGCGCGCGTGGATATGCTCTGTTTGGACAAGACGGGAACCATCACCCAAGGAAAGATGCAGGTGGAGGCTGTTCTTCCTTTGACCGAAGAGTATGGTGAGCATGCGATTGCCAGCATTCTGACTAGCTATATCGCTCATAGTGAGGATAAAAATCCTACAGCTCAAGCCATTCGCCAGCGTTTCCAAGGAAAGGTTGCCTACCCTATGCTTTCCAATCTTCCCTTCTCTAGCGACCGCAAGTGGGGAGCTATGGAGTTAGAAGGGCTAGGGACAGTTTTCTTAGGTGCGCCTGAGATGTTGTTGGACTCTGAAGTCCCAGAAGCTAGAGAGGCCTTGGAGAGAGGCTCGCGTGTTTTGGTCTTGGCCCTCAGTCAGGAAAAACTAGATCATCACAAACCACAGAAACCGTCTGACATTCAAGCCCTGGCCCTGCTGGAAATCTTGGATCCGATTCGAGAAGGAGCAGCTGAGACACTAGACTATCTTCGTTCCCAGGAAGTGGGACTCAAGATTATCTCTGGTGACAATCCCGTTACAGTTTCCAGCATTGCCCAGAAGGCTGGCTTTGCAGACTATCACAGCTATGTAGATTGCTCAAAAATCACAGATGAGGAATTGATTGCCATGGCTGAAGAGACTGCGATTTTCGGACGTGTTTCCCCTCATCAAAAGAAACTCATCATCCAAACGCTGAAAAAAGCAGGGCATACAACAGCAATGACAGGGGACGGTGTCAATGATATTCTGGCCCTTCGTGAAGCAGACTGCTCTATCGTGATGGCTGAGGGAGATCCTGCGACTCGTCAGATTGCCAATCTGGTTCTCTTGAACTCAGACTTTAATGATGTTCCTGAGATTCTCTTTGAAGGTCGTCGTGTGGTTAATAACATCGCCCATATCGCACCTATTTTCTTGATTAAGACCATCTATTCCTTCTTGCTTGCAGTCATCTGTATTGCCAGTGTTCTTCTAGGACGGTCTGAGTGGATTTTGATTTTTCCTTTCATTCCGATTCAGATTACCATGATTGACCAGTTCGTGGAAGGTTTCCCACCATTCGTTCTGACTTTTGAGCGAAATATCAAGCCTGTTGAGCCAAATTTCCTCAGAAGATCCATGCTACGTGCCCTACCAAGTGCCCTTATGGTCGTCTGCAGCGTTCTTTTTGTGAAAATATTTGGGGCTAGCCAAGGTTGGTCAGAGTTAGAAATCTCAACCCTACTTTATTATCTCCTTGGGTCTATCGGTTTCTTATCCGTATTTAGAGCCTGCATGCCATTTACCCTCTGGCGTGTCCTCTTGATTGTTTGGTCAGTAGGAGGCTTCCTAGCCACAGCTCTCTATCCAAGGATTCAAAAACTGCTTGAAATATCAACCTTAACTGGACAAACACTGCCTGTTTATGGAGCCATGATGCTGGTCTTTACTGTGATATTTATCTTAACCAGTCGTTATCAAGCTAGAAAATAAAGAAAGGCTGCAATCTGTGGATTGCGGCCTTTTTAGGTGCAAGATTGCTAGCCGAAATATGGTATAATAAGAGGTAATAGAGTTTTGGAAAGTGAGAGAAGATGATTTCAAAGAGATTAGAATTGGTGGCGTCCTTTGTGCCACAGGGGGCCGTTTTACTAGATGTGGGAAGTGACCATGCTTATCTGCCCATCGAGTTAGTTGAGAGAGGCCAAATCAAAAGCGCCATTGCAGGGGAAGTGGTGGAAGGTCCTTACCAGTCTGCGGTTAAAAATGTTGAGGCTCACGGTCTAAAGGAGAAAATCCAAGTCCGTTTAGCCAATGGCTTAGCGGCATTTGAAGAGGAAGACCAAGTATCGGCCATCACCATTGCTGGTATGGGTGGCCGTTTGATTGCGACCATATTGGAAGAAGGCTTGGGCAAGCTAGCTAATGTAGAGCGTTTGATCCTCCAACCCAATAATCGTGAAGACGACTTGCGTATCTGGTTGCAAGATCACGATTTTCAGATCGTGGCAGAAAGCATCCTAGAAGAAGCTGGCAAATTCTACGAGATTTTGGTGGTGGAAGCGGGACAAATGAAGTTATCAGCCAGTGACCTTCGCTTTGGTCCTTTCTTGTCCAAAGAGATCAGTCCAGTCTTTGTTCAAAAGTGGCAAAAAGAAGCAACTAAGCTAGAATTTGCCCTCAGTCAAATCCCAGAAAAAAATCTAGCAGAACGTCAAGTTCTAGCTCATAAAATTCAAGCCATCAAGGAGGTACTCCATGCTAGCAAGTGAAGTGATTAAACGTTATGAAGCCTTTTGTCCGCAAGAATTTTCTATGGAGGGGGACAGTCGTGGTCTGCAAATCGGGACTCTAGACAAGGATATCCAAAAAGTCATGGTTACCCTCGATATTCGTGAAGAGACAGTGGCAGAAGCTATTGAAAAGGGTGTAGATTTGATTATCGTTAAGCACGCGCCGATTTTCCGTCCCATCAAGGACTTGGTAGCCAGCCGTCCGCAAAATCAGATTTACATCGACCTTATCAAGCATGACATCGCCGTTTATGTCAGTCATACTAATATTGACATCGTTGAGAATGGCCTCAATGACTGGTTCTGCCAGATGCTAGGTATTGAGGAAACGACCTATCTGCAGGAAACAGGCCCAGGACGTGGGATTGGGCGGATTGGAAATATTCAAACTCAGACATTTGGGGAATTGGCCCAGCATGTCAAGCAAGTCTTTGGTCTTGATAGTCTTCGCATGGTCCATTATCAAGAGAGTGATTTGAAGAAGGAAATTTCAAGAGTAGCCATCTGTGGTGGTAGTGGTCAATCTTTCTATAAGGATGCTTTAGTAAAGGGAGCAGATATCTATATTACTGGTGATATCTACTACCACACAGCTCAGGATATGCTGTCTGATGGCTTGTTGGCGCTGGACCCGGGCCACTATATCGAAATTCTTTTTGTGGAAAAAATTGCTGCACTCCTTACTCAATGGAAGGAAGAAAAGGGCTGGACTATTGATATTGTACCTAGTCAAGCATCGACCAATCCTTTCCACCATATCTAGTTAGAAAGTGAAGACAATGAAAAAAGTTGCCATTATCGGAGCAGGGATTGTAGGGGCAACAGCTGCCTACTACCTTTCTAAAGAAAGTGATCTAGAGGTGACCGTTTTTGACCATGGACAAGGTCAGGCTACCAAGGCAGCAGCGGGAATTATCAGTCCTTGGTTTTCCAAACGTCGTAATAAAGCCTGGTACAAGATGGCGCGCTTGGGAGCTGACTTTTATGTGGATTTGTTGGCTGATTTAGAAAAGTCAGGACAGGAAATCGACTTTTACCAGCGTTCGGGAGTTTTTCTCTTGAAAAAGGATGAATCCAAGTTAGAAGAACTCTATGAACTAGCACTCCAGCGTAGGGAAGAATCTCCCTTGATAGGTCAATTAGCTATTCTAGACCAAGCGTCTGCAAATGAATTATTCCCTGGCTTGCAGGGATTCGACCGCCTGCTCTATGCTTCTGGTGGAGCGAGAGTAGATGGCCAACTCTTAGTGACTCGTTTGCTAAAAGCTAGTCAAGTCAAGCTGGTCAAAGAAAAAGTGAGTCTGACACCTTTAGCATCCGGCTATCAGATTGGTGAAGAGGTGTTTGATCAGGTTATTTTGGCAACAGGAGCTTGGTTGAGGGACATTTTGGAGCCTTTAGGATATGAGGTAGATGTTCGTCCCCAAAAGGGGCAACTCCGAGATTATCAGCTTGCCCAAGACATGGAATCATACCCTGTTGTCATGCCAGAAGGGGAGTGGGATTTGATCCCTTTTGCAGGTGAGAAATTGTCCTTGGGTGCTACCCATGAAAATGATATGGGATATGACTTGACGGTAGATGAAACCTTGCTCCAACAAATGGAGGAGGCAGCCTTACCCCACTATCCAGCCTTGGAAGAAGCGAAATCATCAGGTGAGCGTGTGGGAATCCGTGCCTACACCAGTGATTTCTCCCCATTTTTTGGGCAAGTGCCAGGATTGGCAGGTGTCTATGCGGCTAGCGGTCTAGGTTCATCAGGCCTCACAACGGGCCCGATCATCGGGTATCATCTAGCTCAGCTGGTCCAAGACAAGGAGTTGACCTTGGACCCTGAAAATTATCCCATTGCAAACTATGTCAAACGAGTAAAAAGCGAATAATACTCAATGAAAATCAAAGAACAAACTAGGAAGCTAGCCGAAGGCTGTACTTGAGTACGGTAAGGCGACGCTGACGTGGTTTGAATTTGATTTTCGAAGAGTATAAGCATTTTACTGAAATTTTAGCAGGCAGTTTAGGATGTCAAATGACATTCCCTATCAAAAATGATAAAATAAGAAAAAATAATCCGAGAATCGAGGAAAAAAGATGCAAGAAAAGATTTTGGTAACTGGTGGTGCCGGATTTATCGGAACCCACACTGTTATTGAGTTGATCCAAGCAGGTCATCAAGTCGTTGTGGTGGATAATCTTGTTAATAGTAACAGAAAAAGTTTAGAAGTTGTTGAGAGAATTACAGGAGTTGAAGTACCTTTCTATGAGGCAGATATCCGTGACACAGATACCCTCAGAGATATTTTCAAGCAAGAAGAGCCGACTGGTGTCATTCACTTTGCCGGTTTGAAGGCTGTTGGTGAATCAACACGTATCCCTCTTGCCTACTATGACAATAATATCGCTGGAACTGTCAGCCTTTTGAAAGCTATGGAAGAAAACAACTGTAAGAACATCATCTTCAGTTCTTCTGCGACAGTTTACGGAGACCCTCATACAGTTCCAATCTTAGAAGATTTCCCACTTTCAGTGACCAACCCTTACGGTCGTACCAAGCTCATGCTAGAGGAAATTTTGACCGATATCTACAAGGCTGACTCAGAATGGAATGTGGTCTTGCTTCGTTACTTTAACCCAATCGGAGCGCATGAAAGTGGAGACCTAGGAGAAAATCCAAACGGAATTCCAAACAATCTCTTGCCTTATGTTTCACAAGTAGCAGTTGGCAAACTAGAACAAGTACAAGTTTTTGGAGATGATTACGATACAGAAGATGGAACTGGGGTTCGTGACTATATCCACGTTGTCGATTTAGCCAAAGGTCACGTCGCAGCTCTACAAAAGATCCAAAAAGGTTCAGGCCTTAATATTTACAACCTTGGAACAGGTAAAGGCTATTCAGTTCTTGAAATTATCCAAAACATGGAAAAAGCAGTGGGTCGTCCTATTCCTTACCGCATCGTAGAACGTCGCCCAGGTGATATCGCCGCATGCTACTCAGACCCGGCAAAAGCCAAAGCAGAACTGGGCTGGGAAGCAGAACTCGACATCACCCAAATGTGTGAAGACGCATGGCGTTGGCAAAGCAAGCATCCAAATGGATTTGAAGACTAAGATGATGATTTCAATCATTGTCCCTTGTTTAAACGAAGAGGAAGTACTTCCTCTTTTTTATCAGTCTGTGGAAGCTCTGATTCCTGATTTGGGAGCAGAGGTCGAATATGTCTTTGTAGACGATGGCTCAAGCGATGGAACCCTGCAGCTTTTGAAGACCTATCGGGAGCAAAATCCTGCGGTCCGTTATGTCTCATTCTCACGAAATTTTGGGAAAGAGGCAGCCTTATACGCAGGCTTGCAGCATGCAATTGGAGACTTGGTGGTCGTGATGGATGCAGACCTTCAGGATCCTCCTAGTATGCTACTTGAGATGAAAGCCTTACTAGACCAAAATGCAGATATAGACTGTGTTGGGACACGGAGAACTAGTCGGGAGGGGGAACCCTTTTTCCGCAGTTTCTGTGCTGACCTCTTTTACCGCCTCATGCAAAAAATTAGCCCAGTGGCCTTGCCCTCAGGTGTCCGTGATTTTCGCATGATGAGAAGGTCTGTGGTAGATGCTATTTTAGCCTTGACCGAGTCCAATCGTTTTTCTAAGGGCCTCTTTGCTTGGGTTGGTTTCCGAACGCACTATCTTGACTATCCAAATGTCGAAAGACAGGCTGGCAAGACCAGTTGGAGTTTTAGGCAGCTCTTTTTCTACTCGATTGAAGGGATTCTTAACTTTTCAGATTTTCCCTTGAGTATAGCCTTTGTAGCGGGACTCTTATCTTGTTTTCTTTCTTTTGTGATGACAGTTTTTGTAGTGTTTCGGACTCTTATCTTGGGAAATCCGACATCTGGTTGGACCTCTTTGATGGCTGTCATTCTTTTTCTTGGAGGGATTCAACTCCTGACCATTGGAATTCTAGGCAAGTATATCAGTAAGATTTATCTAGAGACCAAAAAAAGACCACTCTATCTCGTCAAAGAAAAAAGTGATGATAGGCCCCCGAAAAAAGATAGAATTTATCTAACATAGTCACTTTTTGTTGTTTATAATTCTTTTAGTTCGGAGTTTGGGTGATTTTTAAAAGAATTAGGGATTTGAAATGATTTAAAGAATCTATGCAGACGAAATTTACTGCAATTGTAGTGAGTTAATAAATAAAAATTTAGGAGGATTATTTTATGCTAAGTAAAGAGGATTATACTGAAGAAATCGGGCTAATAAAGAAACAAAATTATGTAGAGGCTGAATTGTATCCTATAGTTGCTGATATAATTAAGCCAACTTTAAAAGATAGTTTATCAAAAAGATATGTCTTCGGAAGACAAAGAAGTGATTTGGGACAAATTTATTATGGTCTAAGTAATTTTCCTGATATAGTTATTTTAGATAAGACTTATGAAAACAAATCTAGGAAAAGTATAAAAATTGAAGAATGGAAGAAACTTCGAGGATGCGTGGAAGTTAAGAATTTAAATCATCTTTTAATTACAGAGGAAGAAATCAAATCAACCATATCGAACAGTTTTGAACATATAACTGGAGAGATGGGACAACTTATTGGAGACCTTTTATGGTATAAAAAAGTAATTTATACAAATGGAATTGAATGGAGATTTCTAAGTTTAGATGACAAGGAAGAGATAGATAACACAATTGTTGAAGTGGTTAACAAAAGAATAGAAACAGAAGAGGCGGGAAATTCTTTTGATTGGTGGAAGAATATTAAAGATTTATCGTTCAATTATACGGATATATGTTTATCTAAAGATTGTATACAGGAGTGGGACGAATTTGTAAAGAAAGTAACGGAAATAGAATGGTAGGAGTCTATTCTCATTGAGAAATTTAGATTATAAGTTACAGTAAGATTTACCTGGAAACCAAAAAAAGACCACTCTACCTCATCAAAGAAAAGAGTGACCTTTCTATTATTGAAGGAAAAAATAACCAAAAAAGACTATAATTTTACCTAGAAATATGCTAAACTAGTAAGTGTGGGAAAAATGAGAAAAAATCAATTATATTTATTTCCTGCTTCCTACGATGGATCTTTTAGGAGTGCACGTGTAGGACAATTTTTGATGGCCTCCAGAACATCGCTGGTCTCAGCGATTTCTCTTTGCAATTCGACTGGATCATCGTAAAATCGAACGATTCCATTATCATGGTAATCAAAGAGTTCAGAATAGGTTTGGCAAAGCCCGCAGGCGATGCACCGTTCGGGTATAAGTGTGACTTTCATATTTATATTGTAATAAGAAAATGTAAAAAAAACAAGGAGTAAGGTATGGAAAAAGAACCGTGGCAAGAAGATATTTACGAAAACAATGAGGAAGAAACAAGATCAGAGCGTCGACACCGGAAACAAAAAGGGAAAGGCGTTGTTGCGAATCGTGTCTTGACAGTTCTAGCTAGTCTCTTCTTTGTAATTGTTGTAGCGATGGTAGTTGTATTGATTTACCTATCAACCGGTGGAAGCAATCGTACATCATCTTTGAAGGACTTCTATGATGCATCGTCTCCTTCTACAAGTTCAAGTTCTAAAGTGGAAGAATCATCATCTTCAAGTAGCAAGGTAGAGGAAACAGCTTCTTCTGAATCAACACCTTCACAGAGCAGTTCGGAAGAGCATACTACAGAGGGTGAAGGAACACTTACAGTACAGCCTGGAGAGGGAGAAGCAGCTCTTGCTCAACGTGCAGGGATTTCCATTGCCCAGCTAGAAGCCCTAAATCCTTCTCACATGTCATCTGGATCTTGGTTTGCCAACCCAGGTGATGTCATCAAGACAAGATAGGAGTCGGTCATGAAGACAATTCAAATTGCTATCGATGGTCCAGCTTCGAGTGGTAAGAGTACGGTCGCAAAGATTGTCGCTAAGGATTTTGGTTACACTTATCTCGATACGGGTGCTATGTACCGTGCTGCGACTTATATAGCGCTCAAACACCAGTTGGATGCAGGAAATGTAGATCAACTTCTCGAGCTTCTTAACCAACACCCCATTAGTTTTGGTCGTTCAGAAACAGGTGAGCAACTTGTTTTTGTAGGGGATGTTGAGATTACGCATCCGATTCGTGAAAATGAAGTGACCAACAAGGTTTCAAGCATTGCTGCCATTCCTGAAGTGCGTGAGAAACTGGTTTCGCTCCAGCAAGAGATTGCTCAGCAAGGTGGTATCGTCATGGATGGGCGTGATATCGGGACAGTTGTTTTACCACAAGCTGAACTCAAGATTTTCCTAGTGGCTTCTGTTGAAGAAAGAGCAGAGCGTCGTTACAAGGAAAATATTGCTAAAGGGATTGAAACAGACCTTGAAACGCTGAAAGAAGAGATTGCTGCGCGTGACTACAAGGATAGTCATCGTGAAACCTCACCTCTCAAACAGGCTGAGGATGCAGTTTACCTTGACACAACTGGACTAAGTATCCAAGAAGTGGTTGAAAAAATTGAATCAGAAGCAAAAAAATATATGTCCTAGGGACGAGAGGAGCAGGCTAAATGAAGCCTGCTCCTTTTCTCTCTTTTGCGCGCGTTTCAAAACAGTCTTTTTGGGAGAATTTTGATAAAATAGTAGTATCAATAAAAAGGACGGAAGCATGACAAAGAAAATCATAGCCATTTGGGCCCAAGATGAAAAAGGTGTGATTGGGAAGGAAAATCGTCTCCCTTGGCATTTGCCAGCAGAGTTGCAACATTTTAAGGAAACAACTTTAAATCATGCTATACTGATGGGGCGAGTGACCTTTGATGGCATGGGACGTCGTCTGCTTCCAAAACGGCAAACCCTGATTTTAACGCGCAATAGCGAAGAAGTCATAGATGGGGCGCTCGTATTTCAAGATGTGGAGTCTGTTTTAGCGTGGTATCAGAGTCAGGAAAAAAATCTCTATATCATTGGCGGAAAACAGATTTTTCAGGCTTTTGAGCCTTATTTAGATGAAATCATCGTGACACAGATTCATGCTCAGGTGGAGGGAGATACCTATTTTCCTGAGGAATTTGACTTGTCTCATTTTGAGACAGTAGCAAGCAAATCTTATACCCGAGATGAGAAAAACGACTATGATTTTACTATCGAATACCGAGATAGAAAGGAAGTCTAATGGAGCGCAGTATATTTGGATTTTTTACAGCTTTTTTGTGTGTGATCTGTATTTTGACTGGAGCACAGGCTTTTCGTAAGAAGCGCTATGGACTGTCTGCCTTACTCTGGTTGAATGCTTTTACCAATCTGGTGAACAGTGTCCATGCTTTTTATATGACCTTATTTTAGATAGAATGATAAATTAGAATGGAAGGAAATCATGCCTACAAATAGGAAAAATGATATGATGGTTTATTGCTCATTTTGTGGCAAGAGCCAAGAAGAAGTAAAGAAAATAATCGCTGGGAACAACGCCTTTATCTGTAATGAATGTGTGGAGTTGGCCCAGGAAATCATTTGGGAGGAGTTGGCTGAGGAAGTCTTGGCAGACTTGTCTGAAGTACCAAAACCAATCGAGCTCCTCAATATCTTGAATCACTATGTGATCGGTCAGGATCGTGCTAAACGTGCCTTGGCAGTGGCAGTTTACAACCACTACAAACGCATCAATTTCCACGATACTCGTGAAGAGTCAGAAGATGTGGATTTGCAGAAGTCAAACATCTTGATGATTGGCCCAACTGGTTCTGGGAAAACCTTCTTGGCTCAGACTTTGGCTAAGAGCTTGAATGTGCCTTTTGCTATTGCAGATGCGACAGCTCTGACTGAGGCTGGGTATGTGGGTGAGGACGTGGAAAATATCCTCCTCAAACTCTTGCAGGCCGCTGACTTTAACATCGAACGTGCAGAGCGTGGGATTATTTACGTGGATGAAATTGACAAGATTGCCAAGAAGAGCGAGAATGTGTCTATCACACGTGACGTATCTGGTGAAGGTGTGCAACAAGCCCTTCTCAAGATTATCGAGGGAACTGTCGCTAGCGTGCCGCCTCAAGGAGGACGCAAACATCCACAACAAGAGATGATTCAGGTGGATACTAAAAATATCCTCTTTATCGTGGGTGGTGCTTTTGATGGCATCGAAGAAATCGTTAAACAACGTCTGGGTGAAAAAGTTATTGGCTTTGGCCAAAATAACAAGGCGATTGACGAAAACAGCTCTTACATGCAAGAAATCATCGCAGAAGACATTCAAAAATTCGGTATTATCCCTGAGTTGATTGGACGCTTGCCTGTCTTTGCTGCTCTTGAGCAATTGACGGTCGATGACTTGGTTCGCATCTTGAAAGAGCCAAGAAATGCCTTGGTGAAACAATACCAAACCTTGCTTTCTTATGATGACGTTGAGTTGGAATTTGACGACGAAGCCCTTCAAGAGATTGCTAATAAAGCCATTGAACGCAAAACAGGTGCGCGTGGTCTTCGTTCTATCATCGAAGAAACCATGCTAGATGTTATGTTTGAAGTGCCAAGTCAAGAAAATGTGAAATTGGTCCGCATCACGAAAGAAGCTGTCGATGGAACGGAAAAACCAATCCTAGAAACAGCCTAGAGGAGACTATGGAAATCAATACACACAATGCTGAAATCCTGCTCAGTGCGGCAAACAAGTCCCACTATCCGCAGGATGACCTGCCAGAGATTGCCCTTGCAGGGCGTTCAAATGTCGGCAAGTCTAGCTTTATCAACACCATGTTGAACCGCAAAAATCTTGCTCGTACATCAGGAAAACCTGGGAAGACCCAGTTACTCAACTTCTTCAACATTGATGACAAGATGCGCTTTGTGGATGTGCCTGGTTATGGCTATGCCCGCGTTTCCAAAAAGGAGCGTGAAAAGTGGGGGCGCATGATTGAGGAATACTTAACGACTCGTGAAAATCTCCGTGCCGTGGTTAGTCTAGTGGATCTCCGCCACGACCCGTCAGCAGATGATGTGCAGATGTACGAATTTCTCAAATATTATGAGATTCCGGTTATCATCGTTGCGACCAAGGCGGACAAGATTCCCCGTGGTAAGTGGAATAAGCACGAATCAGCAATCAAAAAGAAATTAAACTTTGATCCAAGTGACGATTTCATCCTCTTTTCATCTGTCAGCAAGGCAGGGATGGATCAGGCTTGGGATGCAATATTAGAAAAATTGTGAGGGAAAGAAATGGCAAAAACAATTCATACAGACAAAGCTCCAAAAGCAATCGGACCTTATGTTCAAGGGAAAATCGTTGGCAATCTTTTGTTTGCTAGCGGTCAAGTTCCTCTATCTCCTGAAACTGGAGAAATTGTAGGAGAAACGATCCAAGAACAGACCGAACAAGTTTTGAAAAATATCGGTGCTATTTTGGCTGAAGCAGGAACAGACTTTGACCATGTTGTTAAAACAACTTGCTTCTTGAGCGATATGAATGACTTTGTTCCTTTTAACGAGGTTTACCAGACTGCCTTTAAAGAGGAGTTCCCAGCTCGTTCAGCTGTAGAGGTTGCACGTCTTCCTCGTGATGTAAAAGTCGAAATTGAAGTGATCGCAGAGATTGGATAAGCTAGTTGAAGTTTGGCTCTGCCAAACTTTTTTTGATATAAGGAGAGATAGATGATAAAGAAACAACTTCACCTGGTGATTGTGACAGGGATGAGTGGCGCAGGGAAAACGGTAGCCATTCAGTCCTTCGAGGATTTAGGATATTTCACTATTGACAATATGCCACCAGCCCTCTTGCCAAAGTTTTTGCAGTTGGTAGAGACCAAGGATGATGACCATAAGTTAGCCCTAGTAGTCGATATGCGGAGCCGTTCCTTCTTTTCAGAGATTCAGGCTGTTTTGGATGAATTGGAAAACCAAGACGATTTGGATTTTAAAATTCTCTTTTTGGATGCAAAAGATAAGGAATTGGTGGCACGCTATAAGGAAACTAGAAGAAGTCACCCTCTAGCTGCTGATGGTCGGATTTTAGATGGCATCAAGCTGGAACGTGAACTCTTAGCACCTTTGAAAAACATGAGTCAAAATGTGGTGGATACGACAGAACTCACTCCGCGTGAACTGCGTAAAACCATTGCTGAGCAATTTTCGGACCAAGAACAGGCCCAGTCTTTCCGTATCGAGGTTATGTCTTTTGGATTCAAGTATGGTATCCCGATCGATGCAGACTTGGTTTTTGATGTCCGTTTCTTGCCAAATCCATACTACCTTCCGGAGCTCCGTAATCAGACAGGTGAGGATCAAGCAGTTTATGATTATGTGATGAATCATGAAGAGTCTGAAAGTTTCTATCAGCACTTACTCGCCTTGATTGAACCCATTTTGCCAAGTTACAAAAAAGAAGGCAAGTCTGTTTTAACCATCGCAGTAGGATGTACAGGTGGACAGCACCGTAGTGTTGCCTTTGCCAAACGAATCGCTGAGGACCTTGCTAAAAATTGGCCTGTCAATGAAAGCCATCGTGACAAAGACAGAAGAAAGGAAACGGTAAACCGTTCATGAGAAAACCAAAGATAACGGTGATTGGTGGAGGAACAGGTATCCCCGTCATTTTGAAAAGCTTGCGAGAAAAGGATGTTGATATCGCTGCTATCGTAACGGTAGCTGATGATGGTGGATCTTCTGGTGAACTAAGAAAGAATATCCAACAGCTGACACCACCAGGTGATCTTCGCAATGTTCTGGTGGCTATGTCGGATATGCCTAAGTTTTATGAGAAGGTTTTTCAGTACCGCTTTTCAGAAGACGCTGGAGCTTTTGCGGGTCATCCACTGGGGAATATTATCATAGCAGGACTCTCTGAAATGCAAGGGTCCACTTATAATGCCATGCAGCTGCTAAGTCTCTTTTTCCACACAACAGGAAAAATCTACCCCTCAAGCGATCAGCCTTTGACACTGCATGCAGTCTTTAGAGACGGTTCTGAGGTGGCAGGTGAGAGCCACATTGCAGATCATCCAGGCATGATCGACCATGTCTATGTGACCAATACCTTGGATGATGAAATACCCCAAGCCAGCCGTCGAGTAGTCAATACTATTCTCGAGAGTGACATGATCGTCTTGGGGCCTGGTTCCCTCTTTACATCGATTTTGCCCAATATTGTCATCGAGGAGATTGGGCAGGCTCTACTGGAGACCAAGGCAGAGATCGCCTATGTTTGCAATATCATGACCCAGCGCGGGGAAACAGAGCACTTTTCAGACAGTGACCACGTGGAAGTCCTCCATCGACACTTAGGTCGGCCTTTTATTGATACGGTCTTGGTTAATATCGAGAAGGTTCCTAGAGAATACATGGATACCAACCGTTTTGATGAGTATTTGGTTCAGGTAGAGCATGACTTTGCTGGTCTTTGCAAGCAGGTTCCTCGTGTGATTTCATCCAACTTCCTTCGTTTGGAAAATGGAGGAGCCTTCCATGATGGCGATTTGATTGTAGACGAATTGATGCGCATCATACAGGTGAGAAAATGAGTTTTACAGTTGCAGTAAAAGAAGAAATTCTTGGTCAACACCATCTCAGTCGTCATGAATTATCAGCCATCATCAAGATGTCTGGTAGTATTGGTCTCTCGACTTCGGGCTTGACCTTGTCCGTCGTGACTGAAAATGCTAAGTTAGCTCGGCATCTCTATGAGTCCTTTTTCCATTTTTATGAAATCAAGTCAGAGGTTCGTCACCATCAGAGAAGCAATCTTCGCAAGAACCGTGTCTATACGGTCTATACCGATGAGAGGGTGCAGGAGCTTTTAGCTGATTTGCGGCTTGCGGATTCCTTCTTTGGTTTGGAGACAGGTATCGATCCTGATATTTTAGCAGATGAAGAAGCAGGTCGTGCCTACTTATGTGGGGCCTTTCTGGCAAATGGCAGCATCCGAGATCCTGAGTCTGGCAAGTACCAGTTGGAAATCAGTTCTGTTTATCTAGACCATGCCCAAGGACTGGCCTCTCTTCTTCAGCAGTTTTTGCTGGACGCCAAGGTTATAGAGCGCAAGAAAGGTGCAGTTACCTATCTCCAGCGAGCAGAAGACATTATGGATTTCTTGATCGTGATTGGGGCCATGCAGGCGCGTGATAATTTTGAACGCGTCAAGATTTTGCGTGAAACCCGTAACGACCTCAATCGAGCCAATAACGCTGAAACAGCCAATATCGCTCGGACAGTTTCTGCCAGTATGAAGACCATCAATAATATCAGTAAAATTAAAGATAGAATGGGCTTGGAAAATTTACCCGTGGATTTGCAAGAGGTGGCTCAGTTGCGAATCCAGCATCCAGACTACTCTATCCAGCAGTTGGCAGATAGCCTGAGCAATCCCCTGACCAAGAGTGGTGTCAACCACAGACTCAGGAAGATCAATAAAATAGCAGATGAATTATAAAACC
The DNA here is from genome assembly GCF_024399415.1 of Streptococcus oralis. Lineage (NCBI taxonomy): Bacteria > Bacillati > Bacillota > Bacilli > Lactobacillales > Streptococcaceae > Streptococcus > Streptococcus oralis. Next base: position 635,038 of record NZ_CP029257.1, read on the forward strand.
ACGGATTAGTAAATCCGTGGTTCTTTTCTTATAAACTGGTTGAGTGTTTGGGTTGTACTTTTTGGTCAGGGTCGATGTAGTTGATAGCATTGTTAACGGCAGTAGGTGCTTCACCCAGTCCTGTCGCGATCAAATCAATCTTTCCTTCGTAGTAGCAGCAGTCTCCGATAGCGTAAATACCTGCTTGGCTGGATTCTTGCTTGCTATTGACGATAATCTTATGGCGGTTGAGATCCAGTCCCCAGTTTTTAAGATTTCCGACAGAAGACTTGAAGCCGTAGTTGACAAAGAGGTGGTCCAAGTCAATCGTTTCGGCTTCATCCGATTTGACTTTTGTAATTTCCAGTTTATCAAGTGTTTTTCCATCTCCAAGGAGTTGGCTAGGAACGAATGGTGTCTTGATAGTCACAGATGATGCTTGCAGGGCTTGCACACTGTGTTCCAAGGCACGGAAGTTATCTCGACGGTGAACAAGAGTAGTTGGGGCGATTTTTTCAAAAGCTAGAGCCCAGTCCACAGCTGAGTCCCCTCCACCAAGGATGGTCACTTTCTTACCAGCGTATTGCTGGATATTGGCAACGTGGTAGTGGATATTTTCATAGTTTTCGACGCCATCTAATTCGAGCGGACGTGGTTTAAAGGCACCACCACCCATGGCAATGATGACTGTTTTGGTCAGGTGGCTTCCCTTGTTAGTTGTAATGCTAAATCCCTCATCTTGTTTCTCAATCTCAAGAACGGTTTCGTTGAGGTGAACAGGTGTTTCAAAGCCGTTTAGCTGTTCAAGTAAACGCTTGGTTAACTCTTCTCCAGTTAAGTTTGGGAAACCTGGCACATCAAGGATTTGCTTTTCAGGGTAGAGGATGGCAGGCTGACCACCGAGCTGGGGAAGGGAGTCGATGATTTGGACTTTGGCTTGGCGTAGGTGGGCGTAAAAGGCAGCAAAGAGGCCGACAGGACCGCCACCTACAATAGTAATATCATAGAGTTGAGACATGATTTCTCCTTCGTTTTTTCTAGTCAGTTTATTTTATCATAATTTTGCTTAATTTAAAATGAAGTAGGATGGGGAAAAAATGAGTAGAAAATGGTATAATAGTACGGAAAGTGTTTTGACAGGGAGGAGGCCAGGGATGAATTTTCAACAATTATCCAATTGGCAATACTGGACGAGTTTGTTTTCAAGTCCTTGGACGATAGTCATCAATCTGATTGATATTTTGATTGTGACTTATATTTTATACCATTTTACCAAAGCGATTGCAGGGACCAAAATCATGATATTGGTGCGGGGAGTCCTGGTCTTTATTTTAGGCCAGATTCTGTCCAATATGATTGGCTTAACGACCATTTCATGGTTGATCAATCAGATTATCACCTACGGGGTCATCGCAGCGGTGGTTATCTTCTCGCCAGAGATTCGGACTGGTTTGGAGAGATTGGGGCGAGCTACTGATTTCTTCTACAATGCCCCTATTAGTGCGGAAGAGCAAATGGTTCGTGCCTTTGTCAAATCAGTCGAGTACATGAGTCCGCGTAAGATAGGTGCTCTGGTTGCTGTTCAGCGAGTGAGAACCTTGCAGGAATATATCTCAACTGGGATTCCTCTAGATGCGAAAATCTCATCCGAGTTATTGATTAATATCTTTATCCCCAATACTCCCTTGCACGATGGTGCGGTCATTGTCAGAGAAGATCGGATTGCCGTAACTTCAGCCTACCTACCCCTGACTGAAAATACAGGAATTTCCAAGGAGTTTGGGACACGTCACAGGGCAGCGATTGGTTTGTCGGAAGTATCAGATGCTCTTACCTTTGTGGTTTCAGAGGAAACAGGCGGAATCTCAATCACCTATAATGGAGTCTTTAAGCATGATTTGACCTTGGAAGAGTTTGAATCTGAATTAAGAAGAATCTTGCTTCCAACATCAGAGAAAAAACAAGGTCTGAAAGAGCGTTTGCTAGGAGGATTGAAACATGAGAAAAAATAGTCTTTATATTATTTCTTCCTTCTTTTTCGCCTGCATCCTCTTTATCTATGCGACTTCAACAAACTATCAGAATAGCAACAGCGCCAGACAGGTGAGGACAGAAACCTATACCAATACGGTTCTTAATGTCCCAATCGATATTCAGTACGACAGCGATCAGTACTTTATTAGTGGCTTTACCTCTGAAGTGACCGTCTTTCTGACAGGGTCAAACAGAGTTGCATTGGCGAGTGAAATGCAGGAAAGCACTCGGAAATTCAAGGTCAAAGCTGACTTAACCAATGCCAGTGTAGGAACCATCGAAGTTCCTCTAACCATTGAAAATTTACCAAGTGGTTTGACGGCTGTTGCAACTCCGCAAAAGATAACAGTCAAGGTCGGTAAAAAAGCAAAACGAGATAATGTAATCGTTGTGCCTGAGATTGATCCTAGCCAGATTGATTCTCGAGTGAAAATTGATACAGTCACTGTGTCAGATGAAAAAGTAACGGTCATTAGTGACGAGGAAACTCTCTCTAGAGTAGATCGTGTCATTGCCATCTTGCCAACGAGTGAACGGATAACAGGTAACTATTCAGGCTCTGTTCCTCTACAAGCAGTTGATAAAAATGGAAATGTCTTGCCAAGCGTCATTATGCCATTTGACACTACAATGAAAATTACAACCAAAACAGTATCGTCTAGCTCGAGTTCTTCGTCAACGACCTCATCAACAGGATCCTCGACTAGCAGCTCGTCTTCAACGAGTTCAGAAACAAAACCAGACTCGTCTAAACAAGAATAAATAAAAAAGTAGAAAAGGATGATTAACAAAATGGGTAAATATTTTGGGACCGATGGAGTCCGTGGAGAAGCAAACGTAGAACTGACGCCAGAATTGGCCTTTAAATTAGGACGTTTTGGTGGTTATGTTCTTAGTCAACATGAAACAGAAGCCCCTAAAGTCTTTGTAGGACGTGATACACGTATCTCAGGAGAAATGTTAGAATCAGCCTTAGTGGCAGGTCTCCTCTCTGTAGGGATTCACGTCTACAAACTCGGTGTCCTTGCAACACCAGCAGTAGCTTATTTGGTCAAAACTGAGGGAGCCAGTGCAGGTGTCATGATTTCCGCTAGTCACAACCCAGCCCTTGATAATGGAATTAAATTCTTTGGTGGGGATGGCTTCAAACTTGATGATGAAAAAGAAGCAGAAATTGAAGCCTTGCTAGATGCTACTGAAGACACTCTTCCTCGTCCAAGCGCCGAAGGCTTGGGAACCTTAGTGGACTATCCAGAAGGTTTACGTAAGTATGAAGGCTACCTTGTTTCAACTGGAACGCCTCTTGAGGGAATGAAAGTGGCCTTGGATACAGCCAACGGTGCAGCGTCTACGAGTGCTCGTCAAATCTTTGCAGACCTTGGGGCTCAAATAACTGTTATCGGTGAGACACCAGATGGTCTGAATATCAACTTGAATGTGGGTTCTACACACCCAGAAGCTCTCCAAGAACTAGTCAAAGAAAGCCAGTCAGCTATTGGTTTGGCCTTTGACGGAGACAGTGACCGTTTGATTGCTGTTGATGAAAATGGCGACATCGTCGATGGTGATAAAATCATGTACATCATCGGGAAATACCTTTCTGAAAAAGGACAGTTGGCTCAAAACACCATCGTGACAACGGTTATGTCTAACCTTGGCTTCCATAAGGCCTTGGAGAGTGCTGATATTAACAAGGCAGTGACTGCTGTTGGTGACCGCTATGTCGTTGAAGAAATGAGAAAATCAGGCTACAACCTTGGTGGTGAACAATCAGGTCACGTTATCTTGATGGACTACAATACAACTGGTGATGGTCAATTATCAGCTGTCCAATTGACTAAAATCATGAAAGAAACAGGCAAAAGCTTGTCTCAACTAGCATCAGAAGTGACAATTTACCCACAAAAACTGGTCAATATCCGAGTGGAAAATGCCATGAAAGAAAAAGCCATGGAAGTACCAGCCATTAAAACTATCATCGAAAAGATGGAAGAGGAAATGGCAGGGAACGGTCGTATCCTTGTCCGCCCAAGTGGAACAGAACCCCTCTTGCGCGTCATGGCAGAAGCCCCAACAACAGAAGAAGTTAACTACTACGTAGATACAATTGCTGCTGTTGTTAAAGATGAAATCGGAATTGACTAAGGCCTAGAAAAACTAGATGAAATGATAAAAATGTGGTACAATTGCATAGTAAATTGTAGCAATGGGAGAGAAAAATGAATCTTAAACGAGAACAAGAATTTGTTAGCCAGTATCACTTTGATGCTCGTAACTTTGAATGGGAAAATGAAAATGGAGCTCCTGAAACCAAGGTAGACGTGAACTTTCAGTTACTCCAGCATGACCAAGAAAATCAAGTAACTTCTTTAGTCGTTATCTTGAGTTTCATGATTGTCTTTGACAAATTTGTCATCAGCGGAACGATTTCCCAAGTGAACCATGTGGAAGGTCGCATTGTCAACGAACCAAGCGAATTTAACCAAGAAGAAGTTGAAACTCTGGCACGTCCATGTTTGAACATGCTCAATCGTTTGACGTATGAAGTAACAGAAATCGCCTTGGATCTTCCAGGGATCAATTTGGAGTTTTAGTCATGAAATTAGCTGTCATTACAGATTCTTCAGCCTATTTAGAGGAGAAGACGCTGCAAAGAGAGAATCTTTTTATCTTGGATATTCCTGTCAATATCGATGGGGAGGAGTATGTGGAAGGTGTCAATCTGACTGCTGAGGAATTTTATCAAAAAATGGCTCAGTCTGCAGAATTGCCTAAAACTAGTCAACCAAGTATTGCCAAATTGGATGAGATTCTAAGTTCCTTGAAAGATGAAGGCTATACTCATGTCTTGGGCCTCTTTCTTTCGTCAGGAATTTCAGGCTTTTATCAGAATATCCAATATATGTTAGACGAGTATGAAGGTTTGACCATTGCCTTTCCAGATACCCATATCACAAGTTCCCCTCTAGGATTTATGGTAGAGAGTGCCTTTGAATGGGCCGAACAAGGCGATGATTTTGCTCAGATTCAGGAGAAATTAGCTCTTCAAATTGCTGATAATTCAGCCTTTATCATAGTAGATGACCTCGACCACTTGGTTAAGGGAGGACGTTTGTCAAATGGGGCAGCCGTCTTAGGAAATCTTCTCAGTATCAAGCCCATTCTTTACTTTAATGACCAAGGTGTAATTGAAGTTTACGAAAAGGTTCGTACGGAAAAGAAGGCAACCAAGCGTTTGGTGGAAATCATCAAAGAGTTGACAAAAGATGGGAACTACCGTATTACAGTCATTCATGGTAACGCACCTCAAAAGGCGGCAGATTTGCGCCAACTCTTGATTGAGAATGGTGTGAATTCTGAGATTCCAATTGTTAGCTTTGGTAGTGTCATTGGGACCCACCTTGGAGAGGGCAGTATCGCCTTGAGCTATACACCAATCGTCTAAATTGTTCTTACAAGCTTTGTATCTTATATAGGAGTAGAGATGAGTATTCGAGTAATTATTGCCGGTTTTAAGGGAAAGATGGGCCAAGCTGCTTGTCAGATGGTCTTGGCTGATCCTAACTTGGACTTGGTTGCAGTTTTGGATCCGTTTGAGTCTGAGTCAGAGTGGCAGGGAATTCCTGTCTTCAATGATAAGGCTGCCTTGGCTGGTTTTGAAGCGGATGTCTGGGTGGATTTCACCACACCAGCTGTTGCCTACGAAAATACGCGCTTTGCCCTTGAAAATGGCTTTGCTCCTGTCGTAGGAACAACAGGCTTCACTAGTGAAGAAATTGCAGAACTAAAAGCATTTTCCCGTGAACAAGATTTGGGTGGCTTGATAGCCCCTAACTTTGCCTTGGGAGCAGTCTTGCTGATGCAATTTGCGGCGCAGGCTGCCAAATATTTCCCAAATGTGGAGATTATCGAGCTCCATCATGACAAGAAAAAAGATGCTCCGAGTGGAACAGCTATTAAAACAGCTGAGTTGATGGCGGAAGTTCGGGAATCAATCCAGCAAGGTGCGCCTGATGAGGAAGAATTGATTGCGGGTGCTCGTGGTGCTGACTTTGATGGCATGCGCATCCACTCGGTTCGTCTACCAGGCTTGGTTGCCCATCAGGAAGTCATCTTCGGCAATCAAGGAGAAGGATTGACCCTCCGTCATGACTCCTATGATCGCAGCTCCTTCATGACAGGGGTCAATTTGGGAATCAAAGAAGTTGTCAAGCGTCATGAGCTTGTCTATGGATTAGAACACTTATTATGAGATTAACACAAATGCCTTCTGAATTTCAGAAGGCTTTACCAGTATTAGAAAAAATTAAAGAAGCAGGTTTTGAAGCCTATTTTGTTGGAGGCTCTGTTCGAGATGCCCTCCTCCATCGTCCTATCCATGATGTGGATATTGCGACCTCTTCCTATCCAGAGGAAACCAAGCAGATATTTCCGCGAACAGCTGATATCGGAATCGAGCACGGAACCGTCTTAGTTTTAGAAGGGGACGAGGAGTATGAGGTAACAACTTTTCGAACAGAGGATGTCTATGTGGACTATCGCAGACCCAGCGCGGTTTCCTTTGTGCGTTCGCTAGAAGAAGACCTCAAGCGCCGTGATTTCACAGTTAATGCCTTTGCCTTAGATGAGACAGGGGAAATCATTGACTTGTTCCATGGTTTAGAAGATTTGGAGAACCAAGTCTTGCGAGCGGTTGGGGTGGCTAGTGAGCGTTTCAATGAAGATGCTCTGCGCATTATGCGTGGTTTTCGTTTTCAGGCCAGTCTCGGTTTTAAACTTGAGCTAGAAACTTTTGTGGCGATGAAGACTTTGACGCCACTCTTGGAGAAAATTTCTGTAGAGCGCACCTTCGTTGAGTTTGATAAACTCTTGCTGGCACCTTTTTGGCGAGTTGGTCTGTCTTCCATGATTGAGAGTCGAGCTTATGACTATCTTCCAGATATGGCAGGGAGCCAGGACAAGCTCAACAAACTGTTTGATTTGGAAACTGATTTCACTTTTGAGTCTTCCGAACAAGCCTGGGCGGCTCTATTGTGGGCTTTGGAGATTAAAGATGCACAGCCATTTTTGAAGCATTGGAAAACCTCACGTCAATTTGCCAAGCAGGTTCAGGATTTGCTGACTATTTTGGCTTTGCGAGAAGAAGGAGAGCTGAGCAAGCGCGATTGTTACCGATTTGACTTGGATTCCCTTCTACAAGCTGAAAGTCTTCGTCAGGCTCAAGGAAAAGAAGTCAATTCACAAGCTATCACAGAAACCTACCAGAGTTTGACCATTCATGATAAGAAAGAAATTCAGATTAATGGTGGCATTTTGATTAAGGAATATGGCTATCAACCAGGGCCAGACTTGGGAGAGATTTTAACAGAGATTGAATATGCCATTGTCGATGGAGAGTTGGAAAATGATCGTCAAGCCATCCATGTTTACCTAAGGGAGAAAAAATGAGTGATTTTATCGTTGAAAAACTAAGTAAATCCGTTGGTGACAAGACCGTTTTTAAGGATATTTCTTTTATCATCCATGACTTGGACAGAATCGGTCTGATCGGTGTCAATGGAACGGGTAAGACCACCCTTTTAGATGTTTTATCAGGTGTTTCAGGCTTTGATGGGGATGTCAGTCCTTTTTTGGCTAAGAATGATTACAAGATTGGCTACTTGACCCAGGATCCAGAGTTCGATGATAGCAAGACAGTTTTGGATACGGTCCTATCCAGTGACCTCAAGGAAATCCAGTTGATTCGTGAGTATGAACTCCTCATGCTCGACTATAGCGAGGACAAGCAGGCTCGTTTGGAACGAGTCATGGCTGAGATGGATTCTCTCCAAGCCTGGGAAATCGAAAGTCAGGTCAAGACGGTTCTCAGCAAGTTGGGTATTCAGGATTTGTCGACTCCAGTTGGTGAATTGTCAGGTGGTCTGAGAAGACGGGTTCAGTTGGCGCAAGTTCTCCTAGGCAACCACGACCTCTTGTTACTGGACGAGCCGACCAACCATCTGGACATTGCGACCATTGAGTGGCTGACTCTCTTTTTGAAAAATTCCAAGAAGACAGTTCTCTTTATCACCCACGATCGCTATTTCCTAGATGCACTATCAACGCGGATTTTCGAGTTGGACCGAGCAGGCTTGACCGAGTATCAGGGAAATTATCAGGACTATGTTCGTCTTAAGACAGAACAAGATGAGCGTGATGCAGCACTTCTCCACAAAAAAGAACAACTCTATAAGCAAGAATTAGCCTGGATGCGTAGACAACCGCAAGCGCGTGCGACCAAGCAGCAGGCTCGTATCAATCGTTTTCACGATTTGAAAAAAGAAGTTTCAGGTGGCGTTGCTGAAACAGACTTGACCATGAACTTTGAAACTAGCCGTATTGGTAAGAAGGTCATCGAGTTTAAAGATGTTTCCTTTGCTTATGAGAATAAGCCGATATTGCAAGATTTTAATCTCTTGGTGCAAGCCAAAGACCGTATCGGTATCGTTGGGGACAACGGTGTTGGGAAATCAACTCTGCTTAATCTCATCGCAGGAAGTCTTGAGCCGACTAAAGGTCAAGTGATCATCGGTGAGACGGTTCGCATCGCCTATTTTTCTCAACAAATTGAAGGTTTGGATGAAAGCAAACGGGTTATCAATTACCTGCAGGAAGTAGCAGAAGAGGTTAAGACCAGTGGTGGTTCTACGACTTCCATTGCAGAGTTGCTAGAGCAGTTTCTCTTCCCACGTTCTACGCATGGAACCTTGATTGAGAAATTGTCTGGTGGAGAGAAAAAACGCCTTTATCTTCTCAAATTGCTCTTGGAAAAACCCAATGTTCTTCTTTTGGACGAGCCGACCAATGACCTAGATATTGCGACTTTGACAGTCTTGGAAAATTTCTTACAGGGCTTTGCAGGTCCTGTCTTGACAGTTAGCCACGATCGTTATTTCTTGGATAAGGTAGCGACCAAGATTCTCGCCTTTGAGAATGGCAAGATTCGTACTTTCTTTGGTCATTATACCGACTATCTTGATGAAAAAAACTTTGAAACTGATATAGCCAATCAAGTGCAAAAGGCAGAAAAGGAAAAAGTAGTCAAGGTCCGTGAAGACAAGAAACGCATGACCTACCAAGAAAAGCAGGAGTGGGCAAGCATTGAAGGCGATATTGAAGCCTTGGAAAATCGTATCGCTACCATTGAAGAAGAAATGCAGGCAAATGGCTCTGACTTTGGTAAACTAGCAATGCTTCAGAAAGAGCTAGACGAGAAAAACGAAGAACTTCTTGAAAAATACGAACGCTATGAATATTTAAGTGAGTTGGCATGATGGAAGAAAAAGTCATTAAACGTAGTCCCAAGAAAATCATTTGGAATGCCTTGTTTGGCCTCGCTTCAGTGCTTTTCTTCTTGCTACCTCTCTATTATCTCCATTCGTATTCGCAAAAGGGGACCAGACTTCATACGATAAGTCTGTTATTAATACTGCTTGTCCTCTTTTGTGCTGGAGTAGTCATTTATCAGACTTACAGACTTTTAAGCTCGGATAAGGAATATTTGAGATGTACTGTCGAGGGGTTTTACTACAAACCAAATCCAAAAAAAACCAGCCATTTCTACGCTTGGGCTGATGTAGAGGAATTTTCCTTCTCTCGGATTCGAGGGAAGTACAGGGACTCCTATCGGATTGAAGTTTTTTTTAAGAATAACGAAAATGTGAAATCCCAATCACCTCTAGCCCTACTGATGAAAAGGTGTTTCCCTTTTCATCCGTCAGCAGATTTAATTATTCCGATCTTTCTACTAGATGTAGGACTTCCTGAAAGAGTCTATGAGACCATGAAGTACTATGAAAGAGAATGGCGCATCGAGCAAAATCGTCAATCAAGAAAAGAGGCAAAACAAGCTTCGAAAAGCAAATCTTCCAAACCGTCATAGTCTGTCTTTGCTTAAAGTAGAATAATCAAAAAGGCCCTATCCATTGGATAGGGTCATTGTTTGTCTTCTTTTTTAGTTTCCTGGTGGAAGATATTTTGCCAAGTTTCATGGCGACGCCAGATACTGGTGTGGACGATACCATCTAACTCATAGCAAATGAGCTTGGTTTTCTGACTAATGGAAGTGATTTGAATATCCTTAATAGTAGCTTTAAGTTCTTTTTCGGCTTGATAAGCGACTTTATCCATCTGCTCTCCATCTTGACGGATATAGAGAAAGTCCTCAGCAAGGAGTTCTTCTAGCTGATTTCCTTGGTCAATCAATTGCTCACGCATGAGCAGTTTTTTGTAGACATTGTCTAAAATTTCGTCCTCAGGTATGGGAGCTGGCTCGATATGAACATCGGTATCAAAGACTCCAAAACGTTCTTCCAGCATGGATTCGACCTGGTCCGCAATCTCGTGACTTTCATAGACAGATAGGTCAGGATTCATCTCCAGGGTGATATCAAGGTAGATATTGCTACCGTAGGTACGCCCTCTTTGGGACTTGACCTTACTAATCTTTGGTATTTCCATGATGGCCTTTTGGTAGTCCTCTAGCAGACGGTCATCGAAGCCATCTGAAAGACTAAAGGAAGACTCGATAAAGATATCATAGGCTGTCTTTAAGATAAAGAAAGTGATGATGATTGCAACCAGTTTATCCACAATTGGATAATTGAAACTGCTGGCTAGGATAGCAATGGTCGTCCCAAGCGAGGTGACAGCATCGGAAAGATTGTCCTTAGCAGCTGCTTTGAGAGCCTTGGATTTGGATTTCTTACTGAGACGAGTATTATAGAGATAAACGGCGAACATGACTGCTGCAGAGACGACTCCGAGAGTTGCACCCAATGGGTCGATAACTGTCTGTTCCCGACTGAGAATTTTTTGAATGGTGTCCCGAAGAACATCAAAGCCAACGTAGAACATGATGATGGAAGTAATCAAACTAGCCAAATCTTCAATTTTCCAGTGACCGAAACGATGGTCACGATCTGCGGGTTGGCGAGCCATCCGAATCCCAATCAAGAGAGCAACATTTCCAATAATATCTGATACGTTGTTGAAACCATCCGCTACCAAACTGGAAGAATGCAGGAGGTGGCCAGTTGCCAATTTTGCTGCAGACAAGAGGAGGTAAGTCGAAATGCTGATAATGGCTCCACGTTCTGCCAATTTGAGATTTGACATGGATTGGTTCATCGGGCTTCCTTTCTAGTCATATAGTATTCTACCATTATACTGGTTTTCAAAGGAAAATTCAAATTTAGTCTTGTTTCATCGGATTTAAACCCTTGAAAATTGTTCAAATTTTGATATAATAGTACTACTCAAGGGAGTAGCTGGCAGAAACCTGTGATAGTGTCGTCATTCCGAATTGTATACTGAAAAGTATGTTTTCCGGCACTATCTTAAACAGCGAGACTTGTTATGATTAACAGGTCTCTTTTTGTTTGTCGTGAAAAGATAGGACAGAAAGAGAGTCTGTTTTGCACACAATGTCAAGGAGGAGACACATGTCAAAAGAACAAAAACGCCAAGCGTTTTATACTCAAAGTCCTGAAGAGGTCTTGAAGTCAGTAGAAGCAAATGAGCAAGGTCTTTCGTCAAGCGAAGCGCAGAAACGCCTAGCTGAATATGGACGCAATGAACTTGAAGAGGGTGAGAAAAAATCACTCCTAGTCAAGTTTATCGAGCAATTTAAGGATTTGATGATTATCATCCTAGTTGCTGCGGCTATCTTGTCTGTCATCACTTCTGGTGGGGAAGATATCGCAGATGCTATCATCATCCTAGCCGTGGTTATCATCAACGCTGCCTTTGGTGTTTACCAAGAAGGAAAAGCAGAAGAAGCCATCGAAGCCCTCAAGTCTATGTCTAGTCCAGCTGCTCGCGTTCTTCGTGATGGACACATGGCTGAGATTGACTCAAAAGAATTAGTGCCAGGTGATATCGTTGCCCTTGAAGCAGGTGATGTGGTGCCAGCAGACCTACGTTTGCTAGAAGCCAACTCTCTTAAAATCGAAGAAGCAGCTTTAACAGGCGAGTCTGTTCCAGTTGAAAAAGACTTGACAGTCGAGCTCGCTGCAGATGCTGGTATTGGTGACCGTGTCAATATGGCCTTTCAAAACTCAAATGTGACTTATGGTCGTGGTCTTGGTGTTGTTGTCAATACAGGTATGTACACTGAAGTGGGTCATATCGCTGGCATGCTCCAAGATGCGGATGAGACGGATACACCTCTCAAACAAAACTTGAACAACCTTTCTAAGGTCTTGACGTACGCTATCTTGGTCATTGCCCTTGTTACTTTTGTTGTTGGTGTCTTCATTCAAGGAAAAAATCCACTTGGTGAGTTGATGACCTCTGTTGCGCTTGCTGTTGCAGCCATTCCAGAAGGACTCCCAGCTATCGTAACCATCGTTCTTGCCCTTGGTACTCAAGTTTTGGCCAAACGAAACTCTATCGTTCGTAAGTTACCAGCAGTTGAAACGCTTGGTTCGACTGAAATCATCGCTTCTGATAAGACTGGTACGCTTACCATGAACAAGATGACAGTCGAGAAAGTCTTCTATGACGCAGTCCTACATGACTCAGCTGATGACATTGAACTTGGCTTGGACATGCCACTACTTCGTTCAGTTGTCTTGGCCAACGATACCAAGATTGATGCTGAAGGAAACCTGATCGGGGATCCAACGGAAACAGCCTTCATCCAGTATGCCTTGGACAAGGGTTACGATGTTAAAGGATTTTTAGAGCAATATCCTCGTGTAGCTGAGTTACCATTTGACTCAGATCGTAAACTCATGTCAACGGTTCATCCATTACCAGATGGTAAATTCCTCGTAGCAGTCAAGGGGGCTCCAGATCAACTTTTGAAACGTTGTGTTGCTCGTGATAAAGCTGGAGATGTTGCTCCGATTGATGAGAAAGTCACTGAATTAATCCATACAAACAACTCGGAAATGGCTCACCAAGCCTTGCGTGTCCTTGCAGGTGCTTATAAGATTATCGATAGTATTCCAGAAAATCTTACTTCTGAAGAGCTTGAAAACAACTTGATCTTCACTGGTTTGATCGGAATGATTGACCCTGAACGTCCTGAAGCCGCAGAAGCTGTTCGTGTGGCTAAGGAAGCTGGAATCCGTCCAATCATGATTACAGGTGACCACCAAGACACAGCAGAAGCTATTGCCAAACGTTTGGGAATCATTGATGCAAATGATACAGAAGGTCACGTTTTAACTGGTGCTGAACTCAACGAACTGTCTGATGAAGACTTTGAAAAAGTAGTTGGTCAATACTCTGTTTATGCCCGTGTGTCTCCAGAGCACAAGGTTCGTATCGTGAAAGCTTGGCAAAAACAAGGTAAAGTCGTTGCCATGACAGGTGACGGTGTCAATGACGCGCCAGCTCTGAAAACAGCCGATATCGGTATTGGTATGGGAATCACTGGTACAGAGGTTTCTAAGGGAGCTTCTGACATGATTCTTGCAGATGATAACTTTGCGACCATCATCGTTGCAGTTGAAGAAGGACGTAAGGTCTTCTCAAACATTCAAAAGACTATTCAGTACCTACTTTCTGCCAATACTGCTGAAGTTTTAACCATCTTCCTATCAACCCTCTTTGGTTGGGACGTCTTGCAACCAGTTCATCTCTTGTGGATCAACTTGGTAACAGATACCTTCCCAGCTATCGCTCTAGGTGTTGAGCCTGCTGAGCCTGGTGTCATGAACCATAAACCACGTGGACGCAAGGCAAGCTTCTTCTCAGGTGGTGTTTTGAGTTCTATCATTTATCAAGGTGTACTCCAAGCAGCTATTGTTATGAGTGTTTATGGCCTTGCGATTGCTTACCCAGTTCACGTGGGTGACAATCATGCTATTCACGCAGATGCCCTCACTATGGCCTTTGCAACACTTGGTTTGATTCAGCTCTTCCATGCCTACAACGTCAAGTCTGTTTACCAATCCATCTTGACAGTCGGACCATTCAAGTCTAAGACCTTCAACTGGTCTATCTTGGTATCCTTCATCCTCTTGATGGCAACAATCGTTGTAGAACCGCTTGAAGGTATCTTCCACGTAACCAAACTAGACTTGTCTCAATGGGGTATTGTTCTAGCTGGAAGCTTCTCAATGATACTTATCGTCGAAATCGTTAAGTTTGTTCAACGTAAACTTGGTCTTGATAAGAACGCGATTTAAAAAGAAAGTCATCTTCGGATGGCTTTTTTTGCATTTGAGAGAAAGGACTAGGAGTTGCTCCCTTTTGTGCTATAATAAAGTAAAGTAGCAAGGAGTGAAAGAGAATGGAAAAGAAAATTGTCCGAGATGTCTTATTCTTGTCGCAGGTCTCGAAACCTGCAAGTCAGGAAGACCTTTATCTGGCTAAGGATTTGCAGGATACCCTGCTGGCTAATCGCGAGACCTGTGTCGGTCTGGCAGCCAATATGATTGGTGTGCAGAAGCGTGTCATTATCTTTAATCTTGGCTTGGTTCCCATGGTCATGTTTAACCCCATTCTCCTTTCCTATAAAGGACCTTACGAGACAGAGGAAGGTTGTTTGTCTTTGACTGGGGTGCGACCAACAACTCGCTATGAAACGATTACGGTTTCCTATCGTGATAGTAAGTGGGAGGAACAGACCATTACGTTAACAGGTTTTCCAGCTCAGATCTGCCAACATGAACTGGATCATTTGGAAGGACGGATTATTTAGGAGGAACTCAGATGAAACGCATACTTTTTGAACTTGTTTTTATCGCAACGACTTGGTATATCTTTTTGCCGCCCTTCAATCTGACTAGCTGGGAATTCATCTTCTTTCTCTGTGGGCATCTGGTGGTGATGGGGATTTTGTTTAGTTTCCGCAAGGATACCAATCTCCTCAAAACTGTTCATGTACGTCATGGCAAGGCTGCCAAAGATCTCAATCTAGAAGGATTCCTTTTTACCAAACTTAGTAGAGGATTGTTTCTGACTGCAGGTATCATGTTTGCCCTTGCTGGTCTGGTAAGCCTAGTAACCTCTAGCTTTTTCCAAGCAAAAAATTATGCTAATGTGGTGTCTATCACAGAAAAAGATTTTAAAGATTTTCCTAAGAGTGATACCAGTAAGGTTCCAATCCTAGATCGGAGCACTGCAGAAAAGATTGGAGACCGTTATCTAGGCTCTCTGACGGATAAGGTCTCCCAGTATGTGGCAGCAGATACCTACACTCAGCTGACGGTTGATGGCAAACCTTATCGGGTGACACCTTTGGAGTATGCCGACTCGATCAAATGGTTTAATAATCAGTCCAAGGGAATTGGTGAGTATATCAAGGTTGATATGGTGACAGGAAATGCGGAATTGGTGGATTTAAAAACGCCAATGAAGTATTCAGACTCCGAGTACTTTAACCGCGATGTTAAACGTCATCTTCGGATTAAGTACCCAACCAAGATTTTTAAAAAGCCATCCTTTGAGGTGGATGATGAAGGCAATCCTTTCTATGTAGCAACCGTTTATCAAAAGCAGTTTGGTCTAGGAGTTCCTCGCCCTTCGTCTGTTATTATCTTAGACGCCACCAATGGAGAAACCAAGGAATACAGCTTGGATGAAGTACCAGAATGGGTGGATCGTGTCTATCCAGCAGAAGAAACCATCCAGCAAATCAACTATAACGGCAAGTATAAAGACGGCTTCTGGAATGCCTTGATTTCTAAGAAAAACGTTACCCAAACGACCGAGGGCTATAACTATCTTTCTATCGGAAATGACATTTATCTCTACACTGGGGTGACTTCAGCCAACGCTGACGAAAGTAATCTAGGATTTATCCTTGAAAATATGCGCACTGGTGAAATCACCAAGTACAATCTAGCTTCAGCAACCGAAGAATCAGCCCGTGCTTCCGCAGAAGGAGCAGTGCAGGAAAAAGCCTATAAGGCGACCTTCCCTATCCTTGTCAATCTCAATGACAAACCGCTCTACATCATGGGATTGAAGGACAATGCAGGCTTGGTTAAGGAGTACGCATTGGTCGATGCCGTGGAGTACCAAAACGTCATCGTAGCAACTACTGTAGATGAACTCCTCAGCAAGTATGCCAATAAAAACGACCTCGAGCTGGATAATGAAACGGTAGAAAACATCAAGGGAGTGGTTTCAGACCTTAAATCAGCTGTTATCAAGGGTGACACCGTCTACTTTTTCAAAGTTGATGGCAAGATTTATAAGGTCAAGGCTTCCGTGTCAGACGACCTTCCTTACCTTGAAAATGGCCAATCTTTCGAAGGTCAAGTTGGAAAAGATAATTATCTCAAGACCTTTAAAGTACAATAATACTCTTCGAAAATCTCTTCAAACTACGTCAGCGTCGCCTTGCCGTACTCAAGTACAGCCTGCGGCTAGCTTCCTAGTTTGCTCTTTGATTTTCATTGAGTATAAAAATAGGTTTTCTCAGTTCAAGGAGAAAAAAGATAAATTCTTATCTATCTTAACAAGCTTAGCTGGCACAGCCCTTGTTCTCGTGGCTATCTGGTTAGGATGGCCAAAATAAACAGAGAAACCTCGGTATGAACCGAGGTTTTTAAGATGAAATTCTTGGTAGTGGTTGAAAAATATGCTACACTAACAATATGAAAATTTTAATCCCAACAGCAAAAGAAATGAACACAGACCATCCTTGTATCGAAGCGCTCCCTTTGAGGGAAGAAAGTCAGGCAGTCCTTGAATCACTGGCGCATTACTCAGCTAGTGAATTAGAGACTTTTTATAAGGTATCTGTCGAGAAAGCAGAAGAAGAGTACGGCCATATTCAAGCTTTAAAAGATCACAGGGCTAAACATTATCCAGCCTTGAAACTTTTCGATGGTCTCATGTATCGTCACATCAAACGAAATGGGTTAACCGAAGCTGAACAAACCTATCTTGAAAATCATGTCCTAATTACCTCGGCTTTATACGGTGTTGTCCCCGCCTTGTCGCCCATGGCTCCTCACCGTTTGGACTTTCTGATGAAGTTAAAAGTAGCTGGTAAGACTTTAAAGAGTCATTGGAAGTCAGCCTACGATGAGGTCCTACAAGATGAGAACTTGATATTCTCACTCCTATCATCAGAGTTTGAAACCGTATTTTCTAAGGAAATTAGAGAAAAGATGGTGACCTTCAAATTTATGGAGGATAAGGCAAGTCAGTTGAAAATCCACTCAACTATTTCAAAAAAAGCCCGTGGCGCCTTTTTGACCGCCTTGATAGAGGGGCAAGTCCAAACAGTCGAACAAGCTCGCCAGCTCAGTTTTGCAGGTTTTGACTACCAACCTGATTTATCCAGTGACTTAGAACTCGTCTTTGTGAAACAAGCATAAAACCAGCTCATTCGAGCTGGTTTTTGCTGTATTAGTTGATGGCTGCAAGAATGTCGTCCGCTTGTTTTGCAAGTGATGAAGCAGTTGCTTCTTCTAACACCAATTTTCCATCTGTCCAAGCAGAGTCATTGACACGAGCAGCTGTAAAATCACCAACGACTTGTGTACGGATAAATGGCAAGAGGTCTTTATAAATAGCAAAGAGTTGATCGTGACCGGCATTGGCTACAGATGAGACAGTAACAAACTTGTCTTGGAGGGCAGAAGCACCACGTGTATCAGACAAGTCAATGGCGCGAGAGAGCCAGTCAAGCAAGTTTTTCACTGTTCCAGGGATAGAGAAGTTGTAGACTGGAGAGAAGATCCAGATAGCATCCGCAGCAAGGACTGCTTCACGAGTAGCAACTACAGCTGGATGAGTTGGACCTTCCAAATCTTGGCTGAAGAGAGGAACAGCTGAGTAATCAAGATAGCTAACTTCTGCTTTTCCAGCAAGTGCTTTTTCAGCTTCAAGGGCCATTTGGTGGTTGAAAGAACCTTGGCGAAGTGAACCGACGATAAATAGTACTTTTTTAGACATGATGTGTCTCCTTTAGTTTAAAATTCAAAGAGCGAGCCCTTTTGTTACCATCTATGTTACAACAAATGATACTAATTAGCAATAATTTTGCTCACAAATTTTTAAATTTTTTTAAAATGCGGATTAAGTCTTCCTTTTCGCCATCTTCCAAGATGCTGAGTGCTTCTACGATAGAATCGATATGGTCAGGAAGAACCTCTTCGATTTTTCTGCGTCCTGCAGGTGTTAATTTCAGGAAAAAGGATCGACGATCTTTTGGGTCACAAGTTCTAGAAATCCACCCATCTCGAACCATATTTCGAATGACAACAGTCATGTTTCCAGAAGTGGCTAGCATTTTTTCAATCAAATCCTGAATGCGTAGTTCCCCCTTGCTATAGAGGGTTTCCAAAACTGAAAATTGGGTGGGTGTTAGCCCGTGTTCTTTAGCAGCCTTAGCTTCATATGGTTTAAAAGTCCGTATGGCTTTATTGAGGATGATAGTTGTTTTTAAGTCTAGTTGATTATCGGAAATTTTCTCTTTCAAATATTGTTTCATAAGGTTATTTTATCAATAATGAGAGAGAAAAACAAGAACTTATATTTTATAGGAAAAGAATCTTAGAATGTTCCTGTATTCACTTGTAATAAAGGAGGAGAGATGGTAAAATAGACGAGTGAAACTAAGACAGAAAAAAGCAAAAAACAAGCTACTTTTACAGTATGGAATCGGCATTGCTCTGGTAGTACTAGTCATGACGACTTCCTTCCTTTATCTGATATCACTCAGCATGAAACCCTATCAAGATGCTAGAGTTGAGGGAGAAAAACTAGCCAAGCAGTATGCAGAATTGGAAAAGGCAGATCAGGTTGATTTTTATAATGGGCTAGAAGGTTATTACAGCGTTTTAGGACATAATAAAAAGCAAGAGGCCATTGCCGTACTGATTGAAAAGAATGACCACAAGATTTATGTTTATCAGCTTGATAAGGGGATTTCTCAAGACAAGGCAGTGACGATTTCGAGGGAAAAAGGAGCTAGCGACATTGACAAGATTACTTTTGGTCGCTATCAGGACAAGCCGATTTGGGAAGTTAAGTCAGGAAACCAGGACTACCTGGTTGACTTTGAAACAGGAGCAGTGATCCAATAAGGAGGGCATATGAAACTATCCAAACGTGTACTAGAAATGGAAGAAAGCGTCACTCTAGCTAGTGATGCAAGAGCCAAAGCATTAAAAGCTCAGGGAAAGGATGTTCTTTTCTTAACCTTGGGACAGCCTGATTTTCATACTCCTGAAAACATTCAGGATGCAGCGGTAGAAGCGATTCGAGATGGACGAGCTTCCTTTTATACAGTTGCTTCAGGCCTACCAGAGTTAAAAGCGGCGGTTAATACCTATTTTGAACGCTATTATGGGTATTCTGTTGCAGCCAACGAGGTTACCTTTGCCACTGGTGCTAAGTTCTCTCTCTACACCTTCTTTATGGCTGTGGTCAATCCAGGTGATGAGGTCATCATTCCTACACCATACTGGGTCAGCTATGGAGATCAGGTCAAGATGGCAGAAGGTGTGCCAGTCTTTGTCCAGGCAAAGGAAGACAATCACTTTAAAGTAACAGTAGAGCAGCTAGAAGCAGCCCGAACAGATAAGACCAAAGTCTTGGTTCTCAATTCGCCATCGAATCCGACTGGTATGATTTACTCTCGTGAGGAACTCATGGCTATCGGAAATTGGGCTGTTGCGCATGATGTCCTTATCCTAGCAGATGATATTTATGGTCGTTTGGTTTATAACGGGAATGAGTTTGTTCCAATCTCTAGTCTGTCAGAAGACATTCGCAAGCAAACCATCGTGATTAACGGTGTATCTAAGGCCTATGCCATGACTGGTTGGCGGGTAGGTTATGCTGTGGGAAATCCTGAAATTATCGCTGCCATGAGCAAGCTAACAGGACAAACGACTTCCAATCTGACAGCAGTATCTCAATATGCAACGATTGAGGCGCTGACTGGACCGCAAGACTCTGTTGAAACCATGCGCCAGGCTTTTGAGGAGCGTTTGAATACCATTTATCCTCTCTTGTGCCAAGTGCCAGGATTTGAAGTTGTCAAGCCCCAAGGAGCTTTCTACCTCTTCCCAAATGTTAAAAAAGCGATGGAGATGAAGGGGTATACCGATGTGACAGAGTTTACAACAGCTATCCTCGAAGAAGTCGGCCTTGCCTTGATTACAGGAGCTGGATTTGGAGCACCAGAAAATGTTCGTCTCAGCTATGCCACAGACTTGGATACCTTGAAAGAAGCTATTCGCCGTTTGCATCAATTTATGGAAAAATAAAACTTAGAATCTTCGCCTTTTTAGCGAAGATTTTTTGTAACGAAAATCTCACGATTTTTCTCTAGTAGAACCTAGCTATCACAGTCTATTTATGGTAAAATAGTGGGTAATGATGTCTTCGGACAAGTTAAACTAAAAAAGGAAGATAGATTATGACAAAACGTGTAACAATTATCGATGTAAAAGACTACGTTGGTCAAGAAGTGACCATCGGAGCCTGGGTTGCCAACAAATCTGGAAAAGGGAAAATTGCCTTCTTGCAATTGCGTGATGGAACAGCCTTCTTCCAAGGTGTAGCCTTTAAACCAAACTTTATTGAAAAGTTCGGTGAAGAAGTGGGACTTGAGAAGTTTGATGTCATCAAACGCCTAAGCCAAGAAACTTCTGTTTATGTGACAGGAATTGTCAAAGAAGACGAACGTTCTAAGTTTGGCTATGAGTTGGATATTACAGACATCGAAGTGATTGGTGAATCTCAAGACTACCCAATCACACCAAAAGAACACGGAACAGACTTCTTGATGGACAACCGTCACTTGTGGCTCCGCTCTCGTAAGCAAGTAGCGGTTATGCAAATCCGTAACGCGATTATCTATGCGACTTATGAGTTTTTCGACAAGAACGGCTTCATAAAATTTGATAGCCCTATTCTTTCAGGAAACGCAGCAGAAGATTCTACAGAACTCTTTGAAACAGACTACTTTGGAACACCAGCCTACTTGAGTCAATCAGGTCAGCTTTATCTAGAAGCAGGAGCTATGGCTCTTGGTCGTGTCTTTGACTTTGGTCCAGTATTCCGTGCTGAAAAATCAAAAACACGTCGTCACTTGACTGAGTTCTGGATGATGGATGCTGAGTACTCCTACTTGACACACGATGAGTCACTTGACTTGCAAGAAGCTTATGTAAAAGCTCTCCTTCAGGGTGTCCTTGACCGTGCTCCTCAAGCCCTGGAAACCTTGGAACGTGATACGGAGCTTTTGAAACGCTACATTGCGGAGCCGTTCAAACGCATCACTTACGATCAAGCCATTGACCTCTTGCAAGAGCATGAGAATGATGAAGATGCTGACTACGAGCATTTGGAACATGGAGATGACTTTGGTTCACCACACGAAACCTGGATTTCAAACCACTTTGGTGTGCCAACATTTGTCATGAACTACCCAGCAGCTATCAAGGCCTTCTACATGAAACCAGTTCCTGGAAATCCAGAGCGCGTACTTTGTGCAGACTTGCTTGCACCAGAAGGATATGGAGAAATCATCGGTGGTTCTATGCGTGAGGAAGACTACGATGCCCTTGTCGCTAAAATGGAAGAACTTGGAATGGATCGTACAGAATATGAATTCTACCTTGACCTTCGTAAATACGGTACAGTACCACATGGTGGATTTGGTATCGGTATCGAGCGTATGGTAACCTTCGCAGCTGGAACCAAACACATCCGTGAAGCTATTCCATTCCCACGTATGTTGCACCGTATCAAACCATAAGCTAGTAAAAGAAGATAATTTTGTCTTCTTTTTTCACTTTTATCTTGCTATCTATCAGTTTTTCTAGTATAATAGTTTATTGTGAGCAAACCTCACTTACCCCTTGCAACGACTGGGGGTCATTAGACCAAAAGGAGGAACATATCAATGGCTAAATACGAAATTCTTTATATCATTCGTCCAAACATTGAAGAAGAAGCGAAAAACGCTTTGGTAGCACGTTTTGACTCTATCTTGACTGACAACGGTGCAACTGTTGTTGAATCAAAAGACTGGGAAAAACGTCGTCTTGCATACGAAATCCAAGATTTCCGTGAAGGACTTTACCACATCGTTAACGTTGAAGCAAACGACGACGCAGCTCTTAAAGAGTTTGACCGTCTTTCAAAAATCAACGCTGACATTCTTCGTCACATGATCGTCAAACTTGACGCGTAAGAAGGTAAATTATGATTAACAATGTTGTACTTGTAGGGCGTATGACACGTGATGCTGAGTTGCGTTATACCCCATCAAATGTAGCAGTTGCGACTTTTACTCTTGCAGTAAACCGTACATTTAAGAGTCAAAATGGCGAACGTGAGGCTGATTTCATCAATGTCGTTATGTGGCGCCAACAGGCTGAAAATCTTGCTAACTGGGCTAAAAAAGGCTCTCTTATCGGGATCACAGGTCGTATCCAGACTCGTAGTTACGATAACCAGCAAGGACAACGTGTCTACGTAACAGAAGTCGTGGCTGAGAATTTCCAAATGTTGGAAAGCCGCGGAGTGCGTGAAGGACATACAGGTGGAGCTTATTCTGCACCAACTGCTGGTCAATCAGCACCTGCAAACCCAGTACCAGACTTTTCACGTTCTGAAAATCCATTTGGAGCAACAAATCCATTGGACATTTCAGATGATGATTTACCATTCTAATGGACAATTAATACTATAAAGGAGAAAAAACATGGCTCAACAACGTCGTGGCGGATTCAAACGCCGTAAAAAAGTTGATTACATCGCAGCAAACAAAATTGAATATGTTGATTACAAAGATACTGAGCTTCTTAGCCGTTTCGTTTCAGAACGTGGGAAAATCCTTCCTCGTCGTGTAACAGGAACTTCAGCTAAAAACCAACGTAAAGTAACAACAGCTATCAAACGCGCACGCGTAATGGCTTTGATGCCTTTCGTAAACGAAGATTAAAAAAAAGACCCGGGTGGGTCTTTTTTTCAGGTCCAGTGGCCCTCTTTTACACGAGCATGGAAATGAGAGAGCGAGTTGAGGTCCAGTGGACCTCTTTTTCATGAGCTCGGAAATAAGAAAGCGAATTAAGATCCATATGGGTCTTTTTTTCACGAGCCTTGAAATGAGAGAGCGAATTGAGGTCCAGTGGACCTCTTTTTCAGATTTTTATAGGATTTTGTTAGAAAGGATTCCCTGTTGACCTAGTAAGATTCTTTTGTCTTACTAGGTTTTTTCTTTTAATCTTTATTATCGTGCTATAATGGTAGGAGAAAGCTATAAAGGAGCAGCTTATGAAGACGACATGTTCAATTAGAAAAATGCAAGAATCTGACATACAAGAACTATCTCGAGGATTTATCAGCCAAGGTTGGCCAAGTAGAGAGGAGATTTTAACTCGATACTTTAAGGAGCAAGAAAGTGGGGAGAGAGAAGTCTTAGTTGCAGAGGTTGAGGGTGCTTTAGCGGGTTATATCACAATTTTGTCCTGCGCTAAGCAGGGGCCTTTTGCAGAAATCTATCCAGAACTCTCAGATTTTAATGTCTTTGAACCTTTTCAAAATCAAGGTATTGGAAATCTCTTGCTGGAAGAAGCAGAAAAACAAGTTAGGCTCATATCGGATAAGGTGACCCTTGGTGTTGGGCTCCATTCAGGGTATGGACCTGCCCAGAGATTGTACATCAAACGAGGCTATATTCCAGATGGGACGGGTGTTTGGTATCAGAACCATCAACCGGCCATGAATGCGGTTTGTGAAGATATCGGAGAATTGGTCTTGTATCTGTCGAAAAATTTGTTTTAAGACAGATTTTATAAGGTTTAAATTTTAAATATAGTAAACAACAATCACAGTCCCTTTTTCATTCGAAAAAGGAATTTTTTTGTTTGAAATTGTTTGATTTATTCCTCAAAGTGGTAAAATATAATTGTTTGAATTATCAAGATAAAAATAAATATCAAAAAAAACATATAAGGTTTAGTTTTTTTAAATACGGATTCTTTTGAAAAGTCTTAAAATTTCCTAAAATAAGGCTTTTTAAAGGTTGTAAATAATATTGTTACAAAAAGGTTACAAATTGTTAAAATTAAATTAAATGCAATAATATAATTTGGAAAAAATTTGACATATAAATTAATTGACGGTAAAATAATTAAGATAATCAAATTAATTGATTTGCGCAATAATTCGATATAAAGATTAATCTGATGTGTCAAATTTTATTATAGTAGAAGGATAGCGTAATGAAGAAACTGAAAGTGATGGTTGTTTTTGGAACACGACCAGAAGCTATTAAAATGGCCCCTTTAGTGTTAGAATTGCAAAAACATAGTGACAGCATTGAGACGATCACAGTTGTGACAGCTCAGCACCGTCAAATGCTTGATCAAGTTCTTGAAACGTTTAGCATCGAGCCACATTATGACCTGGATATTATGGGGAAAAATCAATCCCTCTTAGACATTACTGGAAAAATTTTAGAAAAGTTTGATCCAGTTGTTAAGCAAGAACTTCCAGATATAATTCTTGTTCATGGAGATACAACAACAACTTTTGCAGCAAGTTTAGTTGCTTTCTATAATCAGGTACGAATCGGCCACGTTGAAGCTGGCCTAAGGACATTTGATAAGTATTCTCCTTTCCCAGAAGAAATGAATCGTCAGATGACTGATAACCTAGCGGATCTCTATTTTGCTCCAACTAGTGAGAGTAAAGAAAATCTCCTCAAGGAAAATCACCCTGAGTCTGCTATTGTCATTACGGGAAATACAGCCATTGATGCCTTGAAACTAACCGTTCAATCGGATTACTATCATGAAGTTTTAGATCAATTGGATCCAGATAAGAAACTTGTATTAGTAACCATGCATCGTCGTGAGAATCAAGGTCAACCAATGAGAAATGTCTTTGCAGCTTTACGTGAGATGGTCGATCTTCATCAGGAAATTGAAGTTGTTTATCCTGTTCACCTTAGCCCTGCTGTGCAAGAAGCAGCAAACGATATCTTAGCTGGTCACGATCGTATTCACTTGATTGAGCCTTTAGATGTACTTGATTTTCATAATTTGGCTTCAAGAAGCTATTTTATCATGACTGACTCTGGAGGTGTTCAGGAAGAGGCGCCTTCTCTCGGCAAACCTGTCCTTGTCCTTCGTGACACAACGGAACGTCCAGAAGGAGTAAGAGCAGGTACGTTGAAGCTAGTTGGTACGGATCCAGTACGTGTGAAAGAAGCGATGGCAGCACTCTTAACAGATGAAACTCTTTATAGACAAATGTCTCAGGCACCAAATCCTTATGGAGATGGAAGAGCCTCTGAACGAATCGTACAATCCATTCAACAGTACTTTGGGGCAGCGACTTCTGTATCGGAATTCAAAGGGGGGAAATAAGATAAAATGAAAAATTGGAGTCAATTTAAAAACTGGCTTATGGCTTTGCTTGCTTGTGAGGTCATTCTTTTGGTGCTTTGTTTTTTGTATGCTCGAGCAATCATTTTAGAACAAATCTTTTTTTTAGCTTTAGCCTTGTTTGCAGTGTTGGTATTATCTGACCTTTTGCTTACTTGGACCCTTATCTTAGCATTTGGTTTTGGACTTATCGTTTTGGTTGCGGGTGTGGTTTATATCCCGATCATTCAACTGGTCTTTTTATTAATCAGTTTTCCTCTTTTGATTGGGATTCTACTTAAGGTTCGTTATTATTTCTTCAAGGTGGCCTCAAAGGTACAAGAACAGGAAGACGAAGCGCGAGCAGATTACCAAGCGATGGTCACTGAACAAAGTGATGTTACGGTTCAATCTCTATTGATTCATTGGGCACATGAAGATTTGTTCTTCCAGATTAAACCGAAAGAACATAACCAGATGCTCAGTAGCATTCAAGAGGTAATTGCTCAGGAATTGAGCTACAATGATAAACTCTATTACGTTTCGGATGGTAATTTTCTCGTTCTATCCAGTAAAAGCCAACATTCTTTGAAGGAACTTTATTTGAATGGTTTGCAGGAGAAACTGAGCAGTTTAGTTTTTCATGGAGAAGATGGCAATCAAGGAATTCAGTTCCAAACAGGCTATTTGGTGATTAACTCTGATAATAAAGATAAATACCAAGACTACGCGGATGTCGCCAGTCATCTCAAACGTCAACTAGAGACAGATGTAATTGTGGAATATTAGGAGGGGAACATGACTTTAACCGAACTATTTTTTGGTATTGCTTTGGGACTCAGTCTCGCCTTTGGCATTTGTTTTATCATACTATTTATTGCATACAATATTCTTTACCATCGAGTAAACAAAAATTTTAAGGCGGTGAATCATGATTAGTCAAATGTTAATGATTTTTACCTTGCTTACAATTTGGATTTCTCTAGCATGGGGCTTGGTAATTCTCTTTTCGGCAGTACACTTTTGGTTTAAACACAGTGATTTTCGTGTAGACACTTCGCCTCTACCTTATTATCCTAAGGTAACGATTGTTGTTCCTGCCCATAATGAGGATGTGGTTATTGCCCAAACGGCAAAAGCTATCTTGGATATGAACTATCCTCACGACCGTGTGGAGTTGCTCTTGTTTGCGGATAACTGTTCGGATAACACCTATGCAGAATGTTTGTCTGTACAAGCCATGCCTGAATATGCAGGAAGAAATCTAACCATTATCGACCGTACTGGTACGGGAGGAAAAGCGGGCGTTCTAAACGATGCTTTGGAGATGGCAACAGGCGAATACATCTGTGTTTATGATGCAGATGCCATGCCTGAAAAAAATGCTCTTTATTTCCTTGTCAAAGAAGTTATGAAGGATCCAGAACGTCATGTGGCATCTTTTGGCCGCAACAAGACTCGAAACGCCAACCAAAATTTCTTGACTCGTTGTATCAACCAAGAGATCGTTGTTACTCAGCGCGTGCACCACGTTGGGATGTGGCATCTCTTTAAAATTGGGCGTATCCCAGGAACCAACTTTATCATTCAAACCGACTTTGTAAAGAGTATCGGTGGTTGGAAAAATGGTGCCTTAACTGAGGATACCGATATTTCCTTCAAAATCATGCAGAGTGGTAAATTGATTGCCCTTGCCTATAATTCAGAGGCTTTCCAACAAGAACCTGAGACCTTAAAGAGTTACTATATGCAGCGGAAACGTTGGGCGAAAGGAAATTATGAAGTTGTTCTCTCGAACTTTAAGCATTTATTTGGCAGAGCAAACTGGCGCGTTAAACTAGAAGTCTTTAACTATTCTTGTGTTTTCTTTTGGTTTAACTTTGCTATTGTTCTTTCGGATTTGATTTTCCTAGCGAATGTGCTAGCGATCTGTCTTAATCTTTTCTTCCCAGATGTCAGGGTTCCATTTGCTTTTGATGCGGACAATATCTACATCGCTCAGCTCATGCTCTTTAACTGGATTCTCATGATTGGTCTCTATTTGATGCAAATTATGACAGCATTGGCAAGTCAATTTGGACAAGCAACAACTAAACAAATCTGGTTAGCCCTGGCAGCCTATTTCTCTTATGCACAGATGTTTATCGTTGTATCCGTTGATTCCATTTCTTCAATCGTGCTGGATAAAGTACTCCGACGAAAAGAAACCAAGTGGGTTAAAACCAAGCGATTTGCAGGATAGGAGGTTCTATGAAAACGAATAAATTAAAATATGTCTGGTTTGTGCTCATTCTTTCTATCTTTTGTTTAGCCTTGTTTTTGGCAAGAGGAAGGACTAAAATCGAGATGCGTAATCGAATTTACAGCCAATGGAGCCAACAGTTCCTTGTTACAAAAGGCAATCAGTCTTATGTTCGTACGACGAGTGATTCGGAGGGAACAACAGTTCTATCTGAAGCCCAAAGTTACGGCATGCTCATAACGGTTTTAGCAGCCCAAAAAGGGCAAGCAAGTCAAGCAGATTATGAGAGTCTTTATCGCTATTATCAAAATCATCGTATTGAGGGAACGCAGTTGATGTCTTGGAAGCAAGTGATCAAAAATGATAGCGAAACGGTCGAGAAACAAAATGCAACTGATGGAGATCTCTATATCGCTTATTCTTTAATTGAAGCTGCCAAACAGTGGCCAGATAAGGCGCAGGAATACCAAGAGCAAGCTAAAAAAATCTTGGATGATATCCTTAAGTACAACTACAATGAAGAGACAGGTGTTTTAACAGTAGGAAACTGGGCAAACAAGGATTCTGATTATTATTACTTGATGCGGACATCTGATACTCTTCCTCACTATTTCCAGTCTTTCTATGACCTGACTGGAAACAAACAGTGGTTAGATGTTAAGGATAAGATGCTTGGGCAATTGGAGCAAATCAGTTCTCATTCTGATACGGGTCTCTTGCCAGACTTTATCTGGGCTGAGAAGTCAGGGGCACGTCTTGTTGATGCCAACACTATCGAATCTCAATACGATGGGGCGTACTCTTATAACGCTTGCCGTTTGCCTTATCACTTGTCACAGAGCCAGGATGAAAGAAGCCAAAAACTCGTTCAAAAGATGATGGATTTCTTTATGAAAGAGCAACGCATTTATGCTGGCTATGACTTGAATGGAACGGCCCTCAATCAATACCAGGCAGGTAGTTTCTTGGCACCGATTACCTACGCGTCTGACAAGGGAGAAGGCTATCTGAAACTTCTTCAGCAAAATAAATACATTTTCACACAAGATTTACCTTCGGACAACTACTATGATGCAACGATGATTACCATGATTGCTCTAGAGATGTTCTAGGATGAAAAGAGAGGGCTAGTTTTTCTGGCTCTCTTTTTGATAGGATTTTCATCTTTTTTCATAAAGGGAATTTCATCAGCTTTATGGTATAATGGAAAGAGTGATGGAAAAGAGGTAGAGAGATGGATGCGAAATTAAAATACAAGGCAAAAAAGATTAAAATCGTCTTTTTTGATATTGATGATACCTTGCGTACGTCAAAGACAGGTTTTATTCCAGCTACAATTCCCACTGTCTTTAAACAGTTACGTGAAAAAGGAATTTTAACAGGAATTGCCTCTGGTCGTGGTATTTTCGGTGTCGTTCCAGAGATTCGTGAGCTCAAACCTGACTTTTTTGTAACTCTAAATGGGGCTTATATCGAAGATAAAAAAGGCCAGGTCATTTATCAGCATCAGATTGACAAGTCAGATGTTGAGGAGTTCATTTCTTGGACTAAGCGAGAGGAAATTGAGTACGGCTTGGTTGGTAGTCTTGACGCCAAACTTTCTACTCGAACAGAACTGATCAGTGAGGCTATTGACCCGATTTATCCGAACCTGGGTGTGGATCCTGACTTTCATGAAAAAGCAGATATTTACCAGATGTGGACCTTTGAGGATAAAGGGGATGACTTACGGTTACCAGATAGTCTCTCTGGTAAACTTCGCATGGTGCGTTGGCATGAACATTCATCAGATATCGTGCCTATTTCAGGTTCAAAAGCAACTGGTGTAGCCAAGGTGGTGGAACATCTAGGCTTGAAACCAGAAAATGTTATGGTCTTTGGAGATGGGCTCAATGACTTGGAACTCTTTGGTTATGCTGGAATAAGTATTGCTATGGGTGTTTCCCATGATAAAATCAAAGAAAAAGCAGATTATATTACAAAAACAGTAGAAGAAGATGGCATTTTTGATGCCTTAGAAGGATTTGGTATGGTAGAAAAAGAATTGCATTTCCCACAAGTAGACATTGAAGCAGTAGAAGGTCCGCTTGCGACCATTAAGACAAATCACGGAGACTTGCGTATCAAGCTTTTCCCTGAACATGCTCCTAAAACAGTGGCTAACTTTGTTGCTCTGTCAAAAGACGGTTACTATGATGGTGTGATTTTCCACCGAATTATCAAGGACTTTATGATCCAAGGTGGAGACCCAACTGGTACTGGTATGGGTGGTGAGTCAATCTACGGCGACTCTTTTGAAGATGAATTTTCAGAAGAACTCTACAATATCCGTGGTGCCCTTTCTATGGCCAATGCGGGTCCAAATACCAATGGCAGCCAGTTCTTTATCGTTCAAAACCAACATTTGCCGTACTCTAAAAAAGAGATTGCGCGTGGTGGCTGGCCTGAACCAATCGCTGAGATTTATGCAGAACAAGGTGGAACTCCTCACCTTGACCGTCGCCATACTGTTTTTGGGCAATTGGTGGACGCAGAATCGTTTGCGGTCTTGGATGCCATTGCAGCTGTTGAGACTGGTGCAATGGACAAACCAGTTGAAGATGTAGTAATTGAAACGATTGAAATTGAGGACTAGAATGAAAATTGGTGATAAGCTAACTGGGCGTATTACAGGAATTCAGCCCTATGGTGCCTTTGTTGAGTTAGAGACAGGGGTGACAGGGCTGATTCACATCTCGGAGATTCGGACGGGATTTATTGAAAATATCTATGACATTTTAAAAATTGGTGATGAAGTCCAAGTTCAGGTGGTGGATTTTGACGAATACACTGGGAAGGCTAGTCTTTCTATCCGTACCTTGGAAGAGGAAAAACATCAATTGCCAAGACGGAGACGTTTTTCAAATGATCGGATCAAGCACGGTTTTGCACCACTTGGGCGAATGATGCCTGTTTGGACGCGTGAGGCACTAGAGTATTTAAAGAAGAAGCCATAAATACGATTATTTAAATCGTTTGTAATATTAACATCATTTGTTATAATAAAAGTATGAAAGAAGAACAATTATTAAAACCAGGAGAGCGAATCAATCAGCTCTTTTCGACAGATATCAAAATCATCCAAAATAGAGAGGTGTTTAGCTATTCGGTGGATAGTGTTCTTTTATCACGCTTTCCTCGCTTCCCTAAACGGGGTTTAATTGTGGACTTTTGTGCTGGAAATGGTGCAGTGGGACTTTTTGCTAGTTCACGTACTCAGGCGCGGATAATATCTGTAGAGATTCAGGAGCGCTTGGCGGATATGGCAGAGCGTTCGGTTCAGTTGAATGGCTTGGAAGAGCAGATGCAGGTCATCTGTGATGATTTGAAAAATATGCCTGCCCACATTCAGGGAAGTAAGGTGGATATGATTTTGTGCAATCCGCCTTATTTTAAGGTGGATCCGCATTCCAATCTGAACGAGAGTGAACATTACCTTCTGGCCAGACACGAAATTACGACTAACCTAAAAGAAATTTGCCGTAGTGCTCAGAGTATTCTCAAGTCTAATGGCCGTTTGGCCATGGTTCATCGTCCAGATCGGCTCTTGGATATCTTAGACATGCTTCAACGCCATAATTTAGCACCCAAGCGCCTGCAATTTGTCTATCCTAAACGTGAGAAGGAGGCTAATATGCTCTTAATCGAAGCTATCAAGGATGGATCGACCAGTGGCTTTAAGGTCTTGCCACCACTCATCGTTCACAATGATGATGGTTCTTATACACCAGAAATTCAAGAGATTTACTATGGATCATAAGGCCTATATGTATGTGGTGGAGTGTCGCGACGGTTCTTACTATACGGGCTATACAACGGATGTGAAGAGGCGCCTTGCCGTTCATAATAGTGGTAAGGGAGCCAAGTATACCCGAGCTCGCTTGCCAGTCAAACTCATCTATGTAGAGGGTTTTGCCAGTAAGGAAGAAGCCATGTCTGCCGAGGCTCTCCTCAAACGAAAGAAACGTCCTCAGAAAGAACGATTTTTATCTGAAAATCAAGAGAAAAATCTAGTCAACCATATTGATGTCTAAGGAGGAGTCTTTTGGCTCCTCTTACTTTTGTCAAAAGAGGAAAAAAGTGCTACAATAAGATGAATAAATTTAAAGAGGTATTATCATGTCTAAGATTCTAGTATTTGGTCACCAAAATCCAGACTCAGATGCCATCGGGTCATCTGTAGCCTTTGCTTACCTTGCAAAAGAGGCTTATGGATTGGACACAGAAGCAGTAGCACTTGGAACTCCTAATGAAGAAACAGCCTTCGTTTTGAACTATTTTGGTGTAGAAGCACCACGCGTCATCACATCTGCTAAAGCAGAAGGTGCAGAGCAAGTCATCTTGACTGACCACAATGAATTCCAACAGTCAGTGTCAGATATCGCTGAAGTAGAAGTTTACGGAGTTGTGGATCACCACCGTGTGGCTAATTTTGAAACTGCCAGCCCACTTTACATGCGTTTGGAACCAGTTGGATCAGCGTCTTCTATCGTTTATCGCATGTTCAAAGAGCATGGTGTAGCTGTTCCTAAAGAAATCGCAGGTTTGATGCTTTCAGGTTTGATTTCAGATACTCTTCTTTTGAAATCTCCAACAACTCACCCATCTGATAAAGTCATTGCGCCTGAATTGGCTGAATTAGCAGGCGTCAACTTGGAAGAGTACGGTCTTGCTATGTTGAAAGCTGGTACAAACTTGGCTAGTAAATCTGCTGAAGAATTGATTGATATCGATGCTAAGACCTTTGAACTCAATGGAAATAAGGTTCGTGTTGCCCAAGTCAATACTGTTGATATTGCTGAAGTCTTGGAACGCCAAGCAGAAATCGAAGCAGCAATGCAAGCGGCTAATGCGGCAAACGGCTACTCAGATTTTGTCTTGATGATTACAGACATCGTCAACTCAAACTCTGAAATTCTGGCTCTTGGATCAAACATAGATAAGGTGGAAGCAGCTTTCAATTTCAAACTTGAAAACAACCACGCTTTCCTTCCAGGTGCTGTTTCACGTAAGAAACAAGTGGTGCCTCAGTTGACTGAAAGCTTTAATGGGTAATTCTTAAGGAATATTTGGAACTGTTAATTTGACTATTTATAGAAGGTGATAGCATGATGCGATTGATTGAAGGACTGCGCTTTTTGGTTGAGGTGGTGGCAATCCTTGGTCTTTTCTCCGTATCTGTGATACAAATTTCTTGGCTGGAAAAATTCCTATTTTTTCTTCTAGCAGTTCTATTAATCTTATTTTGGGCGCGATACATGGCACCAAAATCTCCATATGCTTTTAAAAAATGGCATCGCCTCGTTGCTGAGACATCGATTTTTATTTTAGTTAGTGGTAGTTTTTGGCATTTGTATGGATTGCAAATAGGAATCCTATACTTAGCTCTGTCTTTTGGAAGTTTGGGTCTGCTTTATTATTTTCAGCTAGAGTGATTCTTATAATATATTTAATGAATTATTTAAATGGTAATTATTTGACTGGAGATTGACACGAGAAAACGGTGTTTTCTATATAGCTAAAGGGGTTTCGGCTCCTTTTTTTCTAGGAGAGAAAGATGTTAGAAAATGGTGATTTGATTTTTGTGAAGGATCTTTCAGATATGGGGCAGGCTATCCAGGCTTCTACTGGGAACTATAGTCATGTAGCCATCTTTTTGGACGGTTTCATCTACCATGCTAGTGGGAAAGCTGGTGTCATTTGTCAAGAACCGGCTGAATTTTTTGAACCAACTCATCTTTACGATCTTTATGTCTATCCAGAGCTGGAAGCTGACTTGGTAAAGGAGAGAGCTAGCAAACATTTGGGTGCACCCTATAATGCCTCTTTTTATCCAGATGGTTCTGGCTTTTATTGCTCCCAGTATATCGCTGAAATCCTCCCGATTTTTAAAACTATTCCCATGAAATTTGGGGACGGGGAGCAGGAGATCAGTGATTTTTGGAGGGAATACTACAGGAAACTCGAACTTCCAGTGCCTCTGAATCAACCAGGGACCAATCCTAGTCAACTAGCAGCATCCCCCCTTTTAGAATGTAAAGAAAGGAATCTTCATGATTCAGATTTTTAATCCATCTCGTTTGACTCGGCAGCCATTTTTTATAGATTTGGTGGACTATCTGGACCAGCATGACGATGTGATCCTCCGAGAAATCAAGGCCCAGTTTCCAGATGTGGCAGTTGATAAACTCATGGAAGAGTATATAAAGGCAGGATTGATCCGAAGGGAAAATAAACGCTATTCCCTCAATCTCCCTTTTCTAGAATCAATAGATAGTCTGGTCCTTGACCAAGAAATTTTTGTCAGAGAGGATAGTCCAGTTTATCAAGCCTTGCTGGAGAAAACTTTTGAGACGGAATTGTGCAATCAAACCAATGCTGCCATTTTAGTCGAATCTACAGATTTTGCTAGAGAAAAGATGACCCTGTCTAACTATTTCTACAAGGTCAAGAATCAATATCCTTTGACAGAAAAACAGCAGGAACTCTATGCCATTTTAGGAGATGTCAATCCTGAGTATGCTCTCAAGTATATGACGACCTTTTTACTGAAGTTTCTCAAAAAAGACCAGCTTATGCAGAAACGGCGTGATATCTTCGTTGAGAGTTTAGTCGTCTTGGGTTATATTGTTCAAAACGAAGAAGGAAAGTATGAGTTGGCTGTTGATTTTAACAAGGAACGCTTGACTTTCTATTTACCTTAATTGCTTGCTTTTGAGCAGATTATTTGACTTTACTAAAGAATAAGCATAAACTAAATGTAAGCGATAACCATTATCGTATTAAAAGCAAAGGAGACAGAGCTATGTCACTTGAAAATAAATTGGAACAAGCAACTGGTGCTATCAAAGAAGGATTTGGGAAAGTTACTGGTGATAGCAAAACTGAAGCAGAAGGTGCTGTAGAAAAAACAGTTGCGAAAGCAAAAGAAGTTGTAGAAGATGCTAAAGGTGCTGTAGAAGGTGCCGTTGAAGGTCTTAAAAATTCATTTAAGAAAGAAGACTAAAAAAATCAAGGGAATGCTTCCCTTGATTTTTTTATAGATAACGTTCTGCGATAGCTGCATCTCCAGGATAATCTTCTTTCTTTCCTTGGACGATCTGGTAACAATCAGCTCCCTTACCAGCAATAATCACGGCATCGAGTTCTTGATTTGTGATGGCCATCGCCGCCTTGATGGCTTGTTCACGATTGGCAATCTTTTCAACAGGATGACTGATATAGCTACTGATTTCCTCTGCAATGGCCATTGGATCTTCATAGTTGGGGTCATCCGCAGTTAGAAAGACTTGAATCTCAGGATGTTGATTGAGAAGGAGTCCAAAGTCTTTGCGACGACTTTCACCCTTGTTTCCAGTCGAACCGAGAACCAGAGCGATCTTTCCAGTTTGATGGGTTTCAACAACAGAAATCAGTTTTTTCAGACTATCGCCATTGTGGGCATAGTCGATGAAGATCTTGGCTCCATTTTTCTGAGTGAGAACTTCCATACGTCCAGGAACCCGGGTTGCAGCAATCCCTTTTTTGATGTCCTCTAGACTGGCACCTAGACGAAGACAGGCAAGTCCTGCAGCAACTGCATTTTCTTGGTTAAAGTGGCCGATGAGTTGGATATCATAATCACCAGCGAGTTTACCTGTAGCTGAAAAGCTAAAGGCTTTGGAGTTCGCGATTTGGTTGCTTGACTGGCTACCATAGAAGTCATGTTCTTGATCTTCTACTTGTTCTTTCAATACAGAAAAGTGGTCCATGTCGCTATTAATGACAACTGCTCGGCTATTTTTCATCAAGAGACGTTTGTGGTAGAAGTAGTCTTCAAAGCTAGGATGCTCAATCGGACCGATATGGTCAGGAGTGATGTTAAGAAAGACACCTACATCAAAGGTTAGACCATAGACTCGATGAACAAGATAGGCTTGGCTAGAGACTTCCATTACAAGATGGGTTCTTCCATTCTTAACAGCCTGAGCCATCATGTCGAAAAGATCGATATTTTCGGGTGTTGAGAAGGAAGATTTAAAGAAGGTCTCGCCATCCAGAGTTGTGTTCATAGTTGACAAGAGAGCTGTTGGGTAGCGTTGAGATAGGATGTGGTAAGCAAAGTACGCTGCTGTTGTCTTTCCTTTTGTCCCTGTGAAAGCGAGAATTTTGAGTTTCTCTTGTGGATTGCCATAAAATTCCATAGCAATCAAACTCATGGCTTTTTTGATATCGTTCACAATGATGACGGGGATACCGACTTCGTAGTCCTTTTCAGCTACATACCAACCTAACCCCTGCGAGATAGCTGAGAGCAGATATTCTTTTTTAAAGGCAACACCTTTTGCAAAAAAAAGAGTCCCTTCTTTTACTTTTCGACTGTCGTAACTGATGCTGTCAAAAACAACTTCACTGTAGTTGTAGTGGTAATGTCCTTGGTCAATAATCTCGCGAAAAAGGCCATCTTTCTTTAAAATATCTAATACGGTTTCAATCTTAATCATACTTTCTATTATAAACTTCAAGCCCGAATTTTACAAGTAACAAGGAAAAGTTTATAATGGAAGATAAGGAACCTTTCCTAGTTATCAAAATTGAATGAGGAAGCTATGTCTAACGAAAACAATCACCAGCAAGCCCAGATGTTGCGAGGGACTGCTTGGCTAACAGCTAGTAACTTTATTAGTCGCCTCCTTGGTGCTATCTACATTATTCCCTGGTATATCTGGATGGGGACCTATGCTGCCAAGGCAAATGGACTCTTTACCATGGGCTACAATATTTACGCCTGGTTCTTGCTGATTTCGACAGCGGGTATCCCAGTTGCGGTCGCCAAACAAGTGGCTAAGTACAATACCATGCGAGAAGAAGAGCATAGCTTTGCCTTGATTCGGAGTTTCCTAAGCTTTATGACGGGCTTAGGCATAGTCTTTGCTTTGGTCTTGTATCTCTTTTCTCCTTGGTTAGCAGATTTGTCAGGTGTGGGGAAAGACCTGATTCCCATCATGCAGAGCTTGGCTTGGGCGGTCTTGATTTTCCCGTCTATGAGTGTCATCCGAGGTTTCTTCCAAGGGATGAATAACCTCAAACCCTATGCTATGAGTCAAATCGCCGAGCAGGTGATCCGTGTTATCTGGATGTTGATGGCAACCTTCTTCATTATGAAGATGGGTTCTGGTGACTACTTATCAGCCGTTACTCAATCGACATTTGCGGCCTTTGTGGGGATGGTGGCGAGTTTTGCAGTTTTGATTTATTTCCTTGCCCAAGAAGGTTTACTCAAAAGAGTATTTGAAACACGGGATAGGATCAATAGTAAGCGACTCTTAGTCGATACCATCAAGGAAGCCATTCCCTTTATCCTGACAGGATCAGCCATCCAGCTCTTCCAGATTTTAGACCAGATGACCTTTATCAATAGTATGAAGTGGTTTACCAACTACAGTAATGAAGACTTGGTTGTCATGTTTTCTTATTTCTCTGCCAATCCTAATAAAATTACCATGATTTTAATCTCTGTAGGGGTTTCCATTGGTAGTGTCGGCTTGCCGCTTTTGACGGAAAACTATGTAAAAGGTGACTTGCCAGCTGCGGCTCGCCTAGTCCAAGATAGCCTCACCATGCTCTTCTTATTTTTACTGCCGGCAACGGTTGGAGTGGTCATGGTAGGGGAGCCTCTTTATACAGTCTTTTACGGTAAGCCAGATAGTCTGGCCATGGGCTTGTTTGTCTTTGCAGTTTTGCAGTCTACTATCCTAGGCTTGTATATGGTCTTGTCTCCTATGCTTCAGGCCATGTTCCGAAACCGCAAGGCAGTTCTATACTTCATCTATGGTTCCATTGCTAAGATTGTCTTGCAATTGCCAACCATTGCTATTTTCCATAGCTATGGTCCCTTGATTTCAACGACTATCGGACTAATCATTCCGAATGTCCTGATGTACCGAGACATCTGCCAGGTAACGGGTGCTCGTCGAAAGATAATCTTGAAGCGAACCATTTTGATTACCATCTTGACCCTTGTCATGTTTATCCTAGTTGGCTTCTTGCAGTGGCTACTCGGTTTTGTCTTCCAACCAAGTGGACGTTTTTGGAGTTTCCTTTATGTGGCTCTCATCGGAGGGCTTGGAGGAGGCCTTTATGGTTTGATGAGCCTACGGACACGACTCTTGGACAAGATAATTGGAAAGGCTCAAGCAGACCGACTACGTACACGATTGAAAATATCGTAAAAAGATTTATAAATAAAAGTAATAAATTTAACCTTTCTTTAACAGAAAGGTTTTTATACTACATTTTTCTAAAAAAAAGAGAACTTTTTCTAAAATCAAGAGCAAAAAATATGCTTTTTTAAGGTTTTCTTCAGAAATCGCTTGACTAAATAAAACCAAAGCTGTATAATAAGACAAAACTTTTAAACAGGAGGTTCTGGAAATGAAAAAGTCTAAGGCCAAGTATCTGACACTTGCAAGTGTCGTGTTAAGCGCAGGTATCTTACTGAGCGCATGTGGAAATTCAAGTAGCGCTACTAAAACATATAACTATGTTTATTCGAACGATCCATCTAGTTTGAACTATCTTGCAGAAAACCGTGCAACAACCAATGACATCGTGACCAATTTGGTGGATGGGTTAATGGAAAATGACCAATATGGTAACTATGTTCCATCATTGGCAGAGGATTGGACTGTTTCTCAGGACGGTTTGACCTATACTTACAAATTGCGTAAGGATGCAAAATGGTATACTTATGAGGGTGAAGAATACGCCCCTGTAACGGCCCAAGACTTTGTGACAGGTTTGAAATATGCTGCTGATAAAAAATCCGAAGCTTTGTACCTTGTTCAAGACTCGGTAGCAGGTTTGGATGACTATATCAACGGGAAAACAACTGACTTTTCAACTGTCGGTGTTAAGGCGATTGACGACCAAACGGTTCAGTACACTTTGACACGTCCAGAATCTTATTGGAATTCTAAAACAACTTCAACCATTCTCTTCCCTGTCAATGCAGATTTCTTAAAATCAAAAGGGGATGACTTTGGTAAGGTAGATCCTTCTAGTATTTTGTACAATGGACCTTTCTTAATGAAATCTTTTGTTTCAAAATCTGTTATCGAATTCAAGAAAAATCCCAACTACTGGGATGAAAAGAATGTCTTTGTGGATGATGTGAAATTGGCCTATTATGATGGTAGTGACCAAGATGCACTAGCACGTAACTTTGTAGAAGGAGTCTATAGCTACGCGCGTCTCTATCCAAATAGCTCAAGCTTTGAAGGCATTAAAGAGAAGAACAAGGATAACATCATCTATAGTATGCAAAATGCAACTTCTTATTACTTGAACTTCAACTTGGACAGAAAATCTTATAACTTCACTTCTAAGTCCTCTGATATCGAAAAGAAATCAACCCAAGAAGCAGTTCTTAATAAAAACTTCCGTCAAGCCTTCAACTATGCTTATAATCGTACAGCCTATGGAGCACAATCTCAAGGGGAGGACGGAGCAACGAAGATTATTCGTAACTTGGTTGTACCTCCAACATTTGTAAGTATCAACGGAAAAGACTTTGGCGATGTTGTTTCAGAAAAGATGGTCAACTATGGCCAAGAATGGCAAGGAATCAACTTTGCAGATGCACAAGATCCATACTACAATCCTGACAAGGCTAAAGCTAAATTTGCAGAAGCTAAGAAAGAATTGGAAGCTAAGGGTGTGCAATTCCCAATCCACTTGGATGTATCTGTAGACCAATCAGCTAAAAAAGGTGTACTTGAAGCAAGCTCTTTGAAACAATCCATCGAATCTGTTCTAGGAGCTGAGAATGTGGTTATCGATATCCAACAGCTATCAACAGATGACTTTGACAACTCTAGCTACCTAGCTCAAACTGCAGCTCAAAAAGACTTTGATATCTATAATGGCGGTTGGAGTGCGGACTACTTGGATCCATCAAGTTATCTTGATATCTTAAATGTCAATAACGGTGGTATGTTGCAAAACATTGGTCTAGAACCAGGTGAGGTCAATGACAAGGCTAAGGCAGTTGGTCTGGATACTTACACTCAAATGTTAGAAGAAGCGAACAAGGAGCAAGATCCAGCAAAACGTTATGAAAAATATGCTGAAATTCAAGCTTGGCTCGTTGATAGCGCCCTTGCAATTCCAAACGTTTCTCAGGGTGGAACACCGACCTTGAGAAAGACAGTTCCATTCTCATCACCATTCTCACAAGCTGGAAATAAGGGTGTCGAATCATACAAGTATCTCAAGTTACAAGATAAGACTGTAACGGCTGATGAGTATGAAAAAGCTAAAGAAAAATGGCTAAAAGAAAAAGAAGAATCAAATAAAAAAGCCCAAGAAGAACTGGCAAAACACGTTAAATAACCAGTCTATTCAACAGGAAAAACGATAGTTTCTCAAGGAACTATCGTTTTTATATAGTTTGAAACTATAACTAGCTCTTGAAAACAAGAAAATGAGTTAGTAAAAATAAGTGGTACAATAGTTACTATAGATTTGGAGGTATTGTATGAGCAAAGAACTACACATCAACACAATTTTGGCCCAGGCTGGGATCAAGTCAGATGAGGCTACAGGTGCCTTGGTAACACCGCTTCATTTTTCAACCACTTATCAGCATCCGGAGTTCGGTCAGTCTACGGGATTTGACTATACTCGGACTAAAAACCCAACTCGCAGTAAAGCGG
Source organism: Streptococcus oralis (assembly GCF_024399415.1). Taxonomy (NCBI): domain Bacteria; kingdom Bacillati; phylum Bacillota; class Bacilli; order Lactobacillales; family Streptococcaceae; genus Streptococcus; species Streptococcus oralis. The sequence goes on from NZ_CP029257.1 coordinate 675,369, forward strand.
AGGAGGTCTTGGCGGCTATTGAGTCAGCAGACTATGCCCTAGCGACAAGCTCAGGAATGGCTGCGATTGTACTGGCCTTTAGTGTTTTTCCAGTAGGAAGTAAAGTCTTGGCTGTGCGTGATCTGTATGGGGGTTCTTTCCGTTGGTTCAACCAAGTGGAGCAAGAAGGCCGTTTCCATTTTACCTATGCCAATACAGAAGAAGAGCTAATTGCTGAGTTAGAGAAAGATGTGGATGTTCTCTATATCGAAACACCAACCAATCCCTTGATGTTGGAATTTGATATTGCCAAACTAGCCAAACTAGCTCATGCCAAGGGTGCCAAGGTAGTGGTGGACAATACCTTCTACAGTCCGATTTATCAACGTCCGATTGAAGACGGTGCGGATATCGTTCTTCATTCTGCCACCAAGTACTTAGCAGGGCACAATGATGTCTTAGCTGGGGTGGTTGTGACTAATAGTTTAGAACTATATGAGCAATTGTTCTACAATTTGAATACGACTGGTGCGGTCTTGTCACCATTTGATAGTTATCAGTTGATTCGTGGTCTCAAAACCCTGCCTCTTCGTATGGAGCGTTCTACAGCCAATGCCCAAGAAGTGGTTGCCTTTTTGAAGGCTTCACCTGCTGTCAAGGAAGTGCTCTATACAGGACGTGGAGGCATGATTTCCTTTAAAGTAGTGGATGAAAAACGTATTCCTCATATTTTAAATAGCCTCAAGGTCTTCTCTTTTGCGGAAAGTTTGGGTGGGGTGGAGAGTCTGATCACCTATCCGACGACTCAAACCCATGCGGATATTCCAGCAGAAGTGCGCCATTCCTATGGCTTAACAGATGACCTCTTGCGCTTGTCAATTGGGATTGAAGATGCTAGAGATTTGATTGCGGACTTGCGCCAAGCTTTGGAAGGATAAGATAGATATGGGAAAATATGATTTTACAAGCCTGCCCAATCGTTTTGGGCACCATACCTATAAATGGAAAGAAGCAGAAGCTGATCGAGAAGTTCTACCAGCCTGGATAGCAGATATGGACTTTGTGGTTTTGCCTGAAGTTCGACAAGCTGTACAAGCCTACGCAGATCAGTTGGTCTATGGCTATACTTATGCTAGTGATGCTTTGATTGAGTCGGTTCAGGACTGGGAAGCCAGTCAACACGGGTATCACTTTGACAAGGATGCCCTCGTCTTTATAGAGGGAGTGGTACCAGCTATTTCAACAGCTATTCAAGCCTTTACAAAAGAAGGAGAGGCGGTTCTGATTAACACACCGGTCTATCCACCTTTTGCCCGCAGTGTCAAACTCAACAATCGCAGATTGATTACCAATTCTTTGGTGGAAAAGGATGGGCTGTTTGAGATTGACTTTGACCAGTTGGAGAATCAATTGGTAGAAGAGGATGTGAAGCTTTATATCCTTTGCAATCCCCACAATCCTGGTGGACGTGTTTGGGAAAAGGAAGTGTTAGAAAAGATTGGGCATCTCTGCCAAAAACATGGTGTTTTGTTGGTTTCAGATGAGATTCACCAAGATTTGGCTCTCTTTGGTCGCAAACACCAGTCTTTTAACACCATTGATCCCGCCTTTAAAGATTTTGCCCTTATCTTGAGTAGTGCCACTAAGACCTTTAATATTGCTGGGACCAAGAATTCCTATGCAGTTATTGAAAATCCAAAGCTTCGTGTGGCTTTCCAAAAACGTCAGTTGGCCAATAACCAACATGAAATCTCAGGCTTGGGGTATTTGGCGACAGAAGCTGCCTACCGTTATGGTAAGGACTGGTTAGGAGAGTTGAAAGAAGTCATCGAGGACCACATTAACTATGTAGTAGATATTTTGGGCAACGAAACCAAGATTAAGGTCATGAAACCACAAGGTACCTACTTGATCTGGCTTGATTTTTCAGCCTATGACCTAACAGATGACCGCTTGCAAGAGCTTTTGAAGAATGAAGCCAAGGTTATCTTGAACCGAGGTTTGGACTTTGGTGAGGAAGGAACTCTTCATGCCCGTCTCAATGTAGCTATGCCGAAGTCAGTACTGGAAGAGGTTTGTCAACGCATCGTGACCACTTTTGCTACCCTTTAAAAATCGAGCCTTCTAGGAGAAAAGTCTTCCTAAAAGGCTATTTTCATAGGGGAAAATGTGGTATAATGAAAAGATAAGATAAAGGGGTAACTATGGCTAAATTGATTCCAGGGAAGTTGCGCATGGAGGGTGTTTCCCTCTATGAGAAGGGCAAGATTGAGATCATCAAGGAAAAAGGGAATCGCCTCTATACTCGTGTGTCGGGAGAAGACTTGCGCTACAGTTTAGAGGATGATCTGGTTTTTTGTGCTTGCGATTTTTTCCAAAAAAGAGGTTACTGTGTTCACCTCGCAGCGCTCGAGCATTATCTGAAGAACGACGAAGAAGGCCAGGTGATTTTACAAGCCTTAGAAAAAGGACATGAAGAGCAAGAAGAGGTCGAAACCAAGGTTGGTTTTGGTGGTAGTTTTTTGGAGCGTATCCAACCTCAGAAGAGAGAGAAAATCTACACTTTGTCGGCTCAAGGCCAGGTAGAAGCTGGAACCAATCGCCTCCTTTGGACTCTCCGAATCGGTTTAGTTGATAGTCAAAAATATTATGTCATTCGTGACATCCCTCTCTTTTTGAAGGTCTTGGTCCATCGAAAGCCATATATGATTGGGAAGCACTATGAAAATGACTTGTCTTGGGATGCTTTTGATACAGCTAGTCAAGAAGTTCTTACTTTTTTATGTGGCTTGATTGAGGAGGGACTGAGTCAAGACCTCTTTTTCCCCAATCAAGGCCGTCACCTCTTTTTCCCTCTGACCTTTTTTGAGCAGGGAGTGGAGTTGCTGATGAACTTGGAGGATTTTCATTTTGAACACCAGATTACAAGTTATGAAAATCTTCTCTTTCATGATTTAGATCCAGATGCAGAACTGTTCTCTTTTTCCGTGCAGGAGTATCCCGATTATTTTGAGATGGAAATTTCTGAGACTGAGCGAGTTAACGTATTCTATGGAGGGGCAGTTCTCTTTCGTAAGGGGAATCTTTATCTCTTAAACCCTAAACAAATCAGCCTCCTAAAGGAAGTCAAGAAGCTTCCTCAGGAGGAAAGAGGGAGGAAATGTCTCCAGTTTGACAACAGTGATCGCGACCGTCTGGCCGCCTGTCTTCCCTTGTTTGGACAGCTAGGAACAGTGTCTGCCCCCGAGCGCTTGCAAATCAGACCCTTTTCACCAATCTTTTGCTTTGATAGGGAGGATGACGGCCGCATTCGCTTAGATATCCAGTTTGACTATGGAGATGTTAAGGTGACTAGTCGTCAACAGCTGGAACAATTACCTTTTTCAAGTGATGCCGTCTTGGAAAACCAGCTATTTCAGGTTTGTTTAGGGGCTGGTTTTGAGGCTGATTTTCAGTCTTGGAGACAGGCTTTGAAGCCAGAGGCAGTTTATTCTTTCTTTCACCATACGATTCCAGCTTTTGAGAAGTTGGGCCAGGTTTTCTTGTCTGATGAGATGAATCAGCTCTACAGTGTCCAAGCTCCTCAGGTTCAGATTGAGCCCAAGGGAGGACTGTTGGAGATTCAATTTGATTTCCAAGGGATTGCCCAAGAAGAGATTGATCAAGCTCTTAAAGCCCTGACCAGCAATCAGGATTTCTATATCAGTTCTTCTGACCAAGTGTACTTTTTTGATGAGGAAACCAAGCAGATTCGTCAAAATTTGCAGGAACTGGGGGTTGAGCTAAAAGATGGTTCTTTCCAAGCGCGAAAATCTCTGGCTTATAGCCTTTCTCAGCTTTTTGAAGGTCGAGATCGGATCTCCTTCTCGGAAGAATTTCAGCATTTAGCTCATGATTTGACCCATCCAGAGGACTTTCCTTTGGGAGATATACAGGTTCAGGCGAGTTTGAGAGATTATCAGGAAAAGGGTGTTCGTTGGCTCCAGATGCTTCATCACTATGGCTTTGGTGGCATCCTAGCCGATGATATGGGACTGGGAAAAACATTGCAAACCATTGCTTTTTTGACTAGTCAGGTGACAGAAGATAGTCGGGTCTTGATTTTAGCGCCGTCAGGTTTAATCTACAACTGGGCAGATGAATTCAGGAAATTTGCCCCACAGTTGGATTTGGCTGTCGTTCATGGTTTGAAAGCGAATCGAGAAGCGATTCTTTCTGAAAATCACCAAATCTATGTGACTAGCTATGCCACCTTTCGTCAAGACAGCGAGCTTTATCAAGAGATGGCTTTTGATTTTCTCTTCTTAGATGAAGCCCAGGTCATGAAAAATGCCCAAACCAAGATTGCTCAGAGTTTGCGCCAGTTTGTGGTGCCGGCAGTCTTTGCTTTGTCAGGTACGCCTATTGAAAACCATTTAGGAGAGTTGTGGTCTATCTTTCAAATTGTGCTTCCAGGACTCTTACCAAGTAAAAAGGAGTTTATGAAATTACCGGCTGATCGAGTCGCGCAGTTTATCAAGCCCTTTGTCATGAGGCGTAAGAAAGAAGAAGTTCTTACAGAACTGCCTGATCTGATCGAAGTCGTCTATAAAAATGAACTGGAAGACCAACAGAAGGCTATCTATCTAGCCCAGTTGCAACAGATGAGAGACCGCCTAGCGCAAGTGACCGATCAAGAATTCCAGAGAAGTCGGGTAGAAATCTTATCTGGACTCATGCGTTTGCGTCAAATCTGCGATACGCCAGCTCTCTTCATGGACGATTACCAGGGAGCTAGTGGTAAACTCGATAGTCTCCGAGATTTATTGCTACAAGTGGCTGATGGTGGGCATCGGGTCTTGATTTTCTCCCAGTTCAAAGGAATGTTGGAAAAAATCGAGCAAGAACTCCCAGACTTGGGCTTGACCTCCTTCAAAATCACAGGTTCAACTCCTGCTCATGACAGACAAGAGATGACCAAGGCCTTTAATCAGGGAGAAAGAGACGCCTTTCTCATCTCTCTGAAGGCAGGTGGTGTTGGTCTCAATCTAACGGGAGCTGATACGGTTATTTTGGTTGACCTTTGGTGGAATCCCGCTGTCGAAGCCCAGGCTATCGGACGTGCCCATCGTATGGGACAGGAGCAGAAGGTAGAGGTTTATCGCTTAATTACAAAAGGAACCATTGAAGAGAAAATCCAAGAACTTCAAGAACAAAAGAAACATTTGGTTTCCCAAGTTTTAGATGGTACGGAGTCGCGTGCGAGTCTCAGCCTGGCAGAAATTCGTGAAATTTTGGGAATTTCTGAAGCCAGCACTTGAAAAATCAAGACAATACGCTATAATGAAGTGTTGAAAGGAAATACAAAATGAAACAAGATCGATTTCCATTGGTGTCAGATGATGAGATCATGCTGACCAAAATGCCAGTCATGGACTTGTACGATGAGTCAGACTTTATTAGCAATATCAAAGGTGATTACCGCGATAAGAACTATTTGGAATGGTCTCCTATTAATGAAGAAGAAACCGTAGTTTCTCCAGTGGTTAATAAGGAGTCAAAACCAAGTCCAGAACCTAAAAAAGTTGAAAAAACCTATGCTGAATTGGCTCGAGAAGAGGCGCGTGCGGACTTGAAGAAGAAACGTTCAGCCAAGTATTTGACTCAGGATGTTAGTCATACCAGACGACACAATGGTTCCACACTTGTTCGTCAAGGAAACCAACCAACAGCACCATTTCAAAAGGAAAATCCAGGTGAGTTTGCCAAATTTAGCAAAAACTTGAGCCAGTCTCACTATATCTTAGCTGAGGAGGTTGGCCAAGTGGCGAACCCAACTCCGAAAGTCCAAACGGGAAAAGCTAACAAGAACAACTATGATTTTCTAAAGAAGAGTCAAATCTATAATAAAAAGAATAAGCAAACGGAACAGGAACGTCAGGTTGCCCAAGAGTTGAATCTGACAAGAATTACTGAGTAGGGGAGAAAAGCATGTCAAAAACATATCATTTTATTGGAATCAAGGGATCAGGGATGAGTGCCTTGGCCTTGATGTTGCACCAAATGGGACACAAGGTTCAAGGTTCAGACGTTGAAAAATACTACTTTACTCAACGTGGACTAGAGCAGGCAGGGATTGCCATTCTTCCTTTTGATGAAAAGAACCTACAAGGTGATGTGGAGATTATCGCGGGGAATGCCTTCCGTCCAGATAACAACGTTGAAATCGCCTATGCAGATCAAAATGGCATCAGCTACAAACGTTACCACGAATTCCTAGGTAGCTTTATGCGCGACTTTGTCAGCATGGGAGTAGCAGGAGCTCATGGAAAAACTTCAACGACAGGTATGCTGTCACACGTCTTGTCTCACATCACAGACACCAGCTTCTTGATTGGTGATGGGACAGGTCGTGGTTCAGCCAATGCCAAATATTTTGTCTTTGAATCAGACGAATATGAGCGCCATTTCATGCCTTACCACCCAGAATACTCTATCATCACCAACATTGACTTTGACCATCCAGACTACTTTACAAGTCTAGAGGATGTTTTCAATGCCTTTAACGACTATGCCAAACAAATTACCAAAGGTTTGTTTGTATACGGTGAAGATCCTGAGTTGCGTAAGATCACAGCCAATGCGCCAATCTATTACTATGGTTTTGAAGCAGAAGGCAATGACTTTGTAGCTAGCGATCTTCTTCGTTCTACGACTGGTTCGACATTCACCGTTCATTTCCGTGGTCAAGAGTTGGGTCAATTCCACATTCCAACCTTTGGTCGTCACAATATCATGAATGCGACAGCTGTTATAGGTCTTCTTTACACAGCAGGTTTTGATTTGAACTTGGTCCGTGAACACTTGAAAACTTTTGCAGGTGTTAAGCGTCGTTTCACTGAAAAAATCGTCAATGATACAGTGATCATTGATGACTTTGCCCACCATCCAACAGAAATCATTGCAACCTTGGATGCAGCTCGTCAGAAATATCCAAGCAAGGAAATCGTGGCAGTCTTCCAACCGCATACCTTTACAAGAACCATTGCCTTGTTGGACGAATTTGCCCATGCATTGAATCAAGCAGACGCCGTCTACCTAGCGCAAATCTATGGATCAGCTCGTGAAGTGGACCATGGTGATGTCAAGGTAGAAGACCTAGCTAATAAAATCAACAAGAAACATCAGGTTATCACTGTTGAAAATGTTTCTCCACTCCTAGACCATGACAATGCTGTTTACGTCTTTATGGGTGCAGGAGACATCCAAACCTATGAATATTCATTTGAACGTCTCTTGTCTAACTTGACAAGCAACGTCCAATAAGGAAAACAGATGGAAATTCCAATCACTATAAGGCAAGCTACCCTATCAGATTTAGAAGAAATGTTGGCGATTGAAGAAGCCAATCCTTCGTTAGAAGAGGCATTTAGCCGCCAATCCTTAGAAGAGAGTATCCGCAAGACTGCGGGTACCTTTCTTGTAGCTGGGGATGAAAATCAGCTCCTAGGCTATGTTTTAGGAGAAGCTCAGTATCTTCATCCCAAGTGGATAGAAATAAAATCATTGACCATTCTTCCTGACCATTGGGGACAGGGGTTGGGAACTCTTCTTCTTGCGGCCTTGAAACAGGTGACAGTCGAACTAGATTACCAAGGTATTCTTTTACAAAGTCCTGATGAACTACTATCTTATTTTGAAATGAATGGCTTTGTTGAAGAAGAAATGACAGAAAGTCATTATGGCAGTGGTTCTGAATGGTATCTGATTTGGGAAAATCCCTTTTATCAGGAGGAAATATGAAAATCAGACAAGCAAGATTTTCGGATTTGGATCGGATTATAGAGATAGAGCTGGAGAATTTTTCACTGGAGGAAGCCATTCCTCGTTCGGTCTTTGAGGCCCATTTGCAGGAAATTCAGACCAGTTTTCTGGTAGCTGAAAAAGAGGGGAATATTCTTGGTTATATCGAAGGTCCAGTCGTCCCACACCGCCATCTACATGATCAGTCATTTACAGAAGAAATAAAAGACTATAGCCATCAACCTGGAGGTTATATTTCTGTGACTTGCCTATCTATTGCCAAGGAAGCACAAGCTTTGGGGGTAGGGAAAAGACTATTAAGGGCTTTGAAAGAAGTCGCTTTAGAACATGAGCGAGAGGGCATTAATCTGACATGTCATGATTACCTTATCGCCTATTATGAAAAGCACGGCTTTGTTAATGAAGGAATATCCCAGTCAAACTTTGCTGGGGAAACATGGTATGATATGGTCTGGCAGCCTGAAAATCAATAAAACTAGCTAGGGAATGCCCTAGTTGGTTGCTTTTCTACGACTTTTAAGATATAATATTATGGATTGTCAACAAGGAGGTAATGCTTTTGACTGAAAAATCAAGAGAAGAAGAAAAATTAAGCTTTAAAGAGCAGATTCTACGTGATTTAGAAAGAGTAAAAGAACAAGATAGAAGAGAGAAAGAAGTAGAGATTCCAAATCTGACGGCTTCATCATCTCAAGCTAGTTCAGCAACTCCTTCAGATCTTGAACCAGAAACATCAACAGAAGAGTTGATGGCTGATTCCCTGTCTGTTGTCGATAAAATTCTAAAGAATGCACCAAGTGTTCCTCCACTTTCAAGTGCTAGAACTGATGAAACGGATGACCAAGAAGAGAAAGAGATTAGACAGCCAATCATCGACAAGATTGAAGTTGTAGAATCTGAAGAACCTCTAGTAGAGCCGATTCATCTGGCTGAAGAACCTGTAGTGGAACCCGTTCAACCTAAGGTAGAACCAGTTGAGCTTAAACCCGAAGAAAAAGAATTTAACGATACTCCGACTAAGGTTGCCGTAACCTATAAAACAGAAGACAAGAAAGAGGAAATCACTCCAGGAATGCCTGAAAGAGTTGAGCCTGTTTCTACAGAATCTAGCAGTGGATTAGCTGATGCTCCACGTCGTAGTCGTCGTCAAGGTGCAACATCAACTAAGAAAAAGAATAAATCAAAAGCTAAAGGTTGCCTAGTAACAGTTCTAGTTCTCCTAGTACTCGTTACAGTTGGTGGTTACTTTGGTTATGGTTACGTTCAAGATTCCTTGAAACCTGTGGATGCAAGCTCTAAGGATTACGTAACGGTTCAAATCCCAGACGGTGCAAATGTTCAAGAAATTGGAAGCACCTTGGAAAAATCTGGTTTGGTTAAACATGGACTGATCTTTAGCCTTTATGCTAAATACTATAGCCATGCTAACTTGAAGTCAGGTTATTACAACTTGAAGAAGAGTATGAGTACGGATGAGTTGATTCAAGAATTGGAAAAAGGTGGGACTCCTGAAGCTCAGGCACCTGTTCTTGCAAACTTGACAATTCCAGAAGGCTATACATTAGAGCAAATCGCTCAAACAGTAGGACAACTTCAAGGTGAATTTAAAGAACCTCTTACTGCGGATGCTTTCTTGGCAAAAGCTCAAGATGAGACCTTTATCTCACAATTAGTAGCCAAGTATCCAAACCTACTTGGAAGTCTTCCAACAAAAGACAGTGGCGTTCGTTATCGTCTTGAAGGCTACCTTTTCCCAGCCACCTATACGATCAAAGACGGCACAACTGTTGAAAGTTTGATTGATGAGATGGTGGCTGCTATGGATAAGGCTATGTCGCCATATTACGCTACGATCAAAGAAAAGAATCTGACAGTTAATGAATTGCTCAGCATTGCTTCTCTTGTCGAAAAAGAAGGTGCTAAGACCGAAGACCGCAAGAAAATCGCAGGTGTCTTCTATAACCGCTTGAATGTTGGTATGCCACTTCAAAGTAATATCGCTATCCTATATGCTCAAGGAAAACTTGGTCAAAAGATTAGTTTAGCAGATGACGCTGGAATTGATACAACGATTGATTCACCATACAATGTTTACACACACCTTGGTCTCATGCCTGGACCGGTTGATAGCCCAAGTTCGGATGCGATTGAAGCAAGTGTAAACCAGACAAAGAGTGAGTACTTGTACTTTGTAGCAAATGTTGAAGACGGTAAAGTATACTTTGCAACAACAAAAGAAGAACATGATCAAAACGTTGCAGAGCATATCAATAGCAAGTTACCTCAAGCAAGTAGTTCAAACTAAAATTATGTGGTTTTCCACATAATTTTGTTTTAAAAAAGTAAATAGAAAAGAAAGTTAAAAAAATGGCAGAAAAAACTTACCCAATGACCCTTGAAGAAAAGGAAAAACTAGAAAAAGAATTAGAGGAATTGAAACTCGTTCGTCGTCCTGAAGTCGTAGAGCGTATCAAGATTGCTCGTTCTTATGGAGACCTTTCAGAAAATAGTGAGTATGAAGCAGCGAAAGATGAACAAGCTTTTGTTGAAGGTCAAATTTCAAGTCTAGAAACAAAAATTCGCTATGCTGAAATTGTTAATAGCGATGCAGTTGCCCAAGATGAGGTAGCAATCGGTAAAACAGTAACAATCCAAGAAGTCGGTGAAGACGAAGAAGAGGTCTACATCATCGTCGGTTCCGCTGGTGCAGATGCTTTTGCTGGTAAAGTCTCAAATGAAAGTCCGATTGGCCGTGCTTTGATTGGCAAGAAGACTGGTGATACTGCAACGATTGAAACACCAGTTGGTAGCTATGATGTCAAAATCTTAAAGGTTGAAAAAACAGCTTAAATAGAATGAAAAAGGAGTAGTGAAGGTTTTGCCTTGCTCAACTCCTTTTTGGTTTTTTAGATAAAAAGGAGACTATATGAGTGAAAATAAGAAGAAAAACAAAATGGAGCGTGGTTTAACCAATCGCCATGTTCAGGTGATGGCCATTGCGGGGACAATCGGAACAGGACTTTTCCTAGGTGCTGGTCGCTCTATCAGCCTTACAGGACCTTCTATCATTCTGATTTACATGATTACTGGAGCCTTTATGTTTTTGATGATGAGGGCTGTTGGGGAGATGCTGTATCAGGATCCAGAACAACATACCTTTATCAACTTTATCACCCGTCATTTGGGGAAAGGCTGGGGATATTTCTCAGTTTGGTCTTATTGGTTGTCAGTTGTCTTTATCGGTATGGCAGAAATCACTGCCATCTCAGACTATGTCCGCTTCTGGTTTCCCACCTGGCCTAGCTGGATGATTCAGCTTGTCTTTTTAACGATTTTGGCTTTGGTCAATCTGATTGCGGTTAAGCTCTTTGGAGAAGTCGAGTTTTGGTTTGCTATGGTCAAGATTGTGGCGATTTTAGCCATGATTGCCACTGGGGTCTTTATGGTTTTGACGGGCTTTAAGACACCGCATGGTGTTGCAAGTTTGGCAAATATCAGTGACCAATTCTCTCTTTTTCCAAACGGAGTTATGAACTTTGTCATGGCCTTTCAAATGGTATTTTTTGCCTATCTGATGATTGAGTTTATCGGGGTAACAACTTCTGAAACAAAGAACCCTCGTCAGGTCTTGCCCAAAGCTGTTAAGGAAATTCCTCTCAGAATTATCTTCTTCTATGGGGGAGCTCTTATTGCGATTATGGCCATTATTCCTTGGTCTTATCTTAATTCTTCTGATTCTCCATTTGTAACAGTCTTTGAACTGGCAGGGATCAAGTGGGCGGCGGCTCTAATCAATTTTGTTGTCTTGACCTCAGCAGCTTCTGCTCTTAACTCAACTCTCTACTCAACAGGGAGACACCTATATCAGATTGCCCATGATTCGCCCAATCGTTTCTTAAAGGCCATCAAGGTCGATACCCTTTCTCGCCACAATGTTCCACAAAATGCCATCATCGCCTCAGCGATCTTGATTGCTCTGGCTGCCTTTATCAATGTGTTGCCAGGTGTTTCAGATGCCTTTGCTTTAATCACCGCATCCTCATCAGGTGTATACATCGCGATTTATATCTTGATTATGGTGGCTCATCTCAAATACCGCAAGTCACAAGACTTCATGGCTGATGGCTACCTCATGCCTCAGTATCGCTTGCTTAATCCCCTAACCATTCTCTTTTTTGTCTTTGTTTTCGTGACTCTCTTTTTGCAAGAGTCTACCTTCATGGGGGCAGTTGGTTCTGCTATCTGGATCCTTATTTTTGGGATTTATAGTCAGTGGAAATTTAGAAAATAAATCATGAACTCATCAACTCTGCTTGGTGAGTTTTTCTAGTTTGACAGTCTATTGAAATAGGATTATAATCAAGCTGTAGCAGTTTATTAGGAGGTTTGAATGCACGTTAGATTGGAAAATAAGGAATCACATAAAGCGCAAGAAATCGCGAATCAAATTCGTGCTTATAATCGTTCCAAAAGAGAAGAGGCTGAAAGCGAGCCACTGAATCTTTATGTTGAAGACGAAATGGGCAATCTCATGGCGGGCTTAGTAGCTGAGACTTTCGGAAATTGGTTGGAAATCGAATATTTATTTGTGAAAGAGGAATTGAGGGGACAAGGAATTGGTTCAAAACTATTGGAGCGAGCAGAAAATGAAGCCAAGAATCGAAACTGTCGTTTTGCTTTTGTCAACACTTACCAGTTTCAAGCGCCAGATTTTTATCTAAGTCATGGCTACAAGGAAGTTTTTGCCTTGCAAGACTATCCCTACACAGGACAAAGATACTATTACCAAAAGGATTTGTGATCTAGACTTCTTTCCTTTGAAGAGGAGCTTAGCTAAGTAGCAAAAAAGAACGAATACTCTTTATCATGTAAGATGGTAGAGAGTTTTTTTGTTAATAAAATATTACAAAATGACATTTATATATTGCATTAAGTTAGATATATGGTATAATGTATTTGAGAAAAGGAGCGCAACTTTTTAAAAATTATAAGGAGGAATCAAGTGGCTAAAAATTTAAAGCTAAAACTAGCTCGTGTGGAACTTGATATGACACAGGGGGATTTGGCAGAGGCTGTTGGTGTTACTAGGCAGACTATAGGCTTGATAGAAGCAGGGAAATATAATCCTAGTCTTTCCCTTTGCCAGTCTATTTGCAGATGCTTAGGCAAAACTTTGGATCAATTATTTTGGGAGGAAGAAGATGAAAAATAGAAAAAAACTTGTGATCAAAGATGAACGTACGGAAAAATTGGACGGAAACATTTCAGGAGAAATTCTCTTGGGAATGTGCTTATTTTTGGCACTGGAAATTTTTGCCAAAGTTTATATTTTCAATTTAACACTTTTGTCCTATTTATCAGAATTACTTTTATTGATTGGAGTCGGTTTGTATGCTATTATTCGCCGCATGTATGTAGGAATTGACATTCGAGATATTGTTGAGAATACTGGAAAAGAAAGAATTTTATCTGCTTTGGGATTTTCTATAGTGATTTTATTGATTGATATCGTAGGCAATCGCGAGGAACTGGTCAATCTATTGACTTGGAAGTACTCCCTAAAAGTGGTTCTAGCAGTTATCATCTATCTCGTTGGGAGTTTTTCTATGGATAGAGTTATCCTATACTTGAATCGCAGAAATCAGCAAGTTTGGGAGGAAGAAGATGAAAAATAGATTTTTTTATTATCAATTACTAGACGAAAGAGAAGAACAACTGATTAACAAAGCTGGGACAGAGTCTTTTAATGTGTTTATCGGGCTCATTCTGCTAAGTTATTTGGTGGCTGTATTAGCACCTGCTCTTTTTAATTCTAATATTCTTCTGGTTACCCTTCTTTTAGGAATTTCCTTCTTTTTCAATCGTGCACGACAACTTGGAGTGACCTACTATAGTCGTTTTCATTTTACGATTGTAGGGTGTTTGCTGGTAACTCTCGCTATTACGACTCTCTTGATGTTGGAGAATTATCAATTCAATATCGAAATTTATCAGCACAATCCTTTGAACGTTAAATACTTGTCTGCTTGGGTCATTACTTATCTGATTTACCTTCCTTGGGTTTTTATCGGCAATCTCGGCCTTAAAAGTTATGGTGAATGGGCTCAAAAAAAGTTTGAGCAAGATATGGATGAACTGGAGAATGGAGAATAGCTTGTTAGCTTTTTATCAATCTCAGTAAAATGTGTTATAATAGTACTAATTTATCGGATGGTGTGAAAGTGGTAGAATACGTTCATACCTTTGTAAAGTAGGAAGAAGGAAAACAGATGTATCCAGATGATAGTTTGACATTGCACACGGACTTGTACCAGATTAACATGATGCAAGTTTACTTTGACCAAGGAATTCACAATAAAAAGGCGGTCTTTGAAGTTTATTTCCGTCAGCAACCTTTTCAGAACGGTTATGCAGTTTTTGCTGGCTTGGAAAGAATTGTACATTATCTTGAAGACTTACGCTTTTCTGATAGCGATATTGCCTACTTGGAGACGCTTGGGTATCATGGAGAATTCTTGGACTACCTACGAAATCTCAAGTTAGAACTAACGGTTCGTTCTGCTCAGGAAGGGGACTTGGTTTTTGCTAATGAGCCGATTGTGCAGGTTGAAGGACCTCTAGCCCAATGTCAATTGGTCGAAACGGCTCTCTTAAACATCGTTAACTTTCAAACCTTGATAGCGACCAAGGCAGCACGTATTCGTTCAGTCATTGAAGATGAACCCTTGATGGAATTCGGTACACGTCGTGCGCAAGAAATGGATGCAGCTATCTGGGGAACACGCGCAGCCGTGATTGGAGGAGCCAACGGAACTAGCAATGTGCGAGCAGGGAAGCTCTTTGGCATTCCTGTCTTGGGTACTCATGCCCATGCCTTGGTACAGGTTTATGGAAACGACTATGAGGCCTTCAAGGCTTATGCGTCAACCCATCGTGACTGTGTCTTTCTAGTAGATACATATGATACGCTTCGCATCGGTGTGCCAGCTGCCATTCAGGTTGCTCGTGAACTGGGAGACAAGATTAATTTTAAAGGCGTTCGTATCGACTCAGGGGATATAGCCTATATTTCCAAGAAAGTTCGCCAACAGTTAGATGAGGCTGGATATCCAGATGCCAAAATTTACGCTTCCAATGACCTCGATGAAAATACTATCCTTAACCTCAAAATGCAACACGCTAAGATTGACGTTTGGGGGGTGGGTACCAAGCTGATTACAGCCTATGACCAGCCAGCTCTTGGGGCAGTTTATAAGATTGTGGCTATCGAAGATGAAACTGGTAAGATGCGCAATACCATCAAGCTTTCAAGCAATGCTGAAAAAGTATCGACACCAGGTAAGAAGCAAGTATGGCGCATTACTAGTCGTGAAAAAGGTAAGTCAGAAGGTGACTACATCACCTATGACGGTGTGGATGTTGCCAGCATGACAGAAATCAAAATGTTCCATCCAACTTATACCTACATCAAGAAGACCGTTCGAAATTTTGATGCTGTTCCTCTCTTGGTGGACATCTTCAAAGCAGGAACATTAGTTTACAACTTGCCTAGTTTAACAGAAATTCAGGCCTATGCTCGCAAGGAATTTGACAAGCTATGGGATGAGTACAAGCGTGTGCTCAATCCGCAGCACTATCCAGTAGATTTGGCGCGTGATATTTGGCAAGATAAGATGGACTTGATTGATAAGATGCGCAAAGAAGCCCTTGGTGAAGGAGAAGAAGAATGAGTTTGCAAGAGACCATTATCCAGCAACTGGGCGTCAAACCAGTGATTGACGCCCAAGAAGAAATTCGTCGTTCGATTGATTTCTTAAAGAGATACTTGAAAAAACACCCCTTCCTTAAAACATTTGTACTAGGGATTTCTGGAGGACAAGACTCAACCTTAGCAGGGCGTTTGGCGCAATTAGCTATGGAAGAAATGCGAGCTGAGACAGGAGATGACAGCTACCAATTTATCGCTGTCCGCCTGCCATACGGAGTGCAAGCTGATGAAGCAGATGCTCAAAAAGCTCTTGCTTTCATCCAGCCAGATGTCAGCTTGGTTGTGAATATCAAGGAATCAGCTGATGCTATGACAGCTGCAGTCGAAGCGACAGGAAGTCCTGTTTCAGACTTTAACAAGGGAAATATCAAGGCTCGTAGTCGTATGATTGCCCAATATGCCCTTGCGGGTGCCCATAGCGGAGCGGTCATTGGAACAGACCATGCTGCGGAAAATATCACAGGCTTTTTTACTAAGTTTGGTGACGGTGGTGCAGATATTCTCCCACTTTATCGCCTCAATAAACGTCAAGGGAAACAACTCTTGAAGGAACTTGGTGCAGACCCAGCTCTTTATGAAAAAATCCCAACAGCAGATTTGGAAGAAGAAAAACCTGGACTTGCTGACGAAGTTGCACTTGGAGTCACTTACAATGAAATTGATGATTACCTTGAAGGCAAAACAATCAGCCCAGAAGCTCAAGCGACTATCGAAAACTGGTGGTACAAAGGCCAACACAAACGCCACCTACCAATCACCGTATTTGATGACTTTTGGGAGTAAAAACCTCCAGTGGAGGTTTTTAGCCTCTCACCTTGAAATAAAAAAGTGAGAGTTAGTCCAGTGGACCTTTTTAGCCCGAGTCTAGAAACGAGAAAGCGAGGCAGATTCGGTAACTCGTAGAGTTCGATTTTCCTTGTCTCACCCCCGCAACGATGACTAGGTTTGAAAAAGCTTGATAAAGCGCATTTCAAACCAGACAGCGACTGCGTCAAGTAACTAGATGAAAAACTTGTTTTCTAGCTGTTACTGAGTATAGTCTTTTTACCCTGAGCCTAGAAATGAGAAAGCGAGGAAGGTCCGGGGGACCTTTTTAGCCCGAGTCTAGAAACAGGAAAACGAGGCAGATTCGGTAACTCGAAAAGTTCGATTTTCCTTATCTCACCCCCGCAACGATGACTAGGTTTGAAGAAGCTTGGTAAAGTGCATTTCAAACCAGACAGCGACTGCGTCAAGTAACTAGATGAAAAACTTGTTTTCTAGCTGTTACTGAGTATAGTCTTTTTATCTTGAGCCTTAAGCTTAGAAAGCGAGGTAACATTATGAAAGCAATCGGTACGCAAATATTACAGACAGAACGTTTAATTTTGAGAAGATTTGTGGAGAGTGATGCAGAAGCCATGTTTCAAAATTGGGCTTCGTCTGCTGAGAATCTGACCTATGTCACCTGGGATCCTCATCCTGATGTTGAAGCGACTCGGAACTCGATTCGAAATTGGGTTGCATCCTATACTAATCCCAACTATTACAAATGGGCCATTTGTCTCAAAGAGAACCCAGAGCATGTGATAGGAGATATCAGCATCATTGAAATGCACGAGGAAGATTTAAGTTGTGAAATTGGGTATGTTTTAGGAAAAAACTTTTGGGGCCGAGGTATGATGACAGAGGCCTTGAAAGCTGTGTTAGACTTTTGTTTTACTCAAGCAGGCTTTCAAAAGGTCAGAGCTCGTTACGCCAGTCTTAACCCAGCTTCAGGCCGTGTGATGGAGAAAGCTGGAATGTCCTATCTAAAAACTATTGCCAATGGTGTGGAGAGAAAAGACTACGTTGCGGATCTTATTTATTACCAGATAAGTAGGGAAGACAGGTGATTTCTTTTCTGTTTCTATCAAAGTCAGACCTTGTCTGGCTTTTTTTGTGCCAGATTTCTGAATAAACTGATTAAATTCCTATTTTTCCCTATCATTGTCCCTGTTTTTTCTGGAGTTTTGGAGCTATAATAGTCCTATCAAATCAAAGAATGGAGGAAGGCAATGGACAATATAATCTTTTTTATCAGTGTTTTTCTTGCTGGAATTCTTTCCTTCTTTTCTCCTTGTATCTTACCCTTGTTACCGGTCTATGCAGGGGTCTTGTTGGATGACAAAGATGGTGCTCAGGCTTCTAGCGGAAAAATTTCAATCTCACTTGTTAGTTTAGTGAGAACTCTGGCCTTTATAGCGGGGATTTCTTTTATCTTTATCTTACTGGGCTATGGAGCTGGTTTTTTAGGCAATTTGCTTTATGCTTCTTGGTTTCAGTATGTGACGGGTGCGGTCATCATTCTCTTGGGCTTGCACCAGATGGAAGTTTTACATTTGCAGGGGCTCTACAAGGAAAGAAGGCTACAATTAAAGAGACAGGGGCAAAAGGGTAACGGATATAGTCAGGCATTTTTACTGGGGTTGACCTTTAGTTTTGCTTGGACGCCATGTGTAGGGCCAGTTCTGGGGTCTGTTTTAGCCTTGGCGGCTTCAGGTGGTTCAGGAGCTTGGCAGGGTGCTGGTTTCATGTTGGTTTACACGCTGGGTTTAGCGCTGCCATTTTTGGTTCTAGCTCTCGCCTCCAGCTATGTTTTGAAACATTTTCGAAAACTCCATCCCTACCTCGGAACTCTCAAAAAAGTGGGTGGTTTCCTCATTATCGTGATGGGAATCTTGGTGCTTTTGGGGAATGCTTCCATTTTAACTACATTATTTGAATAGAGAGGAAAAAGAAATGAAAAAATGGCAAACATGTCTCCTTGGAGTAGGCTCAATCTGTTGCTTGGCAGCCTGTTCGGCTAAAAATATGACAGAGGAATCTACTATGAAGGAGCAAACGAAAACAGAACAAGTCAGTTCGCAAACTGCGACTAAAGGTCAGGCGGTTGGTGATTTTGAACTGATGGGAGTAGATGGTAAGACCTATCGTTTATCTGACTACAAAGGCAAGAAAGTCTATCTTAAATTCTGGGCTTCTTGGTGTTCCATCTGTCTGGCTAGCCTTCCAGATACGGACGAAATTGCTAAAGAAGCTGGTGATGACTATGTGGTATTGACAGTGGTCTCTCCTGGGCACAAGGGAGAACAATCTGAAGCTGACTTTAAGAACTGGTATAAGGGCTTAGATTATAAAAATTTACCGGTTTTAATTGATCCATCAGGCAAACTTTTGGAAAGTTATGGTGTTCGTTCTTACCCGACTCAAGCCTTTATAGACAGGGAAGGCAAGCTGGTCAAAACGCAACCAGGTTTTCTGGATAAGGATATGATTTTAAAAACATTGAAAGAAATGGGGTAGAGAAAGGCTATGAATGATAAAGTAAAACTTTTTGTCTTGGCAGGGGTCATTCTCCTAGCCCTAACCGGTTTCTATTTTCTATTGATGCGAAATGCAGGGCAGACAGATAGCTCGCAAATTGAGAAAGCGTCAGTTAGCCAAGGAGGAAAAACAGTGAAAAAAACAGAAGTGAGTAAAGACGCAGACTTGCACGAAATTTATCTAGCTGGGGGATGTTTCTGGGGAGTGGAGGAATACTTCTCACGCGTTCCCGGAGTGACAGATGCCGTTTCAGGCTATGCAAATGGTAGAGGGGAAACAACCAAGTACGAATTGATTAACCAAACAGGACATGCAGAGACTGTCCATGTTACCTATGATGCCAATCAAATTTCCCTCAAAGAAATCCTGCTTCATTACTTCCGCATTATCAATCCAACCAGCAAAAATAAACAAGGAAATGATGTGGGAACCCAGTACCGTACTGGCGTTTATTACACAGATGACAAGGATTTGGAGGTAATCAACCAAGTCTTTGATGAAGTTGCTAAGAAATATGACCAACCTCTGGCAGTTGAAAAGGAAAACTTGAAGAATTTTGTGGTGGCGGAGGATTATCACCAAGACTACCTCAAGAAAAATCCAAATGGTTACTGCCATATCAATGTTAATCAGGCGGCCTATCCCGTCATTGATGCCAGCAAATATCCCAAACCAAGTGATGAAGAATTGAAAAAGACCTTGTCAGCTGAGGAGTATGCAGTTACCCAGAAAAATCAAACAGAACGAGCTTTTTCAAACCGTTACTGGGATAAATTTGAATCTGGTATCTATGTAGATGTAGCTACTGGCGAACCTCTCTTTTCATCAAAGGACAAGTTTGAGTCTGGTTGTGGCTGGCCTAGTTTCACCCAACCCATCAGCCCAGATGTTGCTACCTACAAGGAAGATAAGTCCTACAATATGACGCGCATGGAAGTGAGAAGCCGAGTTGGAGATTCTCACCTTGGCCATGTCTTTACAGATGGGCCTCAGGACAAGGGTGGCTTACGCTACTGTATCAATAGTCTCTCTATCCGCTTTATTCCCAAAAACCAAATGGCAGAAAAAGGCTATGCCTATTTACTAGATTATGTTGATTAAGAAGGCTTTCCTAAGCAGTTAGAGGAAAATTTTGCTATACTGATACTAGTAAGTGACAAAGGAGCAGAGCATGACCTACACAATCTTAATCGTAGAAGATGAGTATCTGGTTAGACAAGGCTTGACTAAGCTGGTCAATGTAGCAGCCTACGATATGGAAATCATCGGTCAGGCTGAAAATGGAAGGCAGGCTTGGGACTTAATTCAAAGGCAGGTGCCAGATATCATTTTAACCGATATCAACATGCCTCAGCTGAATGGCATCCAGTTGGCCAGTCTGGTACGAGAAACCTATCCTCAGGTGCATCTGGTATTTTTGACAGGTTACGATGATTTTGATTATGCCTTGTCTGCTGTTAAACTCGGTGTAGATGATTACCTGCTCAAACCCTTTTCTCGTCAGGATATTGAGGAAATGTTGGAGAAAATCAAGCAAAAACTAGACAAGGAAGAAAAAGAAGAGCAGTTACAAGATTTATTAACCGATAAGTTTGAGGGAAATATTGCTCAGAAGATCCAGTCTCATCTGGCTGATAGTCAATTTAGTTTAAAGTCTTTAGCCAGTGAATTGGGCTTTAGTCCGACTTATTTGAGTTCCTTGATTAAGAAAGAGTTGGGCCTGCCTTTTCAGGATTATTTGGTGAGAGAGCGTGTCAAACAAGCCAAGCTCTTGCTTCTGACTACGGATTTAAAGATTTATGAGATAGCCGAAAAGGTTGGTTTTGAGGATATGAACTATTTTACCCAACGTTTTAAACAGATTGCAGGTGTGACACCTCGTCAGTTTAAGAAAGGGGAAGGCCGATGAAGCGTTCTTCTCTCTTAGTCAGAATGGTTATTTCCATCTTTCTGGTCTTTCTCATTCTACTAGCTGTTGTTGGGACTTTCTACTATCAATCTAGTTCAGCAGCCATTGAGGCTACTATTGAGGGCAATAGTCAAACGACCATTAGCCAAACTAGCCACTTTATTCAGTCTTATATCAAAAAATTAGAAACCACCTCTACCAGTTTGACCCAGCAGAAGGATGTCTTGGCCTATGCTGAGAATCCTAACCAAGACCAAGCCAAGGGAATCCGAGATCTGTTTTTGACTATCTTAAAGGCAGACCAGGACTTGAAAACGGTGGTACTGGTCACCAAATCCGGTCAGGTTATTTCTACAGATGATAGTGTGCAGATGAAAACTTCCTCAGATATGATGGCTGAGGATTGGTACCAAAAGGCCATTCATCAGGGAGCTAAGCCAGTTTTAACCCCAGCTCGTAAATCAGATAGTCAGTGGGTTATTTCTGTCACTCAGGAACTTGTTGATGCAAAGGGAGCCAATCTTGGTGTGCTTCGCTTGGATATTTCCTATGAAACTCTGGAAGCCTATCTTAACCAACTCCAGTTGGGCCAGCAGGGTTTTGCCTTTATCATCAATGAAAATCATGAATTTGTCTACCATCCTAAACATACAGTTTATAGTTCATCTAGCGAAATGGAGGCTATGAAACCCTACATCGAGACAGGACAGGGCTATACGCTGGACCATCAATCCTACGTTAGTCAGGAAAAGATTGCAGGAACAGATTGGACGGTTATAGGAGTGTCTTCGCTGGAGAAGTTAGACCAAGTTCGGAGTCATCTCTTGTGGACCTTGCTTGGAGCAAGTGTCACATCTCTTCTTGCCTGTCTCTGCTTGGTGTGGTTCAGTCTCAAGCGCTGGATTGCCCCTTTGAAGGATTTGAGAGAAACCATGCTGGAAATTGCTTCTGGTGCTCAAAATCTGCGTGCTAAGGAAGCTGGCGCCTATGAACTGAGAGAAGTGACTCGCCAGTTTAATGCCATGTTGGATCAGATTGATCAGCTGATGGCAGATGTGCGCAGGCAGGAAGAAGCGACCCGGCAGTATGAACTTCAAGCCCTGTCGAGCCAGATTAATCCGCATTTTCTCTATAACACCTTGGATACCATCATCTGGATGGCTGAATTTCAGGATAGTCAGCGAGTGGTTCAGGTGACTAAGTCCTTGGCAACCTATTTCCGCTTGGCGCTCAATCAAGGAAAGGATTTGATTTCTCTTTCTGATGAAATCAATCATGTCCGCCAGTATCTCTTTATCCAAAAACAACGTTATGGGGATAAGCTGGAATATGAAATTGATGAAAATTCTGCCTTTGATAACCTAGTCTTACCCAAGTTGGTGCTACAACCCCTTGTAGAAAATGCCCTTTATCACGGCATCAAGGAGAAGGAAGGTCAGGGCCATATTAAAGTTTCCGTCCAGAAAAAGGATTCAGGGCTTGTCATCCGCATTGAGGATGATGGTGTTGGTTTCCAAAATCCTGGCGATAGCAGTCAAAGTCAGCTCAAACGTGGGGGAGTTGGTCTGCAAAATGTCAACCAACGCCTCAAACTTCATTTTAGAGAAAACTATCAGATGAAGATTGATTCTGTACCTGAAAAAGGGACGACAGTTGAAATATGCATCAATAAAAAAGCAATTAGCTAACTCCCAGTATATTCTGGGAGTTTTGCTTTTAAAAATCAGAATGATTAGTTGGCCTTGATAAAATCAGTAAAAAAAGATATGATAGATAGTGACAAAAGAGGTATCAAGTATGAAGGAAAAAGATATTCAAAGAGCAACAAGCCAGATTGTTGAAGATGTATTAGAAAAGGCCAATTTGAAGCAGGGATCCATCTTTGTTTTGGGCCTTTCTTCTAGTGAGGTGATAGGTGGTCAGATTGGCAAGGAATCCAGTCAAGAAATTGGGGAAATTATTGTGAAGACCATCCTAGATATCCTAGAGGGAAAAGCAATTCATCTAGCCGTTCAAGGTTGTGAACATGTCAATCGAGCCCTCGTTGTTGAACGCCAGGTGGCAGAGCAGTTTGGTCTGGAAATGGTCAGCGTCCTTCCGACTCTTCATGCAGGAGGTTCAGGTCAGTTGGCAGCCTTCAAGTTTATGAAGGATCCAGTTGAGGTTGAATTTATCAAGGCCCATGCTGGGTTGGATATCGGAGATACTGCAATTGGCATGCATGTCAAGCACGTTCAGGTTCCGATTCGCCCTGTACTGCGTGAAATTGTGCATGCCCATGTAACGGCTCTAGCTAGTCGTCCAAAATTAATCGGAGGTGCGCGTGCGCATTATCCGCAAGATTCTATTAGAAAGTCGTAAAATCATTCTGTAGCAACAGAAGAAAAGCAAGAGACAGAGGAAACAATGGTATAGATACCATGACTTCCTCTGTTCTTTTTTGTTGTATTTTTGTGTAAAGTGCTCCAAATAAGACCAGTTTTTACAAGAAGAAGGGGTGCTATCTGATGGAGAATTGCCAAAAAGTAGAAAAAAAGAAACTTAGAGAAGATTTTCCGTTATAGAAATCAGTAAACAAAGCTGGATTTAGCTGTTCTAGGTCGGCTATTTTGTGCTATACTTAAGATATGCATAGAAAAACAGTGATTGATTTTAGGGCTTTGGGGGAGAGATACACCTTTACCCAGCCGATCAGAGAGTTAAAAACGAGAGATTTAGCAGAAGTAGCAGACTTGCTGGCACAAGTGGAAAGCTACCAAGAGCAAGGCTACTATGTAGTGGGCTATGTCAGCTACGAGGCTGCACCTGCATTTGAGGAGAAATTAGCAGTTCATAAAGCTCCTTTACTGGCAGAGTATCTGCTATATTTCACAGTTCATGATAGGGTAGAAACATCGCCTATTCCTTTGACTTATGAGGAAGTAGATCTGCCTTCAAAGTGGCGAGAACAAACATCTGCAGAGGACTATAAAAAAGCTATTTCCCAGATTCACCATCATTTGCGTCAGGGGGACACCTACCAGGTAAATTACACTGTCCAACTCAAGCAAGACTTGAGTGTCAATCCTTTTGCCATTTACAATCGTATGGTGGTAGAGCAGGAGGCGGGCTACAATGCCTATGTTGAACATGATGAGATGGCAGTGATTTCCATGAGCCCAGAGCTCTTTTTTGAGCAAAAAGACCGTGAGTTGACAACGCGACCAATGAAGGGAACGACTCAGCGGGGAGTGGCTGACCAAGATGATCTGGACCAGGCTAGTTGGTTGGAGCAGGATCCCAAAAATCGTTCTGAAAATATGATGATTGTGGACCTCTTGCGCAATGATATGAACCGTATTTCCGAAGTGGGTAGTGAACATGTGGAGCGTCTCTGTCAAGTGGAGCAGTATTCAACCGTTTGGCAAATGACTTCGACCATCAAGAGTCAGTTACGATCGGATGTTGACCTAGTTGAAATCTTCCGTTCGCTCTTTCCATGTGGTTCCATAACGGGAGCTCCAAAAATTGCGACCATGGAAATCATCAAGAACTTGGAGCCCCAACCCAGAGGAGTTTACTGCGGAACGATTGGTCTCTTGCTTCCAAATGGACGACGGATTTTCAATGTCGCCATTCGGACCATTCAACTGCATCAAGGGAAAGCCATCTATGGAGTTGGAGGCGGGATTACTTGGGATAGCACCTGGGAATCTGAATACCGAGAGGTTCATCAAAAGGCGGCTGTACTCTATCGTAAACAAGCACGTTTCCAATTGATTACAACTGGGAAAATCAGCCAGAAAAACTTGTTATTTGAAGAACAACATCTGGAAAGACTGACAAAGGCTAGTCGATATTTTGCCTATCCTTTTAATCCGGAAGAACTGAGACAAAAGATAGAGAAAGAGTGCCAAGTTTGTGATGCTAATCAAGACTACCGCTTGCGAATCATCCTCAGCAAATCTGGAGAGATAGAACTCAGTAGCCAAATCTTAACACCCCTTAGTCCAAGTTTCTGTCAGGCTCAACTTTGTCTGCAAGAAGCAGATTTGAATCAAGCGTTTACCTACTTTAAAACAACTAATAGACCACACTTAAGTCTAGGGGAACAGGAAATCATTTACCATAATGCAACAGGAGAACTACTTGAGACCTCTATTGGAAATCTGGTCTTAAAAATTAATGGTAAACTCTACACACCGCCTACCAGTCTAGGAATTTTACCAGGAATCTACCGCCAGCATTTGCTGGAAAGAGGACTGGTAGATGAAAAAGTCTTGACTTTAAAAGACCTAGCTCAGGCGGAGGCTATCTATGGCTGTAACGCAGTCAGAGGTTTGTATGAGTTGGAAGTGATATAACTATGGATTTTTCAATTAAGTTTTAGATTTATTTGTTAATATTTGATTTGAAAGCAAAATTAAATATATGGTATACTATAAGTATAAATCAATAAAAATAATGGAGATTTTTATGAAAAAATCAAAAAAAATTTTAGTAACCAGCTTAGCAACTGCAACACTGGGACTTATTGCATTATCAGATACAACTGGAGACTTTCCTTTTTCGGCTCAGCATGTTTCTGCTCAAGAAAAGGATGCATCTAAAAATGGTAAGGTTGTAAAAGAGAATACAACTTCGGCGTCAAATCAAGCTGAGAAATCAAAAACACCAGCGCAAAAACCTGCTGAGAAATCAAAAACACCAGCGCAAAAACCTGCTGAGAAACCAAAAACACCAGCGCAAAAACCTGCTGAGAAACCGAAAACACCAGCACAAAAACCTGCTGAGAAACCTAAAAATACAAGTCCTAAAGAGGATAAGTCCAAATCTACAGCTCAGTCTGGTTGGGTAGGCTCATCGTACTATGAAAATGGTACTAAAGTTACTAATAAGTGGATTTTTGATAAAAAAGCTAATTCTTATTTCTATCTAAATGCTTCGGGAAACTATGTCCAAAATACTTGGGAAGGCAATTACTATCTCAAATCAGATGGAAAGATGGCCAAGAATGAATGGATTTATGATAAGAAATACTCTGCTCATTATTATTTAACAGGAGAAGGCAGCTACGCTCGTAATACATGGGTAGGTAATTACTATCTAAAATCAGATGGGAAGAGAGCTAAAAATGAATGGATTTATGATACGAAATCGAGTTCATATTTTTATCTAACATCAGAAGGAAGTTCTGCTCGTAACACTTGGGTAGGAAATTACTACCTCAAATCAGATGGAAAGATGGCTAAGAATGAATGGATTTATGACAAAAACTACGGGTCATACTATTATCTAACAGCAGAAGGCAGCTACGCACGTAACAAATGGGTAGGTAATTACTATCTAAAATCAGATGGTAAGATGGCCAAAAATGAATGGGTAGATGGTGGCCGGTATTATGTTGATTCTGACGGAAAGATAGTAAAAAGTGAATGGATTTATGACAAAAACTATGGTTCCTATTATTATCTAACAGCAGAAGGCAGCTATGCTCGAAGCAAATGGGTCGGAAATTATTATCTCAAATCAGATGGTAGGATGGCTAAAAGTCAGTGGGTAGATGGTGGCCGTTATTATGTAGGAGACGATGGTTTGTGGCAACCAAAACCAGCGCCAAAGCCAGCACCAAAACCAGCTGAGAAACCAAAAACGCCAGCACCAAAACCAGCTGAGAAACCGAAAACGCCAGCACAAAAACCAGCTGAGAAACCGAAAACGCCAGCACAAAAACCTGCTGAGAAACCGAAAACACCAGCACAAAAACCTGCTGAGAAACCAAAAACACCAGCACCAAAACCGGCTGAAAAAACTAAAGAAACAACTCCTAAACAGGATAAATCACAATCTAAAGTTCAGTCTGTCTGGGTAGGAAATTACTACCTCAAATCAGATGGAAAGAGAGCTAAAAATGAATGGGTAGATGGTGGTCGTTATTATGTTGATTCTGATGGAAAAAAGGTTAAAAGTGACTGGATTTATGATAAAAACTATGGTTCATATTATTATCTAACAGCAGAAGGAAGCTCTGCTCGCAATAAATGGGTAGGAAATTATTACCTCAAATCAGATGGAAAGATGGCCAAGAATGAATGGGTAGATGGTGGCCGTTATTATGTTGAATCAGATGGTAAAATGGCTAGGGATAAATGGGTAGATGGTGGCCGTCACTATGTAGACTACGATGGTGTGCGGCAACCAAAACTAGATGGGAAGCAGTACAATGCTGCTTTAAATAAAGCGAAAAGCTATAATTCGGTTTTACATATGTCAAAAAAAGATCTCTATAACCAATTAACGTGGAATGGTTTTTCAAGTTCAGTAGCGCAGTATGCCATCGATCACTTGAATGCAGATTACAAAGCAAATGCCTTAATTACAGCAAGAGCATACCGAAAGAATAACCATTTATCAAAGACAGAGATTTATGAGTGGCTAACTTCTTCTTATGTTGGAAAATTTACAAAAGAAGAAGCAAACTATGCAATTCAAAAACTTAATCTACCATCAGAAGGCAGCCAAGCTCGCAATAAATGGGTAGGAAATTATTATTTCAAATCAGATGGAAAGATGGCCAAGAATGAATGGGTAGATGGTGGCCGTTACTATGTTGATTCTGAAGGCAAAATGGTAAGGGGCAAATGGGTAGATGGTGGCCGTCACTATGTAGACTACGATGGTGTGCGGCAACCAAAACTAGATGGGAAGCAGTACAATGCTGCTTTAAATAAAGCGAAAAGCTATAATTCGGTTTTACATATGTCAAAAAAAGATCTCTATAACCAATTAACGTGGAATGGTTTTTCAAGTTCAGCAGCGCAGTATGCCATCGATCACTTGAATGCAGATTACAAAGCAAATGCCTTAATTACAGCAAGAGCATACCGAAAGAATAACCATTTATCAAAGACAGAGATTTATGAGTGGCTAACTTCTTCTTATGTTGGAAAATTTACAAAAGAAGAAGCAAACTATGCAATTCAACATTTAGGTGACTAATTTTTACAAATAGTGAAGCAAATGAGATGTTTTAATTTTGGCTTGTGGCCTGCAAACCTTTGCACAAAAGAGACGATTTTGTTATACTATATCTGTAAGCATTTTCAATTAAAAAGGAGAAGACGATGAGTCAAAAGATTATTGGGATTGACCTTGGTGGAACATCTATCAAGTTTGCAATTTTAACTCAAGAGGGAGAAATCCAAGAAAAATGGTCTATCAAGACTAATATTTTGGATGAAGGAAGCCATATCGTAGATGATATGATTGAGTCTATTCAACATCGTTTGGACTTGCTTGGATTGTCAGCTACGGATTTTCGAGGTATTGGAATGGGATCACCAGGTGTGGTTGACCGTGAGAAAGGGACTGTTATCGGTGCCTACAACCTAAACTGGAAAACCCTTCAACCGATTAAAGAAAAGATTGAAAAAGCCTTGGGGATTCCATTCTTTATCGATAATGATGCCAACGTAGCTGCTCTTGGTGAGCGTTGGATGGGTGCTGGTGAAAACCAACCAGACGTTGTCTTTATGACACTTGGTACAGGTGTTGGTGGCGGTATCGTGGCAGAAGGCAAATTGCTTCACGGTGTTGCTGGTGCAGCAGGAGAGCTTGGTCATATCACTGTTGACTTTGACCAACCGATCGCATGTACCTGTGGTAAAAAAGGCTGTCTTGAGACAGTTGCTTCAGCAACAGGGATTGTTAACTTGACTCGTCGCTATGCAGATGAATACGAAGGCGATGCAGCCTTGAAACGCTTGATTGACGACGGTGAAGAAGTAACTGCTAAAACTGTCTTCGACCTTGCAAAAGAAGGGGACGACCTTGCCTTGATCGTTTATCGTAACTTCTCACGTTACTTGGGAATCGCTTGTGCCAACATCGGCTCAATCCTCAACCCATCAACAATCGTTATCGGTGGTGGTGTATCAGCTGCGGGAGAATTCCTTCTACAAGGTGTTCAAAAAGTCTACGACGAAAACACCTTCCCACAAGTACGTACATCAACAAAATTAGCTCTTGCAACTCTAGGAAATGACGCTGGAGTTATCGGTGCGGCATCACTTGTATTGCAATAAGATAAAAAAGGGGGAAAAACACTACTTTAAAGCTAGTGATTTTCCTCCTTTCTTTTTTTATGCTATACTAGTTAAGACTATAAATGAGGTGAGAGTAAATGACAAAAGCTGATACGATTTTTAAAAAAAATATTGAACGAATCCTCAAAGACGGTGTCTTTTCTGAGCAGGCTCGTCCCAAGTACAAGGATGGGACTGTTGCCAACTCCAAGTACGTAACGGGTGCCTTTGCCGAGTATGATTTGTCTAAGGGCGAATTTCCCATCACAACCTTGCGGCCCATTGCAATCAAATCCGCCATCAAGGAAGTGCTCTGGATCTACCAAGATCAGTCTAATAGTCTAGAAGTTCTCAATGACAAGTACAATGTTCATTACTGGAATGATTGGGAAGTGGGAGACACGGGAACCATTGGTGAGCGCTATGGGGCGGTCGTTAAGAAACACGACATCATCAATAAGATTCTCAAACAGTTGGAAGCCAATCCTTGGAATCGTCGCAATATCATCTCACTCTGGGATTACCAAGCATTTGAGGAGACAGACGGCCTCCTTCCATGCGCCTTTCAGACCATGTTTGATGTCCGTCGCGTTGATGGGGAAATCTATCTGGATGCGACCTTGACCCAGCGTTCTAACGATATGTTGGTGGCCCACCACATTAACGCTATGCAGTACGTGGCTCTTCAAATGATGATTGCCAAGCATTTTGGATGGAAGGTTGGGAAGTTTTTCTATTTTATCAACAACCTTCATATCTATGATAATCAGTTTGAACAAGCTGAGGAATTGCTCCGTCGTGAGCCGTCAAACTGCCAACCACGCTTGGTTTTAAATGTTCCTGATGGGACCAATTTCTTTGATATCAAAGCAGAAGACTTTGAGTTGGTTGACTATGATCCGGTTAAGCCACAGCTGAAGTTTGATTTGGCTATTTAAGAAAAATGTAAATATCCTTCTATGACTAGCACCTCATAAGTTAGACAGAAAAATCTAACTTATGAGGTGTTTTCTTATGTTGTAATTTATGAGGATAAAGTTCAAATTTATAATCTGCAAAAGCAGGCTTTTCGTCAACTGTAGTGGTCTAGCGAAAATCCTTTTTAAGACAGGTATAGGAGTTATTGTGCTGACTATAGTTAAACTTTTTCGGACTAAGCATATCCTTCTGTCTGCTAGGACGAGTGTAAGGAGAGATAGGAGTGATGTCTTAATTCAGTAAGAACTTAAGTTTAATGGGAGTTTTGTAACTGGAATTCGCGATAATGTAAGAAAGTTTGATGTTTTCTATCTAGCTAAAGAGGGCAGGCAATACCTGACTGTTACGTACATTACCTGCCTCCAAACTATAGCCGGCGCTCAGCAGTACTTATCGCTGAGCAGTCTAGGCAAAACTCTCCTTAGAAATTAAGATTATCCAACTCCGATAATAATAATTCCTTCTAGTAAAAAGAGTAGGAGTGGTAATATTTTTTGTTTTTTCATGTGTAATCCTCACTTTTGTTTTTTTTTATTATATGTTATTATTGGGGTGAATAAAATATATTCCCATATATGCGTGATGGAGGTTCAGAATGAAAAATTTTGGAGAAATTTTTAAAAAGTTTAGAGAATCAAGAGGATTGCGGTTAAAGGATCTCACGAAGGATGGTATATCAACATCTCAGCTTTCACGTTTCGAAAAAGGAGAAACGGATTTAACCATTTCAAAGTTTATACATATTCTAAATGAAATTAATATGCCAATTGATGAATTTATGTATGCCGTTCATGATTTTCATCGTGATGAACTAAATGAACTATTAGCTCAGGTTAGGAAATATGTAACGACTCGCGACATTGAAGGGATGAAGAGATTGTTGATATCTCAAATGGAAAATGAAGGAAAACGAGAGAAATTTCATCATATAAATACCATTTTAGTTAAAATTCGTCTTCAGGATTTATCGGGAGAAAAATACTATAATGAAACAGATTTGAATGATTTAACCGATTATCTATTTGGTGTTGAATATTGGGGATATTATGAATTGTTGATTTTCATGAATACTTTGGATGTTCTAAAACATGATGTTTTTATGGTTTTAGCAAGAGAAATGTCTAGACGATCAGATTTTTATAAAGAAATTCCTATTAATCGACGCCTGATTTCAACCATGTTGCTTAATGCTTATATTACCTGTATTGAAAAGAAAAAGTTTATGGATGCTTTGTATTTTGAAAAACAATTGAAACAATGCTTTTTTATCGAGATAGAAATTTATGAAAGACTCATTTTTCTCTATGCTCAAAACCTTTATCGCTATCAAAAAAACGGAAATAAGATTGCAATTATTGAAATGAAAAAATGTATTGGAGCAATAAAATTAGCAGGCAGTAACCACTTAGCAAAGATTTATGAAGGACATTTAAAAAAAGTTTTAGGGGAGGACAGTCATCAAGCAGATATGGGAAAGAAATTTTGACTGAACTATTGAATGATATAATCATATCATCAAATAAAGGAGGATAATAAAATGGATAATCTCAAAATTATCGATTTGGAAGAATTACTAGCCAATAAATCAGCCTATGTTATTCATGATTGCGGCCCTAGTCATTCTTGTGGTGGAGGTCGGTAACGACTATCTTATTTTTATTGTGAGAGGGATTTTTATTCCCTCTCTATGTTATATAGGGGGAATAATTATGTTAAAAGCATTTATTACAGAATCTGATACTCTTTATTTTAATTCTGAAACCTTTACTTTATCAACTTCAATAGATGATTTGAATAATAATATCAAAAAAGAAAACGATTATAATATTTTAAAAAAAGTAGTAATCAATATTTCAAATAACTGTAATCTTTCATGTACATACTGCTATGCTGATGGTGGTAATTACGGAATGATGAATCAACTGATGAATATTGATACAGCAGATAAAATTATTGATCAGCTAGTCTCTCGCAGAATTCAATGTATCAAGAGATTAATCCTTTTTGGAGGCGAGCCGTTTTTAAATATTGATTTGTTTGTTTATATTATTGAAAAGCTATCTAAAAATATTGAGATTCAAAAAATTGAAACTGTGACAAATGGTACCATCTTAAATAAGAAAGTTGAAATGATGATTAACAATTATCATCCTTTTTTAACAGTTAGCCTTGATGGCCCACAATTGATTCACGATAAGTTAAGAGGCAAGGGAAGTCATAGACGAACATTGAATTTTATTCAGTATTTAAAAGAAATAGATTACGAAAATTTTGAAGTCGCTTCTACTTACACGCGGATGCATCAAAAACTTGGATTTCAAAAAGGGGATATCTATAGATATTTTACTGATATGGGTGTTAGATTTAATATCAATAATGTATTTAGCAAAAATAAAATTCTAATAGTTAAAGAAATGGAAATGACTGAAGAAAATAGAAAAACATTTATCGATCAGTCATTCGAAGATATTATCAATAATAATGTTAAAAACTACATTAGCCCGATTGTTTATGATGTGCTACTTTCAATGATTTTTAAAAGTAAGATAGAATCGTTTTGTGTTGATATTGATCCAGAAACAACAATAACATTTGATGTTGATGGATCAACTAAATCTTGCTTTAGATTTTGGGGGACCCATAGCAGTGATAAAGTTACACAATTCAATAATAAGGATAACTTTTCTAAGTGTAAAGATTGTTGGTGTAGAGGAATGTGCATGGAATGTGTCGCAAATATGATTGATGGCTATTCATCAATTATTTCTGAAGAAGGAAAATTTATTGAGTGTAAAAAACAAGATTTAATGGAATACTGTATTTATAAAATTATTGAATTGAGTAAGGATAAAGAGCGTTTAACAAAATTAGTTAACAATTTTGAAAGGTTCATTAGATATGCTTAAAAAGTTCATCACAAAAAAACATTTGGTGCTCTATTTTATTTTCATTGCTATTACGTGGTTAGAGGCTATCATCACACCAACCTTGGTATCGATGATTATAGCCAGTTTTGAGAAGAAGATTCTGGATGATTTATGGATAGCCCTTACTGTAGGTATAATTGGTAATTTATTTATTCTTATTGGATTGGCTGGGAAAAGGTATTATTATGCCAAGTTAGTAGCAGATTTCACTTGGATCATGAAATATAAATTGTTTGAGCATTTTCTATATAATAAAAATAGTAAAAAAGAGGATATCCTATCCAATCTTGAAAACGATGTCAAACAATTAGAAACGTCTTATCTCGAACCAGCAGTCATTATTATTTCCTCAGTTGGTTTTACAATAGTTTCCATTGTATATGCATTGACAACAAATTTTTGGTTGGGCTGGATATTTATCTTTTTTTACTCTATGCCTGCACTCTGTAGTGGTATAGGTAGTAAAAAATTAGCCCTTATTTCTGAGGAAAAAGCGACGTCGAATCAGGAGTACTTGTCTCAGACAACGAATATCATTGGTGGAGAGAGTGTGATTAAAAATTACGGTGCTATGGATTTCTTCTATTCTCTTTTCAGAAGAGCCTTGTCGAAGAGAATTGATCAGGACATTCGTTATGAACAACAACGTACGATTAATAATATTCTCATTAATAGTATTGACGCATTTTGTTCGGTAGTTCCCATCATTATCGGTGGTATAATGACTTATTATAATTATTTGTCAGGAGCTAGTTTTGTTGCAATTTATCTAGTATCTCATAACATAGGCTATCAATTCAATGAATTGTCATATTTTATCAATACCTATAAATCAAGCAAGCAGCTTAGGAATCGTTATGATTTTCTACTTCAAGATGCGATTATACAAACAGATGACCTGTCTTCAACATCACTTTTTCCTATCTTAGTTGATTGCGTCAGTTTAAGTTTTGAAGATAATATACTTTTTGAAAATCTATCATTTGAAATTAAAAAAGGAGAAAAAATTGCTCTAATAGGTGCAAGTGGTTGTGGTAAGTCAACCTTACTTAACCTCATCTATGGGCAACTATCTCCAGATTTGGGGAAGGTGACTTATGCTGGTCAGATCTTAAATCAAGAGCAAGTTGCCAAATCAGCTTCTTATATTTTACAAGATTCCTATATTTTTGATGGTTTATCACTTGAGGAGAATATTACCCTTGGAGAGTCGATGGATAATATAAAGATGGACCTGATTCTTAATCGAGTAAATCTAGAATTTTTAAAGGGACATCTTCTTTATGGAAATCATCTTTCTGGTGGGGAAAAGCAACGTATAGAAATCGCTCGCAGTTTGTATCATAATAGTGATCTGATTTTGGCAGACGAGGTTAAAGCCAATCTTGATAAAGTGAATTCAAAACAAATTTCAAATATCTTATTAACCCTTCCACAAACCTTGGTTGAGGTAATCCACCATTATGATGAGGAGACACTTGCACAATACGACAAAGTAATTAATTTGTCTCAGTGACAATCAATAAAAAGAGGAAAGTATGTCTCGTTCATTTGTAAAATTATTAGTACGCGAATTGTTTGCATTTGGATGACAGTTAACATCATTGTGTATATATACGTTATTACAAAATCTGATATTGTAAATTTAATAGATTCAATATTGCCTTTTTATGAATAATATAAGTAAAGAATAGTAGCAAACATATTTAATTTACACCTCAATCATGAAATTTTCTGTCTAACTTTCGTAATATAGATTCATACTTTATTTATCAATTCGATTTCTACTTTTTAATTATAAAGTATGGGTTAAAAGTCGTCGAAATCAAAAAACACATAGTATCAGTTTTTTGAATACCTGATACTATGTGTTTTATTGTGGAAATATTTATTGGGCATTCTCCTCAAATTAAGTTTATCCCCAACTTCTTTTGTTGCTTAATGTGATACGCGGCGGCGAGCTGCTTTTTTGCGGTTTTCTTCGATGAAAGCTGCTTTTTGCTCTTCTGGCTCAATCACTTTCTTTTTAATTGCGTATACTGCACCTGCAACAGCAGCGACAGTTCCTGCGACACCTGTTACAAGACCTTTAGCGAATCCTTTAGCCATGAGTCTTCCTCCTTTATCTTCCCGATCAGCCAGGCTCCCCAAGTGGTAGCATTTTTCTGACTGACCTTTTTGTGATATAATAATAGTAACGAAAAAATGGAAATTTTTCAAGGAAAAAAGATGAAAACAAAAATAATTGTGATTGTTGGACCGACCGCTGTTGGGAAGACAGCCCTTGCTATTGAAGTAGCCAAGCGCTTTGGTGGAGAGGTGGTCAGTGGTGACAGTCAGCAAGTATACAGAGGGTTGAATATTGGGACGGCCAAGGCTAGCCCAGAGGAGCAAGCAGCTGTTCCTCATCATTTGATTGATGTCAGAGAGGTGACCGAGTCTTACTCGGCTTTTGATTTTGTTTCAGAAGCTAAGAAGGCTATTGAGGATATTCAAAGCCGTGGCAAGCTAGCCATTATCGCTGGTGGAACTGGACTTTATATCCAGAGCTTGCTTGAAGGCTATCATCTAGGTGGGGAAACACCTCATGAGGAGATTGTAGCTTATCGGGCTAGTTTGGAGCCTTATTCAGATGAGGAATTAGCCCATCTTGTGGAGCAAGCAGGTCTTGAAATTCCCCAGTTTAATCGTCGTCGTGCCATGCGTGCCTTGGAAATTGCCCATTTTGGTCAGGATTTGGAAAATCAGGAAAGTCCTTATAAAGCTTTGATTATTTGCTTGGATGATGAACGCAGTCAGCTTTATGAACGTATCAACCGTCGAGTAGATCTGATGTTTGAGGCTGGACTTTTGGATGAGGCTAAGTGGCTTTTTGACTATTATCCAGATGTGCAGGCTGCTAAAGGCATTGGCTACAAGGAACTCTTCCCTTATTTTCGAGGAGAGCAAACTCTTGAGGAAGCAAGCGAGAGTCTCAAACAGGCGACCCGCCGTTTTGCTAAGCGTCAGTTGACCTGGTTCCGTAATCGCATGCAGGTGACCTTTTATCAGATAGGAGAGTCTGGTGTGAAGGAGCGCATTCTAAGCCAGATTGAGGAGTTTTTACATGATTGAAACGGAGAAAAAAGAGGAGCGAGTTCTGCTGATTGGTGTGGAATTACAGGGCATGGACAATTTTGACCTCTCTATGGAAGAATTGGCCAGTCTAGCCAAGACAGCTGGGGCAGTCGTAGTCGATAGCTACAGGCAAAAACGGGAAAAGTATGACTCCAAGACCTTCGTTGGTTCTGGTAAGTTGGAAGAAATCGCTCGAATGGTGGATGCAGAAGAAATTACTACTGTCATTGTCAATAATCGCTTGACTCCACGGCAAAATGTCAATCTAGAGGAAGTCCTGGGTGTAAAAGTGATTGACCGTATGCAGTTGATTTTGGATATCTTTGCCATGCGGGCTCGAAGCCATGAAGGGAAACTCCAAGTCCACCTAGCCCAGCTCAAATATCTCTTGCCTCGCTTGGTTGGTCAAGGGATTATGCTCAGCCGTCAGGCAGGGGGAATTGGTTCCCGTGGTCCAGGGGAAAGCCAGCTGGAACTGAACCGTCGTAGCGTTCGCAATCAAATCACAGATATCGAGCGCCAGCTCAAGGTGGTTGAGAAAAATCGAGCGACTGTCAGAGAAAAACGCTTGGAGTCAAGTACCTTTAAAATCGGTTTGATTGGTTACACCAATGCTGGGAAATCAACCATCATGAACACCTTGACCAGTAAGACCCAGTATGAAGCAGACGAGCTGTTTGCGACCCTGGATGCGACGACAAAGAGCATCCATCTAGGGGGCAATCTTCAGGTTACATTGACTGATACGGTTGGCTTTATCCAGGATTTGCCAACAGAATTGGTGTCCAGTTTCAAGTCAACCTTAGAAGAAAGTAAACATGTAGACCTTCTGGTTCATGTCATCGATGCCAGCAATCCTTATCACGAGGAACATGAAAAAACGGTTCTGTCTATCATGAAAGACTTGGATATGGAGGATATTCCTCGCCTGACTCTTTATAATAAAGCGGATTTGGTGGAGGATTTCACGCCTACTCAAACGCCGTATGCCCTCATTTCTGCCAAGTCTGAGGATAGTCGTGAGCAGTTGCAAGCATTGTTTTTGGAGAAGATCAAGGATATTTTTGAAGTCTTTACCCTGCGCGTGCCTTTTTCAAAGTCTTACAAGATTCATGATTTAGAAAATGTAGCGATTCTGGAAGAGCGTGATTATCAAGATGACGGTGAAGTGATTACAGGCTATATTTCTGAGAAAAATAAATGGAGGTTAGAGGAATTTTATGACTGATATTAAAACTTTGGCTCTAAAGTATGGAGGTTATACAAGTCTGGATAGGGTCTATCTAGATCAGCTTCTAGCTGGCAAAACAGAGCAAGAGCAGTTGGCTCTCATCACACCTCCTCCGAGTGTAGTCAATGCCTACTTTGCTGAACTCTACCAGAAAAAGAGTCCTCAGGCTGCGACAGATTACTTTGCAGAACTCAGTCAGGAACTAAATCTCTACAATGTTGAGCCAAGTTTCACTCTAGAAAGCAAGCCCTTTATTCGCCTTAACCTGTCGGGTAAATCCTTTGGATTTTGCTATGAGAGTGAGGGATTGGGGCGGATTTTCTCTGAAAATGAAGAGGGAATCTCGGATGACTTGCTCTTTGAGATTGCGCAAATTTTCCCTCATCAACTCGTCTTTGAAGAATTTGGAAAGATTTACATGAAGGATGCCGGAGATGAGGAAGTTATTAGTGTAGAAAATCTCACAGCTTTGACAGATTTGGAAAGTTTAGCAGATGGCCGTAAGCGTCTCAAAGGCTACAGCCAAGAGGATTTACTGCAAGAAGCTGTTGCTTTTTCTAGCAAGCGCTATTTCCGATCGGAAAATCGCACAGCCATGTTATATATTGATTAATTAGAAAGTATCGAATGGATATTCAATTTTTAGGAACAGGGGCAGGTCAGCCCTCTAAAGCCCGCAACGTTTCAAGTCTCGCATTGAAACTCTTGGACGAGATTAACGAAGTCTGGCTCTTTGACTGTGGAGAAGGAACGCAAAATCGCATTCTGGAAACCACGATTCGACCACGGAAGGTCAGCAAAATCTTTATCACCCACCTGCATGGAGATCATATCTTTGGCTTGCCAGGATTCCTTTCTAGCCGTGCCTTTCAGGCAAATGAGGAGCAGACGGATTTGGACATCTATGGACCGCAAGGAATCAAGTCATTTGTTTTAACCAGCCTTCGTGTGTCAGGCTCTCGTCTGCCTTACCGCATTCATTTTCATGAGTTTGACCAAGATTCTCTAGGGAAAATCCTTGAGACCGATAAATTCACTGTGTATGCAGAGGAGCTGGACCACACTATTTTCTGTGTTGGCTATCGTGTCATGCAAAAGGACTTAGAAGGTACCTTGGATGCTGAGAAACTCAAGGCTACTGGTGTCCCGTTCGGCCCGCTTTTTGGAAAAATCAAAAACGGTCAGGACGTTGTTCTAGAAGACGGAACTGAAATCAAGGCTGCTGACTATATCTCAGCGCCACGTCCAGGTAAGATTATCACCATTCTGGGTGATACCCGAAAAACCAATGCCAGTGTGCGTCTGGCTGTCAATGCCGATGTCCTTGTCCATGAGTCCACTTATGGAAAGGGCGATGAGAAGATTGCCCGCAACCACGGTCACTCAACCAATATGCAGGCAGCGCAAGTAGCAGCAGAAGCCGGTGCTAAACGCCTCTTGCTCAATCATATCAGTGCACGTTTCCTCTCAAAAGATATCAGTCAGCTCAAGAAAGATGCAGCAACTGTTTTTGAAAATGTCCATGTCGTCAAAGATCTGGAAGAGGTTGAGTTATAATGTTATAGTTCGTTGAGAGGGAAATAAGATGACTGTTGAAAATCGTTTATTGGATAAAGCGGATTGGTATTTTGAGAATGCCTTAACCAACTACTTGCACAGCTATTCATTACAAAAAGAAGAGTTAACTCAAAAAGATTATCGGGAGATTTATCGTTGGGCTGCGAATCATATCGGTTTTTTCGTTACTTGGCTCATCCAGCATGATGCCAAAGAAATGATGTCTCCTGATGAAGAAACGGTATTCCAAAGTGTAAAAAATGAGCAAACTTTGGGTGTTGATTATCTTTTAGACTGGTGCGATGGTAAACTGGGAACAATGGATATTACAAAGGATTTTCAGGCTTTTGTAAATGACTATTATGAACATCAGTATATGGATGATTATTCCGAATTTGTAGTCAATGACTTGTATGACTTGCCTTTAGAATTTTTAGGCAGCTGGGAGGATTATCATCTGTTTGCTCCTGTCATTGACCAAGCTTATGCTCATTATTTAGCTGGAAAAAGATTTCATTAATTGACCAAAACTTTGAAAGGAATAGAGATGCGCACCATCATCATCACTGGAGCAAGCGGTGGCTTAGCCCAAGAAATGGTCAAACTCTTGCCAAATGACCAACTCATCTTGCTAGGTAGAAACAAGGAAAAACTAGCCCAACTATATGGAAATCATCCTCATGTGGAATTAATTGAAATCGATATTACTGATGACTCAGCCCTAGAAGCTCTGGTAGCTGACCTCTATCTCCGTTACGGCAAGATTGATGTCTTGATTAACAATGCTGGATATGGAATTTTTGAAGATTTCGACCGGATCCCTGATCAAAACATTCACAAGATGTTTGAGGTCAATACCTTTGCCCTGATGAACCTTTCTCGTCGCCTTGCGGCGCGAATGAAGGAGAACCGAAAAGGGCATATCATCAACATCGTCAGCATGGCAGGTTTGATAGCGACTAGCAAGTCCAGTCTTTACTCAGCGACCAAGTTTGCGGCTATTGGATTTTCAAACGCTTTGCGCCTCGAACTGATGACCTATGGTATTTATGTAACAACAGTCAATCCAGGACCAATCCGAACAGGATTTTTTGACCAGGCTGACCCAGATGGGAGCTACCTCAAGTCGGTTGACCGATTTCTCTTAGAACCAGATGCAGTCGCTAGAAAGATTGTCAAAATCATAGGAAAAAACAAACGGGAACTCAATCTCCCAGTTTTGTTGAACCTAGCCCATAAGTTTTATACCCTTTTTCCCAAGCTGGCCGATAAGTTGGCAGGGGGAATCTTTAATTATAAGTAGAAGGAGTTCCTTACAAAAGGAACTTTTTTTATAATATTGAACTGAGTGTCAAAAATTTGTTTGTTTTTGTTCTAAATCTACATTCACATTTTTTGAATCTTCTACAAATTTTAGAAAAAACAATCAAAAATATGATTTTTTGTGTTTAGGGTATTGTAATTTCCTATATTGTTTTATAAAATAAGGATAAAAGGCTATGAAAAAGTAATGCGCTTACAAAGAAATGGAAGCGGTTACTAAAGGAGGGTTTTATGGAAAAAGGCTTTTGGAATCGTAAAAGAGTCTACAGTATTCGGAAGTTTGCTGTAGGAGCTTGCTCTGTCATGATTGGAACCTGTGCGGTTCTATTTGGAGGAAGTGTCATTGGAGAATCACCAGTTTTCGCAGATGAAACTCCGATTACTCACACTGTGGAACAAGCAAAAGAGGAAAGTCCGGCAGTGGAGGAAAAAGAAAATCAAGCTGTAGCAGAGCACAAGGATGCTGCAAGTGTCGATCAAAGTCAAGCCACTCCAATTGAAGCAAGCAAACCAGAGGTGAAAGAAGAGGAACCTGTAGCTCCAAAAGAGGAGAAAGCATCTCTAAAGCCTGAAGAAACAGCTCCAAAGGTAGAATCTCAAGCTTCAAGTCAAGAAAAGCCTGTCAAGGAAGATTTGAAAGCTGCGACAAATGAAGAAGTGAATCAAATGATTGAAGATAGAAAAGTGAATTTTAATCAAAATTGGCACTTTAAACTCAATGCGAATCCTAAAGAAGCTGTGAAATCAGATGCAGATGTATCAACATGGCAAAAATTGGATCTCCCACACGACTGGAGTATCTTTAACGATTTTGACCATCAGTCACCTGCCCAAAACGAAGGTGGACAGCTCAATGGTGGTGAAGCTTGGTATCGTAAGACTTTTAAACTTGATGAAAAAGATCTCAAGAAGAATGTTCGTTTGACCTTTGATGGTGTCTACATGGATTCTCAAGTCTTTGTCAATGGCCAGTTAGTGGGACATTATCCAAACGGTTATAACCAGTTCTCATACGATATTACCAAATACCTCCACAAAGATGGTCGTGAGAATGTGATTGCTGTCCATGCAATTAACAAACAACCAAGTAGCCGTTGGTATTCAGGTAGCGGTATCTACCGTGATGTGACCTTGCAAATGACAGATAAGGTTCATGTTGAGAAAAATGGTACAACCATCTTAACACCAAAGCTAGAACAACAGCAACATGGCAAGGTTGAAACGCATGTGACCAGCAAAATCGTTAATACAGACGATAAAGACCATGAACTTGTAGCAGAGTATCAAATCGTTGAACGTGGTGGTCAGGCTGTAACGGGTTTGGTTCGTACAGCGAGTCGTACCTTGAAAGCACATGAATCAACAAGTCTTGATGCGATTTTAGAAGTTGAACAACCAAAACTCTGGACAGTTTTAAATGACAAACCAGCCTTGTACGAATTGATTACGCGTGTTTACCGTGATGGTCAATTGGTGGATGCTAAGAAGGATCTGTTTGGTTACCGTTACTATCATTGGACTCCAAATGAAGGTTTCTCTTGAATGGTGAACGCATTAAATTCCATGGTGTTTCCTTGCACCATGACCACGGAGCGCTTGGAGCAGAAGAAAACTATAAGGCAGAATACCGTCGTCTCAAACAAATGAAGGAGATGGGCGTTAACGCCATCCGTACAACTCATAACCCTGCAAGTCCACAGACTTTGCAAATCGCAGCAGAACTTGGTTGCTGGTTCAGGAAGAGGCCTTTGATACTTGGTATGGTGGTAAGAAACCTTATGACTACGGACGTTTCTTTGAAAAAGACGCTACTCACCCAGAAGCTAGAAAGGTGAAAAATGGTCTGACTATGATCTTCGTACCATGGTCGAAAGAGAT
The DNA here is from genome assembly GCF_024399415.1 of Streptococcus oralis. Lineage (NCBI taxonomy): Bacteria > Bacillati > Bacillota > Bacilli > Lactobacillales > Streptococcaceae > Streptococcus > Streptococcus oralis. The sequence continues at coordinate 717,247 of NZ_CP029257.1, forward strand.
AAAAACAACCCAGCTGTCTTCATGTGGTCTATAGGGAATGAAATCGGTGAAGCAGATGGAAAGGCTCACTCTCTTGCAACGGTTAAACGCTTAGTAAAAGTGATTAAAGATGTTGATACTACACGTTATGTTACCATGGGAGCAGATAAGTTCCGCTTTGGTGATGGTAGCGGTGATCATGAGAAAATTGCTAATGAACTGGATGCAGTTGGTTTCAACTATTCAGAAGACAACTACAAGAAACTTCGTGCGAAACATCCAAACTGGTTGATTTATGGTTCTGAAACATCTTCAGCTACCCGTACACGTGGAAGTTACTATCGCCCTGAACAGGAATTGAAACATAGTAACGGACCTGAGCGCCATTACGAACAGTCTGACTATGGTAATGACCGAGTTGGCTGGGGTAAAACGGCAACAGATTCATGGACCTTTGACCGTGACAACGCTGGCTATGCTGGACAGTTTATCTGGACAGGTACGGACTATATCGGTGAACCTACACCATGGCACAACCAAAACCAAACTCCCGTTAAGAGCTCTTACTTTGGTATCGTAGATACAGCAGGTATTCCAAAACATGACTTTTATCTCTACCAAAGCCAATGGGTTTCTGCCAAGAAGAAAACGATGGTACACCTTCTTCCTCACTGGAACTGGGAAAATAGAGAATTGGCATCGAAAGTTGAAGATTCAGACGGAAAATCCCAGTTCGAGCTTACTCAAACGCTGCAAGTGTAGAATTGTTCTTAAATGGTCAATCTCTTGGAGTTAAGAAGTTCAACAAGAAACAAACCAGTGATGGCCGCACTTACCAAGAAGGTGCCAATGCTAAGGAACTCTATCTTGAATGGAAGGTTGCGTACCAACCAGGTACTTTAGAAGCTGTAGCTCGCGATGAAGCTGGAAAAGAAATTGCACGTGACAAGATCACGACGGCAGGTCAACCAGCAGGTGTTCGTCTCATCAAGGAAGAACACGCAATCGCAGCAGATGGAAAAGACTTGACCTACATCTACTACGAAATCGTAGATAGTGAAGGAAATGTGGTACCAACTGCCAATAATTTGGTTCGTTTCCAATTGCATGGACAAGGTCAACTGGTTGGTGTTGATAATGGGGAACAAGCCAGCCGTGAACGCTACAAGGCACAACCTGATGGTTCTTGGATCCGCAGAGCCTTTAACGGTAAAGGGGTTGCCATTGTTAAATCAACTGAGCAAGCAGGTAAATTCACTCTAACAGCCCATTCAGATCTCTTGAAATCTGGTCAAGTAACGGTCTTTACTGGTAAAAAAGAAGACCAAGAAAAGACCGTTCTCGGAACAGAAGTACCAAAAGTACGTACTGTTATTGAGAAAGAGCCAAAAATGCCGAAGACAGTCGGTTTTATCTACAGTGATGGCAGTCGTGAAAAACGTCCAGTAACTTGGTCTTCAGTTGATGTGAGCCAAGCAGGAGTTGTGACTGTTAAAGGTATGGCAGACGGACGCGAAGTTGAGGCCCGTGTCGAAATTCTAGCAATCGCAAATGAGCTTCCAACTGTTAAGCGTGTTGCTCCAGGAACAGACTTGAGCGCTGTTGACAAATACGTTTCTATTGCTGTTACGGATGGAAGCGTACAAGAATACGAAGTTGATAAGTGGGAGATTTCGGAAGCAGATAAAGCTAAACTGTCAGTTGCAGGATCACGTATTCAAATGACTGGTCAACTGGGTGGTGAGACTATTCACGCTACCCTTGTGGTAGAAGAAGGTAATCCTGCGGCTCCTGCAGTACCAACTGTAACTGTTGGTGGCGAATCTGTCACTGGTCTTACTACTCAAAATCCAATGCAATATCGAACTCTTGCTTACGGTGCATCCTTGCCAGAAGTTGTAGCAAGTGCTGAAAATGCGGATGTTACTGTAGTCCAAGCAAGTGCAGCAAACGGCATGCGTGCAAGCATCTATGTTCAACCAAAAGATGGTGGACCTCTTCAAACATATGCAATTCAATTCCTTGAAGAAGCACCAAAAATTGACCACTTGAGCTTACAAGTAGAGCAAGCTGACGGTCTTAAAGAAGACCAAACAGTGAAATTGTCTGTCCTTGCACACTATCAAGACGGAACACAAGCAGTTTTACCAGCAGATAAAGTGGCCTTCTCTACAAGTGGTGAAGGGGAAGTCGCGGTTCGTAAAGGAATGCTTGAGTTGCATAAGCCAGGAACAGTCTCTCTCAAAGCAGAATATGAGGGGCTACAGGTCAAATCGATCTCACGATCCAGGCCAATACTGAGAAAAAAGTAGCCCAATCTATCCGTCCAGTAAATGTAGTCACAGATTTACATCAAGAACCAAGCCTTCCAGCTACAGTGACAGTAGAGTATGACAAAGGTTTCCCTAAAGCCCACAAAGTCACTTGGCAAGCCATTCCAAAAGAAAAACTCGACCACTATCAAACCTTTGAAATTCTAGGTAAAGTTGAAGGTCTGGATCTTGAAGCGCGTGCTAAAGTATCTGTAGAAGGCATCGTTTCAGTTGAAGAAGTCAGTGTGACAACTCCAATTGCAGAAGCACCACAATTACCAGAAAGCGTTCGTACCTACGATTCAAATGGCCACGTTTCATCAGCTAAAGTTACTTGGGATGCGATTCGTCCAGACCAATACGCCAAGGAAGGTGTCTTTACAGTTAATGGTCGCCTAGAAGGTACGCAATTAACAACTAAACTTCATGTTCGCGTATCTGCTCAAACTGAGAAGGGAGCAAACATTTCTGACCAATGGACCGGATCAGAATTGCCACTGGCCTTTGCTTCAGACTCAAATCCAACTGATCCTGTTTCAAACGTCAACGATAAATTGATTTCCTTTAATGACCGCCCAGCTAATCGTTGGACAAACTGGAACCGTACTAATCCAGAAGCTTCAGTTGGTGTCCTATTCGGAGATTCAGGTATTTTGAGCAAACGTTCAGTTGATAATCTAAGTGTCGGATTCCACGAAGACCACGGAGTTGGTGTACCGAAGTCTTATGTGATTGAATATTATGTCGGTAAGACCGTTCCAACAGCCCCTAAAAACCCTAGCTTTGTAGGTGAGGAAAACCATGCCTTTAATGATCCTGCAAACTGGAAAGAGGTAAGCAATCTCAAAGCACCAGCTCAATTAAAAGCTGGAGAAATGAATCATTTCAGCTTTGACAAGGTTGAAACCTATGCGGTTCGCATTCGTATGGTTCGACTTGATAGCAAGAAAGGAACGTCTATCACAGAAGTACAAATTTTTGCGAAACAAGTTGCGGCAGCTAAACAAGGACAAACGAGAATCCAAGTTGACGGTAAAGACTTAGCAAACTTCAACCCTGATTTGACAGACTACTACCTTGAGTCTGTAGATGGAAAAGTTCCTGCAGTAACAGCAAGTGTTAGCAACAATGGTCTCGCTACCGTAGTTCCAAGTGTTCGTGAAGGTGAGCCAGTCCGTGTCATCGCGAAAGCTGAAAATGGTGACATCCTAGGAGAATACCGTCTACACTTTACAAGCAATAAAGATTTGCTCTCTCGTAAACCAGTTGTCGCGGTCAAACAAGCACGTTTGGTACAAGTAGGTCAACCACTTGAATTGCCAACGAAGGTTCCGGTTTACTTCACAGGTAAAGACGGCTACGAAACAAAAGACTTGGCAGTTGAATGGGAAGAAGTTCCAGCAGAAAATCTGACAAAAGCAGGTCAATTTACTGTTCGAGGCCGTGTCCTTGGTAGCGACCTCGTTGCGGAATTCTCTGTACGAGTGACAGACAAACTTGGTGAGGCCCTCTCAGACAACCCTGACTATGATGAAAATAGTAACCAAGCCTTTGCCTCAGCAACTAATGATATTGACGACAGTTCTCATGACCGTGTTGACTATATCAATGATAGAGATCATTCTGAAAATCGTCGTTGGACAAACTGGTCTTCAACACCATCTTCTAATCCAGAAGTATCAGCGGGTGTGATCTTCCGTGAAAATGGTAAGATTGTAGAACGGACTGTTGCTCAAGCTAAACTTCACTTCTTTGCAGATAGTGGTACGGATTCACCATCTAAACTCGTTTTAGAACGCTATGTCGGTCCAGAGTTTGAAGTGCCAACCTACTATTCAAACTACCAAGCCTACGACGCAGACCATCCATTCAACAATCCAGAAAATTGGGAAGCTGTTCCTTATCGTGCGGATAAAGACATTGAAGCCGGTGATGAAATTAACGTTACCTTTAAAGCTGTGAAAGCCAAAGCCATGAGATGGCGTATGGAGCGCAAAGCGGATAAGAAGGGTGTTGCGATAATTGAGATGACCTTCCTTGCTCCAAGCGAATTGCCTCAAGAAAGCACTCAATCGAAGATTCTTGTAGATGGAAAAGAACTTCCTGATTTCGCTGAAAACCGTCAAGACTATCAAGTAACTTATAGCGGACAACGTCCAAAAGTTTCAGTTGAGGAAACAGACCAAGTTGCTTCAACAGTTGTAGATAGCGGAGACGATAGCCTTCCAGTACTTGTTCGTCTTGTTTCAGAAAGTGGAAAACAAGTCAAGGAATACCGTATCCAGTTGACCAAGGAAAAACCAATTTCTGAGAAGACAGTTGCTGGTGAACAAGAAGAACTTCCAAAACTCGAATTTGTTGAAAACGATTTGGCCTACAAGACAGTTGAGAAAAAGGATTCAACGCTGTATCTAGGAGAAACTCGTGTAGAACAAGAAGGAACAGTTGGTAAAGAACGTATCTTTACAGTGATTAATCCTGATGGAAGTAAGGAAGAAAAACTTCGCGAAGTGGTAGAGACTCCGACAGACCGCATCGTCTTGGTTGGAACTAAACCAGGAACCTCCCTTCCAGAAGATGAAGTGAAGAACCTAGTCCTTAACAGACCAGAACTTGTAATCGAAGAAGAAACAATTGATTTCAAGGTTCAGGAGCAAAAGAATGATCAGCTTCCAGTAGGTCAAACTCGTGTTCTCCAAGAAGGTCAAAAAGGTATCCGTGTTCACTTGATCGAAGTTGAAAATGGCAAGCGAACTGAAAAAGAAAGCTATGATAAAGTCATGGCTCAAGATCGCATTGTAGAAGTTGGTACGGCTGTTGAAACGACTAAACCAGTACCTCAAGAATCTACAAAACCACAAGTATCAGAAAAAGCAGATACAAAAGAAATCTCCTCAAGTGAAGCTAGTCAAGCTCAAGAAGAACAGTTACCAAATACAGGAAGTGCAGAAAGTCAAGCAGCTCTAGCAGCAGGTTTAGCTCTTCTTGGCTTGAGTGCAGGTCTAGTGGCCACTAAAGGTAAAAAAGAAGACTAGAATGAATCAGTATTTCTTCTAATTGTATCTCAGAAAGACCAGGGAAACCTGGTCTTTTTAATGGGTAGAAGTATTCTCTAAAGAGCAATTTAACGTTTGTGAAATCAGATAACCAAAATGATAAAAACACTATCTGGTATCCAAAACGAGATGAACTTATTTTTTAAAAAATAGCGGTAAAATATACCAGTTTCTGTTTCGATGATAGGAGAAGAAAAAGGCATAAAGTGGTTAATATACGGATGTGAAAAAGTCGATTTCAATCGGTAAGAAAAAATTGGATATTTTTTATAAAAATTTGCTTGATAGTTCTAGCCTTTTTCTTCATAGTATGATAAAATGTGGATGTGATGTGGCTAATAATTTTCGCTTGAAAAAGGAGAATGGTGATTAGTTGGGGACAATCATTTAGTTTACTATTACATTGTACATTTACAACTGAATATTATAAGAAAGGAAGATTAAATGAACAAGAAAATAAGATCTTGGATTCAGATCCTTATTCTTTGTTTGGGAGTTATTCTCCAATCATTTGCCCCTCTGACGCAAGTACATGCGACAGAGTATAATGATGTGATCACTAGTGTTGGTGTTGAAAACAGATCTGGTGAAGCTTTAACGCAAGGGTTGGATATTTGGCAAGAATTCCGTCTTACTGCAGATTTTGTTTTGCCAGATAATACGGTGCATGAAGGTGATACAACAACACTTCAATTGCCATCAGAGATTACATTTTCAAACTCTTCAGACATTGAATTACGAGATGCTTCTAACAATCTTGTAGCTACTGGTCGTTTAGATGCAGCTAGCAAAACGATTACTCTAACTTACACAAAGTTTGTTGAGAATAATTCTGGCGTTAGGGGGAAATTCTTTGTCTATGTTCGAGTTGACCATGATGTTGTTTCAGAAGAAAAAGACATTGATGTCAATATTACTGTAGGACATAGAGTTCTATTTGCAGGGAAAATCCGTTACAACGGCCCTCCAGGGAAATACGACTCTAAAATTGAAAAGAGTTCCTTCCAATACAAGGATGACGAGAAAAATGTAATCCGTTATAACATTACTGTAAACCGCAATATGGCGAACTACAGTGATGTCACTATCAAAGATGCTTTCTCTTCTCCAAATATGACCTTCCTACCAGATACTTTTCGTATTTACAAAGTAGATTGGAGTTGGAATAACGGAGACTGGAAATGGACTAATGCTCAGGATATGACCGAAACCTTTAAAAACCAACTAGTGGTAAATGCGAATGGTGATGGTTTCACCCTTCCTTTAGGAGATACTAATGGTTTTGGTTATATGATCGAGTATCGAGCTAAAGCGAATTATGATCTAGTCGATGGTGAGGAAATCACGAACGTAGCCAACATGAGCTACAATGGTAGTGAGAATGAACAATCAACCAGCACACGTACCTACCAGATTGCAGGTGGTGTTGCAGAAGGATATGTTTTCACCATTAAAATTCATAAGGTAGACGAAGCAGGCCAACCTCTGCAAGGTGCAGTTTTTGAAGTGATTCGTGATCGTAACCAAGCCGTTGTTGGACGATTGACAACAGATTCTGATGGTAACGCTAGTGTAGGCAAATTGTTGCGAGACAACTATACAATTCGTGAAGTAACTGCTCCTCTTGGCTATGACAAATTAACTGAAGATATTAAAATTTCTCCAGATGAGTTTGGTTCAGACAAATCAGTAGAACGTCGAATTGAAAATAAAAAGACACCTCCGAAGACTCCAACTGAAAAAGAAATTACTTTCAAAAAGGTGGATCCAAATGGGAAAGAAATCCCAGGTGCCGAACTTAAAATCTACAGCGGAGATCGTGTAAGACCAGAAGCTCCACCTGTAGCAGACTGGACAACAGAAGCTAATACTTCTAAAGTGATTAAATTAGCTCCTGGTACCTATACTCTAACAGAGTCCTATGCTCCAGATGGGTATCAGTATGTTGATGATGTTACCTTCACGGTCAATGCTGATGGTTCTATTACAATTGTCAAAAAAGGTACAACAGATACTGTCGTAACAACTGGTTCTGTTTTGTCAATCACTGACAAAGAGGATACAACTCCAAAGGCTATTACCTTCAGTAAAGTCAATCTTGGAGGAAATGAAATCGCTGGTGCACAGATTAAGATCTACAAGGGCGAAAAAGCTGAAGGTACAGCCGTAGAAAGCTGGACTTCAACTGACCAACCTAAGCAACTGAATCTTGAACCAGGCATCTACACTTTCCATGAGGAAGCAGCCCCAACTGGTTACCTCAAAGTAACGGATATCACTTTCCAAGTTAAACCTAACGGTACTGTTGAAGTGACAAAAGTAGGTGAAAAAGATTCTAAAGGTGAAGACAATCGTGTTGTAGCCCAAAATTCAACTCTGACAGTTACTGATAAAGATGACGATGTAGCTCGTAAAATCACGTTCAGTAAAATTAGTCTTGGTGGGGTTGAAATCGCAGGAGCACAAATCAAGATCTTCAAAGGCGATAAGGCAGAAGGTACAGCTGTAGAAAGCTGGACTTCAGAAGCTGGTAAGTCTAAAGAATTGAGTTTGGCCCCAGGTACTTACACCTTCCATGAGGAAGCAGCCCCAACTGGATACCTCAAAGTAACGGATATCACTTTCAAAGTTAACTATGATGGAACAGTTAAAGTGACGAATGTTGGTACTAAGGATGCTAAAGGCGAGGACAATACAGTCGTAACCGATGGTTCAACAATCAAAGTCACTGATAAAGATGACGATAGTCCACGTAAGATTACCTTTAGTAAGGTTAACCTTGGTGGTACAGAAATTGCAGGAGCTCAAATCAAGATCTACAAGGGCGACAAGGCAGAAGGCACAGCTGTAGAAAGCTGGACATCTGAAGCTGGTAAGTCTAAAGAGCTCAACTTGGCCCCAGGTACTTACACCTTCCATGAGGAAGCCGCTCCAACTGGTTACCTCAAAGTAACAGACATCACTTTCCAAGTCAAACATGATGGCACAGTGGAAGTGACCAACGTTGGTGAAAAAGACTCTAAGGGTGAAGACAACAAGGTCGTAACTAATGGCTCAACTGTTACAGTAACGGATAAAGACGATGATAGTCCAAAAGCCATTACTTTCAGTAAAGTTAGCCTTGGTGGAACAGAAATCGCAGGCGCTCAAATCAAGATCTACAAGGGCGACAAGGCAGAAGGCACAGCCGTAGAAAGCTGGACTTCAGAAGCTGGTAAGTCTAAAGACTTGAACTTGGCTCCAGGTACTTACACCTTCCATGAGGAAGCAGCCCCAACTGGTTACCTCAAAGTAACGGATATTACTTTCAAAGTGAAAACTGACGGAACAGTAGAAGTAACCAATGTCGGCGAGAAAGACTCTAAGGGTGAAGACAACAAGGTCGTAACCAACGGCTCAACTGTAACTGTAACTGATAAAGATGATGACCTTCCACGTAAGATCACCTTCAGCAAGGTTAGCCTTGGTGGAACAGAAATCGCAGGCGCTCAAATCAAGATCTACAAGGGCGACAAGGCAGAAGGCACAGCTGTAGAAAGCTGGACATCTGAAGCTGGCAAGTCTAAAGACTTGAACTTGGCTCCAGGTACTTACACCTTCCATGAGAAAGCAGCTCCAACTGGTTACCTCAAAGTAACGGACATCACTTTCCAAGTCAAACATGACGGCACAGTGGAAGTGACAAATGTTGGTGAGAAAGACTCTAAAGGTGAAGAAAACAAAGTCGTAACCAACGGCTCAACAGTAACTGTAACCGATAAAGACGATGACCTTCCACGTAAGATTACCTTCAGCAAGGTTAGCCTTGGTGGAACAGAAATCGCAGGCGCTCAAATCAAGATCTACAAGGGCGACAAGGCAGAAGGCACAGCCGTAGAAAGCTGGACTTCAGAAGCTGGTAAGTCTAAAGATCTCAACTTGGCTCCAGGAACTTACACCTTCCATGAGGAAGCAGCCCCAACTGGATACTTAGCAGTAACAGATATTACATTCCAAGTCAAACATGACGGCACAGTGGAAGTGACAAATGTTGGTGAAAAAGACTCTAAAGGTGAAGAAAACAAAGTTGCCACAAACGGTTCAACTGTAACTGTAACCGATAAAGACGATGACCTACCACGTAAGATTACCTTCAGCAAGGTTAGCCTTGGTGGAACAGAAATCGCAGGTGCTCAAATCAAGATCTTCAAGGGCGATAAGGCAGAAGGCACAGCCGTAGAAAGCTGGACTTCAGAAGCTGGTAAGTCTAAAGATCTCAACTTGGCGCCAGGTACTTACACCTTCCATGAGGAAGCAGCTCCAACTGGTTACCTCAAAGTAACGGACATCACTTTCCAAGTCAAACTTGACGGCACAGTGGAAGTGACAAATGTTGGTGAAAAAGACTCTAAAGGTGAAGAAAACAAAGTCGTAACCAACGGCTCAACTGTAACTGTAACCGATAAAGACGATGACCTACCACGTAAGATTACCTTCAGCAAGGTTAGCCTTGGTGGAACAGAAATCGCAGGTGCAGAGATTAAGATCTATAAAGGCGATAAGGCAGAAGGCACAGCCGTAGAAAGCTGGACTTCAGAAGCTGGTAAGTCTAAAGATCTCAACTTGGCGCCAGGTACTTACACCTTCCATGAGGAAGCCGCTCCAACTGGTTACCTCAAAGTAACGGACATCACTTTCCAAGTCAAACATGATGGCACAGTGGAAGTGACAAACGTTGGTGAGAAAGACTCTAAGGGTGAAGAAAACAAAGTTGCCACAAACGGTTCAACAGTAACTGTAACCGATAAAGACGATGACCTTCCACGTAAGATCACCTTCAGCAAGGTTAGCCTTGGTGGAACAGAAATCGCTGGTGCAGAGATTAAGATCTATAAAGGCGACAAGGCAGAAGGCACAGCCGTAGAAAGCTGGACTTCAGAAGCTGGTAAGTCTAAAGATCTCAACTTGGCTCCAGGCACTTACACCTTCCATGAGGAAGCAGCTCCAACTGGTTACCTCAAAGTAACGGACATCACTTTCCAAGTCAAATACGACGGCACAGTGGAAGTGACAAATGTTGGTGAGAAAGACTCTAAAGGTGAAGAAAACAAAGTCGTAACCAACGGCTCAACAGTAACTGTAACCGACAAAGACGATGACCTTCCACGTAAGATCACCTTCAGCAAGGTTAGCCTTGGTGGAACAGAAATCGCTGGTGCACAAATCAAGATCTACAAGGGCGACAAGGCAGAAGGTACAGCCGTAGAAAGCTGGACTTCAGAAGCTGGTAAGTCTAAAGACTTGAACTTGGCACCTGGCACTTACACCTTCCATGAGGAAGCAGCTCCAACAGGCTACCTCAAAGTAACCGACATCACTTTCCAAGTCAAACATGACGGCACAGTGGAAGTAACCAATGTTGGAGAAAAAGACTCTAAGGGTGAAGAAAACAAAGTTGCCACAAACGGTTCAACTGTAACTGTAACTGATAAAGATGATGACCTTCCACGTAAGATCACCTTCAGCAAGGTTAGCCTTGGTGGAACAGAAATCGCTGGTGCAGAGATTAAGATCTATAAAGGCGACAAGGCAGAAGGCACAGCCGTAGAAAGCTGGACTTCAGAAGCTGGTAAGTCTAAAGATCTCAACTTGGCTCCAGGCACTTACACCTTCCATGAGGAAGCAGCTCCAACTGGTTACCTCAAAGTAACGGACATCACTTTCCAAGTCAAATACGACGGCACAGTGGAAGTGACAAATGTTGGTGAGAAAGACTCTAAAGGTGAAGAAAACAAAGTCGTAACCAACGGCTCAACAGTAACTGTAACCGACAAAGACGATGACCTTCCACGTAAGATCACCTTCAGCAAGGTAAATCTAGCGGGTGAAGAAATCGCGGGTGCAAAAATCCAAATTTTCCGTGGAGAAAAAGTTGCAGGTAATCCTGTGGCTGAATGGACTTCAAAAGCCAAACAATCACATGTACTTGATTTGACTCCGGGAGTATATACTTTCCATGAAGAGGCCGCTCCAACTGGATACTTAGCAGTAACAGATATTACATTCCAAGTTAACTACGACGGAACTGTAACAGTGGTAAATGCTAGTGGAAATCAGGTTGAGTTTAAGGATGGTAAGTTAGTAGTAACGGACCAAACTGAACCAGAAAATCCTAACCTACCAAACACTGGAAGCGAATCTGGACAAGCTGCATTAGCAGCAGGTTTAGCTCTTCTAGCTTTAGGTGCAGGTCTTGTTGCAACTAAACGAAGAAAAGAAGACTAATCTCATTTAGTAGCCAATAAGTACAGTAAAGAAAGATCAGGGATAACCCCCTGGTCTTTTTTCTATGATTCAGAATAATGAAATATGATAAATTAAACTATTTACCAGTATGGTATATGACTATTGCTAAATCTCTTCTGATTTTTACTTATATAAAATAGTTTGGATAATTATTAAGGTGTATCAAACTTATAAATAAATGGAACGTTTTGTGCATTGTTCCTTTCTGTTTGTTTAAAAGAGAAGTTGTTCGTAAGTGTTCACTATACTTAAAGAAACTTCAGTCTGATGAAAGAATTAATTTTTATGGCAGTAATTTTACACTGTGTCAATATTTTCAAAAGGCAATAACCTCATAATATTACAAAAAAAGTTAATTTTGTTTTATAATGAAATTAAAGGAGGTTTCTATATTAAAAATAGAACAAATATGATAAATATTGCACTCACATATAGTTATGAAACATGTTAATATGATGTAACTTATTCAATAACCCTCATGGATTTCAACGAATTCGAAAGGAGATGAGTGTTGAGATTTTATAATCATAGTTTGTCGGTTTAATGTTTTCGGTAATTTAGAAAGGAAGATTATGAAGAACAAGAAATTCTGGTTACCCATCCTAACTTCTCTGGCCTGTTTGCTAGGGATAATCTTTGCTCCAAATTCAGTTCAAGCAAAGGAACTGAAGAACGTTATCAGTAATATTGGAATTTGGGAGGTTGATAATGGTAAGTTTATAAAACCGGATGCGAATGGTGTTTATACACTTTCTCCTGAGCATCATAACTACTCAAATTATAAATTCACTGTTGATTACGATTTGAGCGCCTATGATGGTAAATTAGAGGACGGTGATACCTTTACCTTTACTGTTCCGAGTCCTTTAACGGTTAGAAATGAAACCTTTGATTTAAAAGATAAGGAAACCGATCTGGTTATCGGAGAAACCCAAATTGTATCAAACGGGGATAATAATGGTGGTAAGGCAACTATTACATTAAAAAATCTGAAAACCTATCTTGAGAAAAAAGGTGGCTATCAAGTCCAAAACGTTAAAGGGAATTTCTTTGTTGGTTTTAGTTCTAAAAATGAATTAAGCAATGAAACGCTTCGTTTTGATAAAACGGAAACCATAAATGAAATTACCCATCAAATCAAGGTGAAAAAAGGTGGTACAGCTGATTATTCTGAAGGAATCGGTCGAGCTAATTTCAATAAATATCATGGTTTGATTTACAAAGAGGATTGGACATCCAAGGCTCTAAATAAGAGTGGAAAATACTTACACAGCTGGTATGTTCGTGTTAATCCGAAACAAGCAGCCTATAATAAAATTGAAATTCATGACTGGGTAGATCCAAATGCTTCACCAATGCAGATGATCCCTGAAACATTTAGCGTCACGGCAGGTTGGTATGATCAATATTATTACTTTAAAGATGAAGTGGTTTTAGAAGCTGGTAAGGATTATCAAGTAAAATGGAATGATTCTTACACAGAATTTACTTTAACAATTAACAATGCATCTTCAATTCTTGCGAAGAACGGTAAACCAGCAGCATTTCGAATTAATTATAAAACAAGTGCTCCAGCTGATGGCACGCAAGTCCAAAACAATGCTGAAATGAAGGGTGATGACCAGATTCTAACATATGACGACTATAGTAATAAGACAGTCGTTAAGCAAATCGGAAACTCAGTCGTTGCTTCTGGTGGTACAATTCAGTTAGAAACTGGTTACCGTATCATTCTTTACAAGGTCGACGAGCTGACTCATGACCGTCTAAAAGGAGCAAAATTCAAGATTACTCCTCCGGCAGGAGCTACGGCTAAAGAGGAAATTGTAACGACAAATGATGACGGAATTGCTGAGTCATCTATTTACTCAGAAAGTGATATCAAGAAAGGGAACTTTACAGTAACCGAGATTGAAGCTCCTGAGGGATATGAGTTGAATCCTACTCCATTTGAGATGACTGTTGGACAAGATGGAGCTATCAAAACAGTTACAAATAAACGTAGCAAAGCTAAAGTTAAGATTAAAGCTAATAAAAAACTTACAGGACGTGAGTTGAAGGCTGAAGAGTTTGAATTCACTTTAACAGACCAAGATGGTAAGGTGAAAGAAACTGTGAAGAATGACAAAGACGGAAACATTGCTTTCTCAGAATTGGAATTCGACAAAGCAGGGACTTATACCTTTAAAATTGCTGAAAAAGCTGGCAGTGATACAAACATCAAGTACGACACTAAAACTGTCACGGCTACAGTTACTGTAGCGGACAAGGGTAAAGGTGCACTTGAAGCAACTGTTTCTTACGATGATGAAAAAGCTTTCGAGAATACTTACACTCCAGCAAAAACGGAAGTTCCTGTGAAGAAAGTATGGAAGGACGAGAACAACCAAGACGGTAAACGTCCAACTTCTGTCACAGTTAAATTGCTTGCAGATGGTCAAGATACTGGTAAAACACTTGAATTGACTGAAGCAAATGGTTGGGCTGGAAGCTTCAAAGACCTTGATGCTGATAAAGGCGGCACACCAATCCAGTACACGGTAGTAGAAGTAACTGTTGCTGGTTACACTTCTGAAATTACTGGTGATGCTGCATCTGGATTCACCATCACAAATAGCTATTCACCAGAAACAGTTGATGTAAAAGCAACTAAGAACTGGGATGACGCTAATAACCAAGACGGCAAACGTCCGACTAAGATTACAATCAATCTTTTAGCAGACGGTAAGAAAGTTGATTCGAAAGAAATTCAGGCTGCTGCAGACGGAACATGGACTGCTACATTCGAAAAATTAGCAAAATATAAAGCTGGTAAAGAAATCAAATACACTGTAACAGAAGAAGCCGTAGCAGAATACGAAGCGACTATTACAGACTTTACCATCACAAACAAATATGCTCCTAAAGAAATTGACTACAAGGTAACAAAAGTATGGAACGATGCGAACAACCAAGATGGTAAACGTCCTGAGTCCGTAACGGTTCAACTTTATAAAAAAGTAGGAAATGCAGATCCAGTAGCCGTTGAAGGTAAGAAATTGACCTTAACAGCTAAGGAAAAGACTGATGATAACACTTGGGTAGCATCCTTCACCAATCTTCCACAATACGAAGCTGGAAAAGAAATCACCTATTCTATCAAGGAAGTGGATGTACCAGCTGGTTACGAATCTTCTGTGACTGGTCAAGTAGTTACAAACAATTACACACCAAAAACAGTAGTTCTTTCCGGAACTAAGGTTTGGAAAGATAACAACAACCAAGACGGTAAACGTACAACATCTGTGAAAGTTCAAATTCTTAACGGAGAAAAAGTTGTTCAAGAAATTGAAGTTTCAGAAAAAACTGGCTGGAAGTTCGAATCTAAAAAACTTCCTAAGTATGAGAATGGTAAAGAAATCAAGTATACTGTCAAAGAAACTGCTATGACAGAATACAAAGCAACCATCACTACAGATAAGGATGGAAAGTACACCATTACCAACGAACATACTCCAGAAAAAACAGCTGTAAAAGGTCATAAGATCTGGAAAGATGAAGATAACAAAGATGGCATCCGTCCAGCATCTATCACCGTAAAACTTCTTGCAGATGGTAAGGAAACTGGTCAGACAGCTACAGTGTCAGAAACAAGTGGCTGGACTTATGAGTTTACAGGTCTTGATCGTTATCAAGAAGGTAAGGAGATTGCCTACACTGTTGAAGAAGTGAATGTTCCAGATGGTTATACAGCTTCAGTAGAAGGTTACAACATTACAAATACACACACTCCTGAAAAACCAACACCTGGTAAACCAAATGAACCAGGTAAGCCTAAAAAAGGTGGGGAATTACCTAATACAGGAAGCGAGTCTAACCAAGCGACTCTAGTAGCGGGAATCGCCCTTCTTGGATTGGGAACAGGATTCTTGGCAAGACGCAAAAAAGAAGATTAAGTTTTTTAAACGGTATCTTTCACGAAATGTTGCAACGCAGTTTAAAAGTAGAAACAAGTGTCAATGGAAATTGGCACTTGTTTTTTGTAACTGACCCTGGTTCTACTACCGGATACAAGTGGATAGTTGCCACTTACTAAAAAGCTATTGTTTTTGCGATGAATTCCACTATAATAGGTGACAAATAAAAAAGGAGATGTTGCATATGATTGAAACAAGATTACAAGATAAATTAAAGTCAGGTTTAGAGGTAGAAAATTTTCAAAAAGATGGCGATATCTATCTGTCTCTTAATCCAGATTATCTATCTGGAGATAATGCTAAATACATGACCATGTATAACCGTATGGCTCGCTGGTACGATATGAGTGAGAAATGGATAGGACCACTTCTCCACGGCAAGGCGATTGATAAGTTGAGAAGGGATCTGATGGAGGAAATAGAATGGAAAGATAATTTATCTGTTCTTTATGTCTCTATAGGGACTGGTCAAGACCTCCGTTATATTCCTGAGACAATTGACCTGAAAAGTTTAGACTTTGTAGGGGTAGATATTTCTATCAGTATGCTAAAAAAATGCCAGAGATCTTGCGCTAAAAAGACCAATTTGCAACTTTTCCATGCTTGCGCGGAGGAACTACCCTTTGCGGATAATAGTTTTGACATTGTCTACCATATTGGCGGAATCAATTTTTTCAATGATAAGGCCAAGGCTATGCAGGAAATGCTACGAGTGGCGAAGCCAGGAACCAAAATTTTAATCGCAGATGAGACGGCTGACTATGTGGATCAGCAATATAAGAAAAATCATTTTAGTAAGGATTATTTTAAAGACGCTACTGTTGATTTGAGTGAAATTGAGAATGCTGTTCCAAGCGAAGTTAAGGAAAAGGAAATGAAACTTCTTTGGGATGGCAAATTCTACGCCTTGACATTTAGGAAATAAGAAAAAGTATCTTGGTAGAGCTTAGAAAGTAAGTATGAAGATAAAAACATTCCCTTAGACAGCTGTCTGAGGGAATGTTTTTTATGGGAGCATCATCAATTCGACAATCATAGCTATGTAGATGATTAAGGTAAGGAGAAAACCGGCTCTCCAGAAGAATTTGATGAATTTAGGGTAATAAAAACTTCGTTTTTTGACAAGGAAAAAGACTACAAGGAGGATTGCTAGGAGAGAAAGTGCGACTCCAAGTCGCGGTAGAAAGTTGTGGGTAAAGGCTTTAGCAGTAATCAGATGGTACTCAAATACCAAAAGTGGAAAAGCTAGATCCGCGAAATTAAATCCTATTTTCCTAAGTCCAAAAAGCTTGGTGACAATAAAGCAAACCACCAAGGTTAATATCAATAATAAAATAGATGCTATTTTCATTAAAATCATACCAATATTGTATCATAAAAAAACGCTAAAGGAAATGAGAAACAAGGGAATTTGTTGGAAAGTCAGGCTTTTGAGATTGTAGGTGTTTTTTGTTATAATGAAAGTTATGAAATCTTATAATACCTTGAATGATTATTATCGAAAACTTTTCGGAGAAAAGACTTTCAAAGTTCCTATCGATGCGGGATTTGACT
Organism: Streptococcus oralis; assembly: GCF_024399415.1. Classification (NCBI taxonomy): domain Bacteria; kingdom Bacillati; phylum Bacillota; class Bacilli; order Lactobacillales; family Streptococcaceae; genus Streptococcus; species Streptococcus oralis. The sequence continues at coordinate 734,389 of NZ_CP029257.1, forward strand.
GTCCAAATCGGGATGGAACTGTAGCACATGGTGGTTGTACTTTTTGTACGGTTTCAGGTTCTGGAGATGCCATCGTGGCACCGAATGCCCCTATTCGTGAGCAATTTTATAAGGAAATTGACTTTATGCACCGCAAATGGCCAGATGTTAAAAAATATCTAGTTTATTTCCAAAACTTTACCAACACCCATGAAAAGGTGGAAGTGATTCGAGAACGTTACGAGCAGGCTATCAATGAGCCAGGTGTAGTAGGAATCAATATCGGAACGCGCCCAGACTGTTTACCCGATGAAACCATCGAATATTTGGCTGAGTTGTCGGAACGCATGCATGTGACGGTAGAATTGGGCTTACAGACAACCTTTGAAGCAACCTCTGACCTGATTAACCGTGCCCATTCTTATGAATTGTATGTGGAAACAGTAAAACGCTTGAGGAAATATCCCAAGATTGAGATTGTTTCCCATTTGATCAACGGTCTTCCAGGGGAAACCCATGAGATGATGGTTGAAAATGTCCGTCGCTGTGTCACGGACAATGATATTCAAGGAATTAAACTGCACTTGCTTCACCTCATGACCAATACACGGATGCAGCGAGATTACCACGAAGGACGTTTGCAACTGATGAGTCAGGACGAGTATGTCAAGGTCATTTGTGACCAGTTGGAAATCATTCCCAAGCATATCGTCATCCATCGAATTACAGGAGATGCACCGAGAGATATGTTGATTGGTCCTATGTGGAGCCTCAATAAATGGGAAGTGCTAAATGCTATTGAAACTGAGATGCGCCGTCGTGGAAGTGTGCAAGGATGCAAGGCTGTAAAACAGGAGTTTAAAAATGAAAAGACCACTTGAGATGGCACATGATTTTTTGGCTGAGGTTGTGACTCAGGATGATATCGTAGTGGATGCGACCATGGGCAATGGCCATGATACCCTTTTTTTAGCCAAGCTAGCCAAGCAAGTCTATGCCTTTGATATTCAGGAGCAGGCTTTGGAGAAGACGCAAGAGCGTTTGGATCAGGCTGGAATGACAAATACCCAGTTAATCTTGCAAGGTCATGAGACACTAGACCAGTTTGTGACAGAAGCTAAGGCAGGGATTTTTAATCTGGGTTATCTGCCTTCTGCTGACAAATCCGTCATCACTCAACCTCAGACTACTATCGAAGCCTTAGAAAAGCTGTGTCACTTGCTTGTCAAAGGGGGACGGATTGCAATCATGATTTACTATGGTCATGAAGGAGGAGACACCGAGAGGGATGCTGTATTGGATTTTGTTAGCCAGTTGAACCAACAAGAGTATACAGCTGCCATTTATCGGACACTCAACCAAGTTAATAATCCACCGTTTTTAGTTATGATTGAAAAATTAGAAAGGTATAGACATGGATAAACAATACCTTCGTGAGAAGCTTGAGGCAATGCGCCAAAATTTTGTCGAGTCAACGCATCACGAGCGAGCAGTCGGGGTGCTCGACGAAGCACATATGAGCAAGAAAATGCTTAAAATTAAGAAAAAATTAGTGGCTCTTGAAATGGAACGGTGCCAGAAAAAAATTGAGCACAAAGACTGTTCTAAGATTGATCAGAAAATCCAAGAGCAAAAGGAGATTTTTGAATCTTGTTGTAAAAAAGATTAAGGAGGAATTGTGTGGAATTACTCATTTACTTGATTCTATTTTTATTTGTCTTAATCATTTCAACCACGACCAATAAACTTCTCCCTTTTTTGCCCCTTCCTCTTGTACAAATCCTTTTGGGGATTGGAATTGGCTTATTTGTTCCCGATGCGGACTTTCATCTCAATACAGAGCTGTTTCTGGCCATAGTTATTGGTCCCTTACTTTTTCGGGAGGCAGAAGAAGCGGATATTACGTCCATTTTGAAGCACTGGCGGATTGTTGTCTTTCTGATCTTTCCTGTGATTTTTATCTCGACCTTGAGCTTGGGGGGCATGGCTCACTTCCTTTGGATGACTCTTCCTTTGGCGGCCTGTTTAGCAGTTGGGGCGGCACTTGGGCCAACAGATTTGGTTGCCTTCGCATCTCTTTCTGAACGTTTTCGTTTTCCCAAACGGGTTTCTAATATCCTAAAAGGGGAAGGACTCTTAAATGACGCTTCTGGTTTGGTTGCCTTTCAGATGGCTCTTGCTGCTTGGACAACAGGAACCTTTTCTTTCAGCCAAGCTGGAACTTCCCTAGCGTTTTCTATCCTTGGTGGTTTTGTAGTCGGTTTTGTGACGGCTATGGTCAATCGTTTTTTGCATAGCTTTTTACTGAGTGTGCGAGCGATAGATATAGCCAGTGAACTATTGCTAGAGCTAAGTTTGCCACTCATGACCTTTTTCATCGCAGAAGAGTTTCATGTTTCAGGGATTATAGCAGTAGTGGTTGCAGGTATTTTGAAGGCCAGTCGTTTTAAGAAAATTACGCTCCTTGAGGCTCAGGTAGACACCGTGACGGAGACCGTCTGGCACACCGTGACCTTTATGCTAAATGGATCAGTCTTTGTTCTCTTGGGAATGGAATTAGAGTTGATAGCAGAGCCGATCTTGTCTAATTCTCTCTACAATCCCCTTCTTTTACTGCTTTCAGTTGTCGTTCTGACCTTCTTACTCTTTGCGATCCGCTTTGTCATGATTGCTGGTTTTTACTTTGTGAGGACGCGTCGACTTAAGAAAAAAATTCATAAGTACATGAAAGATATGCTTCTTTTGACCTTCTCTGGTGTCAAAGGGACAGTATCTATCGCGACTATTCTCCTCATACCAAGTCATTTGGAGCAGGAATATCCTTTGTTACTCTTCCTTGTAGCAGGCGTTACACTGTTGAGCTTTTTAACAGGTTTACTAGTCCTCCCTCACTTATCTGAGGAACAAGAGGAAAGCAAGGACCATTTGATGCATATTGCGATTCTGAATGATGTAGCTGCAGAATTAGAAAAAGAACTAGACCATCACAAGAATAAACTTCCTCTTTATGCAGCTATTGATAATTACCATGGTCGGATTGAAAATCTCATCCTTAGTCTGGAAAATAAGAGAGTCCAAGAGGACTGGGAGTCCTTAAAGCTTCTTATCTTGAGTATTGAGAGTGACGGTTTGGAGCAAGCCTATGAAGAAAATAGAATTAGTGAGCGTGGCTATCGAGTTTACCAACGTTACCTAAAAAACATGGAGCAGAGTATCAATCGGAATTTCGCTTCTAGAGTGACTTATTACTTCCTAGTTTCCTTACGGATACTGCGCTTTCTACTCCATGAAATGTTTACCTTTGGCAAAACTTTCCGTAGTTGGATGAACGAAGAATCTCGTAAACTACTAGCAGTTGACTATGATCAGATTTCAGAGTTGTATTTGGAAAATACAGAGCTGATTATCGAGAGTTTGGAAAACCTAAAAGGGGTTTACAAGAGTTCTCTGATTAGTTTTATGCAAGAATCTCGTCTACGCGAGACGGCTATTATCGGAAGTGGTGCTTTTGTTGAGCGGGTTATCAATCGCATCAAGCCAAACAATATCGATGAAATGCTACGAGGCTACTATCTCGAACGTAAGGCAATCTTTGAATACGAAGAAGCTAAACTGATAACAGCCAAGTATGCCAAAAAACTACGACAAAATGTGAATAATTTAGAAAATTATTCTCTGAAAGAAGCCGCAAATACTTTACCTTATGATATGCTAGATTTAATCAGAAGAACTTAGATGATGAAGAAAATGACGGAGGATGGAACATGAAAAAGTGGTGGAAAGAGCTGATGGACAGGCCCTTATTGAAAGCTTTTTTGCATTATTATCAAGCATCTGATAGTGAGTTGACCAGTGTTGCGGTTGCCTACTATTGGTTGATTTCAATCTTCCCCTTGCTGATGATAATGGTCAATATTTTGCCTTATTTTCAGATTCCAGTCTCAAATTTCTTACTGACAATCAAGGAATTCTTGCCTGATACGGTGTATGATGTGGTTGCCAAGATTGTACGAGAAGTTCTGACTCAACCATCAACTGGTTTGCTGAGTTTTGCCGTTTTATCTGCCCTCTGGACCTTTTCGAAATCAATGGATTTCCTCCAAAAAGCCTTTAATAAAGCCTATGGAGTGACCAAGAGTCGAGGAATTATCTCCCATCAGTTGATGAGTTTACTTGTTAGTTTCGGCTTGCAGATTCTTTTTGCATTGGCCTTATTTTTGAGTATGTTTGGTCGTATGTTGCTCAACATCCTCAAAACTTACTGGCAATCAGACAGTTCGCTATTCTCCTACCTGCAAGACTTTACAGGCCCTCTGGTCTATGCCTTGATCTTTGCCATTCTAGTTATGATTTATTACTTCCTTCCAAAAGTAAAAGCACCACGAATCCGCTATGTTTTACCAGGAAGTGTCTTTGTTTTGCTAACTCTTATCTTTTTATTGAATATCTTTTCTGTCTACGTCAATAGTTATGTTAATCATCTAGTTGACGTTCGATTTTTCAGTTCCATTATCGTGGTAGTCATGATGTTTTGGTTTATTCTCATTGCAAAGATTTTGATTATCGGAGCAGTTATCAATGCCAGTGTTCAGAGTTTGAAAGATCCAAAGTTTAGTATGGAATAATTAAAAAAATCCCTATTAGGTTTCCTAATAGGGATTTTCTTAATAGATAAACATAGCATCTCCAAAACTGAAGAAGCGGTAGTGTTCTTGGATGGCATGGTGATAGGCATCTAGGACTAAGTCACGACCGGCAAAGGCAGAAACTAGCATAACAAGAGTTGACTTGGGTAGGTGGAAGTTGGTTGAAAAAGCATCCACAACCTTCCAGTCGTAGCCTGGTTTGATAAAGATATTGGTCCAGCCAGAATCTGCTTGGATTTGCCCATTAAACTTGGAACCGATGGTTTCCAGTGTGCGGATCGAAGTGGTTCCGACAGCGATGACGCGACCTCCATTTTCCTTGACAGAGCGAAGGGTGGCAGCTGCTTTCTCAGAAAGTTGGTAGAATTCTGAGTGCATTTCATGTTCGTCCAGATTGTCAACAGAGACAGGTCTAAAGGTTCCGAGTCCGACGTGAAGAGTGAGATAAACCAGATGAACACCCTTGGCTTGGATTTCTGCTAGCAGTTCTTTAGTAAAGTGGAGACCAGCAGTCGGTGCAGCAGCAGAGCCACTTTCTTTAGCGTAGACCGTTTGATAACGTTCGCGATCATCTAGTTTTTCATGGATATAAGGCGGCAGTGGCATTTCACCTAGACTTTCCAAAACTTCTAGGAAAATTCCTTGGTATTCAAAGCGGACAATGCGGCCCCCGTGGGTTAATTCTTCGGTAACAACAGCGCTGAGGCGGCCATCGCCAAAGCTGACACGAGTACCAACCTTGAGGCGTTTGGCAGGTTTAGCGAGGACTTCCCACTCATCACCACTAGTATTTTTGAGCAGGAGAAGCTCCACATGACCTCCGGTCTCTTCCTTTTGACCATAGAGGCGGGCAGGGAGAACGCGAGTGTCGTTCATAACAAGGGCATCACCTGGTTCCAACATATCAATAATAGAGTGAAAGTGTTTATCCTGCATTTCTCTCGTCTCGCGATTAACGATAAGAAGTTTAGACGCATCACGTTTTTCAAGGGGTGTTTGGGCAATCAATTCCTCAGGTAAGTGGAAATCAAAATCAGCTGTATTCATTTTTTTATCATTCTTTCTAAGTTCTAATCTTATCCATTATAACATGTTTCAAGTTTAGACGCTCTTTTTTAAGAAATTAAATCGTTTTCACTTGACAAAAATTGGTCTATACCATATAATAAATATAGAAACATGGAGGATATAAAATGAAAGTTATAAAAGTTGAGAATCAAGTCGAAGGTGGAAAAGTAGCTTTTGAGATTTTGAAGGAAAAATTGGCCAATGGTGCTCAAACATTAGGACTTGCGACAGGAAGCAGTCCACTTGAATTTTACAAGGAAATCGTTGAGAGTGACCTTGATTTTTCAAATCTAACCAGTGTGAACCTTGATGAGTATGTAGGGCTTGATGGGGACAATCCGCAGTCTTATCGTTACTTCATGCAGGAAAACTTGTTCAACCAAAAACCATTTAAAGAAAGTTTCTTGCCTCGTGGGGTTAAGGACAATGCTGAAGAAGAAGTTGAACGCTACAATCAAATTTTGGCGGACCATCCTGTTGATTTGCAAATCTTGGGAATTGGTCGCAACGGACATATCGGCTTTAACGAGCCAGGAACTCCATTTGATAGCCAAACGCATCTAGTAGAACTTGATCAATCTACCATCGAAGCTAATGCTCGCTTTTTTGACAAGATTGAAGACGTTCCAACTCAAGCCATTTCAATGGGAATTAAAAACATCTTGGATGCCAAGTCAATTATTCTTTTTGCTTACGGTGAGTCAAAAGCAGAAGCTATTGCTGGAACAGTATCTGGCCCAGTGACTGAGAACCTCCCAGCAAGTAGTCTACAAAACCACCCTGATGTGACTATTATCGCTGATGCAGAAGCGCTCAGCTTACTTGAAAAATAAAAATTACACGAACCACTTGCTCTTTGGAGTGAGTGGTTTTTTGATTCTTATAAGCTAGAAGTGAAATTTTGATAATTTTGGTTTAAACTATAAAATATTTGAATAAAGAAATTATATAAATTTTAATGCAGGAAAAAATATAACAAGATAATAATTGAAGTTAAGTATACGTAGTTTTTTTCTTTTATAATTTAAATAATAACTAAAATTTTTTAAGTTTACTTAGTAGCGAAGCTATAAAAAAAGTTGTATAATGTTCTGAGTTATAAAATTATAATTAAGGAGATTATAATGGGGAAAGATTTATTTAATCCACGCCTTCATAAGTTTTCTATTCGAAAACTAAATGTAGGTGTTTGTTCTGTGCTCTTGTCCACCTTGGTCCTTTTGGGAGCAACTTCTCAAGTTAATGCTGATGAGACGAGTGTGACAAACTCTTTAAACGAGGTAGCTAAAACAAACTTTGATAAGACAACGGGGACTTCTATATCACCTACAGATTCTAAAACATCAGAAAAGTCTGAAACACCATCTGTAGTAGAATCCTCTCAACCAACTAAAGAAACAGCAACTTCAAATTCTGGAACAGAGCCTGCTGATAAAAAGAACAATGACCAATCGGTTATCTCTGAAACATCACAGTCTCCTGTTGAGAAACCAGTTACTTCTCCAGAAGATAAATCTACAGAGAGTACTAAACCAGAAACTGCAGTTGCTCCAATAATTGCTGAACCTACTGAGACGTCTAGTGTTACTGAACAATCTACACGTTCTCGTAGAGTTCGTCGTGATACCCAGGCAACTTCAGTTGCACCAGCTAGTTATGCAGGTGCGGACGATGCGACTCCTGTACCACGTACATCTAAACCAGAATTGTCTGAATCAGAGAAGAAAGAAAGTACACAATTAGCAAAACAAATTAACTGGATTGATTTCTCTGATACAGCAAGCTTGAAAAACTTAGATCCTCAGGGAGGGTTTAAGATTGGAACTACTTATACGAAAGAAATTTCACCTGGTTATGTAGTTACCTTGACAGTTACTGAGCTTAAACCATTCCACGCTACTGAAATTTATAAAAAGCGTGTGGAAGGAACTTCATCTGCTGGAACTTATGATCCAAATGCAACAAACAGTTATTTAAAAAACTGGAAAGATTATGGAAAAACTCCACCTCCTGTATCAGGTCAACCACAAGATAAATGGAGTACTATTGGTGGACAAGGTTTTGATACAAAAGGCCATAAAACTCAAATTATCGTACCAGTTGATGGTGTAAACTGGGGGGTTAAATTTAAAATAGAAGCCACTTATCGTGGAAAAAAAGTAAAACCAGCAGTTGTTATGGCTGATGGAGAAGATGCTAACCCTGGTGAATATGGTATTTTTACCACTAACGGTGAAGGTTGGGAATACGTAGGAGAATGGATGAAAGGTCCTCGTGCAAAAGGACCTTACACTGTTACGACTGAAGAACTTGTTAAGCAGGCTGACAAGACAACAAGAGGTGGTCTACTCATCCTAAAAGATAAGACTATCGATTGGAATAAGTTTTTGAGTCCTGATACAGTTACAGGTGGTCTGGGTAGTCAAGTATTTGGACCAATAGTTTCAGCAAGTAAAGCAGTACCAGTTGTAATGACCCGTGGGGCTTCTGAGGTAGGTTTTTATGTTGCGACCGCAGGGCAACAGGCACTTATGATGGGATTCTTGGTAGTTGATGGTGGTGATGCGCCAGAAAGTTACGGTGAAGCTCATCATACTATCTCTACACGCGATTCGATAACAAATGTTCAAATAAAGCAACCTTACTTAGGTTCTACAGAAGCAGATATCGATGTGGATTCTAAAAATGACTGGACTTCTGATGATCGTGAGGATGTTTCAGATGAAGGTCCGCAGCAATTGCTAACTGCTGATCAATATAGCAACACTAACGACCTCTTGGATTTAAACAAAGCTAAGAATGGCACTTATACCCTTAAGATTAAGGCTAATCCAAATGGTAATGCTAAAGCATATGTCAAAGCATGGGTGGACTTCAATAATAACGGGAAATTTGATGATAATGAAGGCAGTGTGGTTAAAGAAATAACTGCTAATGGAGACCACACTTTAACATTTAATGCAATTCCGAGTCTTAGTGGTGGATTAGTTGACCAACTTGGAATGCGTGTGCGTATTGCGACTAATGCAGGTGATATTGAGAAGCCTACCGGGACTGCCTTTAGTGGTGAAGTTGAGGACATGTTGGTTCGTCGTACTTATCCACCTCAAGGTGAAAAGAAAGAAACAACTGGTCTTCAAGGTGAGACACAAAATGCTACAGTTCACTTCACACCTAAAGGACCAGATCGTTCAGATTTTGTAACTAATGCTAGCATGAGTAGCCAAGCGCCACAGGTTTTGGATAATCAAGGGAATGTCTTGACTCCAACTAACGGCAATACTTATGTGCGTCCTGAAGGGACCTATGTAGTGACTGCTAATGGTGATGATATCGATGTAGTGTTCACACCAAATGCAGACTTCATAGGAACTGCTGAAGGGATTAATATTCGTCGTACAGACTCAAACGGTTCATCAACTAACTGGCAATCAACTGATGCATCAAATCCAAATAAGAATGACATTTTGAACAATATGGATGGTCGCTACATCCCTACTGTTCGAAAGATACCGACATATGAATCAACTGGTGTTCAAGGTCAAGAACAAAACAAAAATCTAATCTTTAATGATGGCGATCCAGCTAAAACGCCAGTGACTCCAGATGCTTCACGCCCTGCGACCTTTGTGGATGCTAACGGCCAACCTATTACTGGTAGCTCAGTTCCTGCTACATCCAATGGTCAGTCAGTTGGAACTTATGAGTTAGACCCTAACACTGGTCAAGTCACTTTCAAACCTAACAAAAATTTTGTCGGTACTCCAGACCCAGTTACTGTCCAAGTAAATGATTCTAACGGTGTTCCTTACCGAGCACATTATAAACCAACAGTGACTAAAGTGACACCTACAGGAACTAACGCAACCAGCACAGGCCCTCAGGGTGTTCCACAAACAGGCACTCCAAGCTTCCAAGGTGGTGATCCACTGGTTCCAATCGATGAAACAGTCGAGCCAACCTTCGCAGATGGAAGCAAGGAAAAAGTGATTTCAGGTCAAGGAACTTACACGATTGCGCCAGACGGAACTGTAACTTTCACTCCAGACAAGCAGTTTGTAGGCAAACCAGATCCAGTCACAGTCAAACGCGTAGATAAGAATGGCACCCCAGTGACTGCGACTTACAGTCCAGAGTTTACTAAGGTAACACCAACTGGTACGGGAGATAAGACAGAGGGTCTACAAGGTCAGGTCCAAGAAGGTAAAGTGACCTTCACTCCAGGTCATGCCTCAGTTCCATTCCCAGCTGATTCAACTCCACTATTTGACAATGGTACAACTGTGAAAGAAGTGCCAAATGTCGGTAAGTTCGAAGTGGACGCAGACGGAAAAGTAACTTTCACACCAGACAAACAGTTCAAGGGTGAAACACCAGAGCTTGAATTGACTCGTGTGGATGTCAACGGAACTCCTGTTACTGTCAAGTACCAAGCGGTGGTGAAAGAAGTAACCCCAACTTCAACAGACGCCACTTCAAATGGTATCCAAGGTCAACCGCAAAAGGGTACCCCAACCTTCACAGAAGGTAATCCGGCTGTTCCAATTGATGATACGAAACCAATGACTTTCGAAGATGATCAGTCAACAAAAACAGTTCCAGGTGTAGGTGAATACAGCATCAATCCAGATGGCTCTATTACCTTTACGCCAGAAAAACAGTATGTTGGTACACCAACTCCAGTCACAGTGAAACGTGTGGATAAGAATGGCACCTCAGTCACTGCGACCTATACCCCAACAGTGACCAAGGTAACCCCAATCAGCACTAACGCAACCAGCACAGGTCCTCAGGGTGTTCCACAAACAGGCACTCCAAGCTTCCAAGGTGGCGATCCATTGGTTCCAATCGATGAAACAGTAGAGCCAACCTTCGAAGATGGAAGCAAAGAGAAGTCTATTCCAGGTCAAGGAACTTACACGATTGCATCAAATGGAACTGTAACTTTCACGCCAGACAAACAGTTTGTTGGAAACCCAACTCCAGTCACAGTCAAACGTGTGGATAAGAATGGTACTCCAGTTACTGCGACTTACAGTCCAGAGTTTACGAAAGTAACACCAACAGGAACTAGCGCAACTAGCACGGGTATCCAAGGTCAACCGCAAAAAGGTACCCCAACCTTCACAGAAGGTAATCCATTGGTTCCAATTGATGAAACAGTAGAGCCAACCTTCGAAGATGGAAGCAAAGAGAAGTCTATTCCGGGTCAAGGAACCTACACGATTGCACCAGACGGAACAGTGACCTTCACCCCAGACAAACAGTTTGTCGGAAACCCAGATCCAGTTACAGTCAAACGTGTGGATAAGAACGGGACCCCAGTTACTGCGACTTATACCCCAACAGTGACCAAGGTAACACCAACAGGAACTGGCGCAACCAGCACAGGTCCTCAGGGTGTTCCACAAACCGGGACTCCAACATTTGCTGGTGGTGATCCACTGGTTCCAATTGATGAAACAGTAGAGCCAACCTTCGCAGATGGAAGCAAGGAAAAGAATATTCCAGGCCAAGGAACTTACACAATTGCGCCAGACGGAACAGTAACCTTCACTCCAGACAAGCAGTTTGTAGGCAACCCAGATCCAGTCACAGTCAAACGTGTAGATAAGAACGGGACCCCAGTTACTGCGACTTATACCCCAACAGTGACCAAGGTAACACCTACAGGAACTGGCGCAACCAGCACAGGTCCTCAGGGTGTTCCACAAACCGGGACTCCAACATTTGCTGGTGGTGATCCACTGGTTCCAATTGATGAAACAGTAGAGCCAACCTTCGCAGATGGAAGCAAGGAAAAGAATATTCCAGGCCAAGGAACTTACACAATTGCGCCAGACGGAACAGTAACCTTCACTCCAGACAAGCAGTTTGTAGGCAACCCAGATCCAGTCACAGTCAAACGTGTAGATAAGAACGGTACAGAGGTTACTGCGACTTATACTCCAACAGTGACTAAGGTAACCCCAACTAGCACTAACGTAACCAGCACAGGTCCTCAAGGTGTTCCGCAAACAGGAACTCCAAGCTTCCAAGGTGGCGATTCACTGGTTCCAATCGATGAAACAGTTGAGCCAACCTTCGAAGATGGAAGCAAAGAGAAATCTATTCCAGGCCAAGGAACTTATGCAATCTCACCAGATGGCACCGTCACCTTCACTCCAGACAAACAGTTTGTCGGAAACCCAACTCCAGTCACAGTTAAACGTGTAGATAAGAATGGCACCCCAGTTACTGCGACTTACAGTCCAGAGTTTACTAAGGTAACTCCGACTGGTTCAGGTGATAAGACAGAGGGTCTGCAAGGTCAAGTCCAAGAAGGTAAAGTGACCTTCACTCCAGGCCATGACTCAGTTCCATTCCCAGCTGATTCAACTCCACTATTTGACAATGGTACAACCGTGAAAGAAGTGCCAAATGTTGGTAAGTTCGAAGTGGACGCAGACGGTAAGGTGACCTTCACTCCTGATAAACAGTTCAAGGGTGAAACACCAGAACTTGAATTGACTCGTGTGGATGTCAACGGAACTCCTGTTACTGTCAAGTACCATGCGGTGGTGAAAGAAGTAGTTCCAACCAGCACTAACGCAACCAGCACAGGCCCTCAGGGTGTTCCGCAAACAGGTACTCCAACCTTCCAAGGTGGTGATCCACTGGTTCCAATCGATGAAACAGTAGAGCCAATCTTCGACGATGGAAGCAAAGAGAAGTCTATTCCAGGTCAAGGAACTTACACGATTGCATCAAATGGAACTGTAACTTTCACGCCAGACAAACAGTTTGTTGGAAACCCAGATCCAGTTACAGTGAAACGTGTGGATAAGAATGGTACTTCAGTTACTGCAACCTACAGTCCAGAGTTTACGAAAGTGACTCCTACAGGAACCGGTGCAACCAGCACAGGTCCTCAAGGTGTCCCACAAACTGGTACTCCAACCTTCCAAGGTGGCGATCCACTGGTTCCAATTGATGAAACAGTCGAGCCAACCTTCGCAGATGGAAGCAAAGAGAAATCTATTCCAGGCCAAGGAACTTACACGATTGCGCCAGACGGTACAGTGACCTTCACTCCAGATAAGCAGTTTGTAGGCAAACCAGATCCAGTCACAGTCAAACGCGTAGATAAGAATGGCATCCCAGTTACTGCGACTTACAGCCCAGAGTTTACGAAAGTAACACCAACTGGTAAAGATACTTCTTCAGTTAACATTAAGGGTCTTGTTCAAACAGGTACGCCAACATTTGAAGGTGGTAATCCGCTTGTTCCAATCGATGAAACTGTGGCAGCAACATTTGAAGATGGATCAACTGAAAAAGTGATTCCAGGTGAAGGAACTTACTTAATCTCACCAGATGGCATCGTCACCTTCACTCCAGAAGCTAATTTTGTAGGAAAAGGAACAGGCGTAACGATTGTCCGCAAGAATAAGAATGGTACTCCAGTTACTGCAAGCTATCGTCCAACAGTTGTAGATCCATCTACTGGTCATGACACGGCTTCTACAGGAGCAAAAGGCCAACCACAAGTGGCAACACCAACGTTTGAAGGACATATCGATAGTACAGTTCCACCAACCTTTGAGGATGGCAGCACGACTATGGTTGTTCCGGGTGAAGGAAGCTATACAATTGATAAAGATGGTCACATTACCTTTACACCAGAACCAGACTTTGTTGGTACAGCTAAAGGATTGGTTGTGAAACGTCTGGATATGTATGGAAATGTAGTTATTGCTCATTACACACCAACTGTCCTTGGACAAACACAAGTGAGTGATGCGACATCCGAAGGTCTTAAAGGTCAAACTCAGACTGGTAAACCAAACTTTACAGGTGATGTCGATCTGACAGTTCCGCCAACCTTTGAAGATGGAACAACTGAAAAAGTCGTTCCAGGTGAAGGAACTTATGTAATCTCACCAGATGGCACCGTCACCTTTACCCCTGAGGCAGACTTTGTAGGACAAGCTAAAGGTGTGAAAGTGATCCGTAAAGATCGCAATGGAAATATTATTTCAGGATTCTATACTCCAACAGTAGTAGAACTTCCTGTGGTTGAAAATCCAGAACAACAAGGTATTACAGAAGAAAGAACTGCTAAAACTCTTCCAAATACGGGTTCTGAGGAGACATCTCACTTGACAGTTGGTCTATTGGCTGCTTTATCAGGTATGGGATTAATTTCTCTAGCTCAAAGAAAAAAATCTGAAGAAGAATAATTAGTGGCGAAAGTCATCTAATAAGTTGTTTTAGATACTTGATTGAAATGATTACATTCATTGCTATCTAAGAAGATGTCAGTCTAACAGAAAGAGAGAACCAATTGGTTCTCTCTTTTTGGTAATTGATTTGAAAATCGTCTAATTATTTTGCCTCAATTGTTCACTATCCTGCTAAAGTGGTATAATAAAGTTATTCAGAGGGGGTTCGAAGTTTTGATTTAATCACAGCCTTTCAAACTCATTTTCATTGGCAGGACCTATAGGCTTCTTTTATGGAACTTCGAAGAATACTCAAATCAGACGGGATACTCTTACTAGCTTGTGAGTATAACAAGTTATCTTACTTTTTACCAGAGGTGCAAAGCGAAGAAGCATTTAGACGATTCTTGTTGTTAATAAGGTTTGAGCTCGTAACTAGTCAAAGAAAGGGAGCGTGGATCTTTTATAAAATTCGTAAAGGATTTGTTAAAAAGTAGCTTTTTTAAAATCTTTTACAGGAGGGATCGGAATGAATACGAAGAATAGGAATTTGATAGAAGATAATAAAAAAGCTGAAAACAAAAGCTTTCTCTATTATTTACACGAGGAAAAAGTATTTGATTCGCAGTCGCTAGCTGATTTATGTCGCTACGTAGAAAAGCTCGATTCTATTAGTATAGATCAGATGAGGGATTTGCATTTTATTGAAAATCAAATTCTTCGTCATCTGGTATATCATTTTGACAGCAATGACTTGAGTAAGATTTCGAATCTTCCTGATGAATATTGGGAATATATTGAACCTTTTGAACAAGCAGTAACAAAGTTGTATGATTTGATGTAAAAATTGGTGGATTTGATAAAGTATAGGCAAGAAAGTAATTATTGAATCGGAAAATCGGAATAAATGTAGGTTTTCCCTTGACAATTATTCCTTTTACGTGTAAAATAGAATAGATCTTGAACTTGAAGGGAGTGAAAAAAATGTCTAAAACAGTAGTACGTAAGAATGAATCTCTTGACGATGCACTTCGTCGTTTCAAACGTGCGGTTACTAAAGCTGGTACTCTTCAAGAAACACGCAAACGTGAATTCTATGAAAAACCTTCTGTAAAACGTAAACGTAAATCAGAAGCAGCTCGTAAACGTAAAAAATTCTAATTTGAAATGAAAGGCTAGACTTGTCTAGTCTTTTTTTGCATAGTATTTAGAGGAACAAATTCTTATGAAAGAGTATATAAAAGAATATCAAAAAATGCGTGAAAATCACTTGGAAGATTGGGGTTATTGTGCTGATCCGATAGATTGGAAGAGTCAAACCAAAGAATTTTTGAAAAGTATTTGACCGATTCAAAAGTATTGTCTGACAAGGTTTTAAGGGTTAAATTGTACAGTAGCTTATTGCTAGATGATATTCAATATTTTGCCTATTATGCTGCGTTTTTAGATGGGGATTATAAGCAGTTAAACAACGCTCTATGGCAAACAGGAAGAACCGAGTTGCTGAGAGGCGGTTTGTTAGCAAGTGGAACCATTTACACAGATGGAATTTTGAAAGGCTTGTTTACCTCTTTTGCTTGTAACGATTTTTCAGCCATTCCATCATTCATCCCCAAAGATTTACCCTTGTTGAAAGGAACCTATTATCCAGAAAATGTGATGAATCTTTTATACGCTCTTTATTATCAAGATGAAGAAAGATTATCCGATTCTCTTTTACGTGCACAACAGTTTTTGGAGAAGAAAAAACGAACTGGCATGGAAGAATTTTCTGTTCGGTATTTTATAAACTTGGCAAGAAAAGATGCAGTTGCATTAAGTGAGGCCTTACAAAGTTTATGCCTAGCTTATCAGAGGCGAGGTTACCCTTATGAAAAAATTGATAAGTGCTTTGCGGATGAGATTCATGGTCTATATCGTTTGGTACGATTGTTTGACCATTCCTTGTTCGAAGAAGTCAGCATGCCGTCTCATAAGACTTTTTTGAAGGACTTTGAAGAATGGCAAGTCCGAAATCAGTTTCCAAAAGGTCAACAGTTCTATACCTATCCTCAAGATATGGCTGATGCAAACAGAATGTTAACAAAAGGTCTTCCAAGGATTTACTTAGAAAAATCTGGAAGAGACTTGGTGATAGACGTTGACCAATTTGCAGTAGATTTGTCTCGGTTAATTTAAAAGAGTAGGAAAAGACTTACTAGTCAAATCTTTTCCCAAGCAACATCAAATAAATACTGTAAATCCTGCAAAAAAAGGAAACTTCCACCTACAATCTGATATAATAGTAGGGAGAACTCGATTGAAGGAGGAAATTATGTCGGTTTTAGTAAGAGATGTCATTGAAAAACTCAGACTAGATATTGTCTATGGTGAAGGCGAATTACTTGAAAAAGAAATCAATACTGCGGACATTATGAGACCTGGTCTTGAAATGACGGGCTATTTTGATTACTATACACCAGAACGGATTCAGCTGTTAGGGATGAAGGAGTGGTCCTATTTAGTTGCCATGCCTGCCCAGAACCGTTATCAAGTTTTGAAGAAGATGTTTCTACCTGAAACACCTGCGGTTATCGTGGCTCGTGGTCTGGTAGTACCAGAGGAAATGTTGAGGGCTGCTAGAGAATGCAAGATTGCGATTTTAACCAGTCGAACAGCAACCAGTCGTTTATCTGGAGAACTTTCTAGCTACCTTGATTCCCGTTTGGCTAAACGTACTAGCGTGCATGGTGTCTTGATGGATATCTATGGCATGGGGGTCTTGATCCAAGGGGATAGTGGTATCGGTAAGAGCGAGACAGGTCTTGAGCTTGTGAAACGTGGACACCGTCTAGTAGCAGACGATCGTGTAGATATTTATTCTAAGGATGAGATGACTCTTTGGGGCGAACCTGCTGAAATCTTGAAGCATTTACTTGAGATTCGTGGAGTTGGGATTATCGATATCATGAGTCTTTATGGTGCGAGTGCTGTAAAAGATTCTTCACAAGTTCAGCTAGCAGTTTATTTGGAAAATTATGATACGCATAAGACCTTTGACCGTCTAGGAAACAATGCCGAAGAACTCGAAGTTTCTGGTGTAACGATTCCGCGTATCCGCATCCCAGTAAAAACAGGACGCAATATCTCCGTTGTTATTGAGGCAGCTGCCATGAACTATCGTGCTAAAGAAATGGGCTTTGATGCGACGCGTTTATTTGAAGAACGCTTGACAAATCTAATCGCTCAAAATGAGGTGAAACATGATTAATCCAGTCGCATTTGAAATTGGCCCCTTTGCTATTCGTTGGTATGCTTTGTGTATTGTAGCTGGTTTGGTTCTGGCAGTTTATCTTGCCATGAAAGAAGCTCCTAAAAAGAAAATTCTATCAGATGATATTTTGGATTTTATCCTGATTGCTTTTCCAGTAGCTATTTTAGGTGCTAGACTATACTACGTACTCTTTCGCTTAGATTATTATCTGCAAAATCCAGGTGAAATCATCGCCATTTGGAATGGTGGTTTGGCCATTTATGGAGGTTTGATAGCAGGGGCTATTGTCCTTTATATCTTTGCAGATAGAAAGCTGATTAATACTTGGGATTTCTTAGATATTGCAGCACCGAGCGTCATGGTTGCCCAGAGTTTAGGGCGCTGGGGGAACTTCTTTAACCAAGAAGCCTACGGTGCAGCGGTAGATAGTCTGGATTATTTGCCGGGCTTCATTCGTGACCAGATGTACATTGATGGTAGCTACCGTCAGCCGACCTTCTTATATGAGTCGGTTTGGAACCTGATTGGATTTGCTTTAATCTTGATTTTTAGACGAAAATTGAAGGGAATCAGACGCGGTCATATCACTGCTTTCTACTTGATTTGGTATGGTTTTGGTCGTATGATTATCGAAGGAATGCGGACGGATAGCCTTATGTTCTTTGGTCTGCGAGTTTCCCAATGGTTATCAGTTATCCTTATCGGACTCGGTATTTTTATCATACTTTATCAAAATCAAAAGAAAGCCCCTTTCTATCATACAGAGGAGGAAAAATAAATGTTAGAAGTTGCATATATTCTTGTTGCGATTGCTTTGATTGTCTGTTTAGTCTATTTGACAATCACGATTCAAAAAGCCGGTCGTATGATTGATGAAACAGAGAAAACCATCAAAACGTTGAGCTCAGATGTGAACGTTACCTTGCATCAGACCAATGAATTGTTGGCTAAGGTCAATGTGTTAGCAGACGATATCAATATCAAAGTTGCGACGATTGATCCACTTTTTACGGCTGTGGCTGACTTATCTGAGTCAGTATCTGATCTCAACCAACATGCACGTGTTTTAGGTAAAAAGGCTTCATCTGCTGGTTCAAAGACCATTAAAACAGGTGCAAGCTTGTCCGCTCTTCGTTTCGCAAGTAAATTTTTCAAAAAATAAAAAAGGAGAAATCTTATGGGAAAACTATCCTCTATCCTTTTAGGAACAGTTTCAGGTGCAGCTCTTGCTTTGTTTTTGACGAGTGACAAGGGCAAGCAAGTTTGTAGTCAAGCTCAGGATTTTCTAGATGATTTGAGAGAAGATCCAGAATATGCTAGAGAGCAGGTTTGTGAAAAACTAACAGAAGTAAAGGAACAGGCAACTGACTTTGTACTGAAAACAAAGGAACAAGTAGAATCTGGTGAAATCACTTTTGATAGTGTCCTTGACCAAGCTAAAAACTGTGCTCGACAAGCGACAGAAGCGTCAAAGGAAACCTTTAACAATCTCAAGGAGCAGTGGCAAGAACAGTCAACAACTCCAGACGTTGCTGAAGACCAAGAAGAAATCATCATCGATATTACTGAAGTATAATGCATCACCATCTCTGGTTTTTGGAGATGGTGATTTTTATCTGCAAGCCTGTCTTTGTGGTATAATAAGTACTATGCAGAAAAAACCAACGTCCGCCTATGTGCATATTCCCTTTTGCACACAGATTTGTTATTATTGTGACTTTTCAAAGGTGTTTATTAAGAATCAACCAGTAGATAGTTATTTGGAGCATCTGCTAGAAGAGTTTCGTTCTTATGATATCCAAAAATTGCGAACCCTCTATATTGGAGGTGGGACGCCAACGGCTTTGTCCGCTCCGCAATTAGAAGTGCTCTTAGATGGTTTGACTAAAAATCTAGACTTGTCAGCCTTAGAAGAGTTGACCATTGAGGCCAATCCTGGTGATCTGGACGCGGATAAAATCGCGGTTTTGAGGCATTCGCCAGTCAATCGTGTTTCACTAGGTGTGCAGACTTTTGATGACAAAATGCTGAAAAAGATTGGGCGCAGTCATTTAGAGAAGGATATTTATGAAAATATCGACCGCCTCAAATTGGCTGGTTTTGACAATATTTCTATCGACCTAATCTACGCTCTTCCAGGTCAAACTATGGATCAGGTCAAGGAAAATGTGGCAAAGGCTATCTCGCTTGATATTCCTCATATGAGCCTTTATAGCTTGATTTTGGAGAATCATACGGTCTTTATGAACCGCATGAGACGTGGGAAATTGCCCCTACCCAAGGAAGAGTTAGAAGCGGAAATGTTTGAATACATCATTTCAGAGCTTGAGCGGGCTGGCTTTGAGCATTATGAGATTTCCAATTTCTCCAAGCCAGGCTTTGAAAGTCGCCACAATCTCATGTACTGGGACAATGCTGAATATTATGGTATCGGTGCGGGTGCTTCAGGTTATGTGGACGGGGTACGTTATAAAAATCATGGTCCTATCCGCCACTATCTCAATGCGGTAGAGGCAGGAAATGCTCGGATTACAGAAGAACACCTGAGTCAAAGGGAGCAGATGGAAGAAGAAATGTTTCTAGGCCTCCGGAAAAAATCCGGGGTTTCCATGGCGCGATTTGAAGAAAAATTTTGACGGTCCTTTGATGGACTTTATGGTGAAATCATCAGAGACTTGGTTCAACAAGGACTTATGCAGATTGACGGTGATCGTGTCCGAATGACAAAGAGGGGTCTCTTCTTAGGAGACACTGTAGCAGAACGATTTATTTTGGAGTAGAACAATGGGCTTAACTTATCAAATGAAAATGAAAATTCCTTTTGATATGGCGGACATGAACGGTCATATCAAACTTCCAGATGTGATTTTGCTGTCCTTGCAAGTATCAGGTATGCAGTCAATTGAGCTGGGAGTTAGCGACAAGGATATGTTAGAACGCTACAATCTGGTCTGGATTATTACAGACTATGCGATTGACGTGGTACGCTTGCCTCGCTTTGCTGAAGAGATTACGATTGAAACAGAAGCATTGACTTACAATCGTCTTTTTTGCTACCGCCGTTTTACTATCTATGATGAAGCAGGTCAAGAAATCATTCGCATGGTAGCAACCTTTGTTCTCATGGACAGGGACAGTCGTAAAGTTCATGCCGTCGAACCGGAAATTGTTGCTCCTTACCAGTCTGAGTTTGATAAAAAACTCATCCGCGGGCCAAAGTATGCAAATCTAGAAGATCCGATCAGTAAAGACTACCATGTTCGTTTTTACGACTTGGATATGAATGGTCATGTTAATAACAGTAAATACTTGGATTGGATTTTTGAGGTCATGGGAGCAGATTTTTTGACCAAGTATATTCCAAAGAAAATCAATCTCAAATATGTCAAAGAAGTGCGACCAGGTGGCATGATTGCTTCAGCTTATGAACTCAAGGGACTAGAAAGTAAGCATGAGATTATCAGTGATGGCGAGATAAATGCCCAAGCTATGATTACGTGGCAAGAAATTGAAGACAATTAGAAAGGACGATATGGCTTATAAAGGTTATTTAATTGATTTAGACGGAACCATTTACAAGGGGAAAGACCGGATTCCGGCAGGTGAGGCTTTTGTCCATGAGTTACAAAAAAGAGAAATTCCCTACCTCTTTGTGACCAATAATACAACTCGTACTCCTGAGAGTGTACAAGAGATGTTGGCTAAAAATTTTAATATCAACACGCCTTTATCAACTGTCTACACAGCAACCTTGGCAACCATCGACTATATGAATGACTTAGGACTGGAAAAGACAGTCTATATTATCGGCGAAGCGGGGCTCAAGGATGCCATTCAGGCTGCAGGTTATGCGGAAGACAAGGAAAATCCTGCCTATGTGGTCGTTGGACTGGACTGGCAAGTTGACTATGAAAAATTTGCCACAGCAACCCTAGCTATCCAAAAGGGTGCTCACTTTATCGGAACCAATCCAGACCTCAATATCCCTACGGAACGTGGTCTTTTGCCTGGTGCTGGTTCACTAATTACACTTCTTGAAGTAGCAACACGGGTCAAACCAGTTTATATCGGGAAACCAAATGCTATCATTATGGATAAGGCAGTTGAGCACTTAGGTTTGAAAAGAGAAGAATTGCTCATGGTTGGGGACAATTACCTGACGGATATCCGAGCAGGGATTGACAATGGCATTCCAACGCTCTTGGTGACGACAGGTTTTACCAAAGCAGAAGAAGTGGCGGACTTGCCAATCGCACCAACTCATGTAGTTTCTAGCCTTGCGGAGTGGAATTTCGATGAAAACTAAACTGACCTTTTGGGGAAGTATGCTCTTTCTCCTCTCCCTTTCTATCCTACTGACCATTTATCTTGCATGGATTTTCTATCCTTTGGAAATTGAGTGGCTGAACTTAGCGGATCGAGTCTATCTAAAGCCAGAAACCATTCAGTACAATTTTCATATCTTGATGAATTACCTGACTAATCCCTTTAGTCAGGTCTTAGAGATGCCAGATTTTCGTTCATCAGCAGCAGGTCTACACCACTTTGCGGTGGTGAAGAATCTCTTCCACTTGGTTCAGCTAGTTGCCCTAGTGACATTACCAAGTTTCTATTTCTTTGTTAGAAAGATTGTGAAAAAAGGCTTTTTGCCCCTATATCGTAAAAGTATCTTGACTTTAGTGCTATTGCCTCTCGTCATTGGCTTTGTAGGAGTGTTGATTGGCTTTGAGCAATTCTTTACTCTTTTCCATCAGATTCTCTTTGTGGGAGATGATACCTGGCTTTTTGATCCAGCAAAGGATCCCGTTATTTGGATTTTGCCAGAGACTTTCTTTCTCCATGCCTTTGTACTTTTCTTTGTTTTATATGAAGGAATGTTTGGTTTCCTTCTTGCTAAAGCTTCAAGGAAATAGTGGAAAAAGTTCTGTATTTTTAATAAAAAACGAGAGAAGTTGCTCTACTCCCTATTTATTGTTAGGTTATCCTAAAGATAAACTTGCAAAGCAGGAGATTTTTGCAGAAAACAGTCTATTTTCTATGAAAAAATAGGCTTTTTTTCTAAAAATACCTAGTCAAGCGCTTTATTTTTTTGTATAATAGAAATAGCAAGTATAGATAAAAGAAGAGAAAAGCATGATTACACTATTTTTATCACCGAGTTGTACATCATGTCGTAAGGCAAAGGCTTGGTTAGAGACGCATAAAGTGCCCTTTCAAGAGCATAATATTATGACTAGTCCTTTAACAAGAAAAGAATTACAACATATTCTTTCCTTGACCGAAAATGGTACTGATGACATCATTTCAACTCGTTCAAAAATTTTTCAAAAATTGGATATTGATGTAGAGAGTATCTCGGTATCGGAGTTGCTTCAGTTGATTGAGCAATATCCTAGTCTTTTGCGTCGCCCAATTATTATAGATACAAAACGCATGCAGATCGGTTTTAATGAAGATGAGATTCGTGCTTTTCTCCCTCGTAGTTACCGTAAACAAGAATTGAAAGAAGCAACATTGAGAGCTGGTATTGGATAGATGAACAAACAGTATAGTTACCCACTAGATTTGTCGTGGAGCACTGAAGAACTTGCTTCAGTGCTTTCTTTTTTTAATGATGTTGAAGCTGCTTATGAAGATAAGGTAGAAGCAAAAAAACTGCTAGATTCTTACAAGAAATTTAAGTCTGTGGTTCCGAGCAAAAGCGAAGAAAAACGCTTAGGTCGCGAATTTGAGACAGCGAGCGGTTATTCCTTCTATCATGCAGTTCAATTAGCAAAAGAAAAAAGAGAAGGGAAGATTTCTCTTGGAAACTAAATTTGAATTTGCCAAACAGATTGTGCAGGAAGCTGCTGCCTATATTTTGGCTCACATGAAAGAAGATTTGCAGGTTGAGCGCAAGTCTTCGCCTACAGACTTGGTGACGCGTTTGGACAAGGAGGTCCAGGAACTCTTGGTTGAACGGATCAAGTCCTCCTATCCTGAGGACTTGATTTGCGCGGAAGAGGGTTGTTTACGTGCTGCAGTCGGTCAAGGTTCCGTTTGGGTGATTGATCCCATTGACGGTACCAATAACTTTGTCGCCCAGCAGGAAGATTTTGCCGTGATGTTGGCTTATTTTGAGAATGGTGTGGGCAAATTTGGTGTCATCTATGATGTCATGAAAAGTGATTGTTACCATGGTGGTGGTGCCTTTCCTCCTTGCCGCAATAATGAGCCCTTACCGCCTTTTAAAAAGAAACCTCTTCAAGAATTTTTAGTTGCCGGTAACTCAGGTATGTTTGAAAGCAATGAGTGGGGCTTGGCGGATTTGGGTCGAGCAGCGTTGGGAGTCCGTGTCTATGGCAGTGCGGCTATTAGTTTTGCCAAGGTTTTATGTGGTCGTCTTCTGACTTATATTACCTACCTGCAACCATGGGATTACGCTGCGGCCAGTATCTTAGGGGAAAGTCTGGGTTATCGTCTTCTTACGGTATCAGGTGAGCCCGCTGATTTTAAAACGCGTCAGCCTGTCATGATGGTGCCAATCGAGATGCAAGAAGAGATTCAGTCTTATATCTACGAAAGGAAAGAAAACTAAATGCAATTTCCAGAAGGATTTGTTGAAAAATATGAAGCGATACTAGAAGATGAGGCAAGAGACTTTCTTGCCTCTTTTAAACAAGAAGCGGTTTCGGCTTTTCGGGTCAATCCCTTAAAAGAAAGTCAGTTATCGTTTGCGGATGCCATTCCAAATACACCTTGGGGGTATTATGGTAAGGTTTCTGGGAAGTCACCAGAGCACGTGACAGGTTTCGTTTATTCGCAAGAGCCTGCAGCCCAAATGGTGGCCCAGGTAGCTCAACCCCTTCCCGGTATGAAGGTTTTGGACTTGGCGGCAGCACCAGGTGGAAAATCCACTCAACTAGCAGCTTATCTGGCTAATCAAGGAGTCCTTGTCTCCAACGAAATTTCAAGCAAGCGAGCTAAGATTTTAGTGGAAAATATGGAACGGTTTGGAGCTACAAACGTAGTCGTGACCAATGAGTCTGCGGATCGCTTAGCCAAGGTCTTTAAAGGATACTTTGATGTGATTGTCCTTGATGCTCCTTGCTCGGGTGAAGGGATGTTCCGTAAACAACCAGATGCCATGGATTATTGGAACATCGACTATCCGAATCAATGTGCCAGTCTCCAAAGAAAGATTTTAGAAGATGCAGTCACCATGCTTGCTGAGGGTGGCCGTCTGGTCTACTCGACCTGTACTTGGGCACCAGAGGAAAATGAAGAAATCGTCCACTGGTTGCTGGATACTTATGATTTTGAACTGCTTCCAGTCGAGCATGTGAACGGTATGGTAGAAGGAATGGACCTTCCTGAAACGGCGCGGATGTATCCTCATCATTTCAAGGGAGAAGGTCAGTTTGTTGCCCACCTGCAGTTTAAGGGACAAAATCCCGCACCTAAATTCAAAGCTAGCAAGAGCAATCTCAGTCGTGAGCAACTGGCTTTGTGGCAAGAATTTGCCCAAAAACACTTGCGAGTCAATCTAACTGGTATCTTGCAGACTTTTGGAGACCAGATCTATCTCTTGCCAGAGATGCTACCTGATCTAGGGAAACTCAAAATTGCCCGAAATGGGCTCCATCTGGGTACTTTTAAGAAGAAACGTTTTGAACCAAGCTTTGCTCTCGGATTAGCCTTGAAACCAAGTCAAGTAAAACAAAGTGTCGAAATCAATGATGAGGACTTTGTAAAATATGTGGCTGGTGAGACTGTTCAATTGGCTGAAGATCGACCAAATGGCTGGTACCAAGTTGTGCTTCAAGGAAACGGATTGGGCTTTGCCAAGGTAACGGGAAATGTTTTGAAAAATTATTATCCAAAAGGGCTCAGATTCAGGTGAAAAAGCTAGTCAAAGAGCCTATTCTATGTTATAGTGGAAGTATGAGTTTTTTCTGATAGTCTTTCATTATTACTTATATTATACGATGGAATTGTCCGCTCCTAAGAATGACTAGATAAAATAAAGCGGGACAATCATTGATGATAATTAGATGATCAGGACAAACGGAAGAAATCAGAACATTTATCATTATGTTCAAGGAGAATAACAGTGAAAAAAAGAAAAAAGCTCGTCATGTCTCTTGCAGCTCTTTTGATGGCAGGTTCTCTAGCAGGATGTGCTAGCTGGATTGATCGTGGAGAATCTATGACAGCCGTTGGTTCAACAGCTCTTCAGCCTCTTGTCGAAGCGGCAGCAGATGAATTCGGTTCTAGAAACATCGGAAAAACAGTTAATGTTCAAGGTGGTGGATCGGGTACAGGACTATCTCAAGTCCAGTCTGGAGCAGTTGACATCGGGAACTCTGACGTCTTTGCAGAGGAAAAAGAAGGAATCGATGCTTCAGCTCTAGTAGACCACAAGGTTGCAGTGGCTGGTCTTGCAGTGATTGTAAACAAGGAAGTGGATGTTGAAAATCTCACAACCGAGCAACTTCGCAAGATCTTTACTGGTGAAGTAACTAACTGGAAAGAAGTTGGGGGCAAGGACCTGGCAATTTCAATCATCAACCGAGCAGCAAGTTCTGGTTCACGAGCGACGTTTGATACGGTGGTTATGAATGGCCAAGCAGCAATGCAGAGCCAAGAGCAGGATTCTAACGGGATGGTCAAGTCCATTGTATCCCAAACGCCTGGAGCCATTTCTTACCTGGCTTTTGCCTATGTAGATGACTCCGTGAAAAGCATGAAACTGAATGGGTATGAGCCTACGTCTGAAAATGTAACAACCAACAACTGGCCTTTGTGGTCTTATGAACACATGTATACCCTAGGTCAGCCGAATGAGTTGGCGACTGAATTTTTAAAATTCATCCTCTCAGACGAAGCCCAGACTGGAATTGTTAAGGGCATGGGCTATATTTCCATCAATGAAATGAAAGTCCAAAAAGATGCGTCAGGTACCGTAACAGCGATAGAAGGGAGTCAATAATGAATCAAGAAGAACTTTCAAAAAAATTGCTCTCTCCTTCAAAGAACTCTCGCCTTGAGAAGTTTGGTAAAGGATTGACCTTCGCCTGTCTTTCTTTGATTGTCATCATTGTGGCGATGATTTTGATTTTTGTAGCGCAGAAAGGCTTGTCGACCTTCTTTGTCAATGGGGTGAACATCTTTGATTTCCTCTTTGGACAAACTTGGAATCCTTCAGGAAAACAATTTGGTGCTCTGCCAATGATTTTGGGTTCCTTTATTGTAACGATTTTATCAGCTCTCATCGCAACTCCCTTTGCTATTGGTGCTGCAGTCTTTATGACAGAAGTATCACCAAAAGGTGCTAAGATTTTGCAACCAGCTATTGAACTTCTTGTTGGGATTCCATCAGTTGTCTATGGATTTATCGGTTTGCAGGTTGTGGTTCCATTTGTTCGTAGTGTCTTTGGTGGAACTGGTTTTGGGATCTTGTCAGGTATTTTCGTTCTCTTTGTCATGATCCTACCAACTGTAACCTTTATGACAACAGACAGCTTGCGTGCTGTGCCCCGTCACTACCGTGAAGCTAGTTTAGCCATGGGAGCCACTCGTTGGCAAACCATCTGGCGTGTGACCTTGAAAGCAGCACGTTCAGGTATTTTCACTGCAGTGGTCTTTGGGATGGCGCGTGCCTTCGGTGAAGCCCTTGCTATTCAGATGGTGGTCGGAAACTCAGCAGTTATCCCAACCTCGCTCACAACACCAGCTGCGACCTTGACATCTGTATTGACTATGGGTATCGGAAATACCGTCATGGGTACAGTTGATAATAACGTACTCTGGTCACTGGCCTTAGTCTTGCTCTTGATGAGTTTGGCCTTTAACAGTGTGATTAAATTGATTACGAAAGAAAGAGGAAAGAAAAACTATGCACGCTAAGAAATTAGATAAACTTGCAACAGCTGTCCTCTATACCATCGCGGGTATCATCGTGACCATCTTGGCATCTTTGATTCTCTATATCTTGGTGAGAGGGTTACCGCATATCTCTTGGTCCTTCTTGACAGGGAAATCTTCCTCTTATCAAGCAGGTGGGGGTATTGGGATTCAGCTCTATAATTCCTTCTTCCTTTTAGTCATTACCTTGATCATTTCTGTTCCCCTGTCTATGGGAGCTGGCGTTTTCCTCGCTGAGTATGCCAAAAAAGGACCTGTGACCAATTTTATTCGTACCTGTATTGAGATATTGTCTTCTCTACCATCAGTCGTTGTGGGTCTCTTTGGTTACTTGATCTTTGTAGTCCAGTTTGAGTATGGATTTTCAATCATTTCAGGTGCCTTGGCCTTGACGGTCTTTAACCTCCCTCAGATGACTCGAAATGTTGAGGACAGTTTAAAACACGTTCACCATACACAACGTGAGGCTGGTCTTGCCCTTGGAATTTCTCGTTGGGAGACTGTGGTCCATGTCGTCATTCCAGAAGCCCTTCCAGGTATCGTAACGGGTGTTGTCTTGGCATCTGGTCGTATCTTTGGTGAGGCCGCCGCTCTTATCTATACGGCAGGACAATCTGCTCCAGCCCTTGACTGGTCTAACTGGAATGTCCTCAGTGTTACCAGCCCTATCTCAATCTTCCGACAAGCAGAAACCTTGGCTGTCCACATCTGGAAGGTCAACAGTGAAGGAACCATTCCTGATGCTACTATCGTATCAGCAGGTTCTGCCGCTGTGCTCCTCATCTTTATCTTGATTTTTAACTTTGGAGCACGTAAACTCGGAAGCTATTTACACAAGAAATTAACCGCTGCCTAAAGGAGAAGCCATGTCAAAATATAACTGGGATGAAAAGCATATCATCACCTTCCCTGAAGAAAAAGTGGCCCTCTCTACCAAGGATTTACATGTTTACTATGGTAAAAATGAATCCATCAAGGGCATCGATATGCAATTTGAAAAAAATAAAATTACAGCCTTGATTGGTCCTTCTGGATCAGGGAAATCTACTTATCTTCGCAGTCTCAATCGGATGAATGATACTATTGATATTGCCAAGGTCACAGGTCAAATTCTCTACCGAGGGATTGACGTTAATCGTCCAGAAATCAATGTCTATGAGATGCGCAAGCATATCGGAATGGTCTTCCAACGTCCAAATCCATTTGCCAAGTCTATTTACCGCAACATCACTTTTGCTCATGAACGTTCAGGTGTTAAGGACAAGAAAGTACTTGATGAAATTGTTGAAACCTCTCTAAGACAGGCAGCCCTATGGGATCAGGTCAAAGATGACCTCCACAAATCAGCCTTAATGCTTTCTGGAGGTCAGCAACAACGTCTCTGTATCGCTCGCGCTATCTCTGTTAAGCCAGATATCCTCTTGATGGATGAACCGGCGTCAGCCTTGGATCCGATTGCGACAGCCCAGCTGGAAGAAACCATGTTGGAATTGAAGAAGGACTTTACCATCATCATCGTTACCCACAGTATGCAACAGGCTGCGCGTGCAAGTGACTACACAGGATTTTTCTACTTGGGTGACTTGATTGAGTATGATAAGACATCCAATATTTTCCAAAATGCTAAGTTACAGTCAACAAATGATTATGTAACGGGACACTTTGGTTAGAAAGGAAACGGTATGTCAGAAGCGATTTTACAGGTCTCAGACCTGTCCGTTTATTACAATAAAAAGAAGGCCTTGAATAGTGTTTCCCTTTCTTTCCAACCTAAGGAAATAACGGCCTTGATAGGTCCATCTGGATCAGGAAAGTCCACCCTACTCAAAGCCATCAACCGCATGGGCGATCTAAATCCTGAGGTGACTACAACTGGATCAGTGGTCTATAATGGTCACAATATCTACAGCCCCCGTACCGATACGGTTGAATTGCGTAAGGAAATTGGTATGGTCTTTCAACAGCCCAATCCCTTCCCTATGTCTATCTACGAAAATGTTGTCTATGGCCTACGTATCAATGGGGTTAAGGATAAACATGTTTTGGATGAAGCAGTAGAAAAAGCCTTGCAACGTGCTTCTATCTGGGATGAAGTAAAGGATCGTTTGCATGATTCGGCCATTGGTCTCTCTGGTGGACAACAACAACGTGTTTGTGTTGCTCGTGTCCTAGCAACCAGTCCCAAAATTATCCTCTTAGATGAACCAACTTCAGCTTTGGATCCTATTTCTGCAGGTAAGATTGAGGAAACCTTGTATGGTCTGAAAGATAAATACACCATGCTCTTGGTAACGCGTTCGATGCAACAAGCCTCACGTATCTCTGATAAAACAGGATTTTTCCTAGATGGGGATTTGATCGAGTTTAATGATACGAAGAAGATGTTCCTAGACCCACAAAACAAGGAAACAGAAGATTATATTACAGGAAAATTTGGATAAGGAGTTGAATGATGTTACGATCTCAATTTGAAGAAGATTTGGAGAAATTGCACAACCAGTTCTATGCTATGGGACAAGAAGTGCTCTCGCAGATCAATCGTACAGTGCGTGCCTTTGTTACGCATGACCGTGATTTGGCAAAAGAAGTCATCGAAGACGATGCAGAAGTAAATGAATATGAAGTGAAGCTGGAAAAAAAATCATTTGAAATGATTGCCCTCCAACAACCTGTTTCGCAAGACCTTCGTACCGTCTTGACCGTTCTCAAGGCAGTGTCAGACGTGGAACGCATGGGAGATCATGCAGTGTCTATCGCTGAAGCGACCATTCGTATGAAGGGGGAGCAACGTATCCCTTCTGTTGAAGAAGAAATCAAAAAAATGGGACGCGACGTGAAAAACTTCGTCGAAGCAGCTCTAGATCTTTATCTCAATGGGTCTGTGGATCAAGCCTACGAAGTAGCGGCGATGGATGAAAAAATCAACCATTACTTTGATAGCATCCGTGATTTGGCTACAGAAGAAATTAGAAAAAATCCTGAAGCTATCGTTACAGGCCGTGATTACTTCCAGGTTATTTCCTTCTTGGAACGTATTGGAGACTACGCAAAAAATATCTGTGAATGGGTTGTTTACTTTGAAACAGGTAAGATTGTCGAACTATAAGAAACGGTTTAAATATACAGAAGAAAAGGCTGATTAAAATAAATCAGTCTTCTCTTTTTATGAAAAGAATTGTTTTACAATCAAAATCTCTAAAAGGGTTGACAACTATTTTTAAAAGAGTTATAATTATTCAGAATTAACAGAAAGGTCGTTTATTTATGAAGTTTAAGAAATGGATATTAGTTGTGTGTAGCATGCTTGCCAGCATGGTTTTGGTAGCTTGCCAGTCAGGAATGGATAGTTCTCAGTCTGCTGTGGACGCTATTAAACAAAAAGGGAAGCTAGTTGTGGCGACCAGCCCAGACTATGCGCCATTTGAATTCCAAGCCTTGGTAGATGGTAAAAATCAAGTGGTTGGGGCAGATATTGATATGGCTCAAGCGATTGCAGATGAGCTTGGGGTTAAACTTGAAATCTCTAGTATGAGTTTTGACAATGTCTTGACCAGTCTTCAAACTGGAAAGGCTGACTTGGCTATTGCAGGAATTAGTGCTACAGATGAGAGAAAGGAAGTCTTTGACTTTTCAATCCCTTACTATGAAAACAAAATGAGTTTCTTGGTTAGAAAAGCCGATTTAGACAAATACAAGGATCTTACAAGCCTAGCAAGTGCCAATATCGCAGCTCAAAAGGGAACTGTGCCAGAAACCATGGTCAAGGAACAATTACCAAATGCCCAGTTGACATCTTTGACCAATATGGGGGAAGCCGTCAATGAATTGCAGGCTGGAAAAGTGGATGCGGTTCATATGGATGAACCAGTTGCTCTTAGCTACGCAGGTAAAAACTCAGACCTTGTTGTTGCATCTGTTAACTTGACGATGAAAGATGGCGAAGCCAATGCCGTTGCTATCAAGAAGGATCAATCAGACTTAAAAGCAGTAGTAGATAAGGTTATCCAAAAACTGAAAGATGACGGAACCTATCAAACTTATCTTGAAAAGGCAGCAAAACTAACAGAAGTTGAACAATAAGAAAAAGCAGAGTTGGACTTTAATCCGATTCTGCTTTTATGTATTCTAATAGCTCTTCTAGATTTTCAAGAGTGACTTTAGCGAACTGATAAGGACAGGCGTTCAAATAAGCCTTCTCAAAAAAGTCTAGTTTGAGTGAGCTGTGTTTCAAACTGGCAATTTTAGGATAGTGTCTCAAATCAAGCAAGAGACCATCGTGTAGAGGATAGTGGGGCAAGGGACAGGTGTTTTTTTCAAGTACTTCCTTAATCTGAGCCTGATAGTTCTCTTGAAGGGTCAGTCTGGCCAGTCGATTTTTTTCAAATAACTGGCTATCGATGTAAAGAGACAGAGCCTTTTGCATGATGAGATTGCTGTCATAGTCCAGGATATTTTTGTAGGAAACAAAGGCCTCTTTTAGGGCATTTGGGAGAATGAGAGCGGTAAGACGAAGGGCTGGAAAGAGACTGGTTGAGAAGGACTTGATATAAATGACCCGATCCTCTGTATCCAGATAGTGGAAGGTCTGTCCTTTTTTAGGGTCTAAATCTCCTAGATAGTCATCCTCTACGATATATACACCATACTGATTTGCTAGATCCAGAATGGCCCTTTTTTCCTGATCAGAATAGGAATGACCTAGGGGATAGTGGAAGCGAGGAATAGTGTAGAAAAACTTGATCTTCCTAGATTTGAACTGTTCTTCTAGTTCGTCAAGGTTGATGCCATCAATTCGGCGTTCAATGGTCTGGTATGCTAGCCCCTGAGCGACCAAGAGGCGATTCATCCGGTGGTAGGTCGGTTGTTCGACCAAAATCTCAGTTCCCTTGCTCGGAAAGTCAATCTGAGAAAGGATAAAGAGAGCTTGCTGGGTACCAGATGTTAGAACCAGTTGATCGGGTTTACAGTAGAGAGCTTGGTTGAAAAGAAGTTGATGGACAGATTGTCTTAGTTCCTCAAGGCCTTCTTGGTTGTCATAGTAGTTGAAGAGGTAGTTTTCTCGGCCTATCAGGGTTTCGTTGACGCAGAGTCGGAAGTCGTCATAGGCACTGGCATGTTCGTCAGTGACTTCGATTTCCAAGTCTTGGTGCTGTCCTTGTTCTAGAACATAGTAGCCACTTTGGGGTTTGGCATAGAGGTATTGTTCATGGCGTAATTCCAGCAGGGCTCGTTGGATAGTGTCCTTGCTACAGTGGAAGTCTTGGCTCAATTGACGGATGGAGGGAAGCCGGCTACCTGTTGGAAATTTTCCTGATTCGATCCCCTTTTTTAGAAAGGAAACGACTACTTGGTATTTACTTTCTTTCTTCATTCCAGACCTCCGTTGATTTTGTTACATTGTACCTTTTTTTTGCCTCCTTTGCAATGGGAAAAGCATTCCCCCTTTCACAACTAGGAGCAAATGTGGTATACTTAGAAAGTATAATGATTCATTGAAAAGAAGATAAGAAAGAGAATGGATAGAAAAGTGCAGGAACCGGTAAAATTATTTCAATACAATACTCTAGGTGCCCTAATGGCTGGTCTCTATGGCGGAACCATGACAGTGGGAGAATTGCTGGAACATGGTGATCTTGGTTTGGGGACTTTGGATTCGATTGATGGGGAGTTGATTGTCCTTGATGGTAAGGCTTATCAAGCCAAGGGATCTGGTCAAACGCCTGAAATCGTTGAGGTGGCAGCGGATGCTCTTATTCCCTATGCAGCAGTGGTCCCTCATCAGGCAGAAGTGATTTTTCGTCAGCGCTTTGAGATGACGGACAAGGAATTGGAAAAGCGAATTGAGTCCTACTATGATGGGGAAAATCTTTTTCGTTCCATCAAGATTCATGGCGAATTTTCACAAATGCACGTACGGATGATTCCTAAATCCACACCTGATACCAAGTTTGCTGATGTAGCGACTCACCAACCTGAATATAGCCGTGAAAATGTATCGGGAACCATTGTTGGATTTTGGACACCTGAGATTTTCCATGGGGTGAGTGTTGCAGGCTATCATTTGCATTTTATCTCAGATGACTTGACCTTTGGTGGGCATGTGATGGACTTTGTTATCAAAGAAGGAATGATTGAGGTTGGGGCAGTCGACCAGTTGGACCAACGTTTTCCAGTCCAAGATCGCCAGTATTTATTTGCCAAATTTAACGTTGACGAGATGAAGAAAGATATTGATAAGTCAGAATAGGAGAAAAAGATGACAGTACATATTATCCTCACCATGATCGCTTTGGTTCTCATTCTAGTAAGTGGAACTTGGTATGCCAAAAAACGGTTTAAAATCTCTCTTGCAGTGATGGGCTTGGGGGCAATCGCATTTTTTGTTTCTTCTCAAGTGTTAGAGAAGATGGTTCACCTTCTGGTACTCCATCCGCAAAAAGATGGAGCCATTCCGCTCATGCAGGAGCAGCCTTTCTTATACGTCCTTTATGGAATCGCCATGGCTGCCCTCTTTGAGGAAACAGCTCGTCTTGTCTTTTTTAAATGGTTGGAGAAAAAGAGAAAGCTAGAAGATCGAGATGCTTTGGCCTATGGTTTGGGACATGGGGGCTTGGAGATGCTCTATCTCGGAATGGGAAGCTTGATTGGTTTGTTGATCCTCTTTTCACTCATCCAGTCTTCAAATACTGATGTAGCCAATCTCCTTCCAAAGTCTACACTCGAAACGGTTCAGTCTCTATCGGTTTGGCAGGTTTATTTACTAGGAGTTGAACGTGTTCTTGCTCTGGTTCTGCAAATCGGTCTTTCCATCTGGGTTTACCAAAGTGTTAGCCAAAAGAAATGGATCTATCTCTTTGCTGCCTATGGATTACATGCCTTGTTTGACTTAGCTCCAGCTCTATCTCAAGTGGGCTGGATTGCAAATCCGCTTCTAGTTGAGTTTATTCTTCTCGTAGAACTTCTAGCTTTTATCTGGCTAACCAAATCTACATTTTGGAAAAAATCATAAAAAGAGGGGTGACCTCTTTTTTTATGTAAAGATAAAACAAGCTCTTTTTATGGTCGTCAAATGTCTCTAAAAATGGTATAATGGAATGAATTTTGAAAAAGGAAGAGTGACATGTCAGTAAAAGAAAAAATGCTTGAAATCCTAGAAGGAATCGATATTCGTTTTAAGGAACCCTTGAAGACCTATACCTATACCAAGGTTGGAGGTCGAGCGGATTATCTAGTTTTGCCACGCAATCGCTATGAGATGGCTCGTGTCGTCCAATTTGCCAATCAAGAGAATATTCCCTGGATGGTGCTAGGAAATGCCAGCAATATCATCGTTCGTGAAGGTGGAATCCGTGGTTTTGTCATCTTGTGCGATAAGCTTAATAACGTTTCGGTTGATGGCTATACCATCGAAGCAGAAGCTGGAGCCAACTTGATCGAAACGACACGTATTGCCCTCCGTCATAGTTTGACTGGTTTTGAGTTTGCTTGTGGGATTCCTGGAAGCATCGGTGGAGCTGTCTTTATGAATGCAGGTGCCTATGGAGGAGAGATTGCCCATATCTTGCAGTCTTGTCAAATTTTGACCAAGGAAGGGGAAATCAAGACCTTATCTTCCAAGGATTTGGCTTTTGGTTACCGCCATTCAGCTATTCAGGATTCTGGGGCTGTTGTTTTGTCAGCTAAATTTGCCCTTGCACCTGGAAATCATCAGGTTATCAAGCAAGAAATGGACCGCTTGACGCACCTACGTGAACTCAAACAACCTCTAGAATACCCATCATGTGGGTCAGTCTTTAAGCGTCCAGTGGGGCATTTTGCAGGACAGTTGATTTCAGAGGCTGGCTTGAAAGGCTATCGTATCGGTGGTGTGGAAGTATCTGAAAAGCATGCCGGTTTTATGATTAATGTTGCTGACGGAACGGCCAAAGACTACGAGGACTTGATCCAATCTGTTATCGAAAAAGTCAAGGAACACTCAGGTGTCACCTTAGAGCGAGAAGTTCGTATCTTGGGTGAACACGAATAACATTATTTTTACATAGCATTCAAAGATTGGGATTTTATCGCTAAATGAGGTTTAGGTCAATTTATTTCCTACGCTTGTGTCTAGCATTCTAACAAGGTCCCAATCTGTTAATTTACGAAGAAGAAGGAATTTAGAGGAATTGAAAAAACCAATTATTGAATTCAAAAACGTCTCTAAAGTTTTTGAAGACAGCAACACCAAGGTTCTCAAAGACATCAATTTTGAGTTGGAAGAAGGGAAGTTTTACACTCTTTTAGGCGCATCCGGTTCAGGAAAATCAACCATTCTAAACATCATTGCAGGTTTACTGGATGCGACGACAGGGGATATTTTACTGGATGGGGTACGGATCAACGACATTCCAACTAATAAACGAGATGTCCATACGGTCTTCCAATCCTATGCCTTGTTTCCACATATGAATGTGTTTGAAAATGTTGCCTTTCCACTCCGCTTGCGTAAAATCGACAAGAAAGAAGTCGAACAACGTGTAGCGGAAGTTCTCAAGATGGTTCAGTTGGAAGGATATGAAAAACGTTCCATCCGTAAACTTTCTGGAGGACAACGCCAGCGTGTGGCCATTGCCCGTGCCATTATCAACCAGCCCCGTGTGGTCTTGTTGGATGAGCCCTTGTCAGCGCTGGACTTGAAATTGCGAACAGACATGCAGTACGAACTGCGTGAACTGCAACAACGATTGGGGATTACCTTTGTCTTTGTCACTCACGATCAGGAGGAAGCTCTGGCTATGAGTGACTGGATTTTCGTTATGAACGATGGCGAGATTGTTCAGTCAGGAACACCTGTTGATATCTACGATGAGCCAATCAACCATTTTGTTGCGACCTTTATCGGTGAGTCAAATATCTTGCCAGGAACCATGATTGAGGACTACTTGGTTGAGTTTAATGGCAAACGCTTTGAAGCAGTCG
The DNA here is from genome assembly GCF_024399415.1 of Streptococcus oralis. NCBI lineage: Bacteria > Bacillati > Bacillota > Bacilli > Lactobacillales > Streptococcaceae > Streptococcus > Streptococcus oralis. Next base: position 770,403 of record NZ_CP029257.1, read on the forward strand.
ACGGGGGGATGAAGGCAAATGAGCCTGTTGAGGTTGTCATTCGTCCAGAGGACTTGCGCATTACCCTTCCTGAAGAAGGCAAGCTCCAAGTTAAAGTTGATACCCAGCTTTTTCGTGGGGTTCATTACGAGATTATCGCCTATGACGAGCTCGGAAATGAATGGATGATCCACTCGACCCGTAAGGCCATCGTTGGTGAAGAAATCGGTCTGGACTTTGAACCAGAAGACATCCACATCATGCGTCTAAATGAAACCGAAGAAGAGTTTGATGCTCGTATCGAAGAATACGTAGAAATCGAAGAGCAAGAAGCAGGTCTGATTAACGCGATCGAGGAGGAAAGAGATGAAGAAAACAACCTCTAAACTCTTTGTAGTGCCCTACATGCTTTGGATTGCCCTCTTTGTATTGGCACCCCTGGTCTTGATTTTTGGGCAATCCTTTTTCAACATTGAAGGCCAGTTCAGTTTAGAAAACTATAAATCTTACTTTGCGTCACAAAACTTGACCTATCTTAAGATGAGCTTCAACTCTGTGCTCTATGCAGGCATTGTAACTCTAGTGACACTTCTTATCAGCTATCCAACAGCTCTCTTTTTGACTCGTCTCAAGCACCGTCAACTCTGGCTTATGCTGATTATCCTGCCTACATGGATCAACCTACTCCTTAAGGCCTATGCCTTTATCGGGATTTTTGGTCAAAATGGGTCTATTAACCAATTCTTGGAATTCATCGGAATCGGTTCGCAACAGTTGCTCTTTACGGATTTCTCTTTTATCTTTGTCGCAAGCTACATCGAGCTTCCATTTATGATTTTGCCGATCTTCAATGTTTTGGATGATATGGACAATAATCTCATCAATGCCAGCTATGACCTCGGTGCGACCAAGTGGGAAACCTTCCGCCATGTTATCTTCCCTCTTTCTATGAACGGTGTGAGAAGTGGGGTTCAATCTGTCTTTATCCCTAGTTTGAGTCTTTTTATGTTGACACGTTTGATTGGGGGGAACCGGGTTATTACGCTGGGAACGGCTATTGAGCAGAACTTCCTGACCAATGACAACTACGGTATGGGTTCTACCATCGGTGTGGTTCTCATCCTGACCATGTTCATCACCATGTGGGTGACCAAGGAAAGGAGAGAACGATGAAAAAATTTGCCAATCTTTACCTAGCCTTTGTCTTTATCATCCTTTATTTGCCAATTTTTTACTTGATTGGCTATGCCTTTAATGCTGGCGATGATATGAACAGCTTTACTGGTTTTAGCTTGAGTCATTTTCAAACCATGTTTGGTGATGGTCGCCTCATGTTGATCCTCACCCAAACCTTTTTCTTGGCCTTTCTGTCAGCCTTGATTGCGACCATTATCGGGACTTTCGGTGCCATTTATATCTACCAGTCTCGTAAGAAATACCAAGAAGCCTTTTTATCACTCAATAATATCCTCATGGTTGCGCCTGATGTTATGATTGGTGCCAGCTTCTTGATTCTCTTTACCCAGCTGAAGTTTTCACTTGGCTTCTTGACGGTTCTATCTAGTCACGTGGCCTTCTCCATCCCAATTGTGGTCTTGATGGTCTTGCCTCGTCTCAAGGAAATGAATGATGATATGATTCACGCGGCTTATGACCTAGGTGCCAGCCAGTTTCAGATGTTCAAGGAAATCATGCTTCCGTACCTAACACCGTCTATCATTGCAGGCTACTTTATGGCCTTTACCTATTCATTAGATGACTTTGCCGTGACCTTCTTTGTAACGGGAAATGGGTTTTCAACCCTATCAGTCGAGATTTACTCTCGTGCTCGGAAGGGGATTTCGCTAGAAATCAATGCCCTGTCTGCACTCGTCTTTCTCTTTAGTATTATCCTAGTTGTAGGTTATTACTTTATCTCACGTGAGAAGGAGGAGCGAGCATGAAAAAACTCTATTCATTTTTAGCAGGAATTGTGGCGATTATCCTTGTCTTGTGGGGAATTGCTCATCATCTAGATAGTAAAATCAACAGTCGAGATAGTCAAAAACTGGTTATCTACAACTGGGGAGACTACATTGATCCAGAACTTTTGGAGAAATTCACAGAAGAAACAGGGATCCAAGTACAGTATGAGACCTTTGATTCTAACGAAGCCATGTATACCAAGATCAAGCAAGGGGGAACAACCTACGATATTGCCATCCCGAGTGAGTACATGATCAACAAGATGAAAGATGAAGATCTTTTGGTTCCTCTTGATTATTCAAAAATTGAAGGCATCGAGAATATCGGACCTGAGTTCCTCAACCAGTCTTTTGACCCGGGCAATAAATTCTCCATCCCATACTTCTGGGGGACCTTGGGAATTGTTTATAATGAAACCATGGTAGATGAAGCGCCTGAGCATTGGGATGACCTCTGGAAACCAGAGTATAAGAACTCCATCATGCTCTTTGATGGAGCGCGTGAGGTTCTGGGACTGGGGCTTAACTCGCTCGGTTACAGCCTCAACTCAAAGGATCCTCAACAGTTGGAAGAGACAGTAGATAAGCTCTACAAACTGACTCCAAATATCAAAGCCATTGTGGCGGACGAGATGAAGGGTTACATGATTCAGAACAACGCTGCTATCGGTGTGACTTTCTCTGGAGAAGCCAGCCAGATGTTGGAGAAAAATCCTAACCTCAAGTATGTCGTTCCGACTGAGGCCAGCAATCTCTGGTTTGATAACATGGTCATTCCAAAAACCGTGAAAAACCAAGATGCCGCCTATGCCTTTATCAACTTTATGCTGAAACCCGAAAATGCTCTGAAAAATGCGGAGTATGTAGGCTACTCAACACCAAACCTACCAGCCAAGGAAATGCTCCCAGAGGAGACAAAAGAAGACAAATCCTTCTATCCAGACGCTGATACTATGAAACACTTGGAAGTTTATGAGAAGTTTGACCATAAATGGACAGGAATCTACAGTGACCTCTTCCTCCAGTTTAAAATGTATCGGAAGTAGGAGATATGCTTTCTTGTCAGCTTTCCCAGTTGACGCAGAACTCAAAAAACGATATAATAAGAAAGTTGAGAATTGATTTTCTGTCATCTTAGTCCAGAGAATTGGCGGTGCTGCGAGCCATCTAAGCTAGGAAATCATGCTACTCAATCACATAATTGCATAAGAATAAGAGAATGACAAGTTCATTGAATGAAGGTGGTACCGCGGTTTTTCGCCCTTCGTGATGTGAACTTGTCTTTTGATTTTTGGAGGTGTTTATGAAGACATTTCTCGTGAAACAAAAGTTTCGTCTTGGGGGCGAACGCTTCGATATCAAGGATGATAGAGGAGTAGTGAACTATCAGGTGGAGGGCTCTTTCTTCCAAATTCCTAAGACCTTTACCATCTATGACGCCTATGGTGAGCAGATCAGTGAAATCAGTAAAGAATTTTTCACCTTGCTTCCTCGCTTTAACATTCAGCTACGGGACGGGTCAAATTTCGTCATTCGTAAGAAGTTTACTTTCTTCAGAGATAAGTATGAATTTGACAACCTCGGTCTTCGTATTGAGGGCAATATCTGGGATTTGAATTTCAAATTGCTGGATGATCGTGACCAAGTGATTGCTGAGATTCGGAAAGAGATTTTTCATTTAACCTCGACTTACACCGTAACCGTCTATGAAGACTCTTATGCAGACCTAGTCATTTCCCTCTGTGTCGCGATTGACTATGTGGAAATGCTGGAAAGCCAATCAAATTAAACAAGTAATAAGGAGATATTATGAAACAACTATCTAGTGCTCAAGTACGCCAAATGTGGCTAGATTTCTGGGCAAGCAAAGGCCACTCTGTAGAACCATCAGTCAGCTTGGTTCCTGTAAATGACCCAACTCTTTTGTGGATCAACTCTGGGGTAGCAACCCTTAAGAAATATTTTGACGGAACCATCATTCCTGAAAATCCACGTATTACCAATGCCCAAAAAGCCATCCGTACGAACGACATCGAAAACGTAGGGAAGACTGCGCGTCACCATACCATGTTTGAAATGTTGGGGAACTTCTCTATCGGAGATTACTTCCGTGATGAAGCTATCACTTGGGCTTATGAGCTTTTGACAAGTCCTGAATGGTTTGACTTTCCTAAAGACAAACTATACATGACCTACTATCCAGACGATAAAGATTCTTATAATCGCTGGATTGAAGTGGGCGTGGACCCAAGTCACTTAATCCCAATCGAAGATAACTTCTGGGAAATCGGTGCTGGGCCTTCTGGACCAGATACAGAAATCTTCTTTGACCGTGGGGAAGCCTTTGACCCAGAAAACATCGGTATTCGCCTTCTTGCAGAAGATATTGAAAACGACCGTTATATCGAGATCTGGAATATCGTATTGTCACAATTTAACGCAGACCCAGCAGTCCCTCGTAGCGAGTACAAGGAATTGCCACACAAGAACATCGATACGGGTGCTGGTTTGGAGCGTTTGGTGGCAGTTATCCAAGGGGCGAAGACAAACTTTGAAACGGATCTCTTCATGCCGATTATCCGTGAAGTTGAGAAATTATCTGGTAAGGTCTACGACCAAGATGGCGATAACATGAGCTTCAAGGTTATCGCTGACCATATTCGTTCTCTTTCATTTGCCATCGGTGATGGTGCCCTTCCAGGAAACGAAGGCCGTGGTTATGTCCTTCGTCGTCTTCTTCGTCGTGCTTCCATGCATGGTCAAAAATTGGGTATCAATGAGCCTTTCCTTTACAAACTCGTTCCAACTGTTGGAAAAATCATGGAGAGCTACTACCCAGAAGTGCTTGAAAAACGTGACTTTATCGAGAAAATCGTTAAGAGCGAAGAAGAGTCATTTGCTCGTACCCTTCACTCAGGTCAACACTTTGCAGAAACTATCGTAGCAGACTTGAAAGCTAAAGGACAAAGCGTTATCGCTGGGCAAGATGTTTTCAAACTCTACGATACTTATGGATTCCCAGTTGAATTGACAGAGGAAATCGCCGAAGAAGCTGGTATGACTGTAGACCGCGAAGGCTTTGAAGCAGCCATGAAAGAGCAGCAAGAACGTGCGCGTGCTTCAGCTGTCAAAGGCGGATCCATGGGGATGCAAAATGAAACCCTTCAAAATATCACTGTTAAGAGTGTCTTCAACTACAATGCTAGCCAATTGTCTTCTAAATTAGTGGCTATCGTAGCTGATAATGCAGAAGTAGAAGTTGTATCTGAAGGAACTGCATCTCTTATCTTTGCAGAAACACCATTCTACGCTGAAATGGGTGGACAAGTAGCTGACCATGGTCAAATCTTGGATGCTACTGGAAATGTCGTAGCTACTGTGACAGACGTTCAAAAAGCACCAAACGGCCAAGCTCTTCATACTGTTGAAGTTCATGCTCCGCTTACTTTGAATGCAGAATATACTTTGGCGATTGATACTGACCGTCGTCACCGTGTCATGAAGAACCATACAGCAACTCACTTGCTTCATGCGGCTCTTCACAATATCCTTGGCCACCATGCAACTCAAGCAGGATCTCTGAACGAAGTCGAATTCCTTCGCTTTGACTTCACACACTTCCAAGCCGTGACTCCAGAAGAATTGCGTGCTATTGAACAGCAAGTCAATGAAAAGATCTGGGAAGCTATTGCAGTCAAGACTGTTGAGACTGATATCGACACAGCCAAAGAAATGGGAGCTATGGCCCTCTTTGGTGAGAAATATGGTAAAGAAGTCCGCGTTGTGACCATCGGTGACTACTCAGTAGAACTCTGTGGTGGTACCCACGTTGGCAATACTTCTGAAATCGGTCTCTTCAAGATTGTCAAAGAAGAAGGAATCGGTTCAGGTACCCGCCGTATCTTAGCAGTGACTGGTAAGGAAGCCTTTGAAGCTTATCGTGAACAAGAAGACGCTTTGAAAGCCGTCGCAGCAACCTTGAAAGCACCTCAACTCAAGGAAGTTCCTCATAAGGTTGAAGGACTTCAAGAGCAACTTCGTCAATTGCAAAAAGAAAATGCAGAATTGAAGGAAAAAGCAGCAGCTGCAGCTGCAGGTGATGTCTTCAAGGATGTGAAGGAAGTCAACGGACACCGTTACATTGCAAGCCAAGTTTCTGTATCAGACGCAGGTGCCCTTCGTACCTTTGCGGATAACTGGAAACAAAAAGACTACTCTGATGTGCTTGTCCTAGTTGCATCTATCGGTGACAAAGTCAATGTTCTTGTAGCTAGCAAGACAAAAGATGTGCATGCAGGAAACCTTGTCAAAGAATTGGCTCCAATCGTCGATGGACGTGGTGGTGGTAAACCAGACATGGCCATGGCAGGAGGAAGCAACCAAGCGAAAATCCAAGAACTCTTGGAGGCAGTAGCAGGTAAATTATAAGACAATAAAGATCTATCCATTTGGGTAGGTCTTTTTGTGCATACAAAAAAGCCAAATCCGGTTGGATTTGACTTGTACCTGATAGGTTTATTTTGCTGCCCAGACACTGACTGAACCCGCTGCTACTGGAAATTCTCCATAACCTTCAGCATTGATTGTAACTTGATTGTGGTGGTTTCCAAGTAAATCTACGAAAGTTTGGTTAGCCCATTCTTGACCAACAAACATAGACTTGCTGTTTTCTTGGTCATTGGAGATAAGGACAGCGATTGGGGATTGATGTTCAGCACCCGAACGTACCCATCCGATACAGTTGGCATCGTCAAAGTAGTCTGTTTGCTCTCCATAGGCCATGTCTTTTCGGATGGCTAGGAGACGGTCAAGAACTTCTCTGAAATCTTGTTGAGCAAATTGCCCAGAAATACCATAATAGTCTCCGTAAAAGACACATGGAAGACCATCTTGGCGTAATAGAATAAGGGCATAGGCTGCAGGTTTAAACCATTCTTCGACGGTTGATTCAAGTGCCTGTCCTCTTTGAGTATCATGGTTGTCAACGAAAGTGACAGCCTTATCAGGTTTGATTTCCACTAAACTATCAGCAAAAATACTACGAAGGTCATAGCTTGCTCCAGCTTGACTGGCTTCAAAGAGATTTTGGTGGAGACGAACATCCACAAGGTCAAAGCGCTCCTCAATTTTTTCAAGATAGTCCAGATTGGCTTCTTTGTCTGGGTTCCAAAATTCACCAAAAACATAGAAATCTTGACCGTATTTTTCCTTCATATCACGGATGAAATTGCCCATAAAGAAGGAGTCAATGTGCTTAACGGCATCCAAGCGGAAACCAGCTACACCAGTCGTTTCCATGAACCAGTCAGCCCAGTCATAGATGTTTTGGATGACTTCGGGATGCTTAAAGTCTAGGTCAGCATACATGAGGTAGTCGTAGTTACCGTTTTCGTTATCGACCAATTCCTCATTTGCCCAACCTTTATTGTCTCCTTGGATCAGGTAAATACCAGACTTACGGCGTTTGGCATCGTAGTCTGTACCTGTGAAGTGGTACCAGTGCCAGTGGAAGTCATTGTAGGTATCTTGGCGACCATCGAAAGTAAAGTGAGTCCAGCCATTGATAGTAAAGGGCTCGCTTAGTTGAACGGTACGATCCTCAGGGTCCACTTCAATAACCTGAAAGGCTTCCATATGATCGGCAGCAGCCTTGTGATTGAGCACCACATCGGCCATAGGTTGAATTCCCTGTGCTTTTAGGGCTTGAATGGCTTGAAGATAGTCTTCTTTAAACCCATACTTGGTACGGACAGTTCCTTTTTGCTGAAATTCGCCTAGGTCAAAAAGATCGTAAACACCATAGCCGACATCTTTTTCGTTGGTTGCCTTGAAGGCAGGTGGCATCCAGACGTGGCTAATCCCCAGATGAGCTAGGTGTGAAGCATCTTCAGCCAGTCGCGTCCAGTGTTGGCCGTCGTGAGGCAGATACCATTCAAAGTATTGCATAAGTGTCTGATTTTGCATTGTTTTTCCTCTTGCTTATCAATGTTGTGTTTTATTCTACCATAAAGTTTAGAACTAGGCAAACGTTTGCGCAAGATTCTATACTCATTTCTGAAATTGTCTATTTTTAGCGAATAAAATCTCTATTTCCATCACAAGGGAGAGGATGTTTTGCTGAAAAAGTAAATGGCATATACTTATTTGAACAAAAATGACACTCAGTAAACTAAAGTACATATGGTTAAACGGTTTCTTTTTTGAGAATTGTCACAAAATTTGCTATAATAGTAGCTATGAATAGAATTAGGGTCAGCAGACGTGTTGAAAAAAAGCTAGCTAAGGGTCTAGTTCTTTTGGAAGCAAGTGATTTAACAGATATTGATCTGACGGATCAGGCAGTAGAAGTTCTTAGTCAAGACGGGAAGTTTTTAGGGAGTGCCTATCTTTCTCAGCAGAACAAGGGCATTGGCTGGTTGGTCAGCAAGGAAAAGGTTGGTTTCAACCAATCCTTCTTTGAAACTCTGTTTCGTAAGGCTAAGGAAGCTAGAAAGCCTTATTATCAAGATGACTTGACTACTGCCTTTCGCCTTTTTAACCAAGAGGGGGATGGTTTTGGTGGTCTGACTGTTGATCTCTATGGAGATTATGCTGTCTTTTCTTGGTACAACTCCTTTGTTTACCAGATTCGTAAGCTGATCGTAAAGGCTTTTAAGGAAGTTTTTCCTGAGGTCTTGGGGGCTTATGAAAAGATTCGTTTTAAAGGTCAAAACTACGAGTCTGCCTATGTTTATGGTGAGGAAGCGCCAGATTACTTTACTGTTCTTGAGAATGGCGTGCTCTATCAAGTCTTTATGAATGATGGCTTGATGACCGGGATTTTCCTAGACCAGCATGAGGTTCGTGGGAGTCTGGTTGACGGTCTAGCCATGGGCAAATCCTTGCTCAATATGTTTTCCTATACGGCGGCCTTTTCAGTTGCTGCAGCTATGGGAGGTGCCAGTGAGACGACTTCAGTTGACTTGGCCAAACGGTCTAGAGAGCTGTCAGAAGCTCATTTTCAGGCAAATGGACTCAGCACGTACAATCATCGTTTTATCGTCATGGATGTCTTTGAGTACTTCAAGTATGCCAAGAGAAAAGGCTTGACCTATGATGTGATTGTTCTTGATCCGCCAAGCTTTGCCCGCAATAAAAAACAAACATTCTCTGTAGCTAAGGACTATCACAAGTTGATTTCCCAGAGTCTAGAGATTTTAAATCCGGGAGGCATTATCATTGCCAGTACCAATGCTGCCAATGTTTCCCGCCAGAAATTTACAGAACAAATTGATAAAGGTTTTGCAGGAAGAAGGTATCAGATCTTGAACCAATATGGTCTTCCAGCTGACTTTGCCCATAATAAAAAAGATGAAAGCAGTAATTACCTCAAGGTGATTAGTATGAAGGTTAGTAGATGAAATTAATCGTTTCAGTGATGCCAAGAAGTTTAGAAGAAGCGCAAGAACTGGATGCAACTAGGTATGAAGATGCCGATATCATTGAGTGGCGTGCGGACTTTCTTACAAAGGACGCTATTTTACAGGTAGCACCCGCTATCTTTGAGAAATTTGCAGGACGCGAACTGGTCTTTACCCTTCGGACTCGAGCTGAGGGAGGAGAAATCGAACTTTCCTCAGAAGAGTATGTTCAAATCATCAAGGAAGTTACTCAACTCTATCAGCCGGATTATGTAGATTTTGAGTATTTCAGCTATAAGGACGTTTTTGAGGAAATGTTGGATTTTCCAAATCTGGTTTTGAGTTACCATAATTTCCAGGAGACACCTGAAAACATGATGGAGATTTTGTCTGAGTTGACCAGTCTCTCTCCGAAAGTGGTCAAGGTATCAGTTATGGCCCATACGGAGCAGGATGTTTTAGATCTGATGAACTACACACGAGGATTTAAGACACTCAATCCTGAGCAAGAGTACGTGACCATTTCCATGGGGAAAATGGGCAAGGTATCACGCATTACTTCAGATGTGACGGGTTCAAGTTGGTCATTTGCTAGTCTGGATGAAGCGAGTGCCCCAGGTCAGATTTCGCTATCAAACATGAAGAAAATCAGGGAGATTTTGGATGAAGCTTGATGGCTATACACGTTTAGCTGCGGTTGTTGCCAATCCCATCAAACACTCTATTTCACCCTTTATCCACAATAGGGCCTTTGAGGCGACAGCTACCAATTGTGCCTATGTAGCTTGGGAGATTGAAGCGGGTGATTTGGCAGAAACAGTCGCCAATATTCGCCGTTACCAGATGTTTGGTATCAACCTGTCTATGCCTTACAAGGAGCAAGTGATTCCTTATCTGGATGAGTTGAGTGATGAGGCTCGTTTGATTGGGGCGGTCAATACAGTTGTTAATCAAGACGGAACGTTAATTGGATATAATACAGATGGCAAGGGATTTTTTAAGAGCTTGCCTTCTTTTACAATCTCAGATAAGAAAATGACCATTCTGGGAGCAGGTGGTGCGGCCAAATCCATTTTGGCGCAGGCTATTTTGGATGGTGCCAGTCAGATTTCAGTCTTTGTTCGTTCAGCTTCTATAGAAAAAACAAGACCTTACCTAGATAAGTTGCAGGAGCAAACAGGCTTTAAAGTGGACTTGTATGCTTTAGAAGATATTTCTGAACTGCAAGAAAAGATTGCCAAGACGGACCTACTCGTCAATGCCACTAGTGTGGGGATGGATGGCAAATCATCCCCAATTCCTGAAAGCATAGTCTTACCAGAGGCTCTATTGGTGGCAGATATTATTTACCAACCCTTTGAGACCCCATTTTTGAAATGGGCCAAAGGTCAGGGGAATCAAGCAATCAATGGCCTTGGAATGTTGCTCTATCAAGCTGCTGAAGCTTTTCAACTGTGGACAGGTAAAGAAATGCCGACAGACGAGATTTGGCAGTCCTTAACAGAAAAATATCAATAATGAAAAGGAGACCCTACTATGAAAATCAGAATCGATATTCCGCATCATCCTTATGATATTCAGATTGAAAAAGGTTGTCTGGCTCAGGCTGGTCAATGGTTGCGAGAACTCTGGCAACCTCAAAAAGTGGTCATTGTAACCGACAACCATGTAGCTTCTCTCTATGCAGAGAAGGTTAAACTCAGCTTAGAAGATGCTGGTTTTCAGGTAGCTGTTTTTGACTTTTTAGAAGGCGAAGAAAGAAAGAATTTAACAACCGTTCAGAAGGTCTATGAATTTCTAGTCAAGCAAGGTCTGACTCGTAGCGATGGGATCGTGGCTCTTGGCGGTGGTGTTGTTGGGGATCTGGCTGGTTTTGTAGCCTCTACCTATATGCGGGGCATTCACTTTGTTCAGATTCCGACTAGTTTGACTGCCCAGGTTGATTCTTCTATCGGTGGAAAGACGGGTGTCAATACTCCATTTGCTAAAAATATGGTGGGAACTTTTGCCCAACCAGATGGGGTTCTGATTGACCCGCTGGTCCTTGAAACACTCGGAAAAAGGGAGTTGATTGAAGGGATGGGTGAGGTTATCAAGTATGGCTTGATTGAGGATCCAGAACTTTGGGCTCTCTTGACGGAGCTGGATGGTTCTGTAGAGAGCATTCTGGAGCATGCAGAGACTTTGATTGAACATTCTTGTCAGGTTAAGCGGAAGATGGTAGTCGAAGATGAGTTGGATAACGGTGTTCGTCTTTACCTCAATTTTGGACACACTATTGGTCATGCCATTGAAGCAACGGCCGGTTATGGCAAAGTCATGCATGGTGAGGCCGTGGCCATGGGGATGGTGCAGATTTCCAAGGTTGCTGAGGAAAAAGGTCTTATGCCAGAAGGAATAACCCAGTCCATTAGAGAGATGTGCCAGAAATTTGGTTTGCCAGTTGACTATGAAAACTGGGATGTTGACAAGCTCTATCAGGCTTTGACTCATGATAAGAAAACGCGTGGCAACACCTTGAAACTGGTCTTGGTACCAGAGCTTGGTTCAGCGACCATTCACCCAGTTTCTCTGGAAGAGATGAAAGACTACTTGGTAAAATAAGGAGAATGTATGAGATATTTAACTGCAGGAGAATCACACGGCCCCCGTTTGACAGCCATCATTGAAGGAATTCCTGCTGGACTTCCTTTGACAGTAGAGGACATCAATGACGACCTTAAACGCCGTCAGGGTGGCTACGGTCGTGGTGGTCGTATGAAGATTGAGAGTGACCAGGTTGTCTTTACATCAGGCGTTCGCCACGGGAAGACGACAGGGGCTCCGATTACCATGGATGTTATCAATAAAGACCACCAGAAATGGCTGGATATCATGTCTGCGGAGGACATTGAAGACCGCCTTAAAAGCAAACGAAAAATCACCCATCCACGTCCCGGTCATGCCGATTTGGTTGGGGGCATCAAGTACCGTTTTGACGATTTGCGAAATTCTTTGGAGCGTTCATCAGCTCGTGAAACAACCATGCGAGTAGCAGTTGGAGCAGTAGCCAAACGTCTCTTAGCTGAACTGGATATGGAGATTGCCAACCATGTCGTGGTCTTTGGTGGCAAGGAAATCGATGTACCTGAAAATCTGACAGTGGCTGAGATTAAGGAACGAGCTGCCCAGTCTGAAGTTTCTATTGTCAACCAAGAGCGGGAACAGGAAATCAAGGACTATATTGACCAAATCAAACGTGACGGTGATACCATCGGTGGGGTTGTAGAGACAGTCGTCGGAGGCGTTCCAGTTGGCCTTGGCTCCTATGTCCAATGGGACAGAAAATTGGATGCGCGATTGGCCCAAGCAGTTGTTTCTATCAATGCCTTTAAAGGGGTGGAATTTGGTCTTGGATTTGAAGCTGGTTACCGCAAAGGCAGCCAAGTTATGGATGAAATTCTCTGGTCTAAAGAAGACGGCTATACTCGTCGTACCAATAATCTAGGTGGTTTTGAAGGTGGTATGACCAATGGGCAACCAATTGTTGTTCGTGGAGTTATGAAACCCATTCCCACTCTTTACAAACCACTTATGAGTGTGGATATCGAAACCCACGAACCTTACAAGGCAACCGTGGAGAGAAGTGATCCGACCGCTCTGCCAGCAGCTGGGGTAGTCATGGAAGCTGTTGTAGCAACGGTTCTGGCGCAAGAAATCCTTGAAAAATTTTCATCGGACAACCTAGAGGAATTAAAAGAAGCGGTAACCAAACACCGTGAGTATACAAAGAACTATTAAGGAGTTCCTATGGCAAAAACCATCTATATCGCAGGTCTCGGTTTGATTGGTGCCTCGATGGCGCTTGGTATCAAACGCGATCATCCTGATTATGAAATTCTAGGTTATAATCGCAGTCAGGCTTCTAGAGATATTGCCTTGGAGCGGGGGATGATTGACCGTGCGACGGATGATTTTGCCAGTTTTGCTCCTCTGGCAGATGTCATCATCTTGACCTTGCCAATCAAGCAGACCATTGCTTTTATTCAGGAGTTGGCAGGTTTGAACTTGAAAGAAGGCGTCATTATCTCGGATGCGGGCTCAACCAAGGCTGCCATTGTGGAAGTGGCGGAGGAATATTTGGCTGGCAAGTCAATTCGTTTTGTCGGGGCTCATCCCATGGCTGGTAGCCACAAGACAGGAGCTGCCTCTGCCGATGTTAATCTCTTTGAAAATGCCTACTATATCTTTACTCCATCTAGCTTGACCACTCCAGAAACCCTTTCAGAAATGAAGGACCTACTTTCAGGCCTCCATGCTCGTTTCATTGAAATTGATGCCAAGGAGCACGATCAAGTAACTTCACAGATTAGCCATTTTCCCCATATCTTGGCATCAGGTCTCATGGAACAAACAGCAGTTTATGCTCAAGAACATGAGATGGCAAGACGCTTTGCGGCGGGTGGATTTCGAGATATGACTCGCATTGCGGAAAGCGAGCCAGGTATGTGGACTTCTATTCTCTTGTCTAACCGTGAGACTATTCTAGAGCGAATTGCGGATTTCAAGGAACGCTTGGAAGCGATTGGTCAGGCCATCAGCAGGGGAGATGAAGAGCAAATCTGGAACTTTTTCAACCAAGCGCGTGCGCAACGTCAGGCCATGGAAATACATAAGCGTGGTGGTGTGGACAGTTCTTATGACCTCTATGTCGACGTTCCCGATGAAGAAGATGTCATCTTGCGGATTTTGGAATTGCTACGTGGAACTTCTTTGGTTAATATCCACATCAACGAGGAAAACCGTGAGGATGTTCACGGGATTCTACAAATTTCCTTTAAAAATGCTCAAGATTTGGAACGAGCTGAGCGCTTAATTACAGAAAATACCGACTACACAGTCGTCATCAAATAAGGAGAAAATCATGTCAAATATTTACGATAGTGCAAATGAACTTAGTCGCGGATTACGCGAATTACCAGAATACAAGGCGGTTAAGGTAGCCAAAGATGCCATCCAAGCTGATGAACAAGCTAGCAAGATTTTTGCAGACTACCTCGCTTTCCAGCAAGAAATCCAAGTCATGGCGCAAACGGGACAAATGCCAGACGCCTCTTTCCAAGAAAAGATGCAGTCTTTCAGCAAACAAATCCAAGAGAACGCTCTTTTGTCAGATTTCTTTGCCAAACAGCAACAATTGTCCATTTATCTTTCGGACATTGAAAAAATTGTCTTTGAACCTGTTTCAGAATTATTGAAATAGTATTTTATCTGTATAAAAGCCAGAAATTTTAGGAATTTCTGGCTTTTTTGTGATAAAATAAGAAAAAGTATTGCAAGTATGAGGTCAACTATGAAACTAAAAACAAACATTCGCCACTTACATGGCAGTATCCGGGTTCCAGGTGACAAGTCTATCAGCCACCGTACGATTATTTTTGGAAGTTTGGCTGAGGGCGAGACTAAGGTTTATGATATTTTGCGTGGAGAGGATGTACTTTCAACCATGCAGGTTTTTCGTGACCTTGGTGTTGAAATTGAGGACAAATATGGGGTTGTTACCATTCAAGGTGTTGGAATGGATGGCTTAAAAGCTCCGCAAAATGCCTTGGATATGGGGAATTCTGGCACCTCGATTCGCCTGATTTCAGGTGTCCTTGCTGGTGCAGACTTCGAAGTAGAGATGTTCGGAGACGACAGTCTTTCTAAACGTCCTATGGACCGTGTGACGATTCCATTGAAAAAAATGGGCGTCAGTATTTCAGGGCAAACTGAGCGAGACCTGCCCCCTCTTCACTTAAAAGGGACGAAAAAACTTACACCTATTCACTATGAGTTGCCAATCGCCTCTGCTCAGGTCAAGTCAGCCTTGATGTTTGCAGCCTTGCAGGCTCAGGGGGAGTCCGTTATTATCGAGAAAGAATGTACTCGTAACCACACCGAAGATATGCTACAGCAATTTGGTGGCCATTTAAGTGTGGATGGCAAAAAAATCACAGTTCAAGGACCACAAAAACTGATCGGACAAAAGGTAGTTGTTCCAGGAGATATTTCCAGTGCAGCCTTTTGGTTGGTCGCAGGTTTGATTGTTCCAAACTCTAGTGTGGTGCTGCAGAATGTGGGGATTAACGAAACTCGTACTGGTATTATTGATGTCATTCGCGCCATGGGTGGAAAACTAGAAATAACTGAAATCGATCCTGTCGCTAAATCAGCAACCTTGACTGTCGAGTCTTCAGACTTGAAAGGAACAGAGATTGGTGGAGCCTTGATTCCCCGCTTGATTGATGAATTGCCTATTATTGCCCTTTTAGCGACACAAGCGCAAGGTGAAACAGTCATTAAGGATGCTGAGGAACTCAAGGTAAAGGAAACAGACCGCATTCAGGTGGTGACAGATGCCTTAAATAGCATGGGGGCGGATATCACTCCTACAGCAGACGGGATGATTATCAAAGGAAAATCAAGACTTCATGGCGCTAGAGTCAATACGTTTGGTGACCATCGAATTGGAATGATGACAGCCATCGCAGCCCTCTTGGTTGCTGATGGAGAAGTGGAGCTTGACCGTGCAGAAGCCATCAACACTAGCTATCCTAGCTTCTTTGATGATTTGGAGAGCTTGATTCATGGCTAAGGTATTACTCGGATTTATGGGGGCAGGCAAGTCGACAATTGCTAGAGGCTTGGACCCAGACTATATCGATATGGATGCCTTAATCGAGGAACGTTTGGGCATGTCTATTGCGGATTTCTTCGCTGAAAAAGGAGAAGTGGCCTTTCGTCAAGTAGAGTCAGAAGTTCTAGCTGACTTACTAAAAACGGACCGAGTTGTGTCAACTGGCGGAGGAGTCGTCATTTCTCAGAGAAATCGTGACTTGCTCAAAACCAATCCTGAAAACATCTACCTAAAAGCAGATTTTGAAACCCTCTACCAACGTATCGCAGCTGATAAGGACAATCAGCGCCCACTGTTTCTAAATAATAGTAAGGAAGAACTGGCAGCTATTTTCAAAGAAAGACAAGCTTGGTATGAGGAAGTAGCCAGTCGGGTTTTGGATGTAACCAAGTTAAGCCCAGAGGAAATTACAGAGGAACTGAGATGAAAATTGCCTATCTAGGTCCCAAGGGATCTTTTTCGCATCATGTTGTGCAAACGGCTTTTCCACATGAGGAACTAGAGCCTTTTTCAAATATTACAGACGTTATCAAGGCCTATGAACAGGGCTTGGTGGACTATTCTGTGGTACCAGTTGAAAACTCCATTGAAGGTAGTGTCCATGAAAGTTTGGATTACCTTTTTCACCAGGCTCGCATCCAAGCAGTTGCAGAAATCGTCCAGCCTATTCACCAGCAGTTAATGGTGGTTCCAGGTCAGTCAAAAATTGAGAAAATCTTTTCCCATCCTCAGGCTCTGGCTCAAGGAAAGAAATTCATTGATAAACACTATCCAGAGGCCAAAATTGAGGTAACAGCCAGTACCGCCTATGCAGCTCGCTTTATTTCAGAGCATTCAGACCAGCCATACGCAGCTATTGCTCCTAAAAGTTCAGCTGAAGAATATGGCTTGGAATTGATTGCAGAGGATATTCAGGAGATGGAAGCCAATTTCACACGTTTTTGGGTGTTAGGGGCAGAGATACCGAAGATTCCTTTGAACTCACAAGCTGAAAAAATGAGTTTGGCCTTGACCTTACCAGACAATCTACCAGGTGCTCTTTACAAGGCGCTTTCGACCTTTGCTTGGAGAGGGATTGACTTAACAAAGATTGAAAGTCGCCCCCTTAAAACAGCCTTGGGAGAATACTTTTTCATTATCGATGTAGACTATAGTGACAAAGAACTGGTTCATTTTGCAAGACAAGAACTAGAAGCTATTGGAATCCAGCACAAGATACTGGGAACCTACCCGATTTTTACCATAACTGATTTAGAAAAGGAGAGTCAATGAGCAAAGAAAATCCTTTAAGTCACCACGAGCAGTTACGTTATGACTATCTCTTCAAAAATATTCATTACCTCAACGACCGTGAACGGAGGGAATTTGATTATCTGCAACAGAAAATGGCAGGTCCTAAGTCTGAAGTTCACCATTTCTACCAAGAAGAAAAAGAAGAATCTTGGGGTAGAGATATTGATCTTCCGACTTATGGCAGTAGAAGCCGGTCTAAGAAACGTGAAAAGGTAGCTCCTCAACCTAAAGTCAAAAAGAAAAAGAGAAGAATTCGCTTCAAACGAATACTGACTTGGTTCTTGCTGTTGATTACCTGTGTGCTTGCAGGAATGATTTTTATGTTTCTTCGAGGGTTCCAGTCAGCAGCAAATCCAACAAATAAGCCAGCTGACGCCAAGGCAGCTCAAGTAGAGGTCTTTAACGGTCAAGATACCAAAGATGGTGTGAATATCCTAGTCATGGGGACAGATGGCCGTATCGGTCAAAATAGTGCAGAAACCCGTACTGACACAATCATGGTACTGAATGTCAGTGGATCGGATAAGAAGATCAAACTAGTCAGCTTTATGCGTGACAACTTAGTTTATATCGACGGGTATAGTAAGATTATAAATGGCCAGAAACAGACGGATAATAAACTAAATGTTGCTTATGAACTTGGGGAACAAGAAGGGCAAAAAGGGGCAGAAATGGTCCGCAAGGTTCTAAAAGACAACTTTGATTTGGATATTAAGTACTATGCCCTGGTCGACTTCCAGGCTTTTGCAACAGCTATTGATAGCCTCTTCCCTGACGGAGTAACGATTGATGCCCAATTCTCAACATTGAATGGTCAACCTTTAACAGAAGCCACAGTTGGAGATGACCTTCATGCAACAGAGACAGAATCGCCAACCCAAACCATCAAAGTTGGAAAACAGCAGATGAATGGATCCACCTTGCTGAACTATGCTCGCTTCCGTGATGATGACGAGGGAGACTACGGCCGTACCAAACGTCAGCAACAAGTCATGTCAGCTGTTCTTGAGCAAATCAAAGATCCAACCAAGCTCTTTACGGGATCAGAGGCACTTGGAAAAGTCTTTGGAATGACATCAACAAATCTACCATATAGCTTCTTGTTGACCAATGGCTTATCTGTCCTAGAAGGTGCTCAAAATGGCATTGAAAGACTCACCGTCCCAGAACTTGGTGACTGGGTAGATGCTTATGATATCTACGGTGGACAAGGACTTCTAGTTGATCAAAATAAATACCAAACCAAACTCGCCCAAATGGGAATGAGATAGAATACTATAAAAAAATCAAAGTTTGAATCACTAGTGAAAAAGTGGTTTAGGCTTTGATTTTTCTTAGTATCTGATGGATTTTTAGGGCTTTTTTATGGTATAATAAAACGATATAACTCGTTATTGGACAGAAGAGGAGAGACATGAGTGATTTGAAAGCGATTCAGGCTCGTAGTCTGGAAATGGCTGAATATTTCGTCGCATTTTGTAAAGAACATGATTTGTTGTGCTATCTCTGTGGTGGAGGAGCCATTGGCGCCCTTCGTAATAAGGGCTTCATTCCTTGGGATGATGATTTGGACTTTTTCATGCCGCGTAAGGACTATGAAAAATTAGCAGAACTGTGGCCACGTTATGCAGACGAGCGTTATTTCTTGTCAAAGAGTAATAAAGATTTTGTAGACCGTAACCTTTTTATTACCATTCGTGACAAGGAAACTACTTGTATCAAGCCTTATCAGAAGGATTTGGATTTGCCACACGGTTTGGCCTTGGATGTTTTACCATTGGATTATTATCCTAAAAATCCAGCTGAGCGTAAGAAACAGGTTCGTTGGGCCTTGATTTATTCACTCTTTTGTGCGCAAACTATCCCAGAAAAGCATGGTGCAGTCATGAAATGGGGAAGTCGTATCTTACTCGGCCTGACTCCAAAATCTCTACGTTATCGCATTTGGAAAAAAGCTGAAAAAGAAATGACCAAGTATGGTCTGGCTGAGTGCGATGGAATTACGGAATTATGCTCAGGTCCCGGCTACATGCGAAACAAATACCCAATCGCATCCTTTGAAGACAATCTTTTCTTGCCATTTGAAGGAACTGAGATGCCTATTCCAGTTGGCTACGATGCTTATCTCAGCACTGCTTTTGGGGACTATATGACACCGCCACCAGCGAACAAACAAGTACCGCATCATGATGCTATTATAGCAGACATGGACAAGAGCTACACAGAGTATAAGGGAGAATATGGAGCATGATGGGAGAAAAAATAAGCGTTATCGTTCCAGTTTACAATGTAGAGGCTTATCTGGAGCGATGTGTGGAGTCGATTCTTCAACAGACTTATGCCCATTTTGAGTTAATCCTAATCAATGATGGTTCTACTGATTCCAGTGGACAGATCTGTGATCACTTAGCGTCTCAGTATGAGAATATCAAGGTTTATCATATCGAAAATGCTGGTGTTTCAAATGCTAGAAATATGGGAATTCAGCTAGCAACGGGTTCTTGGGTTACCTTTATTGATAGCGATGATTTCGTTACCCAGGATTACCTAGCTACTTTAGCAAGTGCAGCTGAAGGGTTGAATGTAGGCTTTGTAATTGCTCCTCTGCACCATATCAAAAACGGCATTGTAACAGACCTACCTTCACATTCAGAAAAAACAGAACTCTGGTCAACAGAAGAAACCATGAAGGAACTACTGATGACTACCAGAACATCATTTTTTCCAGTCGCAAAACTGTTTAAGAGAGACCTGCTTGCCGATGAAAAGTTTAATACCAATTATCACCTAGCTGAAGATGCCTTGTTTTTAACTGAATTGCTACTAAAGACAAGATGCAGTTGCGTATTTATTGACAAACCTGTTTATTATTATGATCATCGTGAGGGAAGTGCAACAACATCTGTTAATCGACATGTATTTGACACAATAGAAGTTTATAAGCAAATAATTGCTCAAGTTTCACAAGCCTTCCCTAATTTAAAATACGAATTAATAAATAGAGAATGTTGGTCGTACATCACAGTTTACGATAAAATTATCTTTACTTCACGTGAAGAGTATCAAAAGGAGAAAGCCGAGCTGAGGACTTGGATTGTTCAGCACCGACGCGAAATATGGAAAGATGCTTATTTCACCACTTTTCGCAAGGTAGCTATCCTTTCACTTGTCATTTCTCCATGGCTATATAAGAAAATTGTTGGATTAAAAAACTAATATCATGAGAAGGAGTTGAAAATGAATTTTTCAAAAATGGATGAATACTTTGAAAAATCAAAACTATGGATTGCGTATCTATTTGTTTTCATTTCGATTTTAAGTATGAGTTCACTGGTTTATAAGATAGCAAATCCCCTCTACAAGGGATTATCAGCGATTGTAGTGCTTTATATTTGCTATACCTTATTGTTTAAGTGGAAAGAAATCACAGCAGATCGCAAATTTCTATCCTTATTTGGACTCTTAGCTGGAAGTCATCTGCTATCAGCTGTTTTCAATCGCTCTGGACATCTGATTGGAAATGTGATTGAAATTCTCTTCATGGTAACCTATGTTTTATTATTTACCATGTTACAATCAGGGCAACTTAAAAAATTATTTGACTGGATTGCCTATACGGTTCAAATTGTATCTTTTTCTTCAGCAATTTTTGCGTTTGGTTTATTGATAAGTAGAGTCCTCATCCTATTTAAGATTGGTGAACAATCTTATTACTATGGTGTCATGAACGGCCGTCTGTGGGGGATTGTCAATCCAAATGCTAGTGCGATATTTTCATACATTAGCATTATTTTGGCTATGTATTTGATCCATAAAGGAAGTAAATATTCTGTTTATCTTAAACTGAACAATGTGATTCAATTCGTTTACTTCGCTACGATGCAAAGTCGAGGAGCCTTACTTTCTTTACTTCTCATGATTGGACTCTATAGTTTCTTTGCTACTAGAGGAAGTATCGTTAAACGATTCCTCACTTTTATAGTTGCTGGTTTGCTGATTACTGCAACTAATATTGGATTAAGCTATGTAACTTCAATCTATATCTCATCTGAAACTGCGACTGTCTTAGATTTAAACAAAGGAGAATCCTATGCTGAAACAGATTCGTCTGTCACTAAGAAGAACGGTGAGCTCCATCTGATCGAAACAACACCAAGTGGTAGAACCTATATCTGGAAAAATGCCATCAAGATGGGAAGTGCCAAACCAATTTTTGGTTATGGTGTACGAAACGTTCCAGATTACTACGCAGAATATTTCAGTAAATTTGAGATTCAAAACTCCCTTATCGGTGGGAATTTCCATAACATTTTTGTGACTATATTTGTCAGTTCGGGAGTTATAGGTTTGGTATCCTTCCTTCTTGTACTGGCTTATGTCATCAA
Source organism: Streptococcus oralis (assembly GCF_024399415.1). Taxonomy (NCBI): domain Bacteria; kingdom Bacillati; phylum Bacillota; class Bacilli; order Lactobacillales; family Streptococcaceae; genus Streptococcus; species Streptococcus oralis. The sequence continues at coordinate 792,082 of NZ_CP029257.1, forward strand.
GCGCTTTTTAACGTATTTGATTGTTTCCAAGAAACATACTGATAAATTGATCATGATCCTTTTCTTTGGTATCTTGTTTGGTCAATTATTTGAAAGTCAGATTATGTATTCAACCAACTTTATTAATATCATCTTCTGGCTAGCGATTGGCTATGGACTCGTAGTCTGCAAACGGGATGAAGGAGTTCGGTACCAAGAAGTAACAGATGTCAATGAAATTCAAGAGATGGAACTTGGAATCATGGAGTATATTCATGAAGTTTGTCAGAAAATTGGTGTCAAGTATTTCTTAGCATATGGAAGTCTAATTGGTGCTGTTCGCCATCAAGGATTTATCCCTTGGGATGATGACATGGATATCTGCATGTTACGAGAAGATTATGAAAAGTTGCAAGACTACCTTATCGCTAACCCTGATGAACGTTACGAGGTCATGTCTTATAAAAATAATCTCAACTATGTCTATCCCTTCATGAAAGTGCAGGATAACCATACTTACTTGCTGGAAGAAGATGTTCGCATTGATTCGAATATGGGAATCTATGTCGATATTTTCCCTGTGGATGGCTACGAGGATGACGTACAATTTAAAAACAAGATGACGAAACTGATAAAGAAACGTCAATTGAGTTGCTACACCTTCAAAGGCATTACCAATACAAAAAGTGTACTGAATTCACTGCTACGTTATGTGTCAGTTATTATTTTCTATTTCACCAATACGAACAAATACGTTGCCCAGATTGAAGAGCTTGCAAAATCCCGTAAAGTCTCAGATTATGAGCAAGTGGATTATCTTATCTACAAGGATATGAACAAACCAGTGTGGAGACGTGAATGGCTGGAACAAGTTACTACTGGAATATTTGAAGGTAAGGAATTTACCATTCCAAAAAATTATCATGAAATTTTGACCTCAGACTACGGAGACTATATGCAATTGCCACCGGTTGAACAAAGAGTATCTCATCATGATTTTAAATTATGGAAGATTGTTAAAAGGTCTAAATGACGGGATTGGGATTAAGAAACGTTTAAAAATATAGTCAAATTTAGGAGAATAGAACCTATGTCTGAAAGAACTTTAACTCTTGAAGAAATAAAGCAAGTAGAATTGGATATTTTAAAGTATCTACATGATCTTTGTGAACAACATCAAATCAAATACTTTATTGATTTTGGAACCTTACTAGGGGCCGTACGCCATAAAGGATTTATCCCTTGGGATGATGATACAGATATTTCCTTGGCGCGTGATGAATTTGAAAAACTGTACAAGGTTTTACAAAATGAAAATCATCCCTACTATAAATTGATTTCATTCAGAGAAACAAAGGGATATCCATACAGTTATATGAGAGTCTATGATGTAAGGACTCGTCGAGATGCTAACCTCGTAGACCCAACGGTTGTATTGGGAACTTGCGTTGACATTTTTCCATATGATGGTGTCGTAAAAGAGGAAAGTGACCGTAAAAAAATGAAGCTCTACAAATATTTCATTCGCCTTTCTTCTTTGAATTTTAAAGGGATCAAGTCTGAGAATGGTGGACTTAAGAACCTCCCTCGTTATATGGGATCAGCTATTTTCCGCTTAACTTCCCCACAGCTATGGAATCAAAAATTAGAGAGCCTTGCTTTGAAGTATAGTGTAGATCAAGCAACAGATCTAACTTGTACTATCTATGACCCTTATTATCCAAATGGTATAAAAAAAGAATGGCTCTATGATTTGATTGATATGCCCTATGAAGACATTGTGGTCAAGGTTCCGAGAAAATACCATGAAATACTTGTCTACGAATTTGGAGAAAACTATATGACTCCACCTCCTATTGAGCAACAAGTCCCAGGAGGGGATAAAAATTATTGGATTGATTAGATTTAAAAGTTGCTTATTGTTAAGATAAAGGAGTTTTCAAGGTGAAAAATAAATGGTTATTAAAATCAGTCAGCTATAGTGTTCTCGCATTCTTTCTATTACTGATTCAGTTATCGCAAGGAGTAGATGCAGATACCATCTCTGCAGGTTCGGGCAATCGTATCCATTTCATAAATACTAAAGCAAAATCTGGGAGTGATGCCATCCTTCTGGAAAGCAATGGTCACTATGCTTTGATTGATATGGGGGAAGACTATGATTTCCCTGATGGGAGTGACCCACGCTATCCAAGCCGCTGGGGAATTTCCATGAGAAATTATCAAGTATTGGAGGATCGATTGATTCGCCACTTGGATCAAATAGGTGTAAAAAAATTAGATTTTATTATAGGCACTCATGTTCATAGTGACCATATTGGTGGAGCAGACGAAATACTCAATCGATATCAAGTCGGTAAGTTTTATTTGAAAAAATATTCAGATGATCGGATCACAGCAAACTGGGGACTATGGGATAATCTTTTCAATTATGATAATGCTTTGAGAGCAGCTCAAAAACGAGGAGTTACTCTTATCCAGAATATTTCAGATGAGGATAGCCATCTAAAATTAGGTGATATGGATATCCAACTCTACAACTATAAGAATGAATATGATGCTGACGGGAATCTGAAAAAAGTTCGAGATGATAACTCCAACTCCATTGTTTCAGTAGTGACTGTGGCAGGAAAGAGAATCTATCTTGGTGGAGATTTGGATAATGCCGAAGGAGCAGAAGATAAGTTAGGTCCAGTTATCGGCAAGGTTGATATGATGAAATGGAACCACCATTATGATGCGACAATTTCAAATACGATTAATTTCCTTGAAAACTTATCACCAAAAATGATTATTCAGACAACTGGTGGAGATATTAATGTTGCTTCAACCAGAGAATACCTTCAGAAGAAAAATATTCAGGTTCTTCATGCTGCTAGCCAAACTCAAGACGCTACCGTTTTTGATATTAGCGATAAAGGATTTGCAAATGTTTCAAATTCCTTCCCTAATATCCCTGTAGTTGACGAAAAATGGTATCAAGAAGATGGTTATTGGAAATATCGTTTGACTGACGGAGAAATGGCTATCGGCTGGAGAGAGATTGGCGGAGCCACTTATTTCTTTAATGGAAAAGGACAAATGCAAGCAGGTCGCTGGCTTCACCTTAACGACGACTGGGGAGAAAATGCCAAAGGGAATGATTACTATCTGAACCAAAATGGTAAAATGCAAACTGGTGGTTGGTTCAAACTAGATGACTCTTGGTATTATATCCAATCAAATGGTGCTAGACGATTTAGCGAGCTCTCTGAAATTGGAGGGAAAAAGTATCTCTTTGCTGCAGATGGGAAGATGCTAACAGGACACCAAGTCTATAATGGCAAGAAGATGTTCTTTAGCGAAAGTGGTGCACTCCAAACAGCAGGTAAGCCTTCAACATGGCAAAAGATTGATTCAAATTGGTATTTCTATGATGAGGATGGGCTAAAGACCATCGGTAAAAAGAATATCAATGGAAGCACATACTACTTTAATCAAGAAGGTATCATGCAAACTGGCTGGGCATTTGTTGATGGTCACTGGAACTATTTTGCAAGTTCTGGAGCTATGAAAACCGGCTGGGTCAAGGATCAGGAAACATGGTATTATCTGGATAAAGATGGCATCATGTTAACTGGCAGACAAGATATAAATGGTGTTCGTTACTATTTGAATGCTAGTGGTGCCATGCAGACTGGATGGAAGTGGCAAGACAATAGCTGGTACTTCTATACGAACTCAGGTGCTATGAAAACTGGTTGGTTGAAAGATAAAGAATCATGGTATTATTTGGATCCAGAAACAGGTATTATGGCTGTAGGATCTAAAGAGATTGACGGTAAGAACTATTTCTTCAGCTCAGCAGGTACTATGCAAGTTGGATGGCAGTGGTCAAATGATTCTTGGCATTACTACGCTACGTCGGGCGCACTCCAAACTGGTTGGTTGAAAGATGGTGATGTCTGGTATTATCTTGAAGGTAAGGAAGGCGTTATGTTAGTCGGCCTCCATCAAGTAGATGGTAAGCAATATTACTTTAGCAAATCTGGTGCCATGCAAACAGGCTGGAAATGGTTTGATAATCATTACCGTTACTTTGAATCAAATGGAGCCATGAAAACTGGTTGGATAAAAGACAAAGGCGTCTGGTATTATCTAAATCCTGAAGATGGCATCATGTTGGTTGGCCTTCATAAAGTAAATGGTGATCATTATTACTTTGATGAATCAGGAGCTATGCAGAAAGGTTGGAAACAGCTTGATGGTAATTGGTACTATTTCCAAGCTGATGGTTCTTTGTTGAAGAACGCAACAACACCTGATGGTTATAAAGTAAACGAAGAAGGAATCTGGAAACAGGCTGTTGCTGCTGTAAATAGCGATGCAGTCAAGCCAGAACAGAAACAAGAAGCTAATTCCTCTATTGTTGAACAACCTAAACAAGATTCAAATCTAGAAGCCAACGCTTCTGATAAGAAAGAAAAAGAATAAAGAAGAAATCCCCTACTGACAACTAATTTATCAGTAGGGGATTTTTTTAATTTCGTTTTAATTTAGCAAGTACAAGGTTCAGTGCATAGTGGAGTGTTTTATCTTTGGTAATAAAGAGGGTCAAGAGGTAATAGATACCACAAGTTGCTACGGTAGACAGAACCATGAGAATCATATTGAAGTTTACTGTGTAGGAATTGATTTGGAAAATCATCTTGAAAATATAGAAGATTGGGATAAAACCAAGGGATATAATGCTATAACGTGTTAAGGTTATAAAAATTTCTTTTAAACTAATCAGTTGGTGTTTCTTGATAAAATGAATTTCAAGTAAAACAACGATAGTTTCTGCGATAATGGTCGTAGCGATGTAATACTCAGGTGCAAAAATATTATTGAAATACAAGATGCTATTTAATAGTATATTGGCACCACCACCAAGGAAGTAGAAGGCGGTTAAGCGATTTTCATGGTCATTGATAAAGATAATCTGTTTACCAAGAATCAACTCAATAGCCCAAATGATGGTACGAAAAGCGAAGACGCTAGTTACGATACCCGCTTCAAGATATTTTTCAGAAGAATAAATAACAGTTGCGTACCGTCCCAATATCATAATCCCAATACTAGTTGGAACCATAAGGAAATAGAATAAGGATGCCGCTTGATTCACGAGATAATTATAGGACTTGTAATCCTTTTTACCGAGATAGTAGCCAAGGCGCGGAATACTAACGTTGATAGCTCCACTCAAGACACTGGCAATCAACATGACAATACTATAGGCAATTGTATAATAAGAAATGTAGTTTTCATCTGGTCCCTTGGTGATAAACATTCTATCTAGCAAGGTGTAAAGCATATTAGCGTTTGCTAAGAGAAGCATAGTGAAGAGCGGTTTAGAAGCTTTGACTAATTCGACGAATCCAATTTTAACAAAAGAAACTTCTCTCTTAATCCAAAGAAAACTGAGCAGGTAGTTGAGGATAGTGGTCGCTGTCATAACGATAGCATAAGGAACAATATCATCTGCCGTTTTAACAAAGGCGAAGATAGCGACCAGCATGGTAATTCGAATAATTAATGTTTTATAGAGGATGAAGGCATAGTTTTCATAAGCCTCGTTCATCCATTCGATATTGAGAAATTGGAAGAGTGCTTGGGCCCCTAGGATGTAGTACAGGACTTTCAGATTCTCAATGCTGGTGTCAAAGAAGATAATGAGGAAGTAGATACCTGTCGTCAGGAGAGAGGTGAAAACCGAGATATAAAACAACTTAGAAAAGACGTAGTTGATTTTATTCTTGTCATCCTTGACCTTACTAATAGCTCGAATCCCGTAGTTGTATATTCCAAAGGCAGCTAGTGGAATAATGAAACTTGCCCAGGTATTGGCTGTATTGAAATAACCGTAATTGGATTTGCTGAGAATCCGCGTCAGATAAGGATTGGTTATCAGTGGAAAAACGATATTGAGAATATTGACCAGCAAGCTGGCCAAGGCATTTACTTTTATATTTTTCATTGAACTTTCTTTCTTAAATCTAAAATCATATCTAGTATTATATCACATTCTCGCTTCATTCTTTTGATAAAATCGTAAAAATCTAGTATAATAGATAGACTGAAAGTATGAGGTTACTAGATATGAAGATGAAACAAATTAGTGATACAACACTGAAAATAACGATGACTTTAGATGATTTGATGGATCGAGGAATGGAGATTGCGGACTTTCTCGTTCCTCAGGAAAAAACCGAAGAGTTTTTCTATGCTATTTTAGATGAGTTAGAGATGCCAGACAATTTCTTGGATAGCGGCATGCTGAGTTTCCGCGTGACGCCAAAACCTGATAAGGTGGACGTCTTTGTGACCAAGTCCAAGATTGACCAAAATCTGGATTTTGAAGATTTGGCGGACTTACCAGACATGGAAGAATTAGCCCAAATGTCGCCGGATGAATTTCTCAAAACCTTGGAAAAGAGCATTGCAGATAAGACCAAGGACGATATTGAGGCCATTCAATCTCTAGAGCAGGTCGAAGCAAAGGAAGAAGAGCAAGAGCAGGCAGACAAGGAGACTGAGAGTAAGAAAGAACCTTATATCTACTATATCCTGCGCTTTTCAAGCCTTGGTGACTTAGTTGCTTTTGCAAAGACGGTTAACTACCAGATGGAAACCTCTGAACTCTATAAGATGAATGGGCACTACTATTTGACAATCTTAGTCGATGTGGAAAATCATCCAAGTCCATATCCGGCTTGGCTCTTGGCTCGTATGCGTGAGTTTGCAGACGACAGTGACATCAGTCGTTCAGTCTTGCAAGAGTATGGGCAAATCTTGATCAATCACGATGCAGTTCTTAATCTGCAAAAGATTCGTTCATAATTTTTAAAATCAATTTTCATTTATCAAGAAAGACGAATCATGGGATTCGTTTTTTCTTTTCTAGACTGAAATAGTGATTTACTATAATAGGAATTTTCATAAAATTCTGTTATAATGGCTATATCAGAAAATTTCTAGGAGACAAACATGACAGTTAAAATTGCTTTACTTGGATTTGGTACCGTTGCAAGTGGCGTGCCTTTCCTCCTAAAGGAAAATGGAGAAAAAATCGTTCAGTCAGCTCATTCAGAGATTGAAGTAGCCAAGGTATTGGTCAAGGATGAAGATGAAAAGAACCGCTTGCTTGCAGCAGGGAATGACTTTAACTTTGTAACCAATGTAGATGATATTTTAGCAGACAAAGATGTTACCATTGTAGTGGAATTGATGGGACGTATCGAACCTGCTAAGACCTTTATCACTCGTGCCTTAGAAGCTGGGAAACACGTTGTTACTGCTAACAAGGACCTTTTGGCTGTCCATGGTGCAGAATTGTTAGAAATCGCTAAAGAGCACAATGTGGCACTCTACTACGAAGCGGCAGTTGCTGGTGGGATACCAATTCTTCGTACCTTGGCAAATTCGTTGGCTTCTGACAAAATCACTCGTGTTCTTGGTGTCGTAAACGGAACTTCTAACTTTATGATGACCAAAATGGTCGAAGAAGGCTGGTCTTATGATGACGCTCTTGCGGAAGCACAAAGACTAGGTTTTGCAGAAAGTGATCCTACAAATGACGTGGATGGGATTGATGCAGCCTACAAGATGGTCATTTTGAGCCAATTTGCCTTTGGGATGAAGGTTGCCTTTGACGATGTAGCCCACAAGGGAATCCGTAACATCACACCAGAAGACGTAGCTGTAGCCCAAGACCTGGGCTATGTAGTGAAATTGGTTGGTTCTATCGAGGAAACTCCTTCAGGTATTGCCGCAGAAGTGACCCCAACCTTCCTACCTAAAGCACATCCACTTGCCAGTGTGAATGGTGTAATGAACGCTGTTTTTGTAGAATCTATCGGTATCGGTGAGTCTATGTACTACGGACCAGGTGCTGGTCAAAAACCAACTGCAACAAGTGTTGTAGCAGATATTGTTCGTATCGTTCGTCGCTTGAATGATGGTACCATTGGTAAAGACTTCAACGAATATAGCCGTGAATTGGTCTTGGCTAATCCAGAAGATGTCAAAGCTAATTACTATTTCTCAATCTTGGCTCCAGACTCAAAAGGTCAGGTCTTGAAATTGGCTGAGATTTTCAACGCTCAAGATATTTCCTTCAAGCAAATCCTCCAAGATGGCAAAGAGGGTGACAAGGCGCGTGTCGTGATTATCACTCATAAGATCAATAAAGCACAACTTGAGAATGTTTCAGCTGAGTTGGGCAAAGCTTCAGAATTTGACCTCTTGAATACCTTCAAGGTGTTAGGAGAATAGGATGAAGATTATTGTACCTGCAACCAGTGCCAATATCGGGCCAGGTTTTGATTCGGTCGGTGTAGCTGTAACCAAGTATCTTCAAATTGAGGTTTGTGAAGAACGGGATGAGTGGTTGATTGAACACCAGATTGGCAAATGGATTCCCCATGACGAACGTAATCTTTTGCTTAAGATTGCCTTGCAAATTGCGCCTGACTTGCAACCGAGACGCTTGAAAATGACCAGTGATGTTCCCTTGGCGCGTGGTTTGGGTTCTTCTAGCTCGGTTATCGTTGCTGGGATTGAACTGGCTAACCAACTGGGCAATCTCAACTTATCTAACCACGACAAATTGCAGTTGGCTACCAAGATTGAAGGACATCCTGACAATGTAGCTCCAGCCATTTATGGAAATCTTGTTGTTGCGAGTTCCGTTGAAGGGCACGTTTCTGCGATTGTGGCAGACTTCCCGGAGTGTGATTTTCTAGCTTATATTCCCAACTATGAATTACGCACTCGCGATAGCCGAGGTGTCCTTCCTAAGAAATTGTCCTACAAGGAAGCTGTTGCAGCTAGTTCTATCGCCAATGTGGCCGTTGCAGCCTTATTAGCAGGAGATATGGTGACAGCTGGCCAAGCAATCGAGGGGGACCTCTTCCACGAGCGTTATCGTCAAAGTCTGGTCCGTGAATTTGTGACGATTAAGCAAGTAGCCAAAGAGAATGGTGCCTATGCAACCTATCTTTCTGGTGCTGGACCGACAGTTATGGTCTTGGCTTCTCATGACAAGATGCCAGCGATTAAGGCAGAATTGCAAAAGCAGTCTTTCAAAGGCAAACTTCATGATTTGAAGGTTGATACCCAAGGTGTCCGTGTCGAAACAAAGTAAAGAAATAGAGGATAGGATGGGGAAACTCTCGACCAGAGGGCTTCCTATCCTTTTTTTGAAAAGAAGTTTATACTCAATGAAAATCAAAGAGCAAACTAGGAAGCTAGCCGCAGGTTGCTCAAAACAGTGTTTTGAGGTTGCAGATGTAAGCTGCCGTGGTTTGAAGAGATTTTCGAAGAGTATTAGTTAAAAACTCGATAAAGGAGAAACGAAGATGGCAGAAATTTATCTAGCAGGTGGTTGTTTTTGGGGGTTAGAGGAATATTTTTCCCGTATTTCTGGAGTGCTGGCAACCAGTGTCGGCTACGCTAATGGGCAAGTCGAAACGACCAATTACCAGCTGATTAAGGAAACAGACCATGCAGAAACGGTTCAAGTGATTTACGATGAGAAAGCAGTGTCACTTCGAGAAATTTTGCTTTATTATTTCCGAGTCATCGATCCCTTATCTATCAACCAGCAAGGGAATGACCGTGGTCGTCAATATCGTACTGGGATTTATTACCAAGATGAAGCAGACTTGCCTGCTATCTACACAGTGGTGCAGGAGCAGGAACGCATGCTGGGTCGAAAGATTGCAGTAGAAGTGGAGAAACTTCGGCACTACATTTTAGCAGAAGACTACCATCAAGACTATCTCAAGAAAAATCCTTCAGGTTACTGTCATATCGATGTGACCGATGTTGAGAACCCATTGATTGATGCTTCTAACTATGAAAAACCTAATCAAGAGGTGTTAAAGGACAGTTTAACTGAAGAGTCCTATCGTGTCACCCAAGAAGCTGCTACAGAGGCTCCATTTACCAATGCCTATGACCAAACCTTTGAAGAAGGGATTTATGTAGATATCACGACTGGCGAGCCACTCTTTTTTGCCAAGGATAAGTTTGCTTCAGGTTGTGGTTGGCCAAGTTTTAGTCGTCCGATTTCTAAGGAGTTGATTCATTATTACAAGGACATGAGCCATGGAATGGAGCGAATCGAGGTTCGTTCTCGGTCGGGAAATGCTCACTTGGGTCATGTTTTTACAGATGGACCGCAGGAGTTAGGTGGCCTCCGTTACTGTATCAATTCGGCCTCCTTGCGTTTTGTAGCAAAGGATGAGATGGAAGAAGCAGGATACGGCTATTTATTACCTTATTTAAATAAATAAAACTGAGAGGGTGGGGCTTCCCACTTTCTTCATTTCCAGAATAAGAATAGAAGGGATCTATGAAACACTTACTATCTTACTTCAAACCCTATATCAAAGAATCGATTCTAGCACCCTTGTTCAAGTTACTTGAAGCTGTTTTTGAGCTCTTGGTTCCCATGGTGATTGCTGGGATTGTTGACCAGTCCTTGCCCCAGAGAGATCAAGGGCATCTATGGATGCAGATTGGCCTGCTCCTTATCTTTGCAGTGATTGGCGTTTTAGTGGCCTTGGTAGCCCAGTTTTACTCAGCCAAGGCAGCGGTTGGTTTTGCCAAGGAATTGACAGATGATCTTTATCGTCATATTCTTTCCTTACCCAAGGATAGTAGAGATCGTCTGACAACTTCTAGCTTGGTGACTCGCTTGACTTCGGATACCTACCAGATACAGACTGGGATCAATCAATTCCTGCGCCTCTTTTTGCGAGCGCCTATTATCGTTTTTGGTGCCATTTTTATGGCCTATCGCATCTCGGCTGAGCTGACTTTCTGGTTTTTAGTTATGGTTGTCATTTTGACGATTGTCATTGTCGGCCTATCTCGGCTAGTCAATCCTCTCTACAGTAGTCTCAGAAAGAAAACGGATCAGCTGGTTCAGGAAACGCGTCAGCAATTACAAGGCATGCGAGTTATTCGTGCTTTTGGTCAGGAAAAACGAGAGTTACAAATTTTTCAAACTCTTAACCAAGTTTATGCTAGATTACAAGAAAAGACAGGTTTCTGGTCTAGTTTGTTAACACCACTGACTTATCTGATTGTTAATGGAACTCTTCTCGTCGTCATCTGGCAGGGATATATTTCAATTCAAGGAGGTTTACTCAGTCAAGGTGCCCTGATTGCTCTTATCAACTACCTCTTGCAGATTTTGGTGGAATTGGTTAAGCTCGCCATGCTGATCAATTCCCTCAACCAGTCCTATATCTCAGCCAAGCGAATCGAGGAAGTCTTTGACGAGGCTCCAGAGGATATCCATTCAGAGTTAGAACAAAAGCAAGCTACCAGAGATAATGTTTTACAAGTCCAAGAATTAACCTTTACCTATCCTGATGCCGCCCAGCCTTCTCTGAGAAACATTTCCTTTGATATGAAGCAAGGGCAAATCCTTGGTATCATCGGAGGAACTGGTTCTGGTAAATCAAGCTTGGTGCAAGTCTTACTTGGTCTTTATCCAGCAGACAAGGGGAGCATTGATCTTTATCGAGATGGATGCAGTCCTCGTAATCTTGAGCAATGGCGGTCTTGGATTGCCTATGTGCCCCAAAAGGTCGAACTCTTTAAGGGAACTATTCGTTCCAACTTGACTTTGGGTTTCAATCGAGAAGTGTCTGACCAGCAACTCTGGCAGGCCTTGGAGATTGCGCAAGCTAAGGATTTTGTCAGTGAAAAGGAAGGACTTTTGGATGCCCTAGTTGAGGGAGGAGGGCGAAATTTCTCAGGCGGACAAAAACAAAGGCTATCTATTGCCCGAGCAGTCTTGCGTCAAGCTCCATTTCTCATCCTAGATGATGCGACCTCGGCCCTCGACACCATCACCGAGTCCAAGCTCTTGAAAGCTATCCGAGAAAATCTGCCAAATACGAGCTTAATCTTGATTTCTCAACGGACTTCGACACTTCAGATGGCTGACCAGATTCTCCTTTTGGAAAAAGGTGAGCTCCTAGCTGTTGGCAAGCACGAGGACTTGATGAAAACTAGCCAAGTCTATCGCGAAATCAATGCATCTCAACATGGAAAGGAGGACTAGCATGAGACGACAAACTGCAAACCAGACGCTCAAACGTTTAGCCGTAGATTTAGTAAGCCATCCTTTTCTCCTTTTCCTTGCCTTTCTAGGAACTATTGCCCAAGTTGCTTTATCGATCTACCTACCTATCTTGATTGGGCAGGTCATTGACCAGGTCCTAGTAGCTGATTCTTCACCAGTTTTTTGGCAGATTTTCCTTCAGATGATCTTGGTGGTTATAGGAAATACACTGGTACAATGGGCCAATCCTCTTCTTTATAATCGTCTAATCTTCTCTTATACCAAAGACTTGCGAGAGCGAATCATTCATAAGCTCCATCGTTTACCGATTGCTTTTGTGGATCGGCAGGGCAGTGGAGAGATGGTCAGTCGTGTGACCACAGACATCGAGCAGTTGGCAGCTGGTTTGACCATGATATTTAACCAATTTTTCATTGGCGTCTTGATGATTTTGGTTAGCATTCTAGCAATGCTTCAAATTCACCTCCTCATGACCCTCTTGGTCTTGCTGTTGACGCCACTGTCTATGGTGATTTCACGCTTTATTGCCAAACGCTCTTATCATCTCTTCCAGAAGCAAACAGAGACGAGGGGAATTCAGACTCAGCTGATTGAAGAATCGCTTAGCCAGCAAACTATTATCCAGTCCTTTAATGCTCAGACAGAGTTTATCCAAAGACTGCACGAGGCGAATGCCAACTACGCAGGCTATTCTCAGTCAGCCATCTTTTATTCTTCAACGGTCAATCCTTCGACTCGCTTTGTCAATGCGCTCATTTACGCGCTTTTAGCTGGAGTGGGAGCTTATCGTATCATGATGGGATCCACCTTGACTATTGGGCGTTTAGTGACTTTTTTAAACTATGTCCAACAGTACACCAAGCCCTTTAACGATATTTCTTCAGTTCTAGCCGAGTTGCAAAGTGCTCTCGCTTGTGCAGAGCGCATCTATGCTGTCTTAGAGAACTCTGAGGTGTCTGAAACAGGTAAGGAAGTCTTGACCAGCGACCAAGTCAAGGGAGCTATTTTCTTTAAACATGTCTCTTTTGGCTATCATCCTGAGAAGGTTTTGATTAAGGATTTATCCATTGATATTCCAGCTGGTAGCAAGGTAGCCATCGTTGGTCCGACAGGTGCTGGAAAATCAACTATTATCAATCTCCTCATGCGTTTTTATCCTATTAATTCAGGAGATATCTTGTTAGATGCTCATTCCATTTACAATTATACCCGAGCGTCATTGAGACAGCAGTTTGGGATGGTTCTCCAAGAAACCTGGCTCAAGCAAGGAACCATCCATGACAATATTGCCTTTGGAAATCCTGATGCTAGTCGGGAGCAGGTGATTGCTGCCGCAAAAGCAGCCAATGCAGACTTTTTCATCCAACAGTTACCACAGGGATACGATACCAAGTTGGAAAATGCAGGAGAATCACTATCTGTCGGTCAAGCCCAGCTCTTGACCATCGCCCGAGTCTTTCTAGCTATACCAAAGATTCTTATCTTAGACGAAGCGACTTCCTCCATCGATACACGGACAGAAGTGCTAGTACAGGATGCCTTTGCTAAACTCATGAAGGGACGTACAAGCTTTATCATTGCTCACCGTTTGTCAACCATTCAGGATGCGGATTTGATTCTTGTCTTGGTAGATGGTGACATTGTAGAGCATGGTAACCATCATGATCTCATGGATAGAAAGGGCAAGTATTACCAAATGCAAAAAGCTGCGGCCTTTAGCTCTGAATAAGTCATTCCTACCCATTTAAATTCTTAATGACACTAAAAGTTGCCTTCGGGTGACTTTTTTGTTACAATAGCTAGAAAAAATCAAGGTCTTAGAAGGAGAAAACAATGAAAGTCTATCAGCATGTAAATATCGTGACTTGTGACCAAGATTTCCATGTTTATTTGGATGGTGTCTTAGCCGTTAAGGATTCTCAAATCGTCTATGTCGGCCAAGAGGAGCCAGAGATTTTAGAGCAAGCTGAGCAGATTATAGACTATCAGGGAGCCTGGATCATGCCTGGTTTGGTTAATTGCCACACCCATTCTGCCATGACAGGTTTGCGAGGGATTCGGGATGACAGCAACCTCCATGAATGGCTCAATGACTATATCTGGCCGGCAGAAGCAGGATTTACTCCCGACATGACTACCAAGGCAGTCAAAGAAGCTCTGACAGAGATGCTCCAGTCAGGGACAACAACCTTCAACGATATGTATAATCCCAATGGTGTGGATATTGAGCAAATTTATCAGGCAGTCAAGGCATCTAAGATGCGTTGTTATTTCTCACCGACCCTCTTTTCTTCAGAGGCAGAAACAACTGCTGAGACCATAAGCAGAACACGTGCCATCATAGAGGAAATCTTAGAATATGAAAACCCAAATTTCAAGGTTATGGTAGCTCCTCATTCTCCATATAGCTGTAGTAGAGACTTGCTGGAAGCGAGCTTAGATATGGCAAAAGAGCTGGACATTCCTATCCATATCCATGTGGCGGAGACTAAGGAGGAATCAGGAATTATCCTCAAACGATACGGCAAACGCCCCCTCGCCTTTCTAGAAGAACTGGGTTACTTAGATCATCCGTCTGTCTTTGCTCATGGGGTCGAATTAAACGAGAGAGAAATTGAACGCTTGGCAACTTCTCATGTGGCTATCGCCCATAATCCTATTAGTAACCTCAAACTGGCCTCAGGGATAGCTCCAATCATCCAACTGCAAAAAGCAGGAGTAGCAGTCGGAATTGCGACAGACTCGGTTGCTTCCAATAACAATCTTGATATGTTTGAGGAAGGACGGACCGCAGCCCTTCTTCAGAAAATGAAGAGTGGAGATGCCAGCCAATTCCCTATCGAGGCAGCCCTTAAGGCACTGACGATCGAAGGAGCTAAGGTTCTAGGAATGGAAAAGCAGATAGGAAGCCTAGAAGTCGGCAAACAGGCAGATTTTCTGGTCATTCAACCACAAGGAAAAATCCATCTTCAACCTCAGGAAAATATACTCTCTCACCTGGTTTATGCTGTCAAATCCAGTGATGTCGATGATGTTTATATCGCTGGAGAACAGGTGGTTAAGCAAGGCAAAGTTTTGACAGTAGAGATTTAAAAAAATTTAAAAAAAGTTTGCAAAAATCTTGCATTCTTTTTTTGTCTATGCTATACTTATATACGGTTTGAAAAAACTGCCTAAGACAGTAGGGGAGCTCGACTCATAAAGATCCTACCGAGGACAAAACGTATCATGTAAAAAGAAGCGTATTGTACTTTCGTGTCTAGGTTTGGGCGCGTTTTTCTTTTGGAAAAATTCCCCAAGCAAAATAATTACGGAGGTGAACACACTAATGAGTGAAGCAATTATTGCTAAGAAAGCGGAACTAGTTGACGTAGTAGCTGAGAAAATGAAAGCTGCTGCATCAATCGTCGTTGTAGACGCTCGTGGTTTGACAGTTGAACAAGATACAGTTCTTCGTCGTGAGCTTCGTGGAAGCGAAGTTGAGTATAAAGTAATTAAAAACTCAATCTTACGTCGTGCAGCTGAAAAAGCTGGTCTTGAAGATCTTGCATCTGTTTTTGTTGGACCATCTGCAGTAGCATTTTCTAACGAAGATGTTATCGCACCAGCGAAAATCTTGAACGATTTTGCTAAAAACGCTGAAGCACTTGAAATCAAAGGTGGTGCAATCGAAGGCGCTGTCGCATCTAAAGAAGAAATCGTTGCTCTTGCAACTCTTCCAAACCGCGAAGGACTTCTTTCTATGCTCCTTTCTGTACTTCAAGCGCCAGTGCGCAACGTTGCTCTTGCAGTCAAAGCGGTTGCAGACAACAAAGAAGACGCAGCTTAATCTTAAGCTACGCAGCGTAGCCTAGCTACGGAAAAACGATTATAAAATTAAAAACTTATTTGGAGGAAATAACAATGGCATTGAACATTGAAAACATTATTGCTGAAATTAAAGAAGCTTCAATCCTTGAATTGAACGACCTTGTAAAAGCTATCGAAGAAGAATTTGGTGTAACTGCAGCTGCTCCTGTAGCTGTTGCTGCAGCTGGTGCTGCTGACGCTGGTGCTGCTAAAGACTCATTTGACGTTGAGTTGACAGCTGCTGGTGACAAAAAAGTTGGCGTTATCAAAGTTGTACGTGAAATCACTGGTCTTGGACTTAAAGAAGCTAAAGAACTTGTTGATGGTGCACCAGGTGTCATCAAAGAAGGCGTTCCAACTGCAGAAGCTGAAGAAATCAAAGCTAAATTGGAAGAAGCTGGAGCTTCAGTTACTCTTAAATAATAGAGCAACTACATTAGTAGCTTAAAAACATGATTAAACCGCTATTCTTAGGAGTAGCAGTTTTTCTTTTTGTTCAAGAAGGGGCAGAAAAGGGGCGAACTAATTATATAGTTTATCTAGGAGACAAACAAGTTTTGAATAATAGACTTTCCATAAAAAATGATACAAGTTTTTACCCTTCAGGATTTATTTTTTCTAGTATCATCATTCCTATTAACAGTAGAAAAGTAAGTTTTTAATTTATTGATACTCCGGATATTACAATCTCAGTATTAAAGAACTTTATTGAAGGTAATTTTCGAACGGTTTGAGGTAATTTCAATGAAATTTTAATAGATATTTCAATTTTCTTCTTGACTCTGACCTTAGGTAAGGGATTATACTAATAGTAGATAAGAAAGGAGATTATTATGCAAATCAATATGATTCGTTCAGATAAAGTTTACCAAGAGATGCTCGAGCTTCCTTTAGAAAAGAGAGAAGGTTACTTTCGAGCTAAAATATTAGCACCTTTTGCAACCAAATACCAAACGCAACACATTCCTCTGAAAGCAAAGTATCCTGGAGGATTTGATGCTCTTTTCCTACTTGGCTTTATGAATCAGCTACCCAGCACTTTGTCAGAAAAGGATAGACCAGCTATTGATGCTCTGAGCTCTGATCAACTCTGGCAAAATTGTCAAGATACCATCAAGAGGAGTATCGGTCTTTTTGAGCAAGCTGGCTATGATTTAGAGGTTGAGGATTACTATTTTACTATTTTGTTAGGCAATCCAGAAAAACCTATGCTACAGCTCAATAAGGGTTACAGCGGAGATGGAGGAATTCCAGGCTACCTCATGCTTAGTTTACTACCAAATGACTATACTTTACCCCGTGTGCAGGCAGCGTTGGCCCATGAGTGTAATCACAATGTCCGTTTCCAATTTGTCAAATGGAATCAGCAGACGACATTAGCAGACTGGGTAGTCAGTGAGGGATTGGCAGAGTCTTTTGCAGCTGAGCTTTATGGCAAAGATCTAATCGGATCTTGGGTTACTTCAACCAGTCCAGAGCAGTTAGAAGAGATTAAGCCCATCATCTCAAGTCAGCTTCAGCTAACAGGGATGGCGGAAATGGCACCATATCTCTACGGTGATGAAATAGCTAAGATACAGGGTCAGATACCAGTTGGAATGCCTTATGCTGCGGGCTATGCTTATGGTTATCATCTGATACAAGCTTATCTGAAAAAGACTGGCAAGAGCATTATTGAGGCTACTGTGACATCAACGGAAGAGATTCTAGAGGCGACGAAAGACTTTTGGAAATGACACTTTTGCTTGCAAATCTGCCAGAGTTTGATATAATGTAGGTAATTTTTGGAGGTGACTATATGCACTATAAAAGAGTTGAATTAAAAGTCGCAAATCAGGGTATCCATGAGCGCAAGATTTTTCAAGGTGTTAAGATTTTCAGTCGTAGCAAGCTGTCCAAAGATCAGAAAAGCATTCTAACACAGAAGCTTTACCTGACACCGAAGCAAAACATTGTTTACTATCAACGGACAGATATCAACTATGACCAGAACTGGTATCATCATAAGGACTATTATGAATTAGCTTATGGTCAGATGGATAGAGAGACGGTTTTTAAGGTTTGCCAAGATTTTGACGAACTAAGTCCTTTTCTGGAGAACGAGCTGCTGGAGAAGCTAAAAGAAGAGCAGTCTGCAGGCAAATTTTTTGAAAAATTAGATATATAAAAATCCGACTGCTTTTATAAGCAGTCGGATTTCTTCTAGTGTGATAGTGCTGAAACAATACCTTTACTATCATAGCATTGGCTACATTTTTAAAAGTTGTTTTAGCTGTCTTGAGGAGCTTGATACTGATGTCCTCGAGTCGACCATAGTATACTAACATCTATTCATCTGATAAGAGGGATTTTATCATCCAGATATTCATAGCTGGGTGGCCGGCAGCGTTAGAAAGTGGTTGTTGCAATGCTGTAAAACCATAGTGCTGATAGATTACCACAGCCGTAGCCAGTTCAGTAGAGGTTTCTAGATAAAGTTGTTCATAACCTGCTAGGCGGGCTTCATGGAATATCCGCTTTATCAACCTGCTGGAATAACCTTTGCCACGGCTATTTTTAGTGACATACAGTTTTTGTAATTCAGCAATCTTATCAGACACAGGTGCAAAGCCACCGCAACCAACCAGCTGACCTTCATCTTCCAGAATAAAGTAAGCTGCTCTCTCTTGCTGTTGATAGTAGTCGGCCAAATGATCTAGATGAGAATCAAAGTAGACTGTTCCAGGTTTGTCAAGCCCGAATTCTTCAAGACTAGCTCGAATGAGTTGTGCTACAGCTAGATTATCTCTTACTTCCATTGGCCGTAAGTTCATCATTTGTCCTCCGATAGGATGTATCGACTAATTAAACAATACCTTGTGCAATCATAGCGTTTGCTACGTTTTCGAAGGCAGCGATATTTGCTCCTGCAAGGTAGTCGGTACCAAGTCCGTATGTTTCAGCAGTTGTTTTAGCTGTATTGAAGATGTTTGTCATGATGTCTTTGAGGCGTCCATCAACTTCTTCACGGGTCCATGAAAGGCGAAGGCTGTTTTGGCTCATTTCAAGCGCTGATACAGCTACACCACCAGCGTTAGCAGCTTTGGCAGGTCCGTAAAGGATTCCGTTTTCTTTGTAGACTTTAATCGCATCAAGGTCACTAGGCATGTTAGCACCTTCAGATACACAGATAACGCCTTGAGCAACCAAACGTTTAGCTGCGTCGCCGTTGATTTCGTTTTGAGTCGCACATGGAAGAGCGATGTCGTAGTTTCCAGCGTAAGTCCATACAGAACCTTCATGGTAAGTAGCAGTTGCTTTCTCAGCTGCATACTCAGTCAAACGAGCACGGCGTTTTTCTTTAACATCAACCAAAAGATCAAAGTCAATTCCGTTTTCGTCGATGACATAACCGTTTGAGTCAGATACAGAGATAACAGTAGCGCCGAGTTCAGTTGCTTTTTGAAGAGCATATTGAGCTACGTTACCAGAACCTGAAATAACCACTTTCTTACCAGCAAAACTGTTACCATTAGCTTTGAGCATTTCTTCAGTATAGTAAACCAAACCATAACCAGTTGCTTCTGGACGAATCAAGCTACCACCAAATCCAAGAGGTTTACCAGTCAAGACACCCGCATCAAATTGGTTAAGACGTTTGTATTGTCCGTAAAGGTAACCAATTTCACGTCCTCCAACACCGATATCACCAGCAGGTACATCAAGAGATGGTCCGATGTATTTTTGCAATTCAGTCATGAAGCTTTGGCAGAAGCGCATCACTTCAGCATCAGTCTTCCCTTTAGGATCGAAGTCTGATCCACCTTTACCTCCACCGATTGGAAGTCCAGTCAAAACGTTTTTAAAGATTTGTTCGAAGCCAAGGAATTTCAAGATCCCTTGGTTTACAGTTGGGTGGAAACGAAGTCCGCCTTTATATGGTCCAACAGCTGAGTTGAATTGAACACGGTAACCACGGTTGACTTGGACTTTTCCCTCACGGTCCACCCAAGGAACACGGAAAGAAATCACGCGCTCAGGCTCAGTGATACGTGCCAAGATGTTTTCTTCGATATACTCAGGGTGTTTTTCAAAGACAGGCTCCAAGGTACTGAAGAATTCCTCAACCGCCTGGAGAAATTCAGCCTCATGCCCGTTACGAGCTTTCACAGTTGCAAACACGCTTTGGATATAGTCTTTAGCAGATGTCATATCGTTCTCCTTTTTGTTGTTATATTTTATTACATGAGCCATTATAGCAGAAATTTTTTTGAGTGTAAAGAAAAAAACAGAAATTTTCTAAAAATTCTTTCAATTTACAAAACCGAACGTTTTATATAGAAATTAGTTTCTCAAAGAGAAAATCTTAAAGTATGGTATAATATTAGAAATAAAAGGAATCTGGAGGATCAGAATCATGGTATCAACGAAAACACAAATAGCTGGCTTTGAGTTTGACAATTGCTTGATGAATGCAGCGGGTGTTGCTTGTATGACGATAGAAGAGCTTGAAGGGGTCAAAAACTCAGCAGCGGGTACTTTTGTCACGAAGACAGCGACCTTGGACTTTCGTCAGGGCAATCCTGAGCCACGCTACCAGGATGTTCCACTTGGTTCTATCAACTCTATGGGCTTGCCAAATAACGGCTTAGACTACTATCTGGACTATCTTTTGGACTTGCAGGAAAAAGAGCCAAACCGTACTTTCTTCCTATCTTTAGTTGGCATGTCTCCAGAAGAAACACATACCATCTTGAAAAAAGTTCAAGAGAGTGAATTCAAAGGACTGACAGAGCTTAATCTCTCTTGTCCAAATGTTCCAGGAAAACCTCAGATTGCCTATGATTTTGAAACAACAGACCGTATCTTGTCAGAGGTATTTGCCTACTTTACCAAACCTCTTGGAATCAAATTGCCACCTTATTTTGATATTGTCCACTTTGACCAAGCGGCTGCTATTTTCAACAAATATCCACTCAAATTTGTTAACTGTGTTAACTCTATCGGGAACGGCCTATATATAGAAGACGAGTCGGTCGTTATTCGTCCTAAAAATGGTTTTGGTGGCATTGGTGGAGAGTATATCAAACCGACTGCTCTTGCTAATGTGCACGCCTTTTATCAACGCTTAAATCCGCAAATCCAAATTATCGGAACGGGTGGTGTTCTAACGGGTCGTGATGCCTTTGAACACATCCTCTGCGGTGCTAGCATGGTGCAAGTAGGGACCACCCTACACAAGGAAGGCGTTGGAGTTTTTGAGCGCATTACCAATGAATTGAAAGCTATTATGGTGGAAAAAGGGTATGAGAGCCTAGAAGATTTCCGTGGGAAATTGCGCTATATTGATTAAGTTTAATAAAAAATCAGAAGAAAGGAGAGATGATGCTAGCCATTGAAGACAGTCAGAAGTTGACTTTATCAAATCTATCTAGCTTGAATCTATTTACAGGAACAGATCAGGGCCAGTTTGAAGTTATGAAGAGTCAGGTGTTGAGGCAGATTGGTTATGATCCAGCTGATCTCAATTTTGCTTACTTTGATATGAAAGAAGTAGCTTATAAAGACTTAGAGTTGGAGTTGGTCAGTCTCCCTTTCTTTGCGGATGAGAAAATCGTGATATTAGACCATTTTGTCGATATCACAACAGCCAAGAAACGCTTTTTAGCAGATGATGAGCTCAAGTCGTTTGAAGAATACCTTGATAACCCTTCACCAACAACCAAGTTATTGATTTTTGCAGAAGGAAAGTTAGATAGTAAAAGACGGCTGGTCAAATTGCTCAAACGAGATGCGACTGTCTTTGATGCTATTGAACCCAAGGAACAAGAACTCCGCCAGTTTTTCCAAAAATGGAGTCAGACACAAGGTCTGCAGTTTGCGGAAAAATCTTTTGAAAATCTACTCATCAAGTCTGGTTTTCAGTTTAGCGAAATCCAGAAAAATCTCCTCTTTTTACAGTCTTATAAATCAGACGGCGTGATTGAGGAGAAGGACATTGTCGAGGCCATTCCAAAGACCTTGCAGGATAATATTTTTGATTTGACTCAGTTTATTTTAGCTAAGAAGATTGACCAGGCCCGTGACTTGGTTAGAGACTTGACCTTGCAAGGGGAGGATGAGATCAAGCTCATAGCTGTCATGTTAGGACAGTTTCGTACCTTTACCCAAGTGAAGATTTTATCAGAGACTGGTCAGACGGAATCGCAGATTGTAAGCAGTCTGGGAACTTATTTGGGGCGAAATCCTAATCCTTATCAAATCAAGTTTGCACTGAGAGATTCGAGAGGGATTTCCATTGCCTTTCTCAAGCGAGCGATTTCTTATTTGATTGAAACAGACTACCAGATTAAGACAGGTGTCTATGAAAAGGGGTACCTGTTTGAAAAGGCACTTTTGCAGATCGCGGCAGAAGCAAATTGAGCAAAAAACTTGAAAAAAGAGGATGATTGCGTTATCATTTTCATATAGAAAGAAAAAGAGGTATTACAGATGGCTATTATCTTACCAGACCTTCCATACGCATACGACGCTTTGGAACCATACATCGATGCAGAAACAATGCACTTGCACCATGACAAACACCACCAAACTTATGTAAACAATGCAAATGCAGCTCTTGAAAAACACCCTGAAATTGGTGAAGACCTTGAAGTCTTGCTTGCTGATGTAGATTCTATCCCAGCTGATATCCGCCAAGCGCTTATCAACAATGGTGGTGGACACTTGAACCACGCTCTTTTCTGGGAATTGATGACTCCAGAAAAAACAGCTCCTTCAGCAGAACTTGCAGCAGCAATCGATGCAACATTTGGTTCATTTGAAGAGTTCCAAGCAGCCTTTACAGCAGCAGCTACAACTCGCTTTGGTTCTGGCTGGGCTTGGTTGGTTGTCAACAAAGAAGGGAAGCTTGAAGTAACTTCAACAGCAAACCAAGACACACCAATCTCAGAAGGCAAAAAACCAATCTTGGGCTTGGACGTTTGGGAACATGCTTACTACGTGAAATACCGCAACGTGCGTCCTGACTACATCAAAGCTTTCTTCTCAGTGATTAACTGGAACAAAGTAGACGAGCTATACGCAGCAGCTAAATAATAAAATATGGAGGGAAGAGTCAATCTTCTCTTTTTAAGGTTATAAAGCAGAAGTCTGACAGAATCGTCAGACTTTTTTCATTTAGAGGATATTCGTGCCAACTGCTAGAAATTATGGTAAAATAGAGTGTTAAGTAATCGTGGAAAAGGAAGACTATGCGTAAAGAAATTGCACCTGAATTATACAACTATAACAAGTTTCCTGGCCCAGAATTTCATGTGAATGGGGATAAGGTTGAGACTGAAGGGATTGCTTTTACCTTGGTTGAAAATATCAAGGATGCTTTCGATGTGACTGTCTTTAATCAACGCTTCTCAGAAGTGTTGACCAAGTTTGATTATGTCGTGGGGGACTGGAGCAATGAACAGCTCCGCCTACGCGGTTTTTACAAAGACGATCGAACAGAGGAAAAAATTGAAAAAATCAGTCGCTTACAAGATTATCTTTTGGAGTACTGTAGTTATGGTTGTGCTTATTTTGTCTTAGAAAACCAAGCACCTAAGCGTGCGTCATTTGACAAGAAAATGCGTAAAAAGGAAGAGGAAAACCTTCCTAGAAGAGGAAAGAAACCTTCGCAAAACAAGAGAAAACCAAATGCGGATAAGAGAAATAGACGTCGTCATAAGGACCAAAAGTCTCAGAAAGAGGACAAGGGACAGCGCCATTTTGTCATTCGTCAGAAATAGATAGAGAATAAGGAGAAGAGATGAAACCGTCTATTTATAGTTTAACACGTCAAGCCATGCAAGAATGGGTATTAGAACAAGGAGAAAAGAAATTCCGAGCAGATCAAATCTGGGAATGGCTCTACCGTAAACGTGTCCAGTCATTTGAAGAAATGACCAATCTTTCCAAGGATTTGATTGCTAAGCTCAATGAGCAGTTTGTGGTCAATCCTTTGAAACAACGGATTGTACAAGAGTCGGCTGACGGTACTGTTAAGTATCTTTTCGAGTTGCCAGATGGTATGTTGATTGAAACAGTGCTGATGCGTCAACACTACGGGCTGTCAGTCTGTGTGACTACTCAGGTCGGCTGTAACATCGGCTGTACCTTCTGTGCATCAGGCTTGATTAAGAAGCAACGTGACCTTAATAACGGTGAAATTGTAGCGCAGATCATGCTGGTTCAGAAATATTTTGATGAGCGTGGTCAAGACGAGCGTGTCAGTCATATCGTAGTCATGGGAATTGGAGAACCATTTGATAACTACAACAATGTTTTGAATTTCGTCCGTACCATCAATGATGACAAGGGGATGGCTATCGGTGCTCGTCACATCACAGTTTCAACTTCAGGTTTGGCCCATAAAATTCGTGACTTTGCTAATGAAGGCGTACAAGTCAATCTCGCTGTTTCCCTTCACGCACCCAATAATGAATTGCGCTCAAGCATCATGAAAATTAACCGTGCCTTTCCGATTGAAAAACTCTTTGCTGCTATTGAGTACTATATCGAAACAACCAATCGCCGTGTGACCTTTGAATACATCATGCTCAATGAAGTCAACGATGGAGTAGAACAAGCCTTGGAGCTTGCTGAATTGCTCAAGAACATCAAGAAATTGTCTTATGTAAACTTGATTCCCTATAACCCAGTTAGTGAACATGACCAATATAGCCGTAGTCCCAAAGAGCGCGTGATGGCCTTCTATGATACCCTCAAGAAAAAAGGGGTCAACTGTGTTGTCCGTCAGGAACATGGTACAGATATTGATGCAGCTTGTGGACAATTGCGTTCCAATACAATGAAACGTGACCGCCAGAAGGCAGTCGCAGCGGTAAATCCATAAAATGACTAGAAAAAGAGAATTAATCTTAAGGTTGGGAGTGGCTATTTACAGTTTTTGCATTGTCTGTTTTTGTTTTACCCCCCAGCCTCAACTTCCTACAGGAGTGGAAACTCCAGGTATTCAAACTTTTGGACGCCTGGTTTTTCTTTTAACTCCCTTAAACTCCCTTTGGAATCTGGGTGAAGTGACCAGTTTGGGACAAGTCATTTGGATCTTTTTGCAGAATATTTTAAATGTCTTCTTGCTCTTCCCTCTGGTCTTTCAACTGATCTATCTCTGTCCAAATTTACGACAAACGAAAAAAATCCTATTTCTCAGTTTTCTACTGAGTCTAGGAATTGAGTGTACGCAGCTGGTCTTAGACTTTTTCTTTGATTTTAATCGGGTCTTTGAGATTGATGATTTGTGGACCAATACCTTGGGTGGCTATCTGGCTTGGATCCTCTATAAAGGGCTGCATAAAAACAAGATAAGGAATTAGAATGAGTATTTTAGAAGTTAAAAATTTAAGTCACGGTTTTGGTGACCGTGCAATTTTTGAAGATGTGTCCTTCCGTCTCCTCAAGGGAGAGCATATCGGTTTAGTTGGTGCTAACGGTGAAGGGAAATCAACCTTTATGAGCATTGTGACTGGTAAGATGTTACCAGATGAAGGGAAGGTAGAGTGGTCTAAGTATGTGACTGCTGGCTACCTGGATCAGCATGCTGTGCTAAAGGAAGGTCAAACTGTGCGTGATGTACTCCGTACTGCCTTTGATGAGCTTTTCAAAGCAGAAGCACGTATCAATGACCTCTATATGGAAATGGCCGAAGACGGAGCGGATATCGATGCGCTTATGGAAGAAGTAGGAGAGCTCCAAGACCGTTTGGAGAGTCGTGACTTCTATACTTTGGATGCTAAGATTGATGAAGTGGCGCGTGCTCTCGGTGTTATGGACTTTGGCATGGATACGGATGTAACTGCCTTATCAGGCGGTCAAAGAACCAAGGTCCTCTTGGCCAAACTCCTCCTTGAAAAACCAGATATCTTGTTACTTGACGAGCCAACCAACTACTTGGATGCTGAACACATTGACTGGCTCAAGCGTTATCTCCAAAACTATGAGAATGCCTTTGTCCTTATTTCTCACGATATTCCTTTCCTCAACGACGTGATCAATATCGTCTACCATGTTGAAAACCAACAGTTGACGCGTTATTCTGGTGATTACTACCAGTTTCAAGAAGTCTATGCTATGAAGAAATCTCAGCTAGAGGCGGCATACGAACGTCAACAGAAAGAAATTGCTGACCTCAAAGACTTTGTCGCTCGAAACAAAGCCCGTGTCGCAACACGTAATATGGCCATGTCTCGCCAGAAGAAATTGGATAAGATGGACATTATCGAGCTGCAAAGTGAGAAGCCAAAACCATCCTTTGATTTCAAACCAGCTCGTACGCCAGGGCGCTTTATATTCCAAGCCAAGGACTTGCAGATTGGTTATGACCGTCCTCTTACCAAGCCTTTAAACCTTACTTTTGAACGCAATCAAAAGGTTGCAATAATTGGAGCCAATGGTATCGGGAAAACAACTCTCCTGAAGTCTCTCTTGGGCATTATCCCACCAATCGCTGGAGAAGTCGAACGTGGCGACTACCTAGAACTTGGTTATTTTGAGCAAGAAGTAGAAGGTGGCAATCGTCAAACACCTCTTGAAGCTGTTTGGAATGCTTTTCCTGCACTTAACCAAGCAGAAGTCCGTGCGGCCCTTGCTCGTTGTGGTTTGACAACTAAGCATATCGAAAGCCAGATTCAGGTCTTATCAGGTGGAGAACAAGCCAAGGTACGCTTCTGTCTCTTGATGAACCGTGAAAACAACGTTTTAGTGCTGGATGAGCCGACCAACCACCTAGATGTGGATGCTAAGGAAGAACTCAAACGGGCGCTTAAAGAATACAAAGGAAGCATTCTTATGGTTTGTCACGAACCAGACTTCTATGAAGGCTGGATGGACCAAATCTGGGACTTTAACAAGCTAACTTAAAAGCAGTAAAAAAGCCAAGTCGAAATGACTTGGCCTTTTTGACTAGTAATTTAAATAGTTTTCAACTTCAGATTTCTCAATTTCTTTACCGTAGTGGCAAATCGGACAAGAAACGAAGTAACTCTTACCATAAGGGAAAAGTGGAATCCAGTAGAGGGTGAACTTGCGTCCAGTTTCTACAATCTCCCAAGTGTCAACATTGTTACAGTGACCACATTCGATCGCAGTTTGCGTATGTCCCAAATCTTTCTGATAACCTTTAGAACCCCAAAATAAAATCATGTCATCGTCTCCTTATCTGTTGATGGCTTATTTTTTGCTGAAGTCGTAGTCTTTCACGACTTCTATACTATCAATGGTGATAGCAGACGTTGGTTTGTCTTTCTCATCTTTTTCAGCTTTGGCAATCTTGTCAACAACATCCATACCATCAATGACTTGACCAAAGACGGGGTGTTTGCCGTCTAGACTTGGATTTCCACCTTCTTTATAGGCTTCAATGATTTTCTTTGGATACTTGCTTGTAGGGAGTTTAGCTGAAATATCTGTTGAGTTTTGATTGACGAAGAACTGGCTACCGTTGGTGTTTGGTTGACCAGTGTTAGCCATAGCAAGGGCTCCTCGGATATTGTATAGGTAAGGAGAGATTTCATTTTTGAAACCAGTTCCCTTGTCCTTTGTTTTATCCTTATCATGCCAGATAGATTGGCCCCCTGTACCATCTCCCTTAGGATCTCCAGTTTGGACCATAAAGCCATCGATGACACGGTGGAAGGTGATGCCGTTATAGTAGCCTTCCTTAGCGTGAGTAAGGAAGTTTTCAACCGCAAGAGGTGCTAGTTTTGGAAAGAGTTTGATGCGGATATCGCCTTGATTTGTGTGTAAAATGACCTCAGCTTCATCTTCAGCAACTTCCTTAGAAAGTTGAGGGAAGTTGGCATTTTCATTGGTCAATGCGTCATTCAAATCTTTGGCAGCCTGAGCAGCTGCTTTTGAGCTTTCTTCAGCTGAGATGCTGGAGTCGACATATTCATCACCACGGAGACTACGTTGGATACTAGTACATCCAACAAGGGCTACAGTTGATAGTAAAAGAAGGGTTGCTAGTTTTTTCATTGTTTTCCTCTCAAAAATTCATTTCTACCATTGTACCCTAAAAGGGAGGTGATTTCAAATGTTAATGATTTTACTAAAAATTTCTAGGAGTTAAAAAAATTAAAACTCTGTCAAGTTTTTTTCTTGACACCTGTCAGAAATCTGCTATAATAGAACATGTGCTAAATAGCTCAGCTATTTCACCGAAATAAAAAAATAAGAAAAGAGACATTAAAAAATGGCAGTTAAAATCCGTTTGACTCGTATGGGTTCTAAGAAAAAACCTTTCTACCGTATCAACGTAGCAGACTCACGTTCACCACGTGACGGACGTTTCATCGAAACAGTTGGTACTTACAACCCACTTGTTGCTGAAAACCAAGTAACTTTGAAAGAAGACCGCGTTCTTGCATGGTTGGCTGATGGAGCTCAACCTTCAGATACAGTTCGCAACATCCTTTCAAAAGAAGGCGTATTGAAAAAATTCCACGATTCTAAATTCTCAAAATAAGTTTAAAGTAGGTTGACAGATGGATACGATTGAAAATCTCATTATTGCGATTGTGAAACCTTTGATTTCACAACCTGATGCCTTAACTATCAAGATCGAAGACACACCAGAGTTTTTGGAGTATCACTTGGATCTTGACCAAAGCGATGTCGGTCGTGTTATCGGTCGTAAAGGTCGCACTATCTCAGCGATAAGAACGATTGTCTACTCTGTCCCAACTGAAGACAAGAAAGTAAGAATCGTTATCGACGAAAAATAAGAAAAGCGGGACAGAAGTCTCGCTTTTTTGTGAGGAGGAGAAGATGAAGGATTTAACGTTTAGACAATTACAAGCTTACTTACTCGAACATTACCAGCAATCTCGGACTGAGGAAGGTCTCTTTATCAAGCTAGTGGAGGAAGTCGGAGAAGTAGCCGAGGTCTTGAACGGGCGCTCTGGTCGAAAAGAGTCTGTCCAGGACTCAAATGAGGAACTAGCCAAAGAACTAGCTGATATCATTCACTACACCGTCGCAATCGCGACCATAAACGACATTGATCTAACCAAAACCATCTTTGACAAAGATAAGAAGGCTGCCATTAAGTACCAACATGAACGAGATTTGGAAGAATTTTTGGAGGGAAAATATCTATAGTGTCTTTTTTCTTCAACTTGTGAAAATCCCTAGAACGTGATAAAATAAAGGATAAGGGTTTTTAATAAATCATTGTTATAGAATGAGTGGATTTCTTTATGAAACGATTTGAAGTAACTACAAAAATTGGCAGCCTCTCTGTTACTTATAAAAAGCAAAAGAAAGTGCTTGTTTGTTTAAATGGCGCAGGTTTGCTACCAAGTTATGAAAATTTTTCACTTATACTTGAAAAACTTCCTCCCACAATTGGTTATTTGACAATTGATTTTCCAAACACAGGTAGGAGTCCGATTCATGACCAATCTGGAAAAAATCTGGACAATCTTGTAGACGCGGTTTATGAAGTACTTGAAGAATTGGCGATTTATGAATATATACTTTGTGCACATAGTTTGAGTGGAATTTTAGCTTGCAAATTGATGAACAAATCAATTAAGTGTCAGGCTTTAGTAGCAATTGAACCAACAACTAAAAAAGTAATGTTTTCTGATTTTTCAGAAAATCCTTATCCAGAAATGGAAGAGCAAATGAGACTGATTGAAGAGTGTGGCCCCGAAGTCTATTTTAAGAACATAACTCAAGCAGCATTTAGCTCTGAAACTAATGAAGAAATCTGGGATTTAGTGCAAGAAAAAGATTCAGAGTTGGAAAGACAAGTTCCAGAATTTCATATATATTGTGAGATTACTGAGGAAGATTTTAAGAATGTATCTATAGAAGCTCATGTCCCTGTATTTATTTTTTGTCAGGCTTATAGAGAAAAAGAATACAGAGACTCAGAATATTGGACTTCCAATACTAAACTCATTTTAGGAGGGAATCACCATTATTTACAATGGTCTGAATCAGAAAAAATTGCGAATATTATTCGAGAATTGTCAGAATAAGATGGAAAGAAGGAGAGTACAGGAGACAAGATGAACTACTTTAATGTTGGGAAAATCGTTAATACGCAGGGTCTACAAGGTGAGATGCGAGTCTTGTCTGTGACGGATTTTGCTGAGGAACGGTTTAAAAAAGGGGCAGAGCTGGCTTTATTTGATGATAAAGACCAGTTTGTCCAAACAGTGACCATCGCAAGTCACCGTAAGCATAAGAACTTTGACATTATCAAATTCAAAGACATGTACCATATCAATGCGATTGAAAAGTACAAGGGTTATAGTCTCAAGGTCGCCGAGGAAGATTTGAACGATCTAGATGATGGAGAATTCTATTATCACGAGATTATCGGTTTGGATGTTTACGAGGGAGATAACTTGGTTGGAACCATCAAGGAAATTCTGCAACCAGGAGCCAATGATGTCTGGGTGGTAAAGCGAAAAGGTAAGCGAGATTTGCTTTTACCTTACATTCCGCCAGTAGTTCTCAATGTTGATATTCCAAACAAGCGGGTTCAAGTGGAAATCTTAGAAGGGTTAGATGATGAAGATTGATATTTTAACCCTCTTTCCAGAGATGTTTTCTCCGCTAGAGCACTCGATTGTTGGAAGGGCTCGAGAAAAAGGGCTCTTGGATATCCAGTATCATAATTTCAGAGAATACGCTGAAAAAGCCCGTCATGTTGACGATGAGCCCTACGGAGGCGGTCAGGGGATGTTGCTAAGGGCTCAACCCATTTTCGATGCCTTTGATGCTATTGAAAAGAAAAATCCCCGTGTCATTCTTCTTGATCCTGCTGGGAAACAGTTCGATCAAGCTTACGCTGAGGATTTGGCTCAGGAAGAGGAACTGATCTTTATCTGTGGTCACTATGAAGGGTATGACGAGCGTATCAAGACCTTGGTAACCGATGAAATTTCCCTAGGAGACTATGTTTTGACTGGAGGAGAATTGGCGGCCATGACCATGATTGATGCGACCGTGCGCTTGATTCCAGAAGTGATTGGTAAGGAGTCTAGTCACCAGGATGATAGCTTCTCTTCGGGACTTCTCGAATATCCTCAGTATACTCGCCCTTATGACTATCGAGGCATGGTCGTGCCAGATGTGCTCATGAGTGGGCACCATGAAAAGATTCGCCAGTGGCGACTATATGAGAGTCTAAAGAAAACCTACGAGCGCAGACCTGACCTGCTAGAAAACTATCAACTGACAGCCGAAGAAGAAAAGATGCTGGCTGAAATCAAAGAAAACAAAGAATAAAGGAGAACCTTATGCAAGTAATCAAACGTAATGGAGAAATTGCTGAATTTGATCCAGATAAAATTTACCAAGCTGTCCTAAAAGCAGCTCAAACAGTTTATGTTTTGACTGATGACCTACGTCAAAACCTAGCGCAAGTTACTAAGAAAGTCGTTTTGGACTTGGAAGAAGCAAAAGTAGAACGTGCGACTATCAGCATGATCCAATCAATGGTAGAGCACCGCTTACTTGGAGCTGGCTACATTACCATTGCAGAACACTATATCTCTTATCGCTTGCAACGTGATTTGGAGAGAAGTGGTTATGGCGACCATATCGCAGTTCACCTTCATTTTGAACAAATCCGTTAAGAAAAAGAGTGGGATGCAAAGAACATCTCACTCTTTCTTAAATAGACTTTTCTGAGCTTTTTGTACAGTTGAGGGAACAAAACGAAGTCGTTTAATATCACTGATACGAATGATTCGGGTCACGTTTTTTGAAAAATTTTTGACGATGATTTGTTGGCGGTTAGCATCGTGTTTGACAATATCACCCGTAAAACTTGTCTCAGCAAGTATGACATGAATAGCCGACTTTTTCTGGATGGCTTGTTCAATCATAGTAGTGAGGGAGTTGTCCTCGATTTGAGGATGATCATCATTCCCATTGAGAAAACCATGTAGTTTATCTAGAACTAGTTTGAATGTCTGTCTCATAGAATCCTCCCTTCTTATATATCCACATTATATAAAATTTTCCTAAAAACCACAAGATTTTTACGAATAGACTATAGAAAGCATATC
The DNA here is from genome assembly GCF_024399415.1 of Streptococcus oralis. Classification (NCBI taxonomy): domain Bacteria; kingdom Bacillati; phylum Bacillota; class Bacilli; order Lactobacillales; family Streptococcaceae; genus Streptococcus; species Streptococcus oralis. The sequence goes on from NZ_CP029257.1 coordinate 824,098, forward strand.
ACATAAAGGAGTTAAAATGGCAGAATTTACATTTGAGATCGAAGAACACTTGCTCACCTTGTCTGAAAATGACAAAGGATGGACAAAAGAACTAAATCGCGTTAGCTTTAATGGAGCACCAGCAAAGTTTGATATTCGTTCTTGGAGTCCTGACCATACTAAAATGGGCAAAGGAATCACGCTTTCCAATGAAGAATTTCAGGTAATGGTCGATGCCTTTAAAGGGGGACAATAAAAAGAATCTTGAGTGCAACTCAAGATTCTTTTTTTAGGACACAATATAGTCACAGAGAGAAGTCTTAGACAATTGAATGAAAGTCTCTCTATACTCTTCAGGTGGAATTGGATTATCTTTACGAATCCAGATTTCAATGAAAGAGATTGCCATGGTTGTAATGATATAAGCGATGTCCTCTTTATTAAAATTATATTTCAGTTGGTAATTGACATTCTTTAGTACCCACTCTGAGTATGTTCCACGCAGAAATTCCTTCCAACATGGGTCGACTTGTGTGGTATACAAGGTGTTAACAACTTCCCTTTTTTCGTATATGAGAGGAAGTATATGGTCTGCTAAAAAGCTGATAGGATCTCCATCATTGCTAGGGCAGTACTTATTAAAGACGTTAAAAATGTGCTGATTGGTCTCTTCGTGAATGTATTCAATAATATCTTCAAAGTTGTTAAAATGCTTTTGATAAATCGCTTGTCGTGAAATACCAGCTTCAGCAGCAATTTCAGTCATTGTAAAGGAACTACGCTGAGGATTTTTCTTAGCTAGTGTGATGAGAGCCCCAATGATTAGCTCACGAGTATTCTTTGCCATAGAATTACCTTTCTACTTATAATTATTTACAGTTATTTTTGAATGAAGAAAAATCAGAATGTTCAAGTTAATATAAACAATCAATGAACATTAAATTTTCTGAATCTTTTAGGTGGCTCTATTGTATCATAAATGATTTATAAAATATAGCTCAATCATTGAAAATGCGTTTTCTGAAAAGTATACAATTGCTAAGCATCCAAAATCAATAGAAGCTTATTCGGTTTGAATCAATTAGAATACTTTTCTACTTTGCATATTTTGAATAGCTATAATTTGAAGAATAAAACGATTAATATTCATACTGGTATAAGAATAGTCAAGTATCTAAATAGTGTACAGTTGATTCTTAGAAAGGAAATAGTCCAGAACAATGGTTCTAGACTATTCTTTTATCTTGAAAAATATGGAAGGCTTTTCAATCGTTTGAGTAGGGGACGACTAATGAAACTAATGGCAATAATCTTACCAAGATCAGGGAGGATAAAGGGAAGGACACCAACTGCAAGTGCCTGATCAAATGGCATCCCAGCAAGGAAGTGGAGGCTGAGAATGCCTCCGGCAAAGACGAGGGAGTCACCCAAGAGGTTGGCTAGGAAAATGCGAATGTAGCCACTATTTTGATGGATGAGATAAGATGTAAGTCCAGCATAGACAAGGTCGAACCAAAGATAACCTGCACTTGGGCCGATTAAAACGTGAAATCCTGCACCACCCCCTGCAAAGACAGGTAGACCAATAGCACCCAGCAGGAGATAGAGAGCTACAGATAAAACAGCTTCCCTAGGTCTAAAAACAGTAGCAATCAGACCGATCGCAAAGTTTTGCAGAGTGAAAGGGACAGGACCGATAGGGAGACTGATTTGTGCCAATACAGCGATGAGAGCAGCGCCGATAGCAGGAATGGCATAGATATGAGCTTTTTTCAAAACTGTTAACCTCTTTTCAAAATTATAGTAACTATTATACTAATTCAGAAAGAAAAGTCAACCTATTTTTAAAAACAAGGTAACAATTTTGTAACGGCCGATTTTGCAAGTAAAAAGAGACCTCAAGAGGTCTCTTGCGATAATTAGCGCATGGTCACAAATTCTTCTGAAGCGGTTGGGTGGATAGCTACTGTAGCATCAAAGTCCGCCTTGGTTGCTCCCATCTTAATAGCAACAGCGAATCCTTGAATCATCTCATCCACTCCGTAACCAAGTCCGTGAAGTCCAACAACTTTTTCGTCAGCACCGGCGGTGATGAGTTTGAAGCGAGATTCTTGACGATGGCTTGTAACGGCTGAGTACATTGATGCAAAGCTTGACTTGTAGACTTTGATGTTATCTTGGCCGTATTCTTTGATAGCTTGATCTTCAGTTAAACCGACTGTTCCGATTGCTGGGTGGGAGAAAACAACAGTAGGGATAGTCGTGTAGTCCATCTTGGCATTTGTTTTCCCGTTGAAGAGGCGTTCAGATAAGGTACGTCCTGCCTTGATGGCTACCGGGGTCAGTTCTTTCTCACCAGTAACATCTCCAAGAGCATAGATGCCATCTACAACTGTATTTTGATATTCATCTACTTGGATAAATCCACGTTGGTTGAGTGTGACGCCAGCCTTTTCTAACTCCAGACCGTCTACATTTGGACGGCGACCGGTAGCCCAGATAACTTGGCTGGCAGTGTGACTAGAACCGTCTTCGAAATGAATGGTAATACCTTGCTCCGTTTCTTCGAGCTTGACGGGTACCTTATGTGTGTGCAAAGGTAGACCTGTTTTTTCCATTTCATTGACAAGTCCTTCAACGATGTAGCTGTCAAAACCACGCAAGGGACGATCGCGACGGACAAACAAATCGGTTTTTACTCCTAGTGCGTGGAGAACACCTGCTAATTCAACGGCGATATAACCAGCTCCAAGAATCGCAACGGATTCAGGAAGCTGCTCCCAAGCAAAGACATCGTCTGAGCTGCCACCGAGTTCAGCTCCAGGGATAGTTGGGATGCTTGGACGAGCACCAGTCGCAATCACGATATGCTTGGCACGAATCAATTCACCATTAACACTGACAGTGTGGGAATCAACAAAATGAGCACGCCCCTCAATCAAATCAACTCCGTTGCGTTTGAAACTTCCATCATAAGATGAACGAGCGCGATCGATATAGGCTTCACGATTTTGACGAAGTTTTGCGAAATCAAATTGAACATTTGAACTCGTAAACCCATAGTCAGGACCGTAGTGGTGGAAGCTTTCAGCGATTTGTGCTCCATACCACATGATTTTTTTAGGAACACAGCCGACATTGACACAAGTTCCGCCTAATTTTTTTTCTTCGATAACAGCTGCTTTAGCGCCGTGTTCACCAGCTCGGTTCATAGTGGCGATGCCACCGCTCCCTCCACCAATGGCGATGATATCATATTCTCTCATAGAAAACTCCTTATAGCTTTGATAGTCATATTCTATCGTTTTTATTTTTTGAATGCAAAAATCTGCTACGGTAAAAAAATTATAAAAACGCTTGCCAAATTCCAAAAGATATTGTATTCTATTTCTAGAACAATAACCCAATAAACGAATGCCGAACGAAATAATGATTCTGAATTGTCATTGTTTCCATCTGAACTGTTATTGTTTGGGCTTGGTGTTTCTGATATAATGGTTTTTGTAAGGCAAAAGAATAAAGGAGCTTGAAAATGAAAAGAAATAAAAAGGCAAAAAAATGGCAATTATATACAGCGATTGGTGTTGCCAGTGCTATTGTTATCGGTGCTGCGGCGATTATGATTTTTAGACAACCTTCCCAGTCAGCAGTCAAGGATGAAACCTCTCATATCGTTACTGCTAAGGAAGGTTCCGTTGCTTCATCGGTTCTCTTGTCAGGTACGGTTACAGCAAAAAATGAACAATACGTTTATTTTGATGCTAGTAAGGGAGATTTAGATGAAATTCTTGTTTCGGTTGGGGACAAGGTAGAAGAAGGGCAAGCTTTGGTGAAATACAGCAGTGCAGATGCTCAAGCTGCCTATGATGCAGCCGATCGTGCAGTTGCAAAGGCAGACCGTCATATCGAGGAGTTAAACAAAGCTCGTGAGAATGCATCAGCTGCACCAGCTTCTCCACAAGTTCCAACAGAAGCTGGACTCCCAGAACAAGCGCAAGCAGCAACTTCTTCCGTATCCTCTATTGATTCTCAAATCAGTGATGCCAAGGATAACCGTGCAGATGCTGTGGCTCAGCTCAACAAGGCTCAAGCTCAGCTAGATGCTGCAACAGTCCTCAGTACACTAGAAGGGACTGTAGTTGAAGTTAATCGTAATGTTTCCAAATCGCCAACAGGTAATAGCCAAGTGGTAGTACATGTCGTAAGTAATGAAAACTTGCAGGTCAAAGGGGAGTTGTCTGAATACAACCTTGCTAACCTTTCTGTTGGGCAAGAAGTTACCTTTACTTCGAAGGTTTACCAAGATAAGAGCTGGACAGGAAAAATCAGCTATATTTCTGATTATCCTAAAAACAACGGAGAAGCAGCAAATGCAGCCCTTGGAGGAAATACTGGATCTAAGTACCCTTATACTGTTGATGTGACCAGCGATATCGGTGAGTTGAAGCAAGGCTTCTCTGTCAGTGTGGAAGTCAAAAACAAGAGTAAAGCCATCCTTGTTCCTCTGACAAGTGTTGTTACCGAAAATGACAAAAACTATGTCTGGATCGTTGACGACCAGAAAAAAGCGAAGAAGGTAGAAGTTACTTTGGGGAATGCGGACGCAGACAACCAAGAAATTACTTCAGGTTTGACAGACGGTGCCAAGGTCATCAGTAATCCAACATCTTCCTTGGAAGAAGGAAAAGAGGTGAAGGCTGATGAAGAAACTAATTAGTCTCAAAAATATCTGCAGGAGTTATCGAAATGGTGACCAAGAACTGCAGGTCCTTAAAAATATCAATCTAGAAGTTCATGAAGGTGACTTTGTTGCTATTATGGGACCATCTGGTTCTGGTAAGTCTACGTTGATGAATACCATCGGAATGTTGGATACACCAACCAGTGGAGAGTACTACCTTGAAGGGCAAGAAGTTGCAGGTCTTGGAGAGAAACAACTGGCCAAGGTTCGTAACCAGCAAATCGGATTTGTCTTTCAGCAGTTCTTTCTCTTGTCCAAGCTCAATGCACTTCAAAACGTCGAATTGCCCTTGATTTACGCTGGTGTTTCGGCTTCAAAACGTCGGAAATTGGCTGAGGAATTTCTGGAAAAGGTTGAGCTGACGGAGCGCAGTCATCATTTGCCGTCGGAGTTATCAGGTGGTCAAAAGCAACGTGTAGCGATTGCGCGTGCCTTGGTAAACAATCCCTCTATCATCCTAGCAGACGAACCCACAGGAGCCTTGGATACCAAGACGGGAAACCAAATCATGCAGTTGTTGGTGGAGTTAAACAAGGAAGGGAAAACCATTATCATGGTCACGCATGAGCCTGAGATTGCTGCCTATGCCAAACGCCAAATTGTCATTCGTGATGGTGTTATCTCATCAGACAGTGCCCTAGAAAAGGAGGAAAACTAAGATGCAGAATCTGAAATTTGCCTTTTCATCCATCATGGCTCACAAGATGCGTTCCTTCCTCACCATGATTGGGATTATCATCGGAGTTTCGTCTGTCGTTGTCATCATGGCTCTGGGAGACTCCATGTCTCGTCAGGTCAATAAAAATATGACCAAATCACAGAAGGATATCCATGTCTTTTTCTCTCCTATTAAAAGCAAGGACGGTTCCTTCACGCAGAAACAATCCGCTTTGACAGTCAGCGGGAAAGAAGAGGATGTTCATGTTGAACCACCAAAACCACTAGAATCCTGGGTCAAGGAAGCTGCTAAACTTAAAGGAGTAGACAGTTACTATGTCACCAACTCGACCAACGTCACCCTATCTTATAAGGATAAGAAGGTTGAACGCGCGACTCTGACAGGCGGAAATAGTACCTACATGAACGCAGTTGAAAATGAAATCGTTGCGGGTAGAAGTCTAAGACCGCAAGACTACAAGGAATTTGCCAGTGTGATTTTGTTGGATGAAGAATTAGCCAAGAGTTTGTTTGATAGTCCAGAAGCTGCGGTTAATCAAGTCATCTCTGTCAATGAATTTAGTTACCGTGTGATTGGCGTTTATACTAGCAATGAAGCTAAAACTGCTAAAGCCTTTGGGATTGGTGGTCTTCCAATTACGACCAATATCTCTCTCGCAGCCAATTTTAATACTGATGAAATCTCGAATATCGTCTTTCGTGTCAATGATACTAGTCTAACGCAGACCTTGGGACCAGAGTTGGCTCGAAAACTGACCGAGATTGCAGGTCTTCAACAAGGGGAGTACCAAGTTGCGGATGCAACTGCCGCCTTCCAAGAGGTACAACAACTATTTGGTTTTATGACCACCATTATCAGTGCCATTGCAGGAATCTCTCTCTTTGTCGGGGGAACTGGTGTTATGAATATCATGCTAGTTTCGGTTACAGAACGCACGCGTGAGATTGGTCTACGTAAGGCGCTTGGAGCTACACGGGCTAATATCTTGGTACAGTTTTTGATTGAGTCTATGATCTTGACCTTGCTAGGTGGTGTCATCGGTCTTGGGATTGCTGCTGGAATGACCATGTTAGCTGGAGTACTGCTTCAAAACATGATTGCAGGTATTGAAGTTGGGGTTTCCCTCCCAATCGCTCTCTTTAGCTTGGCTGTGTCAGCCAGTGTTGGGATGGTTTTCGGAGTCTTGCCAGCCAATAAAGCGTCTAAGCTTGATCCGATTGAAGCCCTTCGTTATGAATAAGATATAGAACAGAAAAAAACAAGATGGACATTTGTCTGTCTTGTTTTTGTATGGATTTTCCTATCGAAAATCACTAAAAATATGATATAATGAAGTGTTAGAAAAACAGGTTTCATTTGCCTGGAAAGGAAAAATTATGTCTGAAAAGAATTTTTATATTACAACACCGATTTACTATCCATCTGGTAAACTTCATATCGGTTCTGCCTACACAACCATCGCTTGTGATGTCCTAGCTCGCTACAAACGCCTCATGGGCTACGATGTCTTTTATCTGACAGGTCTTGATGAGCATGGTCAAAAGATCCAACAAAAAGCGGAAGAAGCTGGCATCACACCACAAGCCTATGTTGATGGCATGGCAGTTGGCGTCAAAGAACTCTGGAAATTACTCGATATCTCATATGATAAATTTATCCGTACAACTGATGATTACCATGAAAAAGTTGTAGCTCAGGTCTTTGAACGCTTGCTTGCTCAAGATGATATCTACTTGGGCGAATATTCTGGTTGGTATTCAGTATCAGATGAGGAATTCTTTACAGAAAGCCAGCTTGCGGAAGTTTTCCGTGATGAAGCTGGAAATGTGACGGGCGGTATCGCTCCATCAGGTCACGAAGTGGAATGGGTTTCTGAAGAATCTTACTTCCTTCGCCTCAGCAAATACCAAGATCGTTTGGTAGAATTTTTCAAATCTCACCCTGATTTCATCACTCCAGATGGTCGTCTCAATGAAATGTTGCGTAACTTCATCGAGCCAGGTTTGGAAGACTTAGCAGTTTCTCGTACAACCTTTACCTGGGGTGTTCCAGTCCCATCAAATCCCAAACACGTTGTCTACGTTTGGATTGATGCCCTTCTTAACTATGCGACTGCTCTTGATTACGGTCAAGACGATCATGCTAACTATGATAAATTCTGGAATGGAACGGTCTTCCACATGGTTGGAAAAGATATTCTTCGTTTCCACTCCATCTACTGGCCAATCCTTCTCATGATGTTGGATATGAAATTGCCTGACCGCTTGATTGCCCACGGTTGGTTCGTCATGAAAGACGGCAAGATGTCTAAGTCTAAAGGGAATGTCGTTTACCCTGAAATGCTAGTAGAACGTTATGGACTGGATCCACTTCGTTACTACCTCATGCGTAGCCTTCCAGTCGGTTCAGATGGAACCTTCACTCCAGAAGACTACGTCGGCCGTATCAACTATGAATTAGCAAATGACCTTGGAAACCTCCTTAACCGAACAGTTTCCATGATTAACAAGTACTTTGATGGACAAATTCCTGCCTATGTAGAGGGTGTGACTGAATTTGATAATGCTCTTGCTCAAGTAGCAGAGCAATCTATCTCTGACTACCATATACACATGGAAGCAGTTGACTACCCACGTGCCCTTGAAGCAGTCTGGACTCTTATCTCACGTACCAACAAATACATCGATGAGACAGCCCCATGGGTCTTGGCTAAGGATGAAGAGCACCGTGACCAATTGGCAAGTGTCATGAGCCACTTGGCAGCCAGCCTTCGTGTCGTAGCTCACATGATTGAGCCATTTATGATGGGAACTAGTCGCGCTGTATTGGCACAACTTGGTCTAGCAGAAGTTTCTAGCCTAGAAAACTTGAGCTTGGCAGATTTCCCTGCAGATGTGACTGTTGTTGCCAAAGGAACACCAATCTTCCCACGCCTCGACATGGAAGAAGAGATTGCCTATATCAAAGAGCAAATGGAAAGCAACAAACCAGCTGTCGAAAAAGAATGGAATCCAGATGAAGTTGAACTCAAACTCAACAAGGATGAAATCAAGTTTGAAGACTTTGATAAGGTCGAGATCCGTGTCGCAGAAGTCAAAGAAGTTTCTAAAGTGGAAGGTTCTGACAAGTTGCTCCAATTCCGCCTCGATGCAGGTGATGGCGAAGACCGTCAAATCCTATCAGGAATTGCCAAATACTATCCAAACGAACAAGAATTGGTCGGCAAGAAGGTCCAAATCGTTGCCAACCTCAAACCACGTAAAATGATGAAAAAATATGTCAGTCAAGGGATGATTCTCTCAGCTGAACATGATGGCAAATTAACTCTTCTCACAGTTGATCCAGCTGTACCAAACGGAAGTGTGATTGGGTAAAAGCAAAAAACCAACGTTAGACACGTTGGTTTTTCTTGTTGTTTGCGAGATTTTCTAAGAAGTGGTCCATCTCCTTTTGCGACCGGAGGACAATTACTTTCTCTGGATAGGTTTCTTGAACCAGTTGATAGCGTTCTTTAGCATTCTTTGTCCGCCCATCCCAGAGAATCCATCGGATAAACGCCCAGTCAAAGCGTTCAGGACAACCTGCAGCCATACTTTCTCGGACCTTGCCTCGGTAAGTGAGATACCGTTTAAAGGCTCGAAAGAGACAAGTCCATGGTGAAAAATTGAGAAAGATGATTTGGTCAGCTTCCTGCATCCTTTCTTCATAGCAGCACCAAGAGTAGTTGCCGTCGATGATCCAAGTTTCATGTTTTGTGAGAAAGTTTTTCATCTCGGCTTTCATCCAATCACGGTCACTGTCTTGCCAACCAGGTTGAAATTGGAGTGTGTCCATATGCAGTTTGGGGATAGAGTAGTAGTTTGATAACGTTTCAGCTAGAGTTGACTTGCCGGCTCCAGAATATCCTATGATTGCGATTTTCATTTTCTACCTTTTCTGATTAGAGGACAAAAAAACAGCCTCTATGGACTGTTTCTTATTTAGCAAGTTTAGCTGAAAGACGAGCTTTATCGCGGCTTGCTTTGTTTTTATGAATCAAACCTTTAGTTTCTGCTTTGTCGATAGCTGAGCTAGCAGCACGGAAAAGTTCTTCAGAAGGGTTTGCTTCGAAAGTTTTGATAGCAGTACGCATAGCTGATTTTTGAGCTGAGTTTTTTTCGTTTTGTTTAACGTTCAATTCAGCGCGTTTGATAGCTGATTTAATGTTTGCCAATGTTCTTACCTCCATATTTACTAACTATACTATTATATCTGAAAACTTATGTTTTGACAAGGGGAAATTATTTTTTTAGGTAAATTTCATCGATTTCATGGTTTTTAGTCTTGTGGAGAATGACCTCGGCGCGATTCCTTGTCGGTTCGATATAGTTTTGTAGATTTGTGAGATTAATACTAGTCCAAACCTGATGTGCAAAGGCTTCAACTTCTCCAATTGGCATTTGCGTAAAACGGTGGTAGTAGCTGTTGGGATCATTTTGGGCAAAGCTGAGTAGTTTTAAGAAACGATCCAGATACCAGCTTTCAATATCCTCGACAGCAGCATCCACATAGATGGAGAAATCAAAGAAATCAGTGATGTAAAGACGCTCATTTTGAGGATTTTGAAAGACATTAATCCCCTCTACAATGACAAAATCAGCAGCTTTGACACGTTGTTTCTCTCCAGGAACGATGTCATACACTTCATGAGAATAGACAGGAATATCGACATCTTGCCCATTCTTTAGGCGGTCAAGAAAATTCAGCAAGGTTTCCATATCATAACTTTCAGGAAAACCTTTGCGATTTAAGATATCTTGGTCCATCAAGGTTTGATTGGGATAGAGAAAACCGTCAGTTGTCACCAATTCTACAGTAGCATCCGGGAGAGTACGTGATAAAAGAATCTGAAGTAAGCGACTAGTAGTCGATTTCCCCACAGCAACACTACCAGAAACCCCAATGATAAAAGGCTGCGATTTGCTTTCACGTTGGAGAAAAATTCCTTTTGAAAATGCCAAATCATCCTTAGTGCGCTTGTAAATATGGATAAGATGGACTAGGGGAAGATAGACGTCTGTTACGTCCTGCAGACTAATCTGGTCATTGAAACTCTTGATGGATTCTAGTTCCTCTTCTGTCAAAGGTGGTGTTGTCTTTCGATGTAAAGATTGCCAAGTCTGGCGACTGATTTTTTCAAAATGTAAAAATTCGTTGGTCATTTGTTTTCCCCTAGATATTTTGTTTATCATACCATAAAAAGCTAAAAAAATAAAGCGGTTTCTTGATGGTAGTAAGTCAATATCGTATAATAGAGGTAGATGGAGGTTAAATAATTTAATGATGAGATAGGGAATGGTTTCTGAAGACTTATCAGTTATTGAAAGTGGGCTTTTTGGTTCACAACTTATAGGAGGTGTGTCATGAAAATCTTAAAACGTTATATATTGGAACTCTGTTTTATTTTAAGTTTTGCCTTACCTTTTATAAGGGGAGCGAATGCGGATAATGGTAGACGCTTTGTAGAAACCTATTACGGTTTTACCTTCTTAATGGATCATCTCCTTGTAACAGTTATCTTTATCTGTTCACTCTTGGTTGCTTGGCTACTAAAAAAACGGTGGACGAAATGGCTTGCTGCTGGTAGTTATCTATTTTTGATTTTGTGGATTGCTACAGAAGGATATCTATTCCGTATGTCACTAGAAGATTTGATACGACTTTGGACAAGTTTGGAAATCTTGACACAAACTTATCAGTTGGGTTTTTATCTAAACATCATATTGGGAATCTTGTTGATAATAAAGTATTTTAAGGTTAAGAAATAGTAATAAAAATGCGCCCGATTGCAGACGAACTGTTTTTTCCTGACTATGATAATTTGTAGTTCCTGATAGATTGTAATGTATTTCTGATAATTGAAAGAGATTGAAGAAAAGGTCTTTTGACTAGGATTCTTCAGTCTTTTTCATTTGATCATCACTTTGTAAACGATTTACAATTCAAGCCAAATTATGGTAAAATAGTTTTATGAGTAAAATGTATTATGCAGAAAATCCTGATGCTGCTCACGACATTCATGAGTTGAGAGTGGAGTTGTTGGGAGAAAACATGACCTTTTTGACGGATGCGGGTGTTTTTAGCAAGAAAATGGTTGACTTTGGGAGTCAGCTCTTGCTCAAGTGTCTAGAGGTAAATGAAGGAGAGACGGTCCTTGATGTGGGTTGTGGTTATGGGCCATTGGGCTTGTCATTGGCCAAGGCTTATGGAGTTCAGGCGACCATGGTCGATATCAATAATCGTGCCTTGGACCTAGCGCGACAAAATGCTGAACGAAATAAAATTGAAGCGACGATTTTCCAATCCAATATCTATGAACAAGTTGAAGGGAAGTTTGACCATGTTATTTCCAATCCGCCGATTCGAGCGGGCAAACAGGTTGTTCATGAGATTATCGAAAAGAGCAGAGATTTCTTGAAAGACAGAGGAGATTTAACCATTGTTATTCAAAAGAAACAAGGGGCTCCAAGTGCTAAAAGTAAGATGGAAGAAGTTTTTGGAAATTGTGAAATCGTAAAGAAAGATAAGGGATATTATATCCTTAGAAGTGTGAAAGAATGAGAGCAGTTGATTTAATCCAAAAGAAACGAGATGGTCAAGAACTGACTTCAAATGAAATCAAATGGTTGGTAGAAGGCTATGTGGCTGGAACTGTTCCAGACTATCAAATGTCTGCTTTTGCTATGGCTGTTTATTTTAAAGGAATGACCACACGTGAGATTTCTGATCTGACGATGAATATGGTCAAGACAGGTCAGGAGTTTGATTTGTCAGCTATTGAGGGGGTTAAAGTTGATAAGCATTCGACTGGTGGTGTAGGTGATAAGGTGACCTTAATCTTGGCTCCTCTTGTTGCGAGTTTCGGCGTGCCTGTTGCTAAGATGAGTGGTCGAGGTCTCGGCCATACTGGTGGAACAATTGATAAATTGGAGTCTATTAAGGGATATCAAGTTGAGCGAAGTCAAGAAGATTTCATTCGTCAGGTACAGGACATTGGTGTATCTGTCATTGGGCAGTCCAATCAACTGGTTAAAGCAGACAAACTTCTCTATGCCCTCCGTGATGTGACAGCAACTGTCGACACGATTCCTTTGATTGCTAGTTCTGTTATGAGCAAGAAAATTGCTGCAGGAGCGGATGCCATTTTGCTAGACGTAACGGTCGGTGAGGGTGCCTTCATGAAGACGGTTGATGAGGCGCGTGAATTGGCTCAAACCATGGTGGATCTTGGTAAGGCTGTTGGTCGAAAAACAGTAGCAGTCATTACCGATATGAGTCAGCCCTTGGGAAGAGCCATTGGCAATCGTCTCGAAATCCTTGAGGCATTGGAGATTTTACAAGGGAAAGGCCGAGAAGATATTAGTCACTTTATCTGCGAGCTAGCTCAGATTATGCTTGGGTTGGCTGATATTGAGAAAACGATCGAGGAAATCCGTCAACACCTGGAAAATGGCCAAGCACTGGCTAAGTTTGAAGAAATGGTAGCAGCACAAGGTGGCGATTTAGAAGATCTCTATCGCCCAGTCAAAGTTGCCCATGTGCTGGAAATTCCAGCTCAAGATACAGGTGTTATTTCAGCCCTTCCAGCTATGGAATTTGGGCTCTATGCCATGAGACTAGGAGCTGGTCGTGCAGTCAAGTCTGATGACTTGGACTATGAAACAGGGATTGTTTTTGAAAAGAAAGTTGGAGACTCCGTTCAAAAAGGAGAAATTGTTGCAAAAGTTTATACAAATGGAAAAATTTCTTCTGAACTAGTTACAGAATTTCAAAAATATGTTAAAATAAATGATGGAGTGCAAAGTTTACGAGAAATTATAGAAATTATCTCATAAAACTAGGGAGAATCCGAATATGAAATTAAATAAATATATCGATCATACGCTTTTAAAGCAAGATGCAAGCCAAGAACAAATTGATCGTTTGCTATCTGAAGCGCGTGAGTATGACTTTGCCAGCGTTTGTGTTAATCCTACATGGGTTAAACATGCGAAAACAGGGCTTGAAGGCTCAGATGTAAAGGTTTGTACAGTAGTAGGTTTTCCTTTGGGAGCAACAACTTCAGCTGTGAAAGCTTTTGAAACAAAAGAAGCTGTCCAAAACGGTGCAGATGAGATTGATATGGTTATCAATGTTGGTGCCCTCAAATCAGGCAATCTGGATTTAGTTGAATCGGACATCCGTGCTGTCGTAGAAGCAAGTGGTGACAAGTTGGTTAAGGTCATTATTGAAGCTTGCTTGTTGACAGATGATGAAAAGGTTGTGGCCTGCCAATTATCCCAGAAAGCAGGCGCTGACTTTGTCAAAACATCAACTGGATTTTCAACAGGTGGTGCCACTATTGAGGATGTTCAGTTGATGCGTGAAACAGTCGGGTCAGATATGGGAGTTAAGGCGGCTGGTGGAGCTCGTTCATATGCAGATGCTGTCGCTTTTGTGGAAGCAGGCGCTACCCGTATCGGAACATCTGCTGGTGTAGCAATCTTAAAAGGAGAATTGGCAGATGGCGACTACTGAGTTGATTGAACTAGCAATTGAAACCAGCAAACAAGCCTATGTCCCCTATTCTCACTTTCCCATCGGAGCTGTCTTAGTAGCCAAGGATGGTAGTATTTATACGGGTGTGAACATCGAGAATGCTAGCTATCCTTTGACTAATTGTGGAGAACGTACTGCTATTTTTAAAGCAGTTTCGGAGGGGCAACGGGAGTTTTCAGAGTTGATTGTCTACGGACAAACTGAAAAACCCATCTCGCCATGTGGTGCTTGTCGCCAGGTCATGGTTGAATTTTTTGAACAAGATCTAAAAGTGACCTTAGTCGCTAAAGATCAATCGACGGTCGAGATGACGGTCGGGGAGTTACTTCCATACTCATTTACAGACTTAAATTAGTCTGAGTCACTCTCTGAGTGATGCGGTCCTTGTGGCCAACCAATCCATACTTGCAACATCGTTGCACATCTTATTTAGGAGGTTCAGTAATGAACAAGAAACAATGGCTAGGCCTTGGTCTAGTTGCAGTAGCAGCAGTTGGACTTGCTGCATGTGGTAACCGCTCTTCTCGTAACGCCGCTTCATCTTCATCAGAAATGAAGACCAAAGCAGCAATCGTAACAGATACTGGTGGTGTTGATGATAAATCATTTAACCAATCAGCTTGGGAAGGTTTGCAAGACTGGGGTAAAGAACACAATCTTTCTAAAGATAAAGGTTACACTTACTTCCAATCAACAAGCGAAGCAGACTATGCTAACAACTTGCAACAAGCGGCTGGAAGTTACAACCTGATCTTCGGTGTTGGTTTTGCTCTTCACAATGCAGTTGAGGAAGCAGCAAAAGACCACTCTGACCTAAACTATGTCTTGATTGATGATGTGATTGAAGGTCAAAAGAATGTTGCGAGCGTAAGATTTGCGGATAACGAAGCAGCTTACCTTGCTGGTGTTGCAGCAGCGAAAACTACGAAAACAAAACAAGTTGGTTTTGTAGGTGGTATCGAATCTGAAGTTATTTCACGTTTTGCAGCTGGATTCAAAGCTGGAGTTGAATCAGTAGACCCATCTATCAAAGTTCAAGTTGACTACGCTGGTTCATTTGGTGATGCTGCCAAAGGTAAAACAATTGCAGCAGCTCAATATGCTGCCGGTGCAGACGTTGTCTACCAAGCAGCTGGTGGTACAGGTGCTGGTGTCTTTGCTGAAGCAAAATCATTGAACGAAAACAAAAATGAAAACGAAAAAGTTTGGGTTATCGGTGTAGACCGTGACCAAGCAGCAGAAGGTAAATACACTTCTAAAGATGGTAAAGAATCTAACTTCGTTCTTGTATCTACATTGAAACAAGTCGGTACAACTGTAAAAGATATTGCCAACAAAACAGAAAAAGGTGAATTCCCTGGTGGACAAGTGATTGTTTACTCATTGAAAGATAAAGGGGTTGAGCTAGCAGTAACAAACCTTTCAGAAGAAGGTAAAAAAGCTGTTGAAGATGCAAAAGCTAAAATCCTTGACGGAAGCGTAAAAGTTCCTGAAAAATAATGGATAAAAGTCATTTCTTAGGAAGCGGCCATCGGTCGCTTCTTTAAGAATTGAGGCAATTTTTGTCTCAATAGAGCTTGTTAATGTGATTAGCAGGTTTTATTGAAATAAAATAAACCTCTGAAAGGAAGAGCATATGGCACACGAAAATGTCATTGAGATGCGGGATATTACCAAGGTGTTTGGTGAATTTGTAGCAAACGACAAAATCAACTTGCAACTGCGAAAAGGTGAAATCCATGCACTTTTAGGAGAAAATGGAGCGGGTAAATCCACTCTGATGAATATGCTGGCAGGACTTCTTGAACCAACGAGTGGTGAAATTGTGGTGAATGGTCAGGTTGTAAAACTAGACTCACCATCTAAAGCCGCTGGTCTTGGAATTGGGATGGTTCACCAACATTTCATGTTGGTTGAGGCTTTTACAGTAGCTGAGAATATCATTTTAGGGAGTGAAATCACTAAAAATGGTGTTCTAGACATAGCTGGTGCTACTAAAGAAATCAAGGCTCTTTCTGAACGTTATGGTTTGGCAGTGGATCCTGCTGCTAAGGTGGCGGATATTTCCGTTGGTGCCCAACAACGTGTAGAGATCTTGAAAACACTCTATCGTGGTGCTGATATCCTTATCTTTGACGAACCGACAGCCGTATTGACTCCTTCAGAGATCGATGAGTTGATGGCAATCATGAAAAACCTTGTCAAAGAAGGGAAGTCTATCATTTTGATTACCCATAAACTGGATGAGATTCGTGCGGTATCCAATCGAGTGACGGTTATTCGTCGCGGGAAATCAATCCAGACAGTTGAAATCGCAGGAGCATCCAATGCGGACTTGGCAGAAATGATGGTTGGACGCTCAGTTTCCTTTAAAACGGAAAAACAGGCACCACAACCCAAAGAAGTGGTCTTGTCTATCAAAGACTTGGTTGTCAATGAAAACCGCGGTGTACCAGCTGTGAAGAATCTTTCTTTGGATGTTCGTGCTGGTGAAATTGTTGGTATTGCAGGTATTGATGGCAATGGTCAGTCTGAACTCATTCAAGCCATTACTGGTCTTCGTAAGGTTGAGTCAGGTAGCGTTGAATTAAAAGGCAAATCAATCGTGGGGATGCATCCTCGACAAATTACAGAACTAAGCGTGGGGCACGTTCCTGAGGATCGTCACCGTGATGGCTTGATTTTGGAGATGATGATTTCAGAAAATATCGCTCTTCAAACCTACTACAAAGAACCACTCAGCAAAAATGGCATCTTGAACTATGCCAATATCACTTCAAATGCCAAGAAATTGATGGAAGAATTTGACGTCCGTGCGGCAAGCGAATTTGTTCCAGCGGCAGCTCTTTCAGGAGGAAATCAACAAAAAGCGATTATCGCTCGTGAGATTGATCGTGATCCTGATCTCCTTATCGTCAGCCAGCCAACTCGTGGTTTGGATGTCGGTGCCATTGAATATATCCACAAACGTTTGATTGAAGAGCGTGATAACGGTAAGGCTGTCCTTGTTGTCAGCTTTGAATTGGATGAGATTTTAAATGTCTCAGACCGAATTGCTGTTATTCACGATGGTAAGATTCAAGGTATTGTATCGCCAGAAACAACTAACAAACAAGAACTTGGTGTCTTGATGGCAGGTGGAAACTTGGGAAAGGAGAAGAGTGATGTCTAAAAAATTACAACAAATTTCGGTTCCCTTGATTTCCGTATTCTTAGGAATCTTGCTCGGAGCCATTGTCATGTGGATCTTCGGATATGATGCTATCTGGGGCTATGAGGAGTTGTTCTATACAGCTTTTGGTAGCCTCCGTGGAATTGGAGAAATTTTCCGTGCCATGGGTCCTCTTGTCTTGATAGGTCTTGGTTTCGCAGTTGCCAGTCGAGCAGGTTTCTTTAACGTTGGACTTCCTGGTCAGGCTCTTGCGGGTTGGATCCTCAGTGGTTGGTTTGCCTTGTCAAATCCAGATATGCCTCGTCTCGTTTTGATTCCATTAACAGTGATCATTGCTTTGATTGCAGGTGGAATCGTTGGTGCGATTCCAGGTATCCTCAGAGCTTATCTCGGTACGTCAGAGGTTATCGTGACCATCATGATGAACTACATTGTATTGTATGTGGGAAATGCCTTTATTCATGCCTTTCCGAAAGATATTATGCAAAGTACAGACTCAACGATTCGTGTTAGTGCCAATGCTACATACCAGACACCATGGTTATCAGAGTTGACTGGAAATTCCCGTATGAATATCGGAATCTTCTTTGCAATCATTGCTGTAGCTGTGATTTGGTTCTTGCTCAAGAAAACGACTCTCGGTTTTGAAATTCGTGCAGTTGGTCTCAATCCCCATGCTTCAGAGTACGCTGGTATTTCAGCAAAACGTACAATCATTCTATCAATGATTATCTCTGGTGCTCTGGCTGGTCTTGGTGGAGCGGTCGAAGGTCTTGGTACCTTCCAAAACGTTTACGTTCAGGGATCATCATTAGCTGTCGGATTTAACGGGATGGCAGTTAGTTTGCTTGCTGGAAATTCACCAATTGGAATTCTCTTTGCAGCCTTCTTATTTGGTGTTCTACAAGTTGGTGCACCGGGTATGAACGCAGCGCAAGTTCCGTCTGAGCTTGTTAGCATTGTAACAGCGTCTATTATCTTCTTTGTCAGCGTTCACTACATTATTGAACGCTTTGTCAAACCTAAAAAACAAGTTAAAGGAGGTAAGTAAGGATGTCTATTACAACATTACTCACCCTCTTGGTCTCTTCTATGCTGATTTACTCAGCACCACTTATTTTTACGAGTATCGGGGGAGTTTTCTCTGAACGTGGTGGTGTCGTTAACGTCGGTCTTGAAGGAATTATGGTTATGGGGGCCTTTTCTGGGGTTGTCTTTAACCTTGAGTTTGCAGAACAACTTGGAGCAGCTACTCCTTGGATTTCCTTGTTAGTTGCTGGTATCGTGGGAGCTATTTTCTCCCTCATCCATGCCGTCGCTACAGTTCATTTCCGTGCAGACCATGTTGTCAGTGGTACAGTATTGAACTTGATGGCTCCTGCCCTAGCAGTTTTCTTGGTTAAGGTTCTTTATAACAAAGGACAAACGGATAACTTAAGCCAGACTTTTGGACGTTTTGATTTCCCAGTTTTGGCTGATATCCCTGTGATTGGAGATATCTTCTTCAAGTCAACAAGTTTGCTAGGTTATATCGCGATTGCCTTCTCTTTCCTTGCTTGGTTTATTCTCTTTAAGACACGTTTTGGTCTTCGCCTTCGCTCTGTTGGTGAACACCCTCAGGCAGCAGATACCTTGGGGATCAATGTCTACAAGATGCGATATCTTGGGGTTGTTATTTCAGGTTTCCTTGGTGGAATTGGGGGAGCGATTTATGCCCAATCCATTTCAGTTAACTTCTCAGTGACAACTATTGTAGGTCCTGGATTTATCGCCCTTGCTGCGATGATCTTTGGTAAATGGAACCCAATCGGTGCTATGCTTTCTAGTCTCTTCTTTGGACTTTCACAAAGTTTGGCAGTTATCGGTTCTCAATTACCTTTCCTACAAGGAGTGCCAGCGGTTTACCTTCAAATCGCCCCTTATGTCTTGACCATCCTTGTCTTAGCAGCCTTCTTTGGAAAAGCAGTCGCGCCTAAGGCAGATGGTATCAACTACATCAAATCAAAATAAGCATACAAAAAAACGTCAGTTCAAACTGGCGTTTTATTTGTTAGGATTTTGATGGGTTAGGTTCAATCCCCAAGGGACAAGATTTTCAGTTTTATTTTTGATACGTGTGATATTATCCTTGTGACGAATGATAATCAAGCTAGCAAGTGCTAGGATAATCAAAATGAAGAGAGGGTCATAGTTGTTCAGGATAAATCCAATTAGTGGAAATAGGAGAACTCCAATAACGGCTGCGATAGAAGCAGTAACGCTAGACAGTGAAATCATACTACCTAGATAGAGGCTTCCAAAGAATACGATTGCTAGATAGAGACAGAAAACAGGCGCAAATCCGAAAATCACTCCAGCACTGGTTGCGACAGCCTTGCCACCCTTAAATCCTGCAAAGATAGGGAAAGTATGTCCAATCACAGCCAAAAGTCCAAATACAAGAGGTGATACACCTTGAAGGTGGAAAAGAATAGGAAGGAGAGTGGCGAAGGTTCCTTTAAAGAAGTCAATCACAAAGGTTGCCATACCCGCTTTCTTACCTAAAATTCGGAAAGTATTGGTTGTTCCCGTGTTGCCAGAACCATGTTCACGCAGATTTGTTTGAAAGAAGATTTGTCCAATCCAAAGACCAGACGGAATCGAACCTAGCAGATAAGCTAAAATTAATAATACAAATGTCATCATAGAACTATTATACCATGAAATGGTATAGAAAGTCAGAGAATATCCTGTGAAATTGTGACGGCTGAAAGGGAAAAGCTTTGCAAAATCGCTAGAAAACCTGTAAAATAGAAAAGATGAACAAATAGGAGGTTCCTTGTGTCAAAAAAGGAAATCAATATTAATAACTACAATGATGACGCCATTCAGGTGCTAGAAGGGTTGGATGCGGTTCGTAAACGTCCAGGGATGTATATTGGATCGACCGACGGAGCAGGTCTCCATCACCTAGTCTGGGAAATCGTGGATAATGCGGTTGACGAAGCCTTGTCTGGATTTGGTGATCGCATCGATGTGACGATTAATAAAGACGGGAGTCTAACCGTTCAAGACCACGGACGTGGGATGCCAACGGGAATGCACGCCATGGGAATTCCAACTGTTGAAGTTATCTTTACCATTCTCCACGCTGGAGGGAAATTCGGTCAAGGTGGCTATAAGACATCTGGAGGTCTTCACGGAGTCGGTTCTTCGGTTGTTAATGCACTCTCAAGTTGGTTGGAAGTTGAAATTATCCGTGACGGTACAGTCTACAAGCAACGTTTTGAAAATGGCGGGAAACCCGTCACAACCTTGAAGAAAATTGGTACAGCACCCAAGTCTAAGACCGGTACCAAAGTCACTTTCATGCCTGATGCGACGATTTTCTCTACGACTGACTTCAAGTACAATACCATTTCAGAACGACTCAATGAGTCAGCCTTTCTCTTAAAAAATGTCACCTTGTCTTTGACAGATAAGCGAACAGATGAAGAAATCGAGTTCCATTATGAGAACGGGGTTCAGGACTTTGTTTCTTACCTCAATGAAGACAAGGAAACCTTGACGCCAGTCCTATACTTTGAAGGGGAAGACAATGGTTTCCAAGTGGAAGTAGCTCTCCAGTACAATGATGGATTTTCAGATAACATTCTATCTTTTGTCAATAACGTTCGCACCAAGGATGGGGGGACGCACGAGACAGGACTCAAGTCAGCCATTACTAAGGTCATGAATGACTACGCGCGTAAGACAGGACTTCTCAAGGAAAAAGATAAAAATCTTGAAGGGTCAGACTACCGCGAGGGACTAGCAGCCGTTCTTTCTATTCTGGTGCCTGAAGAACACCTCCAGTTTGAGGGTCAGACCAAGGACAAACTTGGAAGCCCACTAGCTCGTCCAGTTGTGGATGGGATTGTGGCTGATAAGTTGACCTTCTTCCTTATGGAAAATGGGGAACTGGCTTCCAATCTCATTCGCAAAGCTATCAAGGCTCGTGATGCGCGCGAGGCGGCACGTAAAGCGCGTGATGAGAGCCGAAATGGTAAGAAAAACAAGAAAGACAAGGGCTTGTTGTCTGGAAAATTGACTCCAGCCCAGTCTAAAAACCCTGCAAAGAATGAACTCTACCTAGTCGAGGGGGACTCTGCCGGTGGTTCTGCCAAGCAAGGTCGTGACCGTAAGTTCCAGGCTATCTTGCCCCTTCGAGGTAAGGTCATTAATACAGCCAAGGCCAAGATGGCGGATATCCTTAAAAATGAGGAAATCAACACCATGATTTATACCATCGGAGCGGGTGTCGGAGCAGACTTCTCTATTGAAGATGCCAACTATGACAAGATTATTATCATGACCGATGCGGATACAGATGGTGCCCATATTCAGACTCTTCTCTTAACATTCTTCTACCGTTATATGCGTCCGCTAGTTGAGGCAGGACATGTCTATATCGCCCTTCCGCCTCTTTACAAGATGTCCAAAGGTAAAGGCAAGAAAGAAGAAGTAGCTTATGCTTGGACGGACGGTGAACTAGAAGAACTTCGCAAGCAGTTCGGCAAAGGAGCCACTCTCCAACGCTACAAGGGACTTGGTGAGATGAACGCGGACCAACTCTGGGAAACAACCATGAATCCAGAAACCCGCACTCTTATCCGTGTCACGATTGAAGACCTAGCACGCGCTGAACGCCGTGTTAATGTCCTCATGGGAGATAAGGTCGAGCCACGCCGTAAGTGGATTGAGGATAATGTTAAGTTTACGCTAGAAGAAGCGACTGTGTTTTAAGGAGTGTGAATAATGAATAGTTCAGGACATTCGATTTTTGGAAGTTACTTGGGTTTAATTTTCTTAGTTTCTTTACCCTCAGCTATTCTTGCATTCTACATCAATAGTCGAAAAAAAAGTTTCCAAGGTTTATATGCACCGATTGTATTTACTTTGTTTATGATCTTGATGCTTTTATTCAATATGGATTCGTCAGAATCCGGTTCTTTAGTGGCATCCTTTGTCATGATTTTATTTGGTTTTCCTTTGATAGCAGGAGCTTTAGTCTACACACTTATTCGATTGTGTTATGTCTATCCGGAGAAACGGTGGAAGGCTTTTTTGATTTTCCTATCCTATATTTTAGGTCCCCTATCTGTGGGTATTCTGGGATGGTATGTGGTAAATTTAGTTCAGATTCATCTGTTGACATTCTTGGTAATGATTTTGATGATTCTAGTTTCCTATCTTCCTCCTCTCTATCTCCATTACACCAAACGAAATCAGTAAGCAAAGGGGGAGTGAATAGTGAACAGTTATTTAATAATGATATTTTTCTTTCTCGAAATCATTGTTATTGCTGGGATAATTCTTGATGCAATCTCCAATAAAGAGAAAATAGAATATTCAAGCTCCTTAAGTTCCCTAGTATTTATGGCTTGTAATATAGGAATGTTTGTAGTGTTCAATCCGTCTTTAGACGAACCATACTTAGGAGCATTTGTACGGGTGTTTTCCATCTACGCTCATGCGCCTCTGTGCTTAACGTATGCGATTACTAGTCTTTATAAGAGTATCAAGCACGTCAAGTATTTCCCTAGTAAGTTTGCCCGGATCCTAATATGTAACGTTGCACTTATATTTCTACTCTCAATTGTAAATATTTTAGTATTATTTAGAGGGATTAAAGAAATCTATATATTTATTTTCTTGCAAGGCCTTTTTTCAGGAATTCAATTCCTACTTTGGATGCTTGAAAGAACAAGAGTTCGAAAACTACAACAACAAAAGAAAGAAGATGCTCCTTTTACTAATCATGTTTCAGATGAGGGTGACATAGATGAGAACTAACCAGGAAATACTTGAAATGATTTTTGGAATAGTTAAACCTTAAAAGTTGACGCTGATAAGAACTCAAGTATCTCCTCCTCAATAATCTGACGGAAAATATCATTCAGGTCTGTTTCTTTAGAGGACGCTTTATACTATTTGAAGGATATTATTTTTACCATACAGGAAAGTCGCATCGTTCAAGTAAAAATGATTATCATATTTGTTATGTAAATAATATATAGAACTAAAGGGGGGTCAGTAATGTTTAGGGAATTTACGTTATCTACTTTGATTAGGGAATTTATGTATTTTATTCCCGTTATAACCATAGTAATTTTTGCAATTATAAGTGATTTAATATCTAACTTGGGGAAAAAAGAAAACGCTCGTGCAGTGTCCCTATTTATGTTGAACATCTTCACTATTGGCTTTTGCCTATTAGATAAAGGTTACCCATACTTTGGACAAAGGTTTATCTTTTATTATGTAGGTTGCTTCACACCTTTGATGATCGCATATTCATTATATACCCTCTATAGGAGTATAAAACATTATATGCATTTTAGGAGAACATTTGCTATAATACTTCTTATCAATGCCATCTTTATTTTTTCCCTTTCATTGGTAAATATGTTTGTTGTCTGGGAAATCATAAAAAATTACCAAAAAAGTGACATAATATCTACTTATTATATTTTAATTGTTTTAGGGATTTGCTCAACTATCCAATTAATCGTAGGGGAACTTGAGAAGAAAAGAATACGAGTCCTTCAGAAACAAGAGGAACTAGATAGTTATGAAAAATAACTTAATTAAAGGTAGATGCAGAAAATATAGAAGTCAAGAGCAAATGCTGAGGTTGATTTCACAGACTGCTAAATCTATACAAGTTGAGGCTGTCGCCATGTCTGGTTCACGGACAAATCCAAAAGCACCAAAAGATGAGTTTCAGGATTACGACGTGGTCTATGTCGTGGACGACTTAGATAATTTGACGAGTGACCTTTCTTGGTTAGACCAGTTTGGCACTCGTATCATTGAGCAGCATAATGTCCTAGGCAACCGTCGACTTTATCTGATGCTATTTGAAGATGGAAATCGGATTGATTTGACCCTCTGTCCTACGGAGTATATTCAAGAGTGGGTGGATAGTGAAGCAGGGTTCACCATTTTAGAAGATAAGAAGGGTTTATTTGAACCCTACTTTCCAAGTCCTCAACGTTACTGGACAAGTCCAGCTAGTCAGACAGATTTTGAAAAAGCCTGCAATGAATTTTGGTGGGTATCAGCCTATGTGGTTAAGGGTATTCATCGCAAGCAAGTTCTCTATGCAACGGAACATCTCAATGCTATCCGTTGTCGCTATAAAAAACGCAAACCTGCTATGAAGGTAACGGAAGCAGTGGGGAGTGTTAATTAAGTCTGACAGATTTGGAGGAATAGAAGATGATTATCAGACCTGCAAGCAGAAAAGATTGTCAAGCTATTTATAGCCTTTATCAAAGTGAAAAATGGCTTTCATTTACAGAGGAAAAAGTGACATCTCTATTTTCAACAAACATGTCTCATTACTTGGTGATTGAAGAGGACCAGAAAATCCTCGGCTTTGTCCGTTATCTGACGGATGAAGTGCTGACGACCTTTTTAGCTGAAATAATTATTGATAAATCCCACCGCAGAAAAAGACTGGGACAGCAGCTGATTGAGGAGATCCACAAAAAATATCCTTTGACACGGATTGAATTAATATCTGAAGCAGATGGATTTTATCGGGCAATAAGTTTTAAGCCTGTTGGTACAGGATTTAGAAAATCTGAATGAAAGGAGACAGCCAATGACGCTTGACAACAAACTGGGTCTGACAGATTCGCTTGAACTAGCCAAGATGGTTATGCGACGGAGGCTGCCCAAGCCTGTCTAGACTTTGCTTTTCAGCAAGCTAGCTTGTCAAAAGTTTACTCTTTTACATCCTTACTCAATCAACTTTCGCAAAAAGTCATGCAAAAACTGAGCATGGAATTTGTCAAAGAATTTGATGATGAAAAAGTTCCAGCAGACAGTCCGCTTTATAGACATGTCCTCTACAGAATCAGGAGTTTCCACTAAAAAGGCAGGTATTCCCATGAGAACTGAAACCGAGATGTTTGATGTGATTTTGCAAACCGCAAAAGTGCTACAGGTTGATGCTGTGGCTCTATCTGGTTCACGTACAAACCAAAAGATTCAAACAGATGAGTTTCAAGACTATGATGTTGTTTATGTCGTGGACGACTTAGATAATCTGACGAGTAATCTTGCTTGGTTGGACCAGTTTGGAACACGTATCATTGAGCAGCATAATATCCTTGGCAATCGTCGTCTCTACCTCATGCTCTTTGAAGATGGTAACCGGATTGATTTGACTCTATGTCCTAAAAAGTATATCCAGGAGTGGGTAGAAAGCGAAGCGGATTTCACGGTGCTAGAGGACCCTAAGGGTTTATTTGCGCCTTATTCTCCAAATCCTCAGCGTTACTGGACAAGTTCAGCTAGTGAGATAGATTTTGAAAAAGCCTGCAATGAATTTTGGTGGGTTTCCGCCTATGTGGTCAAGGGAATCTGTCGCAAGCAACTTTTCTATGCAACTGACCATCTCTACGGGATTTGCCAACAAGAACTCTTGAAGGTCTTGGCTTGGCAGGTTGCAAGTGATAATGGAACAGTCGATATCGGCAAGAATTACAAGTATCTTTTCCAGTATTTACCTACAGAGAAAGAGAAGGAATTCTCAGCTCTGCTTGATTTTTCAAGTGTAGAGAAACTTACTCAATCCCTATTCTCCACAATGAATCTCTTCCACAGAGAAGCTCAAATTCTTGCTCAAAAGATGGGATTTGATTACGATAAGGAAGTGGCGGAGAAGATGATTCAGTATGCTGAGGAGAGACTGATTAATCGCTAACTAAATAAAGACCTTAATTTAAAAGATTAAACTACAGAAAGGGTCGTTTGGTTATTTATCGTAACTGAACACGGTACTAATTTCCGTAAAATATCCTTTATTCTACAAAACCTACTCTATATTCTTTGAAAGGAGTTGAACACGCCCTAAATGCTGTGTGAAAAAGATAAATTCTCTTGTGAGCATCGCTCACTGCAATAATTTCTTATTTTCACTTTGCATTTTACGGGCTTTGTATCCTATATGAGTAACATTCAAAATATGTCCCTTGAGGACATCATGGGAGAGCGCTTTGGTCGCTACTCCAAATACATCATTCAAGACCGAGCTTTGCCAGATATTCGTGATGGACTCAAGCCGGTTCAACGTCGTATTCTTTATTCGATGAATAAGGATGGCAATACCTTTGACAAGAGCTACCGTAAGTCTGCAAAGTCTGTCGGGAACATCATGGGGAATTTCCACCCCCACGGTGACAGTTCTATCTATGATGCCATGGTTCGTATGTCTCAGGATTGGAAAAACCGTGAGATTCTAGTTGAAATGCACGGTAATAACGGTTCTATGGACGGAGATCCGCCGGCGGCAATGCGTTATACTGAGGCGCGTTTGTCTGAGATTGCTGGTTATCTCCTTCAGGATATCGAGAAAAAGACAGTTCCCTTTGCTTGGAACTTTGACGATACGGAGAAAGAACCAACTGTCTTACCAGCAGCCTTTCCAAACCTCTTGGTTAATGGTTCGACTGGGATTTCGGCTGGTTATGCCACAGATATTCCTCCGCATAATTTGGCAGAGGTCATTGATGCGACTGTTTACATGATTGACCACCCAACAGCCAAGGTGGACAAGCTCATGGAATTCTTGCCTGGACCAGATTTCCCGACAGGAGGGATTATTCAAGGTCGTGATGAAATCAAGAAGGCCTATGAAACTGGGAAAGGGCGCGTGGTCGTTCGATCTAAGACGGAGATTGAAAAGCTAAAAGGTGGTAAGGAACAAATCGTTATCACTGAAATTCCTTATGAAATCAATAAGGCTAATCTAGTCAAGAAAATCGATGATGTTCGTGTCAATAACAAGGTAGCTGGTATTGCTGAGGTTCGTGATGAGTCTGACCGTGACGGTCTTCGTATTGCTATTGAACTCAAGAAAGATGCTAATACCGAGCTCGTTCTCAACTATCTATTCAAATATACTGACTTGCAAATCAACTACAACTTTAACATGGTGGCGATTGACAATTTCACGCCTCGTCAGGTCGGGATTGTCCCAATCTTGTCTAGCTATATCGCCCACCGTCGTGAAGTGATTTTGGCGCGTTCTCGCTTTGACAAGGAAAAGGCTGAGAAACGTCTGCATATCGTCGAAGGTTTGATTCGCGTGATTTCGATTTTGGACGAAGTGATTGCCCTTATCCGTGCTTCTGAGAATAAGGCTGACGCTAAGGAAAATCTCAAGGTCAGCTATGAATTTACAGAGGAGCAGGCAGAGGCTATCGTAACCTTGCAACTTTACCGTTTGACCAATACCGACGTGGTTGTCTTGCAGGAAGAAGAAGCAGAGCTTCGTGAAAAGATTGCTATGCTGGCGGCCATTATTGGTGATGAACGGACTATGTACAATCTCATGAAGAAAGAACTCCGTGAGGTCAAGAAGAAATTTGCGACTCCACGTTTGAGTGCTTTAGAAGATACAGCAAACGTAATTGAGATTGATACAGCGAGTTTGATTGCCGAGGAAGATACCTATGTCAGCGTAACCAAGGCAGGTTACATCAAGCGTACCAGTCCTCGTTCCTTTGCGGCTTCCACTCTGGAAGAAATTGGCAAACGTGATGATGATCGTTTGATTTTTGTTCAATCGGTTAAGACAACGCAACACCTCTTGATGTTTACAACTCTTGGAAATGTCATCTATCGACCAATCCATGAATTGGCAGATATTCGCTGGAAGGATATCGGAGAGCATCTGAGCCAGACCATTACCAACTTTGAAACTAACGAAGAAATCCTCTATGTAGAAGTTGTTGATCAGTTTGATGATGCGACTACCTACTTTGCAGCAACTCGCCTTGGTCAAATCAAGCGTGTAGAACGCAAAGAATTCTCTCCATGGCGGACCTACAAGTCTAAGTCTGTCAAGTATGCTAAGCTCAAAGACGAGACAGACCAGATTGTAGCAGTGGCTCCGATTAAACTGGATGATGTACTCTTGATTAGCCAAAACGGTTACGCCCTTCGTTTCAATATCGAAGAGGTACCGGTTGTTGGTGCCAAGGCTGCAGGTGTCAAGGCTATGAACCTGAAAGTAGATGATGCACTTCAGGCTGCCTTTATCTGTAACACTTCATCCTTCTACCTCTTGACCAAACGTGGTAGCTTGAAACGTGTCTCTTGTGAGGAAATTCCGGCGACCAGCCGTGCCAAACGAGGCCTACAAGTCTTGCGTGAGTTGAAAAACAAACCGCACCGTGTCTTCTTGGCTGGAGCAGTTGCAGAACAAGGCTTGATCGGTGATCTTTTTAGTACAGAAGTAGAAGAAAACGACCAAACGTTACTTGTCCAATCTAACAAGGGAACAATCTATGAGAGTCGATTGCAAGACCTCAACTTGTCAGAACGTACTAGCAATGGAAGCTTTATTTCAGACACCATTTCAGATGAAGAAGTTTTCGATGCTTACCTCAAAGAAGTCTTTAAAGAGGATAAAGCGAGTTCGTAAAAAGAATCAGTCCAGAGGGCTGATTTCTTTTGTGTTGAAAAAATTTTCAGAAAATTACAAATAATACTTGAAATTTTACTAGAAAAGTGTAGAATAGAACACATAGTTTGAATAGTATAAAGGAGAAAAACATGACAGTTGCAATTGATTGGGAAAACCTTGGATTTGCTTATATGAAATTACCTTACCGTTATATCGCTCACTACAAAAATGGTCAATGGGATCAAGGAGAATTGACAGAGGATGCAACCTTGCATATTTCAGAGTCTTCTCCAAGTCTCCACTATGGACAGCAAGCATTTGAGGGATTGAAAGCCTATCGTACCAAGGACGGCAGTGTTCAATTGTTCCGTCCTGACGAAAATGCTAAGCGTTTGCAACGTACTTGTGACCGTCTTTTGATGCCACAAGTTCCGACAGAAATGTTTGTAGAAGCTTGTAAAGCAGTTGTGCGTGCAAATGAAGAATACGTCCCACCATATGGAACAGGTGGAACCCTTTATCTTCGTCCGCTGTTGATTGGTGTCGGGGATATTATTGGGGTAAAACCAGCAGAAGAATATATTTTTACCATCTTTGCTATGCCAGTAGGTAACTATTTTAAAGGTGGTTTAGTCCCAACTAACTTCTTGATTCAGGATGAATACGACCGTGCAGCTCCGAATGGTACAGGTGCGGCCAAGGTAGGTGGAAACTATGCTGCTAGTCTCCTCCCAGGTAAAATGGCCAAGTCACGCCAATTTTCAGATGTTATCTACTTAGACCCATCTACACATACAAATATTGAAGAAGTCGGATCAGCCAACTTCTTTGGAATCACGGCAGACAATGAATTTGTTACGCCATTGAGTCCATCCATCTTGCCATCTATTACCAAGTATTCTTTGCTTTATTTGGCAGAACACCGCTTGGGCTTGACTCCGATTGAAGGCGATGTCCCAATTGATAATTTGGATCGTTTTGTAGAGGCAGGAGCTTGTGGTACAGCAGCGGTTATTTCTCCAATTGGAGGCATCCAACATGGCGATAATTTCCATGTTTTCTATAGTGAAACAGAAGTAGGTCCTGTGACACGTAAACTTTATGATGAATTGACTGGTATCCAATTTGGTGATGTAGAAGCGCCTGAAGGATGGATTGTCAAAGTGGACTAAAAGACACGAAGCAAAGAGAAACTCCATAGCAGTTGTAATAGCTGAAATGGAGTTTTTTCTTGCTAGTTTGAGCATTTTCTTGTACAATAGAAAAAGTGAAAAGAGGTAAAGTATGAGTAAAAAAGATAAGAAAATTGAAATCCAATTAACCGATGCAAAAGTGACTGTTGGAAAAGACAGCTATGAAGGATACATTTTGACAATTGGGAAAAAGGTTATTGGGGAAATTGCCGAATTAGATAACCAATTTGCCATCATAAAGAATGGAAATGTCGATAGTTTTTATAAAAAACTTGAAAAAGCTGTGGAAATTTTGATTGAAAACTATAATTTGACAAAATAATACTTGTTTTATTGAAAATTTCATGATATAATAGTTCTCGTTAAACATTGGAGAGATAGCGAAGAGGCTAAACGCGGCGGACTGTAAATCCGCTCCTTCGGGTTCGGGGGTTCGAATCCCTCTCTCTCCATTCATCAATGGGGTATAGCCAAGCGGTAAGGCAAGGGACTTTGACTCCCTCATGCGTTGGTTCGAATCCAGCTACCCCAGTTCTTAGGTAATAAATTCAAGATAAAAAGAAAAATATCTTAGGGTATTTTATTTTTATAATTGAAAGACGTGAACGATATGAACATGTCTTTGCGGGTGCTTAGGAAAAAAATTATAAGTATGTCAAGTTTGGAAAAACTTGATTGTTGGAGGATTTTTTAGATGAACGAATTTGAAGATTTGCTAAATAGCGTTAGCCAAGTTGAGCCTGGTGATGTTGTTAGTGCTGAAGTATTGACAGTTGATGCGACTCAAGCTAACGTTGCAATCTCTGGGACTGGTGTTGAAGGTGTCTTGACTCTTCGCGAATTGACAAACGATCGCGATGCAGATATTAATGACTTTGTGAAAGTAGGAGAAGTATTGGATGTTCTTGTACTTCGTCAAGTAGTTGGTAAAGATACTGATACAGTTACATACCTTGTATCTAAAAAACGCCTTGAAGCTCGCAAAGCATGGGACAAACTTGTAGGACGCGAAGAAGAAGTTGTTACTGTTAAAGGAACTCGTGCCGTTAAAGGTGGACTTTCAGTAGAATTTGAAGGTGTTCGTGGATTCATTCCAGCTTCAATGTTGGATACTCGTTTCGTACGTAACACTGAACGTTTCGTAGGTCAAGAATTTGATGCTAAAATCAAAGAAGTTGATCCTAAAGAAAACCGCTTCATCCTTTCACGTCGTGAAGTTGTTGAAGCAGCTACTGCAGCAGCTCGTGCTGAAGTATTCGGTAAATTGGCTGTTGGTGATGTCGTAACTGGTAAAGTTGCTCGTATCACTAGCTTTGGTGCTTTCATCGACCTTGGTGGTGTTGACGGATTGGTCCACTTGACTGAATTGTCACACGAACGTAACGTATCACCTAAATCAGTTGTAACTGTTGGTGAAGAAATCGAGGTGAAAATCCTTGATCTTAATGAAGAAGAAGGACGCGTATCACTTTCACTTAAAGCAACAACACCTGGACCATGGGATGGCGTTGAGCAAAAGTTGGCTAAAGGTGATGTAGTAGAAGGAACAGTTAAACGTTTGACTGACTTTGGTGCATTTGTTGAAGTGTTGCCAGGTATCGATGGACTTGTTCACGTATCACAAATTTCACACAAACGTATCGAAAATCCAAAAGAAGCTCTTACTGTTGGTCAAGAAGTTACTGTTAAAGTCCTTGATGTTAACGCTGACGCAGAACGCGTATCACTTTCTATCAAAGCTCTTGAAGAACGTCCAGCTCAAGAAGAAGGACAAAAAGAAGAAAAACGTGCTGCTCGTCCACGTCGTCCAAAACGTCAAGAAAAACGTGATTTCGAACTTCCAGAAACACAAACAGGATTCTCAATGGCTGACTTGTTCGGTGATATCGAACTTTAATCAAATTGATAATCACAAAATCCTTTGTTTAAAACAAGGGATTTTTCTTTTGTCTCTTTCCCATTTTTGATATAATAGTTCTATGTTAGATTCAGAAAAACAATCACAATATCAATTGTTAAATGAGGAACTCTCTTATTTACTTGAAGGTGAGAGCAATGTTCTTGCCAATCTTTCGAATGCTAGTGCCCTCCTAAAATCTCGCTTTCCCAATACTGTATTTGCAGGGTTTTATCTGTTTGATGGTAGCGAGTTGGTTTTAGGGCCTTTTCAGGGTGGCGTTTCGTGCATTCGCATCCCACTTGGAAAAGGCGTATGTGGAGAAGCTGCTGAGTTTCAAGAGACTGTTTTAGTTGGCGATGTGAGCACCTATCCAAACTACATTTCTTGTGATAGTATGGCCAAGAGTGAAATCGTGGTTCCCATGCTCAAGAATGGTCAATTGCTGGGTGTCTTAGACCTAGATTCTTCACTTATTGATGATTACAATGCCGTTGACCGTGATTACTTGGAACAATTTGTCGCTATTTTGCTTGAGAAGACAGAATGGGACTTTACGATGTTTGAGGAGAAAGCCTAATGTATCAAGCACTTTATCGAAAATATAGAAGCCAGACTTTTTCACAACTAGTAGGTCAAGAAGTTGTGGCTAAAACCCTAAAACAAGCAGTCGAGCAGGAAAAGATTAGTCATGCTTATCTTTTCTCGGGTCCTCGTGGGACTGGGAAGACCAGTGTAGCCAAGATTTTTGCCAAGGCTATGAACTGTCCCAACCAAGTGGACGGAGAACCATGTAATAACTGCTATATCTGCCAAGCAGTGACAGAAGGTAGCTTAGAAGATGTTATCGAAATGGATGCGGCTTCAAATAATGGAGTTGATGAAATCCGTGAAATTCGTGATAAATCTACTTACGCTCCTAGTTTAGCACGTTATAAGGTCTATATCATAGACGAGGTTCATATGCTGTCTACAGGAGCTTTTAATGCGCTTTTGAAGACTTTGGAAGAACCAACTCAAAATGTTGTCTTTATCTTGGCGACCACCGAATTGCACAAGATTCCAGCAACCATTTTATCGCGTGTCCAACGTTTTGAGTTTAAATCGATTCGAACGCAAGATATCACGGCACATATTCATCATATTTTAGAAAAAGAAAATATCAGTTCTGAACCAGATGCTGTGGAAATCATTGCCAGACGAGCTGAAGGTGGAATGCGGGATGCCTTGTCTATTCTAGACCAAGCCTTGAGTTTGACGCAAGGGAATGCTTTAACTACAGCTATCTCTGAGGAGATTACAGGCACCATTAGTCTAACAGCGCTTGATGACTATGTAGCCGCCTTGTCTCAGCAGGATGTTTCAAAAGCACTTGATTCTTTGAACCTTTTGTTTGAAAATGGCAAGAGCATGACGCGTTTTGTGACGGATCTCTTGCAGTATTTGCGTGATCTACTAGTTGTTCAGACAGGTGGCGAAAATACTCATCATAGTCCAGTTTTTATGGACAATCTAGCTCTTTCTCAGGAAAGTCTCTTTGAAATGATTCGAATAGCGACTGTGAGCTTGGCGGATATGAAAGCTAGTCTACAACCTAAGATTTATGCTGAGATGATGACCATTCGTTTAGCGGAGATTAAGCCTGAACCAATGCTTTCAGAAGCTGTCGAAAGTGAAATCTCTGCACTGAGACAGGAAGTAGTTCGTCTCAAACAAGAGCTTGCCAATGTAGGCACAACTCCTAAACAAGTTGCGCCAGTCCCTAGTCGTCCAGCCACTTCCAAGACAGTCTATCGAGTGGATCGCAACAAAGTTCAGTCTATTCTGCAAGAAGCTGTTGAAAATCCTGATTTGGCACGACAAAACTTGATTCGCCTCCAGAATGCATGGGGAGAAGTGATTGAAAGTTTAGCTGGACCTGATAAGGCCCTTCTCGTAGGTTCTCAACCAGTTGCGGCCAATGAACACCATGCTATTTTAGCCTTTGAGTCTAATTTCAATGCTGGGCAAACCATGAAACGGGATAACCTCAATACCATGTTTGGCAATATTCTCAGCCAAGCGGCTGGATTTTCACCTGAAATCCTGGCAATTTCCCTAGAGGAATGGAAAGAGGTTCGTGCAGCATTTTCAGCTAGAAACAAGTCTTCTCAAGCAGATCAAGAGGTAGAAGAAGAGAACTTGATTCCAGAAGGATTCGAATTTCTTGCTGATAAAGTCATGGTCGAAGAAGACTAAAAGTGGATTTCATGGTACAATAATCCTATGACTAGACAACAATTTATCGTGATAGCACTATTTACTGCTGCTGAGACTTATTTTTTCAATGAAGCTTGGATGACGGGTCGCTATTTTATGGCAGCCTTTTGGGCCATTCTACTTTTTCGAAATTTTAGGTTAAGTTATGTAATGGGGAAAATAGTAGATGCCATTGATCAGCACCTAAACCGCAAGGATTAGTCACTAGCTTCTAAACAAAATCAAAGCCTTTTAGGCTTTTTTTTGTTATACTAGTAGAGTATATTTATGGACCTTTTCTTGTATTTTTAGAGAAATGTAAGTGATTTCTTTAAGGGTAAAGGAAGTAGGCCAGAAAAAGAAAGGAACTATCATGTCAGTATTAGAGATCAAAGATCTTCACGTTGAAATTGAAGGAAAAGAAATTTTGAAAGGGGTCAATCTGACTCTGAAAACAGGAGAAATCGCAGCTATCATGGGACCAAATGGTACTGGTAAATCGACTCTTTCTGCAGCTATCATGGGGAACCCTAACTATGAGGTTACCAAAGGTGAGGTCTTGTTTGATGGCGTAAACATCCTTGAATTGGAAGTGGATGAGCGTGCGCGTATGGGACTTTTCCTTGCTATGCAATACCCATCTGAAATCCCTGGAATTACCAACGCTGAATTTCTTCGTGCAGCTATGAATGCTGGTAAAGAAGATGATGAAAAGATTTCAGTTCGTGAGTTCATCACTAAACTAGACGAGAAAATGGAATTGCTCAACATGAAAGAAGAAATGGCAGAGCGTTACCTCAACGAAGGTTTCTCTGGTGGTGAGAAAAAACGCAATGAAATTCTTCAACTTTTGATGTTGGAACCAACTTTTGCTCTTTTGGATGAGATTGACTCAGGTCTTGATATTGATGCCCTTAAAGTCGTATCGAAAGGTGTCAATGCCATGCGTGGTGAAGGCTTTGGTGCTATGATTATCACTCACTACCAACGTCTTTTGAACTATATCACGCCAGACGTGGTACACGTGATGATGGAAGGTCGTGTGGTCCTTTCTGGTGGTCCAGAATTGGCTGCCCGTTTGGAACGTGAAGGATACGCAAAACTAGCTGAAGAACTTGGCTACGACTACAAGGAAGAATTGTAATTCCCTCGTATCTTTTAGGAGAAGTAAATGACTAAAGAGAATATTAAACTTTTTTCAGAAATGCACGCTGAACCAAGCTGGTTGGCTGACCTCCGTCAAAAAGCTTTTGATAAGATTGAGAGTTTGGAATTACCAGTTATTGAGCGTGTCAAATTTCACCGTTGGAATCTGGGAGATGGAACCATCACAGAAAGTGAGCCTTCAGCAAATGTTCCTGACTTCACGGCTCTAGATAATCACTTGAAGTTGGTGCAAGTAGGAACGCAAACTGTTTTTGAACAAACTCCAGTTGCGTTAGCTGAACAAGGTGTTGTCTTTACAGACTTCCACTCAGCTTTAGAAGAAATTCCCGAACTTATCGAGGAATTCTTCATGTCATCTGTTAAGTATGACGATGACAAGTTGGCAGCCTACCATACAGCTTACTTTAACAGTGGTGCTGTTCTCTACATTCCTGATAATGTTGAGATTACAGAGCCAATCGAAGGAATTTTCTACCAAGACAGCGATAGCGATGTGCCATTTAACAAGCATATCCTTATCATTGCTGGTAAAAACTCTAAAATAAGCTATCTTGAACGTCTAGAGTCACGAGGAGGTTGTAGTGCAAAAGCAACTGCCAATATCATGGTCGAAGTGATTGCTCGTTCTGGTGCGCAAGTGAAATTTGCGGCCATTGACCGTTTAGGTGAAAATGTCACTGCCTACATTAGCCGCCGTGGTAAACTAGGCAACGATGCAAGCATTGACTGGGCAATCGGTGTCATGAACGAAGGAAATGTTGTTGCTGATTTTGATAGCGATTTGATTGGAAATGGTAGCCATGCTGACCTTAAAGTCGTAGCTCTTTCAAGTGGTCGTCAGGTTCAAGGGATTGACACTCGTGTGACTAACTATGGTTGCAACTCAATCGGAAATATCCTTCAACATGGGGTTATCCTTGAAAAAGCAACTTTGACCTTCAATGGGATCGGTCACATCATCAAGGGTGCCAAGGGAGCAGATGCGCAACAAGAAAGCCGTGTTCTCATGCTTTCAGACCAAGCGCGTTCAGATGCCAACCCAATTCTTTTGATTGATGAAAATGACGTTACTGCAGGTCACGCGGCTTCTATCGGTCAGGTGGATCCAGAAGACATGTACTACCTCATGAGTCGTGGTTTGGATAAGGCGACTGCGGAACGTTTGGTTGTTCGCGGTTTCCTTGGCTCCGTAATTGTTGAGATTCCAGTCAAAGAAGTTCGTGACGAAATGATTGCAACTATTGAAGAAAAATTGTCAAAACGCTAAGGGGAAGCCTATGTTAGATGTAGAAGCGATTCGTAAGGATTTTCCAATTTTAGACCAGATTGTCAACGATGAACCTCTGGTCTATCTGGACAATGCTGCGACGACACAAAAACCACTAGCAGTTCTGGAAACAATCAACCGCTACTATGAGCAGGACAATGCCAATGTTCACCGTGGTGTTCATACCTTGGCTGAGCGAGCAACAGCTTCTTATGAAGCTGCTCGTGAAACCATTCGTAAGTTTATCAATGCAGGCTCTACAAAGGAAGTTCTCTTTACCAGAGGAACGACAACCAGCCTTAACTGGGTGGCACGCTTCGCTGAGGAAATTCTGACTGAGGGAGACCAAGTCTTGATTTCAGTAATGGAACACCATTCTAATATCATTCCATGGCAGGAAGCTTGTCGCAAGACTGGGGCAGAGCTTGTCTATGTTTATCTCAAGGACGGGGCTCTGGATATGGAGGATTTGCGCGCTAAATTGACTGATAAAGTCAAGTTTGTCTCTCTAGCTCAAGCCTCAAATGTTCTTGGTGTGGTCAATCCGATCAAGGAAATCACGCAATTGGCCCACCAAGTTAGAGCTATCATGGTAGTGGATGGTGCTCAATCTACACCTCATATGAAGATTGATGTCCAGGACTTGGATGTGGACTTCTTTGCCTTTTCGGGTCACAAGATGGCTGGTCCGACTGGTATTGGTGTTCTTTACGGTAAAGAAAAGTATCTGGAACAAATGTCACCAGTTGAGTTTGGTGGCGAGATGATTGATTTCGTCTATGAGCAATCTGCTAGTTGGAAGGAATTGCCTTGGAAATTTGAGGCTGGAACGCCGAATATGGCAGGTGCTATCGGACTTGCTGCAGCAGTGGATTATCTGGATAAGATTGGTATGGATGCCATTGAAGCTTATGAACAGGAATTGATTGCATACGTCTATCCAAAATTGCAGGCCATTGAAGGGTTGACCATTTATGGTTCGCAAGACCTGGCTCAACGTTCAGGTGTCATTGCCTTTAACCTAGGGGATCTTCATCCCCACGATCTTGCGACGGCTCTGGATTATGAAGGAGTGGCTGTTCGTGCTGGTCACCATTGCGCCCAACCTTTGCTTCAGCATTTGGAAGTCCCAGCAACAGCTCGTGCAAGTTTTTATATCTACAATACCAAGGCAGATTGTGACAAGCTAGTCGATGCCCTACAAAAGACAAAGGAGTTTTTCAATGGCACTTTCTAAACTAGATAGCCTTTATATGGCAGTGGTGGCAGACCATTCGAAAAATCCACATCACCAAGGGAAGCTGGAAGATGCTGAACAAATCAGTCTCAATAATCCAACCTGTGGCGATGTCATCAACCTCTCTGTCAAGTTTGATGCAGAGGACCGTTTGGAAGATATTGCTTTTCTAAATTCAGGATGCACGATTTCAACTGCTTCTGCTAGTATGATGACAGATGCAGTTTTAGGCAAGACCAAACAAGAAATTCTAGAACTTGCGACCATTTTTTCTGAAATGGTTCAAGGTCAAAAGGATGAGCGTCAAGACCAACTTGGAGACGCGGCATTCTTATCAGGTGTTGCCAAATTCCCACAACGGATTAAGTGTGCAACTCTAGCTTGGAATGCACTTAAGAAAACAATTGAAGATCAAGAAAAACAGTAAGACAAGTTTCTTTTGTCTTATGAATCAGTAGAAATGAAGAATGAAAGAAAGGATATTATGGCTGAAGAAAGAGTAGAACCAAAACCAATTGACCTTGGTGAATATAAATTTGGTTTCCATGACGATGTAGAGCCTGTCCTATCGACAGGAAAAGGATTGAACGAAGAAGTCATTCGCGAATTATCAGCTGCTAAGGGAGAACCTGAGTGGATGTTAGAATTCCGTTTGAAGTCTTATGAAACCTTCAAAAAAATGCCTATGCAAACCTGGGGAGCAGACTTGTCAGAGATTGACTTTGATGACTTGATCTACTACCAAAAACCATCTGACAAACCAGCCCGTTCTTGGGATGATGTACCTGAAAAGATTAAAGAAACCTTTGAACGTATCGGAATTCCAGAAGCTGAGCGTGCTTATCTAGCAGGGGCCTCTGCCCAGTACGAGTCAGAAGTGGTATACCATAACATGAAGGAAGAGTTTGAGAAGTTAGGAATTATCTTTACAGATACGGATTCTGCCCTCAAGGAATACCCAGACTTGTTTAAACAATACTTTGCTAAGTTGGTACCGCCGACTGATAACAAGTTGGCAGCCCTCAACTCTGCAGTATGGTCGGGTGGAACCTTTATCTACGTGCCAAAAGGTGTCAAGGTAGATATTCCACTTCAAACTTACTTCCGTATCAACAACGAAAATACAGGTCAGTTCGAACGTACCTTGATTATCGTTGATGAAGGAGCAAGCGTCCACTACGTAGAAGGATGTACAGCACCGACATATTCTAGCAACAGCTTGCACGCTGCCATTGTAGAAATTTTCGCTTTGGACGGAGCTTATATGCGTTATACAACCATCCAAAACTGGTCTGATAATGTCTATAACTTGGTAACAAAACGTGCCAAAGCTTTGAAAGATGCGACTGTTGAGTGGATCGATGGAAACTTGGGTGCTAAAACAACCATGAAATACCCATCTGTTTACCTAGATGGAGAAGGGGCCCGTGGTACCATGCTTTCTATCGCCTTTGCCAATGCTGGGCAACACCAAGACACGGGGGCTAAGATGATCCACAACGCTCCACATACAAGCTCGTCTATCGTTTCTAAATCCATCGCTAAAGGCGGAGGAAAGGTTGACTACCGCGGACAAGTAACCTTTAACAAGAACTCTAAGAAATCTGTTTCTCACATCGAGTGTGATACCATTATCATGGATGACTTATCAGCGTCAGATACCATTCCATTCAATGAAATTCACAACTCGCAAGTTGCTTTGGAGCACGAAGCTAAGGTTTCTAAGATTTCAGAGGAACAACTCTACTACCTCATGAGCCGTGGTTTGTCAGAATCTGAGGCAACCGAGATGATTGTCATGGGATTTGTCGAACCCTTCACAAAAGAACTTCCAATGGAATACGCAGTTGAGCTGAATCGCTTGATTAGCTATGAAATGGAAGGATCTGTCGGATAAATCCAAAAAGGAGAAGCAAATGGGATTTTTAAAAAAATTATTCGGTAATGTTGAAAAAGCGAATAAAGGTGAAATTCCTGTCGAGGAAATTGTTCCACCTTTTACAATTGATTTAGCAGAAGAAGCAGATGATTATTGGCGACAAATGGAACAAAACCTCTTGATAAACGCTGTAAAAGCTGCTGGTGGTCCTGAGGCCGTGGAACGTGCTTTTGTTCTTACTAATTTCAAGGAAAATCAAGAAACCTTTGAGCTCTTTTATCAGGTAAATGGTCAACTTCTTTCATGGAGAGAGATGGATGCGACTGTTGTTGATAAAATCAGCAATCAACTCCTTCCGCAAGCGGCAGAAGTAGCGCGTGCAGTAAATGAAAATTATGAAGAGGCAAATGTACCAGTAATCCAGTACGCTATGCTTCAGTTTGAAACTGCAACCATGGCTTGGTTTGGTCGGAAGCTGACAACAGCTTCTCCAGAAGCCCAATTGACTTTTGAAGAATTGGTATCAGGTTGGCGCGCTATTTTGGAACAAGAAGTTCCCAATCGTCCTTTAGATAGTGACCGTCCGTTCCCTTACTTTGAAGTTTAAAAAATCCCAAATCCCTAAAAAACTTTCAATGGAGTATACTGTTGAGCCTACTCGCTTGATCAGTAACAAATTGAAAGAATCAGTGGGTAAAAATGCAAATTCTGAACAGGAATCCTTTCTGTTCAGAATTTTTTTCAAAAAAGGACCTAATAAATATTCACAAAACTGCTTTTATATGGTAAAATAAAACAATTACATTTAGTGGAGATGAAGTATGAATATTTTTAGAACCAAGGATGTTAGTCTGAGACAGACAGAGATGCACCGCCATTTGAAGTTGTGGGATTTGATTCTTCTAGGGATTGGTGCCATGGTGGGGACAGGGATTTTCACCATTACAGGAACAGCAGCGGCTACCCTAGCTGGTCCCTCATTAGTGATTTCCATTGTGATTTCTGCTCTGTGTGTTTCTCTATCAGCCCTCTTTTTCGCAGAATTTGCCTCTCGTGTGCCTGCTACTGGTGGTGCTTATAGTTACCTCTATGCGATTTTAGGAGAATTGCCAGCCTGGATTGCTGGCTGGCTGACCATCATGGAATTCATGACGGCTGTTTCAGGTGTGGCGTCTGGCTGGGCAGCTTACTTTAAGGGATTGCTCAGTAATTATGGTATCTCCATGCCCCAAGCCTTGAATGGAACCTTTAACCCTGAACAAGGAACCTATATAGATCTTCTGCCTATTTTAGTACTTACCTTGGTAACGGGATTGGTTTTATTAAATTCTAAGGCAGCTTTGAGATTTAATTCGCTTTTAGTGGTCTTGAAATTCTCAGCTCTCGCCTTATTTATTCTAGTTGGTATTTGGTACATCAAGCCAGAAAATTGGACGAATTTTGCTCCATTTGGTTTTGGTCAACTATATGGTGGAAGTACTGGGATTATGGCGGGTGCATCTTTGATGTTCTTTGGTTTTCTAGGATTTGAGTCTATTTCCATGGCAGTTGATGAAATTCAAAGCCCGCAAAAAAATATTCCTCGCGGAATTGTGCTTTCTCTGACAATCGTCACCATTCTCTATGCCTTGGTAACCTTAGTATTGACAGGGATTGTTCACTACAGTAAGCTCAATGTGGACGATGCAGTAGCATTTTCATTACGGAGTATTGGTATCGGCTGGGCTGCAAATTATGTTTCGCTTGTAGCCATTCTAACCCTGATAACCGTATGTATCTCCATGACTTATGCTTTGTCTCGGATGATTTATAGCTTAGCACGTGATGGACTTTTACCTCAAAGTTTCAAACAATTAAGCAAGACTAGTCGCGTTCCTAAAAATGCGACCCTCTTAACAGGAGTTGCTTCA
Source organism: Streptococcus oralis (assembly GCF_024399415.1). Taxonomy (NCBI): domain Bacteria; kingdom Bacillati; phylum Bacillota; class Bacilli; order Lactobacillales; family Streptococcaceae; genus Streptococcus; species Streptococcus oralis. The sequence goes on from NZ_CP029257.1 coordinate 865,477, forward strand.
GCCATTGCTGCAGGAGTCTTTCCTCTAGCCAGTATTGCAGCCTTCTTAAATATCTGTACGCTAGCTTATCTCATTTTGCTAGCCTACGGAATAATAAAACTCAGAAAGGATAAGGGTATGCCAAAAGAGGGAGAGTTTAAAACTCCTTTGGTACCACTTTTGCCAATCCTTTCCATCCTCATCTGTGTTTCCTTTATGCTTCAATATAGTCTAGATACCTGGATCGCCTTTGGCATTGCTCTTCTAGTTGGTCTAGTCATTTACTTTACTTACGGGTTCCGCCATTCAACCCTCGCAGAAGAAGAATAAAAGCTGGGAATTCCCAGCTTTTTTAATCTTTCACATAAGTAAATCCTTCACCCAGAATTTCATGAGCCTCAGTGATGGTGATAAAGGCTTGAGGATCAATTTTGTGAATCATATCTTTCATTTTAACGATTTCGTTTCGACCGACGATACAGTAGATAATTTTTAAATCCTTTTTGCTGTAGTAGCCTTGACCAGATATAAAGGTAACGCCACGTCCGAGTTCATCGTTAATCTCTTTGGCCAATTGATCAGGATATTGGGTAATAATCATAAATCCTTTACCAGCATAACCTCCTTCGCCGATCAAGTCGATAACGCGAGCGATGATAAAGTCAAATAAGAGGGTATAGGTAACTAGACGAAGGTCCTGGAAGATAATCAAAATCAACATTAGGATAAAAAAGTCAATCCCAAAAAGCAATTTACCAATCGAAATATTGGTGTATTTGTTGAGGATACGGGCAACGATATCAGAGCCACCAGTGGTTCCACCAGCATTAAAGATAATTCCTAAACCAACCCCCAGTAAGACTCCTGAGACTAAAGCGACAATGATGAGATCCCCTTGCAAGTCGATGTGCAAAGGAATGCGCTCAAAAATTGCTAGCCAAACGGAAAGTGAAATAGATCCTAGAAGGCTGGAGTAGAGGGTCTTAGGTCCAAATATCTTCCAAGCCAGGATAAATAAAGGGATATTAATCAAGAGGTTCATCAATGAGACAGGAATCTTAAAGAGATAGTAGGTAATCAAGGTAATACCTGTCGCCCCACCCTCAAATAAATGATAAGGAACAACAAAGTAAGTAAGACCGAAGGCATAGATAGCAGCTCCCAAAATAATCGTGATAATCGGTTGAAGTTTTCGAATCATAGCTGTTCCTCACTTTTCTATAGATAGATTATACCAAAAATTCAGTTCTTTTCATCGGATCACTTATGATTTTTTATCATTTTTTTGATATAATAAAGGAGAAAATCCCAATCCTATCGAGAAGAATAGAAAGATTGAATTATGACACAAGTAAAAATTGTAACGGACTCTTCTGTTACTATCGAACCAGAAGTAGTTAAAGAATTAAATATCACCGTTGTTCCTCTATCAGTTATGATTGATAGTGTGCTTTATTCGGATGCAGATTTGAAAGAGGGAGAATTCCTTCATCTTATGCAACAAAGTAAGAATCTGCCTAAAACAAGCCAGCCCCCTGTGGGAGTGTTTGCTGAGGTCTTTGAAGAACTAGGTAAAGATGGCAGTCAAATTATCGCCATTCACATGTCCCATGCCTTGTCTGGAACTGTGGAAGCTGCTCGCCAAGGGGCAAGTCTCTCAACTGCTGATGTAACAGTTATTGATAGTTCCTTTACAGATCAAGCGATGAAGTTCCAAGTTGTTGAAGCCGCAAAACTTGCTAAAGAGGGTAAAGACTTAGAAACGATCTTAGCTCATGTAGAGGACGTCAAAAATCATACAGAACTTTATATCGGTGTTTCGACGCTAGAAAACTTAGTTAAGGGTGGTCGTATTGGACGTGTGACAGGATTACTAAGCTCACTCTTGAATATTCGTGTAGTAATGCAGATGAAAAACCACGAACTCCAACCAATCGCCAAAGGACGTGGAGCGAAAACTTTCAAAAAGTGGCTTGAGGAATTAACCAATACTCTTTCCCAAAAATCAGTTGCAGAAATTGGAATTTCCTATGCTGGAACGAACGAATGGGCGAATGAGATGAAGGCATTATTGCAACCTTATGTTGAGAAGCCAATCTCTGTATTGGAAACTGGCTCTATTATTCAAACTCATACTGGAGAGAATGCTTGGGCGATTCTAATTCGCTACAATTCCTAAAAAAATAGAGAAAAAATGGTCAAAATAGTGTTTTTGACTTGACCTATAGCCGATTTTAGGATATGATTATATTTGTTAATTAGAAATTATTTGGAGGATTTATTAACATGGCAAACAAACAAGATTTGATCGCTAAAGTAGCAGAAGCTACAGAATTGACTAAGAAAGATTCAGCAGCAGCAGTTGACGCTGTATTCGCAGCAGTAACTGAATACCTTGCAGCTGGTGAAAAAGTTCAATTGATCGGTTTTGGTAACTTTGAAGTTCGTGAGCGTGCTGCACGTAAAGGTCGCAACCCACAAACTGGTAAAGAAATCAAGATCGCAGCTTCTAAAGTTCCAGCATTCAAAGCTGGTAAAGCTCTTAAAGATGCTGTTAAATAATGAATTTTCAAAAAGCCTGTCATATCAAGCATTCGAGCTTGTCTGACAGGCTTTTTTTTATTGTTTATTTGAAAAGTTGATGTTATGATTCTTTGCAAAAAGAAAAAGGTTCCCATGTTTGAGAACCTTCTTTTCATTAGTTTTTAGAAGCTGCTTGGAATTCAGGGTTTTTCCATGCTTCATCAATGATTGCTTGCAATTCTTTAGCAGATGCTTGCATTTTTTGAGTTTCAGCATCGTTCAATGGGATGTTTACTGGACGAACGATACCGTGTGCACCAACAACAGCTGGTTGACCGATAAAGACGTTTTTAACACCGTATTGACCTTCTTGGAAGACTGAAAGTGGAAGTACTGCATTTTCGTCATCAAGGATTGCTTTTGTGATACGAGCAAGTGCTACTGCGATACCGTAGTATGTAGCTCCTTTTTTGTTAATGATTGTGTAAGCAGCGTCACGAACACCTTCGAACAATTCAATCAATTCAGCTTCTTGAACGTTTTGAGTGTCTTTAAGGAATTCTTCTAGGTTTACACCAGCGATGTTAGCGTGTGACCAAACCGCAAATTCAGAATCTCCGTGTTCACCCATGATGTAGGCGTGAACTGAACGAGCATCAACATCCAATTTTTCAGCAAGTGCTTGACGGAAACGTGCTGAGTCAAGTGAAGTACCTGAACCGATAACACGTTCTTTAGGGAATCCAGAGAATTTCCAAGTTGAGTAAGTCAAAACGTCAACTGGGTTAGCTGCAACAAGGAAGATACCATCGAACCCTGATTCAACAACTTGTGTTACGATTGATTTGTTGATAGCCAAGTTTTTTCCTACAAGGTCAAGGCGAGTTTCACCTGGTTTTTGAGGAGCACCTGCAGTGATAACAACAAGGTCAGCGTCTGCACAGTCAGAGTATTGAGCAGCGTAGATTTTTTTAGGTGAAGTGAAGGCAAGGGCGTGGCTAAGGTCAAGCGCATCACCAACAGCTTTTTCGTGTAATTGTGGAATTTCGATAATTCCAAGCTCTTGTGCAATTCCTTGGTTAACAAGTGCGAAAGCATAAGATGAACCTACGGCACCGTCACCAACAAGGATCACTTTTTTGTGTTGTTTAGTTGAAGTCATTATCTAAACATCTCCTTCATTTTTTTTAGGGGAATCCCCAGACAATTTCATTCTATCACTTTTGAAAAGCTTTGTCACGAATATTCTATTCGGTTATCGATGTAAACGTTTTAGTGGTTTTCAAAGACTGAAATGAAGGACAAATTATGGTATAATATATCTAATTACTAATAGTGAAATGAGGCATTTATGAATGCAGGATAGAAATTTAGTGAATGTCAATCTGACAAAGGAGATGAAGACCAGCTTTATCGACTACGCCATGAGCGTTATCGTTGCGCGGGCCCTTCCTGATGTTCGAGATGGCTTAAAACCTGTTCACCGTCGTATTCTATACGGAATGAATGAACTAGGTGTTACACCAGATAAACCTCATAAAAAGTCAGCCCGTATTACAGGGGATGTTATGGGTAAATACCACCCACATGGTGATTCCTCTATTTACGAAGCCATGGTTCGTATGGCTCAATGGTGGAGCTACCGTTACATGCTTGTTGATGGGCATGGAAACTTTGGTTCTATGGACGGGGACGGTGCTGCCGCGCAGCGGTACACTGAGGCACGTATGAGCAAGATTGCTCTGGAAATGCTTCGTGACATCAATAAAAACACCGTTGATTTCGTAGACAACTACGATGCTAACGAACGTGAACCCTTGGTTTTGCCTGCTCGTTTTCCAAACCTTTTGGTCAATGGAGCAACGGGTATCGCTGTTGGGATGGCAACCAATATTCCACCTCACAACTTGGGTGAAACCATTGATGCAGTGAAGTTGGTTATGGATAATCCTGAAGTGACGACTAAGGACTTGATGGAAGTCTTGCCTGGTCCAGATTTTCCGACTGGCGCTCTTGTCATGGGGAAATCAGGTATTCATAAGGCTTATGAGACTGGTAAAGGTTCCATTGTCCTTCGTTCTCGTACAGAGATTGAAACCACTAAGACGGGTCGTGAGCGCATCGTTGTAACAGAATTCCCTTATATGGTTAATAAAACCAAGGTACATGAGCATATTGTTCGCTTGGTTCAGGAAAAACGAATTGAGGGCATTACAGCTGTACGTGATGAGTCCAACCGTGAAGGCGTTCGCTTTGTAATCGAGGTTAAACGCGACGCGTCTGCCAACGTTATCCTTAACAACCTCTTCAAGATGACCCAGATGCAAACCAACTTTGGTTTCAACATGTTGGCGATTCAAAATGGTGTGCCAAAAATCTTGTCCCTTCGTCAAATTTTGGATGCTTATATCGAGCACCAAAAAGAAGTGGTTGTTCGCCGTACTCGTTTTGACAAGGAAAAGGCGGAGGCGCGTGCGCACATCTTAGAAGGTCTTTTAATTGCACTTGACCATATCGACGAAGTGATTCGTATCATTCGTGCCAGTGAAACAGATGCGGAAGCGCAAGCTGAGTTGATGAGCAAATTCAAGCTTTCTGAACGTCAAAGTCAAGCTATCCTTGATATGCGTCTTCGTCGTTTGACAGGATTGGAACGTGATAAGATTCAGTCTGAATATGATGAATTGATTGCCTTGATTGCAGATTTGGCTGATATTCTTGCCAAACCTGAGCGCGTGGCGCAAATCATCAAAGAGGAATTGGACGAAGTCAAACGCAAGTTTGGTGACAAGCGTCGTACGGAGTTGATGATCGGAGAAGTCTTAACTCTTGAAGATGAAGATTTGATTGAAGAAACGGATGTTTTGATTACCCTATCTAACAAGGGCTATATCAAACGTCTGGATCAAGGTGAGTTTACTGCTCAAAAACGTGGTGGCCGTGGAGTTCAAGGTACTGGGGTTAAGGATGATGACTTTGTGCGTGAGTTGGTTTCAACTAGCACCCATGATCATCTGCTCTTCTTTACTAATAAAGGACGTGTCTATCGCCTTAAAGGTTATGAAATCCCAGAATATGGTCGTACAGCCAAGGGCTTACCAGTTGTCAATCTTTTGAAGTTGGACGAAGGTGAGAGTATTCAGACCATCATCAACGTTGAGTCTGAACGTAGTGATGATGCTTATCTCTTCTTTACAACTCGTCACGGTGTCGTGAAGAGAACCAGTGTCAAAGAATTTGCTAATATTCGTCAAAATGGACTTAAAGCCTTGAATCTCAAGGATGAAGACGAATTGATTAATGTCTTGCTGACAGAAGATGATACGGATATTATCATCGGTACCAAGTTTGGTTATGCTGTTCGCTTTAATCAGTCAGCTGTTCGTGGCATGAGTCGTATCGCTACAGGTGTCCGAGGAGTCAATCTTCGTGAGGGTGACACAGTAGTTGGTGCTAGCGTGATTACAAACCAAGACGAAGTTCTTATCATCACTGAAAAAGGATATGGTAAACGTACACTTGCTACTGAATATCCTACTAAAGGCCGTGGTGGTAAAGGGATGAAGACAGCTAATGTTGCTGAGAAGAATGGTCCTCTGGCAGGTCTCCTCACTGTTAAGGGAGATGAAGACCTGATGATTATCACAGATACAGGTGTCATGATCCGTACAAACGTTGCCAATATTTCACAAACGGGACGCTCAACTATGGGAGTTAAGGTGATGCGTCTAGATCAGGATGCTAAGATTGTGACCTTTACAACGGTTGCTGCGGCAGAAAAAGAAGAAGTTGGGGCTGAAATTGAAACAGAAGGTGCAGAATAATGGCTCATAAAAAAACGAAAAATAAAAAGAGTAAGAAAAATAAGCGCAGAAATCTATTTATCAATATTTTAGCGGGTTTCTTGATTCTTCTTTCCCTAGCCTTGATTTTTAATTCAAAGATTCGCGATATCTTTTTGGTCTGGAATACCAATAAATACCAAGTCAATCAAGTCACTAAGGAAAATATAGATGAAAATTTAAAATCCGAGGGAAATTTTGATTTTGACTCTGTTAAGTCTATTTCATCTGAAGCTGTATTGGCTTCTCAATGGGATGCCCAAAAGCTTCCAGTTATCGGTGGTATTGCTATTCCTGAAGTAGAAATCAACCTGCCTATTTTTAAAGGTTTGGATAATGTAAACTTGTTCTATGGAGCAGGGACCATGAAACCAGACCAAAAAATGGGAGAAGGGAACTATTCTCTAGCCAGTCACCATATCTTTACTGCTGAAAATGCCAGTCAAATGCTCTTCTCACCTTTGGTCAATGCTAAAGCAGGTATGAAAATTTACCTGACGGATAAGGATAAAGTTTATACTTATGAGATTACAGAAGTTAAACATGTTACACCAGATCGAGTGGATGAAATCGAAGACCGTGATGGCGTAAAGGAGATTACTTTGGTTACCTGTGTTGATTATAATGCGACTGAGCGTATAATTGTCAAAGGAATCTTTAAAGAATCAAAAGCTTATTCTGAGACTTCTGAGGATATTTTGAAGGCTTTTAATCAACCGTATAGACAACGTTATTAAGAATGAATGAACCAGTGAAGTGCTATTTCACTGGTTTTTTATGTCAACAAATAGATTCAAAATAGTTCTTATGAAAAAGGATAAGAAGGCTAGGATAAATATTTTAGAATTTTACAGAAAACGCTTTCTAGAAAACAAGAATTATGTTATAATTATCACAAATAAACGTTTAGGAGTTTTTTTATGGTCTCTTCAGAATTTATTTCAAAGATTGAATTTGCTTGTAAGAAGAAAGAAAGTCTTTATAGCCAAAGTAAGTTTAAGTATGCGATTCGTTCCATGTTTGCAGGTGCTTTTCTAACATTTAGTACGGCTGCGGGTGCAGTTGGGGCTGACTTGATTAATAAGATCGCACCAGGCAGTGGACGCTTCCTCTTCCCATTCGTTTTTGCTTGGGGATTGGCCTACATTGTTTTCTTGAATGCTGAGCTAGTAACTTCAAATATGATGTTTTTGACAGCTGGTAGTTTCTTGAAAAAAATCTCTTGGAGAAAAACAGCTGAGATTTTACTCTACTGTACCTTGTTCAACCTTATCGGAGCTTTGATAGCAGGTTGGGGCTTTGCCCACTCAGCAGCCTATGCAAATCTAACACATGATAGCTTCATTTCAGGAGTTGTTGAGATGAAGTTAGGTCGTTCCAATGAGCTAGTCTTGCTTGAAGGTATTTTAGCCAATATCTTTGTAAACATTGCCATTCTTTCATTCGTTTTGGTGAAAGACGGTGGAGCCAAACTTTGGCTTGTCTTATCAGCGATTTACATGTTTGTATTCTTAACAAACGAACACATTGCTGCGAACTTTGCTTCTTTTGCGATTGTTAAGTTCAGTGTTGCAGCTGATTCTATTGCTAACTTTGACATACCTAATATTCTTCGTCACTGGGGTGTAACCTTTGTCGGGAACTTTATCGGAGGAGGTCTCTTGATGGGCTTACCATACGCCTTCCTCAACAAAAATGAAGATACTTATGTCGATTAAAGAAATGAGCACGAGTTAATCGTGCTTTTTTGTTTGATGTGTAAGACTAGTCATAGTTGTTCCTTATATCAAAATATAGAAAATCAGTATTGGAAAAGACTAGCCCAAGATGATACAATATCCCTAATGAAGCTATTTGGAGGTCGTCTTATGACTCGTGATTTTAAATTTGAAACTCTACAATTACATGCTGGGCAAGTAGTTGATCCAGCGACCAAATCTCGTGCAGTACCGATTTATCAAACAACATCCTTTGTTTTTGATGACACGCAGGAAGGTGCTGATTTGTTTGCCTTGAGAAAACCAGGGAACATTTATACTCGTATTACCAACCCTACAACAGCGGCATTTGAAGAAAGAATCGCTGCTCTTGAAGGTGGTGTTGGAGCACTAGCGACAGCATCAGGTATGGCTGCTGTAACCTACACTATTTTGGCGCTTGCTCACGCAGGTGACCATGTGGTAGCGGCGTCAACTATTTATGGTGGGACCTTCAACCTCTTGAAGGAAACCCTTCCTCGTTATGGGATCACAACTACCTTTGTGGATGTGGATAATTTGGAGGAAGTGGAAGCAGCTATCAATGACAATACCAAGCTTGTCTTGATTGAAACCTTGGGGAATCCCTTAATTAACATTCCTGACTTGGAGAAATTGGCCGAGATTGCTCATAAACACCAGATTCCTCTCGTTTCGGACAACACTTTTGCCACACCATATTTGATTAACGTCTTCTCTCACGGTGTAGATATTGCCATTCACTCAGCAACTAAGTTTATCGGTGGACATGGTACGACTATTGGAGGAGTGATTGTTGATAGCGGTCGTTTTGACTGGGAGGCTTCAGGGAAGTTCCCTCAATTTGTTGAGGAAGACCCAAGTTACCATAACTTGAGCTATACTCGTGATGTGGGTGCGGCAGCCTTTATTATCGCTGTTCGTGTTCAATTGCTCCGTGATACAGGTGCTGCCTTGTCGCCATTTAATGCCTTTCTCTTGCTCCAAGGGCTTGAAACTCTCTCTCTTCGTGTTGAACGTCATGTGCAAAATGCAGAGAAAATTGTTGATTTCCTTGTCAACCATCCTAAGGTAGAGAAGGTAAATTATCCAAAACTAGCTGACAGTCCTTATCATGCCCTGGCTGAGAAATATTTGCCAAAAGGTGTTGGTTCAATCTTTACCTTCCATGTTAAAGGCGGAGAGGCAGAAGCTCGCAAGGTAATTGATAATTTGGAAATCTTCTCTGACCTTGCAAACGTGGCAGATGCCAAATCTCTTGTTGTCCATCCTGCGACAACCACTCACGGTCAGTTGTCAGAAAAAGATCTAGAAGCAGCAGGTGTAACACCAAACCAAATCCGCTTGTCTATCGGTCTTGAAAATGTAGAGGATTTGATTGAAGATTTGCGCTTGGCCTTGGAAAAAATTTAAAGTAACAGATATAAACAGTGGGTTTCGACTCGCTGTTTTTGATTTTCCCTAAGGCATGATATAATGGTTACAGAAGTCTAGAAAGAGGAAAGTTATGAACGAAATCAAATGTCCCAACTGTGGGGAAGTCTTTACAGTAAATGAAAGTCAGTATGCCGAACTTTTATCCCAAGTGAGAACTGCCGAGTTTGATAAGGAATTACACAATCGCATGAAGCAGGAGCTGACCTTGGCTGAGCAAAAGGCCATGAATGAGCAACAGTCCAAACTGGCTCAGAAGGACCAAGAAATTGCGCAATTGCAGAGTCAAATCCAAAACTTTGATACAGAGAAAGAGTTAGCTAAGAAAGAAGTTGAGCAGACAAGTCACCAGGCCTTATTAGCAAAGGACAAGGAAGTACAGGCCTTGGAAAACCAATTGGCTACCTTGCGTTTGGAGCATGAAAATCAACTGCAAAAGACTCTCTCTGATTTAGAAAAAGAACGCGATCAAGTCAAAAATCAGCTCCTCTTGCAAGAAAAGGAAAATGAGTTATCTTTGGCTTCTGTTAAGCAAAATTACGAAGCTCAGCTTAAGGCAGCCAGTGAGCAAGTCGAATTTTACAAGAATTTCAAAGCCCAACAATCCACAAAAGCGATTGGTGAAAGTTTGGAACAGTATGCAGAGAGTGAGTTTAACAAGGTCCGTAGTTTTGCTTTTCCAAATGCCTACTTTGAGAAGGATAATAAGGTTTCTGCGCGTGGTTCTAAAGGCGATTTTATCTTCCGTGACTTTGATGAAAATGGGTTAGAATTCATTTCTATCATGTTTGAAATGAAAAATGAAGCGGACGGCACAGAAAAGAAGCATAAGAATGCAGATTTTTACAAGGAATTGGACAAGGATCGTCGGGAGAAGAACTGTGAATATGCCGTGTTGGTGACCATGTTAGAAGCAGATAACGACTACTTTAACACAGGAATTGTCGATGTCAGTCATGAGTATGAAAAGATGTATGTGGTTCGTCCCCAGTTCTTTATCCAGTTAATTGGTCTCTTACGAAATGCGGCGCTTAATTCTTTGAAATATAAGCAAGAGTTGGCCTTGGTTCGAGAGCAGAATATCGATATTACGCATTTTGAAGAAGATTTGGATGCCTTCAAAGTAGCTTTTGCCAAAAACTACAACTCTGCTTCAACCAACTTTGGAAAAGCTATTGATGAAATTGATAAAGCCATCAAACGCATGGAAGAGGTCAAAAAGTTCCTAACCACATCTGAAAACCAACTCCGCCTCGCTAACAATAAATTGGAAGATGTTTCGGTTAAAAAATTGACCCGGAAAAATCCAACCATGAAAGCGAAATTTGAAGCGCTAAAGGGGGAGTGAGATTGCCTTAAAAACAGGAGTTCCTATGAAAAAAACTTTGAAATTTTCGGATATCTATATTGCATATTTGCCACTAGTTGTATTTTTTCTTAATCTCCTATATGGTCTTTTAAATATTGAAGGCGTAGGTGATACTGACTCAAGATATAATTTATTATTTGCTATTTTTGGATTGATTCCAACTATATTCGGTTATGGAATTAGTTTTTTGGCTAATCTTCTGGTGGGTATATCTTATGTGCGAAAAGCAAAAAATGAATCGGAACGCATCATTGCATTCCTATTGGTTGGAAATATTTTTTTAGCAATTTTTCTGATATTTTTGCTAAGATTTAAAATGATCGTTTCCTTTGACTTTATAAAAGATATTGACCTTTGGAGTTTCATTTTTTCATTATTTCTATTTCCATATTTAGATTGGATTTATCAAAAGGAAGACTACAATCCAAAAATAAGTCGCAAGTTACTTATTCTATTTTTGATTGGTATTTTTTCTCCATTTGTAGGAAGTAGAATTCAAATCCACTTTAGAAATAACGCTAAAGTTCAACAGTTAAAAGAGTTTTATTCTTCTAGGGGAATGAATTATGATGTCACTCTTAAAAGCGTAGAAATAGATAGCAACGTTTCAGATATTAGTATTTTTGATGTATCGGATAATGGGATAACGATTCAAGTAGGTGCTAAGTACATTCGTCAAAAATTAACAGAGGTCAGTTTCATTAATGAGAATTATGGTCTTAAAGAATTCTTGAAGCTCTCTGTATCAAGCCAAGAAGCGCAGACAGTTCTGAATGATTTTAAATCTGCTGTAGAAAGTGCAATACAAAAGAAAGGCTATGATTTAGTAGTTATTGATGATAAAGAACAGCCATTAGCTAGCCCTGGTTTTAAAATATCAAGTTCATATAGGTTAACTCCTTTTCTAGTAGAAAAAGCTATTCGAAATCAAAATTCATCAAGTAAAGAAAATCAAGCTTTTAGAGGATATGCGACTCTTTCTATTAAAGACTTTATGAAGGACGGAGCCCTTTGGTTGCATTTATCACTTAGTAAAAGCAATCTATTGGAACTAGGAGATATTGATTTTTCAAGCCTTCCAGATGGATATTACAACATAAATACTGACTCCTTTTCGGTTGTTAATGGAAAGTATAAGCGGCTTGAAAATGATGATAATTTTGAATATATTTTACCAATTGAGTCGGGTAAACTATTTTACTCTGAGGATTTATATGATATTAAAAAAATTGATTTAAACAATGAGGAATAGAAGTGAAAGGGAAATTAGAAAGCAAAAATGAACGGTATTATCAACTTAAAAAAAGAAGCGGGGATGACCTCGCATGACGCGGTTTTTAAACTGCGTAAGATTTTGGGAACTAAGAAAATCGGTCATGGTGGGACGCTGGATCCGGATGTGGTGGGTGTTTTACCTATTGCGGTGGGCAAGGCGACACGTATGGTCGAGTTCATGCAGGATGAGGGCAAGGTCTATGAGGGGGAAATCACTCTCGGCTATTCAACAACGACCGAGGATGCTAGTGGGGAAGTGGTTGCTGAGACACCTGTTTTGTCGCCCTTGGATGAAACCATTGTCGATGAAGCGATTGCCAGTCTGACTGGGCCTATTACTCAGATTCCGCCTATGTATTCGGCTGTTAAGGTCAATGGTCGCAAGCTCTATGAGTATGCGCGTGCTGGTCAGGAAGTAGAGCGTCCAGAACGCCTGGTAACCATTTATCAATTTGAGCGGACAAGTCCGATTTCTTATGAGGGTCATCTTGCACGCTTTACTTTTCGTGTAAAATGCAGTAAAGGGACTTACATCCGTACCTTATCAGTTGACTTGGGAGAGAAGCTTGGTTATGCGGCCCATATGTCGCATCTGACTCGAACCAGTGCTGCAGGTTTACAACTAGAAGATGCTCTTACCTTGGACGAAATTGCTGAAAAAGTGGAGGCTGGTCAGCTGGACTTTCTCCATCCTCTAGAGATTGGAACGGGGGATCTTGTTAAAGTTACCCTAACTCCAGAACAAGCTACAGAAATTCGCTTTGGTCGTTTTATTGAGCTTGATCAGTCAGATAAGGAATTAGCTGCCTTTGAAGGAGATACATTGCTAGCCATTCTAGAAAAACGAGACAATTTCTACAAACCAAGGAAGGTTTTGGGCTAGTCTAACTGGAGTGTGGGGATGGATTTGTTTCCCCTAGACTATCCAAATCAGACTATAAATTTTGCAAAAAATGTGATAGAATAGACCACGGATAAAAAAACGGAGGATAGCATGCAAAATAGACCAATCATTATCGGAGTGACAGGTGGTTCTGGTGGTGGTAAGACCAGTGTTTCGAGAGCCATTTTATCGCATTTCCCTGATGAAAAGATTTCCATGATTGAGCATGATTCATACTACAAGGATCAGTCTCACTTGACTTTTGAAGAGCGTGTCAAAACTAACTATGACCATCCATTTGCCTTTGATACAGATTTGATGATCGAGCAGATTAAGGAATTGTTGGCAGGGCGCCCAGTGGACATACCAACTTATGACTATACAGCGCATACACGGAGTAGCAAGACCTATCGTCAGGAGCCTCAGGATGTCTTTATCGTTGAGGGGATTTTGGTCTTGGAGGACAAGCGCCTGCGCGATTTGATGGATATCAAGATTTTTGTGGATACAGATGATGATGTGCGTATTATTCGTCGTATCAAGCGTGATATGGAAGAGCGTGGCCGTAGTTTAGATAGCGTTATTGACCAGTACTTAGGTGTAGTTAAACCTATGTATCACCAGTTTATCGAGCCGACCAAGCGTTATGCGGATCTCGTCATTCCTGAAGGGGTTAGCAATACAGTTGCTATCGACCTTTTGACCACCAAAATTTCTAAGATTTTGGAAGAAGCGCGAAACAGTAAATAATCAGATGAGGAGGCCTAGCCTCCTTTTTCTATTTTTCCTTTAGTTTCAGTAGGAAAAAGGTGATTTTTAAGCATGTTTTTGGTATAATAATACCCATGGAAAAGCAAGAAAATGAATAGTAGGTGGAGATGGAAAAGTATTTATCGGTAACAACTTTGACCAAGTATCTGAAAATGAAATTCGATAAAGACCCTTACTTGGAACGGGTCTATTTAACTGGTCAAGTTTCCAACTTTCGTAAACGACCTACTCACCAATATTTCTCCTTAAAAGATGACCATGCAGTTATTCAAGCGACCATCTGGTCTGGGATTTATCAAAAATTAGGTTTCGACTTGGAAGAGGGAATGAAAATCAATGTGATTGGGCGTGTGCAGGTCTATGAACCCAGCGGGAGCTACTCTATCATCATTGAAAAAGCTGAGCCTGATGGGGTTGGGGCGCTCGCGATTCAGTTTGAACAACTCAAGAAGAAACTGACAGAAGAAGGTCTGTTTCAAGAGAGATTCAAGCAACCTCTTCCCCAATTTCCTAAGCGTATCGGCGTAGTAACCAGTCGTAGTGGTGCTGTTATTCGAGATATCATCACGACCGTCAGCAGACGTTTTCCTGGTGTTGATATCCTTCTCTATCCGACAAAGGTACAAGGTGATGGAGCTGCGGAGGAAATTGCTCGAAATATTGCGCGTGCCAATCAACGTGAGGACCTAGATGTTCTCATCATTGGTCGCGGTGGGGGTTCCATTGAGGATCTCTGGGCTTTTAACGAAGAGATCGTGGTACGGGCTATTTTTGAATCCCGTTTGCCAGTTATTTCTAGTGTTGGGCATGAAACAGATGTGACCTTGGCGGATTTTGTGGCAGATCGCCGTGCTGCAACGCCAACAGCTGCAGCTGAACTGGCTACGCCTGTGACTAAGTTGGATGTGTTAACCCATTTGCAAAATCAGGAAAAGCGGATGGCAACAGCAGTTCAGAATGTCCTGTCAAGAAAAAAAGAAGCTCTGAAAAAATGCAGTCAGTCAGTCATCTTTAGACAGCCAGAGCGCTTGTATGATGGTTATTTGCAACGGTTAGATCAACTACAACTGCGCTTAAAACAAAGTTTGCGAACACGGATTTCTGATAACAGACAACTAGTCCAAGCAAGGACGCATCGACTGGTCCAACTATCACCTATTACCAAAATCCAGCGTTATCAAGACCGTCTAGGTCAGTTGGACAAGCTCCTACGCAGCCAAATGGCGCTGGTTTATGATGCCAAGGTTGCTGAAGTCAAGCGACTTTCAGAAGCTTTGATGATGTTGGATACCAGTCGAATCGTGGCTCGTGGTTATGCAATTGTCAAAAAAGAAGAGTCCGTAGTCGATTCTGTTGAGATGTTGAATAAAAAAGATCAAGTGACGCTTTTGATGCGAGATGGTCAAGTAGAATTAGAGGTTAAAGATGTCAAAACAAAAGAAATTTGAGGAAAATCTAGCAGAACTGGAGACCATTGTCCAAAGTTTAGAAAATGGTGAAATTGCTTTAGAAGATGCGATTGCTGCCTTTCAAAAGGGAATGGTCTTGTCAAAAGAGCTCCAAGCGACGCTGGACAAGGCTGAAAAGACCTTGGTTAAGGTCATGCAAGAAGACGGGACAGAAAGTGATTTTGAATGAAGAAGCAAGAAAAATTAGCTCTTGTTGAATCGGCTTTGGAAGATTTTTATGGAGACCAGCAGTTTGCCTCTAGTTTGCGAGAGTCTGTTCTCTATTCCATTCATGCTGGTGGCAAGCGTATTCGCCCTTTTCTTTTGCTAGAAGTTTTGGAATCCCTGAAAGTGGTTATCCAACCAGCTCATGCGCAGGTAGCCGCGGCCTTGGAAATGATTCATACAGGGAGCTTGATTCACGATGACCTTCCTGCTATGGATGATGACGATTACCGTCGAGGGCGTTTAACCAATCATAAGAAATTTGGCGAAGCGATGGCAATATTGGCAGGAGACGCCTTGTTCCTAGATCCCTATGCCTTGATAGCGCAGGCAGATTTATCAAGTCAGATCAAGGTGGATTTGATTGCCAACTTATCCCTTGCTTCAGGGAGTCTAGGTATGGTGGCAGGGCAGGTTTTAGATATGGAAGGCGAACACCAGCATTTATCCTTGGAAGAACTTCAGACCATTCATGCCAATAAGACTGGAAAATTACTAGCTTATCCTTTCCAAGCAGCTGCTATCATTGCGGAATTGGAACCAGAAATCCAAGCAAAATTGAAAACTGTGGGTGAATTGATTGGGCTGGCCTTTCAAGTTCGAGATGATGTGCTGGATGTGACAGCTAGTTTTGAGGAAATCGGCAAGACTCCACAAAAGGATTTGCAGGCTGAAAAATCAACCTATCCAGCCTTGCTGGGTTTGGAGGAGGCCATTGCTTTTTGTAACCAAACCTTGGATCAAGCTAATGCCAAGTTAGAAGAAATTGCCCAGCAAGTCAGCTTTGAAACAGAGCCGATTGTGAAAGTAGTAGAAAGTTTGAGAATCAATGGCTAAGGAAAGAGTGGATGTACTAGCTTATAAACAGGGCTTGTTTGAAACGCGAGAACAGGCTAAACGCGGTGTCATGGCTGGTCTGGTTGTAGCTGTCCTCAATGGGGAGCGTTTTGACAAGCCAGGAGAGAAAATCCCAGATGATACTGAACTAAAACTCAAGGGTGAAAAACTCAAGTATGTCAGTCGAGGTGGTCTAAAACTAGAGAAGGCCTTGGAGGTCTTTGATTTGTCAGTCGAGGGAGTGACAACGATTGATATTGGGGCTTCCACTGGAGGATTTACTGACGTCATGTTGCAAAATGGTGCTGAGTTGGTCTTTGCAGTCGATGTTGGTACCAATCAGTTGGCTTGGAAATTACGCCAAGACCCACGGGTTGTCAGCATGGAGCAGTTTAATTTTCGTTATGCTGAAAAGACTGATTTTGAGCAGGAACCAAGTTTTGCCAGTATTGATGTGAGTTTCATTTCCCTCAGTCTGATTTTGCCTGCCTTACACCGTGTTTTGGCAGATCAAGGGCAGGTGGTAGCACTTGTCAAACCTCAGTTTGAAGCAGGTCGTGAGCAGATTGGGAAAAATGGAATCATTCGCGATGCCAAGGTTCATCAAACTGTCCTTGAATCTGTCACTGCTATGGCGGTTGAACAAGGTTTTTCAGTGCTTGGATTAGACTATTCACCAATCCAAGGAGGACATGGAAACATCGAATTTCTGGCATATTTGAAAAAGGAAGAGGGAGCAAGCAATCAAGTTGCCCCCGAAATAGAAAAAGTTGTAGAGAGAGCACATAGAGAATTTAAAGATGAATAAAAAAGAGAGACTTGAAAAAATTAGAAGATTTGTTACGGATTATCAAATCGGGACTCAGGAAGAAATCGTTGAGCATTTGAAGGAAGCAGGTATTTCTGCTACGCAAGCCACTGTCTCAAGGGACATCAAGGAGCTTGGTATTGTTAAAATTCCTTTGAAGAACAACACCTATATCTATGAGTTGCCAAAATCAATCGTCAAAAGTTTGCAGTTGGCTGAGGACAATATTGTGAGTTCTGAGTTAATGGGAAATATGATCAACCTTGCTGTCATTCCTGGAAATACTATTTTTGTGAAGAGTCAGTTGGTCGAAGCATTTCCTGAACAGATTTTTAGCTGTCTAGCTGATGATGATTCTATCTTAATTGTAGCTAGAACAGCAGAGGCAGCTGAAGAAATTGTTGAACAAGTCAAAAAATGGTAGGTCAGTATGTTACTTGAAATTTCAATAAAAAACTTTGCCATTATTGAGGCGATTTCGCTCAATTTTGAAAAGGGTATGACTGTTTTGACCGGGGAAACGGGTGCTGGAAAGTCTATCATTATCGACGCTATGAATCTCATGTTGGGGGCTCGTGCAACGACAGACGTTATTCGCCACAGTGCGCCAAAGGCAGAGATTGAGGGGCTTTTCTCGGTTGAAAACAGTCGCCTTTTACAGGAACTTTTTGATGAGCAAGGTTTAGAATTGGGCGATGAGATCATCATCCGGCGTGAAATTCTGCAAAACGGTCGGAGTGTTAGTCGCGTGAATGGTCAGATGGTCAATCTTTCTGTCTTGCGTGCTATAGGGCAACATCTTGTAGATATCCATGGTCAGCATGACCAAGAGGAGTTAATGCGTCCACAACTGCACATCCAGATGTTGGATGAGTTTGGTGATGCAGCTTTCTTGGAGCTGAAGGAGACCTATCAGACGAGCTTTGATGCCTATCGCAAAATGCGTAAGCAGGTTTTGGAAGTCAAGAAAAACCAACAGGAACACAAGGCTCGTATTGAGATGTTGGAATTTCAAGTGGCAGAGATTGAGGCTGCAAACTTGCAGGCTGGAGAAGACTTGGCTCTCAACCAAGAACGAGATAAACTCCTCAATCACAAAAATATTGCGGATACGCTAACCAATGCCTATAGCATGTTGGACAATGAGGAATTCTCCAGTCTTGCTAATGTCCGTTCAGCAATGAATGACATGGAAAGTGTCGAAGAGTATGACCCTGAATACCGTGAAATTTCAAGTTCTCTGTCTGAGACCTACTATGTTTTAGAAGATATTACAAAGCGTTTGGAAGATATTATTGAGGACTTGGATTTTGATGGCAATCGCCTCATGCAGGTTGAGAATCGCTTAGACCTTATAAATACTATTACCCGCAAGTACGGTGGGACTGTGGACGATGTCCTGCTTTATTTTGCCAAGATTACGGATGAGTACAATCTCTTGACTGGAAATAATCTTTCTTCTGAAGACATGGAAGCAGAGCTCAAGAAATTGGAAGTTAATCTTGTCGATTTGGCAGGGCAACTTGCATCAGCTCGTCATGATTTGGCCCTGCAGCTTGAAGCTGAGATTAAGCAAGAACTGCAGGATCTCTATATGGAGAAGGCACAATTTCAGGTTCGCTTTAGTAAGAGTAAGTTCAGCCGTGAAGGAAATGAAGCAGTTGAATTTTACATTTCCACCAACCCAGGTGAGGACTTTAAGCCTTTGGTCAAAGTTGCATCTGGTGGGGAATTATCCCGTCTCATGTTGGCTATCAAGTCTGCCTTTTCTCGTAAAGAAGGCAAGACCAGTATTGTCTTTGATGAGGTGGATACGGGAGTTTCAGGTCGCGTGGCCCAAGCCATCGCACAGAAGATTCATAAGATAGGCCAGCATGGCCAAGTCTTAGCAATCTCTCACTTACCTCAAGTAATTGCGATCGCGGATTATCAATTCTTTATTGAGAAGATTAGCGATGAGCATTCTACGGTGTCGACGGTTCGCCTTTTGACTTTAGAAGAGCGAGTAGAGGAAGTAGCTAAAATGTTGGCTGGGGAAAATGTAACAGAAGCTGCCCTTACTCAAGCCAGAGAATTATTGCAAACGAGGATGAAATAAATGACAGACTATTATGTAATTGGAGATGTTCACGGGAAAGCAGGTATGCTAGAAGAACTGCTCAAAACCTGGGATGGTCAAACTCAGTTGCTTTTTCTGGGGGATTTGATTGACCGTGGTGAGGATAGTCGCCGTGTTCTAGAAATGGTCAAAGATTTGGTGGACAATCATGGAGCTATCTGTCTATCAGGAAACCATGAGTATATGTTTCTGACTTGGCTCGATGATCCAGAAGAAAGCTATGACCATTATCGTCGCAATGGTGGAGATACAACTATTAACTCTATTTTAGGTCGTCCCTTGGATGCGCCAGTTGATGGCGTAGAAGATGCCAAACGGGTTGCGACAGAAGCGGCAGACTTGGTCGAATTTATTCGTCAAATGCCATTTGTAGTAGAGACAGACAAATATATCTTTGTTCACGCAGGTATTGATTTAACTTTGGATGAGTGGCATGAAACAACAGATTACAAGAAAGTCTGGCTCAGAAAACCATTCCACGAAGCTGAAAATCATACTGGAAAAACCATTGTCTTTGGGCATACACCGGTTTATGGTTTGCTCAAGCAAGACCGAGGTACAGCTGAGCTTTGGATAACAGAGGATGGCAAGATTGGTATGGATGGAGGAGCTGTCTATGGTGGTGTCCTTCATGGAATCATCTTTACAGACCAAGGAATGACCGAACACTACTTTATCGAAAATGATGGCTTTATTGCCGAAGATTAGTACTCCTAGCAGGGTATGGTCTTGTCAAAATGTTAAAAACAATTTATAATTAATAGATACCCTGAAAGGAAGAGCATCATGAACTTAGAAGATTTGAAAAAACGACAGGAGAAGATTCGAAACTTCTCTATTATCGCCCATATTGACCATGGGAAATCAACCCTAGCAGACCGCATTTTGGAAAAGACGGAGACGGTTTCTAGTCGTGAAATGCAAGCCCAGCTTTTGGATAGTATGGATCTTGAGCGTGAACGTGGGATTACCATTAAGTTGAATGCCATTGAGTTGAATTACAGTGCAAAAGATGGGGAAACTTATATTTTCCACTTGATTGACACGCCAGGGCACGTGGACTTTACCTATGAAGTGTCGCGTTCGCTAGCTGCCTGTGAAGGAGCGATTTTGGTGGTTGATGCGGCTCAAGGGATTGAAGCTCAAACACTTGCTAACGTTTATCTAGCATTGGATAATGATTTGGAAATTCTGCCAGTCATTAACAAGATTGACCTTCCAGCAGCTGATCCAGAGCGCGTGCGTACGGAGATTGAGGATGTCATCGGACTGGATGCCAGCGAAGCAGTCTTAGCTTCAGCCAAAGCTGGTATTGGTATTGAAGAGATTCTTGAGCAGATCGTTGAAAAAGTTCCAGCTCCAACTGGTGATGTTTCAGCTCCATTAAAAGCTTTGATTTTCGACTCAGTTTATGATGCCTATCGTGGGGTTATCCTTCAAGTGCGTGTCATGGATGGAGTTGTCAAACCTGGCGATAAGATTCAACTCATGAGCAATGGCAAGACCTTTGATGTGACGGAAGTTGGTATTTTCACGCCGAAAGCAGTAGGCCGCGATTTCCTTGCGACTGGTGATGTTGGTTATATTGCGGCTTCCATCAAGACGGTTCAAGATACGCGCGTGGGTGATACAGTGACCCTAGCAAGCAATCCTGCAGCAGAACCGCTAGATGGCTACAAGCAGATGAATCCTATGGTCTTTGCAGGTCTTTATCCAATCGAGTCAAACAAGTACAATGACCTACGTGAAGCCCTAGAAAAATTGCAGCTCAACGATGCCAGCCTGCAGTTTGAACCAGAAACATCTCAGGCGCTTGGATTTGGTTTCCGTTGTGGATTCCTTGGACTTCTCCATATGGATGTTATTCAAGAGCGTTTAGAGCGCGAGTTCAACATTGACCTCATCATGACAGCTCCGTCTGTTATTTACAAGGTTAACCAAACTGACGGTGAGTCTATGGATGTGTCTAACCCCTCTGAATTTCCAGACCCAACCAAGATTGCGACTATTGAAGAGCCGTATGTCAAGGCGCAAATCATGGTACCACAGGAGTTCGTCGGAGCAGTGATGGAACTGGCTCAGCGTAAGCGTGGGGATTTTGTGACCATGGACTATATTGATGATAATCGTGTCAATGTTATCTATCAAATTCCGCTTGCTGAAATTGTCTTTGACTTCTTTGATAAGCTTAAGTCTTCGACGCGTGGTTATGCAAGCTTTGACTACGAATTGTCAGAGTACCGCTCATCTAAGCTAGTCAAAATGGATATCCTTCTCAATGGAGACAAGGTGGACGCCCTCAGCTTTATCGTTCACAAGGATTTTGCCTACGAACGTGGGAAACTCATCGTGGATAAGCTCAAGAAAATCATCCCTCGTCAACAGTTTGAGGTACCCATTCAAGCAGCTATTGGGCACAAAATCGTGGCTCGTACTGATATCAAGGCCCTTCGTAAGAACGTACTTGCCAAATGTTACGGTGGTGACGTTTCTCGTAAACGCAAACTGCTTGAAAAACAAAAAGCTGGTAAGAAACGTATGAAAGCTATCGGATCAGTAGAAGTCCCACAAGAAGCCTTCCTTAGCGTCTTAAGCATGGATGAAGAATAGAATTATAAAATAAAACTCTTGAAGATTTTTCAAGAGTTTTTGCTTTAAATGTGAGCTATAAAATCGTAAACGAACAGAATTGATTAGGTTAGAATTTGACAGAAGACCTTATTTTTCTTATAATGCAGATGGAAAGGTGGTAGGATGAAAAAATTATTAATTTTAAGTACTGTAGTTACTGTTAGTGCTTTTTTAGCTTCATGCTCCAATAATTCGCAAGCAGCAATCGAAGAAAGTTCGACTGCGGTTGTTAGTTCTTCTAGCAGTCAGGAAACGAGCAACTCTAGCTCTGCCTTTTCTGAAGCGAGAAAGGAAGAGACGCAAATCATCGGCTCGAATGAGTATGGGTTTGTCAAGGTACCCAAATCATGGGTTCGATTCCATGAAGTAGAAGGTGGAAATGATATACAGTATTGTGATGGAACAGATATCAACATTGTTACGCTGAATACCTTCAAGGCTGATCAGTTCAATATCAGCGAAGAAGAATATGCTAAACTGGATGTTGTGACTGTCTCATCTAGTATTTTAACTTCCAAGGAACAAAGCTCTGATTTCAGTAAGGTCTGGGGTTCCAAATCGACCATTGGAGGCTATGAAGCCTATGTTGTCAATGCAATTGCTAAGTCAGGGAAATACCTTGTTACCTGGGTTTTCCGATCAAATGATGGTAAAATCCGCTATGTTTCACTTGAAGGAGATGGGGAAACTTTAAAAACAATCTTACCGATGGTTGAAAGTAGCTGGTCAACTACTAAATCTGAATAAATGAAAAAAAGAAGATCCTTGGTCTTCTTTTTATTTTTTTTTACGAATAGATAGATGAGTAGAAAAAGAAATGGAGTTGTATATGAAGATCACAAACTATGAGATTTACAAATTGAGAAAAGCTGGGCTGACCAATCAACAGATTCTAACTGTTCTTGAATACGATGAGACTGTAGATCAGGAGCTTTTGCTAGGTGATATTGCGGAACTATCGGGGTGTCGTAATCCTGCTGTCTTTATGGAACGCTATTTCCAGATAGATGATGCACATTTGGAGAAGGAGTTTCAGAAATTTCCATCCTTTTCTATTCTTGATGACTGTTATCCTTGGGATCTGAGTGAGATTTATGATGCTCCAGTGCTCTTGTTTTATAAAGGGAATTTGGACTTGTTGAAGTTTCCAAAGGTTGCCGTTGTAGGGAGTCGTTCATGTTCTAGTCAGGGAGCAAAGTCGGTTCAGAAAGTCATTCAAGGTTTGGAAAATGAGTTAATTGTGGTCAGTGGTTTAGCCAAAGGGATTGATACAGCTGCCCATATGGCTGCACTCCAGAATGGAGGAAGAACAATTGCTGTCATTGGAACAGGATTGGATGTTTTCTATCCTCGCGCCAATAAACGTTTGCAGGAACACATTGGCAATCACCATTTAGTACTTAGCGAGTATGGACCTGGTGAAGAACCCTTGAAATTTCACTTTCCAGCCCGTAATCGCATCATTGCTGGCCTTTGCCGTGGTGTGATTGTAGCAGAAGCAAGGATGCGTTCTGGTAGTCTCATCACCTGTGAGCGAGCTATGGAGGAAGGGCGTGATGTTTTTGCCATTCCAGGGAACATTCTTGATGGCCATTCAGATGGTTGCCACCATCTGATCCAAGAGGGGGCAAAGTTAGTCACAAGTGGTCAAGATGTGCTGGCAGAGTTTGAATTTTAAGGAGAAATTTGTTCACTCAGATAAACTTTTCTTCTATATATAGGACTTAGGTCTTGACAGCTATAGAAAAATGGTTTACACTTTATAAAGTTTATTACTTTGAAAAGGTGTGATAGTGTGGCTACGGCAACAAAGAAGAAAAAATCAACAGTTAAGAAAAATCTAGTCATCGTAGAGTCGCCTGCTAAGGCGAAAACGATTGAGAAATATCTAGGCAGAAATTACAAGGTTTTAGCCAGTGTCGGGCATATCCGTGATTTGAAGAAATCCAGTATGTCAGTCGACATTGAAAATAACTATGAACCACAGTATATCAATATCCGAGGAAAAGGTCCTCTCATCAATGACTTAAAAAAAGAAGCTAAAAAAGCCAATAAAGTCTTTCTAGCAAGTGACCCGGACCGTGAAGGAGAAGCGATTTCCTGGCATTTGGCTCACATTCTCAACTTGGATGAGAATGATGCCAACCGTGTAGTCTTTAATGAAATTACCAAAGACGCAGTAAAAAATGCCTTTAAAGAGCCTCGCAAGATTGACATGGACTTGGTCGACGCCCAACAGGCTCGTCGAGTCTTAGACCGCTTGGTAGGGTATTCGATTTCGCCTATTTTGTGGAAAAAGGTCAAGAAGGGCTTATCAGCAGGACGCGTGCAGTCTGTTGCCCTTAAGCTCATCATTGACCGTGAAAATGAAATCAATGCCTTCCAACCAGAAGAATACTGGACAATTGATGGTGTCTTTAAGAAGGGAACCAAGCAATTTCAGGCTTCTTTCTATGGTATGAATGGCAAAAAGATGAAATTGACCACTAACGAAGAAGTCAAAGAAGTCTTGTCCCATTTGACTAGCAAAGACTTCACAGTTGACCAGGTAGATAAGAAAGAACGCAAACGCAATGCTCCACTACCTTATACGACCTCAACCATGCAGATGGATGCTGCTAACAAAATCAATTTCCGTACTCGTAAGACCATGATGGTTGCCCAACAGCTCTATGAAGGGATCAATATCGGTACAGGCGTGCAAGGTTTGATTACCTATATGCGTACAGACTCGACTCGTATCAGTCCTGTGGCTCAGAATGAAGCGGCTAGCTACATCAACGATCGTTTTGGTAGCAAGTATTCCAAGCATGGTAGCAAGGTCAAGAATGCCTCAGGTGCTCAGGATGCCCACGAAGCCATTCGTCCATCTAGTGTCTTTAACACACCTGAAAGCATTGCTAAGTACTTGGACAAAGACCAGCTCAAACTTTATACCCTGATCTGGAACCGTTTTGTGGCCAGTCAGATGACGGGCGCTATCTTTGATACCATGGCTGTTAAGCTCTCTCAAAATGGAGTCCAATTCGCGGCAAATGGAAGTCAAGTTAAGTTTGATGGGTATCTTGCTATCTACAATGACTCTGACAAGAACAAGATGTTGCCAGATATGGCAGTAGGAGATGTAGTCAAGCAGGTCAATAGCAAGCCAGAACAACATTTTACTCAACCGCCAGCTCGCTATTCGGAAGCGACCCTTATCAAGACCTTGGAAGAAAATGGAGTTGGACGTCCGTCAACCTATGCTCCAACAATTGAAACTATCCAAAAACGCTACTACGTTCGTCTGGCAGCCAAACGATTTGAACCAACAGAATTGGGAGAAATTGTCAATAAACTCATCGTTGAATATTTTCCAGATATTGTCAATGTGACCTTCACAGCTGAGATGGAAGGAAAACTGGATGATGTCGAAGTTGGAAAAGAGCAGTGGCAACGTGTTATTGACGAATTTTATAAACCATTCTCCAAAGAAGTAGCCAAGGCTGAATCCGAAATGGAAAAAATTCAGATTAAGGATGAGCCAGCTGGATTTGACTGTGAAGTTTGTGGCAGTCCAATGGTGATTAAGCTCGGTCGTTTTGGTAAATTCTATGCTTGTAGTAATTTCCCAGACTGCCGTCACACACAAGCAATTGTCAAAGAGATTGGAGTCGAGTGTCCAAGCTGTCATCAAGGACAAATCATCGAACGCAAAACCAAGCGCAATCGTATCTTCTATGGTTGCAATCGCTATCCAGAATGTGAGTTTACTTCCTGGGACAAACCAATTGGCCGTGACTGTCCAAAATGCGGACACTTCCTTGTGGAGAAAAAAGTCCGTGGTGGTGGTAAGCAGGTTGTATGTAGTAATGGCGACTACGAAGAAGAGAAAATTAAATAAAATGCAGAGTCCTGAAAATGAATTTCAGGCTCTTTTTTGTTGATGCTTGACAAATTTCCCCCTTGTATGCGAAACTAGAGGAAGAGTAATTTATCTAGGAGAAATCATGCGTATCATTTATCTCAGTATTGGCTTTATTTCACTGGCTTTAGCTGTTATTGGAGTTGTCTTACCACTTTTACCAACAACACCCTTTCTTTTGTTAGCTATCGCTTGCTTTTCAAAATCTTCTAAGCGTTTTGAAGACTGGCTTTATCATACAAAGCTTTATCAGACCTATGTAGCGGACTTTCGGGAAACCAAGTCAATCGCGCGAGAACGAAAGAAAAAAATCATCGTATCTATCTATATCTTGATGGGGATTTCTATTTATTTTGCCCCTCTTTTGCCAGTCAAAATCGGTCTGGGAGCCTTGACTGTCTTTATCACCTACTATCTCTTTAAAGTCATTCCTGACAAAGAATAGATAAAAATAGTAGTTATTTGCCTTGATAAAAATGAAAGCCTATTTAAAATAATATGATATAATAAATTCAAAGAAAACATCAAGGAGAATCAAATGATTTACGAATTTTGTGCTGAAAATGTGACCTTGCTTGAAAAAGCGATGCAGGCTGGAGCTCGTCGAATCGAACTTTGTGACAATCTAGCAGTAGGAGGAACAACACCTAGCTATGGAGTGACCAAGGCAGCGGTTGAACTGGCAGCTAACTACGACACCACCATCATGACTATGATTCGTCCTCGTGGTGGCGACTTTGTCTATACTGATCTTGAAATAGCGATCATGCTAGAAGACATTCGTTTGACTGCTCAGGCTGGAAGTCAAGGGGTTGTATTTGGGACATTAACTGCTGATAAAAAGTTAGATAAACCTAATCTTGAGAAGTTGATTGCTGCATCAAAAGGGATGGAAATTGTCTTCCACATGGCCTTTGATGAATTGAGTGATGAAGACCAGTTGGAAGCGATTGACTGGCTAAGCCAAGCTGGTGTCACCCGTATCCTAACTCGTGCTGGTGTGTCTGGAGACTCGCTAGAGAAACGTTTTGCTCATTATCACAGAATTTTGGAACATGCAGCTGGTAAAATTGAAATTCTACCAGGTGGGGGGATTGACTTGGACAACCGTCAAACCTTTATCGACCAGCTGGGTGTAACACAATTGCATGGAACTAAGGTTGTCTTTTAAAAAATAGAAAGGAACTGCTAGCTTTGGGTAGCAGTTTTCACTTATGTTTGAAATTTTTAAATCCTATCAGTTTAATAAAGAAAAAGCCCATGCCTATGGTTTTGTGGAAAATGGGGAAGTCTGGACCTATAGTTGCCAGATTTTGCAGGGTGAATTTTTCATGACACTCTCCATCACTCCTGATAATGTGAGCTTTCAGGTTTTTGACCAGGAAACGGGAGATCTCTATCCTCAAGTTCATATGGAAAGCATGCGTGGGAGTTTTGTCGGAAGTGTCCGTGAGGCTTGTTTGGAGATTCTTTACCAGATTCGGAAGGCTTGCTTTGATGTACAGGATTTTATCTGCCCTCAGACTAAGCGTATCATGGATAAGGTTCAGGAAAAGTATGGTGATCCGTTGGAGTATCTGTGGGAAAAGTCGCCTGATACAGCTGTATTGCGTCATGAAGGCAATCAAAAGTGGTATGCTGTTTTGATGAGAATCCCATGGGATAAGCTGGAAAAGGGGAGAGAAGGGCTAGTCGAAGCAGTCAACCTCAAACACGACCAAGTAGCTGACCTGTTTTCACAAAAGGGTATTTATCCAGCTTTTCATATGAATAAACGCTACTGGCTTAGTCTGGCGCTTGATGATAGTTTGCAAGATGAAGAAGTGATAGAACTCATCGAAAGAAGTTGGAACTTGACTGTGAAAAAATAGGGGAATTCGCTTGAGTTTTCAAATACTTTCAATTAGCAAAATATTCTTTACTGAAGAAATTTTCAGAAAATAATGGATTTTTTCTTGACAAGTGTTTTTCGCTATGCTAAAATACTAAACAAGATATCAAACGAAGGAGAAAGTCAAACATGAAAACAGCTAAGTTTAATCAATTTGCTTTGTTGTTGAGGTACTCGGGCTAGTGCAAAAGCATTAGTCCTGTTTGGCTTACCAAGCGGGAGTAAATCAACATCTCGCTTGGGCTTCTGAGCGAGATGTTTTTTTTAAAACTACATTTGGAAAAGGGGAAATCTTATGCGTAAAGTTGAATTTTTTGATACAAGCCTTCGTGATGGGGAACAAACACCTGGTGTTAACTTCTCAATAAAGGAAAAAGTTTCCATTGCAAGACAGCTGGAGAAATGGGGAATTTCTGTAATTGAAGCTGGTTTTCCGGCTGCTAGTCCAGATTCATTTATAGCCGTTCAAAAAATTGCTAAAGCCATGAAAAAAACAGCAGTGACAGGATTAGCTCGTTCTGTAAAATCTGATATTGATGCTTGTTATGAGGCTCTTAAGGATGCCAAGTATCCTCAAATTCATGTCTTTATCGCTACCAGTCCGATTCACCGCAAGTATAAGCTCAATAAAAGCAAGGAAGAGATTTTAGAAGCTATCAAGGAACATGTTTCTTATGCTCGTTCTAAGTTTGAAATCGTCGAATTCTCTCCTGAAGATGCGACTAGAACAGAGTTGGATTTCCTCTTACAAGTCGTTCAAACAGCGGTCGATGCAGGTGCATCTTATATCAATATCCCTGACACAGTTGGCTTTACGACTCCAGAAGAGTTTGCACGTATCTTTGATCACTTGACTGAAAATATTAAATCAGATCATAAAGTTGTCTTTGGTGTCCACTGTCACGATGATCTCGGTATGGCAACTGCAAATACTTTGACAGCAATTAAACACGGTGCTGGACGTGTCCAGGGAACTATTAATGGTATCGGTGAACGCGCAGGTAATGTTGCTCTTGAAGAAGTAGCTGTTGCTTTGAAGATTCGTGAGGATTTCTTCCAAGCAACTAGTGATATTGTTTTGGATGAAACAATGAATACGTCTGAAATGGTTTCTCGCTTCTCTGGTATTCCAGTTCCTAAAAACAAGGCTGTCGTTGGTGGTAATGCCTTTTCTCACGAGTCTGGTATTCACCAAGATGGAGTTCTTAAGAATCCTCTCACTTATGAGATCATCACACCTGAATTGGTCGGTGTTAAGAGTAATAGCCTTCCGCTTGGAAAATTGTCAGGTCGCCATGCCTTTGTTGAAAAACTAAGAGAATTGGCCCTAGATTTTACAGAAGAGGATATCAAACCACTCTTCGCTAAGTTCAAGGCACTAGCGGACAAGAAAAAAGAAATCACAGATGCAGATATTCGAGCTCTGGTAGCTGGAACCATGGTTGAAAATCCTGAAGGCTTCCACTTTGATGATTTACAACTTCAAACCCATGCAGATAATGACATTGAAGCGCTCGTTAGCCTAGCCAATATGGATGGTGAAAAAGTCGAATTTAATGCAACAGGGCAAGGTTCCGTTGAAGCGATCTTTAACGCTATCGATAAATTCTTTAACCAATCAGTCCGCTTGGTGTCCTATACCATTGATGCTGTGACAGATGGAATTGATGCTCAAGCTCGTGTCTTGGTTACTGTTGAAAACAGAGATACAGAAACCATCTTTAACGCAGCAGGTCTCGATTTCGATGTATTGAAGGCTTCGGCTATTGCTTATATCAATGCTAATACTTTTGTTCAAAAAGAGAATGCAGGTGAGATGGGGCATAGCGTTTCCTACCGAGACATGCCTAGTGTGTAAAGGAGAAGGCTATGACAAAGAAAATAGTAGCTCTAGCAGGGGATGGAATCGGTCCAGAAATCATGGAAGCTGGTTTAGCGGTTCTGGAAGCTCTAGCTTCAAAAACAGGTTTTGACTATGAGATAGATAGATGCCCCTTTGGAGGTGCAGGTATTGATGCTGCGGGGCATCCCTTACCTGATGAAACCCTCAAGGCATGTAGAGAAGCAGATGCTATTCTCCTTGCGGCTATCGGTAGTCCTCAGTATGATGGAGCATCGGTTCGGCCTGAACAAGGCTTGCTGGCTCTTCGTAAGGAACTCAATCTCTATGCCAATATTCGCCCTGTTAAGATTTTTGATAGTCTCAAGCATTTGTCACCTCTCAAACCCGAACGAATTGCTGGTGTAGACTTTGTCGTGGTGCGTGAGTTGACAGGTGGGATTTACTTTGGGGATCATATCCTTGAAGAGCGCAAAGCGCGTGATATCAACGACTACAGCTATGAGGAAGTAGAGCGGATCATTCTCAAGGCATTTGAAATCGCAAGAAATCGGAGAAAAATCGTTACTAGTATCGATAAGCAAAATGTTCTAGCAACATCAAAACTCTGGCGCAGAGTAGCTGAGGAAGTCGCGCAGGATTTCCCAGATGTTACCTTGGAACACCAGTTGGTGGACTCAGCTGCTATGCTTATGATTACCAATCCTGCCAAGTTTGATGTCATCGTGACGGAAAATCTTTTCGGAGATATCTTATCTGATGAATCAAGCGTTTTATCAGGCACACTTGGCGTCATGCCATCAGCCAGTCATTCTGAAAAAGGCCCAAGTCTTTATGAACCTATTCACGGTTCGGCACCTGATATTGCAGGTCAAGGAATTGCCAATCCTATCTCTATGATTTTGTCAGTTGCCATGATGTTGAGAGATAGCTTTGGACGTTATGAGGATGCAGAGCGTATCGAACATGCTGTAGAAGCCAGTTTGGCAGCAGGAATTTTAACGAGAGATATAGGAGGAAAGGCTTCTACCAAGGAAATGACAGAAGCTATCATTGAAAGATTATGAAGATAAATGAAGGAATAACACTTGCCCTCTTGATTTGGAATTTGCTGGTTTTCTTGATTTATGGCATTGACAAATCCAAGGCAAGAAGAGGTGCTTGGCGCGTCCCAGAGAAAATCTTATTCATTTTAGCCTTTACTTTTGGTGGTTTTGGTGCCTGGTTGGCAGGAATCACCTTTCACCACAAGACTAGAAAATGGTACTTTAAAACAGTTTGGTTTCTAGGGATGGTGACCACACTAGTAGCCTTATATTTTATTTGGAGGTAATGGATGGCAGGAAAATCGATTTTTGATAAATTATGGGACCGTCATGTCATCACAGGAGAAGAAGGGCAGCCCCAACTCATGTATGTGGACCAGCACTATATTCATGAAGTGACTAGTCCCCAAGCTTTTCAAGGATTACGAGATGCGGGGCGCAGATTGAGACGGCCCGACTTGACATTCGGAACCTTTGACCACAATGTACCAACGGTCAATATCTACGATATTCGAGATGTCATTTCTAAGGCTCAAATTGATAAGCTTGCTGAAAATGTTGAGGAGTTTGGGATTGAACATGCTGCCCATGGTTCTGAAAAGCAGGGAATCGTTCACATGGTAGGTCCAGAAACAGGACGGACCCAACCAGGAAAATTCATCGTCTGTGGAGACAGTCATACAGCTACTCACGGAGCTTTCGGGGCTATCGCCTTTGGGATTGGGACCAGTGAGGTCGAGCATGTCTTTGCTACCCAGACCCTTTGGCAGGTCAAACCCAAGAAAATGCTGGTAGAGTTCACTGGTGTTCCTCAAAAAGGAGTCTATTCTAAGGATTACATTCTCGCCTTAATTGCCAAGTACGGCGTTGCCTGTGGTGTTGGCTATGTGGTTGAATATCGTGGACAAGCAATTGATGCACTGACCATGGAAGAGAGAATGACCATCTGCAATATGTCTATCGAGTTTGGCTCCAAGATGGGAATCATGAATCCAGATCAGACCACCTATGACTATCTCAAGGGACGGGAATGCGTTCCCAAAGCTTTCGAGGAGGCTGTGGCTGATTGGAAAACCCTAGTCAGCGATGATGATGCTGTTTATGATAAGGTTATCCGGATGGATGTCTCAGACTTGGCTCCTATGGTGACCTGGGGAACCAATCCTGCTATGGGCGTCGACTTTGACAGTAGCTTCCCAGAAATCAAGGATATGAACGATGAGCGTGCTTATCATTACATGGACTTGGAGCCTGGTCAAAAGCCAGCGGACATTGAACTAGGTTATATCTTTATCGGGTCTTGTACCAATGCTCGTCTCAGTGACTTACAGCTGGCTGCGCGATTTGTCAAAGGGAAGAAAATTGCTCCCAATCTAACAGCAATCGTAGTACCAGGTTCTCGTCCTGTCAAACGAGCTGCTGAGAAGTTGGGCTTGGATAAGGTCTTCCTAGACGCTGGCTTTGAATGGAGAGACCCAGGTTGTTCTATGTGCCTAGGGATGAATCCCGACAAGGTCCCTGATGGTGTCCACTGTGCCTCAACCAGTAACCGAAACTTTGAAGACAGACAAGGATTTGGTGCTAAAACCCATCTCTGCAGTCCAGCTATGGCAGCTGCGGCGGCTATCGCAGGGCGCTTCGTAGATGTTCGGCAAATGCCAGAGGCCCAGTAAGGAGAGGATATGGAGAAATTTACAGTTTATACGGGAACGACCGTTCCTCTCATGAACGATAACATCGACACCGACCAAATACTCCCCAAGCAGTTTCTCAAGTTGATTGATAAAAAAGGCTTTGGTAAGTACCTCATGTATGCTTGGCGTTATCTAGACGACAAGTATACTGAGGACCCAGACTTTGTTTTTAACCGACCTGAATATCGTAAAGCTAGTATTCTCATCTCAGGGGATAACTTTGGGGCAGGTTCTTCGAGAGAACACGCAGCTTGGGCTCTAGCCGACTATGGTTTTAAGGTTGTGATTGCAGGATCTTTTGGGGACATTCATTACAATAATGAACTCAATAATGGCATGTTGCCTATTGTTCAGCCTAGGGAGGTTAGAGAAAAGCTAGCCCAACTCAAACCGACCGATCAGGTAACTGTAGACTTGGAACAACAAAAAATCATCTCACCAGTTGGAGAATTCACTTTCGAAATCGATAGCGAGTGGAAACACAAACTTTTAAATGGTTTGGATGATATCGGTATTACCTTGCAGTATGAAGATTTGATTGCTGCTTATGAAAAACAACGCCCATCCTATTGGCAGGATTAGAAAAAATAGAAAAGGAACTATAGAACTATGACAAAACACATTCAATGGAACGGAACACTTTCTCAAGAAGGCTATGACATTTTAAAAGGTGAGGGCGGATGTATTGTTTGTCCTACAAAAGTTGGTTACATTATCATGACGAGCGATAAGGCAGGTCTTGAGCGTAAGTTTGAGGCTAAAGAACGTAATCGTAACAAACCAGGTGTTGTACTTTGTGGTAGCATGGACGAGCTACGCGCTTTAGCAAAACTCAACCCAGAAATTGAAGCCTTCTACCAAAAACATTGGGATGAAGATATTCTCCTTGGTTGTATCCTTCCTTGGAAACCAGAAGCTTTTGAAAAACTCAAAGCATACGGTGATGGCCGTGAAGAACTCATGACTGACGTTCGTGGTACTAGCTGTTTTGTCATCAAATTTGGTAAAGCTGGTGAACAGTTGGCTGCTAAACTTTGGGATGAAGGTAAAATGGTCTATGCGTCATCAGCCAACCCATCTGGAAAAGGAAACCGTGGTAAGGTGGAAGGTATCGGTCAACGAATCGAAGGAGCAGTGGATCTTGTCATCGAAGCAGACGACTACGTGGCATCTATCCAACCAGACAAAACGATTGAAACGCGCTACGAGCAAGGTGTGATGGTCTCTATGGTCGATAAGGACGGAAAACTCATCCCAGAACAAGGAGGAGCCCGTTCAACCTCACCAGCACCAGTCGTTATCCGCAAAGGGCTTGACATTGATAAAATCATGATGCACCTGTCAGATACCTTTAACTCTTGGGACTACCGTCAGGGAGAGTATTACTAAGATAAAAAAAGAAGTCTAGTGTTAAGAGTCATTGAAGCTCCTAACGCTGGGCTTTTTTTAGAAGTTCTTTTCTTTTTTAAATAGATATGATATTCTATATATGAAATAGGGTTTTGAAATATTAAATACTAACTAGCCTATAATATGAAAATGGAGCTACAAAATGGAAGAAAAATTAAATTATTGGATGATAGTTGCAGGAGGAGGTGGAAAAGTTTGGTCTTTATTCAAAGAAGAGAATATAGCTTGTATAGATTTCGATTCTAGTTTATCTAATATTTTAGATTACAATAATCCTGAAGAATTGAAGCAAGGAAAGCGGAGCAATTTATTTATTTGGAAGTTTGCACATGACATAAAAATAAATGATTATATAATAGCTACCTCAGGATTTAACAAAATTTTAGGTATTGGACAATGTGTGAAAACATATTACTTTGATGAAACAAAAACAGAGTTTAAACATTGTATTGGTGTTAATTGGTTGAAAGTAGATGGTGGATGGGAATACCAAGGTAAAAAAGGTACAAGACAAACCATCAACTGGGATAGAAATTCAGAACGTATCAATTTATATAAATCTATTATAAATGGTACATACAGAAAAAATATAGAGAAAGTTGTTATGGATAAAAATATTAACGATTATTTAGATAAATTAAAAAAATCCAAAAACCTCATCCTCCGTGGTGCACCTGGCACAGGAAAAACTTATCTTGCTAAAGAAATTGCTAAAGAATTAACGGATGGTAACGAAGACCAAATCGGATTTGTACAATTTCACCCATCCTATGATTATACGGATTTTGTGGAGGGTTTAAGACCGGTATCAAATGGGGATGGAGCTATTGAGTTTAAATTACAGGATGGTATTTTTAAGAAGTTCTGTCAGAGAGCGAAAGAAGCTCAGAAAACTGGAGGACAAGATAATTTTGAGGAAGCGTGGGGTAAGCTAACGGATGCTATCAATGAAAAACAAGGACAATACTTCTTCCCTCGTAGTTCTGTTCCAGCTAGTTTAAATAGTCAAGGGAATGTGAAGTTTGATTCTCCTGTTGCTACCAAAGAAAAAGTGTATCTTTTGTACAAGGGTGAAGATACTAATTTAAAGTACGAAACTTATCAAAACATTGTTTTGGATCACATGAAAGAAAGTTATGGATTATGTGATTATGTATCTCCAACGATTGACACAGACAAGAAATTCGTCTTCATCATCGATGAAATCAACCGTGGGGAGATTTCTAAGATTTTTGGTGAACTCTTTTTCTCTATCGACCCTGGCTATCGTGGTGAAAAGGGAAGTGTTTCTACCCAGTATGCTAATTTACATGAGACTGATGATAAATTTTATATCCCTGAAAATGTCTACATCATCGGAACAATGAATGATATTGACCGTTCAGTAGATACCTTTGATTTTGCTATGCGTCGTCGTTTCCGTTTTGTTGAAGTTACTGCTGAAAGTCAGTTATACATTCTAGATAACGAACTAGATGGACATGAGGAGGAAGCGAAAAAACGTCTAAGAAACTTGAATGCTGCTATCGAAAACGTTCAAGAGCTAAATAGTCATTATCATATCGGACCAAGTTATTTCCTTAAGTTGAAGGATGTGGATTTTGACTATGAGTTACTCTGGTCTGATTATATTAAACCGCTCCTAGAAGACTACTTGCGTGGTTCTTATGAAGAAGATGAAACTCTGCAAACATTGAAAAAAGCATTTGATCTGACAAATAACGAGCAAACAGTTCGGCAAGAGACTGGTGATGATGATGCGGATAACTGATAATCAGCATAAAATTGCTAAAGAAGACTTTGTAGCAGAATATCCCAAACTAAGTCAAGCGCTTCTTGATAGAACACTGGATAACCTTTCTCGAGAGGACCGTATCTTTATTTTCCCGAATGATTTGATAAATTCTCTTGATTTAGATAAGGACCAAAAGATTTTGGAAACAGTTAATCAGGAAATCAAGACAGGAAACGTGATTGGTTTTCTTGGATATGGTCAGGAAAGATTAACGATTGCCTCTCGTTTTTCTGATGAAAGTAACGACCATTTTTTGCATTATCTCTTACAAAAGGTTCTCAATATCAATCTGACTAGTTTAGACATCGGTCTATCTCTAGAGGATAAACTCTATCAGCTTTTGATTTACCTCTTTCCCAAGTATTTACAAGCTGCTCTCAGAAAAGGTCTTTATAAGGAATACCAGAGATTTTCTCATAACGACAGTCATGTAAAGGGAGCCGTTGATGTAGGAAATCATCTTAAGAAAAATCTTCCTTTTACGGGAAATATTGCCTATACAACAAGAGAGTTTACCTATGATAATCCACTCATGCAGTTGATTCGGCATACGATTGAGTACATAAAGATTCAAAAAAGTTTTGGAGCACTACTTGATAGTAATCGTGAAAATATAACTGAAATTACTCGTGCAACTCCAGCTTATAAACTAGCTGATCGTGCTAAGATTATCAGAATGAATAAAATCAAACCCATCCGACACGCCTACTTCAGAGAGTACAGAAAGTTACAGGAACTCTGCTTGATGATTCTGAGTAGAGAAAAGCATGGTCTTGGCCCTCAATCTCAAAGGGTACATGGTATTCTTTTTGATGTTTCCTGGCTTTGGGAAGAGTATGTCTACACCTTGTTGCCAAAATATTTTGTACATCCCAGAAGTAAGGATAGGACGGATGGAATTTCAGTATTTTCTGTTGGGAAACGAAAAGTATATCCAGATTTTTATGACAGAGAACGAAAGATTGTTCTAGATGCAAAATATAAAAAACTGGAGTTTACTGAAAAAGGGATTAACCGTGAGGACTTGTTCCAATTGATTTCCTATTCTTATATCTTAAAATCTGAGAAAGCTGGACTGATTTTTCCTAGTATGGAGCAGTCAGTAAATAGTGAAATAGGGAAACTAGCTGGCTATGGATCTCAATTGAAGAAGTGGTCTATCCAAATCCCTCAGAATGCCTCATCCTATAGTGCATTTTGTAAAATGATGGAAAACTCCGCAGAAATTTTTAAAGCGATTATTGATGAAGAAGTGGGGAGAAAATAATCTCTTCACTTTTTTGATATTTATATAAGCAATTTCCGAACAATATAGTTTGATTATTAAAAATATTTGACAAAAACTGTACTTTAGTTTATAATAAATCAAGGAAACGTCAGAAAAGACGTAGGGATGCGCAAGCATAGGTAGGTCATTACAAAAGAAACGAGACATCGATATGTTAAATGAATTTCCAATTTTTGATTATGAAGATATTCAGTTGATCCCAAATAAATGTGTCATTAAAAGCCGTGCAGAAGCAGACACGAGTGTCACACTAGGAAATCACACTTTCAAACTACCTGTTGTACCTGCAAATATGCAGACGATTTTGGATGAGAACGTAGCAGAGCAACTGGCTAAAGGCGGTTACTTCTACATTATGCACCGTTTTGATGAAGCGGGGCGCATTCCTTTTATCAAGCGCATGCACGACCAAGGCCTCATTGCTTCCATTTCTGTCGGTGTCAAGGATTATGAGTATGATTTTGTTAGTCAACTCAAGGCTGATGCTCCTGAGTATATCACGATTGACATTGCTCATGGTCATGCGGATAGCGTGATTTCTATGATCCAACACATCAAGAAAGAATTACCAGATACTTTTGTCATTGCTGGTAACGTGGGAACACCAGAAGCTGTTCGTGAATTGGAAAATGCTGGTGCGGATGCAACAAAGGTTGGAATCGGTCCTGGTAAGGTTTGTATAACCAAGGTCAAGACAGGTTTTGGTACAGGTGGCTGGCAGTTGGCTGCCCTACGTTGGTGTGCCAAGGCTGCGCGTAAACCGATTATCGCTGATGGTGGCATTCGTACTCATGGTGATATTGCCAAGTCTATCCGTTTCGGTGCCAGCATGGTCATGATTGGTTCCCTATTTGCAGGACATATCGAAAGCCCAGGAAAGACGATTGAAGTCGATGGCGAACAATTCAAAGAATACTATGGTTCAGCTTCACAATATCAAAAGGGTGCTTATAAAAATGTGGAAGGTAAACGCATCTTACTTCCTACCAAAGGGCATTTGCAAGACACCCTTACTGAGATGGAGCAGGACTTGCAAAGTGCTATTTCCTACGCAGGTGGACGCAAGGTTGCTGACCTCAAGCACGTTGATTATGTGATCGTGAAAAACTCTATCTGGAACGGTGATGCATCCCACTAATGGACGCTTAGTCCACCCATAAAAAACTTGTTATTAGAGCAAATTTCTGTTATAATAAGACAAGTTTCCACCCTTAGTGTAATGGATATCACGTAAGATTCCGGTTCTTGAGATGGGGGTTCGATTCCCTCAGGGTGGATGTAAATAGCCTAAGAAAGCCTTAAATAAGGCTTTTTTCTTTATCTCGCCCCGAGTTTGCCCCTAAAAATGAAAAGTTTGTTCTAAAAATGCTCAAATCTCCTCTAGTCCCGTTTTAAAGTGACTCAGGGGGCTTTTTTTGATATAATAAAAGAGACTGTTATCAGTTAGAAAGAGGTTGGTATGAAAGAATTACAAACTGTACTAAAGAAGCGTTTTGCAATCGAATTTGCAGACAAAAACTTACTAGAAACGGCCTTTACTCATACGAGTTATGCCAATGAGCACCGCCTCTTAAAAATTTCACACAATGAGCGCTTGGAATTTTTAGGAGACGCTGTTCTGCAATTATTGATTTCAGAATATCTGTATAAAAAATATCCTAAGAAACCAGAGGGAGATTTGTCTAAACTTCGTGCTATGATTGTCCGTGAGGAGAGTTTGGCTGGTTTTGCGCGTGATTGTCAGTTTGATCAGTTTATCAAGCTAGGAAAAGGGGAAGAAAAGTCTGGTGGGCGCAATCGCGACACCATTCTTGGGGATGCTTTTGAAGCCTTTCTGGGAGCATTGCTTTTAGACAAGGATGTTGCTAGGGTAAAAGAGTTTATCTATCAGGTCATGATTCCCAAGGTTGAAGCAGGTGACTTTGAAATGATTAAGGATTACAAGACACATCTGCAAGAGTTGCTCCAGGTCAATGGAGATGTAGATATTCGCTACCAGGTTATCTCTGAGACAGGGCCTGCTCATGATAAGGTTTTTAATGTAGAAGTTCTGGTTGAAGGCAAGAGTATCGGAAAAGGCCAAGGCCGTTCTAAAAAATTAGCAGAGCAAGAGGCCGCAAAAAATGCAGTTGAGAAAGGGCTGGATTCATGTATTTAAAGGAGATTGAGATTCAGGGATTCAAGTCCTTTGCTGACAAGACCAAGGTCGTCTTTGATCAAGGTGTGACAGCTGTCGTTGGGCCCAATGGTTCTGGGAAGTCAAATATTACAGAAAGTCTGCGATGGGCCTTGGGGGAGTCTAGTGTCAAGAGCCTTCGTGGAGGCAAGATGCCCGACGTTATCTTTGCTGGAACTGAAAGCCGCAAACCACTCAATTATGCCTCTGTTGTCGTGACTTTGGACAATGAAGATGGCTTTATCAAGGATGCGGGGCAAGTCATTAAGGTAGAGCGTCATATTTACCGTAGTGGAGATAGCGAGTATCGAATTGATGGCAAAAAAGTTCGCTTGCGTGATATTCATGACCTCTTCTTGGATACAGGTTTGGGGCGGGATTCCTTTTCCATCATTTCCCAAGGGAAGGTTGAGGAGATTTTTAATTCCAAGCCAGAGGAACGCCGAGCTATTTTTGAAGAAGCTGCTGGAGTTTTAAAATACAAGACTCGTCGAAAAGAAACAGAAAGCAAACTGCAACAAACTCAAGACAATCTCGACCGCTTAGAAGACATTATCTACGAGTTGGACAATCAAATCAAGCCCCTTGCAAAACAAGCTGTGAATGCGCGCAAGTTTCTCGACTTGGATAGTAAACGCAAGGCCATTTACTTGGATGTACTGGTTGCCCAAATCAAGGAAAACAAGACTGAACTAGAGCTAACAGAAGAAGAGCTTACGCAAGTTCAGGAACTTTTGACTAGCTATTACCAAAAGCGTGAAGAGTTAGAAGAGGAAAATCAAACTCTTAAAAAGAAACGCCAAGATCTCCAGGCTCAAATGGCCAAGGATCAAGGGAGCTTGATGGATTTGACTAGTTTGATCAGTGACTTAGAGCGAAAACTAGCCCTATCCAAACTGGAATCTGAGCAAGTGGCCCTTAATCAACAAGAAGCGCAAGCCCGTTTGGCGAGTCTGGAAGATAAGAGAAAGGCTCTAAGTAAGGAAAAGGCTGAAAAAGAAGCGAGCTTGGAACAGTTAGAGAAAAGTCTAGCTGAAAACAACAAGGAACTCAATCGCCTAGAAGCAGAGTTGTTGGCTTTTTCAGATGATCCTGACCAGATGATTGAGCTCCTGCGTGAACGTTTTGTGGCGCTTTTACAAGAAGAAGCGGATGTCTCAAACCAGTTGACCCGCATCGAGAATGAGTTGGAAAACAGTCGTCAACTCTCTCAAAAACAAGCAGATCAACTTGAGAAATTGAAAGAACAACTGGCTACAGCTAAAGAGAAGGCTAGTCAACAACAGGCTGAGCTTGAAACTGCCAAGGAGCAGGTTCAGAAATTATTGGCAGACTATCAAGCTAGTGTCAAGGAACAAGAGAAGCAGAAAGCTTCTTACCAAGCCCAGCAGAGCCAACTCTTTGACCGTCTGGACAGTCTCAAAAATAAGCAGGCTAGAGCCCAGAGTTTGGAAAACATCCTAAGAAATCATAGTAATTTTTATGCGGGTGTTAAGAGTGTTCTTCAAGAAAAAGCCCGTCTTGGTGGGATCATTGGTGCAGTCAGTGAACATTTGACCTTTGATGTGCATTATCAAACTGCTTTGGAGATTGCACTTGGAGCTAGCAGTCAGCATATCATTGTAGAAGATGAAAACGCGGCAACAAAGGCGATTGATTTCCTAAAACGTAACAGAGCTGGTCGTGCAACTTTTCTTCCATTGACGACTATCAAGGCACGTACAATATCTAGTCAGAATCAAGATGCTATCGCAGCAAGTCCAGGATTTCTGGGAATGGCAGATGAGTTGGTGTCGTTTGACAAGAGACTAGAAGCCATTTTTAAGAATTTGTTAGCTACGACGGCTATCTTTGACACAGTAGAACACGCGCGTACGGCAGCTCGCCAAGTTCGTTATCAGGTTCGCATGGTGACACTAGATGGGACAGAGTTGCGTACAGGTGGTTCCTACGCGGGTGGTGCTAATCGTCAAAATAACAGTATCTTCATCAAGCCAGAACTAGAGCAATTACAAAAAGAAATTGCTGAAGAAGAATCTAATCTGCGGTCAGAAGAAGCGAGTTTGAAGACCTTGCAAGATGAGATGGCGGTATTGGCAGAAAGGTTAGAAGCTATCAAATCTCAAGGTGAGCAAGCTCGTATTCAGGAGCAAGGTTTGTATCTTGCTTATCAACAAACCAATCAGCAGGTCGAAGAACTGGAAACGCTTTGGAAACTTCAAGAAGAGGAATTAAATCGCCTATCTGAAGGAGATTGGCAAGCGGATAAGGAAAAATGCCAAGAGCGCCTTGCCACCATTGCC
This sequence comes from Streptococcus oralis, assembly GCF_024399415.1. Classification (NCBI taxonomy): domain Bacteria; kingdom Bacillati; phylum Bacillota; class Bacilli; order Lactobacillales; family Streptococcaceae; genus Streptococcus; species Streptococcus oralis. Next base: position 906,704 of record NZ_CP029257.1, read on the forward strand.
GGTGAAAAACAAAATCTGGAAGCTGAGATTGAAGAGATTAAGTCTAACAAAAACGCTATTCAAGAACGTTATCAAAACTTGCAGGAACAGATTTCTCAAGCGCGCTTGCTTAAGTCCGAACTGCAAGGACAGAAGCGGTACGAAGTGACTGATATTGAACGCTTAGATAAGGAATTGGATAACCTCAATCTCGAACAAGAGGAAATTCAGCGCCTTCTCCAAGAAAAGGTTGATAATCTTGAGAAAGTGGATACGGATTTGCTAAGTCAGCAGGAGGAAGAGGCCAAAACTCAGAAAGCCAATCTTCAACAAGGTCTGATTCGCAAGCGGTTTGAATTAGATGATATCGAGGGTCAACTGGATGATATTGCCAGCCATTTGGATCAGGCTCGTCAGCAGAATGAGGAGTGGATTCGTAAACAAACGCGTGCTGAAGCCAAAAAGGAAAAGGTCAGCGAACGCTTGCGCCATCTACAAGGTCAGTTAACAGACCAGTACCAGATCAGTTACACAGAGGCGCTAGAAAAGGCTCATGAACTGGAAAATCTCACTATGGCGGAGCAAGAGGTTAAGGATTTAGAGAAGGCTATTCGCTCGCTGGGTCCTGTCAACTTAGACGCTATTGACCAGTACGAAGAAGTCCACAATCGTTTGGATTTCCTCAATAGCCAACGAGATGATATTTTGTCTGCGAAAAACCTACTCCTTGAGACCATCACAGAGATGAATGATGAGGTTAAGGAACGATTCAAATCAACCTTTGAGGCGATTCGTGAGTCCTTTAAAGTGACCTTTAGACAGATGTTTGGCGGTGGTCAGGCAGACTTGATATTGACTGAGGGCGATCTTTTAACTGCTGGTGTGGAGATTTCTGTCCAACCTCCAGGTAAGAAAATCCAGTCTCTCAATCTTATGAGTGGTGGTGAAAAAGCCCTATCAGCCTTGGCCTTGTTGTTCTCCATCATTCGAGTCAAAACTATTCCTTTTGTTATCTTGGACGAGGTAGAGGCAGCGCTGGACGAAGCCAATGTCAAACGTTTTGGGGATTACCTCAACCGCTTTGACAAGGATAGTCAGTTTATCGTCGTAACCCACCGTAAGGGGACGATGGCGGTAGCGGACTCTATCTATGGAGTTACCATGCAAGAATCAGGTGTTTCTAAGATTGTTTCGGTTAAGTTAAAAGATTTAGAAGAAACAATAGACTAGTTACCAAATGATAGCATCTCTTAGGAGGTGCTATTTTTTTAAACTAAAGTGCTAAATTTTCTCTTACGGTCAGTTCAGGCGCAAAAAACGACATTTGGGATTTCCTCTTAGCGAAAAGACTTTCTCTATGATATAATAGTTTCATGATTACAACAGTACCTATTAAGAACGAAAAAGATATTGCAGTACCGGGAAAAACAGTCCTTGTACTAGGTTATTTTGATGGCATCCACAAGGGTCATCAGAAACTCTTTGAAGTGGCCAGCAAGGCTTCGATGAAGGACTATCTGCCAGTTGTCGTGATGACCTTTACAGAGTCGCCAAAACTTGCCTTACAACCCTACCAACCTGAGCTCATGCTTCACATCGTCAATCATGAGGAGCGGGAGCACAAGATGAAGTGGCACGGAGTAGAGGCTCTTTTCCTACTTGACTTTAGTAGCAAGTTTGCTAGTTTAACGGGTCAAGAATTCTTTGATACCTATGTTCGAGCTTTAAAACCAGCGATTATTGTAGCAGGATTTGACTATACCTTTGGCTCTGATAAGAAAACTGCGGATGACCTGAAGGATTATTTTGATGGAGAGATCATCATTGTTCCTCCGGTCGAAGACGAAAAGGGCAAGATTAGTTCCACACGGATTCGTCAGGCTATTCTTGATGGAGATGTCAGGGAAGTCAATCAACTGCTCGGCACACCGCTCCCAACCCGTGGGATGGTCGTTCATGGAAATGCTCGTGGGCGGACTATCGGTTATCCAACAGCAAATTTGGTCCTAAGAGACCGAACTTACATGCCAGCTGACGGTGTTTATGTAGTCGATGTCGAGGTGCAACGTCAAAGATATCGTGGAATGGCGAGCGTTGGCAAAAATGTCACCTTTGATGGAGAAGAACCACGTTTTGAAGTCAACATTTTTGACTTTTCAGATGATATTTACGGAGAGACAGTCATGGTCTACTGGTTGGACCGTGTCCGTGATATGGTCAAATTTGACTCCATCGACGAGCTCGTAGACCAACTCCAGAAAGACGAAGAAATTGCTCGGAACTGGAAGGATGGAGAGTAAGAGTTTGCTATCAATTCGAAAGAGTAGATAGAATGAAATTCATATAATGGACAAAAAAAGTAGCCTTTGCAGGCTACTTTTTATTAAAACACACGATAGACATAAGGATTTTCTGGTTTGTCTACTTTTGTGAAACTCTCAACTTCCAGTGTTGGGAGTTTTTGTTTGAGTTCTTTATGGTAATGGAGGGTCAGGGTTCCTCTAGCGGTAATCCAGGTATTATCAGGATACTGGCGTGAGTTCCCCTTTGTCAAGAGTCCATATACACCAGAATCGGCTATACAGTGGATGATTCCAAAGCGAAAGAGGAACTGGCTATCTTCATGGCTAGGATCGTTATAGACGAAGCCTGTAAACTCGATTTTCTTTCCTTCAAACTCTTGAGGGTAGTCATAGAGAACTTCCATGACCTCCATATAGTTTTCATCAGTGATGTGAATGGTTTGCTGGGAGAGGTATTTATCAGCTGTAGTCCTCATTTCCTTTTCATAAGCAGATTTGGAAAAATAGGTGCTGGTATCGGGTTTGAGGTATTGACTGGATGTGCCTTCACTTGCCTGAATAGCTGCGTTGATTCCCTCAGCAAGTGGGAAATGATAACCTTTGGCAGATACGGTTCTCGAGTCCAAACTTACTGTCGGAAAGGCAACCCCAATCAACAGAGGTAGTGACAGTAAAAGGATACTGATTCGTCTAGCTCGACGACTTTCCAAATGGCTGTGAGAGTTGATTTTCTTAATCCAGATGTAGAATTGAACCAGAGCCAATAGAAGAGAAAGGATCATGGAGATATAGACTAGATAGGAATAGTGGAGGTTGATGTAGTGACTGAGCTTGCCAGATAGCTGCAGATAAAGGGTCAGAGCAAAATAACCTAGTAGAATGATAAATCGGATCATAGCATCACCCCCATCATGTAAGAATAAAGCAAGACAAGCACTGTCACGATACCCATGAATTGCCAGATGAAGCGCGCTTTTAGATAGTGCTTCATCATGAGGAGATTTTTGATATCAAGCATGGGGCCAATGACCAGAAAGGCAAGGACTGGCGCTAGGCCGAAGCTCGAGAGGAGAGAAGCGCCGATAAAGGCGTCCGCCTCGCTACAAAGAGAGAGGAGAAAGGCTAGAAACATGAGCAAGAGAATCGCAAGGACTGGACTAGCACTGATAGAGGTCAAGATCCGAGTCGGGACATAGACCTGCACGATAGCCGCAAAGAGACAGCCAAAGACCAAGTAACGCCCCATATCGAAAAACTCATCAATAGCCTGTATAAAGACCTGAAACACTTTTCTAGAGGGACTCAAGTGTGAAAAGTCATGTTCGTGACAAGTAATAGAATTCTCTTTTTGAATGGGTTCCTTCCAGAAAAATCCTAGGAAAATCCCAAGCACCAAAGCAATCATAATAGCTCCCAGCGCTCGCAAAAAGGCAAGTTTTATTGAATTGCCAAAGGCAGAATAAGTAGCGAAAAGAACGATAGGATTGATAATGGGAGCAGTCACCAGAAAAGGAACGGCCGTGTAGCTGGGCACTTTCTTTTCCAGAAAACGATTGATGATGGGAATGATTCCACATTCGCAAGAAGGAAAGAGAAAACCAATGAAGGTACCAAAAAAGATCCTCCCCCAACGATTGCGAGGGAGAAACTCATAAACTTTATCAGGTGTGATATAGACCTCAATCAATCCCGAAATGAGACTCCCAATCAAGACAAAGGGAAGGGCTTCAATCATGATGGAGAGAAAAATAGCTCCCGCTTGTAATACACTAGGAGGAAGAGATTGGAAAATCGTCATCTATTTTTTCTTCTCAACTTTTTCTTTTTTGTCTTTGTCATCTGGGAAACTGACTTGTGTTAAGTCAGGAAGTTTAGCAAATTCTTCAAACATCTTGTCCAAGTCATCGGTTTTTGTAAATTTAACAGCCATGGGCCTACCTCTTTTCTACATTCTACCTCTATTATACTATTATTTTTTGGAAAAGGGATTATTTTGATAATCAAAGATGCAAAAACAGGTAAGGCAAAACAAGAGCAGTTTCTTATGGTATAATAGATTTATGGATAAAAAATATGAAAAAATCTCCCAAGATTTGGGAGTAACCTTAAAGCAAATCGATACTGTTCTAAGTTTGACTGCCGAAGGGGCGACGATTCCCTTTATCGCGCGTTATCGGAAGGATATGACTGGTAGTCTGGATGAAGTGGCGATTAAGGCCATTATCGACTTGGATAAAAGCCTGACTAATCTCAATGATCGCAAGGAAGCTGTCTTGGCTAAGATTCAAGAACAAGGTAAGCTAACCAAGGAATTGGAAGAAGCTATCTTAACTGCCGAAAAACTAGCAGATGTAGAAGAACTGTATCTTCCATACAAGGAAAAGCGTCGGACCAAGGCAACTATTGCCCGTGAAGCTGGACTCTTTCCTCTTGCGCGCTTGATTTTACAAAACGTAACTGACTTAGAGAAAGAGGCTGAGAAGTATGTCTGTGAAGGATTTGCGACTGGTCAAGAAGCCTTGGCTGGGGCAGTTGATATTTTGGTAGAAGCCCTATCTGAAGATGTCAATCTACGTGCTATGACCTATCAGGAAGTGTTGAGACACTCTAAAATCACTTCGCAAGTCAAAGATGAAAATCTTGATGAAAAACAAGTTTTTCAGATTTATTATGATTTTTCAGAGACAGTTGGCAACATGCAGGGCTATCGAACCTTGGCGCTCAACCGTGGTGAAAAATTAGGCATCTTGAAAGTTGGCTTTGAACATGCGACGGATCGTATCCTAGCTTTCTTTGCTGCTCGTTTCAAGGTGAGAAACGCCTATATTGATGAAGTTGTTCAACAGTCAGTTAAGAAAAAGGTCTTGCCTGCTATCGAGCGCCGTATTCGGACAGAATTAACCGAAAAGGCAGAAGAAGGGGCGATCCAACTCTTTTCAGACAACCTGCGTAACCTCCTCTTGGTTGCTCCGCTAAAAGGGCGCGTGGTTTTAGGATTTGATCCTGCCTTTCGTACAGGTGCCAAGCTAGCCGTCGTTGATGCGACGGGGAAAATGCTGACGACCCAAGTCATCTATCCTGTTAAACCAGCCTCAGCTCGTCAGATTGAAGAAGCCAAGAAAGACTTGGCCGACCTGATCGGTCAATACGGTGTGGAAATCATTGCCATCGGAAACGGAACGGCCAGTCGTGAAAGTGAAGCCTTTGTGGCGGAAGTTCTGAAAGATTTTCTTGAAGTCAGCTATGTTATCGTAAATGAGAGCGGTGCTTCTGTCTACTCTGCTAGCGACCTTGCTCGTCAGGAATTTCCAGAATTAACTGTTGAAAAACGCTCTGCTATCTCAATCGCCCGTCGCTTGCAGGACCCCCTTGCTGAATTGGTCAAAATCGATCCCAAGTCAATCGGTGTCGGTCAATACCAGCACGATGTCAGTCAGAAGAAACTATCTGAGAGTCTGGACTTTGTCGTTGAAACCGTAGTTAACCAAGTCGGTGTCAATGTCAATACAGCCAGCCCAGCTCTTCTTTCCCACGTAGCTGGACTCAATAAAACTATTTCTGAAAATATTGTCAAATACCGTGAAGAAGAGGGAAAAATCACTTCACGCGCTCAAATCAAGAAGGTTCCTCGTCTGGGTGCCAAGGCCTTTGAGCAGGCTGCTGGTTTCCTCCGTATCCCTGAAAGTAGCAATATCCTTGATAATACAGGAGTTCACCCAGAAAACTATGCTGCCGTCAAGGAGCTCTTCAAACGCTTGGATATCAAGGACTTGAATGAAGAAGCACAAAATAAGCTTAAGTCCCTATCAGTCAAGGAGATGGCGCAAGAACTAGAACTTGGTCCAGAAACCCTTAAAGATATCATTGCTGACCTTCTCAAACCAGGTCGAGATTTCCGTGATTCATTTGATGCACCTGTGCTTCGTCAAGATGTCTTGGATATCAAGGATTTAAAAGTCGGCCAGAAACTGGAAGGTGTGGTGCGGAATGTCGTTGACTTCGGTGCCTTCGTTGATATCGGGATTCACGAGGACGGCTTGATTCATATTTCCCATATGAGTCGTAAATTTATCAAACATCCCAGCCAAGTGGTATCAGTCGGAGATTTGGTAACGGTTTGGGTCAAGAAAATCGATACCGAACGTGAAAAAGTCAATCTGTCGCTCTTAGCTCCAGATGAAACTGACTGAGTACGTTCAGTCTGTTTCCCTCGAAGACTTTGGTAGACCTTTTACCCACCAAGCCCAGTGGAATTCTCGTCTGCGAACGACAGGTGGACGATTTTTCCCCAAGGATGGGCATTTGGACTTTAATCCCAAGGTTTATAATGAACTAGGTTTGGAAGTCTTTCGCAAAATCGTGCGCCATGAACTCTGTCACTATCACCTTTATTTTCAGAAAAAGGGTTATCGACATAAGGACCGAGATTTTAAAGAACTTTTGAAAGAAGTGGATGGACTGCGCTTTGTTCCCCATTTGAAAGACCAAAGTAATTTCCTGGTCTATCAGTGCCAATACTGCCAGCAACGCTATCAACGCAAGAGGAAGGTTGATACAAAACGCTATCGCTGTGGCGTCTGCCGTGGCAAACTCGTCATTTTAAATCGGCCTAAGGACTGATGTTTGTGACCCCGTTTCATGCTATACTACTTGTAAGAATACCGAAAGAGGAAACAATCATGAATACAAAATTTTATAAAATGAAACGAAACAGCATGGTGTCGGGAGTTTTAGCTGGTCTATCAGACAAGTGGAATTTTGATGTAACCCTAGTCCGCTTTCTCTTCGCCATTTTTACCGTAGCAAATTTTGGAATTGGTGTGATAATCTACATCATCCTTGCCTCTATCCTGCCAACTAAGGAAGAAATCGAAGCCGAAATGTACGGAACAGGACCACGCAAACGTAAGGAAGCCGAGGCCATTGATGACAATGATGGCTGGTTTTGGTGAGTCAGATTTGGAAATAGTTTACAGACACTTTCCTTATTTCTCAAAGAAGTCAGAAAAAGAAGTGAACCTTAACCCTTGTATCCGCAAGGGTTTTCTTCTTGTATTTCATTTATGGTAAAATATTGATAGCGAAATTACTTGATATTCTTCTATCTTACAAAAATGTAAGATTAAAGTCTCTTTTGTAAGGTTAGGTTATGGCAAGCCGTCTTTTTTTGCGATAAACTAGACTCATAAAGAACAAAGGAGCAAAACCATGAAAAGAATCTTACAAAAGAAAACAAGAAAACCAAGTCAAAAAGATATCGAGCGTGTTCAACTGGGATGCGCTATGATGCAAGCACAGTTTCAAATGATGGGATATTAAGAAGGAGAAAATCATGACACTTTTAGATGTAAAACACGTTCAAAAAATCTACAAAACACGTTTCCAAGGCAACCAAGTAGAGGCCCTCAAGGATATTCACTTTACCGTGGAAAAGGGTGACTACGTGGCTATCATGGGAGAGTCTGGCTCTGGGAAATCAACCCTGCTCAACATCCTAGCTATGCTGGATAAACCAACTCGAGGTCAGGTTTACTTAAACGGAACAGACACAGCCACTATTAAAAATTCACAGGCTTCGAGTTTCCGTCGTGAGAAGTTGGGATTTGTCTTCCAAGACTTTAACTTGCTAGATACCCTGTCTGTTAAGGACAATATCTTACTTCCGTTAGTTCTATCACGAAAACCTATCACGGAGATGATGAAGAAATTGGTAGTAACCGCTGAAAATTTGGGCATAAACCAATTGCAAGAGAAGTACCCTTATGAGATTTCTGGTGGTCAAAAACAGCGGGTAGCAGTAGCACGCGCCATCATCACCGAACCTGAAATTCTCCTTGCGGATGAGCCAACAGGAGCCCTTGACTCCAAGTCATCTGCAGCTTTACTCGATGTATTTGATGAAATCAATGAACGCGGTCAAACCATTCTCATGGTAACTCACTCAACGGCAGCAGCCAGCAGGGCCAAGCGCGTTCTCTTTATCAAGGACGGCATTCTTTACAACCAAATCTACCGTGGAGACAAGACAGAGCGTCAAATGTTCCAAGAAATCTCTGATACTTTGACTGTTATGGCAAGCGAGGTGAATTAGTATGTTCCGATTAACCAATAAGTTAGCGGTATCTAATTTGATTAAAAACCGCAAACTCTACTATCCCTTTGCCCTTGCTGTTCTCTTAGCAGTGACCATCACCTATCTCTTTTACTCACTGTCACTTAATCCTAACATTGGCAAGATCCGAGGGGGAGAAACTATCTCTATGACCCTTGCTCTCGGAATGGTGGTTGTTACCATCGCTTCTGGAATTATTGTCCTTTATGCCAATAGTTTTGTCATGAAGAACCGCTCCAAGGAGCTGGGTGTATATGGTATGCTGGGTCTTGAAAAGCGCCATTTAATCAGTATGGTTTTTAAGGAGCTTCTTATTTTTGGTTCCTTAACCTTGACAGCTGGTCTCGGCCTAGGAGCTCTCTTTGATAAGCTAATCTTTGCCCTTCTTCTGAAGTTGATGAAGATGAAAGTGGAGCTCGTTTCGACTTTCCAACCAATTGTCTTTATCCTAGTTCTCATCGTCTTTGGAGCTATCTTCCTAGGTCTAATTTTTATCAATGCCTTTCGTATCGCACGCATGAATGCCCTTCAGCTCTCTCGTGAGAAGGCCAGTGGTGAGAAAAAAGGACGTTTCTTAGGTCTTCAAACTATACTAGGTTTGATTAGTATGGGAGCTGGCTACTACCTAGCAGTTACCGTTGAAAATCCACTTTCTGCTGTTCTGATTTTCTTCGTAGCAGTCTTGTTGGTAATTTTGGGAACTTATCTTCTCTTCAATGCAGGGATTACAGTCTTCTTACAAATCTTAAAGAAAAACAAGCGTTATTATTACCAACCCAACAACATGATTTCCGTATCCAATCTCATTTTCCGTATGAAGAAAAATGCGGTTGGTCTGGCGACGATTGCTATTCTCTCAACCATGGTCTTAGTGACTATGTCTGCTGCAACAAGTATCTTTAAGGCATCAGAAAACTTCAAGAAGGTCATGAATCCACATGATTTTGGGATTACAGGACAGAATGTTGAAAAAGAAGACATCGAAAAACTCTTGAACCAGTATGCTAGTAATAAAGGATTGACTGTCACAAAGAAAGAAGTCCTTACATACAGTAACTTTGGTGTGGCAAATCAAGAAGGTACGAAATTGACAATCTTTGAGAAAGGTCAAAATCGTGTTCAACCGAAAACTATTTTTATGGTCTTTGACCAAAAAGACTACGAGAATATGACAGGACAGAAACTTGGACTTTCAGGCCATGAAGTTGGATTGTTTGCTCAAAACAAGCAACTTCAAGGGCAGAAAGAACTGACTCTGAATGACCAGACTTACACAATTAAAGAAGAAATCAAAAAAGATTTTATTCTTGAACATGTCCCAAATCAGTACAATATCCTAACTTCGGACTATAACTATTTGGTTGTTCCTGACTTACAAGCCTTTCTAGAACAGCATCCTAACTCTTCCATCTTTAATCAATACTATGGTGGTATGAATGTAACGGCTAGTGAGGACGAGCAGCTTAAAATTGCAGATGACTATTCAAAATTCGTTAACAACTTTAATAGAGAACTAAACAAAGAAGGAAGCTATGTTTACGGAAGCAATCTGGCTGATAGTAGTGCGCAGATGAGTGCTCTCTTTGGTGGAGTTTTCTTCATCGGTATCTTCCTCTCTATCATCTTTATGGTGGGAACAGTTCTTGTCATCTACTACAAACAAATCTCTGAAGGATACGAAGACCGCGAACGCTTTATCATTTTGCAAAAAGTCGGTCTCGATCAAAAGCAAATCAAGCAAACCATCAACAAACAGGTGCTAACTGTATTCTTCCTCCCATTGCTCTTTGCCTTCCTACACCTTGCCTTTGCCTATCATATGCTTAGCCTCATCCTAAAAGTCATTGGGGTGCTAGATGCGACCATGATGTTGACTGTCACTTTATCCATCTGTGCTATCTTCCTCATCGTCTATGTCTTAATCTTTATGATTACCTCAAGAAGCTATCGCAAGATTGTGCAAATGTAAAAAAAAGATACCTCGATATTCATCGAGGTATTTCTTTATCTTAAATGCTGAAGAGTTGTCCAAACAGGTAAGTCACTCCCATGGTGAGAAGTCCGATACAGAGGTTACGGATCATAGCAGTTTTCGTAGGTGCCTTGCCTAGTTTAGCACTGGTATAGCCAGTGACGAGAAGGGAAAGGGCAACGATAAAAACAGTAGCAGGAATGCGATAATCACTTGGAAAGACAGTGATCGAAAGCATGGGAGGAAGACTTCCCAGTACAAAGGCGATAAAGCTAGAGATGGCAGCATGCCAAGGATTGGTAAATTCTTCGTACTCGATACCGTATTTTTCCTCAACCAAGGCTTTGAGGGGATTTTTTAAAAAGGCCTTGTTGGTCAAGAGTTGGGCGGACGTTTCACACTCACCGTTTTGAAGATAAGCAGCATAGAGGGATTGTTTTGCAGATTCCATGTCTTTATCCAAGAGTAATTGCTCTCTCTCAACAGCGGCTTCTTCCGTATCTTTCTGAGTGGATACAGAGACATATTCGCCACCTGCCATAGAAAAAGCACCAGCGAGGATAGCAGCCAATCCTGATAAAAAGATAATCCAGATATTGCTTGTCGCACTGGCAACCCCAATAACGACTCCAGCGATGGAAATAATTCCATCATTGGCACCCAGAACACCTGCGCGTAGGATATTGAGTCGTCCTGCAAAGTTAGCATCAATTTCATGTTTTATTTCTGTCATAGTCATCTCCTTTCTCTCCATTATAGAGAAAAGAATAGTGGAATACAAACTTTTTAAACTATCTGAAAAAAGTTCTACGATTCTAATTTTTAGGCCCTTTGAAGTTTCTCCGAAAAAGTAGTGCTATCCTACTGTACTGGACCTTTTTAAACTTATCTATGGTATAATAGAAGATAGATTTATCAATTGGAGAATGAAGGATTTTATGATTAAACTTGTAGCAACCGATATGGATGGAACCTTTCTAGATGGAGAGGGTCGGTTTGATATGGAACGCCTTAAAAATTTACTTGTTTCCTACAAGGAAAAGGGGACTTATTTTGCAGTGGCTTCAGGTCGTGGTATTCTGTCCCTGAAAAAGTTGTTTGCGGATGTGCGAGATGAAGTGATTTTTATAGCTGAAAATGGTAGCTATGTTGAGTTTCATGGCGAGGATATGTACGAGGCTACTATGTCTCGGGATTTTTACTTGAGCACTTTTGAAGCTTTAAAGAAATCACCTTATTTTGATGAAAGAAAAATGCTACTGACGGGGAAAAAAGCTTGTTATGTTTTGGATACAGTGGATGAGACCTATCTCATGTTTAGTCGTCACTACAATGAAAACATTCAAAAAGTAGCGAGTTTGGAAGATATCACGGATGAGATTTTTAAATTCACTACTAACTTTACTGAAGAAACGATAGAAGCTGGGGAGGCCTGGGTCAACGAAAATGTTCCTGGTGTGAAAGCCATGACAACTGGTTTTGAATCCATTGATATTGTCTTGGACTACGTTGATAAGGGTGTGGCTATTGTTGAGCTAGCCAAAAAACTGGGGCTTAGCATGGATCAGGTTATGGCTTTTGGCGACAATCTCAATGACCTTCACATGATGCAGGTTGTGGGACACCCAATCGCTCCTGAAAATGCGCGACCAGAGATTTTAGAATTAGCAGAAGCAGTGATTGGCCACCATAAGGACCAATCAGTGATGACTTATATGGAGGGTTTGTAATGGCAGATATTAGATTGATTGCACTTGATTTGGATGGTACTTTACTGACAACGGATAAAAAGCTGACAGATCGTACCAAGGAAGTCCTCAAAGCTGCGCGTGACCGTGGTATCAAGGTCGTTCTGACAACGGGACGTCCTCTGAAAGCTATGGATTTTTTTCTCAAGGAGTTAGGAACTGATGGTCAGGAGGACGAGTACACCATCACCTTTAATGGTGGTCTGGTGCAGAAAAACACAGGAGAGATTCTCGATAAAACCGTCTTTTCAATCGACGATGTGGCACGATTGTATGAGGAAACTGAAAAACTCGGACTTCCGTTAGATGCTATTTCAGAAGGAACAGTCTATCAAATCCAGTCGGACCAAGAAAGTCTCTATGCGAAGTTCAACCCAGCCTTGACTTTCGTACCTGTCGCTTTTGAAGATCTATCTAGTCGGATGACGTATAATAAATGTGTGACTGCCTTTGCCCAAGAACCTTTGGATGCAGCGATTCAACAGATTTCTCCTGAATTGTTTGACCAATATGAAATCTTCAAATCGCGTGAACTTTTATTGGAATGGTCACCGAAAAACGTCCACAAGGCAACAGGTTTAGCGAAATTAATTAAACACTTAGGAATCAATCAAAGTCAAGTGATGGCTTGTGGGGACGAGGCCAATGACCTTTCCATGATTGAATGGGCAGGTCTGGGAGTTGCTATGCAAAATGCTGTTCCAGCAGTTAAGGAAGTTGCCAATGTGATTACCCCAATGACCAACGACGAGGAAGCCGTTGCCTGGGCTATCGAAGAATACGTGCTAAAGGAGAACTAAAATATGGGATTATTTGACCGTCTATTCGGAAAAAAAGAAGAGCCGAAAATCGAAGATATTGTAAAAGAAGCTCTGGAAAATCTTGATTTGTCAGAAGAAGTTGAGGAAAACCAAACGGCAGTCGAAGAAACTTCTCAGGAAGTGACAGCAAGAGACAAAGTGGAAGAAACCCCTCAGATCTTGACAGAAGAAGTTATTGAACCAGAAGCAGTCGAAGAAATTGCTCAGGAAGATCTTGAGCTAGAAGCTGATGAATTGGAACAACTCCAAGAGCTGGAAGAAGTTTTAGAAGAAGAGAGCCAAGAGTATCTAGAAACTGAAGAAGAACTTCCTCAGGTTGAGGAAACCGTTCAGGAAAAATATGACCGCAGTCTCAAGAAAACCCGTACGGGATTCGGAGCTCGTTTGAATGCTTTCTTTGCCAACTTCCGTTCAGTCGATGAAGAATTCTTCGAAGAATTGGAAGAACTGCTCATCATGAGCGACGTCGGTGTGCAAGTCGCTTCAAACTTAACAGAAGAACTACGCTATGAAGCTAAACTCGAAAATGCTAAGAAGCCTGACGCGCTCCGTCGTGTCATTATCGAGAAATTGGTCGAGCTCTATGAGAAGGATGGCAACTACGATGAACAAATCCATTTCCAAGATGGTTTGACAGTCATGCTCTTTGTCGGAGTCAATGGTGTTGGGAAAACAACTTCTATCGGGAAATTGGCTCATCGCTACAAACAAGCTGGCAAGAAAGTCATGTTGGTTGCGGCAGATACCTTCCGTGCTGGCGCCGTTGCCCAGCTAGTAGAATGGGGCCGTCGTGTGGATGTTCCTGTTGTGACGGGACCTGAAAAGGCTGATCCAGCAAGTGTGGTATTTGATGGGATGGAACGTGCTGTAGCAGAAGGAATTGATATCCTTATGATTGATACAGCAGGCCGTCTGCAAAACAAGGACAACCTTATGGCCGAGTTGGAAAAGATTGGTCGCATTATCAAACGTGTCGTTCCTGAAGCACCTCATGAAACTTTCCTGGCACTCGATGCTTCAACTGGACAGAACGCCTTGGTACAAGCTAAGGAATTTTCGAAGATAACACCATTGACAGGTATTGTTTTGACAAAAATTGACGGAACTGCCCGAGGTGGTGTTGTTCTGGCTATCCGCGAAGAACTCAATATCCCTGTAAAATTGATTGGTTTCGGTGAAAAAATTGATGATATTGGGGAATTCAACTCAGAAAACTTTATGAAGGGTCTCTTAGAAGGCTTGATTTAATACAAAATAAATATCCTGCAAGTCAATCTTGCAGGATATTTTTGCTATTCTAAACGGCCATCTTCACGATAGGCGATATCTGGTTGCCAGGTCCATTTGGCTCCATACTTTTCAAGTAAGTCAAAGCTAGCTTGAGGTCCCATACTTCCGGCTTTATAGTCATGAAGTGGGGCGCCATTTTCAGCCCAGAGCTCTTCGATACGGTCAATCAATTTCCAAGAAGCACTTACCTCATCCCAGTGGCTAAAGTTGGTAGAGTTGTTATTCAAGACATCGTAGATTAATTTCTCGTAAGGATCTGGTGAGGCCCCGGTAGCAGTAGCATCTGTACGATAATCCAGAGAGCTTGGTGCCAGGTTAAATTCTTCACCTACTTGCTTACCATTTAGGCTGAGTGAGAAGCCTTCTGTTGGTTGGATATAGATGGTCAAGATATTTGGTGCCAAAGGCTCACCAAAGATAGAGTCCATTTGCTTAAAGACGATATTGACATGAGTGCCTTTTTCTGTCAGGCGTTTACCAGTACGGAAGAAGAAAGGAACACCACGGAAGCGATCGCTATCTACAAAGAAGGCACCAGATGCGAAAGTTTCTGTTGTGGATTCAGGATCGACATTTGGTTCGCTTCGATAGGAAATGTATTTCATGCCATCGATTTTACCAGAGCGATATTGACCACGGATAAACTGTTCTTTCAGTTCTTCCTCAGTTGGATGATAGAGGTTTTTAAAGACCTTTATCTTTTCAGCACGAATCTCATCTTTTGTAAAACTAGCTGGTTTGTCCATGGCTAGAAGAGAGAGGAGTTGGAGAGTATGGTTTTGCACCATATCACGAAGGGCACCAGATTGATCATAGTAGCCACCGCGTTCTTCAACACCCAAGCGTTCCGCAAAGGTAATCTGTACATTATCAATGTGCTCACGGTTCCAAACATTCTCAAAGATCATGTTGGCAAAACGAACAGCAAAGATACTCTGAATCATCTCTTTACCTAGGTAATGGTCGATACGGTAGATTTGCTCCTCATCAAAGGCCGCAAGGAGATCTTCATTGAGTTTGCTAGCTGTTTCGTAGTCTGTACCGAATGGTTTCTCAACGATCAAGCGTTCAAAACCTTTGCCATCAACAATGTTTTCAGATTTGAGGTGCTTGGCAATGGTTCCAAAGAACTGAGGTGCCATAGACAAGAAGAAGAGCTTGTTGTGTTCAGCTTGGTATTTTTCGTTGAGCTCAGCTTGTAATTGGCGCAAAGCAATGTAATGTTCCGTATCATTCACATCATGGCTTTGATAGTAGAAGTGGCTAGCAAATTCCTGGGCTTGCTCGGTACTATCTGCCAAATCAAGGATGGACTCGACAACTACAGATTCAAAATATTCCTTACTCCAAGGTCTACGAGCTGTTCCGATAACAGCAAAATGCTCAGAGAGATTGCCTGATTTATAGAGTCTGAAAAGGGAAGGGTAGAGTTTGCGTTTAGCTAAATCTCCACTCGCACCGAAAATTGTAACAATAACCTTTGATGACATCTAGCTACCTAATTTCTATATTTTTTCCTAGTTGGACTAGGGATGAGATTTCCTCATTTTCATAGTCTTTATTTTATCATAATTTTCAAAAAAATCAAAAAATCCAATACGCAATTAAAAAACTGTAAGGAGAACCTTACAGTTTTGTTTTATACATTTAAGACCTTGTCCAAGAACTCTTTTAGACGAGGGTGTTGCGGGTTATCAAAGATTTGGTCTGGAGTTCCATCTTCAAGAAATTCTCCATCAGCTGTGAAAATAACACGATTAGCTACCTGACGAGCAAATCCCATCTCGTGGGTTACGATGATCATGGTCATACCTTGCTCTGCCAATTCCTTCATAACGTTCAAAACATCTCCAACCATCTCAGGGTCAAGAGCGGAAGTTGGCTCATCAAAGAGCATGATATCAGGATTCATGGCAAGTCCACGAGCGATAGCTACACGCTGTTTCTGACCACCTGAAAGGCTATCTGGATTTGCCTTAGCCTTGTCTGCAAGACCGACTTTCTCCAGCAATTCCATCCCCAATTTTTCAGCTTCTTCTTTGGTCATCCGTTTGTGTTCAATAGGTGCAAAAGTGATATTTTCTAGGACGGACATGTGAGGGAAGAGATTGAAATGTTGGAAGACCATTCCCACGTTTTCGCGGACATGGTCGACATTGGTTGACTTTTCAGTCAAATCATAACCATTTACTGTGATGTGGCCACTCGTTACCTCCTCGAGAAGGTTAAGGCTACGGAGGAAAGTGGATTTACCAGAACCAGAAGGACCGATGATGCAGACAACATCTCCTTCATAGAATTTAGTTGTAATTCCTTTTAAAACCTCATTTTTTCCATAATACTTATGCAAATCATTTACATCAATTTTTAGTTTTGCCATTAACGAATCCTCTTTTCTAAGCGTTTCGCTAGTCTAGTCAAAAGCGTGATAATTACAAGATAGAAGATAGCAAGGATTGCATACATCTTGAAACTTTGGTAGTTACGGGCGATGATGATCTTACCAGTTTGGAAAAGTTCCACCAGACCGATAGCAGATACGATGGTTGTATCTTTAAGAGCGATAACGAATTGGTTGACAAAGTTTGGCAACATCAATTTAGTCGCTTGTGGCAAGATAATCTTACGCATGGTTTTTCCATAAGAGATACCAAGACTGCGGCTGGCTTCCATTTGCCCAACTGGAACAGCTTGAATCCCACCACGAACGATTTCAGCGATATAAGCTGCCGCATTGAGTGAGAGGGCAATAGTACCAGCTACAAAGTCATTGATTGGACTTTGTTGGCCTGTAATCGACTCGATGAAGTTTGGAATACCCCAGAAGATGAATGCTGCAAGAATCATCAATGGAATACCACGAATAACGTCAACGAAAATCTCAGAGATCAGACGAAGAGATTTGTATGGGCTAACGCTAAACATACCAAAGATAATCCCGATGACAATGGCAATTGCAAATGAGATAAGAGCTAGAGCAAGAGTGATTCCAAGTCCACTCAGAAGTTGTTTGTAGTTGTTTTGAAGCAAGCCCCAGATAGTTGTTTCGTCAACCGTACTTGTTGAGTCAGTTGAAGTTTCGCTAGCTAGATACTTGTCAAGAATTTTTTGGAATTCTCCGTTAGCTTTGAGGTTCGCAAGTCCGTTATTGAACATCTGGATCAATTCTGGATTTGTACCTTTTTTAACCGCAAAGGCTGTTTCACCGATTGGAGTTCCAGCGATTGGCGTTTTCAATTTTTGACCTTGGCTGATAGAATATTTGAGAACTGGCTCATCATCCATCACGGCATCGATAGAGCCAGTATTCAGACTGTCATACATAGAAGCGCCATCTGCAAAGGTTTTAATCTTATAGCCGTATTTGCTTTGATTTTCAGTAAGGAACGTTTGAGAAGCAGTTCCGTTTTTAACACCGACAGTTTTATCCTTGAGGTCTTCATAAGAAGTAATTGTGCTTGATTCTTTCACACCGAGAATCGTATTTGCTGTGTAGTATGATTCTGAGAAGTCAAAGGTTTCCTTACGAGCATCTGTTACAGACATACCAGCAATGATACCATCTGCTTGTCCAGCTTGAACAGCACTAATGGCTGCGTCAAATCCTGGATTGGTAATCTCAATTTCAAAACCTTGATCTTTGGCAATGGCCTTGATGAGGTCCATATCAATACCGGTGTATTGATTGCTTGAATTTTGAAAGACGAATGGGGCGAAAGATGAGTCGCTGGCAATAATGTACTTGCTTTTCACAGGAGTAGCTTTTTGTCCAGCAGCAGTAGTAGTAGTAGTTGTTGTTGTTGTTGGGCTTGCCGTAGTTTTAGAAGCCGTCCATTTTTGGATGATTTGCTCCAAGCTACCATCCTTCTTCATTTGTGCTAGGGCTTCGTTAAACTCGGTAACCAAGTGTTCATACTTGCTCCCTTTCTTGACACCGAAGGCAAAGCTTCCAACAGCCTCACCATCCATATTGATGCTGAGATCTTGTCCTTGGTTAATCGCATACTCGATAACAGGTTTATCATCCATGATGGCATTTACAGCACCAGCACTTAGACTGTTATTCATCAAATCACCTGTATCAAAGGTTTTGATAGAGAAGCCGTATTTATCTTTGATACTTTCGAGGAAACGTTGGGCGGCAGTTCCGTTCTTAACTCCAACTGTTTTTCCGCTAAGTTCCTCATATTTGGTGATTTTATTTGCCTTTGTGGTAGCAATGACAACTTTTGTATCATAATAGGTATCAGACATGGTAAAGACATTTTCGCGTTCTTTTGTTTTTGTCATACCTGCCATAATGGCATCTGCTTGACCTGACTGCACTGCATTTACAGCTGCATCAAAGCCAGGATAAGACATTTGGATGTTCCATCCTTTGATTTCTGCGACTTTATTGATAATATCAACATCAATCCCTTTATAGGTTTGATCTGAATCTTTAAACTCAAAAGGTGCGTAAGCTGTATCAGACACAATCTTAACAGTATCAGCTTTTGCCATACCTAGTGAGAAAATGGGAAATAAAATGAGCAAACATGCTAGTATTTTTTTCTTCATTTTTAGTCTCCTTTTCCGAATATTTTCCCATTATATCAGAAAATGAATGAAAAGGCAAATTTTATGGATTTTATGTAAGGAAATGTAACATGAAATACTCACTCTTATCAACTTAGAGAGGAGTCTGAAAAGTAAATTTATGGTAAAATAGAAGGATAGAAAAATGCAGATGAGGCAATCATGATTAATCGAATTACAGATAATAGATTTAAACTAGTATCAAAATACCAACCTTCAGGTGATCAACCACAAGCGATTGAGCAGTTGGTTGAAAACATCGAGGGTGGAGAGAAGGCTCAAATTTTGATGGGGGCGACGGGTACAGGGAAGACCTATACAATGAGTCAGGTCATTTCCAAAGTTAATAAGCCAACTTTGGTCATTGCCCATAACAAAACCCTAGCTGGTCAGCTCTATGGGGAGTTCAAGGAATTTTTCCCTGAAAATGCTGTTGAGTACTTCGTATCTTACTATGATTATTACCAACCCGAGGCCTATGTCCCTTCTAGTGATACCTATATTGAAAAGGATAGCTCGGTCAATGATGAGATTGACAAGCTCCGTCACTCAGCGACTTCAGCCCTTCTGGAGCGCAATGACGTCATTGTCGTGGCTTCAGTCTCTTGTATCTATGGTTTGGGTTCGCCCAAGGAATATGCTGACAGTGTGGTGAGTCTCCGTCCAGGTCTGGAGATTTCTCGTGATAAACTCTTGAATGACTTGGTTGATATTCAGTTTGAACGCAATGATATTGATTTCCAACGGGGAAGATTTCGCGTTCGCGGGGATGTGGTGGAGATTTTCCCAGCTTCCCGAGATGAACACGCTTTTCGAGTAGAGTTTTTCGGGGATGAGATTGACCGTATCCGTGAAGTTGAGGCTTTGACAGGTCAGGTATTGGGAGAAGTCGATCATTTGGCGATTTTCCCTGCCACTCACTTTGTGACCAATGACGACCATATGGAAGTTGCCATTGCCAAGATTCAGGTGGAGTTGGAGGAGCAGTTAGCTGTCTTTGAAAAGGAAGGCAAACTGCTAGAAGCTCAGCGTTTGAAACAACGGACAGAGTATGATATTGAGATGTTACGTGAGATGGGTTATACAAATGGGGTTGAGAACTACTCACGCCACATGGATGGTCGTAGTGAAGGAGAGCCTCCTTATACGCTTCTTGATTTCTTCCCAGATGATTTCTTAATCATGATTGATGAAAGTCACATGACCATGGGGCAGATTAAGGGCATGTACAATGGAGACCGTTCACGTAAGGAAATGTTGGTCAATTATGGTTTCCGTTTGCCGTCTGCCTTGGACAATCGCCCTCTCCGTCGTGAGGAGTTTGAGAGTCACGTTCATCAGATTGTATATGTTTCAGCGACACCAGGTGACTATGAAAATGAACAGACCGAGACAGTGATTGAGCAAATCATTCGTCCGACAGGACTTCTAGATCCTGAAGTGGAAGTCCGTCCGACTATGGGACAGATTGATGACCTCCTAGGTGAAATCAATGCCCGTGTTGAAAAGAATGAACGAACCTTTATCACAACCTTGACCAAGAAAATGGCAGAAGACTTGACCGACTACTTCAAAGAAATGGGCATCAAGGTCAAGTACATGCACTCAGATATTAAGACCTTGGAACGAACGGAGATTATCCGTGACCTACGTTTGGGTGTCTTTGATGTCTTGGTCGGAATTAACCTGCTCCGCGAAGGGATTGACGTTCCTGAAGTGAGTTTGGTTGCCATTCTCGATGCTGATAAGGAAGGTTTCCTTCGTAACGAACGTGGCCTCATCCAGACCATTGGTCGTGCTGCCCGTAATAGCGAAGGGCATGTCATCATGTATGCGGACACGATGACTCAGTCTATGCAACGTGCTATCGATGAAACGGCCCGCCGTCGGAAAATCCAGATGGCTTATAATGAAGAGCATGGTATCGTTCCACAAACCATTAAGAAAGAAATCCGTGACCTAATCGCCGTAACCAAGGCAGTTGCCAAGGAAGAGGACAAGGAAGTCGATATCAATAGCCTCAATAAACAAGAACGCAAAGAACTCGTCAAAAAACTCGAAAAACAAATGCAAGAAGCTGTCGAAGTGCTTGACTTTGAACTCGCAGCTCAGATTCGTGATATGATGCTGGAAGTCAAGGCGTTGGATTAGATAGGAGAAAACGAATGAAAATTTTAGTCATCAATGGACATCCTGACAAGGGAAGTTTCTGTCAAGAAATTTTTCGAACGATTGTAGAAAATATTGACTCAAATCATCATGAGCTTGAATCTATTAACCTAAATGAGATAGATTTTGATCCTGTATTGCGTTATGGTTATCGAAAACGGATGGAAGAGGACTCTTTCATACTTCGCTCTCAGGAATTAATTCAGTGGGCAGATCATTTCATTTTCGTTTATCCAATTTGGTGGAGTAGTATGCCTAGTTTATTGAAGGGTTGGATCGATCGTGTTTTCACGCCAGGAATTGCGTACTCTGCCAATAATCAAGGAAGTTTTATTTTAAACTACTTAAGGGGTCAGCAGTTTAAAAAGTTACTAAAAGGAAAAACAGCTAGTATTTACGCAACATCCATGGCACCAACATGGTGGTACAAAGTATTTTCAGGTCCTATCAATATCCCAGACAGTTATGGAATATCAGTATTAAAGAATGCTGTCCTAAATCATTGCGGTATCAAAACAAAGAAAGTTTCAATTTTGGGTGAGTTAGGGCGTGAGGTGAATACAAATTCTACAAGACAAAAATATCTACAAAAAGTAGCTGAGGAAGTCAAGGCTTTGGATTAGTGAAATAAATTTTAATATGTTTATCTAGGAGAATGTAGTAATGAAAAAAGCGTTAGTGTTGAATTTCAGTTTTATCGCAATTATCCTCTCAGCCTGTTTTCTGAGTTTTGTAGTCATTTTATTAGTTACCTTTCATACTACTTTTTCAGGACCATCTAAATCTGAAATTGAGAGTGTAACAAGAAGCACCTTAAAGTTATATGGTTTTGAAGGAGATGTAAAGGTTACTAAATATTCTAGATACAGATGGCCTTCTGTAGAGTATGAAATTGAATACGATTATAGTGAAGAAGTTAATGGTAGGAAAGTCACTGTCAGTGATAGTTTGATATTTGATCCTAAATCTTCCAGTACTTCTAGAAAAACGTATGAAGCACTGGCATACGATGGAACTATTGAAACGATGTTACATCAATTTTCACATATAGCAGATCAGCTACTCAACCAGAATCCTGTCAGTGTTTCTAACAAAGAAAAGGTAGAGAGTTTTTTCAAGCAATATGAAAATCCCAATTTGGAATTCGTAAGTAGTTACTGGAGTGTCGATACTGAATCTGACAATATCCAAGACTATTATGCTCTCATCGAAAAGAACCATAAGGAAGGGAAAGCTTTTCAAGGTTTATATGACCTCCCTATTGATGAATTTTTGGAAAAAGGAATTATTAAAGGAAGTGTTAGATATAAAGACACTGTTTTAGAAGAGGGTGAGAAAGATTATTTTGATGGTGAAGGCGGACTGACAGGATTTATTTCAAATGGGATAGATAATGCTGAGTTGCCAGATGCCTTTTATGAGGTTTCTTATTACTATGGTGCTAAAGGATATCGTTCAGGTAGTGGTGTTTCTTTAAAGATTAAAAATCATAAACTGATAAGTTACGAAGAGAACAGAACTAAGAAATTTTAAATCTTAAAATTTAGCTTTGAACCTATACCACCTATACGTTTTAGATTATATTTTAAATAGAGGGAAGTTATTATGAATTTGAAAGAGAAGAATTATAAGAAGTCATCAGGCTTAGATTCTGTTCGTTTTTGGTTACAAGGGCATCGATTTGTCAAATTTATGCTTGATATTGTCTTTTATATCATCTTGTTCCTAGTTATAGAATTTACAACATCACAAAACAAAAGCATTCCAGCTGATTTTCGGTACAGAGAGCTTTTATTTCCCTTGCAATTGAATCTTTTTATCTTGGGTAATAGGTTCTATGCTCTCTTTTTGTCAGTGAAAACTGAAAAAGAAAGGACCCTTAAAAGATTTTGTGAACCCTTTATTTATATCAATGTCCTTAGCTTCATTTTTCAACTGATTGGTGTGAGAAAAAGAGGAAGAGTCGTTCTGTCACCATTGTTTTCACTGGAGTCATCCTATATCTGGTTTCCTATTGTCGTCTACCTTCTAGTCTTGATGTTAACTCTGGCAATCTTCTTTCTCTCTAAAGGCTCAAAAAAAGGAGTAGATGAAAATGAAGATGAGTAGACAAATGAAGTACAAGACAAAAGAAAAGTCTTCTTGGACTAAGAGGATTTTTCTTTGGCTGGAAAGGCACAGAAGGATTGGTCAACTTTTGGATACGAGTGTATTATTTGGATCTATGTTTGTATCATTTCTTGCCGCCTCTTACATTAGTTATCCATTACCGAACATGAACTATCTTTCCCCCTTAAGCTTCAATCTTATCCTTCTGATCTTATCAACCTATTTCCTTGTCTTTCGTTTTAGTAGTGATAAACTTCAGAAATGGCGTTACTTTTCATGGGGATTTATTGGGTTCAATGGTCTTCTTTTTCCCTTTCATCTCTTGGTAGGTCTGAATTGGCTAGGACGTCGTAAGTCAACGAATTTCCCTCCCATAATTTCTATGGATCCAGCATATGTCTGGGTTCCTATTGTAAGTTATCTCTTTTTCTTTTTCTTGGGGCTGGGCATTCTGCTTTTGATTATACAGAAAGAAAAGAGAAGAAGGAGGCGAAAATGGAACGAAAGATTAAGAAACCAAAGAAGATCAAGCAACAGAACAGACAAATGAGAAAAATCCAGAAAAAGTATTCTTTGATAGCTCACGTCCAATTGTGGATGGAAAGACATTCAAAGATTGTTTCTTTTATGGATGGTGGTATAATATTATTATCTATTTTTGGTATCATGTATGTGTTGTTCGGGACGTCACTTATCCCGAAACCGTATCAAGAAATGTCCTATGTCTTGCCAATTATTATGAATTTTGTCTTTTTGGTGCACACACTTTATCAAGGTATTTTTAGAGATGGTTTTAGCAATAAGGCTTCAGTACAAGGATTTTTAAAAACTTTTCTATTCATAAACGGACCTATTTTTCTCCTCCACTTAATTGTTGGGGTGAAAGGGAGAAATGTTAAAAAAATTCCTTCCCTATTATCTATCGATTATCGCTACATCTGGCTTCCAATTACTACCTATCTAATCTTTTTCATCATTCCAGCGATATTAATGGTGATTTTGAAATATAAGGACAAAAAGAGGAAAAATCATGACAAAAGAAAATCTAACTAAGTTATTTTCATTTAAAACTCTCTATTTGGCTTTGCTAGCTTTTGTGATTCTTCATTTGGTACTGTTAGTTTTTGGCCTATCCTTTACTCCAGTTTTGTGGAATAGTTGGTTTTTTATTCTTTGTTTAACCTTCCTAATCCACCCCTGGAGAATCTTTTATAGAACAAGAGATTTTCAATGGTATCACCTTATTTTTCAAATATTTAGTGGATTGGTGACATTTTACCTTTGGTTTGCAGCATTCTTTGTTTTATCAGTTATCTCGGATCCAGCCGTCCCTATCAATATAGACTATCGCATAGAAGATAAGGAAATCATCATAGCTAGAGGTTTTTTGGCCCGTACTACTTATGACCATCATGAATTGATCAATCCCTTTATCATGAAGTCCGAAGTAAAATATCGAGATGAATAATAGCAAATAGAAAGTGAGTGAATCCATGTCACGTTCCCAAAAGACAATCCTAACAAACATCTGCCTTGTCGAAGATAAGGCGCGAGGTAAAGTCCTAATGCAATATCGCTCTCCTGAAAACAATCGCTGGTCTGGCTATGCCTTTCCAGGAGGACATGTTGAGAATGGCGAGGCCTTTGCCGAGTCTGTCATTCGTGAGATTTATGAAGAAACAGGTCTAACCATTCAGAATCCACAACTAGTCGGCATTAAAAACTGGCCCTTAGATACAGGTGGGCGCTACATCGTCGTTTGCTATAAAGCGACAGAGTTTACTGGAAATCTCCAATCTTCAGATGAAGGAGAAGTATCTTGGGTACAAAAAGACCAGATTCCAAATTTGGATCTGGCCTATGATATGTTGCCTCTGATGGAAATGATGGAAGCACCTGACAAGTCTGAGTTCTTCTATCGCCACCGCACAGAGGACGGCTGGGAAAAAGAAATTTTCTAGTCTTTTACTAAATAACCTAACTGATCCAAGGCCTCCTCGATATAGTGGAGGTCTTGTTGTGTCTCGGCTTCAACAAGGTGGTAATGAATGCCATCTGTCAATTCAGAAAGGGGTCTAAAGTCTGAATTCTCTACTTGTTCGAGAAAATGCTGGACATCTCGGCGGCAAGTGAGTTTGAGTAGGGTTTCAATTTCGCCATAAACGGGATGATCGATTAAGATATTTTGAACGCGTCCGCCGTTATCTACAATGGCTAGTAGTTCCTGACCGATTTCTTCCAGTTCATGTTTCACTTTAAAGAGTTTGTGGACGTAGGGGCTGGCATCATTTTCTTTGTAGATATAGCCACGATTGGTGGATAGGATAGGAGCTCCATCTGCTCGGAGAATAGCGATGTCCTGTACAATGACTTGGCGCGTAACATGGAAGTGTTCAGCCAAGGTTTGACCATTGAGAGCTTTTGGCGCCTCTTTTAACAGTTTGAGAAGAGCTTGTTTGCGATCCTTTGTCATAGTTTTTCCTTTTAGCGACGTTTTCGAAGCACTTTATAGACAGCTAGTGCTAATGTATAGTCTACCATACTATGAACGATTGTGCCAAAACCAACTAGGACAAAGAGAACATAAAACATATTTTCAACATTTGTCCCTGAAGTAGCATAAAAGATGATACAAGCTATTACTTCAGCGATAGCATGAACAACACCCAAAACAAAGTTAAAAATCCAAGACGCCTTTGGTTTATCCAAGGTTTCAGGGAATTTCTTTAAGTACAAAGCCCCCAAAGTACCAAAAACAATGTGAGAGAAGGCACGGAGTACAATAACAGGCGGATAGCCTGCCATCAGAAAACCAAGACTAGAAGCAATAATCACAAAAGCAGCCATCAAAGGCGAAAGAAACATGGCGATAAAGATGGGGATATGACTTCCCAAGGTGTAAGAAGCCGGTGGGATAACGATTTTAAAAGGCATAATGATTGGAATCAAAATCGCTATTGCAGTGAGTAGGGCAGTCATGGTCATAAACTGCGTTTTTTTCCGTATATCCATAAGAACCTCCATTTATCTGTATATACACAAGTATAGTACAATAAATCACCAATCAAGTCAAGAAGCATTATTGATTTTTCAGGAAAATTTGGTTAAAATGTGGTAAAGAATAATAGGAACTGAGGAGAAATTGTGATGATACTTTTTGTTTACCTAATCGTGGTAATCGTGATGATGTCAAAGCAGAAAAAAGAAGGGAAAGTAGTCTCAGGTTGGACTCGCTTCCTAGTTTATAGTTTATTGGTCCTTTCGCTATTCTCTCTATTAGCAGGTGTTTTGGCTCTTTCACTTGTCTTAAATCCCTTAGTAGGATTTTACTATATGGAAGTTATAGGAATCATGTTAGAAATTGTTCATTTTGTCAATATGATGATTGCTTTTGGTTTGATTTTATTGTCGGTAAGTATATACTTGGATAGTCAGAGAAACCAAGAACCAACTCCTCTTTCACATCATGTAGTGAGACTCGGTGTTCATATCCTTTTGATTATTCTCATGCTTAAAATATGAAAACTCCACTTTCATTATGAAAGTGGAGTTGATTTTTTATTTTTTCAAGGTTTCGAGACGGGGAACAATTGCTACTGTTAGAACGGCAGAGATGACAAGCTCGGCAATTGAGTTTGTAGAAATAACGGTTGCCAGGAGTTTTTGGATATTTCCATCAAAGACACTTCCAAAAAGGAAGAAGATTCCCCCAAGGACAAAGACGGTGTTGGTAAGGGAACCGAGAGCACCAGCAAAGATGAGACCTGTTCTGTTTTTTAATAATTTATAAACCAAGTAAGGTGTCAGACCAATCAAAACGCGAGGGACAATAGCGATAATCGCAGAATAGATGTTTCCGTTCGGTACGAATGGTGAGAAGAGGTAGCTGGTCGGAAGGATGGTAATCGTATTTACCGTTAAGCTCAATAGTCCCATAAGAAAACCAAGTGTAACTCCAACTCGAGGGCCATAGATGATACTAGCAATAATGACTGGAATATGAACGATAGTTGGTTTAATCGGGAATGGGAAAAGGTTAAATAGGAGAGAACTCAAAAAGTGGATAACGAGCATAACTGCAAAAAAGATAGCAATCGGTGCAATGTTAGAGCGTTTGTTCATCGAGGGTTTCCTTTATTCTTTCTAAAATAGTATTCAGGTCAGCTAGGGCGCCTTTGCCGTGATCGCCACAGGCTAGTAGAGATTCTTTTGGAGAGATGATTTGATAACCAAAAGTCTCTAATGTTCTTAGATTAGTCTGAGTTGCCGGATGGTCATACATTTTTGTATTCATGGCTGGTGCGACTAACTTTTTGACGTGGTTTGGCAGGGCAAGCGCTGTGCTTGTCACCATGTTGTCAGCAAATCCGTGTGCTAGTTTGGCAATGGTATTAGCAGTAGCAGGAACAACAATAAAAAGGTCAGTCCTTTTGCCTAGTTCGATATGATTGACTTGATCAGGAGCAGGTTCCTTCATGACATCAAGGTGGACAGGATTTTGAGAGAGGACCTGTAGTGTCAACGGTTGGATAAACTCTCTCGCTGCCTCAGTCATTAAGACAGTGACCTGATGGCCCTGTTTCTTCAAGGAACTAACTAGGTCAGCTGATTTATAGGAGGCAATGGAACCTGTCACTGCGATAAGAATATTTGCCATGGCTTTCCTTTCTAAAAATCGTATGCTTGAATTTTTTCAAGGAGGAGGTTTGCGATTTCCTCTTTGGTTTGAACGGTTTGAAGATGATCATTCTCAACAAAGATTGCGCGATGCTGATTTGCTGAAATTTGAGTCAGGTCATTTGCGATGATTAAGTCTGCTTGGTTCTTGATAAGACTCTTTCGTGCGATCTCAATGAGATAATCCTCAGAGACATCAACCAATAGTTTGAAACCAATCAGATGAATGGCAGGGTTCCATTCTTTGACCAAAGAGATGATTTTGGGTGTTTTTTTCAGGAATAAGACCTGAACCTCATCAGTTGAAGAAATCTTCGCTTGATGATTCTGCTTGTTTAAGAATTCTTCCAGATTGGAGCTAGCCTGAACTTCCTCAAGCCCCGTCATATAAACAGGTGTGTAGTCAGATACAGCCATAGAATGAATCAAGACTTGATAATTTTGAACACGTTTTTGCATCTCAACTAGAAGGTCGTTGGTATTATTAATTTCTCGAATGCTTAGGTTGGGATGAGCTTCTGGCTTCAGAGCTCGTTTTGTTGTTATCAAACAAACTTCATGCCCTGCCGCCAGCAAGGTCTCCGTGATGATTTTCCCCAAGCGACCTGTAGAATGGTTAGTAATAGAGCGGACACTATCGATAGCTTCACTGGTACCGCCTGACGTGACTAAAATTTTCATAGCACTATTGTACACAAAAATAAACAGTAAGTAAAATGAAAGCGATAAAATTTTGCTAAAACAAAGCTACACTATAGTTTATAACTATAAAGCCATATAAAATTTTTAAAAGAGCCCTAAAAATCTTGAAATTCAGGATATTTACGAACGTTTAGAGAGTTTATGGATGTTAAAAATCTTGTTTTGTGTTATAATGAATTATCACATTAGAGGTTAGAGGAGTTTTGAATGAAAACAGATATTGAAATCGCACAGAGTATTGAGTTGAAACCAATCGTTGATGTTGTTGAGAAACTTGGTATTTCTTACGACGATTTGGAATTGTACGGGAAGTATAAGGCTAAGCTCAGCTTTGATAAAATTCGTGCAGTTGAGAGCAATCCAGTTGGGAAATTGATCTTGGTTACTGCCATCAATCCAACACCAGCAGGTGAAGGGAAATCAACTATTACCATTGGTCTGGCAGATGCCTTGAACAAGATTGGTAAGAAAACCATGATTGCTATTCGCGAACCGTCTCTTGGCCCAGTAATGGGGATTAAGGGTGGTGCAGCCGGTGGTGGTTATGCCCAAGTGTTGCCAATGGAAGACATCAACCTTCACTTTACCGGGGATATGCATGCCATTACAACTGCTAACAACGCTCTTTCTGCCTTGATTGACAACCACTTACACCAAGGAAATGAGCTGGGAATCGACCAACGTCGTATTCTTTGGAAACGTGTTGTGGACTTGAATGACCGTGCCCTTCGTCATGTGACTGTTGGCCTTGGTGGTCCTCTAAATGGTATTCCTCGTGAGGATGGCTTTGATATTACCGTTGCTTCAGAAATCATGGCCATTCTTTGCTTGGCTACGGATATTGAAGACTTGAAACGTCGTTTGGCGAATATCGTTATCGGCTATCGTTACGATCGTACGCCAGTTTCTGTTGGTGATTTACAGGTTGAGGGGGCTTTAGCATTGATTTTGAAAGATGCTATCAAACCGAACTTGGTTCAGACAATTTACGGTACACCTGCCTTTGTACATGGTGGTCCATTTGCCAATATCGCTCATGGATGTAACTCTGTTTTGGCAACGACTACAGCCCTTCACTTAGCGGACTACACAGTTACTGAAGCTGGTTTTGGTGCGGACCTTGGTGCTGAGAAATTCCTTGATATCAAGACACCAAACTTGCCAACTTCTCCAGATGCTGTTGTCATCGTTGCAACCCTTCGTGCCCTTAAGATGAATGGTGGTGTAGCTAAGGACGCTTTGACAGAGGAAAATGTGGAAGCAGTTCGTGCAGGTTTTGCTAACTTGAAACGCCACGTTGAGAACATCCGTAAGTTTGGTATTCCAGCAGTTGTTGCGATTAACGAATTTGTTACTGATATAGAAGCTGAAATTGCAGCTTTGAAAGAACTTTGTGCTTCTATTGATGTGCCAGTTGAACTAGCAAGTGTCTGGGCTGATGGGGCAGAAGGTGGTGTAGCACTTGCCGAAACGCTTGTCAAGACAATCTCAGAAAATCCAGCAAACTACACTCGTCTTTATGACAATGACCTTTCTGTCCAAGAAAAGATTGAAAAAATTGTCACTGAAATCTACCGCGGTAGCAAAGTGAACTTTGAGAAGAAAGCTCAAACGCAAATTGCCCAAATCGTTCAGAATGGTTGGGACAAATTGCCAATCTGTATGGCGAAAACTCAGTACAGTTTCTCAGACAATCCAAATGCACTTGGAGCACCAGAAAACTTTGAAATTACCATTCGTGAATTGGTACCAAAATTGGGTGCAGGCTTCATCGTTGCCCTAACTGGTGATGTCATGACCATGCCAGGTCTTCCAAAACGTCCAGCCGCTCTTAATATGGATGTGGAAAGTGATGGAACCGTTCTAGGTTTGTTCTAGTAAATTGCAATTGATTTAAATGAGTTTGGAAAAGCTATCCAAGCTCATTTTCTTGTCTAAATCTAAGGAGTTGTCTTCTGCTGATAATAGTGTTACTCTCTAGACGTAATCAGTCTAGGTAAAGATATTTTCCCTGATTTCTGATATAATAGAAACATTGACTTCAAGAGTAAGGAAGAGAAAATGAACGCATTATTGAATGGAATGAATGACCGTCAAGCTGAGGCGGTGCAAACGACAGAAGGGCCCTTGTTGATCATGGCTGGGGCTGGTTCTGGGAAGACTCGTGTTTTAACTCACAGAATCGCCTACTTGATTGATGAAAAGATGGTCAATCCTTGGAATATCTTGGCCATTACCTTTACCAATAAGGCTGCTCGTGAGATGAAGGAGCGTGCCTATGGGCTCAATCCAGCTACTCAGGACTGTCTGATTGCGACCTTTCACTCCATGTGTGTTCGTATCCTGCGTCGCGATGCGGATCATATTGGCTACAATCGGAATTTCACCATTGTAGATTCTAGTGAACAGCGAACCCTCATGAAACGCATTCTCAAGCAATTAAACTTGGATCCTAAAAAATGGAATGAACGGACTATTTTGGGGACTATTTCCAATGCTAAGAATGACCTGATTGATGATGTGGCTTATGCTGCTCAAGCTGGTGATATGTATACGCAAATCGTGGCTCAATGTTATACAGCCTATCAGAAAGAGCTTCGTCAGTCTGAGTCGGTTGACTTTGATGATTTGATTATGCTGACCTTGCGTCTTTTTGATCAAAATCCTGATGTTTTGACCTACTACCAGCAAAAATTCCAATATATCCACGTTGATGAGTACCAAGATACCAACCATGCCCAGTACCAATTGGTCAAACTCTTGGCTTCACGCTTTAAAAATATCTGCGTAGTCGGTGATGCTGACCAGTCTATTTACGGTTGGCGTGGGGCTGATATGCAGAATATCTTGGATTTCGAGAAAGATTATCCTCAAGCCAAGGTCGTTTTGTTGGAGGAGAATTACCGTTCAACAAAAACCATTCTCCAAGCCGCCAATGACGTCATCAAAAACAATAAAAATCGTCGACCTAAGAATCTCTGGACCCAGAATGCTGATGGGGAACAGATTATTTACTATCGTGCAAATGACGAACTGGATGAAGCTGTTTTTGTAGCCAAAACCATCGATGAACTTGGTCGTAGTCAAAACTTCCTCCACAAGGATTTTGCAGTTCTTTATAGGACTAACGCCCAGTCTCGTACTATTGAGGAAGCCCTCCTAAAGTCCAATATTCCTTATACTATGGTCGGCGGGACCAAGTTCTACAGCCGTAAGGAAATCCGTGATATTATCGCCTATCTTAATCTCATTGCCAATCTGAGTGACAATATCAGTTTTGAGCGCATTATCAACGAGCCGAAACGTGGAATCGGTCCAGGAACGGTTGAGAAAATCCGGGATTTTGCTAACCTGCAAGAGATGTCTATGCTGGATGCTTCAGCCAATATTATGTTGTCAGGTATCAAAGGAAAGGCAGCTCAGTCTATCTGGGATTTTGCCAATATGATTCTGGATTTGCGGGAAAAACTGGATCAATTAACTATCACCGAGCTGGTTGAGGCTGTTCTAGAAAAAACTGGTTATATCGATATTCTCAATGCCCAAGCGACCTTAGAAAGCAAGGCGCGAGTTGAAAATATCGAAGAGTTCCTATCTGTTACCAAGAACTTTGATGACAATCCTGATAGTCAAGAAGAGGAAACAGGTTTAGATAAACTCAGTCGTTTCTTGAATGACTTGGCTTTGATTGCAGACACAGATTCAGGCAGTCAGGAGACATCAGAAGTAACCTTGATGACCTTGCACGCAGCTAAGGGACTTGAGTTCCCAGTTGTCTTTATCATTGGGATGGAAGAAAATGTCTTTCCACTTAGTCGTGCAGCAGAAGATCCGGATGAACTGGAAGAGGAACGCCGTTTGGCCTATGTAGGTATCACGCGTGCGGAGAAAATTCTCTATCTGACCAATGCCAACTCACGCTTGCTTTTTGGTCGTACTAGCTACAATCGTCCAACTCGTTTTATCAATGAAATCAGTTCGGATTTGCTTGAGTATCAAGGTTTGGCCCGTCCAGCGAATACTAGCTTTAAAGCCTCTTATAGCAGTGGTGGGATTGCTTTCGGTCAAGGTATGAGTTTGGCTCAAGCCCTTCAGGAACGGAAACGCAAGGCTGCACCAAGCTCTATCCAGTCAAGTGGTCTTCCGTTTGGACAGTTTACATCCAGAAATAAAAAAGATTCAAGCGATACTAACTGGTCTATTGGAGATATTGCACTTCACAAGAAATGGGGAGAGGGAACGGTCCTTGAAGTTTCAGGTAGTGGTGATACTCAGGAACTAAAAATCAATTTCCCAGAAGTCGGTCTGAAAAAACTCTTAGCTAGTGTAGCCCCAATTGAGAAAAAAATCTAATTTTCCATCCTTCTCACGAATAATAAAGTGAGGAGGATTTTTATGTACAGTATTTCATTCCAAGAAGATTCACTCTTACCTAGAGAAAGACTAGTAAAAGAAGGAGTAGAGGCTCTAAGCAATCAAGAGTTGTTAGCTATTTTGCTCAGAACGGGAACGCGTCAGGCCAATGTTTTTGAAATTTCCCAGAAAGTCTTGAACAGTTTGACCAGTCTAACTGATTTGAAAAAAATGACCCTGCAGGAATTGCAGAGTCTGTCTGGTATTGGACGGATTAAGGCCATTGAACTACAAGCAGTAATTGAACTGGGGCATCGTATTCATAAACATGAAACCCTTGAGATGGAAAGTATTCTCAGTAGTCAAAAGCTAGCCAAGAAAATGCAACAGGAGCTTGGCGACAAAAAACAAGAGCACCTAGTGGCGCTCTATCTCAATACTCAAAATCAAATCATTCATCAGCAAACTATTTTTATCGGCTCTGCGACACGCAGTATTGCTGAACCGAGGGAAATCCTTCACTATGCTTTGAAGCATATGGCTACCTCCGTGATTCTCGTTCACAATCATCCATCTGGTGCAGTATCCCCTAGTCGAAACGACGACCATGTCACTAAACTAGTCAAGGAAGCCTGCGAACTGATGGGAATTGTTTTCTTGGACCATCTGATTGTCTCTCACTCTGATTACTTTAGTTACCGTGAAAAGACGGATCTGATTTAGAGTTCGTTAACAACATAGTCAAATAGCGTTTTATCTTTGGGGCGATTTTCAAAGAGAAATTCAGGATGCCATTGAACACCAAGATAAGGAAAGCCGTCCGTAGTTGTCACAGCCTCAATGATTCCATCTTTAGGATCATGTGCTACAACCTTAAGATTTGAAGCTAGATCTTTAATACTCTGGTGGTGGAAGGAGTTGATATGAGAGATTTCTCCATAGATTTCTCGGAGAATGGTATCAGGTTCCGTTACGAGGCGTTGAGTCGTGTATTCGGCTGAACAGTCCTGCCAATGATCCTCGATATCTTGGTGTAGCGTGCCTCCCATGGCGACATTGAAAAGTTGAGTACCCCGACAAACAGAGAAAATTGGTTTCTTTTGCTTAATCGCTTCTTTGATAAGTGCTAGTTCAAAAATATCTCTTTGAAGGTGGTAGTCATCACTATCAATAGCCTTTGATTCACCATAGTATTTTGGATCAACATTTTGCCCACCCGTTAGGATGAGCTTATCAATGATACTGATGTAATAGGCAGCCATTTCTTGATCACCAATCGGTAGGATGATTGGAATTCCGCCAGCGTCCTTGACTCCTTCAACGAAGCCCTTTGCTGCATAGCTCATCATGATGTCATCATCTGGATGAGCTTTTTCATTTCCTGTAATCCCAATAACTGGTTTTTTCATAAATGCTTTCGCTTTCTAATCCTCTTTACGCATAAAATAGAGGAGGGTTTGGAGTTCGCTTGTCAAATCGACATACTGAACGACCACATCTTTTGGGAGGTGAAGGTGAACAGGGGAAAAACTGAGAATACCTTTTATACCTGCCTCAACCAAAAGATTGGCAACTTCTTGTGATTTAACACTTGGAACTGTTAGGATAGCAGTTTTGACATCTGCTTCTTTGATTTTTTCTTTAATCTGTGAGATACCATAGATTGGAATTCCATCAGGTGTCTGGCTTCCAACTTCTGGATGGTCATCTAGGTCAAAGGCCATGATAATTTTCATCTTGTTACGCTCGTGGAAGCGGTAGTGGAGAAGGGCATGGCCCATATTTCCAATCCCAACCAGCATAACATTTGTAATTGAGTTATCATTTAGGAGATCAGCAAAAAAATTCATCAATTTTTTGACATCGTAACCAAAACCACGACGACCTAGCTCGCCAAAATAGGAAAAATCACGTCGAACGGTCGCAGAGTCGATACCGATAGCCTCTGCAATTTGCTTGGAGTTAGCACGTTCGATTTTTTCTGCATGAAATCTCTTGAAAATTCGATAGTAAAGAGAGAGTCTTTTTGCTGTTGCTTTTGGAATAGCAGACTGTTTATCTTTCACAAAATCACAACCTTTCTATTCTTCTATTTTATAGAAACATTGTGAAAAAATCAACAAAAACAAGAAAAAACTAAGAAATTTCTTAGTTTTTATCTGAAAAATGAGCTTGTGATAGAAAACGGTAGAGATCGCCAACCAATCCTTGATAAATCACCTTATCATTCAGCGTTAAGGAGCTGATTAGGAGAGTATCAGGTAAGGTCACACAGCCTGATAGAGATAACATGAGCTCTTCGTAATCCTTATATTCAAGTGTACGTTCTACGTGATAGTTATCTTGATAGGTAAGTCGATACATAGTCAATTATCTTTCTTCTTTAGTGAAGATACCGCGTTCTACAAGGCTGTCCATGAGGAAGTAGAATTTTTCCTGATGAATGTGGTGGTCTTCTGATTTAAAGATATTCACCAAACGAAGGCCAGACTTGTCAGTGATGTTGAGTTTAGCACCTGTAAGGTCTTTATTGATGATGATTTTTAGGTTGAAACCTTCACCACTGTTGGGTACTTTTTCAAGTAGACGAGTTAGTTCGAAGTTTCCTACCTTTGTTTCAAAGAAAGTATTATCTTTCAGTGTGAACTTTTTAACAGTTGGACTAAGTGTATAGTCGTAGCGGCAGTTTTGTAGTTTAATGGTTTTTTCGAATGCCATTAGTTTAATCTCCAATAATATTTTTTAAGGTTTGTGCGAGTTGTTTCAGTTCTTCCTCAGTATTAAGAGGAGAGAGACTGATACGGACAGATTCTTTTAAACGAGGCGAATCGGGCCCATAGAAAGCTTCGAGTACATGACTGGTTTGCACAATACCAGCAGTACAAGCTGAACCGGTAGAAATTGAAATTCCTTCAAGATCTAACCGTAGTAAGAGCAAATCATTCTTTTGACCAGGAAAGCCAATGTTGACAACATAAGGAAGTTGGTGGTTACTTTCATTGAGATAGTAGTCGAGACCTGCAATTTCTTCTAAAAAAGTAGCTTTGAGTGCGCTTAGTTTTTGGTAATGCTCAACTTGGTCATTTAAATCCTCTTTGAGAGCAGCGACCATACCTACAATGGCAGCGAGATTTTCTGTTCCAGCCCGTTTCTTTTGTTCTTGGTCTCCACCGTGAAGGTAGGAATCAAAGTCCGCGGAAGAAGCATAAAGAAAGCCGATTCCCTTTGGTCCATGGAATTTGTGGGCAGAAGCGCTGAGGAAATCAATACCTAATTTCTCGGGATGGATAGGAATCTTCCCGATAGCTTGAACAGCATCTACATGATAAGCTGCAGGATGATCTTTTAAAATACGTCCAATCTCAGCGATAGGTAAGAGGCTACCTGTTTCATTATTAGCATACATGGTGGAAACGAGAATGGTATCGTCATGTAATGCTTCTTGAATTTGCTGGGCAGTAATTTCTTGATTTACTGGTTGGATGATGGTCGCTTCAAAACCAAAATGTTGTACCAGATAATCGATAGTCTCAAGCACAGAATGGTGTTCAATAGCTGTCGTGATGATATGTCTTCCACGATTTTGATGACGGAGACAATAGCCGATAATGGCTGTATTGTTACTTTCTGTACCGCCAGAAGTGAAAAAGATATGTTGAGGTTTGGTTCCTAGTAAGTGGGCTAAGTCCTGACGAGCTTCTCGCAAGAGTTTGCCAGCCTGCCGACCATGACTATGAATACTAGAAGGATTACCATGAGTTTCTTGCATGACCTTGGTCATTTCAGAAATAGCTACTGCTGACATAGGAGTCGTAGCAGCATTGTCCAAATAAATCAAAGAATCACCTTATTTCTTTTTGTTGTAAGCAAAGAGTGGGCTGACTGGTTTTCTTTCATGGATGCGGACGATAGCATCTCCGATTAATTCGCTAGCAGTAATGTAACATACATTTTCTGGAGTTCTTTCTTTGGTCGCTACTGAGTCTGTCACGAGGATTTCTTTGATGTTTGTAGAGTCAAGAAGGTCTGCTGCACCTTCAACAAATAAACCGTGACTGGATACTGCATAAATCTCAGTTGCGCCTTCACGTTCAACGATTTTGGCTGCTTCAGAGAAAGTACGACCAGTATTTAGGATGTCGTCAATCAAGATAGCCTTTTTGCCTTCAACATCCCCAATGATATAGCCTTCGTTACGATCAGAATCATCTTGCGCGTAGTCAATGATAGCGATAGGAGCATCAAGGTATTCAGCCAAACTACGAGCACGTTTAACACCAGAGTTCTTTGGACTAACAACAACAACATCAGAACCAAGAAGTCCTTTATCACAGTAGTGCTTAGCAAATAGAGGAACAGTATAAAGATTGTCTACAGGAATGTCAAAGAAACCTTGGACCTGAACAGCATGGAGGTCAAGCGTTAGAACACGGCTTACACCAGCTTTGACAAGCATATTGGCAACCAGTTTTGCAGTGAGGGGTTCGCGAGAAGAAGCAATACGATCCTGACGCGCATAACCAAAGTAAGGAAGGACAACGTTGATACTATGAGCACTTGCACGTACACAAGCATCAACCATGATCAACAACTCCATTAGGTGGTTGCTAACGGGGTAGCTGGTTGACTGGATGATGAAGACATCGTAGCCACGGACACTTTCTTCAATGTTGACTTGGATTTCGCCGTCAGAAAATTGACGAGAGGATAATTTCCCAAGAGGTACACCAACTGTATCCGCAATCTTTTGAGCGATTTCATGGTTAGAGTTTAGGGTGAAAAGTTTCATGTTGTTTCTATCTGACATTATAGACCGTCCTCTGTAAACTTTGTGAATCTTCTTTGAGAAAGTTTTGTTTTTCAAAGCCAGATTCTTTTATTTTTATCTTTTCTATTTTACCAAAAAAAGGAGATTATTTCAGCTTTTTTTCATGCTTTTAATAAAACGAATTAATTTTGAAGGAGCTTTCTGATAGGTTATCTGATTTTCATCTAAAAATCTCTGAAAATCGGCTTTCCCTTTTTCATGGTCGGTGACTTCAAGCTCGAGTTCATAGTCCGTTTGGTCAAAGTAGTGACTTTCATCCAAGGCCATTAAGCCAATCTCAGTTTTCATTTCATAACGAAGGGTTGAAAGGCAGCCTAGAACAAACCAGTCATGGCTTTCGATGCCAATCTTAGAGAGCTTCTCTAGAACGAGACCCTGAGGTAGTTTTTGTTTTTCTAGGTACGATTCAGCTTCTGGAAGAGTTAGTTTCTGGTTGTATTCCATATTTCCTACAGTTTGAGGTACCTTTAAGGTCAATTCTGCCCAATCTGAAAAGGTGCGAATGCGCATGGCAACCTTCTTTTCACGCAATTGGAAATCTGGCGTGTCAATGTAGTAGTTTTTCTGAAGGACGGGCTGGATATGGGAAAACTGTTTTTTTAGATGATCATAGTCCTCTTTTTTCAGAAGTGTTTTCAATTCTATTTCTAAATGTTTCATTTTTTCAACCTTTTCTATATCTTTGAAAGCGATTTATGGTATAATGGACAATGTATTTATTGTATACGAATGTACTGAAAAAATCAAAGATTTTCGACAGAGTAATCAAACATTACAAGGGAGAAAGTATGACCATAGAATGGGAAGAATTTTTAGATCCTTACATTCAGGCTGTTGGTGAATTGAAGA
The DNA here is from genome assembly GCF_024399415.1 of Streptococcus oralis. Taxonomy (NCBI): domain Bacteria; kingdom Bacillati; phylum Bacillota; class Bacilli; order Lactobacillales; family Streptococcaceae; genus Streptococcus; species Streptococcus oralis. The sequence continues at coordinate 945,194 of NZ_CP029257.1, forward strand.
TTAAACTTCGAGGAATTCGCAAACAGTATCGTAAGCAAAACAAGCATTCTCCGATTGAGTTTGTAACGGGTCGTGTCAAACCGATTGAAAGTATCAAAGAAAAAATGGCTCGTCGAGGAATTACATATGCAAGTCTGGAACATGATCTGCAAGACATTGCGGGTTTACGTGTCATGGTTCAGTTTGTTGATGACGTTAAAGAGGTAGTTGAGATTCTACGTAAACGCCAAGATATGAGAGTCGTTCAGGAACGAGACTATATCACTCATCGTAAGGCTTCGGGCTATCGTTCTTATCACGTGGTTGTCGAGTACACGGTTGATACGATCAACGGGGCTAAGACGATTTTGGCGGAAATTCAAATACGTACTTTGGCCATGAATTTCTGGGCTACGATTGAACACTCGCTCAATTATAAATATCAGGGCGATTTTCCAGAAGAAATCAGGAAAAGATTGGAAATCACAGCGAAAATAGCCTATCAACTGGATGAAGAAATGGGTAAGATTCGTGATGATATCCAGGAAGCGCAGGCTCTCTTTGATCCATTGAGCAGAAAACTAAACGATGGTGTAGGAAATAGTGACGATACAGATGAAGAATACAGGTAAACGAGTTGACCTCATAGCAAATAGAAAGCCACAAAGTCAGAAGGTCTTGCATGAACTGAGGGAAAAACTAAAGAAACAGCATTTTATACTGAACGATACCAATCCCGACATCGTCATTTCCATTGGTGGCGATGGAATGCTTTTGTCTGCCTTTCACAAGTATGAGAATCAGTTAGACAAGGTTCGATTTGTAGGTGTTCATACAGGGCATTTGGGATTTTACACAGATTATCGTGATTTTGAGCTGGATCAGTTGGTGACCAATCTTTTACTAGATACTGGTGCCAAAGTTTCCTATCCAGTCTTGAATGTCAAGGTAACGCTTGAAAATGGAGAAGTGAAAATCTTCCGTGCTTTAAATGAAGCCAGCATCCGTCGATCAGACCGCACCATGGTTGCGGATATCATCATTAACCATGTTCCGTTCGAGAGATTTCGTGGAGATGGAGTGACTGTTTCAACGCCGACGGGAAGTACCGCCTACAACAAGTCCTTGGGTGGAGCTGTCTTGCATCCCACCATTGAAGCCTTACAATTGACGGAAATAGCAAGTCTTAACAACCGAGTCTATCGCACTCTGGGATCATCAATCATTATTCCCAAAAAAGATAAGATTGAGCTCTTGCCGACACGCAATGATTACCACACGATATCAGTTGATAACAGTGTCTATTCCTTCCGTAATATCGAACGGATTGAGTACCAAATCGACCATCATAAGATTCACTTCGTAGCGACTCCAAGCCACACTAGTTTCTGGAATCGTGTCAAAGATGCCTTCATCGGCGAGGTGGATGAATGAGGTTCGAATTTACCGCAGATGAGCACGTCAAAGTCAAAACTTTCCTCAAGAAACATGAGGTTTCCAAGGGACTTTTGGCCAAGATTAAGTTTCGAGGCGGGGCTATACGGGTCAATGGCCAACCTCAAAATGCGACGTATCTGTTAGATATCGGAGATAGGGTTACCATCGATATTCCAGCTGAGGAAGGATTTGAGAGCCTTGAAGCCATTGATCGACCACTCGATATCTTGTATGAGGATGATCATTTTCTGGTTTTAAATAAGCCTTATGGAGTAGCATCCATCCCCAGTGTCAATCATTCCAATACCATTGCCAATTTTATCAAGGGCTACTATGTTAAACAGGAATATGAAAATCAGCAAGTTCACATCGTGACTAGGCTTGATAGAGATACTTCTGGTTTGATGCTTTTTGCCAAGCACGGCTACGCTCATGCACGTTTAGACAAGCAGTTGCAACGAAAGTCTATCGAAAAACGTTACTTTGCTTTGGTTAAAGGAGCTGGTGTCTTGGAGCCTGAAGGGGAGATTATTGCCCCGATTGCGCGTGATGTGGACTCCATTATCACAAGACGGGTTGCCAAAGGTGGGAAATACGCCCATACATCTTACAAAGTTGTCGCGTCTTATGGAAATATTCACCTAGTCGATATTCGTCTTCATACTGGGCGAACTCATCAGATACGAGTGCATTTTTCTCATATCGGTTTTCCTTTGTTGGGAGACGATCTCTATGGAGGCAGCTTAGACGACGGTATCCAACGTCAGGCTCTGCATTGCCATTATTTATCTTTTTATCATCCCTTTCTAGAGCAAGATTTGCAACTAGAAAGCCCCTTGCCGGATGATTTCAGCAATCTTATTACTCAGTTATCAACTAATACTCTTTAAAAATTGTTTGGAGTATAATTTATTTTCTTAAAGGAGAAAACTCATGGAAGTTTTTGAAAGTCTCAAAGCCAACCTGGTTGGCAAAAATGCTCGTATCGTTCTCCCTGAAGGGGAAGAGCCACGTATTCTTCAAGCGACAAAACGCTTAGTAAAAGAAACAGAAGTAATCCCTGTTTTGCTTGGAAATCCTGAAAAAATTAAAATTTATCTTGAAATTGAAGGAATCATGGATGGTTATGAAGTCATTGACCCTCAACACTATCCTCGATTTGAAGAAATGGTTGCTGCTTTAGTAGAGCGTCGTAAGGGCAAAATGACTGAAGAAGAAGCGCGCAAAGTTTTGGTTGAAGATGTCAACTACTTTGGTGTGATGCTAGTCTACTTGGGCTTGGTTGACGGTATGGTATCTGGTGCGATTCACTCAACTGCTTCAACAGTTCGCCCAGCCCTACAAATCATTAAAACTCGACCAAACGTAACTCGTACTTCAGGTGCCTTCCTCATGGTACGCGGTACGGAACGTTACCTATTTGGAGACTGTGCCATTAATATCAATCCAGATGCGGAAGCCTTGGCTGAAATTGCCATCAACTCAGCAATCACAGCTAAGATGTTTGGTATTGAACCTAAAATTGCTATGCTAAGCTATTCTACTAAAGGTTCAGGTTTTGGTGAAAGTGTTGACAAGGTAGTGGAAGCTACAAAAATTGCTCACGACTTGCGTCCCGACCTTGAGATTGATGGTGAGTTGCAATTTGACGCTGCCTTTGTTCCTGAAACTGCAGCTCTAAAAGCTCCAGGAAGTAATGTAGCTGGTCAAGCAAATGTCTTTGTCTTCCCAGGTATCGAAGCCGGAAATATTGGGTACAAGATGGCAGAACGTCTCGGTGGTTTTGCGGCTGTAGGACCTGTTTTGCAAGGTTTGAACAAGCCTGTTAACGACCTTTCTCGTGGATGTAATGCAGATGATGTTTACAAGTTGACCCTTATCACAGCAGCTCAAGCAGTTCATCAATAAGATTTAGTCCTCTTTCCCATGGGAAGAGGCTTTTTAGTACTGAGAAAAGGACAGTTAGAAGCTTCTATGTTATACTAGATATATGTTAGATTTGAAAGAATACGGTATCGTCATGTGGCCGGAGGAGAAGATTATTTCTTTTCGTGAAAAACTCCTCAACTGGTATGATGAAAACAAAAGAGATTTACCCTGGCGTAGAAGTAAAAATCCTTATCATATCTGGGTATCTGAAATCATGCTTCAGCAGACCAGGGTGGATACAGTTATTCCCTACTACGAACGATTCTTGGACTGGTTTCCAACAGTTGAAAGTTTGGCCAATGCCCCTGAAGAACGTTTGTTGAAGGCTTGGGAGGGATTGGGCTATTATTCTCGAGTGCGCAATATGCAGGCTGCAGCCCAGCAGATTATGACTGACTTTGGGGGGCAATTTCCAAATACCTATGAAGGAATTTCTAGTTTAAAAGGGATTGGCCCTTACACTGCGGGAGCTATTTCCAGTATCGCTTTTAATTTGCCTGAGCCAGCGGTTGATGGCAATGTCATGCGGGTTTTGGCACGCTTGTTTGAGGTTGATCATGATATCGGAGTTCCCAGCAATCGCAAAATTTTTCAGGCAATGATGGAAATCTTGATTGACCCGAAACGACCAGGTGACTTTAACCAAGCTCTGATGGATTTAGGGTCTGACATAGAGGCTCCAGTTAACCCTCGACCAGAAGAAAGCCCTGTTAAGGACTTTAGCGCAGCCTATCAGAATGGGACTATGGATGTATATCCAATCAAAGAGCCCAAGAAAAAGCCCCTCCCAATCTATCTCAAGGCTTTGGTTGTACGCAATGACCGTGGGCAATATTTACTAGAGAAAAATGAAAGCGAGAAACTGCTAGCCGGTTTTTGGCATTTCCCCTTGATCGAAGTTGATGATTTCTCAAGTGATGACGATCAGCTAGATCTCTTTTCACAAGTCAAAGAGGAAAGCAGAGCATTTGGACCAAGCCCTCAAGAAAACTTTGAGCAAGATTATGATTTAGAAGTGAATTGGTCCCAGCAAGTATTTGACCAGGTCAAGCATGTATTTAGTCATCGGAAATGGCATATTCAAATCATCGCTGGTCAAGTGACGGAAACAAAACAGTTTTCTGACAGAGAAATTCGCTGGGTTTCTCCTCAGGAGTTTTCTGATTATCCACTTGCGAAACCTCAACAAAAAATTTGGCAGGCTTATAAAACAAATCTTGAAGATGAAGGCCTACAGTAGCCATTTGTGCCTTCTTTACATTTTTTTGTTATAATAGATAAAGAAAAGGTGATAAAATGAAAAAAATATTAATTGTAGATGATGAGAAACCAATCTCAGATATTATTAAGTTTAATATGGCCAAGGAAGGTTATGAAGTTGTAACAGCCTTCAATGGTCGTGAGGCAATCGAGCTATTTGAAGCTGAGCAACCGGATATTATTATCCTCGACTTGATGCTACCTGAAATTGATGGTTTAGAAGTTGCTAAAGCTATTCGTAAGACTAGTAGCGTGCCGATTATCATGCTATCAGCTAAGGATAGCGAATTTGACAAGGTTATTGGTTTAGAGTTAGGTGCAGATGATTATGTTACAAAACCTTTCTCAAACCGTGAGTTGCAGGCTCGTGTTAAGGCCCTTCTTCGTCGTACCGATCTAGTTTCAGTAGATAACCAAGAGTCTGATGAGAAGAAGACGCAACCTTTACAAATTGGTGATTTGGAAATCGTTCCAGATGCTTACGTGGCAAAGAAATATGGTGAGGAATTAGATTTAACCCACCGTGAGTTTGAACTCTTGTATCACTTGGCGTCTCATATTGGTCAAGTGATTACACGTGAACACTTGCTTGAGACTGTATGGGGTTATGACTATTTTGGTGATGTTCGTACTGTGGACGTGACCATTAGACGCTTGCGTGAGAAAATAGAAGATACTCCAAGTCGTCCAGAGTACATTCTCACACGTCGTGGTGTTGGATACTATATGAGAAATAATGATTGAAGATATTAGACAAACTATTCTGACCAGCGATTTTATCTTTATCTTGATTTTACTGGGTTTTATCTTGGTGGTAACCTTGCTGTTATTGGAAAATCGTCGGGATAATATCCGTCTGAAGGAGATAAATCAAAAGGTTAAGGACTTGATTGCAGGTGATTATTCTCAAGTTTTGGACTTGCAAGGAAGTACAGAAATCACCAATATCACCAATAATCTGAACGATTTGTCAGAAGTAATTCGTTTGACCCAAGAAAATCTGGAACAAGAGAGTAAACGATTAAATAGTATTCTTTCTTATATGACAGATGGCGTTCTTGCGACTAATCGCCGTGGCCAGATTACTATGATCAACGATATGGCAAAGAAACAGCTCGGTGTGCAGAAAGAAGATGTTCTTAATAAAAGCATTCTCGAATTGCTTAAGATAGAAGATGAGTATGAGCTGCGTGACCTGATTACACAGATTCCTGAGTTGACGATTGACTCCCAGGATGTAAATGGGGAATACCTGAGCCTTCGTGTACGTTTTGCTCTGGTTCGTCGTGAGTCGGGTTTCATCTCTGGTTTGGTTGCCGTTTTACATGATACGACCGAGCAGGAAAAGGAAGAGCGTGAGCGAAGACTCTTCGTTTCGAACGTGAGTCATGAGTTGCGGACTCCTTTGACCAGTGTTAAATCTTATCTTGAAGCCTTGGACGAGGGAGCTCTGTATGATCCTGTTGCTCCTGATTTTATCAAGGTTTCACTCGATGAAACCAACCGTATGATGCGGATGGTGACAGATCTCTTACATCTCTCTCGTATTGATAATGCGACTACTCAGTTGGATGTGGAGTTGATTAACTTTACAGCCTTTATCACCTTTATCCTCAACCGCTTTGATAAGATGAGAAGTCAGGATGACGAGAAAAAATATGAACTTGTTAGAGATTACCCTATTAATTCAGTTTGGATCGAGATTGATACCGATAAGATGACTCAGGTGATTGATAATATTCTTAACAATGCCATCAAGTACTCACCAGATGGTGGGAAAATTACTGTCAGCATGAAAACCACTGATGACCAGATGATTTTATCTATCAAAGACCAAGGTCTAGGTATTCCAAAACAAGATTTGCCGAAGATATTTGACCGTTTTTATCGTGTGGATCGCGCAAGAAGTCGTGCACAAGGTGGAACTGGGCTAGGTCTAGCCATCGCCAAAGAAATCATCAAACAACACAATGGCTTTATTTGGGCCAAAAGTGAATACGGTAAGGGCTCAACCTTTACCATCGTGCTCCCTTATGATAAGGATGCCGTAAAAGAAGAAATATGGGAGGACGAAATAGAAGACTAGAATGAGTGAAAAAGGCTTTAAATACAGTATTTTAGCATCAGGTTCCAGTGGAAATTCCTTTTATCTGGAAACCCCAAAAAAGAAAATCCTAGTAGATGCGGGCTTGTCTGGTAAGAAAATTTCAAGTCTGCTAGCTGAAATTAATCGCAAACCTGAAGATCTGGATGCGATTCTGATTACGCATGAGCACTCAGACCATATCCATGGGGTCGGTGTCTTGGCTCGTAAATATGGCATGGATCTTTACGCCAATGAAAAGACTTGGCAGGCTATGGAAAATAGTAAGTACCTCGGCAAGGTGGACTCTTCGCAGAAGCATATTTTTGAAATGGGAAAAACCAAAACTTTTGGTGATATCGACATTGAGAGTTTTGGTGTCAGTCATGATGCGGCAGCACCACAGTTTTACCGATTTATGAAAGACGACAAGAGCTTCGTCATGCTGACCGATACAGGTTATGTAAGTGACCGTATGGCAGGAATTGTCGAGAATGCGGACGGCTACCTCATCGAGTCCAACCACGATGTGGAGATTTTGCGAGCAGGATCTTACGCTTGGCGTCTCAAACAGCGAATTCTATCGGATCTCGGTCACCTTTCTAACGAAGACGGTGCTGAGGCCATGATTCGTGCAATGGGAAATCGAACAAAGAAAATCTATCTTGGTCACTTGTCCAAAGAGAACAATATCAAGGAGCTGGCTCATATGACTATGGTCAACCAGCTAGCCCAAGCGGATCTGGGAGTCGGAGTAGACTTTAAGGTTTATGATACCTCACCAGATACTGCAACACCATTGACAGATATATAAAAAAGAAGGCGAGTGCCTTCTTTTGTTTTGTACTTTGTCAGGAATTTAGTGTGGTATAATGATTAAAAAAACTAAAGGAGTAGCAGTGTGAAGAGAAAATGGCTATTAAAGGATTACTATGACACAACGATTATCATACTTGCATTGATATCCGTTGTCCTTGTCTTGCTTGGATTTGCTGAGATGATTGATTTGGATAATCCACCCTATAGTATTATTGACTTACTACTTTGGTTTATCTTTGTGGTGGATTATGGCTGGCGTTTCTTTACAAGTAAGGAAAAGTGGCGATTTCTTCTTGAAAATATTTTTGACTTGCTAGCTATCCTTCCTTTGAATGCTATTTTTACAGTATTTCGATTAGGGCGAATCTTCCGCTTAGCAAGGCTGACAAAATTACTGAAACTAACTCGTCTTTTAAGAGTCGTTGGATTGACTGGCAAGTTGGAAAAGAAGGTTGGAAAACTCTTACGAACAAATGGCTTACTTTATATTTTCTATCTCAATTCCTTTATTGTACTGGTAGGTAGTTCAATTTTATCTGTTGTTGAAGAAAAATCATTCTCAGATAGTCTTTGGTGGGCGCTTGTGACTGTAACGACTGTTGGTTATGGAGATATTGTTCCTGCGTCGATTTTTGGGAAGTGGTTAGCTGTTTTACTAATGCTTGTTGGTATTGGCACAATAGGGATGTTAACGAGTGCCTTGACAAACTTTTTTGTAAAGGATAATCCATTTGATCAGATAAAGCTTGATAAACTTCAAGACGAATTAATAACTCAAAGAATATTACTAGAGAAACAATCTGAGAAGATAGAAGAACTGCATAGAATGATACAAGACTTGCTTGAAAAAAAGTAATTTAGACTATACAAAAACCACTCGACGAGTGGTTTTTTACAATCCTGCAAATTCTTTGATTTCTTGTGCGGACATAGAAGAGTCGCAACGGACATTGATTTGGCCATCTGCAATGTGAACGAAGCCTGGTACAGTTGGAATTCCATAGCGTGAACGGAATTCTTGTAACTCATTGAGTTGGCTTGGTTCTTCACTGTTGATGAAGTAGATGTGAGCTTTAGTTTCAGCTACGACACCTGCCAAGGTACCTGCGAATTTACGGCAGTAAGGGCAAGTTTTACGACCAATAAAGAAGGTTGCAGTTTCTTTCTTATCAAGAGCTTCTTGTGCACGCGCAACTGTAGTGACTTCAAGGTCTTTAATGTTTTCTAAAAATTGTTCCATGAGATTACCTCGCTTTCATTGATAAGTCTAGTATGCCATAAAGTTTCTAAAAATGCTTAGATTTGATACGAAAAAAAGATGAGATTGGTTGGTCTCATCTTTTATAATTTCTTATTTAACAAACGCATTGATTTCTGCTTCGATGTTGGCAATCTTAGCTTGTGAATCTTCGTTGCTTTCACCCACAACGGCAATGTAGAACTTGATTTTTGGTTCTGTACCTGAAGGGCGAACTGCAATCCAAGAACCATCCGCAAGAGTGTATTTCAAAACATCACTTGGAGGAGTTGTCAAGTTTGTAACAGTACCGTCAGCAGCAGTAGCAGTTTGAGCCTTGAAGTCTTCTACGACAGTGATAGCTGTTGCGTTCCATTCTTTTGGAGCATTGTTACGGAACTTAGCCATAATGGCTTTGATTTGTTCAGCACCATCAACACCAGAAAGGGTAACAGAGATGGTCTTTTCAGCGTAGTAGCCGTATTCTTTGTAGATTTCTTCGATACCGTCAGCAAGTGTCAAACCACGTGAACGGTAGTAGGCAGCAAGTTCAGCAACGACAAGAACAGCTTGAATAGCATCTTTATCACGTACGAATGGTTTAATCAAGTAACCGAAGCTTTCTTCAAATCCCATCATGTAAGTGTGATTGTGTTTTTCTTCAAATTCTTGGATTTTTTCAGCGATAAATTTGAAACCTGTCAAAACGTTGAACATGGTTGCGCCGTAGCTTTCAGCAATCTTCGTTACCAAGTCAGTTGATACGATGGATTTGCAGAGGGCTGCATTTTCAGGAAGAGTTCCAGCATTTTTGTGGGCTTCCAAGATGTATTTAGCCATGATAGCGCCGATTTGGTTACCTGAAAGGTTGAGGTAGCTACCATCTTTTTGAAGAACTTCAACACCAACACGGTCAGCGTCAGGGTCAGTTGCAACAAGCACATCTGCACCAACTTGACGACCAAGTTCTTCAGCAAGGGCAAAGGCTGCTTGGCTTTCTGGGTTTGGAGATTTTACAGTAGAGAAATCAGGGTCTGCAGTTGCTTGTGCTTCAACAACTTGAACAGAGTCAAATCCTGCTTGAGCAAGAGCACGACGAGCCAACATTTCACCCGTTCCATGAAGTGGTGTGTAGACAATCTTCATGTCTTTACCGAATTCTTCAATCAATGTTGGGTTGATGTTTACGTCCTTAACTTCTTTAAGATATTCAACATCGACAGCTTCGCCGATAACTTCAATCAAGCCAGAAGCTTTTTCAGCTTCGACATCAGCAACTTCCACAGCGAATGGATGTTCGATTGCACGAATGTAAGTTGTCAAAGCATCTGCATCATGTGGAGGCATTTGTCCACCGTCTTCTCCATAAACCTTGTAACCGTTAAATGGAGCAGGGTTGTGACTGGCAGTAATCATGATACCTGCGAAACAGTTGAGGTGACGAACTGCAAATGAGAGTTCTGGAGTCGGACGAAGGCTTTCAAAAACATAAGATTTGATACCGTGTTTAGCGAGAACTGCCGCAGATTCAAAGGCAAACTCAGGTGAGAAGTGACGGCTATCGTAGGCAATTGCTACACCACGTTCTTTTTCATTTCCACCTTTTGACTCAATCAAACGAGCCAAACCCTCAGTTGCTTGACGAACAACATAGATATTGATACGGTTTGTACCAGCACCGATCAAACCACGCATACCTGCAGTACCAAATTCAAGATTTGTATAGAAGGCATCTTCCTTTGTTTTTTCGTCCATATTTTCCAAATCTTGACGAAGGTAGTCTGGAAGGTCAGCAAAATCGACCCATTTTTGATAATTTTCTTGGTAAGTCATAGAGTGTCTCCTTTGTTTATTTGCTTTAATCGCTTTCATTATATCACGATTTGACATTTTAGTAAAACGTTAGCATAACTTAAAATGTAGGAAATTAACTTTTGCACTTTAGCGGGAAAATGGTGGGGACTGTGCTTACTTATACTAAGTTAGGGATGAAAATTAATTATTAGATACTTTATAACATGAAAGTTTATAATTCATTTTGTAGGTTTGTTGAAGAAAAAAATCAAAAATATTGTTATATTCTATTCTTTTTATAAAGAATCCTTTAATGTATCAAATGAACAGATAGAAAAATTTAAGTTAAAACTCTATAAATTTAAGATATTTTGAAAAATTCTGGTTTCTGTTTTGAATTTTATTCTACGTATGGTAAAATATAGTAAATCATTAAAGGAGAATCCATTATGAAAAAAATTCTTAAGCATTCTGCCTTGCTTTTATCAGCTTTAGCACTGGTTGCCTGTGGAGCTCAAAAAAAAGCAAGCGACAATGGTACAGCTTCAAACTCTAATTTTGAGGTTTCTGTAAAAGACGGTATGTATGTATTGCCTAAAGATGAGGATTCATCATCAACATACCTTGCACTTCAAGTCGAAATCAAGAACAATCGTGATAAACAGTTTAGTTTTACTAGCCAAGATATCACGCTATACAATGAAAAGGATGAAAAATTACAACCAATTCAAGTTTATGAAAGCGACAGTAAAACTAAATTTATGTCATATGGTGACAGTCTTTCTAAAGGAAAGAGCGTTGCTGGTTATGTAGTGTATGAAGTCGATAAGAATGCTAAGTATGAACTTCACTTTGCACCTAGCTTTTACGATGACATCAAAGAAAATTCTAAAAAGAATAACGATGTAGCAATCAAGGTGGATCCAAGTCAGTATGAAGACAATATTGATGAAGCGAAAGATGTAATGAAAAAATATGTCGATGCTGTTTACCTTAATGGGGAAAGCTCTGGTGGTGGAACGAACCTAAGTGCTACTGACAAAAAGTCGCAAGTTGTAGCACTTGCTGATGATAAAAAATCTTCTGATAATAGTGCTGAATTCACAAACGATGCGAAAGCTGATAAAGAAGAGTTTATCAAGAAATTTACAGAGTCATTCGGAAAAGGTTTCTATAACTACAAACCATCTGATTCAGAACTTAGAACATTCGCAGATGCCTACATCAAAGCAAATGCTAAGAGAGCAAAAGTTGATTACAAGGTGAAGACATACTTGCCTGATTATGCTGTTGTTTATGTTAGACCAGAAACAATCGACTTGGATAACTTGAATGTTTATGAATTGAGCCGTAAATTCTACGAAGAAAACAAAGGTAAATATAGCAACTACTCTGAAGCTATGAAAGCTGGTGAAAAATACATTTTAGAAAATGCACCGAGTCAATTTGATTCAACTCCTCTAGACACTAGTGATAACATGAAGAAAGAGGGTTATGAAATTAAAATGACCAAGAAAGATGGAAAATGGACCATCGATACCTCTTCTAAAAACTATGAATTGAAAGATATGGCTCGCACATTCCGTGGAGGCATTGGATACTAAGATGAAAGGTTCGAGTTTATGACTCGAACTTTTTTCATTGCAATTGTGCAAAAGAGAAAAAGATAGTAAAATAGATGTATGATTATTTTACAAGCTAATAAAATTGAACGTTCTTTTGCAGGAGAGGTTCTTTTTGATAATATCAACCTGCAAGTTGATGAACGAGACCGGATTGCCCTCGTTGGGAAAAATGGGGCAGGTAAGTCCACTCTTTTGAAGATTTTGGTTGGGGAAGAGGAGCCGACCAGTGGAGAAATCAATAAGAAAAAAGATGTTTCTCTGTCTTACCTAGCCCAAGATAGCCGTTTTGAGTCTGAAAATACCATTTATGATGAAATGCTTCACGTCTTTGATGACTTGCGTCGGACTGAGAAGCAACTTCGTCAGATGGAACTGGAGATGGGTGAAAAGTCTGGTGAAGATCTGGATAAACTGATGGCGGATTATGATCGTTTATCAGAGAACTTCCGTCAGGCTGGTGGCTTTACCTACGAAGCTGATATCCGTGCTATCTTAAATGGATTCAAGTTTGACGAGTCTATGTGGCAGACGAAAATTGCCGAGCTTTCAGGTGGTCAAAATACTCGTCTAGCACTGGCTAAAATGCTCCTTGAAAAGCCCAATCTCTTGGTCTTGGACGAACCTACCAACCACTTGGATATTGAAACCATAGCCTGGCTAGAGAATTACTTGGTGAACTATAGCGGTGCCCTCATTATTGTCAGCCACGACCGTTACTTCTTGGATAAAGTTGCGACGATTACGCTAGATTTGACCAAGCATTCTTTGGATCGCTATGTGGGAAATTATTCTTGTTTTGTTGAGTTAAAGGAGCAAAAGCTAGTTACTGAGGCAAAAAACTATGAAAAGCAGCAGAAGGAAATCGCTGCTCTGGAAGACTTTGTCAATCGCAATCTAGTCCGAGCTTCAACGACAAAACGTGCTCAATCTCGCCGCAAGCAACTGGAAAAAATGGAGCGTTTGGACAAGCCTGAAGCTGGCAAGAAATCAGCCAATATGACCTTCCAGTCTGAAAAAACGTCGGGAAATGTCGTTTTGACTGTTGAAAATGCGGCTATTGGCTATGATGGGGAAATATTGTCTGAGCCAATCAATCTGGACCTTCGTAAAATGAATGCTGTTGCCATCGTTGGACCAAACGGCATCGGGAAATCAACCTTTATCAAGTCTATTGTGGACCAGATCCCTTTTATCAAGGGAGAGAAGCGTTTTGGTGCCAATGTTGAGGTTGGTTACTATGACCAGACTCAAAGCAAGCTAACACCAAGCAATAGTGTCCTAGATGAACTTTGGAATGATTTTAAACTAACACCAGAGGTTGAAATCCGTAATCGACTTGGAGCCTTCCTTTTCTCAGGAGATGATGTTAAGAAATCAGTTGGCATGCTGTCAGGTGGCGAAAAAGCTCGTTTGTTACTTGCCAAACTTTCTATGGAAAACAACAACTTTTTAATTCTTGACGAGCCGACCAACCACTTGGATATTGATAGCAAGGAAGTGCTAGAAAATGCCTTGATTGACTTTGATGGGACCCTTCTTTTCGTCAGTCACGACCGTTACTTTATCAATCGTGTAGCCACTCATGTTTTGGAATTGTCCGAAAATGGTTCAACCCTCTACCTTGGAGATTATGACTACTATGTTGAAAAGAAAGCAGAAGTAGAAGCGATTCAGACAGCGGAAGCTTCAACTAGCAATCAAGAAAAAGAAGAAAGTCCAGTTAATGATTATCAGGCTCAGAAAGAAAGTCAGAAAGAAGCCCGCAAACTCATGCGACAAATCGAAAGTTTAGAATCTGAAATCGAAGAACTAGAAAGTAAAAGCCAAGCCATCTCTGAACAAATGTTGGAAACCAATGACGCTGAAAAACTCATGGAGATGCAGGCTGAACTGGAAAAAATCAGCCATCGTCAGGAAGAAGCCATGCTTGAGTGGGAAGAATTATCAGAGCAGGTGTAAAGATGGAACATCTTGGAAAAGTATTTCGTGAATTTCGAACCAGTGGGAACTACTCTTTAAAGGAAGCAGCGGGCGATTCTTGCTCGACCTCTCAGTTATCTCGCTTTGAGCTTGGTGAGTCTGATTTAGCAGTTTCCCGTTTCTTTGAGATTTTGGATAATATTCATGTGACTATTGAAAATTTCATGGACAAGGCTAGGGATTTTCAAAATCATGAACATGTTGCCTTGATGGCACAGATTATTCCGCTTTACTACTCAAATGATATTGCAGGTTTTCAAAAGCTTCAAAGAGAACAACTTGAAAAGGCTAAGAGTTCGACCAATCCCCTCTATTTTAAGCTGAATTGGATTCTGCTACAAGGACTGATTTGTCAAAGAGATGCTTATTACACGATGAGGCAGAGTGATTTGGAAAAGGTAGCAGATTATCTTTTTCAAACAGAAGAATGGACTATGTATGAGTTGATTCTTTTCGGAAATCTCTATACTTTCTACAATGTGGACTATGTGGCTCGAATTGGCAGAGAAGTGATGGAGAGGGAAGACTACTACAAGGAAATTGGTCGGCATCGAAAACTTGTTTTGATTTTAGCTCTTAACTGTTACCAGCATTGTTTGGAAAATCGATCCTTTGCGGATGCGGACTATTTTGAGGGCTATGTGGAGAAGTTAATTGGAAATGGTATCAAGCTTTATGAGCGCAATATCTTCCATTATCTCAAAGGTTTCGCCCTCTACCAGAGAGACTTGAAAGAAGAGGGTTGTAGTCAGATGCGGGAGGCCATGCATATTTTTGCTGTGCTTGGACTTCCAGAGCAAGTGGCTTACTATCAGGAACATTATGAAAAATTTGTAAATCCTTAAATTTCCCAAATAAGGGAAAAATAAAGAGACTCCTTTCAGTTTTGATACAATAGTTTCAAAATTTGAGAGGGGTTTTTTATATGAATCGACATGCAATCCAGTTGATTAGTCGTGGTGCTATTAATAAAATAGGAAATATGCTCTATGATTATGGAAACAGTGTTTGGTTGGCATCAATGGGAACGATAGGGCAGACTGTTCTTGGGATTTATCAAATTTCTGAACTCGTCACATCGATTCTGGTCAATCCCTTTGGCGGAGTGATTTCAGACCGATTTTCGCGTCGCAAAATTTTGATGACGACAGACTTGATTTGTGGCGTTCTTTGCTTAGCTATTTCTTTCATCAGAGATGATAGCTTGATGATTGCTGCCTTGATTTTTGCCAATATTGTTCAGGCGGTTGCCTTTGCATTTTCTCGTACATCTAACAAAGCCATTATAACTGAGGTTGTAGAGAAAGACGAGATTGTGACCTATAACTCTCGCTTGGAGTTAGTTTTACAGGTTGTAGGAGTCAGTTCTCCGGTGCTTTCTTTTCTCGTTTTACAATTTGCCAGTCTCCATATGACGCTCGTTTTAGATGCCATTAGTTTTTTTATCGCATTTACCTTAGTAGCTTTTCTCCCAAAAAAAGAGACTCAGGAACAAGAGAAAAAGACTTTCAGCTGGAAAAATATTTTTGCTGATATGAAAGAAGGGATTCGCTATATTTGGCGCCAGCAAGAGATCTTTTTCCTTTTGGTAGTAGCTTCCAGTGTTAATTTCTTTTTTGCAGCTTTTGAATTTCTCCTCCCTTTTTCAAATCGACTATACGGGGTAGAAGGAGCTTATGCAACTATTTTAACTATGGGCGCTATTGGTTCGATTATTGGAGCTCTTCTAGCTAGTAAAATAAAGGCAAGTGTTTATAATCTTTTGATTCTATTGGCTTTAACTGGAGTTGGAGTTTTTATGATGGGATTACCACTGCCAACTTTTCTCTCCTTTTCTGGAAATTTAGTTTGTGAACTGTTTATGACGATTTTTAATATTCACTTTTTTACTCAGGTTCAAACCAAGGTTGAGGGGGAATACTTGGGAAGAGTACTAAGCACCATTTTTACCTTAGCCATCCTATTTATGCCGATTGCAAAAGGCTTTATGACGGTGCTACCAAGTGTCCATCTTTCTTCTTTTCTGATAATTGGAAGCGGTGTTATCATCCTGTCTTGTTTATCCCTCGTTTATGTGCGAAGTTATTTTAAAAAAGAGTTATAATTTCTCTTTTTTAGAAAATATTTCATTACGAATCATTTTTCAGTCCTTCTCTATTGTGAGGAGGGCTTGCTTTGTGGTAAAATGGGATTATGAATGAAAGAATGAATGAGTTAGTTGCCTTACTCAACCGCTATGCGACCGAGTACTATACGAGTGACAATCCCTCGGTTTCAGATAGCGAGTATGATCGTCTCTACCGAGAGTTGGTTGAGTTGGAAGCCGCCTATCCAGATCAAGTTTTAGCGGATAGTCCAACTCATCGTGTTGGTGGTAAGGTTTTAGATGGTTTTGAAAAATACAGTCATCAGTATCCTCTATACAGTTTGCAGGATGCTTTTTCACGTGAAGAGTTAGAAGCTTTTGATGCGCGTGTGCGAAAGGAATTACCCCAACCGACCTATATTTGTGAGCTGAAAATCGATGGTTTGTCTATCTCGCTTACGTATGAAAAGGGGATTTTGGTTGTTGGTGCCACACGTGGGGATGGTTCTGTTGGTGAAAATATCACCGAAAACCTCAAGCGTGTCAAGGACATTCCTTTGACCTTGCCCGAAGAACTAGATATCACCGTTCGTGGAGAGTGTTACATGCCACGCGCTTCCTTTGATCAGGTCAACCAAGCCCGCCAAGAAAATGGGGAGCCTGAATTTGCTAATCCTCGTAACGCAGCTGCAGGCACCTTGCGTCAGTTGGATACAGCAGTAGTGGCCAAGCGTAATCTTGCTACTTTCCTCTATCAAGAAGCCAGCCCTTCAACTCGTGATAGTCAAGAAAAGGTCTTGGAGCATCTTGAACAGCTTGGTTTTGTAGTTAATCCTAAACGAATATTGGCTCAAAGTATAGATGAGGTATGGGATTTTATCCAAGAAGTAGGACAAGAACGGGAGAAACTGCCTTACGATATCGATGGGGTGGTCATCAAGGTTAACGACCTAGCAGGTCAAGAAGAACTCGGTTTTACCGTTAAAGCACCTAAGTGGGCAGTAGCTTATAAATTTCCTGCTGAGGAAAAAGAAGCTCAACTCCTTTCAGTTGACTGGACAGTAGGTCGTACGGGTGTTGTGACCCCGACTGCCAATCTAACACCTGTTCAGCTTGCTGGCACAACTGTTAGCCGTGCAACTCTTCACAACGTAGATTATATTGCTGAAAAGGATATCCGCAAAGATGATACGGTTATCGTTTATAAGGCTGGAGATATCATCCCTGCTGTTCTGCGTGTGGTAGAGTCTAAACGTGTTTCTGAAGAAAAACTAGATATTCCGACTAACTGTCCGAGCTGTGACAGTCAGTTGCTTCATTTTGAAGATGAAGTGGCTCTTCGTTGTATCAATCCACGCTGTCCTGCCCAAATCATGGAAGGTTTGATTCACTTTGCCTCTCGAGATGCTATGAATATTACGGGTCTTGGTCCATCTATCGTCGAAAAGCTTTTTGCTGCTAATCTGGTTAAGGATGTGGCAGATATTTACCGTTTGAAAGAAAACGATTTCCTTCTTTTAGAAGGCGTCAAGGAAAAGTCTGCTTCTAAACTATATCAGGCCATTCAAGCATCCAAGGAAAACTCTGCTGAAAAACTCTTGTTTGGTCTGGGAATTCGCCATGTCGGAAGTAAGGCTAGCCAACTCTTGCTCCAACATTTCCACTCTATTGAAAATCTAGCCCAAGCAGATCCTGAGGAAGTAGCAAGTATCGAGAGCTTGGGTAGTGTGATTGCCCAAAGCCTTCAGACTTATTTTGCTACAGAAGGATCGAAGATTCTTTTAGACGAGTTGAAAGAAGCTGGAGTTAATCTGGACTACAAAGGGCAGACAGTAGTAGCAGATGCAGCCTTGTCAGGTTTGACAGTTGTATTAACAGGAAAATTGGAACGTCTCACACGTTCTGAAGCCAAAAATAAACTCGAAATCCTTGGTGCTAAAGTTACAGGCAGTGTATCTAAGAAAACGAATCTTGTCGTAGCAGGAGCAGATGCAGGAAGCAAGCTCCAAAAAGCACAAGAACTTGGTATCGAAGTTCGAGATGAAGCTTGGCTAGAAAGTTTGTAAAGAATAGTTGAAAACTAGATGTTAGATAGTCTGAAACTATCTCTCCTGATGTGTTTTTATATCTATTAATGCTATTCTCTATTGTGCTGAAATTCCCGCTAAATTCTTCAGCACTACATAAAAAAATTGAAATTAGGAATTAGGAAAAGAAATGTATAGATACCCAGTAGTCATCCATTTTCACCGAAAAAATGGGGATTATGATGCTTGTTCATTCAGTAGAAAACAGGCAGATGTTAAAGAAAATTTGTATTATGAAAATGACTATTTTGGAGCAAAATTCTCCTTTACAGTTACAAGTGCAGAAAGGCTCGATACTCTGACCTTTTCTGTCGAAATAGATGGAAAGACAAAAGATTATCTCCTACGGTTTAACTATTATCCACTGTTGACTGAGGTTTGGATTTTGGATGGTGATGAGACGGTTTATTATTCTGAAAATCCAGCCATTGCAAGTTCTTGCTATAAAGATCGAAACCCGTTTGCTTTTGATAAAGCCTTTCACAGTGAAAGTTTTGATCACCATTGGGGATACCAAGGAGAGTTGGGGTATAGTATCTCTGACTACCAGACAAGCTTTAAACTCTGGGCTCCAACCGCTACAGCAGTCCAAGTGGTCGTTTATGAAAATACAAGTAACGACGCGCCGATTTGGAAAACCTTTAATCTTGAGCGTGGGAATAGCTATTCATACAGTCATAAGTACAATACCATTGGTGTTTGGAGTGTAGATTTAGACGAAAATCTTGCAGGTAAAGCTTATCAGTATCAGATTGAGTTTCCACACCATCAGACTTTGACACGAGATCCTTACACTATTGCTACAAGCCCTGACGGGAAACGTTCCGTCATTCTCTCTCAGCAAGATAGACAGGTAGAAGGATTTAAAGTCAAACATGGGACAGATGCTCCTTGGCGTTTGGAAAACCCATGTAAAGCCGTTATCTGTGAGATGCACATTCGTGATTTTACAAAATCGCCGACATCTGGAGTTCCAGAAAACCTTCGAGGAACCTTCCTTGGGGCTACCCATACTGGAACGGTTAACCAGTATGGTCAAGCAACAGCCTTTGACTATATCAAAGAACTCGGCTGTAATTATGTTCAGCTCCAACCAATCTTTGATCGTCATAAGGAATACGACGAGGAAGGAAATGTAACCTATAACTGGGGTTATGACCCTCAAAACTACAATGCGCCAGAACCAAGTTTCTCTAGCAATCTAGATGATCCTGGACAGGTTATTCGAGACCTTAAGACCATGATTCAGGCATATCATGATGCGGGAATCGGTGTCATTATGGATGTCGTTTACAACCATACCTTCTCAACGGTCGATGCACCTTTCCAAACAACTGTTCCCGATTATTACTATCGTATGAATCCAGATGGAACCTTCCAAAACGGAACAGGTGTTGGAAATGAAACCGCAAGCGAACACGAAATGTACCGCAAGTATATGATTGACTCACTCCTTTATTGGGTGAAAGAATACAATATTGACGGTTTCCGTTTTGACTTGATGGGAATTCATGATGTCAAAACCATGCAGGCGATTCGTTGGGCACTTGATGAAGTTGATCCACGTATTATCACTTACGGAGAAGGTTGGGATATGGGGACTGGTCTTGCACCTTATGACAAGGCCAAGAAGGACAATGCCTACCAGATGCCAAATATTGGATTCTTCAACGATGATCAGCGTGATGCCATCAAAGGAGGAGAAGTTTATGGCTCAATCAAGGCAGGATTTGTTAGCGGTGCAGCTACAGAACCAATTGTAGCCAAAGCTATTCTTGGTAGCCGAGAGTTGGGCTCATATCTTAGTCCAAACCAAGTTCTTAACTATGTGGAGGCCCATGATAATTACAATTTGCATGATTTGTTAGTAACCCTTCATCCAGATCACAGCTCAGATAAGATTATGCGTCAGGTTGAGACTGCAACAGCGATGAGCATTCTCATGCAAGGGATGTCCTTTATAGAGCTGGGGCAAGAATTTGGTCGTACCAAACTCCTTGCTACTGGAGAAAATGGAGAGCTGACTGCGGCAGATAGAGAACGGGCCATGAATAGTTACAATGCTCCAGATAGTGTCAACCAGGTCAACTGGGATTTAATCAATGAGAGACAAGAGAGCATTGACTTTATTCGCCAGATTATTCGCCTAAAAACACAAACGCGTGCTTTCTCTTATCCTACATACGAAGAAGTTTATCGTCATGTCTTCGTCCATACAGCTGCTGAAAATAGTGGGTGGATTGTTTACGAAATTCACGGTGGATCAGAGCACTTATTGGTGGTATTCAATGCTAAAGGAACTTCCTTCTACTTTGAAAATGCAGGAAATCTAGAAATGCTTGTGACAAATAGTCATTCTAAAGAGTCTAATGTGATTGATGATATCAGCGTTGCAGTCTTGAAGGTACTTTCATAGTAAATGCTACAAAAAGGTTTAGTTAAAACTAGACCTTTTTTGATTTTTATTGAAAAACCAATATCTAATAGGAATAAATTTCAAATAATTTGAAGAATCAAGTTTGTGAAAAAAATATCAATATTTTCCAAAAAAGGGTTGTAATTTTCTGAAAATTTGATAAAATAAGTTTTAATCATTTTCAGGAGGAAGAGAATTTGACAAATTATCAGAATTTAGTGAATGGAAAATGGAAATCATCAGAGAATGAAATTGCCATCTATTCTCCCATCAATCAAGAAAAGTTGGGGACAGTACCCGCTATGAGTCAGGCTGAAGTAGATGAGGCTATGAAAGCTGCGCGTGCAGCTCTCCCAGCATGGCGTGATTTAGCACCCGTTGAGCGAGCAGCCTATTTACATAAGACAGCAGACATTTTGGAACGTGATAAAGAAAAAATTGGTACGATTCTTGCCAAAGAGGTTGCAAAAGGGATTAAAGCAGCCATTGGAGAAGTAGTACGTACAGCAGAATTGATTCGTTTTGCTGCCGAGGAAGGTCTCCGTATCACTGGACAAGCAATGGAAGGTGGCGGTTTTGAAGCTGCAAGTAAAAATAAACTAGCCGTTGTTCGTCGTGAGCCAGTTGGAGTGGTCTTAGCTATTGCACCGTTTAACTACCCAGTCAACCTTTCTGGATCTAAGATTGCTCCGGCATTGATTGCCGGAAATGTCGTTATGTTTAAACCACCAACACAAGGATCTATTTCTGGTCTCTTGTTGGCTAAAGCATTTGACGAAGCCGGAATCCCAGCAGGTGTCTTTAACACCATCACTGGACGTGGTTCTGAAATCGGAGACTACATCATCGAACACAAGGAAGTAAATTTCATTAACTTTACAGGTTCAACACCGATTGGGGAGCGTATTGGTCGTTTAGCTGGTATGCGCCCGATTATGCTGGAACTTGGTGGGAAAGATGCAGCAATTGTCTTAGAAGATGCAGATTTAGAAAATGCAGCTAAGCAAATCGTAGGTGGTGCCTTTAGCTACTCTGGTCAGCGTTGTACCGCTATCAAACGTGTTTTGGTTGTGGAAAGCGTCGCAGACAGATTGGCTGAATTGCTCCAAGCTGAAGTTGCCAAGCTAACTGTTGGTGATCCATTTGACAATGCAGATATCACGCCAGTTATTGATAATGCTTCAGCTGATTTCATCTGGGGATTGATTGAAGATGCTCAGGAAAAAGGAGCCAAAGCGCTCAGCCCAATCAAACGTGAGAACAATCTCATTTGGCCAGGACTTTTTGATTATGTCACAAGAGATATGAAATTAGCCTGGGAAGAACCATTTGGACCTGTTCTCCCAATTATTCGAGTTGCAGATGCCAATGAAGCACTTGAAATTGCTAATGAATCAGAATTCGGTCTTCAATCTTCAGTCTTTACAAATGACTTTAAGAAGGCATTTGAAATTGCTGAGAAACTTGAAGTTGGTACCGTTCATATTAACAATAAAACACAACGTGGACCAGATAATTTCCCATTCCTTGGTGTAAAAGGTTCTGGTGCGGGAGTGCAAGGAATTAAATATAGTATCGAAGCGATGACAAATGTCAAATCCATTGTTTTTGATGTGAGATAATTTATAAAATCAGGAAAATAACTTCCTGATTTTATTTTTTTCAAAATAATACAGTAAAAAATTGATAAAAAACGAATATTCTGGTATTATAATAAAAAAATATATGGAAATTGTTTTGTGTTCTATTTTCTGGATATCTTTTTTAAAATGCTAGGTAATTTTTTGAAGGCTTTCATAAAAAAATATGATTTCCTTCGTAAATTACTTGAAAGTTATCTTAAAAGAGTGTATAATAGAATCATAGAAAACGCTTACAAAAGAAAGGGGATTGAATGAATAATCAAGAAGCATTAAGAACCTTTACTACAGGTGAGAACTTTCACCTCCAGCATTATTTAGGAGCGCATAGAGAGGAGAAAAACGGAGAAATAGGCTATACCTTTAGGGTTTGGGCCCCAAATGCACAAGCAGTTCATCTAGTTGGTGATTTTACCGATTGGGTTGAGAATCAGATTCCTATGGTTCGTAATGAAGCAGGTGTTTGGGAAGTCTTTACGAGTCAAGCCCAGGAAGGTCAGATTTATAAATATCATATCACGCGTGCAAATGGTCACCAGATTATGAAGATCGATCCTTTGGCAGTTTATTTTGAAGCTAGACCGGGTACAGGAGCTGTTTTGACCAATATCCGTGAAAAGAAATGGAAAGATGGCCTTTGGCTAGCACGTCGCAAACGTCTGGGATTTTTCGAGAGACCAGTTAATATATATGAAGCCCATGCAGGATCTTGGAAGAGAAATCCAGATGGTAGTCCCTATACTTTTTCGCAACTGAAAGACGAGTTGATTCCATACTTAGTTGAGATGAACTATACACATATTGAGTTCATGCCTTTAATGGCTCACCCACTTGGATTGAGCTGGGGCTATCAACTTATGGGTTACTTTGCTTTTGAACATTCCTATGGTACACCTGAGGAATTCCAAGATTTCGTTGAAGAGTGTCATATAAATAACATTGGTGTTATCGTAGACTGGGTTCCAGGTCATTTCACCATTAATGATGATGCCTTGGCATATTATGACGGTACACCAACTTTTGAATACCAAGATCACAACAAGGCTCATAACTACGGTTGGGGTGCACTGAATTTTGACCTCGGGAAAAATGAGGTCCAGTCTTTCTTGATTTCAAGTATTAAATTTTGGATTGATTTTTACCACTTAGATGGTATTCGGGTCGATGCAGTGAGCAATATGCTGTATCTAGATTATGATAATGCTCCTTGGACTCCAAACAAAGACGGTGGAAACCTTAACTACGAGGGTTATTATTTCCTTCAACGGTTGAACACAGTGATTAAGTTAGCTCATCCAGATATCATGATGATTGCAGAAGAAAGCTCATCAGCGACAAAGATTACTGGTATGAAAGAAATGGGCGGCCTTGGATTTGACTATAAATGGAATATGGGCTGGATGAATGACATTCTCCGTTTCTACGAGGAAGATCCTATTTATCGCAAGTATGACTTTAATCTTGTGACCTTCAGCTTTATGTATGTTTTCAATGAAAACTATCTCTTACCTTTCTCGCATGATGAAGTGGTTCATGGCAAGAAGAGTATGATGCATAAGATGTGGGGAGATCGCTACAATCAGTTCGCTGGTCTGCGCAACCTCTACACCTATCAAATTTGTCATCCAGGTAAGAAACTCTTGTTCATGGGTAGTGAGTACGGGCAATTCCTAGAGTGGAAGTCTGAGGAGCAGTTGGAATGGTCTAATCTAGAAGATCCGATGAATGCCAAGATGAAGCATTTTACTTCTCAACTCAATCAATTCTATAAAGACCATCGCTGTCTTTGGGAAATTGATACTAGTTATGATGGTATCGAGATTATCGATGCTGATAATAGAGATCAGAGTGTCCTTTCCTTTATTCGTAAGGGCAAGAAAGACGAAATGTTAGTCTGTGTCTTTAACATGGCACCAGTTGAACGTAAGGACTTTACGATTGGTTTACCTGTTGCAGGTATTTACGAAGAAGTTTGGAATACAGAATTAGAAGAATGGGGAGGTGTGTGGAAAGAGCACAATCAAACAGTTCAGACTCAAGAAAGCTTATGGAAAGATTATGAGCAGACCTTGACCTTCACCTTGCCTGCCATGGGAGCAAGCATCTGGAAAATCAAGCGTCGTTTGAAACCAGCTAAGAAAAAAGAATAATGAGCTGTTGATGATATTTTTTAGATTTTAAAAACGGATGTACTTGTATTGGACTTGAAACACAAGAGAAATGGATTTCCTATTATTTTTATAAAAAAGTTTGACTTCCGACCTTCTTTCGATTTTAACGTTCACATGTCTTTATAAAGGAGTAGAAAATGAAGAATGAAATGCTAGCTTTGATCCTTGCGGGTGGGCAAGGAACACGTCTCGGAAAACTCACTCAAAGCATTGCCAAACCGGCAGTGCAATTCGGTGGGCGCTACCGTATCATTGACTTTGCTCTTTCCAACTGTGCAAACTCTGGAATCCATAATGTTGGCGTGATTACTCAGTACCAACCTCTTGCTTTGAATAACCATATCGGAAACGGCTCTAGCTGGGGATTGGATGGTATCAATTCAGGTGTCTCTATTTTACAACCTTATTCAGCCAGCGAAGGAAACCGTTGGTTTGAAGGGACTAGTCACGCTATCTACCAAAACATTGACTACATCGACAGTGTTAATCCTGAGTATGTTTTGATTCTTTCTGGTGACCACATCTACAAGATGGACTACGATGATATGCTTCAGTCCCACAAGGATAACAATGCCAGTTTGACAGTAGCTGTCCTAGACGTACCTCTCAAAGAAGCTAGCCGTTTCGGTATCATGAATACAGATGCCAATAACCGTATCGTTGAATTCGAAGAAAAACCTGCGCAACCTAAGTCTACAAAGGCTTCTATGGGAATCTATATTTTCGACTGGAAACGACTTCGCAATATGCTTGTTGCTGCTGAAAAGAGCAATGTGGATATGTCAGACTTTGGGAAGAACGTTATCCCTAACTATCTCGAGTCTGGTGAAAGTGTCTATGCTTATGAATTTAATGGCTACTGGAAAGACGTTGGTACGATTGAGTCACTTTGGGAAGCTAATATGGAGTACATTTCACCAGAAAACGCCTTGGATAGCCGCAATCGTCAGTGGAAAATTTACTCTAGAAACTTGATTTCACCACCAAACTACTTTGGTGCGCATGCACACGTTGAAGATTCATTGGTCGTGGATGGCTGTTTTGTAGATGGAACTGTAAAACGTTCGATTCTTTCAACAGAAGCACAAGTACGTGAAGGTGCTGAGGTCGTTGATTCTGTCATCATGAGCGGAGCTATTATTGGCCATGGCGCAAAGATTACTCGTGCTATTATTGGTGAGGGTGCCATTATTGCTGATGGCGTAGAGATTGATGGAACGGATGAAGTACAAGTAGTAGGATACAATGAAGTAGTGGGGGTAGCAACAGATGAAGATTGATAAATATTCAGCCATTTTAGGAAACACAGTTGGTTTTCATGATATGTCAACGTTAACAGAACACCGTCCGGTAGCTAGCTTGCCTTTCGGTGGGAAATACCGTTTGATTGACTTCCCCCTTTCCAGTCTTGCAAATGCAGGTGTTCGTAGTATCTTTGGTATTTTCCAACAAGATAATATCAGCTCAGTTTTCGACCATATCCGTTCAGGTCGTGAGTGGGGCTTGTCAACCCTTCTAAGTCACTACTATCTAGGAATTTACAACACTCGTGTTGAAAGCAGTACAGTTGGAAAAGAGTATTACCAACAGCTTCTTACCTACTTGAGACGTTCAGGTTCAAACCAAACCGTTTCGATTAACTGCGATGTTCTGGTGAATATTGATTTGAATCAAGTCTTCCACCTACACAATACAACAAAAGGTCCGATTACAGTTGTATATAAGAAACTTCCTAAGAAAGACATTTCTGATGTGAATGCTATCTTGGAAATCGATGAAACTGACCATGTTCGTTCGCACAAACTCTTTGATAACAAATCCACGGATGAACTCTTCAACATGTCTACAGATATCTTTGTTGTGGACACTCCTTGGTTGATTGAACGACTTGAAGAAGAGGCTCAGAAAGAATATCCTGAAAAGTTGCGCTATGTCCTTCGCGATTTGGCTGTAAAAGAAGGGGCTTTTGCTTACGAATACACAGGATACTTAGCAAACATTCATTCTGTTCAGTCCTATTATCAAGCAAATATTGATATGCTTGAATCTAAAA
This sequence comes from Streptococcus oralis, assembly GCF_024399415.1. NCBI lineage: Bacteria > Bacillati > Bacillota > Bacilli > Lactobacillales > Streptococcaceae > Streptococcus > Streptococcus oralis. The sequence goes on from NZ_CP029257.1 coordinate 971,790, forward strand.
AATTCTACTCTCTTTTCTCACCAAATCAAAAGATTTATACCAAAGTTAAGAATGAAGAACCAACTTACTATGCGAATACTTCAAAAGTAAGTACTTCTCAGTTTGCTTCTGGTAGTATCATTGAGGGTGAAGTAGTTCAGTCAGTCCTATCTCGTAACATTTATGTTCACAAAGATAGTGTTGTGAAGAACAGCGTTCTGTTCCCTCGTGTTGTGATTGGTCAAGGTGCACAAGTTGAATATGCTATCTTGGACAAGGGAGTTGAGGTTGCGGACGGTGTTGTCATTCGAGGCACAGCAGAACATCCAGTTGTAGTGAAGAAGGGTGAAACAGTAACAGAGGACATTTATTCATGAAAATTTTATTTGTAGCGGCAGAAGGAGCACCCTTTTCAAAAACAGGTGGTTTGGGCGATGTCATTGGCGCACTTCCCAAATCACTTGTAAAAGCGGGGCACGAAGTTGCAGTTTTCTTGCCTTATTATGATATGGTAGAAGCTAAGTTCGGTGACCAGATCGAGGATGTTCTCCACTTTGAAGTTAGTGTGGGATGGCGTAGACAGTACTGTGGCATTAAGAAAACGGTCTTGAATGGGGTTACTTTCTACTTCATTGATAATCAGTATTATTTCTTCCGTGGTCATGTGTACGGTGATTTTGACGATGGCGAACGCTTTGCCTTTTTCCAACTGGCTGCTCTTGAAGCCATGGAACGCATTGGCTTTATCCCTGACCTTCTCCATGTTCATGATTACCACACAGCCATGATTCCCTTCTTGTTAAAAGAAAAGTATCATTGGATTCAGGCATATCAAGGAATCAGAACAGTTTTAACCATTCATAATTTGGAATTTCAAGGTCAATTTTCTGAAGGGATGTTATGGGATTTGTTCGGTGTTGGCTTTGAACGCTATGCTGATGGCACCCTTCGCTGGAATGATTGTCTTAACTGGATGAAAGCGGGTATTCTCTACGCGGATCGTGTCTCAACCGTTTCCCCTAGTTATGCGCATGAGATTATGACCAGTCAGTTTGGTTGCGGTTTGGACCAGATTCTTCGGATGGAGTCAGGTAAGGTTTCAGGTATAGTTAATGGTATTGACGCAGATCTCTATAATCCAGAGACAGATGCTCTTTTAGACTATCATTTTGATAAAGAAGATTTGTCTGGAAAAGCACAAAACAAAGCAAAATTGCAAGAGAGAGTTGGTCTACCTGTGCGAGCAGATGTTCCTCTAGTTGGGATTGTCTCTCGTTTGACACGCCAAAAAGGTTTTGATGTCGTTGTAGAAAGCTTGCATCGTTTCTTACAAGAGGACGTTCAAATCGTTCTTTTAGGAACAGGTGACCCGGCTTTTGAACATTCCTTTTCTTGGTTTGCACAAGTCTATCCAGACAAGCTATCAGCAAATATCACTTTTGACGTCAAACTTGCTCAAGAAATCTACGCAGCTTGTGATCTCTTCCTCATGCCAAGTCGTTTTGAACCATGTGGTTTGTCTCAAATGATGGCGATGCGCTATGGAACTCTACCATTGGTTCATGAAGTGGGTGGCTTGCGTGATACGGTTCAATCCTTCAATCCGATCGAAGGGACTGGTACTGGATTTAGCTTTGATAATTTAACACCATACTGGCTTAACTGGAGTTTCCAAACAGCCTTGGATGTTTATAAGTACCAGCCAGACGTTTGGAGAAATCTACAAAAACAAGCTATGGAATGCGATTTCTCATGGGATACAGCCTGCAAATCTTACCTGGACTTGTACCATAGTTTAGTCAACTAATAGATAAAATCGTATGATTCTTTCATACGATTTTTGGGCTGTTTAGAAAGGAAAGCTTATGTCTCAAGTAAAAGGCTTGTGTGTCATGGACGTTGACGGCACCCTGATAGCAGAAGAAGTGATTGATCTTTTAGGAAAAGAAGCAGGTTGCGAAGAAGAAATATCGCAGATTACAAGCCAGGCAATGCGAGGTGAACTGGACTTTGGAACAAGCTTACGAGCGAGAGTGGCTTTGTTAGAAGGTCTTCCAGTTTCGGTTTTTGATACTGTCTTCAAATCCATTCATCTATCTAAGAATGCTCAAGAATTTATCTCCATACTTCAAAAGAAGGGCATTCTAGTCGGTCTAGTGTCTGGTGGATTTACACCAATAGTTGAGAGATTAGCAAAGTCTCTTGGGATCACTTATTACTCTGCAAATCAGTTAGAAGTCAAAGACGGTTTTTTAACAGGTCGACTAGTTGGTGAAATTGTGACAGGTCAAGTAAAACAAGTTACTCTTGAGAAATGGAGAAAGGAATTAGAACTGCCCAAAGAAAGAACGTTTGCTATCGGTGATGGTGCCAATGACCTCTTGATGTTAAAGTCAGCAGGACGTGGTATTGCATTTTGTGCCAAAGAGGTCGTAAAAACAGAGATAGCTTGTCATGTAGATACGAGGGATTTTTTGGAAGTTCTACCTTTGATTGATTTCTTAGAATGAGAGGAACTATGAAAATTGTAATTGCACCCGATTCTTTTAAAGAAAGTTTGACGGCAGAAGAGGTTGCTCAAGCTATAAAAAGAGGATTCCAAAAATCGATAGTAGATGTAGAATGTCTGCTTTGCCCTGTAGGTGATGGCGGGGAAGGAACTGTAGACGCTATCCGACATTCTCTTGACCTAGAAGAAAAATGGCAAGAGGTTACGGGACCTTTTGGCCAAAAAGAAGCCATGCGCTGCTTTCAAAAAGGTCAAATAGCGCTCTTTGAAGTTGCTGACTTGGTTGGTCTTGGAAAGATTCCGCGGGAGAAACGAAATCCCCTTCACATCCAAACCAAAGGTATCGGAGAGTTGATTCGCCATCTCATTGATCTTGGAATGAAAGAAATCTATATCGGTGTAGGTGGTACGGCAAGTAATGATGGTGGAATTGGCATTGCAGCTGGTTTAGGTTATCGTTTTTATGATAAGAATGGAAAGGAATTGCCAGCTTGCGGTCAGACTTTGCTTGAATTCGAGTTAGTTTCAAATAGTAAGTTGTATAGGATTCCTGAAGATGTAAAAATTCGCATTTTAGCAGATGTTGTGAGCCCTCTATGTGGTCATCAAGGGGCGACCTATACATTTGGAAAACAAAAGGGCTTGGATCCTGCTTTGTTTGAGACAGTAGATTTGGCTATACAGCGGTTCTATGAAAAATTTTCACCATCAACCCTGTCTCTTAAAGGAGCAGGAGCCGGCGGTGGGATTGCGGCTGGGCTCTGTGCCTTTGCTGAGGCCACTATCGTATCTGGGATTGATACTTGCTTGGATTTGATTGACTTTGACAAGAAGGTTGCACGGGCCGACTTGGTTATCGTTGGGGAAGGTAGACTGGACAGTCAAAGCTTTGTTGGAAAAGCTCCTATTGGTGTAGCAAAAAGAACCCCTAACGGAGTTCCTGTTATTGCTATTTGTGGTAGTCTTTCCGAGGATTTACCTTCCCTACCATTCGAAAATATACAAGCAGCTTTCTCTATCCTAGAGAAAAGTGAACCTTTGGAAGACAGTTTGAAAAATGCAAGACTCTATTTGGAGCACACAGCTACTAATATTGGTCGTTTGTTAAATTTGAGAAATCATTAACCAAACCATTTTTTCCAGATGGATTTTTTAGGTGGCTCTGCCTTTTTCTCTTCCCAGAGGCTTGAGAAAGCAAGTCTGAGGTCCTTTTCATCTACTTGAACAGGTTCATTTGTATGAATGACAAGACCGAAAGGAGAGGTGATATGATCGTCTGAAACAATAGTCGCCTGGCAGTTGCTTTCCTTTGCTTGTCTTAAGTAAAAGACCTGTTTGTCAAACTCGATATTTGGTGAAATCTTCACAAAAAGTGCCTCAACCTTTTCTTGAAACCCCTCTAAAATAGAGAAAAATCCATGTTCTAATTCAGAACTATTGGCAGTACTGATATCCGCGTAGCCAAGAACTCTTTCCTCGAAAGTGCCGAGATAGCGGCGTTGTTCGTCAGGGTTTAATTTCGGCCCACCATGAGCTTTTTCTAGTAGTTGTTTTGATAAATCTGTCATAAAAACAGTATATCACAAAAATCGCAAGAAAACAGACAAAAGAAAGCGATTACTTTATAAAGTTAAGGAAAATTTGCACAAAGATAACGTTTTTTCTTGAAAAACGCTTATTTTTAAGGTATCATAGAGGTGTAAAAAATTTAACTCAAAGGAGAGTAAAAAATGTCAATTATTACTGATGTTTACGCTCGCGAAGTCCTAGACTCACGCGGTAACCCAACACTTGAAGTAGAAGTTTACACTGAATCAGGTGCTTTCGGACGTGGTATGGTTCCATCAGGAGCTTCTACTGGTGAACACGAAGCAGTTGAACTTCGCGACGGTGACAAATCTCGTTACGGTGGTCTTGGTACACAAAAAGCTGTTGACAACGTAAACAACATCATCGCTGAAGCAATCATCGGCTACGATGTACGTGACCAACAAGCTATCGACCGTGCTATGATCGCACTTGACGGTACTCCTAACAAAGGTAAATTGGGTGCAAACGCAATTCTTGGTGTGTCTATCGCTGTAGCTCGTGCTGCTGCTGACTACCTTGAAATCCCACTTTACAGCTACCTTGGTGGATTCAACACTAAAGTTCTTCCAACTCCAATGATGAACATCATCAACGGTGGTTCTCACTCTGACGCTCCAATCGCTTTCCAAGAATTCATGATCGTACCTGCTGGTGCACCATCATTCAAAGAAGCTCTTCGTTGGGGTGCTGAAATCTTCCACGCACTTAAGAAAATCCTTAAATCACGTGGTTTGGAAACTGCCGTAGGTGACGAAGGTGGATTCGCTCCTCGTTTCGAAGGAACTGAAGACGGTGTTGAAACTATCCTTGCTGCGATCGAAGCTGCTGGATATGTTCCTGGTAAAGACGTATTTATCGGATTTGACTGTGCATCATCAGAATTCTACGATAAAGAACGTAAAGTTTACGACTACACTAAATTCGAAGGTGAAGGAGCTGCTGTACGTACTGCTGCAGAACAAATCGACTACCTTGAAGAATTGGTAAACAAATACCCAATCATCACTATCGAAGATGGTATGGACGAAAACGACTGGGACGGTTGGAAAGCTCTTACTGAACGTCTTGGTGGTAAAGTTCAATTGGTTGGTGACGACTTCTTCGTAACAAACACTTCTTACCTTGAAAAAGGTATTGCAGAAGGTGCTGCTAACTCAATCCTTATCAAAGTTAACCAAATCGGTACTCTTACTGAAACTTTCGACGCTATCGAAATGGCGAAAGAAGCTGGTTACACTGCCGTTGTATCACACCGTTCAGGTGAAACTGAAGATTCAACAATCGCTGACATCGCAGTTGCAACAAACGCAGGACAAATCAAGACTGGTTCACTTTCACGTACAGACCGTATCGCTAAATACAACCAATTGCTTCGTATCGAAGACCAACTTGGTGAAGTAGCTGAATACCGTGGATTGAAATCATTCTACAACTTGAAAAAATAATCTCTTTATGCGATTAGAGACTGTAAAGTCTATAAAAAAAGCACTTTGGGGCTCTTCCCCTTAGTGCTTTTTTGACTGGAGCTTGTCAACGTATATTATTTGTTAGTCAGTCGCCAGCCTATAGCAATCTGAATAAATGGTTTGAAACTTATTCAGATTTGTATTTTAGCATTATTCCATTACCTAATATGGGAGTGTATCATGAGTTGGTAGATATCTAGTTGATTATATGATATAATGAACCAAAGTACAATGAGTAGTATATAGGAATTGCGCCTTAATTGAGGAGATTCCGGTTCGAATCCGGGCTATTGTGCTAGCATCTAGGAAACTAGGTGCTTTTTGTTTCTATCGATTAAGTAGCTACTCCATTTCTGAATTAAAAAAATAACACTATGAAAAGTGCTATTTCCCTTGCCTGCTGACCCCGTCAATTTTATTACCTTTTTTGTTACCTCTTAAAAATACCCTACTTGTTTGTACCTTCTCACTTTTACTAGATTAGACAAAATAAGCTCTTTAAAATTGTGCATTTTTTTGGTAATTTATTATAGGTAGATAACTTAAAAAAATTATCGTTGATTTAACAACGTTTTTAGGCCCTCGGATTTTTTCCGAAGGGCTTTTTCTTTATTCGAGGGGCATAAAAGGGACAGTGTTTATGGTATAATAGACAAAAACACTTGTATTAGGAAGAAATTATGTCTAAAGAGATTGATATTGAGTATTACCACCAACTAGCACTGCAAAAGCAGAAGGAGCACCGCAAAGTGTTAGCTAATCTAAAGAAAAAACCTCCTAAAAACTTAGATAAGATTGCGCAGCAGATTCACCAAGAAGTCTTTGCTGAGATTGATTGTACTGCCTGTGCTAACTGTTGCAAGACTTTGGGGCCTGACTTTAAAGAAGCAGATATCACCCGTATCGCTAAGTACTTTAAGATGAAATTACCGGCTTTTGAAGCGGAATTCCTTCAGGTGGATGAAGATGGGGATAAGGTTTTCAAATCCATGCCTTGCCCCTTTCTAGGAGGAGACAATCTCTGCTCCATCTATGATGTTCGTCCCAAGGCCTGTCGTGAATTTCCCCATACAGATCGGAAAAAGATCCATCAAATCAACCATTTGACGATTAAGAATACCTTGACCTGCCCAGCAGCCTATCTCTTTGTTGAGAAATTAAAAGATAAGTTATAGATTTTACACCTTTAAATCTTGTACAAAAATTCTGGGGCGGAAGTATCTTATATCTGTTAGACTATAGTTAGAATTGAACACGGCCTAAAAGCTGTGTGAAAAAGATGAAATTTTATCGGAGCAGGAGCTCCTCCGTCAATTTTCCTATTTTCACTTTGCTTTTAACGACCTTTGTATCTTGTGGAGGTAAGAAAAGAAGAATATGATGCATCAATTCAATCAAACCATGGATTATTTGGAGCAGCAACTGACTGGAGAAGTGGATATGAAAAGATTTCAGCAGCTATCGGGCTATTCTTACCCTCTCTTTAGCAGGCTATTTTCTATCCTGGCAGATATGACATTAGCAGAATACTTGCGCAATCGCAGGCTATCAGAAGCTGTGACAGACTTGCGGGAAGGCTCTGAGAAAGTCATTGACATAGCAATGAAATACGGCTATGAGTCTGCGGATGCCTTCAGCGCAGCCTTTAAGAAATTCCATGGTGCAACCCCCTCAGAAGTTCGAAATGGAAAACCTTATCGGATCTTTCCTAGACTTCAATTATCCTTAAAAATCACAGGAGGAAAGAACATGGATATCCAGATTCAAAAGAAGCCTGCTTTTACCGTGGCAGGCGTCCTATTGGAAGCTATTGACAATAGCAAATGCCCGTCTGCTTGGGAGAAACTCTATAACAATCACAGCTTGGAAAGCCTAGAGAATCTAGGCAGTGGCCAATCCTTCGGCATCTGTTCGGATGTCAAAGAAGGCGAAATTATCAACTATATGGCTGCCTATGATGTGACGGATAAAGCTAAAGCAGAAGAACTGGGTCTATCAATCAAAGAAATCGCAGAAGCTGAATATGCTATCGTACCAGTCAAAGGCCCAATACCAGAAAGCATCCATCATGCTTGGAAATATGTTCTAGAGATTTTTTTCCCAGAAACTGGCTATCGTCATTCAGGTGCTCCAGATTTTGAAGTCTATTCCGAGGGCGATATGTCGTCCCCAGACTATCAAATGGAACTCTGGATACCAGTGATTAAGGACTAGATCATTTTCTGACATTTTATAAAGATGCAAATCGAACTCTGTAGAAGATAGCTTTTACAGAGTTTTTTCTTTATTTGGATTTTGAATTTATAAGAATAACAATAAATCTGATTTTACTTAAATTTAAGTATAAGGAATTTTTAAGCATTTACCTGTATACTTTTTCAATCATCAAAGAAAGAGGTGTAAATATGAACTATCTAGTTATTCCAGCTTACGAACCTGACTACAATCTCATCAAATTGATTGAAAAGATTCACAATAAGAGCGATTTTTACATCATTGTCATTGATGATGGAAGTTCGGCAGAATGCCAAGACATTTTTGCTCGAGCGAAGGATTTTGCGACGGTGCTTCACCACCAGGTCAATCAAGGAAAAGGTCAAGCTCTGAAAACAGCTTTTGAGCACATTCAGTCTCTCAATAAGCCAGGGACTGTGGTTACAGCAGATGCAGATGGACAGCACAGGATCTGGGACATATTTCGTAGCTTGACCAAATCAAATGAAAATCCTAATACACTTGTCCTTGGTGTCCGTGCCTTTACTGGCAAGGTTCCCTTACGTAGTCGTTTTGGAAACAGCTTGACTCGTATCTTGTTTAAACTGCAGACAGGTGTCGCTGTATCCGACACACAGACAGGATTACGTGCCTTTTCAACGGATATGATTCCTTTTATGCTCAAGGTAGAAGGACAACGGTATGAATACGAGATGAACATGCTCCTCGAAGCAAGTCAAGCCTACCCAATCTTAGAAGTTCCGATTGAAACAGTCTATATCAACGACAATGAGGCTTCTCACTTCCGACCTATTCGAGATGGCTTGATGATTTATAAAAATATTTTAAAGTTTGCACTCTCGTCTTTTAGTAGTTTTATCGTAGATTATGTGGTCTACGCTCTCTCTATTCTATGCTTGAACTTTATTCCGACAGGTTTGCGTGTTCTCCTCTCAAATGGTTTGGCACGTGTGACTAGCTCCATCTTTAACTTTTCCACCAACAAAAAATTGGTCTTTAAGAACAAGGCGAGCAGTTTCAAAACAGGATCAGGCTATTTTGGATTAGCAGTTGGTCTCTTTATCTTAGACACCATCCTGATTCGCCTCTTTAATTCGGGTCTTGGAGTCAATTTGCTGATTGCGAAGATACTTGTCGGAATCATGCTCCTTATTCTCTCTTGGACCATTCAAACTCGCTTTATTTTCAAAGAAAGGACCTGTAGCCCATTATGAAAGTTTTAAAGAAACCCTATCTATACGCCTCGGTCTTGGGCTTGCTCCTGACAAGTTCCTTTACCTATTCGATGTTGAAGACCTTTGTACTCGCTGAAACGATTTCCACTGTATCTAATACCGGCTCAACCTCTAACACCGCAGCAGCAAGTCAGGCAGCAAAAAATGCCCAGGTGACGGATACTAGCTATTCAGATGGAAATATCAGTGTCACCCTCACTGAAAAGACTGTTAATGAAACGCAGATCTATGTGGCAGATATAACCCTCAGTTCATCGGATTATCTAAAAACAGCTCTAGCTCAAAACTCCTATGGAACCAACGTCACAGCTAAAACCTCTGTAACAGCCGCTGAAAACAATGCTATTCTAGCTGTCAACGGTGACTACTATGGAGCTAATAGTTCTGGTTATGTTATACGTAATGGAGTTGTCTATCGTGACAGTGTCCGTGAAGACGCTAGTAATGGCGATCTTGCTATTTACAAGGACGGCTCCTTTAAAATCATCTACGAGGACCAAGTTTCAGCCGATCAGTTGGTTCAGGACGGTGTCGTCAATCTACTGGCATTTGGTCCGTCTCTAGTTGAGAATGGAGAAATATCTGTTGATACCAATACAGAAGTCGGTCAGGCCATGTCATCGAATCCTCGTACAGCTATCGGGATTATCGATGAAAATCACTACATCATCGTCGTTTCGGATGGTCGTACCTCTGAAAGCAAGGGCTTGTCTCTTTACCAGATGGCAGAAGTGATGAAATCTTACGGAGTGAAGACAGCCTATAACCTTGATGGTGGTGGATCCTCAACTCTCTACTTTAACGGTCAGGTAATCAATAAACCGACTACGGGTGGAAGCAAGATATCAGAAAGGGCGGTGAGTGATATTGTCTACATCGGTTACTAAAATTAAAAACAAACGCCTCAAAAAGACACTCGTTGGCTATAGTCTTCTCACTATTTTCTTCTTTGCATTTGGCCGTATTTACGAGTCCTTTAGTTTTGGGGAGACGTCGCTTCATATGCACTATCTCTTTGCAGTACCTTTAGTAGGGGGCATTGTTCTAGCATTATTGTTGAAAATCATGCCAAACCTAGGACGAATCAGCCTAAACTTATGGAACTCGGCAGTTGCAGTCCTAACAGCTGGAATGCTCTTTCGAGGAATTGTCAATCTATCAGGTCGTTCAACGACTCTAGATCAACCTTACTGGTATGTCGGCCTAGCCTTTGGTATTTTGGCTATCGCCTCGCTTTTCTTTCATAAGAAAAACAGTCAAAAATTAGCTTAAAAATTAAAAACTGGTTGTTGAGAGGAACAGCCAGTTTTCTTGTTGAAGTTCATGACTATAGATCACAAATACCCATATTTTTTGTTTGGATTTTATGGGGCATACGAATAGTTTTCTCGGTATAATAGTCCCATAGAAGATAAGGAGGCAGGAATATGCAGATGTATTTTGGAGATGTATCACTTTGCTATAGCTATTCATTGGCAATGGCACTGGATGCCTATGGTTATGACTTTAAAGCAGAGTTTTTAGAGGCAATTATGGTAATGGGCAATGGCGCTAGTATCGCAAAGGAAGATGAACGACATCCTCTAGTATTTTTTGATAATGGAATGCCAGATCTTTCTATCTCTCATTCCTTAAAAATACTAGGGTTTGACTATGAGGATTTCTATCTAAAAGATGGAGCGGAAGTAGATTTGGAAGAGATTAAAGGAAAGTTGGAAACATTTCTGTCCAATGGATCTGTCGTACTGGGGCCTCTTGATATGGGCCATCTGACCTACAATCCCAATCACACAATCCTTTATGGTGTGGATCACTTTGTAACCGTGTATGACATTGATGATCAGTACCTCTATTTGCACGATCCAGCTGGTTTTGCCTGTATGAAGGTTGCTTTTAATGACATACTAGAAGCATGGAAGGCAGAGGCTATTGACTATAAGCGCGGAGCCTACTCCATGTGGGGAAATTTTAAGAAGGTCAAGAGTCCTAGTCAGACTGAAATCTATCAAGAAACAGCAAGGATTATGAAGACCCGATATCTGAATGGTCAAAGTGGTGTGTTGGAATGCTATGCAAAAGTAGTTGCTGAAAACGGCTTAAATACGGAGCAAAGACAACTGCACCAGTATTTTAGCTTTAAACTTGCAGCTGTTCGAAATCTCTATCTCAGTAAGTTCTTAAAAGATCATGATCCGAAAGGGGCAAGATTAAAAGAAGAATTGGCTACTCTATTTAGCCAAGCCCACCTTTCATGTTTAAAAGAAGATTACCAAGAACTATCCCGCTTGCTCTGTCAGATAGCAGAAGTAGATGGTCTCTTTAAAGATTTATATGTAAAGTAGTGACTATAAGCATAAAAAAATAGTTCGTAAAAGCGGTTTTTCGTAAAACGAAGAACTGCTTTTTGATTATGGTATAATGAAGTAAGAAAATAGCTTATTCTAGTTGAAAATGAAGGGAGAACGCCTATGCCTAGACCAAAAACAAAAGAGGAATTAGTGCTAGCCTCTAAGGAAAACTATGAAAAACTTAATCTCTTAATTTCTCAGCTAAGTGAAGAGGAGCTACAGACTCCTTTTGATTTTTCAAAAGACCAAAAGAAAAAAGAAGCTCACTGGAAAAGAGAGAAAAATCTACGGGATGTTCTAATCCATCTCTACGAATGGCATCAGTTACTTTTGAATTGGGTAGATTCTAATCAAAAGGGTCATGAAAGACCTTTTCTCCCCGAACCTTATAATTGGAAAATTTATGGGGAAATGAATGTCGCTATTTGGAAGAAGCACCAGAAAACGTCTTTAGAAGAAGCGACTAGACTACTAGAGCAATCGCACGAAGAGGTTTTAGAGTTGATGGAAGGCTTCAGCAATGACGAATTGTTCACAAAAGGTATCTATAAGTGGACGGGAGGGACAAGTCTAGGTTCCTACTTTGTCAGTAGTACCTCCAGTCACTATGACTGGGCTCTGAAAAAACTCAAAGCTCATCAGAGAAATTGTAAGAGTAGCTAGTTGAAGTGCTATTGAAATTCAGAAAAGGTTCTTCTAAGCTTCGAATAGCTTAGTTCTCGTGATTTTAGAGCTATTCTAGCTTTAGAATCCTTCTAAAATTAAAATTTAGGGTTATCATAAACTTAGAATAGCACTAAAACATGTATATCAATGCAATTCTAAGTTTAGAATCACACTGATATTAAAGGGATTGAGCTGTTCGATGCTTAGAATAGCTTGATTCTGAGAAATGTTGACTAGAAAATGATTCGAATAGCTTTTTTTCTGATATAGGATAATAGATAGAGGTGAGATGATGAACATACAAAAAGAGAAAGTTAGAAAAGAGTTGGTGTCCCTCTGTTTGGGAGAGTTCACGGCCGTCCTATCTATTTGGTTTTGTTTTTTCCTTTTGAAAAATCGGCTTGGTGATGTGAATAGTCTAGTCACCATTCTCTATCCTCTGTCTTTACTGACATTTATATTGCTTCAAGGTTCAATCTATTGGGCGATTTTGATTAGAAGACTCTCGAAACCTCAGTTCGGAAGCGCTAGTGTCCCCAAACTATATAGTGGTTTCAGAATACTAGACCTTGTTTTACTTATTTCAGGCTTTCCTTTTATTGTCTGGAACACGCAAAGTGTCCAAGTGGCTGTCTTAGCCACGTTGATAGAGTTTTTTGCCCTTATCGAATGGCTTAATTACTACATTGTACGCCTATCTTATAGTTTGAACCCGCTTGTTTTATGGAAAAGAATTGCCAAGGGAAAACTTGAAAAAAGCAGAATAGCTAAGGAGTTGGGGTAGGGGTGAATGAATGTATGTTTTAGATACTATCAATATAAAACTTTAGTTGACGTTAAATAATATTAAAAATGAATAGGAGAATATCCATGTCTGTAGGGTTAATGGTTGGTTATAATTGGTGGACTATAGGAGAAGGGAGTCTTTTTAATTCATTCTTTTCGACTATTTATGTTCGCTTAGAGAATAATGAGTGGGGAAGTAGATACCCAGTAATAATGAATAAGCTTTACTGGGGAGATGTTCCTTTTGAATCTGTTGAAAGAGGAATAGCTGAGTTGGTATCTATCCAAGAGGAGTTGAAAAAATTTCTCCCTCAGGATGTTATATGGGATTTTGAAGATTTGTCACTCACTCCTCCTTGGGGAAATAATATCGCAGAGCATATAACAAATTTATCGCATTATTTCATAACGAGTTCCGGAAAAGATTTATTCGAAGTTTTGCTGACTAGTTTTAGATTTGCACTTGAGCACGGTCAAAATGTGAGTGTAAAAAGTATTTGAAACTCAATAAATCAAAGGTTCATTTATGCTATAATGTTCTTAATGAATTTTCAGAAAGGAAACTCAATGCCCTACAAATTTCTACTCTTCGATCTTGACCATACTCTTCTTGATTTTGATGCTGCTGAGGATGTGGCTTTGACGCAACTTCTAAAGGAAGAAGGAGTTGCGGACATTCAAGCCTATAAAGACTATTACGTTCCTATGAACAAGGCTCTCTGGAAGGACTTGGAGCAAAAGAAAATCAGTAAACAAGAACTGGTTAACACGCGCTTTTCTCGTTTATTTGCTCATTTTGGACAGGAAAAAGACGGTAGGTTACTTGCCCAGCGTTACCAATTTTACTTAGCCCAACAGGGACAAACTCTTTCGGGTGCTCATGAACTCTTGGACAGCCTCATCGAACGTGATTATGACTTGTATGCTGCGACAAATGGCATTACTGCCATTCAGACAGGTCGTCGGGCTCAATCAGGTCTGGCTCCCTATTTCAACCAAGTCTTTATCTCTGAACAGTTGCAAACGCAAAAACCTGATGCACTATTCTATGAAAAAATCGGTCAGCAGATTGCAGGATTTGATAAAGAAAAGACGCTGATGATTGGAGATTCCCTAACAGCTGATATTCAAGGTGGCAATAATGCTGGAATTGATACTATCTGGTACAACCCTCATTATCTGGAAAACAAGACGCAAGCCCAGCCGACTTATGAAGTCCATTCTTACCAAGACTTGCTGGATTGTTTAGATGCTATGTAGTGCTTTTCCTAAGAGGGGATGATATGGAAACTAAAGTCATTGAAGAGATTGATAACTTACTAAACCTCATCGAGCAGTATCAGTTAAAAGGTGTGGTTGCTCAAGTAAATTCGTTAAAAGAGTTAAAGTATATCATAAGCAATCATATAGAGTTAAGTACTCGAGAGAAGATGAATATTCACTATTCACTCTTTCTTCCTAGGGGTGGCTTATCTGAGCTCTACTATATGGACGCTAATTTTGAACGGATGATGTCTGTAAATAATCAACTTTCCTATGCTATTGAAACAATCGAAAAGTTTTTAATGGCTGATTGATACTGTGAATACTAATGTCAAATATTAGGATCAATAACAGTATATATAAGAACTGTAAAAAGTGGTTTAGATAGCCACTTTTTGCTATAATAGAGGCAGTAAAAACGAAGGAGTTGGCGATGCAACACTCATCTTGGCATGCTTTGATTAAGGAGCGATTACCTGAGGGTTATTTTGGGAAAATCAATCAGTTTATGGAGCAGATCTATGCCCAGGGAATTGTTTATCCACCTAAGGAAAAGGTTTTTCAGGCTCTCTTGACTACTCCTCTGGAAGAAGTTAAGGTGGTGATTCTGGGGCAGGATCCTTATCACGGGCCAGGTCAGGCGCAGGGCTTGAGTTTTTCGGTTCCAGATGCTATTCCAGCCCCGCCATCCTTGCAAAATATCTTGAAAGAATTAGGAGATGATGTTGGCGTTAAGGAATCCCATGATTTGACAGCTTGGGCTGAGCAAGGAGTCTTGCTTCTTAATGCTTGTTTGACGGTTCCTGCTGGTCAGGCCAATGGTCATGCTGGGCAGATATGGGAGCCTTTTACGGATGCTGTGATTCGGGTGGTCAATGATCTGGACAGGCCAGTCGTTTTTGTACTCTGGGGAGCCTATGCACGTAAGAAGAAGGCCCTGGTTACCAATCCTCATCACTTGATTATTGAATCAGCTCACCCAAGTCCTTTATCTGTTTACAGAGGATTTTGGGGTTCCAAGCCTTTTTCTAAGGCCAATGCATTCTTAAGAGAGACAGGACAAGAGCCAATCGATTGGCTTAGATAAGGAGAGAATATGCCTCAGTTAGCGACGATTTGCTACATTGATAACGGAAAAGAACTGCTCATGCTCCATCGTAATAAGAAGCCTAATGATGTCCATGAAGGCAAATGGATTGGTGTGGGTGGTAAGCTAGAGCGAGGAGAGACACCTCAGGAATGCGCAGCGCGTGAAATCCTCGAAGAAACAGGGCTCAAAGCCAAGCCAGTACTTAAAGGTGTTATCACTTTTCCTGAATTTACGCCAGATTTAGACTGGTACACCTATGTTTTTAAGGTGACAGAGTTCGAGGGTGACTTGATTGACTGCAATGAGGGGACCTTAGAATGGGTTCCCTATGATGAAGTCTTAAGCAAGCCAACTTGGGAGGGTGATCACACCTTTGTTGAGTGGCTTTTAGAGGACAAACCCTTCTTTTCAGCCAAGTTTGTTTATGATGGGGATAAATTGTTGGATACCCAAGTTGATTTCTATGAATAAAGGAGAAAGCAGATGCTACTAATCAAAAATGGTCGTGTAATGGATCCCAAGTCTGGTTTGGATCAAGTGTGTGATATTTTAGTCCAAGATGGAAAAATTGTCAACATTGCCCCTGAAATCAAGGAAGAAGGAGCAGAGGTGCTTGATGCTACTGGTCTTGTAGTTGCGCCTGGACTAGTCGATATCCATGTTCATTTCCGTGAACCTGGTCAGACCCACAAGGAGGACATCCATACTGGGGCATTAGCGGCTGCTGCAGGTGGTTTTACAACGGTTGTTATGATGGCTAATACCAGTCCAACCATCTCGGATGTGGAAACTCTTCAAGAAGTTCTACAGTCAGCTGCCAAGGAACAAATCAATGTCAAGACGGTTGCGACCATTACTAAGAATTTTAATGGCCAAGACTTGACAGACTTTAAGGCACTTTTGGAAGCTGGAGCCGTTGGTTTTTCTGATGACGGTATTCCGCTTGAGAGCAGTAAAGTGGTCAAGGAAGCCATGGAAGAAGCTAAAAAACTTAATACCTTTATCTGCCTTCATGAGGAAGATCCAGGTTTGAATGGGATTCTTGGATTTAACGAAAACATTGCTAAAGAATATTTCCATATCTGTGGAGCGACAGGAGTGGCAGAATACGCTATGATTGCGCGTGATGTTATGATTGCCTATGCAACCAAGGCCCATGTTCACATCCAGCATTTGTCTAAGGAGGAAAGTGTCAAGGTAGTGGAATTCGCTCAAGGTTTGGGAGCGCAAGTCACAGCAGAAGTAGCGCCACAGCATTTCTCTAAGACAGAAGCACTTCTCTTGACTCAAGGTAGTAATGCTAAAATGAATCCTCCGCTTCGTTTGGAGTCAGATCGTCGTGCCGTTATCGAAGGTCTCAAGTCAGGTGTTATCACAGTTATCGCAACGGACCACGCGCCTCACCATGCAGACGAGAAAAATGTAGAAGATATCACTAAAGCACCATCTGGTATGACAGGTTTGGAAACCTCTCTTTCTCTTGGTTTGACTTATTTGGTGGAAGCTGGTGAGCTAAGCTTGATGGAATTGCTTGAAAAAATGACTGTCAATCCAGCCAAACTTTACAACTTTGAAGCTGGTTACTTGGCTGAGAATGGTCCAGCGGATATCACTATCTTTGATGCTAAGGCTGACCGCCTTGTGGATTCAAACTTTGCTTCAAAATCAGCTAATTCTCCATTTATTGGTGAAACTTTAAAAGGGCAGGTTAAATATACCATTTGTAAGGGACAAATCGTCTATCAAAACTAGATGGGATTCTGCTCTGAAAATGATAAGAATAGAGAGCGTATATGTATCCAACCCATCAATTTAAAGATAAGTTTGTCTTATTTCTTAAGATATTTTTTCCTATCCTGATTTATCAGTTTGCCAATTATTCTGCCTCATTTGTTGATACAACCATGACTGGGCAGTACAATACCATGGACTTGGCAGGAGTATCAACTGCAACGAGTCTATGGAATCCTTTCTTTACTTTTTTAACAGGGATTGTTTCGGCCATGGTTCCCATCATAGGCCATCATCTGGGACGGGGCAAAAAGGAAGAAGTGGCATCTGACTTTTATCAATTCATCTACTTAGCTTTCGGACTGTCTTTGGTCTTGCTTGGCATGGTAGTATTCTTAGCACCGCCTGTCTTAAATCATATCGGGCTAGAAGCTCAAGTAGCGGCAGTTGCAGTTACTTATCTTTGGTACCTTTCTATCGGGATTATTCCCTTGTTGCTTTTTAGTGTCATTCGGTCTTTGTTAGATTCTCTTGGTTTGACCAAACTATCTATGTATCTCATGCTCCTATTACTTCCGCTCAATAGTGGTTTTAACTATCTCTTGATATATGGAGCCCTTGGTTTTCCAGAGCTTGGTGGCGCAGGAGCAGGGCTAGGAACTTCTCTAGCCTATTGGGTTTTATTAGGGATTTCTCTTCTTGTTTTGTTCAAACAAAAAAGATTAAAAGCGCTACATCTTGAAAAACGGATTCCACTCAATGTAGATAAAATCAAGGAAGGTGTTCGGCTAGGTCTACCAATCGGGGGAACCGTCTTTGCTGAAGTAGCTATCTTTTCTGTGGTTGGACTAATCATGGCTAAGTTTTCATCGCTCATCATCGCCAGTCACCAGTCAGCTATGAACTTTTCCAGCCTCATGTACGCTTTTCCTATGAGTATTTCCTCTGCTATGGCGATTGTTGTGTCTTACGAGGTGGGGGCCAAACGTTTTGAGGATGCAAAAACCTATGCTTGTCTGGGGAGAGTAACCGCCCTTATTTTTGCAGGTCTTACCCTATCCTTTCTCTACATTTTTAGAGATCGTGTAGCAAGTTTATATGGAAATGACCCTCAGTTCATTGAAACAACTGCTGTATTTCTAACCTACAGTCTCTTTTTCCAATTAGCTGATACCTTTGCGGCTCCGCTCCAAGGAATTTTAAGAGGGTATAAGGACACTATCGTTCCTTTCTATCTTGGCCTAATCGGATATTGGGGAGTAGCGATACCACTAGGATATCTACTAGATCAAGTAACTGACTTAGGGGCATTTGCCTACTGGATTGGGTTAATTGCCAGCTTGATTGTTTCTGGTTGTTTGTATCAATGGCGTTTGAAAACCGTAATGAAAAGATTGAGCTAATTTTAAGAAATTATCCTGAAAAACAACTTTGTGAAAAAATGCTCTAACTAGAGAGAATCCCTGTTTTAACAGGGGTTTATTTTTTAACCTTGTGAAATTTTATTAGCCATATACTTTGACAGTGTATACTAAAAAAGGTAAAATAGTAAGGTAAGAACAAAGTTAGAAAGGCAAGATTATGTCAACTTTAGATAAGAATCTTTTGCTAGAGATGTTCCGTAAGATGGAAGAAATCCGTCGCATGGACTTAAAAATTGCTCAGTTAGTGAAAAAGGGGAAAGTTCCCGGTATGACTCACTTTTCTGTCGGAGAGGAAGCAGCTAACGTCGGAGCGATGCTGGCTCTTAATCCAGATGATCTGATTACCTCAAATCACCGTGGACACGGGCAAGCTATTGCCAAAGGGATTGACCTCAACGGAATGATGGCTGAAATCCTTGGAAAATACACTGGAACCTGTAAAGGAAAAGGTGGTTCTATGCACATCGCCGACTTAGATGCTGGGAACCTCGGTGCCAATGGTATCGTTGGTGGTGGTATGGGAATCGCTGTCGGTGCAGCCCTCAGTCAGCAAATGCAGAACACTGGAAAAATTGTCGTCTGCTTCTTTGGAGATGGTGCGACTAACGAAGGTGTTTTCCACGAAGCAGTGAACATGGCTTCTATTTGGAAACTTCCTGTTATTTTCTACTGCATTAACAACGGTTATGGAATTTCTGCGGATATCAAGAAAATGACCAATGTGGAGCATATCCATCAACGTAGTGCGGCATATGGAATTCCTGGAATGTTTATCGAAGATGGAAACAACGTCATCGATGTTTATGAAGGATTTAAGAAAGCTGTAGACCATGTTCGTGGCGACAATGGCCCAGTCTTGATTGAAAGTGTCACTTATCGTTGGCTTGGTCACTCATCATCTGACCCTGGTAAATATCGTACGCGTGAAGAAGTGGAATTGTGGAAACAAAAAGACCCAATCGAAAATCTTCGTAACTACCTCATTGAAAACAATATTGCAAGTGCAGAAGAATTGGAAGAAATTCAAGCACAAGTCAAGGAAGCAGTAGAAGCTTCTGTTAAATTTGCAGAAGAAAGCCCATTCCCACCACTAGAATCAGCATTTGAAGATATTTACGCAGACTAAGGAGAAAGAGATAAAAATGGAAACAAAAACAATGTCGTTCCGTGACACCATTATCCTTGCTATGTCTGAGGAAATGCGTCGCGATGAAAATGTATTCTTGATGGGAGAAGACGTCGGTGTCTTCGGAGGAGACTTCGGAACTTCTGTTGGAATGCTTGAAGAATTTGGTCCAGAACGTGTTCGTGACTGTCCGATTTCTGAAGCTGCCATCTCAGGTGCAGCAGCAGGAGCAGCCATGACAGGACTTCGCCCAATCGTTGATATGACCTTTATGGATTTCTCTGTTATTGCCATGGACAATATCGTCAACCAAGCTGCTAAAACACGCTATATGTTCGGTGGTAAAGGTCAGGTTCCAATGACAGTTCGATGCGCAGCTGGTAACGGAGTTGGTTCTGCCGCTCAGCACTCGCAATCACTAGAGTCTTGGTTCACTCACATTCCAGGACTTAAGGTTGTAGCTCCAGGTACACCTGCTGACATGAAAGGACTGCTCAAGTCTTCTATCCGTGATAACAACCCTGTTATCATCCTTGAGTACAAGTCAGAATTTAACCAAAAAGGGGAAGTGCCAGTTGATCCAGACTACACAATTCCACTTGGGGTAGGGGAAATCAAACGTGAAGGTACAGATGTAACAGTTGTTACTTATGGAAAAATGCTTCGCCGTGTGGTTCAAGCTGCTGAAGAATTAGCAGAAGAGGGAATTTCAGTTGAAATTGTGGACCCACGTACCCTCGTTCCGCTTGATAAGGATATCATCATTAACTCAGTGAAGAAGACTGGTAAGGTGGTGCTTGTCAACGATGCTCACAAGACAAGTGGCTATATCGGAGAGATTTCAGCTATTATTTCAGAATCAGAAGCATTTGATTATCTAGACGCACCAATCCGCCGTTGCGCCGGAGAAGATGTGCCAATGCCTTACGCGCAAAACCTTGAAAATGCAATGATTCCAACAGTTGAAAGCATCAAAGATGCAATCCGTAAGACTTATAACAAAGAATGATATCACATAAATTAAATTATGTAAAATTTTATTTTTTTAACTTTAGTAACTTGAGTTATGTTTTGTATCCAAGTTGTATATAAAGTTGCGACAGTTTTTTGACGAATCGATCATATTCGACAAAAAACTTAGTAAGTCTACTAGGTTGACCGCCTAATAGCGGCAACCGTAATAACTTGAGACGCGTTTCGTATCCAAGTTACTTGTAGAGTTGAACACGGGCTAAAAGCTCGGAAAAAAGATAAATCTCCTTGGCTTCATCGAAGCCAGCATTGATTTCCTATTTTTCAGTCGCTTTTGACGCCCTTTATATCATGTAATTGAATTCGGACGGAGGTCTGCGAAAAAAAGATAGATTTCCTTGTGTTCATCGAACACATCGTCAATCTCCTATTTTTTCATTGCCCTCTTCGTCCTTAATATCTTATATTCGAACACGGGCTAAAAGCTCGGAAAAAAGATAAATCTTCTTGGCTTCATCGAAGCCTGCGTAGATTTCCTATTTTTCAGTCGCTTTTTACGCCCTTAGTATCATAATTAGAATTGGAGAGGTCATGGCTGATTACAAGCTAAGAGCGACTCCTGCGGCTAGAAAGTTAGCGGATGATTTAGGAATCAACCTCTACGACGTTTCTGGCTCAGGTGCAAACGGTCGTGTCCACAAAGAAGACGTGGAAACTTATAAAGACACAAATGTGGTTCGCATTTCGCCACTTGCAAAACGAATTGCCCTCGAACATAACATTGCTTGGCAGGAAATCCAAGGAACGGGTCATCGTGGTAAGATCATGAAGAAGGACGTTTTGGCCTTGCTTCCTGAAAATATCGAAAACGACACCATCAAGTCTCCTGCTCAGATTGAAAAAGTGGAAGAAGTTCCAGACAATATCACTCCTTATGGTGAGATTGAGCGTATTCCAATGACACCAATGCGTAAGGTTATAGCTCAACGTATGGTTGAATCTTACCTAACTGCGCCAACCTTCACACTCAACTATGATGTCGATATGTCAGAAATGTTGGCCCTTCGTAAGAAGGTTCTTGATCCGATTATGGAAGCGACTGGTAAGAAGACTACTGTAACAGACCTTCTTTCACTCGCTGTTGTGAAAACATTGATGAAACACCCATACATCAACGCTTCATTGACAGAAGACGGCAAGACCATCATCACTCATAACTATGTCAACCTTGCGATGGCGGTTGGGATGGATAACGGTCTAATGACACCAGTTGTTTACAATGCTGAAAAAATGAGCTTGTCAGAGTTAGTAGTAGCCTTTAAAGACGTGATTGGTCGTACCTTGGATGGCAAATTGGCTCCAAGCGAACTGCAAAATTCAACCTTCACAATTAGTAACTTGGGAATGTTTGGCGTTCAGTCCTTTGGTCCGATTATTAACCAACCAAACTCAGCTATCCTCGGAGTTAGCTCAACAGTTGAAAAACCTGTAGTTGTCAATGGTGAAATTGTTATTCGTCCTATCATGAGCCTTGGTTTAACTATTGACCACCGTGTTGTAGATGGTATGGCTGGTGCTAAGTTTATGAAAGACTTGAAAGCCTTAATTGAGAACCCAATCTCAATGTTGGTTTAAGTTAGCTATTGTTATTTTAGAGTTTTAGATAAAGGAAGTAAGACATGGCCTTAGAAGTAATTATGCCAAAAGCCGGCGTGGATATGACAGAAGGACAAATCGTCCAATGGAATAAGAAAGTCGGTGAATTTGTAAAAGAAGGAGAAATCCTTTTGGAAATCATGACTGACAAAGTCAGCATGGAATTGGAAGCCGAAGAAGATGGATACTTGATTGCCATCCTCAAAGGAGATGGTGAAACTGTCCCTGTAACGGAAGTTATCGGTTACCTTGGGGAAGAAGGTGAGAATATCCCAACAGCTGGTGCTGTAGCGCCAGAAGCTAGCCCGGCGCCTGCAGCTAGTGCCTCAAACGACGACGGTAAGAGTGATGACGCCTTTGATATCGTTGTGATTGGTGGAGGTCCTGCTGGTTATGTTGCAGCGATTAAAGCTGCCCAACTCGGTGGTAAGGTTGCCCTTGTTGAGAAATCTGAACTCGGTGGAACCTGCTTGAACCGTGGATGTATCCCAACTAAGACCTACCTTCACAACGCTGAAATCATCGAAAACATCGGTCATGCAGCAAACCGTGGTATCGTCATCGAAAATCCAAACTTTACTGTAGATATGGATAAACTTTTAGAAACTAAATCTAAAGTTGTCAATACCTTGGTAGGTGGTGTTGCGGGTCTTCTTCGTAGCTACGGAGTTACTGTTCATAAGGGTGTTGGTACAATCACTAAAGACAAGAATGTCTTGGTAGATGGTTCTGAATTGCTTGAAACCAATAAAATCATCCTTGCCGGTGGTTCAAAAGTCAGCAAGATTAACGTCCCTGGTATGGAATCTCCACTTGTGATGACCAGCGATGATATTCTTGAAATGAACGAAGTGCCAGAAAGCCTCGTAATCATCGGTGGTGGGGTTGTCGGTATCGAACTTGGTCAGGCCTTCATGACATTTGGTTCAAAAGTAACTGTTATCGAAATGATGGACCGTATCGTTCCAGCTATGGATGCGGAAGTTTCTAAGAATCTTCGCTTGATTTTGGAACGCAAAGGTATGACTATCTTAACAGGTACAAAACTGCAAGAAATCATCGAGGAAAATGGTCAACTTCGTATCAAGGTTGAAGGTAAAGACGATATCATTGCAAGCAAAGCCCTTCTTTCAATCGGTCGTGTGCCAGACCTCGAAGGAATTGGCGATGTTGAGTTTGAGTTGGATCGTGGACGTATCAAGGTCAACGAATATATGGAAACTTCTGTTCCAGGTATTTACGCACCAGGTGACATCAACGGTACTAAGATGTTGGCGCACGCAGCCTTCCGCATGGGTGAAGTTGCTGCTGAAAATGCCCTCAAAGGAAATCATGCTGTTGCCAAATTGAACTTGACTCCTGCAGCCATCTATACTCTTCCTGAAGTAGCAGCAGTAGGTTTGACTGAAGAACAAGCGCGTGAGAAATACGATGTAGCCATCGGTAAATTCAACTTTGCAGCCAACGGTCGTGCCATTGCATCTGATGCTGCTCAAGGTTTCGTAAAAGTTATCGCTGATAAGAAATACGGGGAAATCCTTGGTGTGCACATCATTGGTCCTGCAGCCGCAGAATTGATTAACGAGGCATCAAGCATTATCGAAATGGAAATCACTGTTGAGGAAATGCTGAAGACCATCCACGGACACCCAACCTACTCTGAAGTTATGTACGAAGCGTTTGCGGATGTTCTAGGAATGGCTATCCATTCACCTAAGAAAAAATAAATAAGATTTTCAACTAAATTTTCTTAAAGTAGTACGGACGGCAGCGACCTCTATTAGAGTTCCATGCCTAAAAATTGAGCCTCTTGTCTCAATTTTTCCGAGAAATGTAACGATAACACGTTACATTTCTTTTTACCACTTTAGAAAATTTGATTGCTATGAACAGAATTTAAAAACTAAATTTTTGGAAATACTATGAAATACATTATCAATCATTCAAACGACACTGCTTTTAATATCGCCTTGGAAGAATATGCCTTTAAACACTTACTAGATGAGGATCAAATCTTCCTTCTTTGGATTAACAAACCTTCTATCATTGTTGGTCGTCACCAGAACACTATCGAAGAAATTAACCGTGATTATGTTCGAGAAAATGGTATTGAGGTAGTCCGTCGTATCAGTGGTGGTGGAGCTGTTTATCACGATTTAAACAACCTCAACTACACCATCATTTCAAAAGAAGATGAAAACAAGGCCTTTGACTTCAAGAGCTTCTCAACTCCAGTTATCAATACCTTGGCTCAACTAGGCGTTAAAGCTGAGTTCACAGGCCGTAATGACCTTGAGATTGATGGCAAAAAATTCTGTGGCAATGCCCAAGCCTATATCAATGGCCGTATCATGCACCACGGTTGCTTGCTCTTTGACGTTGATTTGTCAGTCCTTGCTAATGCCCTCAAGGTTTCAAAAGATAAGTTTGAATCAAAAGGTGTGAAATCCGTCCGTTCTCGTGTAACCAATATTGTCAATGAATTACCAGAAAAAATCACAGTTGAAGAATTCCGTGATTTGCTATTGGAATACATGAAAAAAGAGTACCCAGAGATGACTGAATACGTTTTTTCTGAGCAAGAATTAGCCGAAATCAATCGTATCAAGGATACCAAGTTCGGTACTTGGGACTGGAACTACGGTAAATCACCTGAATTTAACGTCCGTCGTGGTACAAAATTCACTAGTGGTAAGGTTGAAGTTTTTGCCAACGTCATTGAATCAAAAATCCAAGATATCAAGATTTACGGTGATTTCTTTGGTATCGAGGACGTTGCAGCTGTAGAAGATGTCCTTCGTGGCGTAAAATATGAACGCGAAGATGTCCTTAAAGCACTAGAAACTATTGACATCACACGCTACTTTGCTGGTATTAGTCGTGAAGAAATCGCTGAAGCAGTAGTGGGGTAAGGAAAAAGAATCCATTTATGATGGATTCTTTTATTAGGGTTAAACTTAATAATCATGCTGATTAGATTATAATAGAGATGAAAAATGAAAAGGAATTATTCATTAATGTTAGAAATTCCAGTAGAAAGTCTTAATCTATTTGAACAGTTAGACCGCAATGTTGTTGCTTTCTATAGAAATGAAGAAATTTATCAAACTGAAAGTTTAAATATAAGCATCACACAAGAACATTATGATATGAAATACAAAGAGCTTCAGCCTTTAGGATACCAGGCTGTTCAAATACCTTTAGGAATGGCTTTAGATAATGTAATCCAGCAAGCATATTTCCAAAAACTTATAATTGGCGGTCTTCTGCCCGATGAAATCAAAGTAAACAAAGAAGACTTAATGCCTTTGAAAGATATTGTTGATAGTTTTTGTATTATGTATGCTGCAGCGAATAACCGACTAGAACATAGTAAGGCTTATGAATTTATGAAAGATAAGACAGTATTCTTTATTGGTAAACTGTTAACTGACGATCTTAAAAATGGTGACGAAATTTCGTATATGGGAATCGAAAGAGAATCAGCTGATGGAACTTCTTATGAAGCAGTAAAATGTTTTCTAACTAAAGAGAGTGCTGAGCAGTACAATGATTCAAAAAAACCTGTAAGCCAAGCAAATCTAGCCTATCTGCAAGCCTTTTGGGATAAACCAGTAATTATAGAGCCACACCGTAACTACTGGATTGAGTTTAAATAACTAAAAAACGAAAGATAAAAGGAATTGATCTTTCGTTTTTTAACGATAATTGGTTTACATAATTTATAATATGTAACACTTATAAACTGTCCAAAGCATTCTTTTGTTCATCATTGACAATATGGGTATAGAGGTCAGTGACTTGTGTACTGGCGTGTCCTAGCTGATGGCTGACCAAAACCTGTGATTTAGTTGCATCATAGAGCCTAGTTGCCAGGGTATGCCGTAGTTTGTGGGGAGTTACACGGACTTTGAAGTCCTCAGAGTACTTAGCAACCATTTTCTCGACGCTGGAAGCATCGATACGATTGGGAACACCACGATATAAGGTCAGAAAGAGCGCTGTATCTGTTTTTTCCGTCTTATAGCGTTGATTTCGAATGGCGAGATAATTTTCAAGGTAAGACTTGGCAAAGGCTGCGACATTGACAGAATCACGTTTGCCCCCTTTTCGAGTGACATCAATGACCATCATTTTGAGATTAAGGTCTCTTAGATCCAGATTAACAGCTTCAGATAGGCGGACACCAGACGCCAAGAGAAGGGCAATAATGGCTAAATCACGTTCTTTATTTTTATTGAATGACGAGAGAGCACGATTTGAGAGTTGTTGTGGGTACTCTTGGTCAATATAAGTCAGAAAACCTTCTGTTTCATCACCTAGAAAGAGTTTTTGCTTGATGTTTTCAGCTCTGGCAGCAAGTGTTTCTTTCTTTTTCTTGGTTGAAACTTTCTTCATTACATTACGATAGAAATAAGGCTCCCCCTGGTCGTTTTCGACTTCCTCGGTTAGATACTTGTAAAGACTAGATAGTGCTGACAAAGTGCGATTGATTGTTGTCTGAGAGACACCTTGTTTAGTTGTATTAGCATTCAGCAAAGGTCGTTCACGAAGATATAGAATAAAGGACTCCATGTCTTTTTTAGACATATTTTCCAAGACCGATAAAGGAATATCGACCATTTTATCCGCATTTGAGATTCCAGACTCCAAAACCCAGCTGAAAAATCGATCGTATTCCTTGAGGTATTCGTATAAGGTTGTAAAACTGTAGGGCACAGCAAGCTTAGATTGGTAGTATTCCAGAACATACCAGGGCATGATTTGTTTTAGTTTGTCGATTCGCTCTAGTAAAATCTCACGTTTCATGTATTTTCTCCATAATTAAGTCTACTAGTAGTATAGCATAGACTTACATATTTTTCAAGAAAATTATAGTTTTTCGGAAAGATATTATAAGAAACTTAAAACAGAAGTCTAACTTTCCCCCAGTTATCCTGAACCCTTTATTAAATTTCATCATACTTGAGCAACATATTCGGAATCTTTTCTTCAAGACTCTTGCGAACTTTACCTTGAATTGCAGTGTCCATCTGGCTGTTTATGCTTGTAATGGTTGATTTGGTTTCTGTAGCAATTTTCTTTGCTGCTTTATTAAAGTTATCTTTTAATTTATTTTTTGCTGTTATCGCTAACTTTGCTTCCGTAATGATTCGGTTTCTTTCCATCATTCGATACATTTGTTTCAGTGCATATTGGTATTCTTCATCCGTGTAGTATTCATTCATTGGTGCTTGCATAATCTCTCCTTAATCTGTGAAATTCTTCGTCTAAATCATTTCTTTTTTTACGAAACTCGTTATCGTATTTTTCTCTCTCATCTTCGAGTTTAACCCTATGATCTCTGTATACTTGATTCGAAAAGTGTCTCAAATTTTCTATTTCTGTAAAGTAGTCTCTAACATCATCAACACTTGTCTCAAATTTTCTCAAAATATGAGACATTTTATCAACTTCTTCGGAAATTAGTTTTTCTAAGTTTGCATTTCGTTCGTCTAGATCAAGGGCTTTCTTATCAAGTTCTTTCTTTTGTCGATAATATCGTTCTTCTAGAGTATACAGTTCTCTCTCTTTTTCTCTAATTTCCTCCCATTTTACATCTTTTCTTTCCATTGTCGAAACTCCTTGGCTAATTGCTTATCTGTTGCTACTGTTTTTTCGATAACTTCCTGTAATTGTTTATCCATATTTTCAAATGCTTTGGCGGAAGCATTCATCTTAGTGGCT
This sequence comes from Streptococcus oralis, assembly GCF_024399415.1. NCBI lineage: Bacteria > Bacillati > Bacillota > Bacilli > Lactobacillales > Streptococcaceae > Streptococcus > Streptococcus oralis. Next base: position 999,593 of record NZ_CP029257.1, read on the forward strand.
GTTTGATTTGTCTCTGACTGAAACGTATCGATAAACTGTGCTTGAGTGATGCCTTGACTAGCAAAAAGGGCCTCAACCTCATAGGGAGCTAATGCTGTGTAGCTCGTAAAGTCGATTTTTGACCAAATTTCTTGTAATTCTTGATTGGCTTTTTTGGCTAAGGCGCTCACTTCATCAGCTCCAGTTCTTGCTGCCGTAGCCATAGATGATGATAAGATAGAACCTTGAGCTGCATCTAGGTATATTTCCTCAGAGCTACTAATGCCACCTGATGACCATTTTGACTTCAAGTCCTTGTAATGAGCCATTCCTCGGAGACTGTTGGCATACGCTCGATAAACGCCACTGATTAAGGGTTTCCCACCTTTACCATCTACAAGTTGACCAGTTACAGGATCAAACTCCCAGTCACCAATTTTATGACTCGAACCATCAAGCCAGTGAATCGTGTTAGGCATAGAGTCAGTTATATCAGAATACCATTCAGGGTGATTGAAATCATTCCAACGTACTACGTCATCATGTTTTCTACGGTAATCAATAAACATAGCTGGATTATTTTCAATAAATGCTTTTTCTTCCAGTGTGAGCGCACCGTATTTAAACCAAGCATTAAATGTAGTTGTAGGTATGTGGTATTTAGCTCCTATTTTCAGCATATAAGACCCTTGGGAATAGCCAGATAGTTGACTAACTTCATATCTGGGATCATCCATAATTTCTTTAACAAATTGATCTGCAACCTTATATTGTGGTGATAAATACATTTTTTTTGCAATTATGGCACTATTGACATCACGTGAAACAAACATACTTTTATTCACAGGACTATCAGGGTCCGTTCCTGCAGCAATCACAGCTACATTTTTATAATCTGGTTTGCCATTCACAATAGGTGCAACTGCCAGTCCATCAAAACCTGTTTCAATGTCAGACTTAGTGGCAACGACACGGAATTCTTGACCATCGGAGGTGGTTATAGTGTTGGTTTCGTTTTTATTATTTGGATTATCTGTCACAAATTTCTTTTTATTGCGTTCTGAAAATTCTTTATTAACACTATAGACCGCAAAATCTTGGTTTAAATTATTCAATTGATTATCAGTATAATTAAATACCATTATTGCTCTCCTGTTTCACCATTTGAATATCGTACTAATATTGTAGAATCTGTTTTACCAATGTGTTTTTGAAGTATAGACCATTGTTGATCAATTTCTTCATTAGTATTTCCTTTCATAAGACCATCATGGTTTTCTTTATAGGTTAATCTGTGATTAATTCCATAAGTAATAGTTTGACTATCATTGAACTGTACTGAAATATCACAAGACCACGAACCCGGTTTGTCATTATAGTAAGGATCCATAATCTTAATCTCCTTAATCCCTTGGTAGGAATTCTTTAAAGCATTAACCAGACTTACTTCATATTCTCTATTTCGACGCTCTTCTTGAGACTTCCCTAACATACTAAACACAAAAACACCTCCTGTTGTGATGGCTACGAGTAACAAAACGATTAGTAGTCTTATATATCTTTTTTTATTGCTGGAAATATTCATTTAAGCTTTTCTCCTTTTCTCTATTCTACTATAATTTAAAGATAAATAACAGTAGAATAGAGAAAATCAAGTCAATTGTCACAGACACTGCATCAAATCCCGATATTCGGTGAGACTTAGTCGCAACAACACGGGATTCTTGATCATCTGAGGTGGTTATAGTGTTAGTTTCGTTTTTAGGATCAATATTAGACTTTTCTACAACCTGTTTTGTCTTTTTTCTACTTGAAAACTCTTCGTTCACACTATAAACAGCATAATCTTGGTTTAAATTATTCAAGTGTTCATCAGTATATTGGAAATTCATCATAGTTCTCCTTGCTCACTATCAGAATAAGTAATTTTCACTGACTTTAAAGTTTGCCCTTTATGAGTTTCTAAATACTGCCAATCTTCGTTTGTTTCTTGACGTCCACCATAATTGGTTTTATAGTTTAAATGATGATTAATTCCATATGAAAGAGTTCTTTCATCTTTAAATTTAATTTCGACATCACAAGACCACGAACCAGGAGGACTTGTGTACTCTGGATTGGAAATTTTAATCTCCTCAATCCCTTCATAGGAATTTTTTAAAGCATTAACTAGACTTACTTCATACTCTCTATTTCGACGCTCTTCTTGAGATTTTCCTAACATACTAAATATAAAAACACCTCCTAATGTGATAGTTGCGAGTAGAAAAACTATGAATAATGGTTTATAGCTTTTTCTTAATCTATCTTTACTCATTATCATTTCCTCTTTTTCTCAGCATATTCATCATTGACACTGTATACATTTTTCCCTTGATCTAATTCATTAAGTTGTTTTTCTGTATAATTAAATACCATTACTGTTCCCCTCTTTCTTTGTTAGAGTATGTAACCGTAACTGTATTAGTTGTTATTCCTTTTCTTCGGTTAAGAAAATCTCGCTGTCCATAAGTCATACGACCATTGTAAGTTTCTATCTCATCTAAGTTATGTGGAATTCCATAGAATATTTTTTCCCCATCTTCAAACAAAATATCAACCTTACAAGACCAGTCACCAGGAGGGTTCGTATATGTTGGATTGGAAATTTTGATTTCTTCTATCCCTTCATATGAATTCTTTAAGGCATTAACCAGACTTACTTCATATTCTCTATTTCGACGCTCTTCTTGAGACTTCCCTAACAACCTAAACATAAAAATAGCTCCTGCTGTGATGGCTACGAGTAACAAAACGATTAGTAGTCTTATATATCTTTTTTTATTGCTGGAAATATTCATTTAAGCTTTTCTCCTTTTTCTCCTTGAAGACTTTTCGTTCACACTATAAACAGCATAATCTTGGTTTAAATTATTCATCAGTATAATGGAAATTCATCATAGTTCTCCTTGCTCGCTATCAGAATAAGTAATTCTCACTGACTTTAAAGTTTTCCCTCTATGAGTTTCTAAATACTGCCAATCTTCGTTTGTTTCTTGACGGCCACCATAATTGGTTTTATAGTTTAAATGATGATTAATTCCATATGAAAGAGTTCTTTCATCTTTAAATTTAATTTCTACATCACAAGACCACGAACCAGGAGGGCTTGTGTATTCTGGATTAGAAATTTTAATCTCTTCAATCCCTTCATAGGAATTCTTTAAGGCATTCATCAAACTAACTTCATACTCTCTATTCCGATGTTCTTCTTGCGATTTTCCTAACAACCTAAACATAAAAATAGCTCCTAATGTGATGAATACGAATAGTAAAACTATGAATAATGGTTTATAGCTTTTTCTTAATCTGTTTTCACTCATTGTTATTTCCATTCCTCTCAGCATATTCATCATTGACACTGTATACATTTTTCCCTTGATCTAATTCATTAAGTTGTTTATCAGTATAACTAAATGCCATTATTGCTCTCCTTCGTCATTATTAGAATAAGTTACCCTAATTTTCGAAGCAGTTTTACCTTTGTTTTCATTTAAAAATTGTCGATCTTTTACTCTATTTTCCCATTCCAATGAAGTATCTGTTATTTCTTCAGTGTCTAGAGAATATCCAACACTATACTTAATTTTTTCTTCATGTTTAAATTTGATTTCTACATCACAAGACCACGAACCAGGAGGGCTTGTGTATTCTGGATTAGAAATTTCGATTTCTTCTATCCCTTGATAAGAATTCTTCAAGGCATATACCAAACTAACTTCATATTCTCTATTTCGACGTTCTTCTTGGGATTTCTCTAACATACTAAACATAAAAATAGCTCCTACTGTGATGGCTACGAGTAACAAAATGATTAGTAGTCTTATATATCTTTTTTTATTGCTGGAAATATTCATTTAAACTTTTCTCCTTTTTCTTATTATACAATATTCTAATCATTCTTTACAAAGTAGGGGGTAAAAATCATTCTATATACTGAAAATTAGATTTCTAATTCTTAAAAAACCAAATCTTTTTTGATTTGGTTTTGAAGATTTATAATTAATTTTATTTATACCGATTATACTCATCTTTTTTATGTATTACCATATAGCAGGATACCAAGATGATGAAGATTTTAAGCAGGTAGGTTTCGTATTGATCAGTATCTATGGTTAGCTGAGACAAGACGTTAATGATCGAATGTGTCATAACGCAAATCCAGAGATTCTTTGTTTTGATATAAAGAGCTGAGAGTATGAAAGAATTCGTAAGCAATCCAAATAAAAACGGTAGAGTTTTCAGTGTTGCTAGGGAACCATCTATGTAAAAGAACAACAGATGCCAAAGTGCCCAGCTGAAAAAGGTTAGGATTGTTGAGTAAAAATATGGCAACTTCTCTTGTAAAATTTGTTGAAAGACATATCGCCATCCAATCTCTTCTATACCACCAAAGACAATAAATTTGAAGAACATCAAAAATGGGAGATACCAGCTAAATTCTATCATTTTCCCACCAAACATTAGAAAAGAAAAATCAAGGATAATTAGGGAAAAAGATAATAAATAGTGTTTATAACTGGTATGAATGTTCAAAAAATCGTTAACGATCTTCTTAAAAGGAATATGAAAAAAGTGATTTGCAACAATGATTCCCCAAAGTGCTGAAGAAATGCCACCTAGAAAGATTCCTAAAATAGATAATAGATTGGACTGAACAGAAAAATGATTCAAGAGAAAGAAAAGGAGACAAGCTGATATTATTTGGCTAAAAGTGCCCAGCAAAAATACCGCAATTGCCTTATTTCTTTTCATTGAGAATCCTTTCAATAATATTTTACGTAAAATAAATTATGTAAACAGAACTTATAACAACAAATCTTTGACTTTTCCAATTTCACTTTTTGGAATCACCAGGTGAATCATATCACCAAGATACATTCTAGTTGAGCCGTTAACTGTTTGGCTTTTGCCATTATGGACTTGGGTGGTAATGAGTACGTTATGTGGCAAGTTGAGCTCGTGAACCTGTTTTCCAGCGATTTTGTCAGACACAGGGATTTCTATGAGGGTGACTTCTCCTTCGTCTGTTGCTTCTTCTGGTAGCATTTTTTCGAGCATGGCCTCATAGACTGGTGCTCCCTTGAGCAGATCCATGACGATGTAGGCGACTAAGGTCACTAAGCCCAGTGGCATGAGGTTGCGAATATCCCCAACCATCTCAGTTACGAGGATCATGGCAGTTAAGGGTGCCTTGGAAATTGCCCCAAAGTAGCCACTCATTCCCAGAATGACAAATATAGGGAATTGCTCCTGACTGACAAGCCCAAGGTTGACACAAATGACACCAACTAGGGCACCAAGTAAGGAACCAAGCGCCAGAATGGGAAGGAAAATTCCTCCTGGGAGGCCACTTCCATAGCTAATCATGCTCCAAATAAAGCGAATCAAAAAGTAAGCTAATAAAACCTGGAAACTAAAATCTTGCTCAGTTAGGGAAAGAACAAGCTGATTTCCACCACCAAGGATTTGTGGCAAGAAAATCCCGACTGGTATGATAAGGATAAAGGCTAGGATTGGATAATAAGCTTTATCCAAATGGATTTTTTGACCAATCCAGTCATAAATTCGACCAACATTGAGTACAGCCTTCTCATAGAGAAAACCAGAAAGCCCGAGAAAAACTCCCATAAGGAGGTATATCCAATACTGGTCTAGGTTCATGAGAGGAATGTTGTCTGGCATATCCAGTACGGGTGTTAGGCCAAATATGAGTAGTGAAACAAAGTTTGCTACGAGACTAGCTGCTAGTGTTGAGACCCAGAAAAAGCGGGAAAAATGGTGATATACTTCTTCTACGACAAAGAGCAACCCAGCAATCGGAGCATTAAAGGCAGCAGCTAAGCCTGCAGCAGCTCCACTGGCAATCAGGGAACGTTCCTCTACTGGGCTAGATTTGAGCCACTTCGCAATGCCTTTACCACCAACCGCTCCAAGTTGAATACTTGGTCCTTCACGCCCTAGCATAAGGCCACTTGCAATAGCAAGAATCCCTAGAATATACTTTTTCCAGAGGACACTCCACCAGTTGAGGCTCATCAGTCCCTTCAGCTCGGCTTCGACTTGAGGAATTCCTGAACCCTTGATATCTTTTTCTGACCGAGTTAGTTTCGCACTAAGCCAGCAAACTATTAAATAAAATAGACTAATGATAAAAAGATTGCGCACTAGGTGCGCTTGATCTTGATAAAGTCCTTGTATCAGGTGGAATCCCTTTTCGATTAAGAAACGAAAGGATCCGACGATTAGCCCGACGACGAGACCAACAATGATTCCTCGTCCAACTTGGGATAATATGGTGCTTGAGGCAAAGGCAAATTCTTTCTTGGAACTAAGTGTTTCTGACTGTTCCTCCATAATCATTTCCTCTTACTTATCTTTCTTGGTTGAAACCAGTGTTTTGACTGGTTCAAAACTGGTTCGGTGAATTGGGGTGACACCTAGTTTTTCCAATCCTTCTAGATGTTTAGCTGTTCCATAGCCTGCATTAGCTGTAAAATCATAGCCAGGATATTGCTGATCGTATTCCTTCATCAATTCATCCCGTGTCACCTTGGCTACTATAGATGCTGCTGCGATTAAGAGGGAGTTAGCATCTCCTTTGATAATGGAGGTTTGTGAAATTGGTAACTCCAGTTTCATGGCATCTATCAAGAGGTGCTCAGGTTGCGGACTGAGCTGGGAGATTGCTTCCTTCATGGCTAGTTTGGTAGCTTCATAGATATTGACTTGGTCGATGACCTGATTATCCATGATACCAATGCCGATTGCTAAGGCTTGGTCTTGAACAGCATGATAAATTTCCAGATGTTTCTTTTTGGGGATTTTTTTACTATCGTTGAGGCCTTTAATCTTACAATTTTTAGGTAAAATAACAGCTGCAGCAACTACAGGGCCAGCCAGAGGACCACGGCCGACCTCGTCAACACCTGCAATTAGGGTCAATCCTTGCTTATACAGTTCTTTTTCATAGGAAAGCATAGTTTCTAGGCGAAGGTCTTCGTCCAGTTCAGCCTGAATGGATTTTTTACGCTTGTTGATTTCTTTTTGAACTCCAGAACGAGGATCCTTTTCCAGTTCAAGAAAAAGGGGATTGTCTAATTCTTTGACAGTAGCAAGAAGTTCCTTGATTTCTTTAATCGTCGTCATCGATGTCGTCCAATGTATCTAAGGTGTAGTTACCGAGTTTTCCATCACGGACTTCCTTGACGAAGAGGCTGTAAAAGCGGTCGTAGTCGTCTCGGAAACCAAGGGCACGGGTCATATCCATGATGATAACAGGTGCTTCTTCTTCTATCTTCATTTGTTTGAAGCGTTCAGCTAGCTTTTCTGGATAATGTTTTTTGAAATAATTGAGACCAAAAATGGTCACTTCATCCATTGGGAGTAGTTGATCTTTAATTGCTCCAGTCAAGGCTAGTTTCAAAGCAACGGTTTCGTCTTCAAATTTAGGCCATAGAATACCTGGCGTGTCTAATATTTCCAGGTCTTTGTTGGTTTTGAGCCACTGTTGCCCCTTAGTAACACCTGGTTTATTGCCGACCACCGCAATCTTTTTCCCTGCCAAACGATTCATGAGAGTTGACTTACCAGCATTTGGAATTCCGATAATCATGGTCCGCAAGGTTTCGATCTTGATACCGCGTTCTTTCTGGCGTGCAATCTTATCAGCCATGAGCTTTTTAGCCGCATCTGTCACAACTTTTACAGTTACTTGCTCTTTGGAGTTGATAGCCAGAGTTTGGATTCCCTGTGATTCAAAATACTGACGCCATTCTTTGGTCATTGCTGGGTCTGCTAGGTCAGCCTTGTTCAAAATCAAGAGTTTAGGTTTATCACCCACAATCTTGGTTAACATAGGATTTTGACTAGATAAAGGTAGCCGAGCATCCACCAAAATCGTCACAAAATCAACAAATTTTAAATTCTCCTGAACTTGCCGCCGAGCCTTAGACATGTGGCCCGGAAACCATTGAATAGTAGCCATAATATTTTCCCCTTCCGACTAAAAAAAACGTGATTAAAACGTTTTCTTTCTTACCATCTATTCTATCATAAATGAGGAACTTTTGCACAGGCTTTGACCACAATAAATGACAAATAGTATTGGTCGACACATCCTTGATGCCAGTCAGGATTTACTTGACTTTTTTTGCTAACAGGTATATACTTAGTGTATACTAATTCGTGGAGGTAGAGCAATGAATACAGTAAAGACTCGGAAGGTGGGGAATTCGCTCACTGTGACCATTCCTAAAAATTTGGGGATGACAGAAGGTCAAGAAATGGTCGTCTACAAAGGGATTGACGGAGTCATTGTCTTAGCTCCAAAACTGAAAGATCCTTTTGATGGGATTACTGATTTGAGAATGACAAATGATTTTGAAGGAGTAAGGTCACTTGATAGCGAAATCTGAGTATATTCCTGAAAAGCAGGATATCATTTGGCTGGACTTTGATCCATCAGTCGGTCGAGAAATCCAGAAACGGCGACCTGCCTTGGTAGTTTCTAGGAGAGAATATGCCTTGCAAACTGGTTTTGTAGCTGTCTGTCCTATCACTCATGGCCAACAACGCTTGGCAGAAAAAGGCTTGCTCGTTCCTGTCTCGTCGGACAAGGTAGATGGCGCTGTCAATCCATTTCAACTGTATACCTTTGATTTTCGGATGCGTAATGCTCAAAAAATAACAAGAATGGACACGCAGTGTTTTCAGAAAGTCGTCCAACTTTACCAGTACATATTTGGTGATACTTAAATCCTACCATGCATAGACAAGGTAGGATTTTTTCTATATGAGTAACCTATCTAAAAACGGATGAAGACAATTGAGGAGAATCCCTCTAGTCCAACTTTCTTGTGCAGATGATAGATGTTCTGCCTGAAGGCATTCTTTTAGAAAATCGCGGACTTGTTCTGGTGCAATTTCAAACTCAAAGGCTTTCATCTTGTAGAAAAAATCGATGAGATGCTCAGATAAGTAATCATCTGAAAAAGGTACTTCTCCACTTTTTCGAAATTCTAATAGGAGCCGAGAAAATCTGGATTTTTCATCAGGTAAATCCCGAAAATAGGAATTAAGAAGCCAAGTCTGCTTCTGCTTTCGTTCAATAGGATCTTGATTTGCAATCCGCTGATCCTTTTCCAGCTCCTTTTGGTTTTGTTTAGCCTTGATAGCCCGTTCGTCTCTATTCTTACCAAAGAGAATTTTTTCCCATTTTCGTTCTTCTTGGGTCAAGGTTTCTGTAAAGCCGAAGTAATCTTGATAGGCTCGTTCTGCAGGCCCCATAGCAAGAATGAGGTTGTCAGCGTATTGCTTGGCGATTTTATCTCTTTTCTTGCGTTCTTTCTCTGCCTGAATCCGTAAATGCTGCTCGTAGTCGATTTTCTCCTTGCCTAGTTTGACAAGGTAGAGTTGTTCATCGGTCTTACCAAGTAGAGAAGGTTTGATACACTTTTCCAGCACTTCTTCCATACGAGCCTTCTTCTTTGGCTCTGCCTTGGTCCAACTTCCGCCTTGAAAGACCTCTAGGAAGAGCTGATAGTCTCTCTCAGGCGCAAAATGATTGCCACGATTGGCTTTGAAAACACCTTTCTCCCAAAACCATTTTAGAAGTCGTTCGTCAAAATCGCTTTTATTAACCTTGATTTTTTCCTTTTTCTGAGCTTTCCTGGTCAGGTTTTCAACTTTTCTGAGTAGTTTTTCTTCCTCTTCTAGTTGCTGGTCAAGGGATAATCGATGAAAATGACGAACACAGTCGCTTCCTATAGGAAAGAGACGTTGGCCTGTAACTCCGTTAAAGAGTTCGTAGGCGTATTTAATGGCATTTCCGCAGATACAATTACTACGCCCAATACCATTAAAAATCAAGGAAACTTCATTCCATTCCTTGGTAGCTTGATCCCAAGTATCAGCTTTTGAAGCTTGTAAAACTGCATCGTGCAGGGATTTTCTAACTGGAAGTGTCATGAGGTCTCCTTTCTAGGTTATACTTTTACAACTTGAACCTCATCTTTGCCGAGCAAAATCAAGTATTTTTCAATGTTTTCAATCGAATAGGCTCGTGATAAAGCTTCTCCGTATAAGGCTAACTGACCACGATAGCGGTCTATGAGTTGACTTGGTTCATCGTAATGGTCTGTTTTGTAGTCGAAAAGAACGATACGATCCTTATAAAGAAGATAGCCATCCAAGATTCCACGAACAACAAAGTCTTCCTGACTCTTTTGGTCGCGTTTGAGCATGGAGAAAGGTTGCTCGCGATAGAGATGATTTGTATTGGCGAGAATTTCTTGACCGAGTGACGTATCAAAGAAGGCTAGGATTTTAGAAAGATTGATCTTGTCTCTAACAGCTGGACTAGTTTGAACTTGTTTAAGAGTATCTTTCAGGCTAGCAAGTGTTGGTTGCTGACCAAGGTCCATTCTCTGCATGAGTTCGTGGGTTGCACTACCAATTTCTGCTCCTGTTACCTTTTCTTTAGTTGAAAAATCTGGTAAATCAAAGCTGATTGGCTTCTCTGGTGATTTGGTTTGGTTAGCAATTTGTACCCCTTCCATATCCATTACTGGTTCGTAGAATTTCTTGATTTGGCTTGGAGTTTGGACACTAGGGAGTTCAATAGCTGCACGGTGAAGCGTATTATAGACTTCTACTTCTTTTAGCATTTCCAAAGCTTCTTTGATAGTTTCTGACTGGCGATTGTCTGCTTGAGAGCTATCTTGGAGAGGGCTCTTGTTTTCCAATTCTCCGATAGCTTCTCTAGTCAACTGGTCTTCACCAACAAAACGATAGCTAAAGTTGAGATTGTCCTTGGTAAATACTTTACTGATAGCCCAGACCCAATCTTGGAAATTTCTTGCTTGCAGTCTGGTATTGCCATCTAATTTTCCATTGTTTGCTGCTGGATATTCCTTGGCTTCTAGCTTTTCACGAGAACCCTTGCCGACAAGATAGAGTTTTTTCTCAGCTCGCGTCATGGCAACATATAGCAGACGCATCTGCTCTGAATAGCTAGCCAGTTGCAGTTCTTTCTCATTCTGCGTATAAGTTAAGCTAGGAATAGAGAGTTTGATGGTTTTAGGATAGTGTGCTTCCACTGCTCCTGTTTCCACTTTGGCAATGTATTTGACACCAAGCCCATTTTGACGACTGAGAATAACTTCTGACATCGAGTCTTGCTTGTTGAAGTCCTGATCCATATTGAGGATAAAGACATAAGGAAACTCCAGTCCTTTGCTCTTGTGAATGGTCATAAGTTCCACGGCATCTTTAGGCGGTGCGACGGCTACGCTTGCGAGATCATGCTGGGCTTCCAAAACCTGATCAATCATACGAATAAAACGAGACAAGCCCTTGAAATTACTCTTTTCAAACTGATCTGCTCGCAGAGCTAGGGCGTAGAGATTGGCCTGTCTAGCAGGTCCGTTTGGCAAAGCCCCAACATAGTCATAATAAAAACGGTCGTTGTAAATCTTCCAAATCAAGTCATAGAGAGAGTGGGTTTTGGCATATAAGCGCCAAGAATCCAAAATATCCATGAATTGATTGAGTTTTTCAGCTAGAGCTGTATGAATCAAGTTTTTCTGACTTGTTGCCAGTTTTTGAGCATTGACCAGTTTCTCATAGAGATTTTCTTGGATTTTATTCTCTGCTTTCTGGAGGGATAAACGTGCCAACTCGTCCTCATCAAAACCAAACATTGGAGACTTCATCAGAGCAACTAAGGCATAGTCTTGCAGGGGATTGTGAATGACACGAAGCGTATCCAGCATGACTTGCACTTCTAGGGATTGGAGATAATTGTTTTGCTCACCGTCGGTTTTGACAGGTATCCCGTACTCAGACAGGGCAAGAAGAATCTGGTCATTACGACTGCGGCTGGAAGTCAAAAGGGCTATTTCTTTAAAGGTAACACCTTTTTCCTGATGAAGCTTTAAGATTTCCTTGATGACCAGGCGCATTTCCCCAGTGAGTTTCGTTTCTGCTTGGCTTTCTTCTTCCTCTTGCCCACTATCGTTCTTGTCGTAGAGGAGAAATTCTGCCTTATTTTCTGGATTGGGAGTTAGTTTGGTATTGGCAAAAACAAGCTGGTGCATGCTATCGTAGTTGATTTCGCCGACCTCCTGGTCCATAAGGCGTCCAAAAACATCATTGGTTGCTGACAGAACTTCTGAACTACTACGGAAATTTTCCTTGAGCAAAATCAGCTTTCCTTCTTGAGGATTTTGCGCATAGCGTTGGAATTTTTCATTGAAAATCTGGGGATCTGCCTGACGGAAACGGTAGATGGACTGCTTGATATCTCCCACCATAAAGCGATTGTGACCATTCGACAGCAATTCCAGCATCCGTTCTTGAATGTGGTTGGTATCCTGATACTCATCGACCATGACTTCATGGAATCTCTCTTGATAAGTCTCGCGAACTTGTGGGAAATTCTCTAAAATCTCAATGGTGTAATGACTAATATCAGCGAATTCAAAGGCATTTTCCTGGTGTTTGCGTTCACGATAAGCCTCCACAAAATCACTCATAAAGGTTTGGAAAGTTTTAGCTAGCTCCCAAGTATCTTCATGATAACGTTCTTGGTAGTCGAGAATGGTTATCTGGTCCGCTAGTTGTCCTAGTTTAGCAAACTGGGTCTTTCTCTCTTCGTTGTAGGCATCAGCCAGTGGCTTCAAATCGGCCTTACGACTGGAGTTAGCTAGAGATCGACCATTTTTCTCCTTAGAGATGGCGATAATACGCGCAAGCACAGCTTGATAAGCCTGGCTATCGGACTCTTGATTTAAGGAGCCAATTTCATCCAGAACCAGCTGCACATTTTCTAAATAGGCAGCTTTTGGAAACTCCTTGGCATCGTTATCCAGATGATAACGGAAGAAACTTTCCAAGTCCCAAAGCGCCTGCTTGATTTGCTCAGTTAGTTTGTCTTTTTCATTTGCAAAGTCAGCTTCTTCAAACCCTTTGAGGAAAGACTCGTTCAGCCATTTTTGGGGACTGCTGGTGGATTGAAGGAAATCATAGATTTTGTAGACTTGCTGGCGCAGACCTCGTTCATCCTTGCCACGTCCAGCAAAGTTTTTCACTAATCGACTAAATTTCTCTTTATTTTCACCTTGGTAATGCTCTTCAAAAACCTGATGAAAAACTTCGTTCTTTAAGAGTAACTGTTCACTTTCATTTTGCAAAATACGGAAGTTCGGTGCGATATCAATCAGATAGCCATGTTTGCCAAGGAATTTTTGCGTGAAGGAGTCCATGGTTCCGATGGCAGCGTTTGGTAGATCTGCCAACTGGCGTCCCAAGTGTTGTTTGAGATCAACATCATCGGTTTCTTGGATTTGTTGGCTGATTTTTTTCTCCAAGCGCTCTTTGAGTTCAGTAGCAGCCTTGACGGTAAAGGTCGAGATAAAGAGTTGGCTGATTTCCACGCCACGTGCTAATTGGTCCAGAATACGCTCTGCCATAACAAAGGTCTTCCCTGAACCAGCAGACGCTGAAACAAGGATATTTTGCCCTGCGGTATAAATGGCTTCGATTTGCTCGGCTGTTTTCTTTTGTTCCTTGTTCGAACTCGCTTCTGCTTCTTGCAATTTTTGAATCTCTTCCTCAGTTAAAAAGGAAATGGGCTTCATCGATTCAACTCCTCTCTCATTTTCTCAAACCAAGCTTGCTTGAGCTTTTCTCCAACCAGACGCTTGCCATCAGCTAAGTCCAACTTCTCTAGGAAACGTGCTTGTCCTAAGTGATAATTGGCTTCAAATCCAGTGATGGCTTGGTGTTGCTGAACGTACGGGGCAATACTTCTGCCATTCTCTGTGTATGGATTGATGGCAAACTGGCCTTGTAAAATCTTCTCAGCTGCCTTTTTGTACAGATGGGCATTGTAATCCAGTAAGAGCTGGAATTCCTCGTCTGTCAGCTGATTAGCCTTGTTTTTGTTATAAAACTCTCCCAAATGACTACTTTCTTTTTCTAAAAAGAGACCTTGGTATTTCATAGACTTGCTAACTTCTGCTACTGCTCCTGCCAGACTTTTAACAGCTAATAAAGATTGGACAGGTTCAGCCATTTCCAAGTACATAGCGCCAAAAAAGTTCTGCTCCCCTTCTCTTTTTAAGGCAGCAAGATAGGTTGGCAACTGGGAATTAAGCCCATTAAAGAAATGAGGAAACTGGAACTGAGTTAAACTAGACTTGTAGTCTACCACTCCTAACGCTCCATCAGCTTTCAGGCGGTCAATGCGGTCAACCTTGCCTCGCACATGGACACTCCGACCATTATCCAATTGAATAAAGGCTTGATCTTTACCACCAAATGCTGCTTCCTCTTGGATGGTTTCAATGGCTGGATTATGCCGAAGGATATGGCCCGTAGTTCGCGCGACATCAAGTAGAACTTCCTTGGTAAACTGGGCTTCCAAACTTTCTTGATAAATGGCTTCAAATTCCCGTTCTTGACTAGTTTCTTGAATAGCTTGCTCCAAACGCTGGTCAAATGGATTTTCAGCAGGTAGTTTCAAGGCATGCTCAAAAATGCGGTGCAAGAAATTCCCGTGACTGCGAGCATCTGGACGAAGCCGCAATTCTTCCTGCAAACCTAAGACATAACGGAGGAAATAACTGTATTCATTGCGGTAAAACTCAGTCAAACCAGACGTAGACAGGTAAAACTCTTTGTCAGCGGGATAGAGAGCCTGCAAGGTCTCTTTCTCTAATGGCTTGCTGCTTGGGCTAGTTGGGAGTGCTGGATTTGTAAGACCTTTTTGGTCAAGTTTTTTCCCCATCACACGCGCCAGAACCTTGACAAAGGTCAAATCTTGCTCAGTATTACTTGTCTCGCCCTGCTGATGATAGGCAACCAGACTAGACAAAAGGCTGTGATATGAACCCATATCATCCTTAGACAGACTTTTTTGATGAATCTTCTTCTCTATTCGGCTAAATCCAAAACTCACCAGTTCCTGAAGATAGGCCGATTCCTTGCTCTCATTTTCATTGAGGAGACTTGGAGCTGACAAAATCAACTGATTACGGGCAGCATTGACTAAGGAAAGCATGGTGTAGCGATTTTTCTTGAGGTTTTCACTACTTGCAATCAGTAATTGTGCTCCCTCTTCAGTCGCTTGGTTTAGGCTTTGTCTTTCTTCGTCTGTTAACAGGCTGGTGTTTTGCGCAATTTTTGGTAAATGATCCTGAGTCAGCCCAATGGCATAGACAAAATCAGCCGTTAAG
Organism: Streptococcus oralis; assembly: GCF_024399415.1. Taxonomy (NCBI): domain Bacteria; kingdom Bacillati; phylum Bacillota; class Bacilli; order Lactobacillales; family Streptococcaceae; genus Streptococcus; species Streptococcus oralis. The sequence continues at coordinate 1,014,850 of NZ_CP029257.1, forward strand.
GGCGCAATCAAATCGTAACTCTGCACCAGAACGGTGTCAACAGTTGCTGGAATGGTGCGATACTGGGACAAACTCATTCCAGAATGGAGCAAGGCTAGGAAATCCTCCAGACTAACTTGTGAACCAGCAAAAACCGTCGCAAATTGTTCTAAAACATGACAGAAGGCTTTCCAAACTTCGGCTTGTCTTTCCTGTTCAAGAGCTTCCATGGTAGCTGTCAATTCTTGCATCTGCTTGCTTAAAGCAGCATTTTTTAGAAAAGTATTCCACTTTTGCAAGAGATTTTCAGTCTTTTGCTTCCGACTGGCAAATAAGGTTTCAAGTGGTGACAAAATACGCAAACGAAGAGTATTTAAATGAACTAAATCAAATTTTCCATGGTGGGATTTAGTAAATGTTTGCTGAAAAGCTGGCAAGCCATTGATGCCAAGATAGCGGAGATATTGCTCAAAAGTATCAATATCCGCTTGGCTAAGGTCAGTATACAGACCAGTTCGGAGGAGATTAATCAAATCCTCCTGACGGAAACGGTAGCGTTTCAAACGCAAAATAGATTCGACATACTGGGTTAAGGGATGATGGGCCATGGATTCACTTCTACCAAGATAGAAAGGAATCTGGTACTGCTCAAAAATGGTTTTCAGCGATAACTGGTAAGAAGCCACATCACCCAAGAGAATACGAAAATTCTTGTAACTTAATTCTGGATGGTCATGTAATTTCTGACGAATAGCGCGAGCCACCAGCTCCAACTCCTCTTTTTGCATCAAACAAGACCAAATTTGCAGATTTTCACGGTCTTTCTCATCAACCTCCAATGTTAATTCTGAAAAGTCATAAGAAGACTCCAGCAAACGAGAGGCCTTGTCAAAACTATCCATTTTCTCATGTGTCTGAGAACGATCCTGAGCAGGTGTTTGGTATTTTGCCCCCAAATGATGAAGAAATTCCACACTGGCTTGATAGAGATTTCCTTCAGTAAACGGACTGGTATAAGCTTTCTTGCTTGCATAGGCCCCAATGACAATCTCGGCACCTTTTCGGTGGAGTAGATCCACTACACGCTCTTCCTCGGCAGAAAAACGGGTAAATCCGTCAATGACTAAGGCAAGTTGACTGAAATCACTACTTACCTTGTCATTCTCAATAGCCTCAATCAAATGAGATAACTGACTTCCCTGAGCCAACTGACCTTGATTGAGATAGGCTGTTACTTTCTCAAAAATCAAGAGTAAATCTGCTCGCTTATCCTCATCTGTCAGACTTTCCAAGTCCAAAAAGCTCATCTGAGCAGTCGTCATCTCATGATAAAGTTCAATCAACTGCTGGATAAATTGAGGATCCTGCTTAATTGCACCATAAACACGTAAGTCCTTGGGATCGAGTTCCGCAAGGCACTTATAAAAAGCCATCCCAAGCCCGATGTCATCTAGACTAGTTTTAGTCGGCAAGTCATTTAAAACCAGGTAACGAGCCATTTGAGTGAAACGCGTGACGGTAATCGCAAAAGAAGCCTGCTGGGACAAGCATTCCAGCACGGCGCGTTCTTTTTCAAATGAAAGAGAGTTGGGGGCGATGTAGAAGACCCGCTTGCCAGCAGCAACTAGCTCTTCTGCCTCTCTGGTTAAAATATCTGTCAAAGAAGTCCGAATATCAGTATAAAGTAATTTCATCTCTGCCTCGTTTGGTTTATCAAAGTTTCTTACTCTATTATAGCAAAGTTCGCTTCACAGTCCAAATCCAAAATTCTAGTTGACAATCATTTAATTAGCAAATCAATCATGCTTCATCATCCACTTTCATATGCTGAAAGATATGGAGGAAAAAGTCTTTGGAAACTTCAAAATGCCCATAACGGAGTCGAGAAGTATAGTCTTTCCATTCAGGATGTTGTCTGGCTATTTCTATGGAACAATCTTTGACTGGTAGATAATACTCGACATTTCTTCTAAAGGGAAAGAATCCTTCAAATTGCTCTACTTGATAGGCCTTGTCGTCTATAATTTTACCTACGGCCACAAAAGCCTGTAACTTATCTTGACCGTTCATATCGTATTTCGGACTATAGTATAAAAGATAGTCACCTTTTTTCATACGGTTTAAGGGGCCGCCCTTTCCATGACAGACCTGACAAAAATTCCCTTCAACTCCTCTTAAAACATGGTTCTTTGAAACAACTCCGACCCAATATCTAGGCATTTTTATCCTCCAACTCTACTAAAAAACGATTAAAAACTTCTCTATCGTTAGATAGTTTTTCAAAAAATTCTTCATCAACACCTTCTACTAAAGGCAAAGCTTGATTGACCTTCTCCGCACCAGAATTCGTCACTGAGACAAGTTTTGCCCGACTATCCTTTGGATGTTGATCGCGTCTAATGTAGTCTTTCTTCTCCAGTAGTCTAACAATCTGAGAAACCGTCATGACATCCATACCGGTGAACCGAGCAATATCAACTTGCGTTACATATTCCTCTCTATTAGACAAAAACAAGAGCGAGGTTAAAACGATAAATTGAGGCAAAGTGAGACCAACTGATTTCAAGACTCTTTTTAAATTACTTTCCCACTTGTTGTAGACTTTAATGAACAGAAGACCTGTAGACTCTGTTTCATCATTTTTGTAAATTGAATTAAAGTGATACTTTGACATTTTTTCTCCTAAAATATTAAGTATACATATTATATAAGATTTTATTTTCTTTTTCAAGAAAAGGAAGCTTGAATTTTACTATTCTGTCAGACATTTTATAGTCTATATGCTATAATAAAAGCAAAACACATAGAAAAGGAAGTCTTATGATTAAACTACTAGCCTTGGATATGGACGGAACCCTCCTTAACGAAGCCAAGGAAATCCCTCAAGCCCACATTACTGCCATTCACCAAGCCATTGAAAAAGGTGTCAAATTGGTTCTCTGTACAGGTCGCCCGCTTTTCGGTGTCCTCCCCTACTATAAAAAACTAGGACTTGACCTCCAGAACGAGTACGTCATAGTCAATAACGGTTGTTCAACCCACCAGACCAGTGACTGGAGTCTAGTGGACTGGCAAGAACTCAGTCCAGCTGACATCGAATACCTCTATGACCTAGCAGAAAAAAGCGACGTCCAGTTAACTCTTTTTGATGAGAAACATTATTTTGTCCTCGGTGGTAAGCCTAATGAAATTGTTCAAAATGATGCCAAGCTCGTCTTTTCAGACCTGACTGAAATCTCCCTTGAGGACGCGACTAGTGGCAAGTATCGGATGTTCCAAGGCATGTTTTTAGGAACAAAAGAGCAAACAGACGATTTTGAGCAGCGGTTTGCTGAGGAACTCTGTCAACGATTTAGCGGTGTTCGTTCGCAGCCTGTCATTTATGAAGCCATGCCACTTGGAACGACAAAGGCTACTGCTCTTTCTCGACTAGCAGAGATTTTGAAGATCGAGCCCTCAGAGATTATGGCCATGGGCGATGCCAATAACGATATCGAAATGCTTCAGTTTGCAGGACTGGGCATTGCAATGGGAAATGCCAGTGACCATGTCAAATCCCTTGCTAATGACGTTACAGCCAGCAACGAAGAAGACGGCGTTGCGCGTGCGATTGAGAAGTATATTTTATAATTGAGAAGCCCAGTTCATATCAACTGGGTTTGGTTTTTTTAGAATCACAAAACTTTAGAAACTCTTTAGAAACACTTGAGCTTTCTTTGATTTCTATAGCTTATACTAAAGTTAGAAAAATAAACTAAAAGGAGAAAATCATGAAAACAGTACTCGAAATTCATGGACTGACCAAACAATTTGGCCAACAAGCTATTCTTCAAGATCTTAGTCTAACCATAAAAGAGGGAGATATTTATGGACTAATCGGAAAAAACGGAGCTGGTAAAACTACTCTTATTAAAATCATTACACAATTATTGTTTGCGGACAAAGGTACAGTTTCCCTCTTTTCTAGCAAAGAACAAAATGAGTGGACCAAAGCTTTATCTCGAGTGGGTTCTGTTATCGAATCACCTGTAGCCCATAATCACTTAACAGCCTATCAAAATCTGAAATATTATTGTATGATTCGTCATATCCCAAATGCTGATAAGGTGATTCATGAGACTTTGGACTATGTTGGCTTGTCAGATACAGGGAAAAAAGTCTTTCGTGATTTCTCACTAGGAATGAAACAAAGGCTTGGCATCGCCATTGCCCTCCTATCCAAACCTGACTTCCTTATTCTTGATGAACCTATTAATGGTCTCGACCCAATTGGAATCAAAGAATTTCGTCTCATGATCCAGCGGCTCAATCAAGAAAAAGGCATAACCATCCTCATCTCTAGCCATATCTTGTCAGAACTCTATCTCTTAGCTAATCGCTTTGGTATTCTGGATCAAGGTAAGATTATCCGTGAAATCAGTAAAGCTGAGTTTGAAACACTGAGCGAGGATTATATTGTGCTTAAAACAAGCGACAAGGAAAGAGCTTGTCAGGTATTGAAAGAACAAATCAAGCTCCAGTTTAAGGTTGTAAACCCTGAAAATGAAATCCATATCTTTGGTAATGAACAAGATGTCAAACAGATTCTCAAGCAACTAACTTTGTCCGATGTTGCTATTGATGAGATTTACTTTGCCCGTCAAAACCTAGAAGAATACTTCACCCAATTGGTAGAATAGGAGAAAAATCATGATACATACCATTCAAGCAGATTTTTACCGTCTTTTCCGCTCCAAAGGATTCTGGATTACAGAATTCATTCTCTTTGTACTTATGTTACTGGGTGCTACTATTGGCGCTACAGGGCATCTAATGTCAGTTCAGGCAGCACCACCTGAGCTTCCTACCCATGGTTGGAATGGGATAGAAGCTCTAATCAACGCGTCAAATAACGGCTCAAACCTCGTTTTCCTCTGTATTATTCTAGTGTGTTTAGTTCTTGGGGTTGATCTAATCGGCAAGCTTTATAAAAATAGTTTGACAGTTGGTGTTTCTCGTACAGAATTTTTCCTTGCTAAATTCTTTGTACTAGCAAGTATCGCTCTCTTACAACTGATCACCAGTCTTGTGATTGCCTTTATTCCCGCGACTCTACTAAATGGACTTGGTACGATACCTGATGGTTTTGTTACTAATCTCCTCTTGACGATTTCCCTTCAATTTCTATGCCTACTCGCTTGGCTTTCGATTGTATCCTTTATTCTCTACCTAACTCATTCTTATCTTGCCGTATTTATTGGTTATCTGATTAGCTCTATCGTCCTTTCTATTCCAATTCTTGTTTTCCCAGACATTGAAATTCTACGATATTTAATTCTAGATTTTGCCTATGCTATGACTACTAATAGTCAAGCTATTCTCTATACCATCACGGTTTGCGTAACAGTCATACTTTTCTTCTCTTTCAGTGGACTGATTATTTTCAAGAAAAAAAGCTTATAAAAAGGACCTCCTCTAGGATATAGAGGAGGTTTCTTCTGTTAAAGATAGATAAAGACCGAAAACCATTCTCCATCAGTGGCTAGCTTCATTTCCGCTCCAAGAAGATGAACCAATTCCTCAGTAATATAGAGACCTAAACCAGAGGATTCTTCAGTATCCGACATATTTTCAGAATAAAAACGATTACTGAGATTGTCTATATTCTTGATAGATTTTTTGACAAGATTATCAATTTCCAAAACAAGCCTATTGTCTTCCTTTTTCAAAGAAAGTCGAGCCTTCTCCTTGCCGTGCTTGAGAACATTTCCAAGGAGGTTTTGTATAATTCGATCAAGCAAATCCTCATCAGTCGTCGTTTTCAATCCTGGTTCAACATTAAAATCAAGAACAATCTGTGAAGATTGAAAAACGTCGTAATAAGCTAAAGTCTTTTTCGTTATAAAAGTTGATAAATCAAGTTCTTCCAGTTTCGGTTTGACTGCTCCTTCCATCAAATGACGGTATTCGAGGAGGGCCTCCAACCGTTTGGAAACCAAATCCTGATGATGGGCTATTTTATTTAAGGTTTCTGAACTATTATCGGGGTGTTTTATTAGTTGCTGAGTATATCCTGAAGCGATTGTCAAAGGTGTCCGAATATCATGAGCGATGTTACTGATTGCCATATCTAGGGTGCGTTTTTCACGCTTCATGATTAGCTGATTTTGCTCCACTTCTTGAAATAGATTCTCAATTTGGTTATGTAGACGCAAAATGGTCTTTGAAAAGAAATTTACACCGATCCTCTTCATGCTACCAGAGCGAATCTTTTCTTCGATTTGTCTGCTTAAATCTTTAATTGCTATATGATAGCGAATCAAAGAAATCGCCAAAATAATGTTAGTAAGGAGTAATATTGATATCAAAATGTAATTCATTATTTGTCTCCTTTTAATCGAACACCAACTCCCCAAATGGTTTCAATGTACTCATGATTTGGATCCAGTTGATGCAGTTTTTTACGGAGATTGCTTAGATGGGTGTTGAGCGTATTGTCTCCTGGCAGGTAACTTTCTTCCCAAATCAATTCATAGAGTTCTTCTTTGGTGAAGATTTTTTTAGGATGCTGGAGTAACATTTGGAGAATCTGGCACTCTTTCTTTGCAAGGCGAATGGTTTCAGTTGCGTTACTTATTTCAAAACTATCCGCATCGAACTGGATATTTTTAAAGTTTTGTACAAGGTTATCAATTTCTCTTCGATCTTCTGACTGATGTTCACCACTTTGGCGTAATTGCACGGTGACTCTGGCAAAGACTTCGTCCAAATCAAAAGGTTTTACTACATAATCATTGGCACCATCTAAGAGATATTGGCTGATGAGCTTTTTATCACTCAAAGCAGTGAGCATAATGACTGGAGTCTGGCTAGTTTGTCGAATAGCTTGCAAGACTTGGTCGCCATTTTTCCCAGGGAGCATGATATCTAGCAAGACGAGATCGATGCCACCTTTGTCAAATTGCATGATACCTTCTGTCCCAGAAAATGCTTGAATCACCTCATGTTCCTCTGAAAGAAGGGTTCTTAAGATTTCCTGGATTTCATTATTATCTTCAACTACAAGTATGTTCGCCATAAACCTCGTCCTTTCTAAAACTATTATAACATGTTTTGTTGGGAATTCCAGATACAGAAAAACTCCTCTCACATTTTAAGCAAGAAGGAGCTAATGAATATTGAAACTATTTAACCAAATAAGCAATCAAAGTTATGATCCATAAATGTACTGGGTAGAAAATATAAAAGAAATATTTATTCCAACTGGTTTCTTGTCCTCGCTGTCCATTATAAAGTGCCATAAAAGGAAAGACAGTGATAAAGAGCCAGTCAGAATTGTAAAGCATCATTTCCAAGGTTTGGTACCATGTGTCGTAAATTTGGATGGAAGTCACTAACAAGAAGGCCCACAGAAAGGCATATAGGAGATTTCGCAATCCCTTGCGATTTCGACAAGAGTAACTAATCAAGAGAAATGGTAGCATGGTGATGCCACCCTCAGTAAAAAGGCAACCGAAAATCAAGAGCCCAGCAACTCCAATCCGACGCCACAACTTTTCTTTTTGATCCATCTCTTTTCGAGGAAAACCAAGCCAAAGCATGGTTACACCGATGGCCAAAGTAAAGAAAATATTATTATTTACCATTACTCCTTTAGATGCAAATAGGGCGTTGAGTAGGCTATTTCCAGCAAACATGATAAGTGCCCAACTCCAAAGACGGATGAGGTAGTTTTTCAAATTTCGAGTATGGATGAAGCCTTCCATAGCCATATACGCAAACCAAACTCCCACACAACGGGTCAAGGCGTGAAAGATACCTTCCCACAGAGGAGAAACGATCCCGGTAATATGCGGGATATGGTCTAGAACCATCACTGCCACCATCAGGTACTTCAACTGCGTCGCACTCCATTTTTTCATAATAAACCTCTTTCTTTTTGATCTACATAGAGTATAGCATACATTTCCACGTATAATCGTACACCCAGCTTACATTTAAAAAGCCTATCTTACATTTTTGTAAGACAGGCGTGAATATCAAAAATTTATGATGAAATTTACCTTCTAGTCCGTAATTCGTTGGTACATTTCGGGTCTTCTATCACGAAACAGTCCCCAGTTGAGGCGCTCGCTTGCTCCCTTATCAAGGTCATAAGTTGCTAACAGAACAGCTTCTCCTTGTCTTTCAGCTCTCTCTAGAATAGCTCCTGTTTCATCCGTCATAAAGGAGGAACCATAGAAGTCAAGACTAGAACTCTGTCCGCCATTTTCCTCACTAGGAGTGACTTCTTCCAAGCCATAGCGATTGGCTGCAATAACTGGGACAATATTTGCTGCTGCGTGCCCTTGCATGGTACGTTGCCAGTGACCACAACTATCCGTATCTAAGATAGGTTCCGAACCAATAGCTGTTGGGTAAAAGAGTAATTCTGCCCCATTCAACGCAAGACAGCGCGCTGTTTCAGGGAACCATTGATCCCAACAGATGCCGATCCCAATTTTAGCGTAGCGAGTATCCCAGACCTTGAAGCCTGTGTTACCAGGCGTAAAGTAAAACTTTTCTTGATAATAATGGTCATCTGGTATGTGGGTCTTTCGATAAACGCCCAGCACTTCTCCATCTGCATCAATGACGGCGATTGAGTTATACAAGACATTGCCATCTTTCTCGTAGAAACTGATGGGTAAAACGACCTTTAGCTCCTTGGCAATGGTTTTAAAATGCTGAATGGCTGTATTTTCTATCACCGACTGGGCATACTGGTAGTAGTCATACTGGCGTTCCTGACAGAAATAAGGGCGTTCAAATAATTCAGGCAAGAGAATGATTTGTGCGCCTTGGTCTGCAGCTTGACGTACTAAATGCTCTGCTGTTTGGATATTTGTCGCCACATCCTTGGCGCATTGCATCTGGATCGCTGCAACTTTAACATTTCTCATCTTTTTCTCCTATTCTGGGATTTGTTGGGTGATACAGTGAATATTGCCACCACCTAAGAGAATATCTCTGGCTGGAATTCCTACGACCTTACGGTCTGGGAAACACTTGCTGAGGATATCTACGGCCACTTGGTCGTTTTTATCTTGAAATTGGGGAACAAGGACAGCCTTGTTGGCAATATAGAAATTGACATAGGAAGCTGCAAGACGTTCACCTGCATAACGCTCTTCTTCCCCTTCTTCATAGATGTAGCCTGGCAAATCCTCTTCGGTTACAACTTGTCGAACTGCAGGGATAGGCAATTTATGAATGGTGAAGGGACGCCCTTTTGCATCCGTTTCCTTCTCTAAAAGCTCTAAATCAGCTGCTGACATGGCATACTGAGGATCATTTTGATCATCTGTCCAAGCCAAGACAAGCTCTGCAGGACCAACGAAAGCGGCAACATTGTCAACGTGTTCATTGGTTTCGTCCTGATAAATACCATAAGGTAGCCAAATAACTTTTTCAGCACCAAGGCACTCTAATAAGGTGTTTTCAATTTGCTCTTTAGACAGGTGGGGATTGCGTCCAGGACTGAGTAAGCAGCTTTCAGTCACAAGAATGGTTCCTTGACCATCGCTGTGTATGGCTCCGCCTTCCAGTACAAAAGGTTTAGCATTGTAAACAGGTATCTCTAAGAGTTTTGCAAAACGACTGGCTACTTGGTCATCCTCTTCATAATCTTGATAAAGACCATCGACAGCGCCACCCCAGGCATTGAAAGACCAATCGACTGCCAATTTTTCTCTTTTATCATTGACGAGAATGGTCGGACCTGTATCACGCGCCCAGGCATCATTTGTCGGGATATCTAAATAAACAACCTTGTCTCCAAGATAGGATTGGGCTTCAGATAGATGGTCCTGCTCTACCAAAAGATAAACTCTTTCCCCTTCTGCTATGGTCTTGATAATCTGGCTAAATGCTCTTTTGGCAGCCTTTCCTTGGAAGGGCCATGAACCTGGTCGAGTCGGCCATATCATGAGGGTACCATGATGGGGTTCGTACTCTGCTGGCATACGATAGCCTGCTTTTTTCGGAGTTTCTATCATGATAATCTCCCTTTAAAGTCTTGATAGCCGAAGGTTTTGACTAAGCTGCAGTCACCTTGCTCGTCCATGAGATAGAGACTTGGCAAGCCAATACCGTTAAAGGTATTATTTTTGACAAAGGAGTAAATAGCCATGTCTTCAAAGTAAAGTCTGTCTCCAATCTCAACTGGATTTTCAAAGCTATAATCACCAATCACATCACCCGTCAGACAGGTATTAGAAGAAAGTCTATAGGTATGGGCTTTTTCCTGAGCCTCAAAGCCGTTTCTCAAAGGTGGTCGATAAGGCATCTCAAGTACATCAGGCATATGGCAGGTCGCGGAGGCATCTAAAACCAAAATATCCATACCGTTTTCGACAATGTCCAATACTTCAGTTGCTAGATAACCCGCATTGAGAGCAATAGCTTCTCCCGGCTCGATATAGACTTCAAGATTGTAAGTTTCTTGGATACGCTTGATTTCAGAAATTAGCAAATCCACATCATAGTCTTCTCTAGTGATGTGGTGTCCACCACCCATATTGAGCCATTTGACCTCATGTAAATAAGGACCAAACTGCGCTTCGACTGCTTTCAAAGTTGTCTCTAAATCATCTGCCCCCTGCTCGCAAAGGGTATGAAAATGAAGACCATCCACCAAGTCCAGCAAATCACTAGGAATCTTGTCTATAGTGACTCCAAAACGGGATCCAGGTACACAAGGATCATAGAGCGCGTGATCACCTTGGGTAGAACATTGAGGGTTGAGGCGCAAACCGACACTGATACCAGCCTCTCGGCAACGAGGACCATGTTTACGCAACTGTCTCTCTGAGTTAAAGACGATATGGTCCGTTATCTCCAGCAATTCCTCCAAGTCTGCATCCTTGAAAGCAGGTGCAAAGACATGGACTTCTCCTGGGAATTCTTCTCTAGCTAGCTTAGCCTCATAGAGACCACTAGCCGTTGTACCTGACAGATACTGGCTAATCATGGGGTAGGTTTTGTAGAGAGAATAAGCCTTCTGGGCCAGTAAAACCTTGCAGCCCGCTTCTTCCTGAACTTGCTGTAAAATACGGCAATTGGCTTCTAACTTGGCCAAGTCAATGACGTAAGCTGGTGTGGGTACTTGTTCTAGCTTCATTAGTCCACCATTTGTGGGTTTTCTACCACAACCCATGGCAATCCGTACTCATTCAAAGCTTCCATGAATGGATCTGGATCCAACTCTTCAAGGTTGTAAACTCCAGGTTGTTTCCAAGTTCCGTTCATAACCAGTTTTGTCCCAATCATGGCTGGAACTCCTGTCGTGTATGAAATTGCTTGTGAACCAACTTCTGCGTAACATTCCTGATGGTCGCAAACATTGTAGATGTAGATGGTCTTTTCAACACCATCTTTGACACCTGTAAAGATACAACCAATATTTGTCTTACCAACAGTGCGTGGTCCAAGGCTGGCTGGGTCTGGAAGTAAGGCTTTCAAGAATTGGATTGGTACAATTTCTTGACCGTTAAAGTTAATGGTATCCGTACGAAGGAGTCCAACATTTTCCAAGCATTTCATGTGTGTTAGGTAAGATTGCCCAAAGGTCATAAAGAAACGTATCCGTTTGACACCAGGAATGTTTTTCGCCAATGATTCGATTTCTTCATGGTGAAGGAGATACATGTCTTTTTGCCCAACTTGAGGGAAATCATACTCACGCTTGATAGACATAGCTTCGACTTCGACCCATTTTCCATCTTCCCAGTAAGAACCTGGCGCAGAAACCTCGCGTAGATTGATTTCTGGGTTGAAGTTTGTCGCAAATGGATAACCGTGGTCACCTCCATTACAGTCTAAAATGTCGATATAGTGGATTTCGTCAAAATAGTGTTTGAGAGCATAGGCTGAAAAGACACTAGTCACACCTGGGTCAAAACCAGATCCAAGCAGAGCTGTCAAGCCTGCTTCTTTGAATTTTTCCTGATAAGCCCACTGCCATGAATAATCAAAGTAGGCTGTAAAACCAAGTTCCTTGCAGCGTTTTTCGTAGATGGCACGCCACTCAGGATCTTCTGTATCCTCTGCCTCGTAGTTAGCTGTGTCGATATAGTGAACTCCAGTCGCTAAACAAGCGTCCATAATGGTCAAGTCTTGGTATGGTAAAGCTACGTTCAAAACAGCTTCTGGCTTGTAGCTTTCAATCAAAGCAATCACTTCTTCAACCTTGTCAGCGTCAAGGGCAGCTGTCTCAATCTTTGTACTTGTTTTGCCTTCTAATTTAGCCTTCAAGTCATCGCATTTTGACTTGGTACGGCTAGCAATCATAATCTCTGTGAAGGTTTCGCTATCTTGGCAAATCTTCGAAATAGCAACTTGGGCAACGCCCCCACATCCAATAACTAGTAAACGACTCATTTTTTTCCTTCCTCTTCTTCTAAAATGTCCTCAACATACTTGGGCAACATAAAGGCCCCCACATGTAAGTTTGCAGTGTAGTATTCTGTGAAAAGCTGGCGTTTTTTCCAGCCTTCCTTGTCAAAATCTTTGACAGGGTGGTATTTTTTCGATGCAAATCCAAACAACCAATAGCCAGCTGGACTGGTTGGGATGTGCGCCTGATAGACCCGGCTGATTGGAAAGGCTTGATTGACCTTGCGGTGCATGCTTCGGCAAGCTGACTCATCCTCGTCAAAGAAGGGACTCCCATGCTGATAGATCATGATTCCGTCCTCTTTCAAGGCTCTGTAACTGTTTCCGTAAAATTCCTTGGTAAAGAGCCCTTCCGTATGTCCAAATGGATCTGTCGCATCGTTGATGATAATATCGTAGTCATCTTCGCAGTTTCGCAAAAAGCGTAGCCCATTTTGGTAGTAAATGGTAACACGAGGATCATCTAAGCCCGCAGCAAAGTCTGGGAAATACTCACGACAGACCTCAACCAACATCTCATCTGGTTCCACAATATCGATTTGCTCCAGTTCAGGATAGAGGGTTAATACTTGAGCAACACCACCGTCACCACCCCCAATAACCAAGACTTTCTTTGGATTCGGGTGGACAGCCATGGGAACGTGAACAGTCATTTCATTGTAAACAAAATCATCCGCATCTGAAAACAAGACATGCCCATTTAAAATCAGTATTTTTCCAAAAGCTGGCGTATCCAAGACTTCGATATCCTGCCATTCACTTTTACCAGCGTATAGTTGCTTGGCTGTTCTCAGGGACAATTTGACATCTGGAGTATGAACTTCAGAAAACCATAAATCCATCTAGTTCTCCTTTCTCTTAATGACGTTAATGTGATTGACCTCAGGATCTTCCGTCCCTTGGAGGGAACAACCACGTTCCTTGGCAAATTGGATATAGTCTACAATTTCTCGTGTAATTCGTTCACCAGGAGCCAAGATAGGAATCCCTGGAGGGTAGCACATGACAAATTCTCCACAGACTTGTCCAATAGATTCGTCCAGGGTTAAACTTCTTCTATTTGAGTAAAAGGCTTCCTGAGGAGACAGCACCAACTCAGGTTGGATATATTCTCCAGCTATCAAGTCCTTCCCATCTCGTGAGTAAAGTCTCTTGATATCCGCCAAAGCACCAACCAAGCGCTCGATATCTTGGATACGGTCACCAATCGAAATATAGGCCAAGATATTGCCGATATCACCAAACTCGATCTGAATGTCATATTCATCCCGTAAGAGGTCATAAACCTCGATACCGGTTAAACCAATCCCCTGAGTGTAGACTGATAACTTAGTCACGTCAAAATCACAAACCGAGACACCGTCTATTAACTCTTTTGAGTAGGCGTAGTAGCCACCGATGGCATTGATTTCACGACGAGCATACTCAGATAACTCAATAACTTTCTCAAAGGACTCTTTACCACGAAGGGCTAGGTTTCTACGAGAAACATCGAGACTTGCCATCAGCAGGTAAGATGCTGATGTAGACTGGGTCAGGTTGATAATCTGACGAACGTATTCAGGATTCATCTGCTCCCCGATAAGTAAAATGGAGCTTTGGGTCAGACTCCCACCAGACTTATGCATAGAGACCGCCGCCATATCAGCACCTGCATCCATAGCAGAAATTGGAAGTTTATCTGTAAAATGCAAATGCGCACCATGAGCTTCATCCACTAAAACCAGCATGCCAGCTTCATGAGCCATTTCCGTTAAACCCTTGAGGTCTGAACAAATTCCATAGTAGGTAGGATTGTTGATTAGGATAGCTTTAGCATCTGGATGTTCCTTAATAGCCTGGGCCACCCGTTCATTTTCAAGACCTAAAGCGATGCCAATTTTAGGATCCACACTCATCTCGATATAGATGGGTATGGCACCACATAGAACCAGCGCATTGATAGCAGATTTGTGGACATTACGAGGCAGAATAATCTTATCTCCCGCCTTGCAGGTGGAAAGAATCATGGTTTGAACAGATGAAGTTGTTCCCCCAATCATCAGAAAGGCATGCGCTGCACCAAAAGCATCCGCTGCTAGCTCCTCTGCATCTCGAATAATCGAAATAGGATGGCCGAGATTATCCAAGGGTTTCATAGAATTGACATCAATGCCAACACATTTTTCTCCTAACAGTTCGACAAGTTCTGGATTTCCTCGTCCACGCTTGTGACCTGGCACATCAAAGGGAACAATCCTTTTCTTGCGTAGTTTGACCAAGGCCTCGTAAATTGGGGCTTGGTTTTGATCTAACTTCTTCAAGACATACTCCTTTACCGTATTTTTAGCACCTCAAGAAGATAAAGGCGACTAAAGGTTGACTTATGAAAAAAGAGCAGGTTTTCACCTGCTCTGCAATCTTCTGACGTGTTTATTTTGGTTTCTGTTGAGTATGTCTGTTCCCGATGTTTCCTAACTCTCTAGTAGCAAATATTACGTACTTTATTGATCGTTTCACAAGATGACGTGTGCTTTCACCACACTAAAATTTATGAATTAGGACAAACGTCCTAACATCAACTTATAAAAGTAGGCTTTTAACCCTATCAATAATGTGGCTTTTTAACCACGCTTCGGCATTCAACCCTGCCTGTCCGTAGGCATTTTTTACTCGGGTTTATATTTGCTAGAAAACATCATCTCATTTTCTAAGCCTAATAACTATATCATGTTTATAAGAGCTTGTAAAGGATTTTGTGAAACTTTTTTAAAGAATTTTATTTTTTGTTCGTCAAATTCTGTTGAACTATAAAAGGAAATCGCTTTAAAACGTCATAGGAATAAGAAAAAAGAAACTACAACCATTAGCTGCTTCAATAATCTTAAAGTATAACTTGATATTGAAAATCAATTCTTTTCATCAGATTTCATAAATATTTCCAACTAGGAAGTGGGAATCAACTGCTCCAATTCTACTTCTGAAAGCTGTCCTTGATTGTAAAGTTTTCTAAGTAAGTCCTCATCTACGGTAATTGAATAGTAATCCGTCACAAACTCATGAAATTTCTCAAAACTGTCAAAGAAATAGGATAACAACCATTCGCCACCGTCCTGCTCTTTGTAGGTATTTTGATGCTCTTGACCGTCATACCAGATAAAGAAGGTTGTTTCATCTTTTTGCTCTTCTGAGTAAAGGTTTTGATACTTTTCATCTAGTCCTCTATAAAATCCGTCTATGATGTCTTGATTCCACTCGTCAGCAGCAAATTGACTTAAACTATTTTCATGATCAAAACCTTTTATGAGGATCATTTTATCAGTCAAAATCACATCTAGAGAATCACCAGAGCCATTGTCAATAAGGTAGCGGAGTCCATAGTTTTCCTCAGTCTTAATCACGAGTCTGAGCCAATCCTCACTTGGATCTGTCCGATACTCATCAATGACAAGTAAGGCATCTAAACGTGTCTTTGCATTTTCCCATTCAATTTTTCCCATCTCTTTAATCCTCCATCTTAAAGTTTAAAATCTATTATGCTTACAAATTCTATAACCAATTTCTATCTATTCCGTCCGACTATACTGTGGAATATTTCCTTCACCAGACAAATCATCAGGTGTACGATTTTCTACATGTGCATTCATCACGCACCTGACTAACAGTTGGTAAAAGTAGTTAACAAATAGTCACTAGGACATTTCCTTTGAGAGTTAAGATTTTCTTATAAAAGTCCTTCATTTTTACAAAACAGGTTCGAATATCATCCTTGATTTCTTTCTCTTCTTCAAGATAATCCCAAATATCGGGGTATAAATCTGCCTTCTTGCATGCTTCCATGCTAAAGTCTGCCAGAGCCCTATCCATGTCAAAATTCTCTAAAGCTTGAACAATCTCAGCTATCTTTGAGTGTTCAGTATAGGCTATATATTCTGACACATTTTCTAAAGGGGTCACTCCCAAGACAGCTTCTCTCAAGGGGTCGTCATCCATAAATTCTGAACTACTAAAACCTGTCATAACAAAGAGTAAGGCATCCCACATTTTGTCAATATCTATCAACGTATCATTTCCCTCAGGATAATCCTCTACCAAGTCAAGCAAATCCTCTTCCTGACATGAATACCGCTTTATTTGGTTTAATTCATTGTCAGATAGATATTGATAATTAGCAATCATTCCCATAATGTTTCCTCCAATTAGTTAGTCCCCTTTCTTGAAAAAAGCAAGAAATCTACTGTTTTTGGACACTCCTCCTTATTTCTCCTTCTCATCTTCTGTCACTTCCCAGACTTCTGACTGATAACCCTCGCCATCTATATCATAGCGCTGCATATAGCCAATAAATCTTTCCTTTTTATTTGCCTTACGAGGCTTGAGAATGTTTATAGCCCAGAATCCGATAAAAATGAGAACTAAAAGCGCTATTACAGTCTCCAAATTACTTCTCCTTTGCCTATCTTAATAACCTTTAACCCACTTTTCATTATCCATAATGAAAGGCTTAGCGAGTCCGTCACCAGTGTAATCAGCATACTTTGTAGCTAAATACTTGTAACAATCTTCCTTGCTCGCAAACTTAATAGCTTGATAAGGCTCTTCAAAAGTCAGTTTCTCTACAAATAAGAAACCCTCATCAGCTGGCACTAAAACACCAACGTGACCGACAAAAAGATACTCTCCATCCAAATTATCATGCAACACAACAGACAACATTCGAGCTTTATCATTGAATTGAAACTGTGAGAAGAATTTCTCCATCTTCTGCGCGTGAACTTTTACATCCATCGTTGCTTCCGTCGCTACCCTAGAAAATAGAATATCAAACTCTTCCTTATCTTTCGCATCAAATACTTTTCCCTTATCGATAGCATCGTTATCCACAAAAAGTAGCTGATCATTCTTTTCAAGCTTTGGAATTGTGACCGAATTTTTCAAGAGCGCATAGCTATTGATGCGGCAGTTGGTCCCGACAAAGTCACCCTTTTTTTGATTCCAGAGATTGCTGATTTTCTCTACGTCGTATTCTGTCTTCGTAAAGGAGACAAAATCCCCACTTAAGCCAGTAGAACCGACAGTCGCATTATAGTCTGTGACAAGATTGAAAAATGCCTCAACACTATTTGGGTCCAAGTGAGCTGATAAGAGAGATTTGACCTCTTCGGTACTAACCTGATTGTTCAGATTGGTATATGAAGCCGTCCAAGGAACTTTATCCGAACTGGTCTGTGTCTGGTTTGCAGCTTCAGTGCTCGTATTATTTTGGTGACAAGCAGCCAAACCAAGAAATAAGGGCAAACACAGTCCCAAGGCTACTACTTTTCTCGATCGTTTCATGAAATTTCCTTTCTAAAGCACAAGTCTCTATTTTTCTTTAAACACTCTTCACTAATCCCTCATCCGGTAATCCGTGACTTAGCTATATTATACTACATAAGTCAAAAAAAGACTGCACGAATCACCTATTCATAACAGTCTTTTTGAGTACGATTTTTATCGGATTATAAAACCTTTAGGCAATATCACCAGTTGCTGCTCCAATACTTGGCAATGACTTGCTAGAGCTACAGCGTCACTGTCTTCTAAAAGATAGTTTTCAGTTGATTGGTTAAAAATAGCTTGGACCTTTTGTCCATCATAATTCCATTCTAGAGTTAGAACATCCTGCTTGATTTCTTGCAGTCTATAAGTTCCATGTTGGATAATGCCTGAAGCATCCTTACGAAGCTGAATCAATTTCTTCATGAAATGAAGCATGTCATTACTGTCGGAAACACGTTCCCAAGGCATGACACGACGACAATCTGGGTCTGGTCCTCCACCTAACTCCAACTCAGTTCCATAGTAGAAACACGGTGTTCCCCTTTGCAAAAAGAGGCAGGCAAGGGCAGACTTAACAAGCTGGATATTTCCTTTGGCCGTTGCCAAAATGCGCTCCGTATCATGCGAATCCAAAAGATTGAACATCACTTCCGAAATCTGTTGTCTATAGTACATAGACTGGCTATTGATTTCATCGATAAATTGAGGTGTCTTCTTAGTCCCTCGCAAGAAATAATACTTGATACTGTCAGAGAGAGGATAGTTCATGACTGCGTGGAATTCATCTCCATTTAGCCAGGGCTGTGAAGTGTGCCAAACCTCTCCAAGAATATAAAGGTCAGGCTTTTTAGCCAAGACAGCCTTATGGAAATCTCTCCAAAATTGATGGTCTACTTCATTTGCTACATCCAGGCGCCATGCATCGATATCAAACTCTTCAATCCAGTAAGTCGCAACGCTTAACAGATAGTCTCTCACTTGAGGATTGGCCGTATTTAGCTTGGGCATATAGCTGGCAAAGGCAAAGGTATGGTAAGGGAGTTTTCTTGGGTTTCCCAGCTTATCCTTGGTCACGGGGAATTCTTGAACATGGAACCAGTCTTTATATTCCGACTTTTCACCATGCTTGAGAACATCCTGCCATTGTGGAGACTGGTCCCCGATATGATTGAAAACAGCATCCAGCATGATTTTCATGCCCCTCTGATGGGCTCCCTCCACCAGTTTACGGAAGATTTTCTTGTCTCCAAAATGACGGTCAATTTCGAAATAATCCGTCGTATTATACTTGTGATTGCTTGGGGATTCAAAAATCGGACAGAGATAAAGACCTGTAATGCCCAAGTCCTGCAAGTAATCCAGATGGTCAATAATGCCCTGTAAATCACCACCAAAGAAATCGCTCGTCTTTGGCTTGATAGAGGAATCCCAAGCTAGCGCACCTTCAGGTGAAATCTCAGGGTTCCCATTAGCAAAGCGTTCTGGGAAAATCTGGTACCAAACTGTATTTGATACCCAGTCAGGAACATAGCAAGCATCAATCTCGTGGATATAAGGAATTTTAAATCCATTTCCTTCATAATGAAGGTTTTCTAGCGTGTTTGCAACACATCCCTTATCGCCATACAAAATACTCTGACCTAGCTTATCTTTGAGTTCAAAAAGATACTGTAGTCGAGCATAGTCAACTGAAACTTCCGCTTGCCAATAATCAAATAAGGCATCAGAAGTTACTTTGATCATCGCCTTACTTGCTTCATAATGGTCCTCTAAAAAGATAAAAGTATCTCCATAATGCAAATGGATGCTTTCAATATCATCTTTCTTAGTCCGGATACGAATGTGCATTATCTTATCCTTATAAAGATAAGCATACTCCGACTCTGGTCTGTGGTAAATGGCTGTTAATTCCATTGTATCTGTCTCCTAGTTTACTTTGAATCGCTTTACGACGCAAACGTTTTCATAATTGTGATTCTAGTATACTACTTTAAAATTTTATTTTCAAGACTTGTCCGTAGTTTCGAGTGGATTGTTTTTGAGAATATAAAAAAGCAGTAAGACTTAATACCTACTACTTTCTGATTGATGATTTACAAATGCCTTTCCAGCCAAGCTATCTTTTTAAAATCTTTATTGTTATTGTGGTCATTTCGATAGGAATCTTGGGAAGAAGCTTTGTATATACTGAAATACTGTTCTAAACTTGGAACACGAAACGTGATGTCCTCGAGATGAATCAACTCTATAACTGATTCAGATACTCCTGCAAAATCAGGTAAGGAATCAATACTTCCAAACTCAACACTCAGACCATCTTTTTGGAATTCATGCTCATGAATATCTATTAAGGTATAGCCTAAGTGATTCATCACTTTCATTATCTTGTCCCAGTCATAAATCCTGAGATGATCAGGTGCTTCCCAACCTCTAGGGTCACCAGGCACATGAATGTCAATGTCAGACGGCTGCCATTCTTTATTTGAACGGTATTCAAAACCCAAAGACCCCATGAGTGTCGGAGTGATTCCGACTTGATTTAAATGAGAACAAATTATTCGGAATTCATCAAATAGAGAATTCATCCTTCCTCCAATCCTTGATAAAAACTTGATTTCTCAGTGAAAGACAAACTTGTTTCTACCTTCTACTCTTTCGGTTGTGAAAAGACTTCAATGTGCTGGCCCAGTACCTTAATCTCTACAGGTAAATTATCCGACTTATCGCCGTCAACATCTGACTCCAATTCACTATCTGAAGAGATCTTAATATTACGCGCTCTGATATACTCAATATTATCATTTCCGACAACATCCCCTTTTAGTAAGTCAGGAATGACGGATAATTTTGAGAATATAGAAGCATCTTTTAGAATCAAAATATTGGCGTAGCCATCTTTGTTTTCTTCAAAGATTTTCTTGTCAGCGAAGTAATTTGTCAAGAGAACCAAAACATGACTCGCTTCACCATCATAATTTCCATTTTCTGTCTCAACCTTAATGTTAAAGACCTGATCCGTCATCACAGACTTCATGGTATTTACAGCATAGGCTAAAATACCGAATTTTGTCTTATCCTCGATCTCCACATTGTGAATCGCCTCAGGTAGAGAACCGACACTAAAGATATAACCAAAATAATTGTCATTCGCTTTACCGATATCAATCTTATTGGTTAAGTTAAAATCGAGTTCATCAATCGCGCCATCGATGTCTTGATTGATTTCCAACAGTTTCGTAATGAGGTTGCCTGTACCGCCAGGGATAATCCCTAACTTCGGAGTGTAGTCTCTCTCAGCAATACCCGAAATGACTTCATTGACAGTCCCGTCTCCACCGAAAACAACCACTGCATCGTACTGCTCACGAGAAGCTTCTTCAGCAAAGTGTGTTGCATCCAGTGCTTTTTCGGTAATTTTGGTTTCCACGTGCTCAAAATAATCTTTGGCCTTATTCTCCAGCTTGACCTTATAATCCAAAGCCTTTTCCCCACCAGAGGTAGGGTTGATAATTAACATTGCTTTTTTCATTGATAATACTCCTTTAATAGTTACAAAAATTCTAGTAACTAATTATATCACTTGAGTTATGTAAACGCCATCCAAATGCTTGAAAAATCGAATCCACTAACTAGAATAGAGACGTTAATGTATCAAGCACTAACCTCAACTTAAACAAGAAAAAATACTTATTGTTAGCAATTCACTACTTTACTTTTTCGACAATTTTATATAATCCATTAAGTATAAAATAGCTGAAACAAATGCGAACACACTGGAAAATCCAGCTAATATTGGAATAAAACCAATAATCGATGCAATCAAAAGAAACTGATAAGTCTTCTTATTGACTTTTGATTCCTCATCATGAAGAAGGAATGCAACAAAACCAAAAAACAGCAATATTAAACAAGTTGAAAAGTAGATTCCATCCCAAGTAGAAAGTCTAACAAGCTTAGGTATCACCCAGTAAATGATTTCAAATTTCCACATTTTAGAAGAAAGGTAAGTAATCGTTAAAGCTCCAATTAAAGAAATAACTCCGTTTATTAGCAATAATTTATTTGATTTCACACTTAATTCTTTTTATCCTTTTCTGTACTTATCCATCGTTAATTAATAGATTCACTATTTAAAAATTCTTTAGACTTCCGTACGATGTAGAGCTGTTCATCTTCTTGAGAGAGTTTCTTAAACAACTCATTCGCCCTAGTCATATCTCCTTTTAATTTAGAGTTCAAGGCTTGATAGTAAGTGATTTCCAATTGTTGATATTTAAATTCGTTTTCCAAGTCTTCAAAGTAATCATTGGCTTGATGAGTAATTGTTAAATCGTAGAGCGCACTGCTCACGCATTTTGTTTTCTCAGCTAGAGAGAAATCTGAGATGGACATTTTGTTTAGCAAAAGATTAAGCTCGTCCTTGGTCAGGTTAGGATTTGCAAGAACTGTCGAGCGAACGAGGTAACTCTCAAAGAAATCCCTGTATTTCGGCTTCAGTTTTTGATTAGTCATTGCTTCAGAAGCCTCCTTAATGGCAGCATCGAAATCACCAATCATATAGGAATAGCCAACAGATGTTAGCGTTACATCCATTTGTATAATTGCTCTTTTCGCATCTTTGTTTAGCTCAATGTATTGCTTCCAAGATGGTAAATCTAAGTCCATATATAGTAACTTAGTACCACTTCTTAAATACCCTCTTCTGATTATCAAGATGGAAAGGAATAAGAGTGCATTTATGAGTAAAATATAAAGAAATTGAATAGACCTATCTTTCACCATCCAAGCTACAAAAAGAATGAGAAGAACAGCCAAAACAATCACGACTTTTCTATAAAATCCATATTTCTTGCGTATTTCTAAATAATTCATTTTTACTCCTTTTCTAAATTATAAAATGTCATTACGAGAGCAGTTCTGAACCTTAAATGAGTCATTGACTAACAAAATGCTCTCTAATCAGTTCCCTAATTTTTTCTGATAGAATAGCCCAATGTGACCTGCAAAATAGGATCATAAACAGCTTTCATCTTAATTTATAACTTCTCTATTCTATCAAAAATAATCTCTTGCTTTTCGACACTTTCTCGGAGTGGTGACATGCCTAAAATCACTGTAAAAAATCCCAATAATAGAATACTATTAATAACAAGTAAGGCTCCCTCTGTTCCATTAACAGTATATAGATAAAATACAAAACATCCAAGAGTCGGAACAAGGATAAAAGGAAGAAGTTTGTAATGTTTTAATTGACGTTTATTTCCAACTGGTTTAAAGGTTATTTTATAATTTGTAACGTTATTCTCAAGTCTTTTTTGGACGCTATGACGAGCTCTTATGGCAATGAACCAGAAAGCAAGATAAGCTAGGGAAATGAATAGGCCATATAAGCCTATCTTTAAAGGAAGGTTATGACTAATCCCATTGTTTCTAAAAAAATTTGTCACAAGCCGATAGCCAGATCCCCCTATTGCTGTACCAATTGCAATCCCAATTGATTTACTCATAGTTGGAGCTACACTCTCAAAACGCATATCTCTTTTATCTAACTTTTGCATTTTTGCAGTAATTTCATCGGGAAGAGAACCCCAGAAATAGGATTTTGGTCTAACAGTCGTCAAATCTAGAATATACTTTTCTCCCTCTACTTCTACTATTTTGAAAAATACTTTATTCGTTTCTTTAAATTTTACCTTCATAGTCACCTTTAAATCCTTCTCAGAGTTAAAAAACTCTTTTCAATAACATTCCTAAATCGTTAGCCCCGTTTTTTAATAATAGTTAAACCAATTTTGACAGACATCTCTTTCGATGTTAACTGTATTGTGATCCCATAATTTGTTTTATCTGAGTAATTTACCCTGATTTGGCATGTAGTTTCCTCTGGTAGATCATATTTGATTTTCAGTTTCTGAAAGAGTTCAGACTGAGTTTCTGGCTGGTAGATAATTTCACTAAGCTCTGTTGTTCCAGTTCTTAACGTTCTTTTTACATTCAAGGAGTCAAAAACATCTCTTTTGACAACTAAGTTAAGAATTTCTTCATCAAATAAAGGATCTATCGCTGAATCGTAATGCAACTTGCCATTAGAATAACTAACGGGAACCGTTTTTTTATTTTCTCCGATTTGTATTCTATAGTCGCCCTTACCATCTGCCTTGGTAATGTCTAGGTCGATTTCACATCTTTTGACTTCGTCACCATTTTTTATATAGACGCTGCTTTTATAAGCTTCCAGCCCATTAAAATCCTTCTGCTCTTGTTCCAAAAATTTAAACATAGGATCAAACGTTTTTTCAAACTCGTACTGTTCCCTTGTTCTGTTTTTGGGAATGGTTTCACCACCCAAACTACAAGCATTCAATGAAGATGCTGTCATAAGAATAACAAGAACCCCAGTTACCCATAAACACCATTTAAACTTTTTCATATTTTACTTAATCCTTTTTTCGAGTCATAACAGTAAGATTTTTTCAAAAATTTATAAATGTTTAGTTAAACTTACACTAGTTCTACGTCGACTCCAGCTTTAGCAAAAGTTTCCTTAACTTGTTCAAAATTACTTGACATGATTGTCGCTTGTTTTAAATTTGGGAACTGCTTTAATTCAACCAAACTAACCTCATTCAAATCAAAAGTACTATCCTCACCATCCCACTGAGGAATCAGATTCATAAAAATTTCATTACCGCCATCCATATCAATCTCTTTTACAAGACTTGCATACTTCTGTGAAATCTGAAGATTTTTAAAGTATTCTAAGGCAGGCTCTACAAGTTCTGTACTTTCTGTATCAATATCCAACTCGCTAAATTCCTCTGAAAAATCAAAAATATCAAAAGCTGGCTTTAAAATATCTAAATCATACATCAATACTTGGATAATAGCTAGTTTAAAATTCAGATTATCAAAATGAAGATATTTTTCTTGAACAACTTTTGGATTTGATTTTTGACGTTCATGCTTGATTTCTGGATAGTAAGAAATGGTGAGTGGATATCTCATTACATCTGGTCTTCCATTAAAATTGGTTCCATGAGGGGTCCATAAAATAAAATTGAAATCCCCAGTTCTGTGTCTATCATAAAGAAAATAGGGAGGCTTCCCATCAGTGGATACTACGGCTTGACAAGGCATCTTGGGTAATTCTTCTTCTCCAAACATAGGTTTTACAACATCACCATAGTAGAAACTGATTGTAGAAAGTAGATGCTCATCATCAATATAGACCCTGCATTTCTTTAAATGATTCCGGATAGAAGACGAATGTTCAAATACAATACCAGCATTGTCGTAAACGTACTTTATGTATTTACTTTCTTTTTTGACAACCTGATCAGGCTTTCCTAACACGGCCTCAATATCTTTCAAAGATAAAGGAAAAGACAAGCTGGTTCCGTTCATTACCATTGAATTGTCATGAAAATTGATTTCGAGGTTTTTAGGATCTTTCTTTTTAAAAAAATTAAACATTCGATTCTCCTATTTATAATTTGTTTATCTAAATGCATCAAATCTATTTTTCTAACGTTAGAAAATTTACTGTATAAAATAAGGTTTTGCCGTATTTTTCGTCCGTAGGATTAAAAAAGCAGGAAGCCTTCTGAAAATTAATTACTCTTCACTAATAGACTTACCGCCTCAACGTGGCGCGTCCGCGGAACACAAAAGGTTTGGGGAGTTCAAAGCTCCAGTGGAGCTTTGAAGCCTTCTTACCTTAAAATGAAAAGGTGAGAGGATTAATTCCGTTTCACTAACAAGCTTACACACAGCGGTTCGGATTTACCGTATCATCCGTGAAAAAACAATCCTCACGAAATAATGGAAAGTCTTTTGTTTTAATATTGTTCCATTCGTAAACTGAACCTACAATATCTCCAATAATAGCTCCTAGCATGATATTCCTCCTTACAAACTAATGGATAGATTCGTAGTCTCATTCCAACCCAAGCCACTTTAACTGTTTTGCAATAAATCTTGATGGTCAATGGCCCATTGAATCCACTCTGACCACTCCACCGCCAAGTGAATTTGGTGGTCTTTTACAATAGAATTAGGGCATAACGCCGGAAACTCGACACAAGTGATCGCCTCAATTCCCTGTTCTACATTACGGAATTGATGTCTCACTCCTCCAATAATGGTCCCGTCTTTTAGTTTTGCAATTCCGACGATTTGATACGGATACTCTTCATCCCGAGGCGTTTGAATTCCCTCTTCTTCGTTAAACTGAATAAAGAATTGCATTGGGAAAGGAGCATTCCCTGTTTTTTCAATAACCTCTAGTACCTCTTCTCGGGGCACTAAGGCGTAGTGTTCTGGACAAACGGACAAATTGACTTTCAAATTTTCGGGTGTATTTAGAAACGTAACGTGATCAATCACCTTGCCTAATGTTTCTACATCAATTCCTTCTGCATAAATTTTAGTCATGGCCTTTTTTCTTCTTTTTCCAGATAGTGTAGTCGCAATCTTTAGACTGATGTCGCCTAATTTCAGTTGATTCTGAATTTTTGCGACAATCGCATCATATCCTAGCTCCACCTTTTTCTCGATTAACGCTTCACATAATTGTTCCGTTGACGCTTCCCCATCATAAGAAAGTCCCAAGTTTTTATAAACTGAAATTACGTGTTTTCTTTTCCATTTTTCTAACGCTTTAGCATCAAAACTTTTTTCATTCATTAGAATATCCATTTTTCTCACCAACTTTCTTCACGCTTAATCTATCTTTCCTCTATAAACTTTTTAAAGAAAATAGAGGCTATCGCTCCACCCACTAAACTAAGAGTTGCTTATTTACGATACTCCTCTATTTTGTCGCTATGTTCTTTCAGAAGCTGTTTGGAATAAACTTTTTCGTTCTTTGAATTTCTAACTTCTTTCCAAAGAATAGAAGCTACTTTTAGTTTATCCGAGTAATTACGATTATTTTCGTCTGCACAGAAATCCTTTAGAAATTGATTCCATTGACAAACCGAATGATCATACTTGGCATAATCTGAATTTCCATAATAAACTTTTAACATATCTTGAATGGTAAAACTTAAATCATGTTCTCTTTTTACTTTTCTCCAAGCAGTGGCCATATCAGCAGTAAATTTAAAGGGGGAAACACCTGTTAAAGTTGAGAAATATTCTCTAAAGTGTGCATTAAAGGAGAATCCACATTCAAGTAAGGGCGTATCTAAGGTAACGACTTCTACTCGTTTCTTATTTCTTTTTACTGATGATTTTTTAATCAAATTGCCCTTAAAGTACTGCTCAATAATATGATTGAGTTCTTGTTTTGTACCTCTATTTTCAAGCCCTAATGACTTGCATATCTGTGAAAGTTCATCCCGATACCAATAGTATTTATTAAATTCATCAAAGGATGTGATTTTATCAAACTCAGGTCTACTCTCTATCAATATAACACCTCCTTAAAAACAGTTTAGGTTTTCATTTCTAAATAATGGTATTTTGGTTTCTTTATTTTGAGGATTAGCAACGTTTCACTAACAAACTCACGCACTCAGCGGTTCGGACTTAGCGTATCATCAGTGAAAAAACAATCGTCCCTAAATAAGGGAAAATCCTTCGTTTTAATATTGTTCCATTCATAAACTGAACCCACAATATCTCCCACAATTGCTTCTAGCATAAGATTTCTCCTTTTAAGTTTTTACAATGCACTCTCAACTTCTCTAATATTCTTTTTTCTCCATAATTAAAATAGATATTTTTATAGCAATTCCTATGATAACAATACTAACAAAGACTATTCCAAGAAAAATTATTACCCTCGAATTCTTTAAGAAAAACTCCACAACTTTAGTCAGTAAATCTGATTTTGCTTTAAAAAGACTAGATAGAGCAAATGCTGTAAAGTATGTTATAACCATGATAAGCCTACCTTTTTCGGCACCGTACTTTAGGATAAAAGGAAGTTGAATAGCTGATATCAAAATACTTGCAACTAATGTAATTAGTGAGATAAATATGATGCTGTCTATTAACATCTCATTTTTTATTACCAATTGAACAAATAAACATACTGAACCGACTAACCCAAAAACAAATGCAAAAAACAATTTACTTAGTACAAAGCTACTCTTTTTTACAGGCATTGAAAAGGCAAATTGTTCAAATTTCGATTTCGTATCATAACCAAAAGCGATTGCAGTTAAAATTAACGGTATCATTGTACAAATAAGCGGTATCATAAAAATTTCATTTTCATATACCCCATACACAATGAGTGCAATACTGAGAGTAATTGTTAATAGTAGTGTTTTCTTTAAAGTAGCTATATCTTTTAATATCAATGCAGTCATTATCTTTTACCTCCTTTCACAAAATATATCATAATATCTTCGATAGACGGTTTTTGTAATCTGATTCCATCTGGAACAAGATTTCTTTTAACAAGTAACTCTTGTCCAAATGAGTGTATTCTTCTTCCAATTATGGCTTCCTCGTCAAGATTTTCAACTTCTTCATTAGATAAAGTGCAGATACCATAGTTTTC
Source organism: Streptococcus oralis (assembly GCF_024399415.1). Lineage (NCBI taxonomy): Bacteria > Bacillati > Bacillota > Bacilli > Lactobacillales > Streptococcaceae > Streptococcus > Streptococcus oralis. The sequence goes on from NZ_CP029257.1 coordinate 1,043,057, forward strand.
TTTGAGTTCATCCTTTGGTTCAACAAAAAGAACTTTACCATCATTGATAAAAGCAATATAATCTGCTACCTTCTCTAAATCTGATAGGATGTGTGACGATATTAAAATTGTATGATTTTCATCTTGCATAAAGTCAAGAAGAAAATCTAAAATTTCTTCCCTTACTATCGGATCCAAACCACTCGTAGCTTCATCCAATATAAGAATTTCTGCATTATGAGATAAAGCTACTGCCATCGATAATTTCATTCTCATTCCACGAGAATAGCTTTTAACAACCTGTTTTTCTGATAAATTAAATTTCTTTTTTAGTTGATAGAAAAAATCTCTATCCCATTTTGAATATACCCTTGAACAAAATTTTTCCAAATCAATAAGTGTCATCTCTTCTGGTACTAGTAAGTCATCAAACACTACTCCAATTTTATCTTTTAATTCAATGCTATTAGGATTATCATAACCTAAAATTTTAATTTCTCCTAAATCTTTCTTAAGTAATCCTAACAACAATTTTATAGATGTACTTTTTCCTGCTCCGTTTTGACCAATGTATCCGACGATAGCCCCCTTAGGAATAGACAAATCTATCGGTCCTAATGTAAAGCCATCAAACTTTTTAACCAAATTTTTGATTTCAATAGCATAATTACTCATATTTTCCCTCCATATAACTACTAAACATCTCTACCAACTCATCATTGGTGACACCTCCAATCGCTGAAAGCTCAACAATATCTTGCATCTTTGATTCGATTCGTTTCAAATATTCTTCTCGAATAAGCTCTTTATTTTGAGTTGCAACAAAATTACCTTTACCTTGAACTGAATTAATGAAACCATCAAGTTCTAGTTCATCAAAAGCTCTTTTAGCAGTTATCATACTCACTCGAAGTTCTTTAGCTAAGAATCTGATTGATGGTAATTGCTCGCCAACCTTTAATTCTCCCGAAATAATCTGAGCCTTTATTTGATTTTTTATCTGTAAATAAATCGGATTATCACTTGAATTATCAATCTGTATATTCACCCTCCATATCCTCCTAACTATCCAACTGTCATCTCTGTTTTATCTGTTTATATTATACCATAACAGTAATATAAGTTCAATATTTAACAATCTATATGAGCAATATTATCATTTAAATTGATTGCTTTTCATTTGTAATTTTTAATATAACAAAAAGCCTTACAATTAAGGCTTTTATAATTTTTTGCTACAAAGTTTTAATGTTTTTACTAGCAACAGCGCAGGTCATGACAGTATCATCTGTGAAAAAACAATCCTTCCGAAATAATGGAAAGTCTTTCGTTTTGATATTGTTCCATTCGTAAACTGGACCTACAATGTCTCCAACTATTGCTCCTAGCATACGTTTCCTCCTTATGGCATATCAGATTCGTTACACATTTCTAATGAATCACTCTTTAAAAATGGCACTACCAAATCAATCCACTCTTGAGGCAGGTAAGCTGATAAATAGCCGTGGTTATATCCCTTTGCTTCATACAAAAATGTATTTGAATGTAGCTGATGAAATAATTTCGCTGATTCTTTCACACAGTTCAATTCTTTTTCACCATAAATATACAGAACCTGAGCCTTGCTAGCAGAAATCATATCTTTCAGCTTGTAACATCCCATATAGTTTTTGTAAATGGTCACCAATGTTTTGATAGGCGTCCTTGGCAAATCCTCCAAATAATAAGCTTTTATTTCCTCTGGATAAGCCAGTTTAGGATAAAGTTTGTTCATCATGCTTAACTGAAGTTTGCAAGAGAATTTATTGAACATCAATTTACCAAATAGAGACACTAGAAAGATGCTGATTTTAGCTAACCTTGGTTGAGGAATGCAGAGGCTTCCATCTATGATGGCCTTCTCAGCAATTTCACTGTCTAAAGACAAAAGCTCCATGGCAATTTGACCACCAAGTGAAACACCACCGATTGCAAATAATTTCCCACCACAGTTTGCTTTGATATAGTCTAGAATCTCCAAAGCAGAATCTTCAGTAGAAACATAATCAAGTTGATATTCCTCGCCGTGGCCATTCAAAGTGGGTAGAATAATACGGTATTCTTCTGACAAGATTCGTGCTTGACGAAGATAATTCCACCAAGAACTTCCACCACCATGTATCAGTAAAATAGGAGGCAAATTCTTATCACCAAATTCATGGAATTTCATGTTTAAACTCCTTACTGTAGAACTTTCACTAGCTACACCCATGTTTAATCAGCTCGTACAAGCAGTGATGTCTCATCAAATAGAAAAGTCTCTAACATTGATTATCTAGAATGACTACACGTTACTTTCAATAATGGATATCCTGATCTAAATTTTAAAATGTTGTTTCCTTACTAATTCTATTACTCGCCAATATAGTATAAATCAAATAACCAATAAAAATGATAATAAAAATAAGATTAATTTTTAACACAAAATAGAGATTTAACAAATTTGCGAATGCATGAAATAATACACAGTATCCCACAGATTTCGTTTGACGGTAAAGAAGCCCTAAAACAAAACTTAAAAATAATGTATATATAAAAAATAAAATAAAAGGAAATCCTTGATGACTTTCTCCAACTATAAACCATAAAGGCAGATGCCATATTCCCCAAATTGATCCTACAATCAAATTAGATTGCCAATAAGTATATTTTTTATCAAGTAATGGTTGTAATATTCCTCTCCATCCGAATTCTTCATGTCCACCACCAAAAAAAATTAGTTGTATAAAGAATAATGGCATCAGATAAATTGATACTCCGTTTAATTCTAAGGAAGATACAGAAAATAGTATCAAAATTGCTAACATATGATAAATGAAATAAATACTACTATTTTCTATCTTATTAAATAAAAAATGTTTAAATTTTATATTATTACTTTTTAAATAAAAGCCACTTGCAATAGCTGGTCCAAGTGCACCTACTATATGTAATGTTCTACCTATAATCGTTTCTAATCCCAAAATATGAGATTGAGTAAACATAGCAAGAAGCCCCCAAACTATATAAGTAATGCCAAATGTACAATAAAGATAATTTTTTAAATTCCTTTTATCAATTTCTGTCATTTTTTTCTTCCTAATCTTGATTATTTTATGAATAATATTTTTACTGCTTCTTAGTTGCTATCGATTATAACTACCTATATTCTATCATAAAAACACAAAAAAGCCTTACAATCAAGGCTTTTCACTATTCATTTCGTCAATACTTTAGTTTCGTAGATTCAGATTCGCATGATTAAAACTAGTCAATTTTCTCAATAATGTTTCCAAGTCTATCCAATACAAGACAGGAATGATCATTTAGTGGAATTATGGGAACACTGACGAGTTCTTCTGCTCTATCCTTATTAGCTTTATCATTCCAGGAATCATAATGGACACTAATTAAAAACTGACTAAAGAGTCCTAATCCATTTTTTATCTTTATCTGATAATCTGAATTATCATTAGGTGAGACATAGACTTTTTCTCCTAATAATAGGGCTCCTGCAGAAAACCCTATAACTTTTGCCCCTTTATTAAGCATACGATCGATATAATTTTTGAACTCCTGATTGACATAAGTAGCTATATATTTTTCCGTATTTCCTCCACCAATGATGATTAGATCAGCATCTAAATAGCTATCAAAATCAATCTGCTCAGTGTCCAAAAGTAAGTAATCAGTGTTTAGATTAGGAAATTGACTTTGGAAAACTTCCGTGTACTTTTTCATATAGGGTTGCCAATTATCTCGAAAAACTGTAAAAATAATAATTCTTTCAATCTTGCTTGATAATACAATTTTATCAACAATGCTATATTTCGTTATTGGGGGATTCCCACCCATCAAAAAAATTTGTTCTTTCAAGTTAACACACTTTCTAAAGAGACATAAAATTTAAACAAGTTTATTCACGTTTCTAAATTATAATTTCTTCTTAAAGTGAATAATTCTATTTGCCTCCTGAAATCCAATATTGAGATGAAATCTTATAGAATCCGTATTCGTTAAAGTACAGTCACTTGCAAATTCCTTACATCCTTTATTTTTCGCCCATTCCTCACATTTTGTACAGAGATTTTTAGCAATATTCTTTAAACGATATTCCTCGTAGACAATAATCCCTTCTAAGAATCCAACAGGACTATATTTACAACCTTCAACATAATCAAATCTGAGTGAACATAGTGCTAGACCTACAATTGTGTCACCTTCAACTTCAGTAAAGATTGCAGTATTTTTGCCATTCGCATACCTTTTTACTTCATCAATAGCTTCTTTATCGGTCAATTGGGGCCATAATTGTTTCATTAGTTTAGCCGTTTTTATAAAATCTTTTGTAATTCCATCCATATTGATGTTCCTCCGAAAATTACAAGCAAATGTTTCGAATCATGCTGTTACTTTGTTACTCATTGATTGATACCAATACCATCCCCTTCTACTTTTCGACTGTCTCAGATCGGAAGAGCAGAACCATGCACTCAGCGGTTCGGACTTACCGTATCATTTCGTCGGTTTCCCTCCTCATTCTACGAGTACTATCCCATGGGCGGAGCATCTACTTCTACTTCGCTGATGCCTCAGCTCGTACAAGCAGTGATACCGCCTCAACATGTGGAGTTAGTCAACATCTATATTATATAACAAAAATGAGTGAGTTGTTGTTTAAAATTAAACTGTAGAATGAAAATATTTAAAAAAAGTAGATCACTTTTAGAAGTGTCCTACTTGTATTATTTTCATTTAAAAAGGTATAAATTCTCAACAAAAGGGGGTTACTCCCGCGCCTGCGGGAAGGACAGAAAAGAAATGCCGCCAAATCAAAGTTTTATTTTTGAAATTTATTAGAAAATACCCACTCTTTTTTTACTTACAATTATTTTAATAAAAAAAGAACTTACCTGTCAAACAAAACGTTAATTTATAGCATCTTTGTCTATTTTAGTTATAATGTTTATCAAATCTGATTTGAGCATTTCTTTTGCTTATCTTATCAAGACCGCGATAGCCCCGATTGGCACTTCCGCTTGGTCATAGGCTTTCTGGGCTTCCTTCAACGCTTCCCGCATAAAGAATTCTTATTGCTGAAGTTCCATGTTCTTACTGATAGACGCGCTTTGTCACAACTAGACTATGCGGTCTCTCAAACTCCTTATCTAAGTAATTTTGGTACGTCCCTGGGGAAATAAATCCACGGGCGCTTAAAATATCCGTTCCTGCTGTTCCGACAATCGTATCGGCTAGCAGTACACAGTTGGTACTCATCACAAAATACGTCTTGAATTTTGAAGAGGTGAATTTATATAAGAGTGCATCTGCTTCTTGTTTTAGCTTGTAGGCATACATTGGTTCTTCTTTGTCAATTCCTGGGTGCTTCGGTTTTACCATTTGCGGTGGATCCCAAGGCACTGTCAGCGACATCAGTTTGGCGATTTCCTTATCGATGGCCGCAAGTTGTTCGTCCGACAAGGCGAGGCCATAGCCAAGTAAGGTCTTATGGTTTTCGCGTTTACAAAATTCGATGTATTTTTCACGGTCGGCACTGAAAAGGACCCCGTCCCCCATCGATCCAAAGAGGCGCTCTGAATTCGTATCGTAGTTCCCAAATGAAATAATGCGTCCCTTATAACATAGGTCGACATGCCCCATGGCTCCAAACCCGTCTTTTGTGACGTGAATAAACATCTCTAAGTTTGGTTCTGCATTTTCTTTGGCACGGTCGTAAATTTCAGAAGCTGTTTCGCCTTCATTTAGTTCAAGGGCATCATTGATTTTTTGTAAGGTTGCTCGAGGAATCAGTGCAGCAAACACGAGCGGCATCCCACGACGCAAGCGTCTGCGAAGGACTTTCTTTCCAACTTCGGCCTCGAAGAACCAGCCGTCCCGAATATTGCTAATTCCAAGCCCGATGAAATAGAGCGAAAGGAAGAACATTTGCAAGTTGCCGTCGCCCCCAAGCGCAATTAAAGTAACTACCCCTACAACTGAAAGCCAAATCGTATCAAAGAGCAAGCGAAATCGCGGACGAATTCGGTCTTTACGATAAATATAGTAGGTCACACCGCTAATACCAGCATTCATAACCTGGTTAAGTCCCATCAAGAAGCTTACAATCGAAATCGGCAATGATAGGAAGAATTGGTTTCCTGCTAAAAATCCGTAAAGGAAAAATTTAGTAATATTCAGCCATAACGGGTCTTTAGCCGCCGCCTTACTAAACCAACGGAATAAGAAATTCCATAGTTCATAAATCCATAAGAATGTTAAAAACAGACGTAACATCAATTCTGGGACGCTTGGTCCGAATATAAGGAGCAACATCCCAACAACAAGGAACGCAATCCCTTCAAAGAGGAGCTTTCTCCCCGTAATTCCTAAGTCGCTAATTTTCTTCATCAATAATACCTCCTACAGCTACCACTGAAGCAGCTTGTTCATGTTTCTCCACCCATTCTTTCACGAAACGGTAAATCACGGCAAAAATTGGTATGAAGAAAATCATTCCTACTAAACCAAAGAGATTTCCACCGATTAACGCAGCAGCAAGGGTTAGAATCGTTGGCAAACCAACGGAACTGCCGACAACCTTCGGATAGACGACATTTCCTTCCACTATTTGAACGATCATAAAGACGACAAGTGAAATGAGTGCTTGAATTGGGCTTTCTGTAAAGGTGAAAAGCATTCCAATTCCGCACGCCATAAACGGCCCGATATACGGAATGAATGAGAGTACTCCGGACAGCACCCCAACAAGTCCTGCATATGGCAACCCTACAAGAGAGTATCCAGCAAAAATCATAACCCCAACGATTCCCGCCTCGATGATTTGACTCATCAAGAAACGGTCATACGTATCCACGATGACTTCCCCAACATAAGTAATGTGCTCGATTTTATCTTTTGGCAAGACCACATTAAGAATGCGAAGCGTTAAACGTGCGAGCATTTCCTTACTTGCGAGAATATTAATCATGAAGAAAATCCCCATAATTACAGAGAACACATTTGAGAAGAGCCCTGAAATATTCGTTGTAAATCCGCCAAGGAATGTAATGACAGACGATACGATATTGCTTTGACTTAGTGAGTCGGTAATCTGACTCACTTCACTGGATTGCATTAATTTTGAATGTTGTACAAAATCCGCAACCACGAATAGTAAGTGATTTACACTATCGCCCAGTTGCGACACGGTTTTAGCAATCATCGGCGCAATAATCCAAATCAACAGCGAAATAATCAGAAGCAGAATCACAATAATGCTCAGGATTGCGACACTTCTACGCAGCTTTTGCGGGAAGTTTATCTTCTCCAACACTTGTTCAATTCGCTTCATTGGCACGTTTAAAATAAATGCCAAAATCATCCCTAAAATAAGCGGGAACATCATCCCAATAAATTCGGAAATCCATGTGAGGATGGCGCTAAAATTCAAGACGACAAGTAACGAAACAGCCGCCAGAGCAATCATCACTGCCCAATCTTTTCTAATCTTATCCATACTATAATTCCTTTTTTAATTGTTCTAAGAGCGCATTGCATCCCAATGTCACATCGCGGTACGTCGCATCAAAGTCTCCTGTATACCACGGATCGGCAATATCGCGTGCAACTCCTGCCACTTCTAATAAGCGAGCCCGTTTACGTGTTCTTCCGACTTGACGAAGCCTTACCGTAACCGTTCCTTCAGAGTCACAATACTTGTTAGCATTATCCACAAGGAGAGTTACAAGTTCAAAGAGAGACTTTTCCTCGGCTTTCACATGGATATCTGGGGTAATATCCATAACGAAGGATTTGCCATCTCGGACGACAGGTCCCTTAAAGTCCTCGGCTGCATCCTCTGTAATATAGGAAAAATCCACATCTTGAAGAACAATGTCCGGCTGCTCCTCCAGACGAGATAAAGCCACAAGAGATTTAATTAGATTGGTCAAACGTGTCACCTGGTCGTTAGTAGACTTGGTCCATTCGTTTTCTCCAGTCATGAGTTCCTGTAGCTCCGTATTAGCAGAAATAATAGCTAACGGGGTTTTCAATTCATGACCGGCATTGGTGATAAAACGCCGTTGCTTTTCATATTCTCTTCTAGCAGTGTTTGGCAATAAGGTCACGGACTTTATGCATTGCTTTTCCTGGCTAAGTATGCGATTATCTCACTATTAATAGCAGCAACATGATTTCTGATGAAATTACTATCATCACTATATCCAGGATGCCCATTAAGCGAATAGAAAACAATAAGCATCAGAAAAGGTAGGGAAATTAAAAAAATAATCAGCTTATTGGATTTTAACACGGGGCTCCTCGTTACTTTTTTACATGTTTACAACTCCTCAATTTTAATTAAGGATAAAATCTTGTAGTACTCTGGAATTTGTGACATTCTCATAAACACAAAACCAAACCAGGATATAAGGCCATTCACAATCAATAATGCCCCCTTCGGTACCATTACTAGTTCCAATTTTAAAATATCCTTACAAAATGACTGTAAAAGTGATGGTGTCATCTTTGTAGGAGGCAAAGAGACGCCCTTTAAATAATTTGACCATGCTTTGAGCCATGGATAGGCCTATGCCAAAACCTTTAATTTCCTTGTTATTATGAGATTCTTCGATACGATAAAAGCGCTCAAAAAACTTACTATAATCGACTGTCTTACCATCTTTATAGGTATTTGACACTTCTAAGCGAGCCCGTTTACGTGTTCTTCCGACTTGACGGAGTCTTACCGTAACCGTTCCTTCAGAGTCACAATACTTGTTAGCATTATCCACAAGGAGAGTTACAAGTTCAAAGAGAGACTTTTCCTCGGCTTTCACATGGATATCTGGGGTAATATCCATAACGAAGGATTTGCCATCTCGGACGACAGGTCCCTTAAAGTCCTCGGCTGCATCCTCTGTAATATAGGAAAAATCCACATCTTGAAGAACAATGTCCGACTGCTCCTCAAGCCGAGATAAAGCCACAAGCGAATTGATTAGAGTGGTCAATCGTGCCACCTGGTCGTTAGTAGACTTGGTCCATTCGTTTTCTCCAGTCATGAGTTCCTGTAGCTCCGTATTAGCAGAAATAATGGCTAAAGGTGTTTTCAATTCATGACCAGCATTAGTGATAAAACGCCGTTGCTGTTCATAATTTCGAATGAAGGGGCGAATGACAATTCCTGATAAGGCACTGACAATGATGACAAAAAAGATAAAGGCAAACAGTGATAAAAGAATAGAAAGATTGAACAAGGATTGGGAAGAATTATAATAATAGGTCGTGTCCAGAAAGACTACCAAAATCTTATCTTTACTGACCTTGCTAACTTGATAGCTAAGATTGATATTTTTTTCTCTAATCGTTCCAAGATTATTGGTCAAGCGACAAACTTTCAGGGCATATCTAGCCGCTTCCTCGTCGTTTATTAGAGACGTATGACTGGTATCCTGGCTAACAACCTTATCACCCGACAAGGTCACGCTGAAAAATTGAAAACTGTCCGAAGGAATCTCAAGTCCTTGATTGGTCTCAATTTCTGTGGTTTTTCCAAAGCTTCCATTATTTTCCGTGAGTGTGTTGAGGACCTTGCTAATTTCCTGCTCCGTCTGAAAGGAACTCACAGCATTGATGATTCCTACCGTAAAGATCAAGATAAAGAGGATAGACAAAGAAGCAATTGTTATAAACTGAAGTCGTAAACGTCTAAACATGGACTACTCCTTTCTAAATTTGCAGAAGGCAGAAGTCACCACCCTTTTCACCAAGAATACTGATATCAGCTTGAATAGCTTGCAATTTCTGGCGCAGATAGGAAATATAAACCCAGACAATTGACTCGTCCACATCTTCCTCATCATCCCAGATAGTTTTAAAAAGGTGATCAGTGGTTAATTGCTTAGCAGGGTTGAGCATGAAGTGGGCCATTAACTTGGTCTCTCTACTTGAAAGTCTTATAGCGTTGCCAGCTACCAACTCCTGCTCCTCTTGGTCCAAGCGAACAGAACCAAGGGTCAAAATTTTGGCAGTAAAGGTTTCACTAACACGACGCTCTAGCGACCGCAGACGAGCCAAAAGTTCCTTTAGGGAAATCGGCTTGGTCAGGTAATCATCTGCCCCAGCATCAAGTCCTGTCACACGATCATCAACTTCAGCCATGGCCGTCAACATAATGACATGAGTAGTATTCCCAGAGGAGCGAATCTCTTTCAGGGCCTCAATACCTGTTTTGATAGGCATCATAATATCCATAATGATTACTTGATAGGCATTCTGTGCAGCTAGGTCGACTGCCTTTTGACCATTAAAAGCCTGATCAACTTCAAAACCTTGATGCTCAAGTGCCGCCTTGTAAACTCGAGATAAGGCTTCCTCGTCCTCAGCCAATAAAATTTTCAGAGCCATTCTAGTCACTTCCTTCTTGAATTAAGTTACGGATGGTCTGCATGGTCAGGTCACATGAAGCTAATTCATCTGCACAGCGCTTAAGCTCACGGGTAATCATTTCTGAATTCTTGATGTCATGTTTATACTTCATCTGATGCTCCAAACTGGCCCACGAGTCCTGAGCGATGGTCCGAAGCTGAACCTCAACAAAATAGGTCCCTTTATCATTGCCTAGGACATCTGGAAAATTTGTCTCCATTTGTAAAATGAGGTGATAAGAGCGATAGCCGTTAGGCTTGGCAGTTGAAATATAATCCTTCTCATTGTAGACCATGACACCAGGAATAGCCTTGATTACTTCGATGATCTTGTAAATATCATTGACAAAACCACAAATAATACGGATTCCAATGCTGTCACGAATTTCCTTAAGGGCAGACTGGCTGGTCTCAGGCAAATTCTTCCTACGACACTTTACACGCATGGAGTCGCTTTCCTTAATCCGTGAAATGAAATGTTCATAGAGTTTAAAACCTGTTTCTTTTTTGCTAGCAATATTAGCCGCAATAATGGGGTCTGTTATTTCTTGTAAAATTTTGGGGAGGTATTGAGCATACTCCCCATAAATATTTTGATTTGACATATACACCTTCTCTAATAGCTTTTCTTCATTATAACATAGATTGGCTTAAAAATAAGGAATGAGCATGAGATTGTGACTATGACTTTTATGCCCACCAAATCCAAACTTACTTAGTCCATCATTAACAAGCATATCACCGTATCTAATCAACAGGGCTAGGCATTCCTCTCTTGAACAACCATCAATATAATAAACATCCTTATGGGATTCCTTGATAATATTCTTTGCTATCAGTTTTTCTCTATCAATACTGACAGGCAATTCCAAAAAAAAAAACAATGGCTCGTCATGAATCGCAATAAAGTGTTGAAAAACCTCTAATATTTTTTCTGCGTGTACATTCGCCGTCAAATGATGTTCAGTTAACTTTGTAAATGATTCAAACAGGTTTTCTACCAAGCTAACTTGGTGACCTTTTACTAAATTCAACATTATGCGTCCTCCAGAGAATTTAAACAATATCCAAATTTATAATCTCATTATACCATTAAAACCCGAAAAAGACTGAAACTTCCCAGTCACAGTCTTTTATCTGAAAGCTAATTCATTCGACTATAAAATGTGATAAGGACTATATTCAACTAATTCAATTAACTTTTTTCAACATGCAATAGTATCTGCTGATTAATGTTATAAAACTTTTGAATAGATAAAATACTTCTTCTTTATGTTTATTAGTTTATGTGTTTGTACGGATGAACGTATTTTATCATAAAAATTTTCATAGTAACAGTTTCAAAAGAAAGCCAAGACAGATCCGACTTTAATTCCATAGAACGATTTCAGATTGAGTTAGTTATCATAAAACAGAGTGGCTACGTTTCTATTCCCACAAACTCCTTGTCAATGGAAACAACACTGTATCCCCTAGGGTTTATGGAAATAGATTGAGAACCTATCAGGTTAGCATATTAAGACACACAACTTGTATTCTCACTCTGATACTTATCCCCTTTATAACAAAAAGCCTTGCAATCAAGGCTTTTGATTATCCCTTTCGTTATAAGGTTTCTAGGCTTTTACCAGCAAAGCTACACACTCAACATGATGCGTCTGCGGAAACAAGTCCACCGGCTGGACTTTCTTCAAGTCATATCCTAATTCTTGGTAGAGTTTGATATCACGCGCCATGGTGGCGACATTACAAGAGATATAGGCAATACGATTAGCTCCTGTTTGAGCGCTTGCCTTGATAAAGCTTTCAGTGAGTCCTTTTCTCGGTGGGTCCACTAATATAACACTTGGTTGAATACCGTCTTTGAGCCAATTCTTCATGGCATTTTCTGCTGTGTCACAGACATAGTGAGCATTTGTAATATTGTTTAATGCAGCATTCTTCTGGCTATTCTCTACTGCTTCTGGAATCACTTCAACACCGTAGACTTCTTTGACATGCTTGGCGACTGATAAACCTATCGTTCCAATTCCTGAGTAGGCGTCAATCACCACATCATCTTCTCTCAACTCTGCAAAGTCAATAGCTGTTTGATAAAGTTTCTCTGCCATTTCAGTATTTACTTGATAAAAAGCTGGTCCAGCGATTTGGTAGTTATTTTCCAACATCTGATCCGTAATATAGCCTTGACCATAAAGAGTCTTCCACTCCTTACCAAAAATCGCATTGGTATTTCGGTCGTTGATATTTTGCATGACAGACACAATCTCTGGGAACTGCTTGATGACTTGTTCAATCAATTGCTCCACTCGGAAAACTTTCGGACGAGTTGTTACTAAAATGACCATGATTTGTCCTGAATAGTGCCCGCGACGCACCACAAGATTCCGAATTAAGCCAGACTGCTCCTTTTCATCATAAGGTTTCAAATCAAAACGACGGAGCAAATCGCGTAGAGCTACTACGACTTGGTCAATAACAGGATCCTGGATAAAGAAATCTTCAAGGGGCATAAGGTCGTGCGAATTCTTACGGAAAAAGCCAGTTTCCAAGACACCATTCACTCGACGAACGGGCACCTGTGCCTTATTTCGATACTTGACTGGATGGTCCATACCAAGCGTTTCCGCAACCTCTACATCAGCAATTCCTGCAATCTTGTAGAGACTGTCTTTGACTTGCTTACTTTTAAACTTGAGCTGCTCTGGATAGGCAAGATGCCCCAAGTCAGCGATTCCTGAACGTAGATAAGCTAGGTCAAGGTCTTGGTTACGATGCGGTGAATGTGTAAGGTATTCTTCAACTTTCCCATAGCCAATCTTTTTATTGACTTTAAGGACTCGCATGAGGATTTTCTCAGTTGGTAGAGCATTTTCTACAAAGAAAACCAAACCATCTACCTTGGCAACTCCTGCCCCTTCATGGGTCAAATCAACAATTTCAACTTCAACAATATCATTTTTCTTTAACATATTTTTCACTTTCTATCGGCCGACAAAAAAGACGGCAACATTTCTGTTACCATCTATTATATCATGAAATGACCTAAGCACCAAAACTCTTGAAGAAGTTGACAATAGCTTGCCAAATGGAGCTAAAGAAGTTACCCCCCTCTTCTAGCGCTTTATTGGCATCAAAGTTGAGGTTGATATTCTTAAAACTATCTCCAGCTTGAGAGACAATGCTTTCCTTGAGGTCATTTAGGGTTTTCGTGAAATCAGCATTGTTCAAAATGTCACTCTTTGAAAGGTTTAATGCAAAATTGATGATGATATTGACCTGGTTTCCTGTTATAACCTGATCGAGTTTGTAGTTTTTTAGTGTGTCTTCTACAATTTTGCGGACATCTTCTTCTGTCAGATTGCCTTTGGCTTCTTTTGCCTTTGCGATTCCTGCCTTGATATCTGCCAAAGCCACATTGAGTTTATTGGCATCGTAACCTGACTTGTCCTTATTTTCAGCATTGATATCGGACAAGGCTTTTAGCTCCTCTTGAGCTAGATCTTTATTGGCTTGCGGTACTTTAGCACCATTGGCCTCTAACGAGTAGTAAATCCCAGCAAGGGCGCTCTCACCTGTAACTGGAATAGGAGCTGCAACTGTGATTTTGGCATGCTCCACTCCCAGCGTCACTGCTGCGTTACGGTACATATCCTGCGTCACCTTGGTGATATTTTCAGGCGTTTCAATCTTGACCTCTAGAGGCGACTTATCACCTAGCTTTTGAATCTTGGCTGACGAATAGAGCTGTAGACTAGCATCATTAGCCACATTCATGATTTTCGAATAGATATCAGGTGTCATAGTTTTGATATCTTTGGTGTCTTTTGATGCGTCATAGCCAAGTTTGCTAAGAGTTTGATTTTTCTGGTCTTCAGTTAGGGAAGAGCCAAGAACATATTCAGGTTGTACATAGGTTTCATCGATTACTTTTTGAACATCTGTTGCTGCGTGGACACTCGTCATAGCTGTTGCTGCCCACAATACTGCAGCGCTTGTTAGAAAGAATTTCTTTCTCATAGGGTATTCCCTCCTTTACCTTTCTAGGGTAATAAAACAATCTTAAAGAAAGCTTATAGCGAAAAACATCTGGTCAAACCAGATGCTTAAAAGAAATTAAAGAATTTCATGATATACAGGTTAAAGCGTACCTGTCTCGAGTAGTAATAATTTCCACCATTTTCATAGAGTTCTGCACCATGAAAGATAGAAATTGGGTTGATGTAGGTGTAGGTCTTCCCAGTGGTATTTCCAAGGATAGGAGCGACCGTTTCTCGGGAGTAACGCTTGGCTAGTGCCAGAGTATTTTCCTTGCCATTCTGAGCGATAAAGTCGATATAGGCAGGCCCGAAATTATAGGCTTGAACGGCAGTCCAGACATCTACTCCTTTGCTCTGTGCAAGATAAAGATTATCTGTTAGAGTTTGAATTCCTTGTCGAATACTAGCGGCATCATCATTAATGGTATTGGTTGTACCACTAGCGGACTCACTAGACTGCATGACGTCCCGCTCTTTTCCTTTCGTTTCGGTATAAATCATAGCGAGCACCAACTCTTCATTTGCTGGAGTATCTCTTTCGCTCAAGATTTCTCGAACCATAGGTTGGTAG
Organism: Streptococcus oralis; assembly: GCF_024399415.1. Classification (NCBI taxonomy): domain Bacteria; kingdom Bacillati; phylum Bacillota; class Bacilli; order Lactobacillales; family Streptococcaceae; genus Streptococcus; species Streptococcus oralis. Next base: position 1,058,095 of record NZ_CP029257.1, read on the forward strand.
GTCATGACTTGCTTTACATCCTGACGAATGTGATAGGCTTTGTATCCAGCAAAAAGAAGGACTGCTAGCACTAGCATTCTTCTTATAAATTTAAACATTATTTACTTTGAATGTCCTCGATATTTTTGATTAAGATAGAATAGGTTCCATTGTCATTTTGGATAAATTCAACAGACTCCGCGTCCTGGTAGACATTATTTGGAACGATGAGTTCGATTCCGTTTGACAAGGAAAGTTTTTGGTTTTCAAATTTCTTGAGCTGACGACTGGCATCAATTTCATCAAACTGGACTGGTTCTGGTACAGCTTCCTTGACTTGGTCGATAAAACTTAGACGAGCTGTCAGGTTGTTATCAAAAAGGTCGTTAGCCAATTTTTCAGGCGACAATTCATTGCTTTCTTCAAGATTGTTGAAAATAGCTGATTTGACCTTGGATTGAAACTGAAAATCATCCGTGTTAAAGGACTCCGCAATTCTCTGGGCTGTTTTCTCCAGTTCCTTGATGGATTTCTTGGGAGAGATCTTAGGGGCGACAGCTAGGAGATTTTCTGAAAAATAGTTCAAAAAAGTCCCATTGTACTTGATGCGTTTTTCTATCAGGTGGTACTTGCGACTTTGAAGATTGACGACCAAGGCCTCATCAGCCCCCGTTCCAAATCCCGGCAGGTTATTCTGAGTCAGCTTGATTGGATTATCAACTTCTCCTCCAAGGTGGGTCAAGGTTTCCCGTAGAGCAATTCGCAAGAAAGCGAAATGTTCCACGCCTTCTTTAGAAAACTGAACAAAAATCAAGTCATTGGTCTTGAGATTTTCTGAAATACTGAATTCCTCTTTCCAGAGATTAGCCAGTGTTACTGATGTCTCCAACAAATCATCTGTGATGTGATTGAAGAAGGGATTTTCTTCCTCGAAAATCCCAGTCTTAGCTTCATCCGAATACACGCGTTCAATTTTTTTGCGCAAGTATTCCTCGATTTTTGGAGTAATATTGAGAAACTTATCCGCTAGGAACAACTCCGTATTATCTGGGCTGAACTGATGGATAATAGCTTTCTTAATATAAATGTCCATAAAAGTATTAGTCCTCGTATAATGGGAAGGCATCTGTCAACGCTTTGACTTCACTTCTCACTTCTTCTAATACAGCTTCATTTTCTGCATTCTTAAGAGTTTTAATGATGAGTTCAGCCACTTTACGGCATTCTTCTTCACCAAATCCACGTGCAGTGATGGCTGCTGCTCCGATACGAATCCCACTTGTCTTGAATGGTGACAAAGTTTCGTAAGGGATTGAGTTTTTATTTAGGGTAATATTAACCTCATCCAGCAAGTTTTGAGCCACTTTTCCGTTTTCAACAACCTTAGTAACATCGACTAAGAAGAGGTGGTTTTCAGTCCCGCCAGAAATGATACGGAAGTCAGGGTCTTGCAAGAAGACAGCTGCCATAGCCTTGCTGTTTTTGATGACATTAGCAGCATATTCCTTGAAGGCCGGATCTAAAACTTCTTTGAATGACACCGCCTTAGCAGCGATAACATGCTCCAAAGGTCCACCTTGGATACCAGGGAAAATAGCTGAGTTGATTTTCTTAGCTAGGTCCTCATCATTGGTCAAAATCAAACCACCACGAGGTCCACGAAGGGTTTTGTGGGTCGTTGTCGTTGTGATATGAGCGTATGGAACTGGACTTGGATGTAGACCAGCAGCAACCAAACCAGCGATATGAGCCATATCTACCATGAGCTTAGCCCCGACAGCGTCTGCGATTTCACGGAATTTTGAGAAGTCGATAATTTGAGAATAGGCTGAAGCACCTGCTACGATTAGTTTTGGCTTCACTTCTTGGGCTTGTTTCAAGATGGCATCAAAGTCCAAGAGTTCTGTTTCAGGATCCACACTGTAAGAAACAAAGTTGTAGGTTTGACCAGAGAAGCTAACTGGAGCGCCGTGGGTCAAGTGTCCACCTGCAGCCAAATCCATTCCCATAACCGTATCACCTGGCTCAATCAAGGCCATGTAAGCAGCACAGTTGGCTTGGCTTCCTGAGTGAGGTTGGACATTGGCAAATTTTGCACCAAAAATTTCTTTCGCGCGTTCAATAGCTAAAGTTTCTACAACGTCAACCACATCTGTACCACCGTAATAACGGCGTCCTGGGTAACCTTCAGCGTATTTATTCGTCAAGATAGACCCTTGAGCTGCCATAACGGCCTTAGAAACTACGTTTTCGGAAGCAATCAACTCAATGTTGTTTTGTTGGCGTTCTTCTTCTTTGGCAATAGCATTCCAGAGATCAGCATCGTAGGCTTTAAAATCATCTTTGTCAAAAATCATAGGTCTTCTCCTTTATAGTGTAACTGGTCCTTTAGTTTGTTTTTACAAGAAAGAAAATAAACTAAAAGATGCGAATAAACCGTTTCTGCACTTTATCACAAGTATAACCAACTTTTTCATAAAATGCATGAGCTCCCAGACGATGATCAGCAGAGTTTAAGCGGATAAACCCATAACCCCGTCTTTTTGCTTCTTCCTCCAACCCTTGCAGTAAGCTTTTACCGATACCTCGTCCTTGTGCTTGAGGCGAAACCGCTAAGCCTAAGATATTAAATCCTGCTTTGGAATAGAGGGATTCGTAAACCTCGGCATGGACATATCCAAGCAAGATATGACTAGCTTCATCCTCATAACCAAGTAGGAAATGATGGGAATCCTGAGACAGTCTAGCTAGTTGACTAGCTGTAGCCTCTGGACTAAAAGAATAGCCCAAAGCCTCTTGGTTAATCTCACATATAGCATTCACATCTGTTGCTTGCAAATCTCTTAGCATCTCATTCCTCCTCAAAAGAAATCTCTGGCAACCGAGCAAGAATATCTTCTCGTTTAATTGCGCCTTGGCGCAAGATTTTCACCTTGTATCCAGACAAATCCAAAATCGTCGAATCCTGTCCAGTTAGAAAAGCGTCGTCCTCCAAACCCAGAACCTCTTGGTCAAAATCCTCTAGAATTTGAGCAAAGGTCACTCCACTTGCCTGACCCGAAATATTGGCAGACGGCCCAATCAAAGGACCTGTCTCTCGAATCAAATCAAGTGTAATGGGGTGACTCGGCATCCGAAATCCAACAGTTGTAAGACCAGAATTTACCCAATAGGGAACTCTGTCATTAGCTTCGAGGATAATGGTCAAGGGACCTGGTAAAAAGGTCTCTACAAGCTTTTGTAGATAAGTTGGCTGTTTCTTTGAAAAGTGCAAGATGTCCTCTAGAGAAGCAACATTAAGATTGAGCGCCTTGTCTCTAGGACGATGTTTGAGTTGATAAACATGGTCGACAGCTTTTTCATCTAAGGCCTTAGCAAAGAGGCCATAAACTGTCTCTGTAGGCAGAACAACAGCTCCGCCCTTTTCCAACTCTTGTCTAATCCTGTCCATCATCAACTACAACCATCCTATCTTGACCAAATTGGTCCTTGAGTGTTCGTACCCGTTTTTCAGGAAGATGTTTCCTAAAAAGCGCAGGAACACTTTGACCTTGCTTGTATCCAATTTCAAGGTAAATCTTACCACCATCTGTGAGATAGTCTTTTGCATCTTCCGCAATTCTGCGGTAAATAGCTAGGCCATCCTCATCTGCAAAGAGAGCTAGATGAGGCTCCGAATGTAAAACATTCAAGCCAACTTCTGACTCATCCTCGCGAGCGATATAGGGTGGATTGGATACAATTATATCATATTTTTCAGAAATTTCTGCAAAACAATCAGATTTTTTAAAAAATATATTAAGATTTTGATTTCTAGCATTATCCATTGCTAAGTCTAGTGCATCTTGTGAAATATCTGCTGCTGTCACTGACCAATCTGGTCTGTTTTTAGCTAATGCAAGAGCTATGGCGCCACTTCCAGTCCCAATATCTAGGACATTAAGATTTTCCTCAGGATTTTCTGTTAGGATGAGTTCCACCAACTCTTCTGTTTCTGGACGAGGAATCAAAACCCGCTCATCCACTTTTAACTGCATTCCAAAGAAATCTGCCTGTCCGATGATATACTGAGCTGGTTTATGGGTCGCTAACTGCTGGTAAACTTCTTCTACAAATTGTTTTTCTTCCTCTGTTACTTCTTGCTGGAGGGCAAAGACGAAATCTGTAAAAGAGATTTTTTTCAGGCTACGATAGACAAAAGAGAGGCTTTCAGCTTCCTCTCCTTGTCTTATCAACTCTTCTTCAAAATCTGAAAATAATTGAGCTAGTTTCATTATTTGTTTAATTCTTCTAATTTCTGTGTTTGATCGTAAAGGACCAAAGCGTCTACAACTTCATCCAATTTACCAGACAAGATGGTATCTAGTTTTTGAAGGGTCAAGCCAATACGGTGGTCTGTAACACGGTTTTGTGGGAAATTGTAAGTACGGATCCGTTCTGAACGGTCACCAGTACCGATAGTAGACTTACGTTCAGCGTCTTGTTCATCCTGGGCAATTTGTGCAAAGTGGTCAGCAACACGCGCACGGATGATTTTCATAGCCTTCTCACGGTTCTTCTGCTGGGTACGTTCTTCCTGCATCTCAACCTTGATATTGGTCGGCAAGTGAACAATACGAACGGCAGTCGCAACCTTGTTGACGTTCTGACCACCAGCACCAGATGCGTGGTAGATGTCAACACGAAGGTCTTTGGGATCAATATCGTACTCTACTTCTTCTACTTCTGGCATGACAAGGACAGTCGCTGTCGAAGTGTGGACACGGCCTTGGCTTTCTGTCACAGGGACACGTTGAACACGGTGAGCACCAGACTCATACTTAAGTTTAGAGTAAACGGACTGACCTGATACCATGGCAACCACTTCTTTGAATCCACCGACACCGTTCATAGAAGCTTCCATGACTTCAAAGCGCCAACCTTGGGCTTCAGCGTATTTCTGATACATTGTTAGAAGGTCTCCCGCAAAGAGAGAAGCTTCGTCACCACCAGCAGCACCACGGATTTCAAGGATGATGTTCTTGTCATCGTTTGGATCCTTTGGAAGGAGCAAGATTTTTAGTTTTTCTTCATATTCTTCTTTTTCAGCCTTGGCGTCTTTGAGTTCTTGCTTGGCCATTTCTTCCAAGTCCACATCTCCGCCTGATTCTTTAATCATCTCTTCGGCATCGACGATGTTTTGAAGGACTTGTTTGTACTCACGGTAAGCTGTTACCGTATCACGAGTAGAAGCTTCTTCTTTCGAAAGCTCCATGAAACGCTTGGTGTCTGAGACGACATCTGGGTCACTCAGCAATTCTCCTAGTTCTTCATAACGGTCTTCTACAGCTTGTAGTTGATCATAGATGTTCATTTTTCTTTATTCTCCTTATTGATTTCAGGGGCAAAATAATGTTTACGACAGACTGAGATATAGGTTTCATTTCCACCAATCTGGATTTGTTCGCCTTCATAGGTAGGTTTCCCGTCTAGAGTTCGTAGAACCATGGTAGCCTTTTTCTTACAATACTGGCAAATGGTCTTAATCTCGTCAATCTTGTCTGCTAAAAGCAAGAGGTGTTTTGAACCTTCAAACAGTTCATTGCGAAAGTCATTCTTCAAACCGAATGCCATGACAGGGATGTCTAATTCATCGACAACACGAGCTAGGTCGTAAACATGGTGACGCTTGAGAAACTGGGCCTCATCGACTAAGACACAGTAGGGTTTGACTTCCAAATCTCGGATTAAGCCATAGATATCTGTATCATCTTCAATCGCAAGAGCTGGTCGCTTCATGCCGATTCGACTGGATACATAACCAACACCATCACGTGTATCCAGAGCAGAGGTAATGATGACAACACCTTTTCCTTGCTCTTCATAGTTATAGGCCACCTTGAGAATCTCAATCGTCTTACCAGAGTTCATGGTCCCATAACGATAATACAACTGTGCCATGCTTCTATTTCACGTCCATTTCTAAATTTTTGCTACATTCTAGTATATCATAATTTTCTGAAGCTTTAAATGGCAAAATATGGTAAAATATAAAGAAATAAAGAATCCACGGAGGAAACCATTATGCCATTTGTACGCATCGATTTATTTGAAGGTCGCACGCTCGAGCAAAAGAAAGCTCTTGCTAAGGAGGTTACTGAAGCAGTTGTCCGCAACACAGGAGCACCTCAGTCTGCTGTTCATGTCATTATCAACGACATGCCTGAAGGAACCTATTTCCCTCAAGGTGAAATGCGTACCAAATAAGCAAGCTTAAGCAAATTTGCTTAGGCTTTTTCAATCTTTAAGTAGCTTCCATTGAAGAAATAACCTAAATTTGTTACAATTTGAAGAGATGTTTGGATACATATCCTAAGAAAAGAAATACAAAAGGAATTAGTATGATTACACGTGAATTTGATACCATCGCTGCTATCTCTACTCCACTAGGTGAAGGGGCCATTGGTATTGTCCGTTTGAGCGGAACAGATAGTTTTGCTATTGCGCAAAAGATTTTTAAAGGCAAGGATTTGAGTAAGGTTACCAGCCATACTCTTAACTACGGGCATATTATTGATCCTTTGACTGGTAAGGTCATGGACGAGGTTATGATTGGAGCTATGAAATCTCCAAAGACCTTCACTCGCGAGGACATTATCGAGATTAACACCCACGGTGGGATTGCCGTCACCAATGAGATTCTCCAGTTAGCTATCCGTGAAGGAGCTCGATTGGCTGAACCTGGTGAATTTACCAAGCGCGCCTTTCTAAACGGTCGTGTAGATTTGACACAGGCTGAGGCGGTGATGGACATCATCCGCGCCAAGACAGACAAGGCTATGAATATTGCAGTTAAGCAATTGGACGGCTCCCTTTCTGACCTCATTAATAATACCCGCCAAGAAATCCTCAATACACTTGCCCAAGTCGAGGTCAATATCGACTATCCTGAGTATGATGATGTTGAGGAAGCTACTACTGCTGTTGTCCGTGAGAAAACTATGGAGTTTGAGCAATTGCTAACTAATCTCCTTAGGACAGCACGTCGAGGTAAAATCCTCCGTGAGGGAATTTCAACTGCCATCATCGGTCGTCCCAACGTTGGGAAATCGAGCCTGCTCAACAACCTCCTGCGTGAAGAAAAGGCCATCGTTACAGACATCGCTGGTACTACCCGTGATGTCATCGAAGAATACGTCAACATCAATGGTGTTCCTCTCAAATTGATTGATACAGCTGGTATTCGGGAAACAGATGACATCGTGGAACAAATCGGTGTCGAACGTTCTAGAAAAGCCCTCAAGGAAGCTGACTTGGTACTACTAGTACTAAATGCCAGTGAACCACTGACCGCCCAAGATCGCCAACTCTTAGAAATCAGCCAAGATACCAACCGCATTATTCTACTTAATAAAACGGATCTTCCTGAAGCGATTGAAACTTCGGAACTACCTGAAGATGTCATCCGTATTTCAGTTCTTAAAAACCAAAACATTGATAAGATCGAAGAGCGTATTAACGATCTCTTCTTTGAAAATGCTGGTTTGGTCGAGCAAGATGCTACTTACTTGTCAAATGCCCGTCATATTTCCTTGATTGAAAAGGCCGTTGAAAGCCTACAAGCAGTTAATGAAGGTCTTGAGCTGGGTATGCCAGTTGATTTGTTGCAAGTTGACTTGACCCGTACTTGGGAAATCCTAGGAGAAATCACTGGAGATGCAGCACCAGATGAACTCATCACCCAACTCTTTAGCCAATTCTGTTTAGGAAAATAAGAAAAATCCATGATCGTTCTTTCAATCATGGATTTTATTGTCTTCATTAGTAATCTGGTCTAAGGACACCTGTTACGGTTGCCTTAGTTGCTTCGTAGTCACCATCTACAACAACCTTGATGATGCGTTTAGCATCTTCTTCTGGTGCTGGAACTAGAGGTAATCGAGTTGGTCCAGCTTCAAATCCCATATAGTTCAAAACAGCCTTAACTGGAGCAGGACTTGGATAAGAGAAGAGGGCGTTGACCTTAGGAATGAATTTACGTTGAATAGCTGCTGCTTTCTTCATATCGCTTTCTGCAATGGCAGTGAGCATCTCGTGCATCTCATCTCCATTTGTATGGGAGGCAACAGAAATAACCCCATCCGCACCAAGGTTCATGGCATGGAAGGCATCTCCATCTTCACCTGTATAAATCAAGAATTCTTCTGGCTTGTGCTCAATCAAGTAAGCCATATTGGCCAAGCTGGTACATTCTTTAACACCGATGATATTTGGATGGTCAGCCAAACGAAGCAAGGTTTCTGGAGTTAATTCAACAACTACACGCCCTGGAATGTTATAGATGATAATAGGTAAGTCAGAAGCATCTGCAATCGCTTTAAAGTGCTGATACATTCCTTCTTGAGAAGGTTTGTTGTAGTATGGTACGATAGCAAGTCCAGCAGCGAAACCGCCAAATTCTGCTACTTCTTTGACAAACTCAATCGAGTCACGTGTATCATTGGTACCTACACCCGCAATCAAAGGAACACGTCCATTAACAATCTTTTGTACAGCTGCAAAGAGTTCCAACTCTTCATCGTGAGTCAAAGTTGGACTCTCAGCAGTTGTTCCAGCTAGGAGAATGCCGTCTGTGTGATGGGCCAATAAATGCTCAATCAAGGCTGGAATGGCATCAAAGTTGATGGAACCATCCTCATGGAAAGGGGTAATAAAGGCTGTGATGATTTTACACTCTTTTAAATCTTGATAAGACATGAGAAACACCTCTCTATTTCAAAGAAGGAGTTCATCTGAACTCCTAAACGATATGACTATTTTAATTCAAATTTCAACTCAGCTGTTGGACGAACCAATCCACGTTCGTGAAGCGTTTCTGCGATCTGAACTGAGTTCCAGGCAGCACCTTTGAGAAGGTTATCTGAAACAACCCACATGTGGATTCCTTTTTCAGCATCCAAGTCTTTACGGATACGACCAACAAAGGTATCACGTGAACCAACTGCATTGATGGCTTGCGGATAGATTTGATGAGCTACATCATCTTCAAGAACTGCACCTGGAAAGGCTGCGATAGCTGCTTTCACTTCTTCGATTGGGGCCACTTCTTTTGTTTCAATGTAAACAGACTCAGAGTGAGCTGACAAGACGGGAATACGCACACATGTTGCAGACACTGCGATGCTGTCATCTTCCATGATTTTCTTCGTTTCCTTGGTCATCTTCATCTCTTCGTAAGTGTAATCATTGTCCGTGAAGACATCGATTTGTGGAAGAGCGTTAAAGGCGATAGGATAGTGTTTCTTGTCACCACCTGAAGGCAAGATTTCTGCATGCAAATCACGAGGATTCACACCGTCATTCAAGACTTCACGAAGTTCACGTTGTGTTTCAAGAATCGCTCCCATACCAGCACCTGAAACCGCTTGGTAAGTTGAAACGATGATACGGTCCAAGCCCCATTTTTGACGAACTGGCTCAAGAGCCACCATCATTTGGATTGTTGAACAGTTAGGGCAGGCAATAATCCCGTTGTGGGCATCAAGTGCATGAGCATTGACCTCTGGAACAACCAAAGGAACATCTGGATTTTGACGGAAATAAGATGTGTTATCTACTACTACCGCTCCAGCTTGAACTGCGTATGGTGCATACTTAGCTGATGTCGAACCACCTGCTGAGAAGAGTGCAATATCAACACCCTCAAAAGCTGTCTCAGTTGTTTCTTCAATCGTAATATCTTGGTCTTTAAATTTCAAAGTCTTGCCTGCTGAACGTGCAGAAGCAAGGTAACGAATTTTATCGATTGGAAGTGTTGATTCTTCCAACATTTTTATCATCTGAGCTCCGACAGCACCTGTCGCGCCAACTACAGCAACTGTATATCCCATAAATAACCTCTTTCGGAATTTTCTAAAAATTTCTATAATAGATGTATTATACTACTTTTTCAAGAAATTGAAAAGCATTTTTGGGTTATATTTTCTGAAAATTAAAAATCCCTAGTCATTGACCAGGGACTAAGAGGCATCTTCATGTGATGAGCAGGTTCACACAACTCATCAAGGTCCGCTCCTGCGTTATGACCTCCTTATGCTCAATAGCAGTCCGAAGACTGCCTATCGACTCATCGCATCTACTATTCTACTAGATAGAGTCACTTTTGTCAACAGACAAAACTCTTTGCTTCATTTATACAGGTAGATAAGAAAAACCTTGGTCTCCCAAGGTAACTTTGTTTCTATCATGCTAATTGCCGGGATTGAACCGGCGACCTCATCCTTACCATGGATGCGCTCTGCCAACTGAGCTAAATCAGCTTACCTAAAAAGTATACTATAGTTCTATGTTCTTGTCAAGCGCTCTCTTTTAATTTTATGGAATGAAAAAAGCTAGATTTATCAAGAATCTAGCTTATAAACTTCTTATTTTGTTAGATCGATTCGCTGTCCCAATTTACCAATCAAAATCGCACCTACGATAAGTGATGCAAACTCACCAATTCCAGTAGAGAACCATGTGAACAAGAAGGGAGCTTCTGTCAAGATATGAAGTTCAGCTGCAATGGTGATCATTGAAATAGAGAAGAGGATTGAAAAGAAGAAATGATCTTTTCGAATCAATCCGTTAAAGAGGTAATCTTTGCTGTATTTTGCAAAGAGCCATACACCTAGACTAAGGAATACCAGGGTAGAACCTCCACCGACAAAGACATCTATTAGGCCAAAACTACTAAATAAATTAGCAATCATACATCCAATTGTCACACCGATGATATATTTAGGGTTGTAAAAGGCCAAGAAATTCAACATTTCTGAAATACGGAACTGATACGCCCCAAAACTAAGAACATTGATTGGTGGCGTAATAGTCAAAACTACATAGATCGCAGCAACGATAGCGATGTCTGCCATGTCACGAACAGTTAATTTTTTCATGTTTTCTCCTTTAGCGGTTTCCCGCGTAAAATATGCTTGGTGAAAGAAGCTAAGCACCAAGGGTTGATTGAATCAACCTTACTAGTATAGCACATTAGCCCGCTTTATGCTATACTAAAATCATGAAAAGACTAATAAAAGCTTTCTTTGATAACGAGATTCTCTCCTACCTATTTTTCGGTGGTGCTACGACTTTGATTTCTATTGTATCACGTTTGGTTATTTACCATATCAGCCACCAGGAAATCCTCGCAACTGCCCTCGCAAATATTATCGGGATTCTCTTTGCCTTTCTCACAAATGATACAATTGTCTTTAAACAAGAGAGAAGGAATTGGCTAACTCGCCTAGCTAAGTTTTTCTTAGCTCGTCTCTCTACTCTTGGACTGGACCTTCTTTTAACTTATATCTTTGTTACAACTTTCCCTGATATTATTGGCCAGTTTGTCGAATTTAATATAGATAGGGTTAATACGATTGAAACTATTCTAGCACAAATCTTGATCATCATTTTAAACTATATTTTCAGCAAAATCTATATTTTTAAAGGGGGCAACTGACCACTTTGAGCGTTCAAGTTGCTTTTTGTCACAATTTAGGATATAATAAATCAGAAAATTAGGAAAGGAATTTATGAAAATGTTAAAGGATCTTAAAGCATTTTTGCTTCGTGGTAATGTTGTTGACCTTGCTGTCGGTGTGATCATTGCCTCTGCATTTGGTGCTATCGTTACTTCATTTGTTAACGATATCATCACTCCACTTCTATTGAACCCAGCTTTGGAAGCTGCGAAAGTACAAAACATCGCTGAGCTTGCATGGAATGGTGTTACATATGGTAAATTCTTAAGCGCTGTTATCAACTTCCTTGTTGTGGGTACAGTTCTCTTCTTCGTTATCAAAGGTATTGAAAAAGCTCAAAACCTTCGTAAGAAAGAGGAAGTGGTTGAGGAAGCACCTGCTGCTCCAACTGAACTTGAAGTTCTTCAAGAAATCAAAGCTCTTCTTGAGAAAAAATAAAACAGATAAAGGATCTAGCTTAAAGCTAAATCCTTTTTTCTTTACTCTTTTGGTAATTTCCCAGCCTTTTCGAGCATTTTCTTAATTAAGTACGGCATCTTCACATTTTCACGGCCTTTTTTCTCAATGAGCTTTTTGACAAATTCTGGCATCTGAAGGTCGTCTGTCTCCTCCATGATGTCCTTAGTAGTTGCCGAAGGAGCTAACTCATCAAAAGTTTCTTCTTCTGGGAGAAAAGCTTTAAATTCTTTGTCTTCATTCGCTCTTACAGTAGCAACTAATGCGTCAATTAAACGGCTATCCGTATTGGGCATAGGTGGACGATGGTAGGTGACATCTAATTCTTGACACAACTCATAACATTCTACATCGTTGTCAAACAGGACTTCGATGTGCTCACTGATAAAACTAATCGGGACAAAAATATAATGCTCGGGATGTTGCTTTTGTTCTCGTAAATATTCTAAAACATCTGGCTTGATCCAAGGGATTCCAATATCGCTTTCGCTCTGCCAAGTATTGGTATAGTGGTCTGTCATTAGGCCGAGTTGTTCAGCGATTAGCTTGCTATTATCGAAAATCTGATCGATATATGGATCTCCATAGTCCAAGGCAAAAATGGGAACACTGTGGGCTGAAAAGATTACCTTGAAAGATTCTTCTCCCACATGGTTTCGTAAAATTTTTCTAATCTCATCTGTCCAAAAGTCCAACAAAGGCTGCTGTTGATACCAGTCCTTAATGACTAAAAATCGGATCTGCTGGCTTTCCAGAAACTTTTCATACCCCATGACTGAGTAAAAAGAATAATGAGGTTCCAAAATCAAGCAGATACATTCTTCAACACCATCAGCTTCCATCTGCTTGATCACGTCTGGAATAAAGGGACGAGAAAATTTGTTGGCAAAGTAGATACCGTACTCCTCGCCTAAACGTTCCTTGACTAAATCAACCTCCTCACGTGTAATCCGCTGCAAGGGCGTCCCACCGATAAGGACATAGTTGTCATAGAGAGTCTGAATCTCGTGGTCTTGGGGTCTAACTCCACGACGAATGTTTGTAAAGAATTCTGCTACTCCTTCAAAACTAATCTCCTCTGGAGATCCAAAGGTCATCATTAATATTGCTTTTTTCATGTTATTATCCTTATGATATTATTTTCACTATCCATTCTATCACGAAAGACAAAAATAGTAAACGCTTCCGACGTCTACTATTTCTTTTGTTCTTTTGTCTTTCTATCTCGTCTCATGATTAGGATGATGATAATAAGAAGTAAGAGGACGATAATAAGGAGTAGAAAGGCAAGGATATAAATCCAATGCGTTGGTAGCCCTTGGTCAAAATAGCGTGTTCCTACAGCTTCTCCACTTTTATCCTGGACTGCTTTTACTGGCGCATCCGTTATTTTAGCTAAGAGGATATGTCGTCCGTTGGTAATAGTAAGGAAACAGGTGCTTAACAAAACAATCTTGTCCGTTGAGGTCAAGGAGACATCTCGCTTGTACTTGGCTTTACTTAGCAGATATTGATAGTAGGCCTGGTGTTCCTCATCGTTGGAACTCAAAGTTCGGTAAATCTCCGTGTCATAGGCATCCACTTCTAAAATCCCAAAAATCTCCAGACCACGTTCTCGACCATTGTAGTAGATAGAGCCATAGCGATGCTTTTCAAAAAAATCTTGATCCGCAAATTTTTGGATCTCCCCAAACATAGCTCCAGAAGCCATGGAGTGACCATAGATGATGGTGTTAAAGTCAGTAAAGTTGGGATTGAAACGATAGTCTAGGAATATAGAACCTGACACAGTATAATCACCAAAGGCATTTCGGTCAAGGTATTTGACATTGTCCTGACTCTGCAAGAGGGGATAGTCTACCTTGGTCCCATCGAGGCTAATCCAACCACAAACATCCTTGTTGAGATGCTGCAAGGTTTCAAAGCCCGTACTGCTGGCATCCTTTTCAATGGGATTATAATGATCGTAGTCGCTCGCAAGAGCTCTATCAGCTGTAAAAAGGCAGAAAAAAGCTAGAAAGAGGGAGAGAATGACCTTTATAATTTTGCGACTCGTATTTGTTTTCATATTTCCTTCTTTCTCCTTTCTAGCCTTGAAAATAAAAGAGCAAGAGAGGCTGTCCCTTTCTCTTTTATTGGTAGTTTAGTCAGTAATGGTATCTGCTTCTTCTTCCTTTGCTTCTCTTCTACGACGCAAGATCAAGTTGAGGATGATGAGCAAGAAGATCAATAGCAAGAGCAAGATAAACAAGATGATGTACCATATCCACAAAGGAATCGATGAGAGAAATCGTCCGAGCGACGAATCATCAAAGACACTGTATGGGAATGGTTTTGATTTTTTCGTATGGAAGGTGTTCTTTGGAACCGTATCCGTAATCTTGGCAACTACGATATGTCTCCCATTTGTTACGTCTAGGAAACAGGTACTGAGAAGGATGATATGGTCATTTGGCCCCAGTGTAATGTCTCGTTTGTGAATGGCAACCGAGAGTAAGTGATCGATATATTCTTGGCGCCGATCATCCCCATTAATACCTGGATCGTAGATGTTAAAGTCATAGGCGTCCACCTCGAGCATTTCAAAGATTTCAAGACCTTTTTCAACGCCATTATAGTAAATACTGCCGTAGCGATGCTGGTCAAAAAATTCCTTATCAGAAAACTTTGCTACATCTCCAAACATAACCCCATTTTCTACATGGTGACCGTAGATGATGGTATTAAAGTCTTCGAACTTGGATTCATTTCGAGCCTCAAGGAAAATAGCCCCTGTAGCTACAAATTCTCCCTTGGAATCCTTGTTCAGGTATTTTTCATTGTCTTTGGCTTGGACTAAGGGATAGTCGATATTGGTGCCATAGACATTGATCCAACCGAGAACCTCTGGATTGACTTGCTGTAGCTTGTGAAAGCCAGAAAAACTAGCAAGCTCATCCTTCTCACTGGTACTAACAGGTCTATAAGCCTCATACTCACTTGATGAAGCCTGAGAATAAACCTGATTGGCATCCCAAAGGGCGTAGAAACCAAAGAGAAAGACTAAGGCAGCCAAGAGGAGCAGGATATGATTCATCAATGCATCTACAGCAAGGACCAGACGCCTAGACAAACTCCTTTTTGGTTTCTCACGCTTGATTTTCATAATTCAAACCAGTTGCCTAAGCTTGTCTGCGTTTTTTAGACAAAACAACAAATCCAGCCAAACCAAGACCAATCATCAAGATGAAAGGAAGGTTGTCAATCAAAAGACCAGTAGGGGTAACGTCTGGTAAGCTATTTGTGATAGTGTTATCGTTTGGTTTTTCACCAATAAGGATACTATCTTGAGTGAAATTTGTAGAAACTGTACCAGCTTGATTTTTTGATGCTCCGTTCTCCTTATATGCAGCTGAAGCTGTGTAACCTTGAGATCCAGTTTCAACCAATTTATAACGAGTACCAGCAGGAATTGTGTCAAACGCCAAAGATTGATCGTGACGTAGTGTTATAGTCGTTTCTTGACCATAGACAAATGTTTTTGAGGTTTCACCGATTTTACCAGTGATTGATTGTGAAGTTTCTGTAGATGCTTTTGTGAAAGTAAGCTTGAAAGTAAAATCTTTTGATTTATCTGCAGTAGCACCTGATACAACTTTTTTAATTACTAAAGATTTAGCATTTGGGTCAACTTTTGAAACATTTGGTTTATTAGGGTTTGGTTCATTTGGATCTGTAATTTTACCAGCATTTTTACGATAGATGTTAGTGAAAAGATCATATTTGTAAGTAGTTCCACTTTCAGATGGTTTTACTTTACCATTCACACTTGGGGATACTTGTTTAAAATACACAGAAGAAATATATGTTCCTCCTGTAGTTTTGTTCTTAACAATAACGTGCATTTCATAGTTGCGATTATCATATGTCATAAAATCAATAGGTGAACCATTTTTTTGAATAACATTCCAACCAACATTTTGTTTTTCAGCAACAGTATAGACATATTCACCAGCATGTGTATAGTTCACTTCTCTAAAAATATCGCCGGTTTCTTTCTTAATGTTAGTTTGGCCAGTTGCTAAAACGTCTGTTCCAGAATAAGATACATTTTTATCTGTAATTTGACCATTAGAAGAATCAATCGTTTCATAAGGTGCACCATTTGATGATGTACCAGTTTTAGGGGTGAAAGTAAATGTAAAAGTTGCTTCAGGTGTTGTAATTCCTTCCGCAATATTCAACACCTTATTAATAGAAACTTTTGCACTTGTTTCACCAGTTGCTTTGGCAGTTGCCACATCATTATCATCTGCAAATGTTGGCACTCCTCTAAAGACCGACAAGGCGGTTACAGCTGCAATACTTGCAGTAACTAATTTTTTCAAAAATGTTTTTTTCATGATTATTCCTTTTATTTTTAAATTTCTTTTTTCATAAATTATCATCAAAAGCCCCGTCGCCTTAGGACTGTTACCACCTTGCCATGGGTATCCTGTATAGGAATGGTTCCAAAAGCACGGCTATCTACAGCCGTTGTTCGATTGTCTCCGAGGACAAAGAGTTGTCCTGCTGGGACTTTCATTGGGAAGGTAGCCCCTTCCTTATAGAGCAGCGTTTCTTTGTAGATATCCTGCTCTTGTTGAGGAGAACCGTTGATGATGAGACCATTTTCGTTTATATCGATCGTACTTCCTTCGGTTGCTATGACACGCGCCACTCTTTCCTTGCCCTTATAACTATAGACGAGCAGATCACCAATCGAATAACGTTTATCCAACCTATAGTAGACAACCAAATCGCCATCTTTCAAGGCTGGCTTCATGCCATCGTCATTGTATCTCAATAGTCCAAAGACAAAAAAGTAAAGGGTGGCCAGTACAAACCCAACCATCAGAAGCTTACTGACTAAGTAGAGGATATCTCCCCATACACTCGGCGGAGACTTATCCCGATTGACTTGTGTTACTGTTTTCTTATGTTTCTTTTTAAGTAGCATTATTTTCTCCTATGTACCACTAGATATCCGAGTAGGATTGTAAAGAAGATTCCTCCTAGAGGAAGGATTATTCCTAACACGAGTGTACTGCTGAGGAAGTCAACTCCGGTTTCAGGTACATTATTCTTATTATTCGTGACTGTCGCGGACTTATCCCCATCCAGTTTGCCTTCTTGATTTTCATAAGATACCTGATATCCACGAGAAGAGTTTGATTCCTCTTCAATAGTGTAGTGACTATCGAGTGGAAGTCCATCAATTTTTATGGTTTGATCTTTGTTGAGATCTATAGACGCTCGACCATTCGTAAATTGTAGAGGGGTTCTTTTATTATTCACCGTTGCATTATAGGTCCCATTCAGTGGACTATTCTGAGCATCCCTAATGTTAATGGTAATCTTGAAGGATTTTAATAGATTTGCAAATACGCCTGTAACTTTTTTTGTGACTGATAAACTTGGAAGCTTGTGATTCGTAACAGTGCTGGTCTCGTCTTTATTCAGATCGCCCTCTTGATTCTCATACGTAACGTGGTAACCATTTGTTGATGCTGCTTCTTCTTCAACCTTGTAATGGGTTCCCCGAGGAAGATAGCTTAGGATACCTTTCCAACGCTTTCGTTTTTCGACACGGATCTCCGCTTCTCCATTCACAACAGTTATCTCGCCAAAAGTTCCATTCAATGGCGTAGAATCAGGAGAGGTTAGTTTTACCTTAATCCTAAACTCTTTGTTCAAGTTACTTTCAGCTTCCAACACTTTCTTAATCGTCAGACTTGGCAATTGTTTATAGATTACCTTGAAGGATGGTTTAGTTTCTGTACCAACATTTTTTATTTCTTTGGTAAAGGCTGGGACGTCCGGTGCAATTAAATCGTATTGATATCCTTTGGCAACTTTTTCAAAGTTCCTCGTTTCATTAGATACGTTTTTACTAACATTCACATTTGTCTTTCGATAGTCTTGATTATCAGAACCTCCGTTCTTGTTCTTTTGAACCAGTTTCAGTTCAACATTACTCGGTTGATCAGCTGTAATGACAGTTCTCGCACCCGTCACACCTTGCCATTCAACTTCCACCGGAACCGTTAATGGATCCGAAGGCTTAAAGGTTGGGTTGTCAGAGTATTCTTTGGTCTTGGTTTGGGAGGTGCCTATTCCATAGGAATAGGTGACACTGGCACCTTTATTGGAATAGAGTTTATTGACATCAGAACCTTCAGCATCACCAGCCTCTAGTTTTTTATCACCTGCAATGGCATCCAGAGCATCTTGACTAGATGTAACAGTGAATTTGAGGACATATCTAGCTCCATCTTCTAAGGAATAATTCGGAGAAAAGTTAGCCGTAACTTCCACTAATCCTTCTGCCGTTGTCTTGGTATCAAAAGTTACTTGCTCTTCGGTTAATGTTTCACTGCTACCATCCTTTTCTTTCACTACACGAAACTCTGACGATCCGTTCGGTAATAGCTGGACATACTTAGAAAGAACATCCTTGATGGTCACGTGGTGGATTCCCAGTGGCAGAATCTTATCAGTGATATCTTTGAAACTGTCTTGTAACTGGTCTTCATCATTTGCAGAGAATATTTCATTTGGAATGGAGGCATTATGTTGCCTCATATAATATTGCAGACTGGTAATACTGTCGACATTGTTTGAATAACGAAATTTAATTGAATAGAAACCATCAAGTGTTGGAGCCAAGCTATATGATAGACTATTTAGATTATTATTTAATCTATCCCAAAACCACTGGGGAGCTGTTTCGATATTAGGATCCTCGTTATTGTAGTTATATATAGTGTAACCATTGGCATCGTAGACCATATTCGCAAAGCCATCTGAAAGCAAAATAACGACTTTCTTAGCATTAGATCTTGCACTTCCCATTAACTGGTTGGCCAAGGTTAATCCAGCCCCAATATTGGTCCCGGTACCAATACCTGACTCAGTACCAATGGAATTACCTCCTGCAATACTCATGTTGTATACCGCTGTTTTAGCAGCACGAGCATTGTTACTCCATCCTAAAATCGTGTTAGCATCATCCCATGGGGATATACCATCATAGTATTTTGTCATCCGTTCATAGGGCCAGTATGGTCTAAAAAGTCTCCATTTATTTCCATCCCAATACTGATCATTCTTTTTATTGTCAATTTTCCCACCAAATCCTACCATAGATAAACGGTTATTAGAATTGGATAGAATGGTATCAATTAAGCCCTTACGACCATTTGTTCCTTTTAGAGTATTTTTCAATGCGTCAATCCGACTGATCGTCCGTCCATCAAAAGATTGGACATCCTGATTCTGCATACTTCCTGAGAGGTCTGCTACTAAAACAACATCCAAGGGATCCGTTTGGGTCTCCGTTCCCAGTTTGGACGTGATATCCAATGACAACTCATACTTGTCATCCTGTCCTGATATCGGAGTAATTGTTTTATGAAGGGTTGTCTGAGGTTCTGTAGTAGAATCAGCATTTAACAGACTTATCGGAGCACACAAAAAGAGAATAGCTAACAGTGTAACTAAACGGCGCGCAATAATTTGAACTTTCTTAAAATCGAAGCGAATGTTCATTTTATTCTCCTTAACTAGAATGTAGTAATATTGTTACTATATCAATGTAGGACATTTACAAGATAATTGTACAATAAAGTTCACGCAGTGTCAATTAATATGATTAATTTTATATTATGTTAATTAATAAAAGAGTATGATTCTTCTTTGTCTTTCAAACTATTCTATGGTAAAATGAAAAAAGAATAAAAAAATCTCATAAAATATCAATGCATATATTTTATTCTAGAATATCCAAAATTTCATTTAAAAGTCTATTGAATTTGAATTATTATATTTTTTCAAAATTCATGAAATTTTCAGAATAAGGTTTTTTCCGAAGTTTGCATTCTATTTTATGATTGTTAAAGGAGTTTTTATGACTTATCCGAACCTTTTAGATCGTTTTTTGACCTACGTTAAGGTCAATACGCGATCTGACGAACACTCTACTACTACTCCAAGTACGCAAAGCCAGGTAGATTTTGCGACTAACGTTCTTATTCCTGAAATGAAACGTGTCGGTCTGCAAAACGTCTACTACCTTCCAAATGGTTTTGCTATTGGAACCTTACCAGCTAATGATCCTAGCTTGACACGCAAGATTGGCTTCATCTCCCACATGGATACTGCTGACTTTAATGCTGAGGGAGTTAATCCGCAAGTCATCGAAAATTACGATGGTGGAGTTATCGACTTGGGTGATTCTGGATTTAAGCTCGATCCTGTTGATTTTAAGAGTCTTGAAAAATATCTAGGCCAAACCCTCATCACAACTGATGGCACGACCTTGCTGGGTGCTGATGACAAGTCAGGGATTGCTGAGATTATGACTGCTATTGAATATCTGGCTGCTCATCCCGAAATCAAGCATTGTGAAATCCGTGTTGGTTTTGGCCCTGATGAAGAAATTGGCGTTGGTGCCAATAAATTTGATGCAGATGACTTTGACGTTGACTTTGCCTATACTATTGATGGTGGTCCGCTAGGTGAACTTCAATACGAGACTTTCTCAGCAGCTGCTGCTGAGCTTCATTTCCAAGGGCGCAATGTTCACCCTGGTACTGCAAAGGGTCAAATGGTCAATGCCCTTCAGCTAGCGATTGATTTTCATAATCAACTTCCTGAGAATGACCGACCTGAACTGACAGATGGTTACCAAGGTTTCTATCATCTTATGGATGTGTCAGGTAGTGTTGAGGAGGCGCGTGCAAGCTATATCATTCGAGATTTTGAAAAGGATGCCTTTGAAGCACGTAAAGTAGCTATGCAAGCCATCGCTGACAAGATGAATCAAGCTCTTGGGAATGATCGCGTGACCTTAACTCTGACAGACCAGTACTACAATATGAAGGAAGTCATCGAGAAAGACATGACACCCGTTACCATTGCTAAGGCTGTTATGGAAGATTTAGGTATCACGCCAATTATCGAACCAATCCGTGGTGGAACAGATGGGTCTAAGATTTCCTTTATGGGCATTCCAACTCCAAATATCTTTGCTGGTGGTGAAAACATGCATGGACGTTTTGAATATGTCAGCCTTCAGACAATGGAACGTGCGGTGGATACCATCATCGGCATTGTATCTTATAAAGACTAAAAAAGACGAGGTAGCTCAGCTACTTCGCCTTTCTTTTTATTCGTTTGGTTGAGCACTTGGCTCAGACTCACTTTGTGCTTGCTTTTCTGTTGGTTTAGAAGTAGCTGTTTCACTGTCTTTCTCAGACTTAGATTGGCTATCAGTTTCACTTGCTTTTGAACGGAGTTCCTGGTTCAAGCTAATGATTTCTTTAGCTAGAGTGAGGAGGCCTTCTTTATCACTACTTTTAGCTGCGAGTTGATCAAATAGGGCATCAACACGTTCAAAGTCAGCATCGGTTCCTTTGTTATCCTCTAAGTACTTGTGAAGAGAGAGCAAGATATTATAGAGTTTTTGGTAGATAATCACCGTTTGTGGATCTTGTTCTGCTTCTTTTTTCTCTCGTTGGATAGTCGCTGCAATACGATTCAAGAGATCCTCAAGTTGTGTTTTAGCTTCGTCAAGGTCTGCATTTTCCTTTTCAGTAGCCGCTTTGATATTAGCTGCTTCTTCAGCTAGGGATTGTTTGACACCATCTTCTTTGACACGTGCTAGGAGTTGAGCAGCTTTAGTTAGGAGAGCATCCACTTCTTCCTTCTTAACATGACTAACCCGCTCTTCTGGCATAAAATCACCGTAGAGTTCTTTTAGGAATTCATAGATGGCGGTCTTAGCAGTTTGACTATCTACTTTTTCCGTATCTAGAATAGTCTTACCAACTTTTGTAGAAACGGGTTCTTCTTTGAGAGCTTCTTCTACTTCTAACTTAGTTTGGTAAATAGTTGGGAATAACTTGTTCAAGTCGGTTGCTTTGAGGAAAGATTGTGACTGGTAAAGTTCCCATGTCAACTTGGCAACACGGTTCCGAAGTTCTTCTCTCAAACGACCATCAGACACATGTTCGTAGAAGTACTTGATGTACTCTACTGTTGTAACCCCTGTCCGATCTCGGAAATCTTGCAAGGCCTGCAGTTTCGCTTCAATCGCAGTCAACTCTGTCTCATCCTGTGCTAGTTTTGCTTCCTGCAAATGTACCAAAAGATCTTTCTTAGGCAAGCCATAAGTATCTGTATCCAGTGTATTGATCTTATCTACAAGGGCTTGGTACTTCTTATCTAAAGGTGAAGTTTCAACCGGTGCCATACTTTGATCCACATGGATATACTGTTTATCAAAGAGATCCAAGGCTGCTAGGTATCCAGCAGTTGAGTTTGTTGCCAGTTTTTTCATATTTTCGGTGAATTGCCCCAAAGCAAGTTCAACCCGTCTCTGCATGATTGGCTGGTCTTTGTAGAGACTTCTGCTATCTGCTAACAGTTGATCCACCTTAGATAGAACTGTTTGTTCATCAAATGCTCCAGGTTGATAGGTCGATTGTAGGGCCGGAATCTTATTTTTCAAAGCTACTTCATAGCCCTTAGTTTGAACTTTGATATAGTGATTGTGGTCTCCGTGAGGAATCACAAAACTACCATTTTCTACTTGCAAACTATAAGGAGACACCCCATCACGTAGGGCAGTCGTATACAGTTCATTTAGGAAATCCAGTTCTGGGTTCCCAGTTTGGAGAGGAATACGAACATGTTCTTTTCGAACAGCATAGGGATGGATATGGGTTGGATCATAGGCTTGATCCGGATTTCCAAAGACAAAGAATCCATTTGAAATGCGAATCGCTTCAAGCGGTACTCCGTAGGTCTGTGAGATATACTTGATTTTTTCTTCATCGCTAGCATCTCTTGAGAAACTTTCCACAGTCTTTGCAAGTGGTTGAACGTGCTGAGACTGATGATTTTCTTTCAAGTGATCTTGGGCAGCTTTGATTTGGGCTGCAGTCAAGTCCTTCTTAAAGAAATAATGAGCGTGATCTCCATGAGAAACTACAAACCCTTGCTCATCTTCACTAATAACACGGTCAGCTGCAAAACCATGATCATGTTCTTCACCGTGGTGATGGTCATGCTCCTCTCCATCATGGTCATGATCTTCGTGGTTGGTATCCTGACTTCCATGGTTACCGTCTTGGTCATGATGATGATCTGGTTGAGCTGGATGTTCTGTTGGTTTGCTTGGATTTTCCAAAGGTGTTGGCTTCCCACTGTCGCTAGATAAAGGAATCATACGTGCAATCTTTTCTTCCAAGGCAGAAAGCTTTGTATATGGGATGAAATGATAGTGATTTCCGTGAGGAATCGCCACACCACTCGGCGTTCTACTTGAAATCTTAGCAGGGTCAAAAATCAAGCCATCTGATTCAGCATAACGTTGACTACTTGGAAGAGCATAGAGCTGTTGCAATAGACTCTGAAGACTCTCAGCTTGATTACTTGGTGTTTCAGCCTGTTGACTTTGGTTGGTAGTTTGACCAGTTTCGTTTGGACTAGGACGATAGTTAGTCACACTCTGCTGAGTTCTAGTTCCAGAGAGGTAGGCTTGGGCAGCAGCTAATTCGCTAGCAGACAAGGAACTCTTTGGAATGTAGTGGTAATGTCCACCGTGAGGTACGATATAAGCATCTCCAGTATCCTCTATAATATCAGAAGGATTAAAGATGTAGCCATCATCAGTTGTATAGCGACCTTGAGATTGAGCAAGCGCCACTGCACTATTAGAAGTTGGTGCGTCGTGAGTATGGTCTTGTTTTTGGCGCTCAATTTCCTCCTTCGTACGAATATTATCAGCATGAGCCGCATCTTTAAGGTAGACATAATACTTACCATCAACCTTGATAATGTAGCCACCTTTGATTTCGTTGACAATATCAGCGTCTTTCAGTTGATAATTGGCATCTTTCATCAACAGTTCTTCGCTGAAAATCGCGTCAAAAGGAACTTTACCATTGTAATAATGGAAATGATCACCATGTGAAGTCACATAACCTTGATCGGTGATTTTCACGACAATTTGTTCAGCCTGAATATCTTCTTTTTTGCTAACTTGATCTGGTGTCTGGGTCTCTGTTTTTTGAGAATCTTGCTTCCCATCGACATAAGACACACGGTTATTATCTTTGTTTCCTTCTACCTGGTGTTGGTTCAATGCATAGATGCAAAGGCTTAGGGAAAGGACAAGAGCCGATCCTGCTGCAAGGTATTTCTTCTTCATTTTCATCATCTCCTCATTTTAATTCTTCTGCAAGAACATTCATGTTTTCTTCTAGATTTTCTAAGTAAGTTTTGTCATTTTCAGGATCTGCTTCTAAAGGATTGAGTGTCTTTAGGCTAACTCCTGTTGATTTGACCAAGGTCTCAGCGACTTTAGAAGAAGCATTGCTCTCAGTAAAGATGGTTTTAACCTTATAGGTCTTAACGAATTCCTGAATTTCTGTTAGTTGTCTCGGACTTGGTTCTTGTTCAGGGGAAATCCCTGCTATACCAAGTTGTTTCAAACCAAAGCGTTTAGCGAGATAAGAAAAGGCTGTGTGTTGTGTAACAAAGGTCTTTTGACTCGCTTTTTCAAAAATAGGCTGGTACTTCTTAGTCAATTCTTGGGCTTTAGCGATAAAGTTTTTAGCATTCTTTTGATACGTTTCCTTATTAGAACTATCAATCTCCGAAAGTTTGTCAGCGATAATCTGAGCTTCTTCACCTGCTTTTTCTGGATCTAACCAAGTGTGAGGGTCGTAGAGTGTTTTTTCATCAATACCGTCACCAGCTTCTACATCTTCTAAACCTGGAACACGCTCCAAGGTCATTCCTTCAGAAGCTTCTAAAACCTTAACTTTTGAGTTTTTCAAGTTAGGATCTAGACTTCCAGCCCAAGATTCGAGCGTATGAGAGTGGTAGACAAAGACATCTGCGTCATAGATAGCAGCAATGTCATTTGCTGAAGGTTCAAAGGAGTGAATTCCACTACTTGACTGAATCATCCGTACATCATTCAAGTCCCCAGATACCTCTTTGACCATGGCATAGATTGGGTAAAAACTTGTTACAATCTTCATCCCTTTTGCTTCTTGTTTTTCTTTTTGGCTACATGCTCCTAAGACAAGAACCAACAGACCTGCCACTAATAATAGAAATGTTCTTTTTTTCATTGTTACTCCTTAACTAGTACTTAACCATTTAATTAACTAGTAAATAGTTTATCTTTATTTACACTATATGTCAAGATATTTTTCACATTTTCATGAAAAAAATGAGAACTAGAACTCACATTCTGCTCTCATTTTCGATTTTATCTTTTCTAGATCTCCTATCCTGTTTTTAGGATCTAGAAAATGCTCCTACCTTTACTTGCTCTCCTTTAATAAAGCCAACAACTTTTCAGCATCAGCCATAATGGTATTGTTATCCTGAGCACCAAATAGCAGGTTATTTTTTAAGCCAGTGAGAGTTTCTTTGGCATTGGACTTGATAATGGGGTCTTGGATCTTTGCAAGTAGCTCTTCAGCCTCTCTCAACTTCGCTTCAACCTTTTCAGTCTCGACCTGAGGTTCTTCTGGTTCCTCTGGTGATTCTTCTTCCGGCTCCTCAGTTGGTTTTGGAGATTCTGGTTTCTCACTTTGAGGCTTCTCTTCGCGTGGCTTTTCTTCCTCAGGTTTGTCTGTCCGAGGTTTCTCCTCTGATGGTTTTTCCGTTTGATTGGTATCAGCTTGACCATTTTGGTTTCTTTGAACATGGTCACTTGCATTGCCCCAACCACTATCTGAATGCGGACGTTCGTTTGGATGTTCGACATAGTACTTGACAGTCGCAAAGAGATCTTCTAGACTATACCCCTTAGGTGCCTCATAAAGTCCTTCGTCAAACCAGTCAAATTTGATGTTATGGTAATGATCATAATGAGGAATGATTAAACTACCGTTTTTAACTTCCACGGTATGTTGGAGATTGTAAGGCATACGATCAAGTGGCACCTTCTTAGCTGCTTTCACGTGGTTGTAGATAGCTTCTGCTCCTTTAGCCTCCGTATTTCCTGAATTCTGATGGTCTGTTGAAGGAGGAGTCAAACCTTTCTCTTTAGCATAAGCCTGGGCTGCCGCTCTTTCAGCTTCAGACAAACTATCTTTCTTAATCCAATGGCTATGGGTCATATGTGGAGTTACATAGGCATCCCCCTCATCACTGGTGATATCACGAGGATCAAAGATATAGCCATCTTCTGTTGTGTACTTGCCTGCCAACTTGGCTACCTGAATCTCATCATCAGTGTAGGCAATTTGCGCATTTGGTTTTCCTAAACGTTCTGGATGACGAATCGGTGCTAGAAAGGCCAAGATATCATCCACCAACTTGACTTTATCACTTGAGGTATCATTGAGACGTTCCAACAGTTTATCCAAAGTGTGAAAATCAGCTTGGCGCCCTTTATTATCAAGTAAGTCTTGATGAACTCTTGCTAGTAAATCATAAGCCTTATTGTAAAATCCTCGATCACCAGATGGGAGGTTGGTTTTCTTAGCTCCGAGCTTATGAGCTAAACTTTCTTGCTTGGCTAGCTTACTATCAATGGCTGCAGTAGTTTCAGCTGATAATTCCTTGGCAGGAATATAACGAGATGTTCCATTTTCCTCAAATACATAACCATCATCTACTTTTCGAATTGCCTGTTTGACCAATTTTTCGTCAATTGGATTGCTTGGAGATGGTTGAGGATTTGGTGCAGGTTGCGGGCTTGGACTAGGTTCCGGAGTCGGTTGTGGACTTGGTTGTTCTGGTCTTGAATCCGGCACCCTATGGTTCGAACTGTACTGTAGAGGAATAATACGAGCGATTCGTTCTTCCAATTCAGACATTTGTGAATAAGGAATGAAATGGTAATGGTTCCCATGAGGCACAGCAACTCCTCTAGCTGTTCGACTTGTAATCTGTGCTGGGTCGAAGACAAGGCCATCAGATTCTACGTGTCGTTGGCTGAGCGGCAAGGCGTAAAGTTGTTTCAGAAGGCTATCAATATCCTCATCACTCTGACTTGCTTGGTTATCGTCGCTACTGTTGTTAGCTGTGTTCGTGTTCGTATAGCTGTTGCCTTGATTATTATAGGATGGAGTCCATCTATCTACATCGCTGCTGGTACTGTTGTTATTGGTACGGCGATAAGTAGGCGTATTTGATTGGCCACTTCTACCAGATAGGAAGGCTTCTGCGGCAGCCAATTCGCTGGCTGATAACTCACTCTTAGGAATGTAATGGTAATGGTTGCCATGAGGAACGATATAAGCATCACCAGTATCTTCAATGATATCGGATGCATTAAAGATATATCCATCATCCGTGGTATAGCGTCCCTGTGAACGTGCCAAGGCTACCGCACCATCGTTTGCTGAAGTTCCTCCTTCACGATGCTGACTATGCTCTTGTTTTTGCCGATTGATTTCTTCTTTTGTACGGACATTATCCGCATGGGCTGCATCCTTAAGGTAAACATAGTATTTTCCATCTACCTTGATAACATAACCACCCTTGATTTCACTGATAATATCCTCGTCCTTGAGCTGGTAGTTTGGATCCTTCATCAGCAACTCTTCACTGATGATAGCGTCATAAGGGACTTTGCCATTATAGTAATGATAGTGGTCGCCATGCGAAGTGACATAGCCCTGGTCTGTTATCTTGATGACGATTTGCTCCGCATTGATGCCTTCTTTCTTGCTAACCTCATCAGGAGTCAGATTCTCCGTTTTTTGTGCCGCCTGTTTTCCATCTATATAGGAAACACGATTATTTTCTTTGACTGTTCTAGCTTGATACAGTCCCAACTCGTAAGAACAGACACTTAAAATTAAAGCTGCCGCAGAACCAGCAAGGTATTTTTTATTAATTTTCATTGAAACTCACTTTCTTTTTTGATATTTCTATTTGCAATTCATTTCTAAATTGCAGAAACTCCTCTCTATTAATTAACTGGTTAATAGTTTACTCCTAAATTTGCAACTTGTCAAGAATTTTATGAACCAGTTAAGTATTTTTTTATTCTTCACCGCTACTTTCTCTAGAATGGACTTTATATAAAAAAGATTTTCTTGAAAATTCTTTAAAAAAGCCCCTGCAACTGAGTTGCAAGGACTTTTCGATTAATCAAAATTAACGTATTCTTTTTGAAGTTCAAGGACTTCTTCCATTGTTGAGCATTCTGTAAGGGCACGGTTTGCGTACTCTTCCATCTTAGCTGTATCCAATTTCTTCATCAAGCTACGCGTACGAAGTACAGATGTTGCTGACATAGAGAACTCATCCAAGCCCATTCCGACAAGAAGTGGAACAGCTTGTTGATCACCAGCCATCTCACCACACATTCCAGCCCATTTCCCTTCAGCGTGAGCTGCTTTGATCACATTGTTGATCAAGCGTAGGATTGATGGGTTGTATGGTTGGTAAAGGTATGAAACTTGTTCGTTCATACGGTCTGCTGCCATTGTGTATTGGATCAAGTCGTTTGTACCAATTGAGAAGAAGTCAACTTCTTTAGCAAATTGATCTGCAAGCATGGCTGCTGCTGGGATTTCGATCATGATACCAACTTGGATATTATCCGCAACTGCAACACCTTCAGTAAGAAGGTTTGCTTTTTCTTCGTCAAAGACTGCTTTCGCTGCACGGAATTCTTTCAAGAGCGCAACCATTGGGAACATGATACGCAATTGACCGTGAACAGACGCACGAAGAAGGGCACGGATTTGTGTGCGGAACATAGCATCTCCAGTCTCAGAGATAGAGATACGAAGGGCACGGAATCCAAGGAATGGGTTCATTTCGTGAGGCATATCGAAGTAAGGAAGTTCCTTATCTCCACCGATATCCATTGTACGAACGACAACAGGTTTACCGTTCATTCCTTCAAGTACAGCCTTGTAAGCTTCGTATTGCTCGTCTTCTGTTGGGAAGTCTTGAGAATCCATGTACAAGAACTCTGTACGGTAAAGACCAACAGCTTCAGCACCGTTGTCATTGACACCTTCAACGTCTTTTGGAGTACCGATGTTGGCAGCCAATTCAAAGTGTTTGCCATCAGCAGTTACTGTTTTAGCATCTTTCAAGAGAGCCCATTCAGCTTTTTGTTTCGCATAAGCTTCACCAGCAGCCTTGAATTCAGCCGCTTGCTCATCAGTTGGATTGATAATAACCTCACCTGTGATACCGTTAACGGCAAGAATATCACCGTCTTTAACGATTTCAGTGATGTTGTTTGTTCCCAATACTGCTGCAATTTCAAGTGTACGCGCCATGATAGCAGAGTGGCTTGTACGTCCACCAATGTTGGTTACAAAAGCTTTTACAAAGTTTTTGTCCAATTGAGCTGTATCTGAAGGAGTCAAGTCATGCGCAATCACAATCACTTCTTCATTGATAGAAGCTGGGTTTGGCAATTTTTTACCAAGGAGGTTGGCCAATACACGTTTTGTCACGTCGCGGATATCCGCAGCGCGTTCTTGCATGTATGGGTTGTCTTCCATGCCTTCAAAGATAGTGATAAACATGTCTGTTACTTCTTTCAGACCTGCTTCTGCATTCACTTTCTTCGCACGGATTGTTTCCTTGATTTGGCTGATCATTTCTGGGTCAGCAAGAACCATTAAGTGAGCGTCAAAAACTTGAGCTGCTTCTTCACCGAGCGTACCTACTGCTTTCTCGCGAATAACAGAAAGCTCGTCTTGTGATGCCTGTAGAGCGGCATCAAGGCGAGCTTCTTCTGCGTTTGTATCTTCGACTGTAATAGTCTCAAATGACAAATCCGGTTGAACGAGTAGATATGCTTTTGCAACTGCAACACCGTCAGATGCTGCGATTCCTTTAAGCATTTCTGTCATTTTCCTTATGCCAATCCTTCTTTTTCCATAGTTTCAGTGATAGCAGCGATTGCGTCGTCAGCATCTGCACCTTCAGCTGAAATTGTAACGTCAGCACCTTGGCCAACACCAAGACTCATAACACCCATGATAGATTTAAGATTTACTGATTTACCTTTGTATTCAAGAGTGATATCTGAAGCAAATTTGCTAGCTGTTTGAACCAACAATGTTGCTGGACGCGCGTGAATACCTGTTTCTGCCACTACGTGGAAATCTTTAGAAGCCATAGTTTGACTCTCCTTTAGTTATTTCTTTTTTGAGTTATATGTGATAACCCTTACAAGACTGTATTATATCACCTTCTAGATAATTTTTCAAGTATTTTATGGACTTTTACTGAAAATGAAATTACTTCTTTTTCTATTAAATGAGCACTCTAGTAACTAAATAGCATATCTAAACACTAATTGTTCAAAGAATGTCATCATCAAAATTCAATTTTCAAAGCTATTTTCCCTTAATACCAATCAGAGGACAATCCTAGTAAATAATGAAATAATACTATTTAACTATAATTAATATAACTCAGTAAATCCATTATTTGAAAAGACTTCATCAAATCCTGAAATTCTAAAACCTACTCTTACCATCAACAGTAGAGAATTTATCCAATTTGCTACTTAAAGTAAAATAAGTTTGTAGCCCCTAACAGTAAAAAGGTAGATATATCTAAGTGGTATAAGTAGAACTAAAACTTTGATTGATTCCATTCAAATAAAGTATCCAACCAATCAAAAACGACATTATGGGCGAGTCTTAGATTATTGACTTGGCAATGAGCGTCCGCACCACTTTCCGCCTCAAATACTTGAAGTTTAGTTTGTTGATTTTTAGATTTAAGTTCTTCATAAATCACCTTAGTTTGATGCTGCAGTTCAGCACCCTCACCCTTTCCCATGATAAAAAGGCATGGGCATTGAATTTTTTGGTAATCCACAATCTTTGCATGGTTAAATACATCATCAATAGCACTCTTAAAATCAGAAGTACCAAACTGCCATGCATACTTTTTAAGATTTAAATTTGCTGATTCATTCCAATTTCCAGCTAATTTTAAAATGGCATTTATTAACCAACTAGGTGCTTTCAAACTTGATCCAAATTCTTTTCTGAAAAGTTCTGCAACGTCGTAAATAGGGGTACTAGCAATCCAAGCATGAATTCTTGGATCCTTTTCGACAGCTTGTGCAGTAAAATATCCCCCTCCGCTGACACCATAAATAGCTAAATAATTTAGTTTAGGATTTCTATTTTCCAACCAGTCTATGCATAATGAAATTGGAATAGAAGCATCCACATCAAAGACCAGCCCTCTACTAGGATTGCTCCCTTGACCAGGAAGATCAACCATTAAAACATTATAATTTCGTATCCATCCAGGATATCCTGCAAAGTAAAATAAATCTTCGCGATAAGTATCACCTCCACCAATCATGATTATCGTTGGGCAATTATCGTCGCTATGAAGATAATAACCAGGCAAGTAAGAACCCTGATAGGGAATAGTTAATTTTTCAATCGGTGCACCTAGTGAATGAATTGCACTAGAAAACACCTTCTCCATTTGACGAACGGTCGGTAAATACTCTTCAGAAAATGGATCGGTAAATTGGATTGCCGAGCGAAGTGAGTAGGTCTGTGCAAGATAATACTGCGCCTTTGTTTGTTCACTCAATCCTGAATTACTTGCTTCTTGTTCAAGGTAGTTTACATGCGATAAAAATACATTTTTCCAGTCATCAGGCTTTGGTGAGTTCCCCAATCTTTGAGCAAGATAATAAAGCTCTCCATGAGAGAAACCAAAAATTTCACCGATTCCTAACAACCAATTGAAGAAAAAATCCGTATCACCATTCTTAAAAAATATTTGAGTCGATTGCCGTTTTAAAATAACATCATTTTCTTTCACCACGCGCCTCCTAATTCTGTGTTCTTTCATTCATTTAATCTAATTATAATCTGATAACATTCTCTATCAAACAAAAGCATTCAGATATCCATTTTTTAATCTTATAATCACAGATAGTGTATCACATAAAATGAACTTTTTCAAACATTGTATTTATATACTCCTTATGAAAGGATACGAAACTCATAAGTATCCTATATAAAATTAACCAATGATCCATTTTTATGAATACATCATAATCTGTCATTTCCACTTTGGTTATATTTTAGATATTCTAATACAAAATATTGGGACATCTTGTGTAGAAAATTTCTTTTTTTCGTAAATATTACAGTTTCTATTTTATTAAAGTATTGTCTCAGCTAGACTTATTCCTGTTCTTACGATTTTTGCTATTTTCTTCGTTTTCCTTTCTGATAACTTGCTGAAAATCTTCTATTTATCTTACCAATATACAGTATATAGTTTTTTTGTTTTGATAAACTTTGATAGTTCAATGAAAACCCAATTTTACACTCTGACAAAACACTATATCTTGTGCTTTGTTTTTGAAACTGTAACTTTTTAGCACAAGATTTAGTTTAAAAAGTTTGACAAAGTTTTTTTTTCTGATATACTAAGAAAGTAATCTATTTTGAAAGAGGAGTTACGAAAATGGTAACCGTTTATTCTAAAAACAACTGTGTCCAATGTAAGATGACCAAGCGTTTCTTGGACAGCAACAATGTCGCTTATCGTGAGATCAATCTCGACGAGCAACCAGAGTACATCGATCAAGTTAAAGAGCTCGGTTTCAGCGCAGCTCCTGTTATCCAAACACCAACTGAAGTCTTTTCAGGCTTCCAACCAGGAAAACTGAAACAATTAGCATAATCTTAGTACATCATCCAGAAGAGATTGCTTCTAGGGCTAACTTAGAGGCCTTTCTTTTGTAATTAGATAAAGGAAATTTTATGGGATTAAAACATCTTGAGGACGTAACTTACTTCCGTCTCAATAACGAAATCAACCGTCCTGTCAATGGACAAATCATGCTTCATAAAGATAAGGAAGCCTTGGATGCCTTCTTTAAAGAAAATGTAGTTCCAAATACCATGGTTTTTGATTCAATTACTGATAAAATCAACTACCTTATTGAACATAACTACATCGAAACTGCATTTCTCAAGAAATACCGTCCAGAGTTTTTGGAAGAATTGCATCAATTTATCAAGGACCAAAACTTCCAATTCAAATCATTCATGGCTGCCTATAAGTTTTACAACCAGTATGCCTTGAAGACTAATGACGGTGAATATTACCTTGAAAGTATGGAAGACCGTGTCTTCTTTAACGCGCTTTATTTTGCTGACGGGGATGAAGCGATTGCGACTGATATTGCCAATGAAATCATCCACCAACGCTATCAACCAGCTACTCCTTCCTTCTTGAATGCTGGTCGTGCTCGTCGTGGGGAGTTGGTATCTTGTTTCTTGATTCAAGTAACTGATGACATGAACTCTATCGGACGTTCTATCAACTCAGCTCTTCAACTTTCACGTATCGGTGGTGGTGTAGGTATTACTCTAAGCAACCTTCGTGAAGCTGGCGCACCTATCAAAGGTTATGAAGGAGCAGCTTCTGGTGTCGTTCCAGTTATGAAACTCTTCGAAGACAGTTTCTCCTACTCTAACCAATTGGGTCAGCGTCAAGGTGCTGGGGTTGTCTACCTCAATGTCTTTCACCCAGATATCATCGCCTTCCTTTCAACTAAGAAAGAAAATGCCGATGAAAAGGTTCGTGTTAAGACCCTCTCACTTGGAGTTGTGGTGCCCGATAAATTCTACGAATTAGCTCGTAAAAATGAAGAAATGTATCTCTTTAGCCCTTACTCTGTAGAGCTTGAGTACGGTGTGCCATTCAACTACATCGACATCACTGAAAAATATGATGAATTGGTCGCAAATCCAAACATCCGCAAGACAAAAATCAAAGCTCGTGATTTGGAAACTGAAATTTCTAAATTGCAACAAGAATCTGGTTACCCTTATGTCGTCAACATTGATACAGCCAACCGTGCGAATCCAGTAGATGGTAAGATTATCATGAGTAACTTGTGTTCTGAGATTCTTCAAGTTCAAGAACCAAGCTTGATCAACGATGCTCAAGAATTCCTTCAAATGGGAACAGACGTTTCATGTAACCTTGGTTCAACCAACGTGGTCAACATGATGACTTCACCTGACTTTGGTCGTTCTATCCGTGCGATGGTTCGTGCTTTGACTTTCGTTACAGATAGTTCACACATCGTAGCTGTCCCTACTATCGACCACGGAAACAGTTTAGCTCACACCTTTGGTCTTGGTGCCATGGGGCTTCATAGCTACCTTGCCCAACAACTGATTGAGTACGGATCACCTGAGTCAATTGAATTTACAAGCATCTACTTTATGCTTATGAACTACTGGACCTTGGTAGAATCTAATAACATAGCGCGTGAACGTGGTATCACCTTCCACAACTTTGAAAAATCAGACTATGCTAA
This sequence comes from Streptococcus oralis, assembly GCF_024399415.1. NCBI lineage: Bacteria > Bacillati > Bacillota > Bacilli > Lactobacillales > Streptococcaceae > Streptococcus > Streptococcus oralis. The sequence continues at coordinate 1,092,382 of NZ_CP029257.1, forward strand.
CGGAAGCTACTTCGACAAGTACGTGACAGGCGAATTTGTTCCAAAATCAGACCGTGTTAAAGAACTCTTCAAAGATGTCTTTATCCCAAGTGCTGCTGACTGGGCTGAACTTCGCGAAAAGGTTCAAGCAGATGGTCTTTATCACCAAAACCGCCTTGCTGTAGCTCCAAATGGTTCTATCAGTTACATCAACGATGTTTCTGCATCTATCCACCCGATTACGCAACGCATTGAAGAACGCCAAGAGAAGAAAATCGGTAAAATCTACTATCCAGCTGCAGGTTTGTCTACAGATACCATTCCTTACTACACTTCTGCTTATGACATGGATATGCGTAAGGTGATTGATGTTTACGCTGCCGCAACTGAACACGTGGATCAAGGACTTTCACTCACTCTCTTCATGCGTAGCGACATTCCAAAAGGTCTTTACGAATGGAAGAAAGAAAACAAACAAACGACACGTGACCTATCTATCCTTCGTAACTATGCCTTTAACAAGGGTATCAAGTCTATCTACTACGTCCGTACCTTTACAGACGATGGTGGAGAAGTCGGTGCTAACCAATGTGAAAGCTGTGTGATTTAATTTTTATCTGGGGCAACCACATTTTCTCAGACTACTGATTAAGTTCCCCATCATACAAAACTTGATAAGTATCTTAAATACTATGAAAAACTAAAAAGTCGGGCTTCCGACTTTTTGTGCGATACTCTTCTCAGACTATGATAAAATAGAGATGATTCGGCAATCGCATTATTACATACAGAAAGAGATTTCAAATGGAAACTTACTACAAAGCCATTAACTGGAATGCCATCGAAGATGTCATCGACAAATCAACTTGGGAAAAGCTGACAGAGCAATTCTGGCTCGATACGCGTATTCCCTTGTCAAATGACCTAGACGACTGGAGAAAACTATCAAACAAAGAAAAAGACTTGGTTGGAAAAGTCTTTGGTGGTTTGACCCTTTTGGATACCATGCAATCTGAAACAGGGGTTCAAGCACTTCGCGCAGACATCCGTACACCACATGAGGAAGCTGTTTTCAACAACATCCAGTTTATGGAATCTGTCCACGCAAAATCCTATTCTTCTATCTTTTCGACCTTGAATACCAAGGCCGAAATCGAAGAAATCTTTGAATGGACCAACACTAATCCCTACCTTCAGAGAAAAGCGGAGATTATCAATGAAATCTACCTCAATGGTAGCCCACTAGAAAAGAAAGTTGCCAGTGTCTTCCTTGAAACCTTCCTCTTCTACTCTGGTTTCTTTACACCACTTTACTATCTCGGTAACAACAAACTGGCCAACGTTGCGGAAATCATCAAACTGATCATTCGTGATGAGTCTGTTCATGGAACTTACATTGGTTACAAATTCCAACTTGGTTTCAATGAATTACCTGAAGAAGAGCAAGAAAAACTCAAAGAATGGATGTACGACCTGCTCTACACTCTCTACGAGAACGAAGAAGGTTATACAGAAAGTCTCTATGACGGTGTTGGTTGGACTGAAGAAGTTAAAACCTTTCTTCGTTACAATGCCAATAAGGCCCTTATGAATCTTGGACAAGATCCACTCTTCCCAGATTCAGCTGATGATGTCAACCCAATCGTTATGAACGGTATTTCAACAGGAACTTCTAACCACGACTTCTTCTCTCAAGTCGGAAATGGTTACCTCCTTGGTGAAGTTGAAGCCATGCAAGACGAGGACTACAACTACGGTTTAGACTAATTTGGCCGATCATTCAAAATATCATGGTTTGTTTAAAACAACCATGATATTTTTGTTTTTTGTTTTATTTTGTTTTTTTCTATTTGATTATTTGAGCGTTTTATGGTAAGATAATAATAGTAGAAATCGAGGTGATAAGGATGCTAAAGCAAGAAAAACTAGATAGTATTCTAGAAGCAGTAAACACAAAAGGCACTATTACTGTAAAAGAGATTATGGAGAGTCTTGATGTGTCAGATATGACAGCTCGCCGCTACTTACAAGAATTGGCAGATAAAGATTTGCTGGTTCGTGTGCATGGTGGCGCTGAAAAACTTCGTACAGGTTCTCTCTTAAACAACGAACGCTCAAACGTTGAAAAACAAGGCTTGCAGATTGCTGAAAAACAAGAAATTAGCCGTTTTGCAGGTCATTTGATTGACGAAGGTGAAACCATTTTTATCGGGCCAGGAACAACCTTAGAATGTTTTGCTCGTGAACTCCCAATTGATAATATTCGTGTTGTAACAAACAGTCTTCCAGTTTTTCTCATCCTAAACGAACGAAAACTAACAGATTTGATTTTGATTGGTGGAAATTATCGCTCTATCACTGGAGCTTTTGTGGGAACACTTACCCTGCAGGATTTAGCCAATCTTCAGTTTTCTAAAGCTTTTGTAAGTTGTAATGGTATCAAGGATAAAGCTATTGCTACTTTCAGTGAAGAAGAGGGCGAGGTTCAACGAATCGCCTTGAACAATGCCAATAAAAAATACTTACTGGCAGACCACAGCAAGTTTAATAAGTTTGATTTTTACACTTTCTACAATATCTCAGAGATTGATACCATCGTTTCAGATTCCAAACTGAGTCAGGAAACATTTGAAGATCTATCGAAACAAACAACCATTCTTTTATCAAAACCATAAAAATTCCCCTGCCTTTTGGCGGGGAATTTTTGTTGAATTTTAATCAATAAGTTGTGTCTCAGCTAGTTTCTTGTACCAGTGAGCCGATTTCTTTGGATAGCGCTCCTGAGTCTCAAAATCAACATAGAAGAGACCGTAACGCTTTTCATAGCCATTTGACCAAGAAAAGACATCCATTAGCGACCAGATAAAGTATCCTTTGACATTGGCTCCATCAGAGATTGCAGATGCAATCACTTCCATATGTTTCTTAACATAATCAATCCGCCCATCATCGTAGACTGTCCCATCCACAAACTCATCTTTGTATCCGAGACCATTCTCAGTGATGTAGATTTTTTTGTAATTAGGATAATCTTTCTTCACGCGCATGATTTGGTCATACAAACCTTGAGGGTAGATAATCCAATCCCAATCGGTACGTGGGACATAATCAGGAGCTACACGACGACCAACTCCCTTAATCTGATACTTAGAGCTTCCTTTTTCACCCTTACCGTTATGAATGATTTCTGTTTCGCCATCAAAGGCTTCCATCCAATCACTCATGTAGTAGTTAATTCCAAGGAAGTCATTCAGGTCTTTTGCTGCTTCTAATGCATCGAAGTCTTCTTCACGCAGATCTAAGCTACCACCATTGATGGATAAAATATGGTTGACGCCTTCCATCGTTTCATCTGAATAGCGTCCAAGATAAGTTGCATCCAAGATAAATTTATTGTGGATGATATCTTCCAACTCAGCAGCGCGAACATCTGCTTGATTTTCAGGATCTAGAGGATATTTAGTAGGCAGGGCGTGAACCACACCAATTTCCCCCTTGTAACCCTTATCCTTAAAAAGTTTTACTGCACGCGCATGCGACACCATCATATTGTGATGAGATTGGAAGACTTTGGCAAGGTCGTACTGAATACCTGGAGGGAATTTCCCAACCAAATACTGACCATCTCCTATCGGCCCAATTTCATTAAAGGTTGTCCAATAGTTTACTTCTGGGAATTCTTCAAAACAGAAAGCCGCGTAGTCTACAAAGTGTTCAATGTTTTCACGGTTTAAGAAGTCTCCATTTGAATGTAGAGCTTCTGGCGTATCAAAGTGATGAAGAGTTACAAAGGGCTCAACATGCCGCTTGTGACATTCTGCAAACAACTTGTGATAGAACTCAACTCCCTTGGCATTGACTTTCCCGTAACCAGTTGGAAAGATACGTGACCAAGCGATTGAAATACGGATACCATTGACACCATACTCTTCTGCTAGTTTGAGGTCAACTGGGTATTTGTGGTAGAAATCACTGGCTGGTTCAGCAGTATACCAGTAGTTATCTTTGAGGTATTTGTCCCAGGCAACTGGTCCTTTACCATCGGTATTGGTCGCACCTTCTGCTTGATAGGCAGCTGTTGCCCCGCCAAAAATAAAGTCTTTTGGAAGTGTTTTTGTCATTTGATTCACCTTTCAAGAAATAGAAATGAGATGGAGATAGAGTTGGGAGGAGTTCCTCCATCTCACTTCTTCGCTATTTACCTTTTATTCTTCAAACTGCGCTTGAACAAAGGCAAGAGCGCCTTTTCCATCGCGAGTCAATTTAATGTATTGGCCACCTTCTGTCTTGGCAAGTTTGATACCAAGTTTGTCGGTTTCGGCCTTCATGTCTTCAAAGTTTGAAGCAACTTGAGGAGCAAGGATAACCAGATCAAACTCAGGCAACATTTCACGGTGAGCACCATAGCCACCAGCTGCTGCTTTAACAGGAACTTGGTACTCTGCAGCTGCCTTATTTAGAGCATTTGCAAGAAGACCACTTGTACCTCCTCCTGCACAGAGAACGAGAACATTAGTTTCTTCTGTGATTGTGTTTTGCGCTGTTTCTACACCAGCTTTTTCAAGAATAGCATCTGCTTTGGCAGTATTGAAGTTTGCTGCTACTTTTTCTTTCAATTCATCATTGGCTTTACCTGAACGCTCTTCTTCAAGAATTTGTTCATCATAAACCTTGAGGAATGGATAGTAAATGGCTACGTCTACAAGAATTAACAAAGCAGCAAGTACAAATGACAAGAATTGGAAGTTTGTACCGAGAACAATACCGAGCGGACCTGGTGTTGTCCAAGGAAGGTTGGCAGTAAATGAGTTCATGCCAAGCGTTTCAATGAAGAATTTAAAGATCCATACGTTGGCAATTGGAGCAAAGATAAATGGAATAAAGAAAATCGGGTTCAAGACAAGCGGTGCACCAAACAAGATTGGTTCATTTACACCAAAGAAGGTTGGTACTACTGAAGCACGTCCGATTGCACGATTTCGTTTCGATTTGGTCAACCACATGAACATGAATGGAACAACCAGTGTCGCACCAGTACCACCCATGGTAACGATAAACATTTGTGTACCAGAAGTAAGGATCTTGTCTGCATGCATCCCTTGTTGGAGAAGGTTCAAGTTGACTTCAGCATTTGCATAGGTAATAGCTGCGATTGCTGGTTCAACGATAGATGGACCATGGATACCAACAAACCAGAAGAAGGCAAAGGCACCAAAGATAATGGTAATACCTAGATAACCATCAGCAGCAGAGAATAATGGTGCAAAGAATTTACCGATTGATTCAGCTACACTTGCACCAACAAAATGACGAGCTAGTAAATCAAGAGCATAAAGAGAAACCACTGATAGAGTGAATGGAATCACATCTTTAAAGACTTGTGAGATATTTGGTGGAACTTCGTCAGGCATGCGAATAGTGACGTTGTTCTTAACACAAACCTTATAGATAGCTACGGTTACAAAGGCAGCAAGAAAGGCCGAAAGCAAACCTTTTGTCCCAAGGAAACCTGTCGCAAAGCCACCTTCAATCGGATCAGCTGCCAACATCAACAAACCAACAATCGCTGCCAACAATGTTGACATATAGTTGATTTGATTGGTTTTTTCCATGCTACGGTTTACTGAGTCGGTCAATGACTTAGCTGTTGTGCCAGCTACCAAGAGAGCTAGAATCCCCATTGAATAGCTATAAGGTTTCATGAGGAGATTAACAACATCATCAGACCATTTAAAGCCCCATGAGTTTGGTACAAAAGCAATCAAGATAAAGATACTTGAGAAGAGAATAACAGGCATCCCTGCAATGAAACCATCACGAATAGCACGAAGATAGATATTACGAGACAGTTTTTCAAAGAAAGGTTTTCCTTTCTCGATAAATGAAATTAGTTTGTTCATTACTTAACTCCTCTCTTGTAGAGTTCGATTAAATGGTGCATCAAGTCTTTTAACAAGATAGTTGTCATCAAGTGGTCTTGGCCATGCATCATGGTTACACTATAAGCTAAGTCCTCACCAGCTGCTTCCTTAGTCAATAGACTTGTTTGCGCGTGGTGTGCCTCCGCGATGCAACCACCTGCTTCCTCCACGAGAGTATCCGCTTTCGCGAAATCACCAGCTTCAGCAGCCTTCAAGGCTTCCAATAGTTTTGATCGAGCATCGCCAGCATAGGCAACAATTTCAAAACCTAACAATGTTACTTCTTCTCTATTCATGATAGAATTCTCCTTATGTATTTTTAATTAAATTTTTATGACAATAAACGTTGGATATGTAGAACTAGATAAACTCGTTCACTTTTATACAAATCAAGACCCGTATATTGCGTAATCACATCATAGATCTTGGAACCAATCTCGAACGCTTTTGGATAGGATTGTTTAATATGATCTTCCATATCCAGAAGTGATTGGTTATCATCTCTAGATCTGTCTAAATAATCCAAGAAATAATTCAAATGAATCATAAAACGATCATAGAAATGATTATTCTCTTTGGTTCGTTGAATTGCATAACTCTTTAGTACTTCTTCGACATTCCTGAGAATTTCTTTCCTCTTATCAATCGACTCCACAAGTTCCACTTCATTTTCACCTTCGGCATTAATGAAATGATAAGCAATCCGAATAATTTCATCCTCCGGGAAATGATCTGTCAACTTCTGACGATAGATTTCAAAAGCTTCCTTTGCGATTTGAAAAGCGATAGGATACTTGGCAGAAATATCTGGCAGATTGCTATCCTTGTACCTTCCTTGTGCTAGAGCTTGATAAGAACAGTAAATATGATCTGTCAAGGTTACGTAGAGATACTCTTGAATCGGATAATGATATTTCTTTGATAGCTTATCAATGATTTCATAAGTCACTGTGATAAAATCCAGCGGAACATCTTTGAGGAGAGCCATAAAATTTTCTCTGGACTCTTCTGTCTTCATCCGAAAGATTTTCTCAACTTGTTCTTCAGCAATCAAATCCCCCTTCTTTTTCCCAAATGCAATCCCCTTACCAATCACAATCACCTCTTCTCCTTTGTCATTTCTGACAAGCGAGACATTGTGATTCATTGGGTTTAGAATTCGATACATGTCAACCTCCTTTTATATCTTAAAGGTATATGAGTATAAAAAATGACCACAAATGAACTAGAAAATCCTTTGATTTCTAATTCACCTGTGATCATGCCTAATATTACTTAGTAACACTCACCTTGTATTAACTTGTGATTTAAGTATAGCACAAGTCAGTTTTTTTGTAAACCTTTACATTCAACTTTTTTTAAAATTTTTATTTAGATCAATGTTCCTAAGATTAGGGGGGAAAACTTATACACGTTCAGTCCATGAAGTCGCTGTTGTTTGAAGAACTTTGTTGAGTTCGTCAATGTTCTCAAATCCAGTTGTGCGTAGCCATTCACGAGCTGCTGCCTCACCGTCTTTGATGTAGGCTTCAACTGATCCAGCCCATGTTGCACGTCCACAAAGAACGCCGTTGAAGTTTGCGCCTGATTCGTGGGCAAAGACAAGCGTTTCTTGGAAGAGTTTAGCTGATACACCTGCACTCAAGTAGATATACGGCAAGTTAGTTGCTTCATCTTGCGCTTTGAAGAAGGCTGCTGCTTCTTCACGTGTATGCACGATTTCACCATCGCCAAAGCCTTCAACGTATTTGACGTTTACTGGAACTTCCACTTTCAAGACATCGATGTTGAAGCGTGGGTCTGAGAAGACTTTCATAGCACCGATAACCTTGTGTGGTTTCACTTTTGCGTATTCGGCAGAATTTGCGTCAGCGATTTTTTCATCGTAAGCCAAGATTTCAAGGAAGAAAGGAATGTCTTCCGCCACACACTCAGAACCGATGCGTTCGATGTAGGCTTGTTTTTCTTGGTTGAGTTCGTCAGCGCTGTCTACATCGTAGTAAAGCAAGAACTTAACAGCATCTGCACCTTGTTCCTTGATGCGTTTTGCAGACCAAACATCCAAGCAGTCAGGCAAGCGTTTAGTGCTAGTTGTGTCATAACCCGTTTTCTCATAAGCAAGGAGAAGACCAGCATTGGCATCAAGCGCTTTTGTAGCTGGAAGACCATACTCTGGGTCAAGAAGCATAGAGGATGCGTATTTAGTCAATTCATCTGCTACCAATACTTTGAGTTCTTCCATTTGAGCCACTGTTGGCTCTTCTGCTTGGTATTGAGCCATGAGGCGTTTCAAAGCACCACGTTGGTCAAAGGCAAGAGCTGAGATAATACCATTTTCATCTGAAAGTTTTTCTAATCGTGCACGTTTTTGTTCTGTTAAAGCCATTTTATACCTCTTTTACTATTAATTGATCATATAGGGCTTGATAGTTGGCCATATTGACATGACCTGTCATTTTTTCTTGAGCATTGAGCATACCAAGGACATTTGCCTTGATGAGGAGTTCTTGATCAGATTCCTTATGAAGAAGTCCTGATGAAATACCTGCAACAGTAGAATCTCCAGATCCAACTGGATTGACTACCTGAATTCTTGGAATATCTACTTTATAGAAAGTGTCCCCATGTTTTGCAAAAGCACCATTTGCACCAAGTGACACGATAATCCACTCAATCCCTGCAAATAGAGGCTCTTGAAGAACTTCTTTTAATTCATCCAAATCCTCAGAAACTTCTTTCCCAAGAAGCTGAGACAATTCTTCGTTATTCGGTTTGATTACTGTTGGTTTATGTGGTGATTCAAGAACTACCTGAAGAGCTGCACCTGAGCAATCCAAAACAACTGGTTTTCCTGCGCGATTAGCAAGTTCTACTAAGCTCGCATAGTAATCAACTGGAAGACCTGCTGGCAGACTACCAGAGATAGCAACTACTTCCACAGTGTCAAGGATATTTCTGAAATGAGCCAAGAAATCTTGACCTTCTTGTTCCAATACTTCAGGCCCTTTTTCAAGGATTTCTGTTTGGTTGTCTCCGTGCAGAATAGCGATACAGTTACGAGTCTCTCCTTGAATGGAGAAGAAACGTTTCGTTACGTTATTGTCGATATGTTCTACTAAAAACTCACCAAGTTTACCACCGACCAAACCAGTAGCAACAACAGAATCACCAAATTCTGAAAGAACTCGTGTAACATTGAGCCCTTTACCACCAGCTGTCTTGGTCACGCCCACCACACGGTTGACAGTGTCAATTTTTAATTCATCCAAAGGATAAGAAATATCAATGGATGGATTCATTGTGACTGTTAAAATCATGCGTCACCTCTTAGTCGTGGTATTCACCGCGATCCCATTTTTCAAGGAATTCTGTAAAGAAGTTTGCATCTGCTTGATGAGCATTGTGAGTTTCAACGTGCTCGATTTTCGCAATCAATTTTTTGTTTTCTTCTGATGGTTTGTATTCAGCATTGATGAAAGCTTCAATGATGTCGCACATGAGCAATTCACCAGTGATTTTACCACCAAAACCAATAACGTTGGCATTCAATTGTTCTTTTGCATAAAGAGCTGTTGTCATATCACGAACCAAGGCAGAACGAACTCCTGGAACTTTATTTACAGCGTTGTTGATACCAACACCAGTACCACAGATACATACCCCAAGATCAGCTTGACCGCTTGTAACGGCTTCACCAACTTTTTTACCAAAGATTGGGTAGTGAGTACGTGTGTGGTCATAGGTACCAAAGTCGATGACTTCATATCCTTTTGATTTCAAAAATTCTGAAACCGCCATTTTTTCATCTGTTACGATGTGGTCACATCCAATTGCAATTCTCATTAGTTATTCCCTCCGATTAATTATATAAATCTAATATCATTTATCCTTACTCAAGAAAAATCAAGATTAGCTTAGGAAGCGAGCTGCAAGCATAACTGAAGTTAGCTAAAGTGAGCTGACGACAGATTATCTTGATTTTTGAAGAGTATTAGCACATTTTGTTCAACATGTCGACCCTGATTTGGTGACGTCCACCGTCGTATTTACCGTTAACAAAACCTTTAGCAATGTTTTTAGCCAATTCATCACCAACAAGCTGTGCACCCATAGTGATCATACGTGAGTTGTTGTGTCCACGAGTCATATAAGCTGAACGTTCGTCAGATACTTCTGCGGCAACCATTCCTTTGATTTTTGTTGCGACCATAAATGGACCAGCACCATAAGCATCAATCACGATACCAAGATTTTGTTCTTCTTTGTTTACTTCTGCAGCAACAGCAAGAGTCACATCAACAAAATCTTGACCTTCAGCTGTAACATCCACAACGTGGAAGTTTTCTTTTTCCAAGAAGTCTTTCACAACTTCTTTCAATCTCAAACCTGCAGCATCTGCACCGATAACAATAGACATATTGTATACTCCTTTTTATTTTTCTAGGCTAGTAAAGACTTTTATAGTTAGCAGTTTACCTACAAAAGACTTTCTAGCAGTTTAGTGACAAATTTGATTGAATGAGATGAATATCACCTTATCCAAGTCCAGGAAATCAAGTTCCTGGAAACAAACTTTCTCCTCAAAAGAGAATATAACAAGTGATTGTTTGTTTGTTACAAACATCATTTGTTGTTTACAAACATAATATACTCCTATTTATAGAAAAAGTCAACAGTAAATGTTTGTTTTTGTGGTTTTTTATCTAAAATATTTCAATATCAAAGCCAATCTGATCTACTTGACCAGGTTTTAGGAGACGAACGTTTTTCTTATCTTCTAAATGATCTCCTTCTTCAAGAGATGTTGACAAACCAGACCAAGGTTCAAAGGCAATGAAAGGTCCCTTATTCAAAGTTGACCAAATGATGAGATTTGAAAACTCTTGGAAGTGTACTTTTAATCCCTTCTCATGTTTACGAGAACGAAGGGCAATTGTTCTGGATTGCAACTCATCCAAAGTCACTGCATCTGTGCTAAACAAATCATAGATAAGGTCTAATTCTTTTTGCCCATCCAACCATGGACTTCTATCTTGGAAGTCTAACATTCCTGTTTCTGGGAAAGGACGTGGAACAGAGCAAGTCTCTTCTCTCTCAAACTCTAAATAGTAATCTTCATAAGTTTCGCCATCCAGCAGAGGGCAATTAAACCCTGGATGTCCACCAATAAAGTATGGCATGACCTTGCTAGTTTCTTTATTGAAGACTTTGTATTGAGTACGAACAGTCTTGCCAGTCACTAGATAAGTGATTTCAAGGCGGAAGTGATAAGGATAGTTTTGATAAGTATTCTTATCGTCTTCGATAGCAAAAGTTACGCTGTTTTCTGTTTGAGCAACTAAGTCAAATTCTTTTTTACGGACCAAACCGTGACGAGGAATGTTTCCTTTCGTCTCCGTTCCATCTTCGTGACTGTAGAAGGCTATATCTTCTCTTAAAGAGCCACAAATTGGGAAAAGTACTGGCGCTTGTCCACTCCAGTAAGTTGCATCTCCTTGCCACAGATACTCAATGCCTTCTCGATCCTTGATCGACGACAAGGCGCCACCTAAGGTTTTAAACTGGACCGTTAACTGGTCTGATTTGATTTCAATTACCATAATATTCTCCAACTATTTTTAGATCTTTATATAAAAAACTAGGTTGCCACTCCCAATGTAGGAAATTAACAACCTAGTTTTCACAATTTACATTTTATAGGAGCGAATTATTTAGCATTTGCTGCGTATTCTTCGTTACGTTTGATCATTTGTTTTCTATACCAAGCAAAGATACCTACATAGAATACAAGGAAGACTGCTGCACCAAGGATTGCTTTGATATCACCTGTTGTAGCATTACCGATTGCCCAACCAAATAGTTTTTCAATTGGTCCTTCAAGAGTTGAGTGAGTAATCAATTGAGATTGGTTCACACCTTCTGGGAAGGCACCTACACCTTTAGCAAGTTCTGTTGCGAATGGTGCGATAAGAGTACCTGAAAGAAGGAAGAGAGGCAACAAGAGTGTTCCGAAGATAATCATACGGAGCAATTTACCACGTGTAACAACCAAGAGAGCTGGAGTCACACCCATAGCGATGATACCTGCAAGTGGCAAGATACCATTTCCGACGTTTGAAAGAAGCACAGCTTCTACTAGCATGATTGGAGCAAGTACGTTTGCACAAGCCCAGATTTCAGCACGACCAGCGATGAATGGCCAGTCAAGACCGATGTTGAATTTACGTCCTTGAAGACGTTTAGTAGCAACGTTTGTAATACCTTGTGAAAGTGGTTCTACGGCTGCGATGAACCAAGATCCGATAAGTGAGAAGAGTTCCAAAGCTACACCGGCTGTCAAACCAAGAGACAACCAACCTTTAATAACAAGTTCCCATTTATCGGCTCCTTCTACACCAGCAACTGGGTGTGGAGTCCCCATCAAACCAATAACAATACCAAGGATGAAACCGATAAAGAATTTAGATCCCCAGAAACCGATTTTTTTGTTCAATTTTGCAGCGTCAAAGTCATATTTATCGAGACCAGGCAATACTTTATCAAAGATTTTATCCAAGACCATGATAACTGGGTTCATCATGTAGTTCATGTGAGTTGAAGTCATTGGTGATGAACTTGGTGCATTAAGAAGGTCGTCGAAAGTTGGTTTCATCAAATCAGAGTTGATGATTTTCAAAATACCTACAAGGACAACTGCTGCAGTTGCGATGAAGAGTGAAACCCCTTGGCTAACTCCATTGTTGTCTGCGTACCATTTGATCAAAAGACCAGTGATTGACAAGTGCCAGATATCGAAGATATCGACGTCAAGTGTATCTGTTTTCTTCATTGCAAGCATCACAATGTTGACAATCAACATTACAAGCAAGAAGTAAAGTGTCCATGCAGATCCCCAAGTGATGGTTGCAAGTGGTGCCCAACCAACGTCAGTGATGTTCAATTGAATACCAGTATTTTCAACGAATTTTGCAAGTGATGCTGAGAAAGCTCCGTTGAGCATACCGATGATAGCACCGATACCAGTAAGGGCGATGGCAAGTTTGATACCACCTTCAAGCGCTTTGGAGAATTTCACTCCAAATAGTAAAGCCAATACTGTCAAGATGATCAGCATGATGATAGGACCACCCATTTCCAAGACTGGCTTGAAAATCTTATTGGCTAGTTCGATAATGACATCCATAATAGTTCCTCCCGTTTTTTTAGTTATATGAATGTTAACAAGATAAAGAATAAATTAGCTTAGTCCGTGTTCTTTGATAGCTGCTTCAATATTGTCAAATACTGGAGCGCTCATCGCTGGAATACGGAACAAGATTGGTCCAGCTTCAATTACTGGAATACCAGGTTCAAAACCAAGGTCAGTTGCAGCGATTGGTGTAAAGATATCGTAGCCCTTGATAAGGTCTTCGTTTACATCTTTCACCATGACGGCATCACAGTGAACGTCATAACCACGGTTTGAAAGTTCTTCTTCTAGAGCACTTTTAATTTGGTGACTTGAGTTAACACCTGCACCGCAGGCAGCAAGAATTTTAATCATTTGGATTTCCTCCGATTTTTTTTAATAGACAAGATTAAGCGGTTGCTTCAGCAATGTAAGCATAAAGTTTTTCTGGTTCGGAAATTTTTGATAGATCTTCCAGATGTCCATTTCCTGTGAAAAAGTCCATCAACTGAGCCAGAATATTTGTTTGACTTGAACTTGAGTTGTTAATGATAAAGAAGAGTAGGGACACTGCTACTTCCTTATCAGGAGCAATCATATTGTGAAAAGTTACTGGTTTTTCTAATCGAACAACCACTACTTTCTCAGCTAGATTATGAACAATATCTGTATGAGGAATCGCTACATTTGGCAAGTCCTTTCCTAGAAATTCCATATCTAAACCAGTTGGAAATGACTTTTCACGCGTGATCAAGGCTTCACGATAAGTTGGAGTGACAATTTCTCGTTCTTCCAACAAGCTTGCTACCTGATCAAAGAGTTGTTCTTGATTATCCGCTTCTAAGCAAAACACCAGGTTTTTGTCAAAGAAATGATCTAATCCCATAACATTTTCCCTTCTTTCAATTATCTTTTATGTAATAAGTATAACACTATATGAAATCGTTGTCAATAATTTTTGTTTTATTTTGTTCATTTTTTTGTAATTTTTGTTTCATTTAAAGAATACAATCAATATCAAACATTCTTGTTATAAAATACACAAAAAAAGAAGGCCCAAGCCTTCTTCTCTTTCCTTACTCAATAGTAGATAAAATCTCTTCTAATTTATGGTAATCTTTTACACTATCAATTTCATAGATGCTATTTCCTTCTAATTCTTCGACATAGACATCTAATTCTTTGATATTATCCTTAACCATGTTGTCCCAGTAGAGATCAACAAATTCACCACTTTCGTAAGCTTTGTCAATAAAGCCAACAATCTTCTCAGCAGTTGGTGCATCCCAGAATGAAACTCCGCTCAGAATGCGACCAGCCTTGCTGTCAACAATAATGTCTTGAACCTTGTAGTCATCACCGTAAACCAAGAACCACTCGTTGGTACAGTCTTCACGATAAACGCTAAAATAGGTAGAACGTTTAAGATCGTTTCGAAACATATTTTTGAAAAGATAGTTATCTGCATCGATGACATAGCTGTTAGCCAAATCTTTTTTTACTAGATAAAGTGAGTAAAAGTTATTGTAATCAGCATACTTGTCGTTAAAGACTAAACGGACACCATATTTTTCTTTTAGGTAGTCAAATTGTTCTTTGAGGTAACCGACAACGATAATAATCTCATCAATTCCTCTCTCTTTCAAAAACTCGATTTGGTATTCTACCAAGGGTTTTTGATTAACCTTAACCAAAGCTTTTGGTGTATTTTCAGTCATAGGGCGCAGACGAGTTCCTAAGCCCGCTGCTAAAATAATCGCTTTCACACGAATCTCCTTTATTCTTTAATAATAATATAAACACCAGCCATAACAATAAGTGAAGTGATGATTGTCAGCATATCTAGCGGTGCACCCAAGAAAATAACTGCAAATAAGACAGTCCAGACTACATAGCTAACATTCAAACCTGTTGCTTTCGCAGGTTGCAAGCGATTAATGGCGATATAATAAGCTAAGTAGGAAATCATATTAAAGGCCGCAAAGACAAGCAAGAGGCCTAGTAACTGCCCATCTGCCACTTCTGCAAACGAATGGTGAGAAAAGAGCACAATCACAAGATAGGACAAGAATGAGGTTACTTGTCGAATTAACAAGGCTTCAATTTCACTTAAATCACTTTCCATAGCATAGGAGCTGAGAACACTTTCACTCCCCCAGGCAATGGCACAGATAAGGGCACAAAGAATCCCAATGTAAAACGAGTTAACTTGTTCAACCTTGTAGGTTTGAGCAATGATCGCTGCAATAATCAAGAAAACACCGAATACTGTATTCTTTGAAACCTTGTGTTTCAAAATGAAGAAGGCTAGTAAAACTGAAACTGCTGGGTAAATAGCCGATACAGATGAAGCTAGAGAACTACCAATATATTTAACCGCATAAAGATTGGCCTGCATACCAATAGGTCCTGCTAGTAAAGCACCGATAATTACACTCACATTTCGAATATTTAAGAAAATCGAAAGACGAACTTTTCTTTCTTTTACCAAAAGAAAAGCTAACAAGATAAAGATACTTAAGAAATCATGAGCAGCAGCCACCACAAAAGGTGAAAGATTTGTAAAAATTGAAAAGATATAAGCACTAATTGTTAGACCTAATCCCCAGAAGATACCAGAGAGCAGACCAAAGGAAACACCATTTTTATTCTTCATCCTAACCTCCATAATAAGTCAAACCTTCGACAGCTCTTTGGTAACGATTGACACCGTAATCTCCAAAATCAGCCCCTTGAGCTTCTTTGTACACTGTCCACAAACTCCAGATAGTATCTTGCAAGATTTTATAGATACGAATCTTCTCACGTGATACAGGCGTTTTGTCACTTTCATAGTAGGAAAGGAAATCATCTTCCTCTTGCTTTGTAAATTCAGACTCTAAGAAAAGAGCTGCCAAATCCCACATCGGGTCATTCATAGAAGAGTATTCCCAGTCAATCAAATACAAACGACCTTGTGGTGACTCGATAAAGTTTTCTGGTACCAAATCGATGTGACAGGACTTTCTATCAACACCCAAATCAGCCAATCTCTTTTCTAGTGAAAATACATCTTTTCTTACAGCTTCATAGTTTTCATAAGGGATAGGTCCCTCAATCAAGGATTCATATTTGCTGATTTCCTCAAAAGGAGCAAATTCTCCTCTTAATTCTTTCCCTGAAGCGTGGATGGTTTGTAAAATTGGTGCAATCTTTTCAAACTTGGACTTAATTGATGTTGAATCAAGAGTTACTGCTGATTCGATGTATTCATTTACTTTGATCCCTGACTCAATATCAAAGAGATAATTTTTAACATCTAAATCTAAATCCTCTAAAAGTTCAAGATTATACTTTTCATTTTGACGATTGATGAGTTTTTCAGTCCCTTTACCAAAAAATTTCACAATATACTGTTTGTTGGTTGTTTTAACCAAATAGTTTTGGTTGGTCATGCCTCCCAGCTGTTCGACACTGAGTACTTCCTCTTCATTAGATAGTAAAGAAGAAATTTTTTCTTTGATGAGTTTTTCCACAATTAACCTCCATCTCCTACACTTCCCACTTGAATACTGTTTTAAAAGCAGTATTCAGGTCTGTAGCAAAGACACGGTGAATGTCCTTGATTTCTCTCACAGGCTCTTCAACATAAAGGATATTCTTCAGACGATTCGCAAACTTTTTAACTTCCATCATTTGAATGGCCTTTTCAAAATCGACGCGTCCTGAACGAGACGATCCCACTAATAACAATCCTTTTTCCAAAGCGTCTCGTGTATTGATATTAACCTTGTATTCGCTCACTCCCATCATGAGAACCGTTCCCTGTGGGCGAATATAACGAATCAAGTCATTGATAGCTGGGCCTGTACCATCCCCACCACAGCACTCAAATCCATGATCATAGGTTAAATCTTCTGGTATATTATCAGTAATGTAGCACTCTTTAGCAAAAGAGAAGAGCTCTAGTTTTTCCCAATGGCGACCAATGACGATAATCTCTGCTTCTGGCAAGGTATAATTGATAATATTTGCAACCACAAAGGCCAAACTACCATCTCCGATAACAGCAATGCGCTCTCGTTTGCTATGAGCAAGATGTAGGAATCGATCCATAGCATGCATACCAACACTTACAAACTCGGTAATGGCGGCAACTGTGTCCTCGATGTCATTATAAGACACAACACGATCTTTGGGAAGAGAAACAAATTCTCGCATAAAGCCATCGTGACCACTAGATAGGAAGTAGGTCCCTGTCATGTAGTTCTCGTAGAATTCCTTGTCACTCTGCATAGGCGGTTGATTGGGAATCATAACTACCTTTTGACCGACTTCATAAGTCCCAGTTGGATCGGAAATAACAGTTCCACAAGACTCGTGAATCATCGCCATAGGAAACTTTTTAGCCAATATCTTTGGATCGCGTTTCCCTTGATAGTAACGTTGATCTGCATGGCAAACCGCCATATAATTTGGACGAATCAGGATATGATTCTCCTGATCAATGTCCTCTTCTTGGTATTTTACATTGATAAACTTTGGTTTGGTCAGTTGATAAATTTGATTAATCATAGCCTTAGTCTTTCTCAATCATACTTTTCGCGATTTTCAAGTCCGTCACAGTCGTGATTTTAAGGTTTGAATATTCCCCTTTAGCTAGAGCAACATCCTTCCCTTTGATAACAAAAATCTTACATGCATCCGTCAGGATTTCTTTTTCTTGATCAGATAGGGAACCATACAAATCCATGAAATCCTTGCATCGGAAAGTCTGAGGTGTTTGACCTTGATAGAGGTGAGCACGATTTGGAATATCCGTGATAAACTGACCATTGGTACTTTCAACAATGGTATCAACTGCTTCTACTACTGTGTCAACCGCATCATGATTTTGCGCCAGTTTGATATTGTCCTGAATCATGCGAAGTGTGATAAAAGGACGAACAGAGTCGTGGGTAATCACAATATCTTCTGGAGTGATTGGACGATAGGCATCAATAGCTTCTATAATCTTCTCGATACTGGTATTGCGATCAGCACCACCCTTGGTAATGATGATACGATCCTTGTGGAGAGAAAGATACTTGTCAACTAGGTCCTCAGCGTGTGACACCCAGTCTCCATGAACTCCAACTACAATTTTTTCAATACTTGGTTCTAAGACGAATTTTTCAATTGTGTGGATCAAAATAGGACGATCACCCAACTCCAAGAATTGTTTTGGTAAATTACTGATTCCCATGCGTGTGCCAGTTCCTCCGGCTAGGATTCCTGCATAGATCATTTATATTCTCCTTTAGTTTATTCTAAAAACTCATTACTATCTATTATATCATAATCTGCCTCCATCATGAAGAAAAGACAGAGCGTCATTTAGTCTAATCAACACACCATTTAAGGTAAAAAATGAACAATATATTACTAAATCTGTAAAGACCATAACAAATTAAGAAATAAATTTAGGTTATCCTCTATATTATTCATTCAACGTTCGGTTAATATAGAGTTCTTTAGAATATAATAGAAACCTTAAAGAAAGCTTAAATGAAATTATTTGTTTAGCAAAGGATACTGGATGTCCATAGTAAATCTCTTAAAAGTTGTTTGAGGGAATCATTATAAAAGCTCATATATCTCATGAATTAAACAAATAATAGACTTTTGCCCCTAAAATTGATAAAATAAAAAAGAAAAAAATAGAAAAAAGGAAACTGTAAACTGCTATGATGAATATGCAAAACATGATGCGCCAAGCACAAAAACTTCAAAAACAAATGGAACAAAGCCAAGCAGAACTCGCTGCCATGGAATTTGTTGGAAAATCAGCCCAGGACCTTGTCCAAGCAACTTTGACTGGAGACAAAAAAGTTGTCAGCATTGACTTCAACCCAGCAGTTGTAGATCCAGAAGATCTCGAAACACTTTCTGACATGACTGCGCAAGCAATTAATGCTGCTCTTGAACAAATTGATGAAACGACTAAGAAGAAACTAGGAGCTTTCGCTGGAAAATTGCCTTTCTAATCCACAAAAAAAGAGAAACATCTGTTTCTCTTTTTTTCTTAGAAATCAAAGAATTCCATTGCTTTCTTTAAGAGTAATTCCGTATATTCCGGATCGTCTTGAGCCATTGTAACTTGTGACTGGACCATTTCAAGATCATCCGTTATCATGCCATCTGCGCCGAGACGAACTGCTTTATCAAATGCCTCCGAACCATTTACGGTCCAAACATAGAGTCTCTGATCAGTTGTCCAGAGTTTATTGACAAAGTATTCATCCAAAGTTGAGTACTCCATAGTGTAACCCGTTGCCTTGGTTCTTGGGAAGATACTGTTATAGGGAAGAATAAAGTAAACTGGAATTTCAGAATCATAAGTCAACACTTTATCAATCACATGATAGTCTAGTGATTGCATCTGATGCCCATATTTCTTGATAGTCGCCCCATACTTTTCGAGGAAATGGTCCATCATTTGCGGACTATCTTTTTTACTGGTTTTAATCTCAATCAGCAATTTTTGGTTTAAAGCATTTGCACGCTCTAAATAGGCATCAAAGCTTGAAATCTTTGTTTGATAACCATTCTCGTAAATATCTGTATTTGTTAATTCATCCAGAGTCAAATCTTGTGGTGTAGCATTAATACCTGTTAAATTTTTGAGGTTGGCATCGTGCATCATCACGAACTGACCGTCTTTCGTTTCCTGCACATCCATTTCGATGAGATCAGGTTTTAGTTGAGCTGTTTTTTCTAAAGACTGCACAGTATTTTGAACACCGTTTTTATTACTTACTCCTCTGTGCGAAATCACTAAAGGTGTATTGGTATCCGGAGATTCCAGATAAACGTAGCCTTCTATGGCAAAGAAGATGCTTGCACACCCCATGACACCCCATCTCATCAGATGATCTTTCTTTCGCCTTGGCATGATCTCCAACTCTTCTCCTGTCAGGAAGGAAACAAACTTCACTAAGAAGTAAGTCAGGGTCATGTAATGGAAATTTTTAATCAAGACAAAATTAATCACACCGAGAATCAAGGATTCTTTTTGAGTGAGATTATCCATCACTGCTTGCGCAAAAAGCAAAGGAATTAATAAACCAAAGAAGAAAAGATAGGTTTTAATGATAATGAGTAAGAGATGCCAAGAGTAGAAAAGGACATTTTTCTTTGTCTTTTTGAGACTATATTTCACACTTTCTCTTACCGTCTTTCTTTCAAAGAGAATCTTAGGAAGGGCAAACATAAATCGGACAGAGATGTAGAGAAAGATCCAAGCGGATGCTATGATCATCAGACCTACCAGCCAATGCTTACCTTCCCAATAATTCACAATAAAATCAGGGATAATAATCTTGTTGAGGTAGTAGATTTTTAAAATCTTACGGATGAACGGGAAAAGCAAAGCAATGTAAAAAAAGACAAAGGCCATCTTACAAAAGCTCAATCGCTTAACGAATAGAAAGCTCTGTTGAAATACTTTTCTACTATACTCAATTAAAGTTCTCTTTTCATGATAGAGAAGGTGACGAGCCCCGATAAACAAAAGACAAATCTGGAAATAGGCAACCAAGAGATTGATTGCAATTAAGATGAGAAAGGCTAAACTGATAAAAGGCGAGCCTTGTATAATCGCCCAAAAGTTATTGTAGGAGATAAACAAATAACCAGTTTGTCTCAGAAGGATGCCAGCAATCCATGAATTTAATGGTAGCCAGACAAACTCAACCATCATAAATATCAAGAAAAATAGAAATAAAATCTTATCTAGGTTATAGTATATCTTCCTAAAACCTAGCTTTTTAGGTTTTTCAGGTTTCATAGGCACTCCTAGTCTAAAAATTGGGATAAATCTAAGCCACCAAAAGGATTATTCATCGAAAAACTACTCTGGTCTTCTATTAATATCTTTCCTTCATCCGATTCCAAAAAAGCTTCGTAAACACGCGCCGTCATGCGGGCATCCTCTAAACTGTTATGAGACTTCCCGTGAAAGCCTAAAAAATTTGCAACAGTTTGCAATTTAAGATTGGCTATGCCGTGTAAATCAGAACTACGGCGTTCAAAAGCCTCCTCATATAGATCAACCTTATACTGGTCACGATAATCAATACCATGCTCCAAGAGAATAGGCAAATCACTCTTAGCTGCATTGTAACCAACGATAGGTAAATCGCCAACAAATGCTTGAAAGTCCTTTAAAACTTGTTCTACTTTTGGCGCATCTTTCAAGGTTTCAGCTGTGATCCCAGTCAAACCATTGATAAAACTCTTCAATGGGGCTGTAGTATGAACATAAGAATCAAAAGCAGCACTTTCTTGTCCATCTTGATAGCGGACTGCTGATACTTGAATTAAATGGGTAACCCCCTCGTGTTGATTGAATTCCAAATCAAAGGCGATATAATCTCTTAATTTTTCCATTATTTACCTCAATTACTACCCAAAATAAACTATAAATAACAAAAGAAGCCATTAGGTTAATGAGTAACCCAAACAGCTTCTTTATTTTCCTCCAAAAAGGCGAGCAAAAAAGCCTTTTTTGGTTGCTTGGACTTCTTCTTTTGCTTGGTCCAACTCGAGTTTCAAGGTTTCTTGATCCTTCATGGCTTGAAGAGTTAACTGTTGCTGTTGGTCCAACTGTTTGTCCTTTTCAGCAATCTGTCGGTCTTTGATACGCATCTGTTCATCTTTTTCTGATAACTGGCGATCTTTGGCCTTGAGCTGCTCGTACAAACGAAGAATTTCAGCGTTTTTCTCATCAACCAAGATTTCCATCAGTTCACGTTGTTTGACATCATCACTGACTGGTTCATCTTCAAAAATCGTTTTTTTGTAGATTTCTTCTAGCTTGATCAATCCACTTCGAGTAACTACAGTTACACCTTTGTCATTTTTTTTCGTGTCCTCTTCTGGAAGTTCTTTGACACGATTGTTGATTGCTTGACGAGATAGTCCTAAGACCTCTGCAATCTCACTGACGGTCATTTCAATACTCATAATATCCTCTGAAACGTTTTCTAGCTTTTCTTTATTTAAATCTTATCATAAGCTAGATAAACTGTCAAATTTCCGCTTAATCTAAGGCTTTTAAAAAGGCTAGTAAGACTTGGGCAGAACGACGTCCAGCTTCGATAATAAATTCATCAAAAGAGATAGAGGCTTCGTGATTGGCATTGTCACTTATGGCACGAATGACTAGGAAAGGTAGACCAAGAGCCTGAGCCGCTTGTGCAATAGCAGCCCCTTCCATTTCAACTGCTAAAACATCCGGAAAGTGGGATTTGATACTAGCAATTTTATCATCTCCAGCTATAAAACTGTCTCCTGTAGCAGTCAAGCCTAGGTGCCAGTTTTGGTCCAACTGAGATAGACTCTCTTGGATTTTGGCTACAAAGGTTTTGTCTGATTCAAAGTAAAGAGGTTGACCAGCCATTTGGCCATAAGCATAGCCAAAAGCAGTCACATCCACATCATGGTAAGCCAACTTATCCGCAATCACGACATCACCAACAGTAATCCCTTCAGCAAGAGCACCTGCTGATCCTGTATTGATGATAGCTTCTACTTGGAAGTGGTTAGCTAACACCGCTACACTCATAGCCGACATGACCTTTCCAATCCCACTCTGAACTAGAACGACTTCTGTATTGCCAACAGAGCCAGTGTAGTAAGTATTTCCGAGGACTTGGACTTCTTGAGGTTTATCCAAATTCTGAGTCAAATATACGAGTTCTTCTGGCATGGCAGCAATGATTCCAATTTTCATTTCAAGTCCTTTCAATTACAAGAGTTTCATCGCTAAAATTAACAAAATCAAAAGTAGGATGACTGCAAACAAGATACGATTGAGTTTCGAATTAAAAACATTTCTCTTAGTGTTCTCAATGCGGCGACTCTTATGAATTGTTGGTTCTACTTCGATTGTTAAGGTATCTTGACTAAAACCGTGGTCTCTAGAACGTGAATAACCAAAATGTTGTGAAGACGTTGGTAGGATTTTTGTTTCCTCATCATCTTGAAGAGGTGGTCCTGAGATTTTCTCACCACGATTGGCACGTTCAATCATTTCGTCTGTTAATAAAGGTTTTCCCATGGGTTTCTCCTCTATTTCTTTTGTAGTTCCCAGTACTGAATCGCCATAATGGTCTTGGCATCACAGATATGACCTGACTGGATCAGGTTCTTGGCTTCCTCTAGACTTACCTCTAGGACTTCCAAGGTTTCATCATCATCTTGTGGGCGAGGATTTTCCACCTTGACCAAATCACTAGCGAGGTAGAGTTTTAGTTTTTCATTACAAAATCCGATCGCAGAATAGAAATCGTACAACAGTTCTAACTTACCAGTGTATGCAACTTCTTCTTCCAATTCACGAAGGGCCGCCGCCATTGGATCAGCATTTTCACCAAGTTCAAGTTTACCAGCAGGAATCTCATAAGAAACCGCCTCAATAGCCTTTCGGTATTGCTTAACGAGAACGATTTTGTCCTCGGCTGTCACAGCTAATACACAAACAGCTCCATTGTGAAAAATCAAGTCACGTTGGGCAGTCCCCTTTCCTTCTGGTAGTTCCACCTGGTCTTGTACTAGTTTGAAAATAGGACCTTGATAGATTTCCTTCCGACTAATCGTTTTTTCTTCAAATTCCATGACAAACTCCTACTGGTTCTTGGGATGATGAGGTAAGCGTGTTGCGTACTCATCTTTGTTGACTTGTCGTCCACGGCCGATAGCAATGGCATCAGCAGGAACATTCTTGGTAATGGTTGAACCCGCTCCAACCAGAGAATTATCCCCAAGTTCTACAGGAGCAATAATAGTTGAGTTTGATCCAACAAAGACATTATTGCCAATGACAGTTTTGTATTTATTTTTGCCATCGTAGTTGACTGTAATAGTTCCTGCACCAAAATTAACGTTGCTACCCACTTCACAGTTTCCAATATAAGTCAAATGACCCGCCTTGGTATTTTCACCGATTGAAGATCCTTTTACTTCAACAAAATTTCCAATGTGAACTTGAGCAGCCAGACTTGAACCTGGACGGATATGGGCATAAGGACCAACTGTCACACCGTCCGCAACACTACTTTCCTCAATCATAGAGTTGGTAATCACAGCTCCAGATCCAATGGTGCTATCTACAATACAAGTTCCATTTGTTAAAATAGTCTCCGCACCAATCTTCGTTTGACCTTTTAAGGTAACGTTGGCTTCGATTTGGACTTCGGGAGCAATCTCAACATCAATATCATGTAAGTTGCTTCCGGATTAACAAAGCTAACACCATTAACCATGTGCTTTTGATTGATACGGCGACGCATCACTGCTTCCGCAGTCGCAAGAGCTACACGGTCATTTACGCCAAGACTTTCATCAAAATCCTTGAGAGTATAGGCCCCAACCTTTTCACCCGCATTACGGAAAATACCAATCACGTCAGTAATATAGTACTCACCTTGGGCATTGTTGGTGTTGATGTTTTTAAGGGCTTCAAAAAGACGTTCATTGTCAAATACATAAGTTCCTGTATTGATTTCCTTAATTTGCTTTTCAAAGTCTGTAGCATCTTTCTGCTCCACAATGCGAAGAACTTCAGCATTATCGTTACGGACGATACGACCGTATCCGAAAGGATTTGCCGCTTCAGCTGTCAAGATCGTCGCAACATTTTTGTGATTGATATGGAAATCCAAGAGGTTTTTCAAGCTTTCACCTGTAATCAGAGGAGTATCTCCAGCGATAACCAATGTGTGGCCTGTACGATTTTGGAGAATAGGCTCTGCCATCATGACAGCATGCCCAGTTCCTAGTTGTTCTGATTGGGTAACAAAGTCTGTCTGACCGGCTAATACTTGCTCAACTAGCTCTGCCTTGTGACCAACTACAGTAACTGTTTTTTCAGGTTGAATAGCACCAACACTACGAAAAACATGTTCCAACATCGAAATTCCAGCTACTTTATGAAGTACCTTTGGAAGATCTGATTTCATGCGAGTACCTTTACCCGCTGCTAAAATAATGGCATAATTTGACATAATCTTCTCTTTTCTCTAGAAATTCCCTTTTATTATACCATAATTTAGTTTCTTAGGAGTAAACAAACAGAGAAATAGGGAAAATACGCCCATATATTCACTTTTTCCGATGTTTTCTTTGATTTTTTTATTTATTTACGTTAAACTAAATAGATATGAGAAAAAAGATTAATCCAGCTATTATTTTTACTTTATTTACTATATTTATAGCTATTTTGATCCTCAATAGACCATCTTATGAAGACCATCCCGTCAAGTCAAAACCAAATGCTGTCCAGGTTGAAAATCAGGCCTTGCATAATCTTGACAAACCTATTATTGATGTCTCTGGTTGGCAAAGACCTGAGGAAATCAACTACGATACCTTGTCTCAAAATATTTCAGGTGTTATTGTTCGCGTCCACAATGGAGCTCAACATACTGAAAAAAATGATGCCGCTTATGCCAATGGTATTGATAAAGCCTATAAAAGTCATATTACAGAATTTCAAAAGCGTAATGTCCCAGTTGGAGTCTATGCCTATCTAGCTAGCCCCAGCAAGGAAGAAATGGAAAAAGCCGCTGAAGTTTTCTATAATGCTGCTTCTCCTTACAACCCTAGTTACTATTGGTTGGACGTGGAAGAAAAAACAATGTCTGATATGAATGAAGGGGTTGAAGCCTTTCGTGCTAAACTGGAATCTTTAGGTGCTAAAAACATCGGCATCTATATTGGAGTTTACTTCATGCAAGAACACAGTATCAATACAGATAAGTTTACTGCTATTTGGATTCCTTCCTACGGGACAGACTCTGGTTACTTTGAAACAACACCCAATACCAGTTTAGACTACGACCTCCATCAGTATACTTCAAAAGGAAGAATTGCTGGATTTGAACATCATTTAGATATTAATCTCATTTCTACCTTGAAGGAAAAAGAAGAAACCTTCAGAAAACTATTTTTAAGACCATAAGACAAGTGAAAATTGCTCTCTTTTTCACTTGTTTTTTCATTTTCTTCTCGTCTGTGTTATAATTGATAGAATAGAGAAAGAATTTTATGAAATTGAGGATTTTATGATGTTTTCATGGATTGCAAGAGTTATTAAAGGAATCGTCATCGCCTTAGGATTTATCTTACCAGGAATTTCAGGCGGTGTTTTGGCAGCTATTTTGGGGATCTACGAGCGAATGATTAGCTTTCTGGCTCATCCTTTTAAGGATTTTAAAGCGAATGTCCTATACTTTATCCCAGTAGCAATCGGGATGTTGCTAGGCATTGGTTTGTTTTCTTATCCAATCGAGTATCTGCTTGAAAATTACCAGGTCTATGTTTTATGGAGTTTTGCTGGAGCTATCATCGGTACGGTTCCTAGCCTCCTTAAAGAATCTACTCGAGAATCTGATCGTGACAAGATCGACCTAGTCTGGTTCTGGACCACCTTTATCCTTTCAGGTGTCGGGCTCTACGCGCTAAACTTTGTTGTTGGTTCACTCAGTGCCAGTTTCGCTAGCTTCATCTTAGCGGGTGCTCTTTTAGCGCTTGGTGTCTTGGTGCCTGGTTTAAGCCCGTCAAATCTACTCTTGATTTTAGGACTGTACGCTCCGATGCTAACTGGCTTTAAGACCTTTGATTTATTTGGTACCTTCCTTCCTATCGGGATTGGTGCAGGTGCAACTCTCATCGTTTTTTCAAAATTAATGGACCATGCCTTGAACAACTACCACTCCCGTGTTTATCACTTTATTATTGGAATTGTGCTATCAAGCACCCTCTTGATTTTGATTCCAAATGCTGGAAGTGCTGAAAGTATCCAATACACTGGACTTTCTATTGTGAGCTATGTTCTCATCGCCTTCTTCTTTGCACTTGGCATTTGGCTTGGTATCTGGATGAGTCAATTGGAGGATAAGTATAAATAATGGCAAAGAAAGTTAAGAATAAAAAAACCTTGGTCGAACAAATCTTGACCAAGGCGGGTATTGATCATACTGGTATTCAAATCAATGCGCTTGAGGGAGAACTTCCTTCGGAATATGATCGAACACATATCTTTAAAACCTTGGCTCTGCTGGGTGATAAGACGGGGCCAATCATCGGAATCGTTCCCATAACAGAACACCTCGCTGAGAAAAAACTAGCAAAGGTTTCTGGTAATAAAAAAGTCAGCATGATTCCACAAAAAGACCTAGAAAAAACGACAGGCTATATTCATGGGGCTAATAACCCCGTCGGCATTCGCCAAAAACACAATTATCCCATTTTTATTGATCAGACTGCTTTGGATTTGGACCAAATGATTGTTTCTGCTGGAGAAGTTGGGCATAGTATCATCATCCGACCTCAAGACTTAGCCAGCTTTGTAAAAGCAGATTTTGCTGATCTCTTGGAGGAAGACAACTGATGAAACTCTATTTTGTCCGCCATGGTCGCACCCTCTGGAATCTTGAAGGACGTTTTCAAGGTGCTAGCGGTGACTCTCCCCTTCTTCCAGAGTCCATTGACATCCTAAAACAACTTGGCCAGTATCTCAAGGAAATTCCTTTTGATACGATTTATTCTAGTGATTTACCCAGAGCCGTTAAATCTGCTGAAATTATCCAAAGTCAACTCCAGGCCCCTTGTCCTTTAAAGAGCATTCCTGACCTACGTGAATGGCAACTTGGCAAACTAGAGGGATTAAAAATCGCTACGCTCAATGCCATCTACCCGCAACAAATCAAGGCCTTTCGCTCTAATCTAGCTCAGTTTGATACGAGGATGTTTGAAGCCGAATCTCTCTACTCTACGACTCAGCGAACCATTCAGTTTATCAAATCTCTGAAAGAAAGTTCGGCTGAAAGAATTTTGATTGTCGGGCATGGGGCAAATCTCACTGCTAGCCTACGCACTCTCTTAGGCTATAAAGAGGCTCACCTTCGCAAAGATGGAGGCTTGGCCAATGCTAGTCTGACAATTTTGGACACTGAGGATTTTGAAACCTTCACTCTGGAAAGATGGAATGACACTTCCTATCAAGAAAAATAATGGAACTTGATCTTAATAGTCAAGTTCTTTTTAGTTTTCAAAGAATATCCGTGAATTTCTCTGCTATTTATGATAAAATGGTAGTATCGCAAAAAATGACTCATCGTATCAAATTTTGAGTAAAATTAGGAGGAACCCATGTCTACAGAACATATGGAAGAACTAAATGACCAGCAGATCGTTCGCCGTGAAAAAATGGCTGCGCTCCGTGAACAAGGAATCGATCCCTTCGGAAAACGTTTTGAACGTACTGCTAACTCACAAGAGCTAAAAGACAAATTTGCAGAACTTGATAAAGAACAATTACATGAATTAAATGAAACTGCTACTATCGCTGGACGCTTAGTAACCAAACGTGGAAAAGGGAAAGTTGGCTTTGCCCATCTTCAAGACCGAGAAGGTCAAATCCAGATCTACGTTCGTAAAGACGAAGTCGGTGAAGAAAACTACGAAATCTTCAAAAAAGCAGACCTGGGTGACTTCCTTGGTGTCGAAGGTGAAGTGATGCGTACAGATATGGGAGAACTTTCTATCAAGGCAACTCACATCACTCACTTGTCTAAAGCACTTCGCCCGCTTCCAGAGAAATTCCACGGTTTGACAGACGTTGAAACAATTTACCGTAAACGTTACCTTGACTTGATTTCGAACCGTGAAAGCTTTGAGCGCTTTGTCACTCGTTCAAAAATCATCTCTGAAATCCGTCGTTTTCTTGATCAAAAAGGTTTCCTTGAAGTAGAAACACCTGTTCTTCATAATGAAGCTGGTGGTGCTGCTGCTCGTCCATTTATCACTCACCACAATGCCCAAAACATTGACATGGTGCTTCGTATCGCGACTGAGCTTCACTTAAAACGTCTTATCGTTGGTGGTATGGAACGTGTCTATGAAATTGGTCGTATCTTCCGTAACGAAGGTATGGATGCTACTCATAACCCTGAATTCACTTCAATCGAGGTTTACCAAGCTTATGCAGATTTCCAAGATATCATGGACTTGACGGAAGGTATTATCCAACACGCTGCTAAGGCAGTTAAGGGTGATGGTCCAGTTAACTACCAGGGTACTGAAATTAAGATCAACGAACCATTTAAACGTGTTCACATGGTGGATGCTATCAAAGAAATTACTGGTGTAGATTTCTGGCAAGACATGACTTTCGAGGAAGCTAAAGCTATCGCTGCTGAGAAGAAAGTTCCAGTTGAGAAACACTACACTGAAGTTGGTCACATCATCAATGCCTTCTTTGAAGAATTTGTTGAAGAAACCTTAATCCAACCAACTTTTGTCTACGGACATCCAGTAGCTGTGTCTCCACTCGCTAAGAAAAATCCTGAAGACGAACGCTTTACTGACCGTTTCGAGCTCTTTATCATGACTAAGGAATACGGTAATGCCTTTACTGAGTTAAACGACCCAATCGACCAACTTAGTCGCTTTGAAGCCCAAGCCAAAGCTAAAGAACTTGGTGACGATGAAGCAACAGGTATCGATTACGACTACATTGAAGCTCTTGAATACGGTATGCCACCAACAGGTGGGTTGGGTATCGGTATCGACCGTCTCTGCATGCTCCTCACTG
This sequence comes from Streptococcus oralis, assembly GCF_024399415.1. Classification (NCBI taxonomy): domain Bacteria; kingdom Bacillati; phylum Bacillota; class Bacilli; order Lactobacillales; family Streptococcaceae; genus Streptococcus; species Streptococcus oralis. The sequence continues at coordinate 1,122,068 of NZ_CP029257.1, forward strand.
ATACAACTACTATCCGTGATGTATTGCTCTTCCCAACAATGAAATAAACTCTTATCCTCTGGTACTTGCCAGAGGATTTTTCGATACAAAAAGAGACTGAGGAAAAACTCAATCTCTTTTCTTATTCTTGATTTTTAACTTGACTGGTGGCTACATCTTCCCCAAACCATCTCTGGCTGATTTCCTGGAATTTTCCTTCTTGGTATAGTGAGATAAAGGCTTGGTTCAATGCAGCTAGCAAAGTTTTATCAGCAGGTCTCACACCCACTGCAAAAGCTTCACTTTCAAAGCCAGCTGAAAAGACATTGTAGTCATTTAAAATCCCTTCAGACTGGAGGTAGTAATTGGCATATACTCGGTCAATCAACAGGGCATCAATCCGATCATTTTTTAAATCAATCAAGGCTTCATTGAAACTTTGGTATTGATTGGCTTTCTGGTCTTTCACTCGATTCTTGAGTAGTTCTGGTTGTCGTTCAAAATTCAAATAGCCAGAAGATCCTGCCTGGGCCCCTAGAACTTTATCAGTCATATCCTGAATTGAGTGGATGTTCTGAGATTTCTTAGAAACTAAAACTTGCTGATTTTCCATATAAGGTATGGTAAAAGCAACCTTCTCTTTCCGTTCATCTGTAGCTGTATAGCCATTCCAGATAGCATCAATAGTACCGTTTTGTAGTTCGGTTTCTTTCATATCCCAGTCGATGGGTTGAAATTTAATCTGAATTCCTAGCTTTTCAGAAACAGCTTGAGCTAAGTCAATATCAAAACCTGCATACTGGCCATTCTTTTCCTCAAATCCCATGGGAACAAAGGTATTGTCAAAGCCAATGGTAATGCTTCCCTGCTTTTGATATTTGGCCCAATTATCCTGATTTGGATCACTTGCCTTCTGAGTACAAGCCGTCAGGAAGAAGCTAAAGAACAGAGCAAGTACAAGGGCAATTTTCTTTCTCTTCATAGGCACCTCCTACTCCCACTTTGGATCAACCTTAAGGATCTGATCAGCAATGTTTTCCGCAAACTGAAGATCGTGGGTCACAACAATCTGAGTTATCCCACGCTCTTTATTTTGAAGGATAAGTTTTTCTACTTCTAATCGCAATTCTGGATCTAAGGCTGATGTAGGCTCATCATATCCAATAATTTCTGGGTTTATCATCATAGCGCGTGCTAAGGCCACCCGTTGTTTTTGCCCACCTGAAAGTGAGAATGGAAAGGCATCTGCATGCCCAGCTAACCCAAGTTGTTCTAACAAACCACGCGCCTTCTTCTCAGCAACTTCCTTCTCCATGCTTATTGTTTTTATGGGCGACAGAGTTAAGTTATCTAGAACTGACAAATGCGGAAAGAGTTGAAAATCTTGGAAAACAAATCCCAGAAGATTGCGCTTTTCTAGTTCGTCTATAGCTAGCGATTCACCGTTATAGTAAATTTCCCCTGAATCGATGGTTTCCAGTCCAGCTAGCATACGTAATAGGGTTGTCTTTCCGCCTCCTGATGGACCTACGATTGCAAGGATTTGCTTTTCAGGAATTGATAGGCTGAAATTGGTTAAGATTTGTTTGCCACCAAAGGCCTTGTTAATGTTTCGTAATTCTAACATAGCAATCCTCCTATCTGTAATAACTGTACTTCTTCTCAAGTTTTTTCGCTACAATGGTTACAAGACCAATCATAATCAAATAAATCGCTCCAGCTAAAAACATAGGAACAAGACTAGCATCTCGATTGGCTGCTGTCCGACTTGCCAAAATCAAATCTGAAATCCCAAGGGCATAAACCAATGAAGTATCCTTGACCAAACTCATGATTTCATTAAAGACGCTCGGTAAGACAATCTTTGTAACCTGAGGAAGAATGATATATCGCACTGTGTCAAAAGGACTAAACTTCAAGACCTTAGCAGCCTCATATTGACCTTTAGGAATGGTTTCAATCCCACCACGAAATATTTCAGCAAAGTAGGCTGCATAGTTCAATACAAAAGCGATCACAGCAGCAGGCAAACGATCTAAACGTATCCCAATGCTAGGAAGAACATAGTAAATAAAGATTAATTGCAAGAGCAAGGGAGTCCCTCGCATCACCCAAATATAAAGGTCAATCAGATAATGGAGGGGTTTCCAGCGGACTTGTAAAGCAAAAGCAACGACAATACCTAAAGGAATTGAAAAGATCAAGACCAGAGCAAAGACTTGAAGTGTCATACTTGCACCGTTCAATAAACTTGGTAATATCTCAAACATATAAGACATACTGCACCTCCTAAAAATTATTGTTCCTATTATAGCATAAATAAACAATTTAGCAAGGGTTTTTGTAAAAAAATTCTATAATTCTTGAACTATACACCTTTATCTAAGAAATAAGAGCGAAATATCATCTTACAGAATTCGAAGAATTATAAGGATTCTAGACTCGAATATAAGTTTAACTTCTAAATCTGAGAGAACAATGATCCAATTTTTTTATCAAATATCTATAAAAATTTCATTGATACAGAACGCTGTTTTCTCTCATTCACTTCATACCTCTAGAGATATAAAAAAAGAACCACTTTATAAGAATAGTATCATTTCTACTATCCATACAAGTGGCTCTTTGATGATGCCATAGCAAGGGCATCAAAATTTTTCAACTAGATTATTTAACTTTTTTGAAACGGAATAAGAGAATGGAACCAAATGCAAGTACTACTCCTACAACAGTAAGCAAGATAGTCATTTCAGATGTACCAGTATTTGGTAGTTCTTTATTTTCTTCTGGTTGTTTAGGTTTGTTATCAGAAGAACCTGGAGTCTCAGTAGCATAAGTATTTGTGATGGTTGGATTATTACCTGTAACTGTTGCTACAAGTTGACCCTGACCATTGTCTGCAACTTTTACTGTTACTGTATAAGCATTTTTATCATAAGTTACACCAGCTTCACCACCATCTTTTTCAGTGATCGTGTATGTGTGAGTTCCTGTAGCAGTGTATTCAATCGCTGGGAAAGCAACTGTTCCGTCTGCAGCATTCTTAGCTGTTGCTACAAGTTTGTCGCCTTCTTTCAATTCAAATTCATATTTATCTGCCTCAAGAGGTTTACCATTTAGGACTTTTTTAGCAGTAATTGAAGTTGTTGCAGATTTAACAGAATACGAATTTACAAAAACTTTATTGTCATATTTAACACTTGCAAACTTCTCACCATAAACATCTGTTACAGTAACTTCTGCGTTAATAGTCTTATCATCGTAAGCAAAACCTGGTTTTTGATCATTAACTTCTTTGATCTGATACTGATAAGTACCCACTGTAGAGAATTTAACGGCTTTAAATTTCACTTTACCATCTTTATCATTCTTAACAGTTTCAACAACTGATCCGTTTGGATCAAGTAGTTGGAAGCTAAATTCTTCAGCAGCTAAGTCTTTTCCTTTTAACTGCTTAGAAACCTCAAATGAAACTTCTGTAGAACGTGAACCAGAACTAATACCTTCAGTTGTGGTTAATGGTGCAAAACCTTCTACATCAAAGTTTTCAGTCGAAGTCGTAATTTTAACGTTATTGAAAGCTTTCTTTGTTGTATTATCAACTGGTGCGGTGATACGAGTCTTATAAACTACATACAAACCTTGGTTGGTTAGATCACCATTACCATTTGGAGTAATAGTGAAGCGATTTGAATCTTGAACAACAATGTGACTTGGATTCAAAAGAGGATGATGCTCATCCTTACCCCATTCAGTAAAGTAGTAACCTGTAATCTCACTAGCTAATACTTGCCCTTCAGGGATTGTATCTTGAATCGAAACACCTTCATAAGGATTAGCATATTTGTTTACGCGAATATACCAATTAATATAATTTGGATCGTTTGTATCTTGAACTCCCCATTTAGTAAATCCTGTTGAATCCTCATCTGGAACAATACGAGTCAAATTGTATACTCCTGCTCCAGGAATGTTGATTGGATACGATTTATTGAGTTCAACATTATCAGCCCATACAACAGTAAATAAGGCCGAAATTTGTTTCTCTTCAGGTAAGTTAGCAAAATAATCTTCGTTACTTACCGTCACAGTCGCTGTATTTGCAGACTTATTTGTCGTTAACTCAGCAACTTTAGTGACTCCATCGTTACCAAAGATTTCAGTAGTTGAATCTGATTCAATTTTGAATTCATTTGGCACTTTATAAACCATAAAGTCACCATTCTTCAACGTTGTTGAGTTGTCGAATTTGTAAGTGGTTTGAAGGTAAAATTTCCCTTCACCATACTCTGCACCGTCAACTAACTTATTATTGTTAATTGTCGGTACTGTCGTTAGCGTATAGCTACTAGATGGTAGTTCAGCAGCTTTAACCACATTGCTAGTTCTTAGTACTGGGATAAATACTGAAGCTACTAACAATAGCGCCATGAATGCATGAGAAAGTTTTTTATTAATCTTTTTCACAACATTTGCCTCCTTTATTTTTGGGGATAGATTCCCCTATTTATTATTATATATTCTTATATAAATTTGTCAAGTATTTCATAGTAGTTCGATGTTCAAATCATACCTTTAAACTCTTATTTTATAGGGTGTAGCAGGCTTTCATCGTTCAAAACTACATCTAAATTGGCTATAAGAAATTTTAACATTTATATTATATTAGTAAAAAAGAAAAGACCTCTGAGGTCTTTCAAATCATTCATTTAAAGTCATTCGTTTCTGTTAACGAGATTTTACAAAAATTAGAAATCCTTAAAGTGTTTCTAAGAGTTCTTGCATCTGAACATCATCTGGAATGAGTTTTAAATAAGCTTCAGCTTGCACTTTGGCTTCTTCAAAATACCCCAATTCACGCAAAAGATAAGTATACTGCTCCAGAAACTCAGGATTATCCTTAAGGTCAGACGATAGTTCCTGATAGAGCTCATAGGCCTTATCTAAATCCTCGATTTCCTGGTAAGAACGGGCAATCATCCACTTGGTCAGGAGATTTTCAGGTTCTTGACTTTGGAGAGCGATAATATCTTCGTACCGTTCTTGTTCCATATAAATAGTTGCAAGGCGAAGGAAAATTTCTTCTGTATCCTCTGCATCTTCTTTAGCAGTAAGGAGAAACTGCTCTGCACTATTAGGATCATGCAATTCATACGAAAACTGTGAAGCAGCTAATAAGAGACGAGTTTCAAATGGATTTTTCTCCAAACCTTGTTTAGCGATACGAAGGGCCTCTTCCACCTGATGTTCCTTATGCAAAGCTTGACTATAACCATATTCATATCCTTCAAAGTCAGGTGAAATGGTATCAATCTGCTTGAAGTAAAGAACAGATTTTTGATACTCTTCTTGGTCAAAGTAAAGGCTAGCCAGTTCAAAGGCAGTTTGGTCATCGTATTCTAGTTCTAAAGCTTTTTCTAAGAATTCAGTTGCAGCTTCAAACTTGCCTAACTGGGCATAAGCGTAACCAATTCGTTGATAAGTTGAGACACCCGTTTGCTCATAGATAGAGCGATTATCTAATTGAGCATAGCTCTGAATGGCTTCCTGATAATTCCCTAACTCGCTATCCAACTCAGCCAAACCAAAAACTAATAAGGTATCATCTGAGTAGTTTAAGGCTTCCAGTAACTTTTCACGCGCTACATCTGTCAATCCTTCCAACTGATAGAGGTCAGCCTTCAAGGCCAAAGCCGATACGTACCAGTCACTTTCGGGTGTGATTTCCTCAAGGTAAGCAAAGGCTTCCTCAACATTGCCATCCTCACTAGTAATGCTTGCTAAATTCAGATTCACTTCTGGGAAATCTGTAACGATATCTTGGTAAATTTCTTTTGCTTGAGGATAAAAGCCAATTCCCTCTAGATAGCTTGCTAGTTCATAGAGAATCTCACTTGAATCTGTTTCGAGGGCTTTGTGAAAATAATGTTCTGCTTTGGTTAAATCCTGTTCATCCAAAGCCTGGAGCATGCGTTGACTATTGTTCACTCTTGATTTCCTCCCCTTCTTCTTCATACAAACCGCTGACTTTTTTATACCAGTTAAAGATAGCTGAGATAACGACCTTGGCAGAGGCATAGACTGGGATTCCCAGCAAGACTCCCCAAATACCAAACATAGACCCTGAAGTTAGGAGAACAAAGAGGACATTGATTGGATGGATGTTTAGCTGACTACCTAAAATAAGCGGAGAAACGAAGCGACCTTCAATCGTTTGTTCAACAATAAAGACAATAATCACTTTCAAAAGCATGACAGGCCCCGCTATCAAGCCCAAAACCAGAGCAGGCAACATCGCTAGAAAACTACCCAGGTAAGGTACTAGATTGAGGATACCAGCCGTGATACCAAGAGTCACAGCATATCTGAGACCAATAATCTTAAAGAAGATAATAAACATAATTGCCACGATAATAGCAACTGTAACCTGTCCTCTAACGTAGTTTGATAACTGTTTATTAACATCTGACAAAACTTGTCCGACAGGTTCTTTTAACTTGTTTGGGATGAATTTAGTCAGGTAATCCCTCAAGCCTTTCCCATCTCTCAAAAGATAAAAGAGCATGAAGGGTACGATAATAACCGCTACAATGACCTGGGAAACGCTACTGATAAAGGCGCTAACCCAGTTAACAGCTTGAGAAGAGATTTTGCTGGCCCACATGGTCGCCTCACTAGAAACATTGGCAAGAACCTGCTCCAACTGTGGTCTAAAATCATCTGGCAAACGTTTGGTTACAAGGTCATTGATCACCTTATCAGCATCTTCCAGGTATGTCGGCACATTCTTCGCAAAATTTAAGACTTGACGTTGCAGATTTGGAATAGCAACCGCAAGCCCCCAAATGATAAAGAGTCCAATAACAACAAAAATAATACTAATGGCAAGGACACGATTGATCTTGTGCTTCTCCATCCAGTCCACAATCGGATTGAGGAGGTAATAAAGTAAACCAGATAAAATAACTGGCAACATGACAACCCCAAGAAAATCCAAAACTGGTAAAAAGATAAAACTAATCTTACTTAGAATAAAAATATTTAGCCCCAGTAACAAGGTTACTAAAAATACAGTGATGGCTTTATTATCTAAAAACCACTTAAAAAACCAAGATAGGCTAAAATGTTTCTCTTTATGTTCCATAAATACATCCTTTCTGTCATTCTCTCATTATACCATTTTTAGACTAAAATAACTCTTTTTTAAAGTGCTTACATGGATGAATCTGATGCTTCATGACTGCCATTTTGTGGTATAATGAACTTATCATTATTAAGAGGTATGGACATGAAAGAAACTGTTTATTTTGGAACTTACACTCGTCGCTTATCTAAAGGGATTTACAAGGCAGATTTTGATACAGAAACAGGCCAGCTTGAAAATCTTGAACTCTTTGCTGCTGAACCAAGTCCAACCTACCTTGCCTTTGACCAACAGCAACACTTATACACCGTAGGGAGCCAGGATGGCTTAGGTGGAATCGCTGCTTACAAGACAGATGGGGCTTTGCTAAATCATGTGGTTGAAGAAGGCGCTCCCCATTGTTATGTGGCAGTGGATGAAAAGCGTGGTCTCGTTTATGGGGCCAACTATCATAAAGGTCAAGTTCTCGTTTATAAACGTCAAACGGATGGTAGCCTCATCCAAACAGATCTAGATCAGCATAGTGGACAAGGTCCTCATGAAAACCAAACTTCCCCACATGTACACTTTACAGATCTAACACCTGACCAGTACCTCGTCACCTGTGATCTAGGAACAGATGAGGTAACAACCTATGATGTTAGTCCAGAAGGAAAACTAAATAAACTCTACACTTATCACAGCCAAGCTGGAGCAGGTGCACGCCACATCGTTTTCCACCACCACTATAAGATTGCCTATCTCATCTGCGAACTTAATAGCACGATAGAGGTCTTGATTTATGATGGAGTTGGTGAATTTGAACGCATGCAAGTTATTTCAACCTTACCAGATGGATACGAAGGCTTTAATGCTACTGCTGCCATTCGTCTTTCAAAAGATGGCAAATACCTCTATGCATCCAACCGAGGTCATGATTCCATTGCAGTCTATACAATCCTCGCTGATGGTAGCTTGGAATTATTAGAGATTGTACCAAGCCATGGTAAAAATCCACGTGATTTCGACCTAACTCCTGATCAAGAGTTTCTCATTGCTGTTCATCAAGATTCTGATAACGCAACCGTTTTTAAGCGCAATCCTAAAAGTGGTCGTCTTGCAGAGCTTTCTAACGACTTCCATGTCCCTGAAGGAGTCTGCATCAACTTCCCACATTAAAAAAAATGAACTTGAAATTCAAGTTCATTTTTTTATAGTCTATTTCCGACATTGATACGGTTGATAGCACGTTGCAATGCGATTTTTGCACGACGTTCTTGGTCAATCAAGTGCTTGTCATGGGCTTCTTCGATTTCTCGTTCAGCTCGAAGTTTCGCACGTTCTGCACGACTGATGTCAATATCACGAGCACGCTCTGCTGAGTCTGCTACAATAGTAATGATATCATTAGCAATCTCGATAATTCCTCCGTTCACTGCTATCCAGTTCACATGAGTATCATCATCGATACGTTTTACCTTCACTTCATCAACCGCTAAAACAGCAATCATATTTTCATGTCGTGGCAAGATCCCCATCTCACCATCCAGAGTTCGTACCGATACAAAGCTGGCATGGTGATCATAGACGAGGCCATCTGGTGTCACGATCTGGACAGTTAAATGAGCCATAGATCACCTCTTAAAATCCCATTTTTTCTGCCTTAGCAATGACGTCTTCGATTGAACCGACACCACGGAAGGCATCTTCTGGTAGCTGGTCATGTTTTCCTTCAAGGATTTCCTTAAAGCCACGAACTGTTTCCGCTACTGGCACATAAGAACCAGGTTGACCAGTAAATTGTTCTGCAACGTTAAAGTTTTGAGACAAGAAGAACTGGATACGACGGGCACGTGCAACCAAGGTCTTTTCTTCATCAGAAAGTTCATCCATACCAAGGATAGCAATGATATCTTGCAATTCATGGTAACGTTGAAGGACACGTTTAACCTCAGCAGCAACTGCATAGTGCTCCTCACCAACAATCTCAGGTGCCAAGGCACGAGAGCTTGAAGCTAGAGGGTCAACGGCTGGGTAAATACCCAACTGTACCAACTTACGTTCCAAGTTTGTAGTTGAATCCAAGTGAGCGAAAGCTGTTGCTGGCGCAGGGTCAGTATAGTCATCCGCTGGCACATAGATAGCCTGGATAGAGGTTACAGAACCCTTCTTAGTTGATGTGATACGCTCTTGCAATTGACCCATTTCAGTAGCAAGTGTTGGTTGGTAACCAACGGCTGAAGGCATACGACCCAAAAGGGCAGATACTTCTGAACCAGCTTGAGTGAAACGGAAGATATTATCGATAAAGAGAAGCACATCTTGGCCTTCTACATCACGGAAATATTCGGCGATTGTCAAACCAGTAAGGGCAACACGCATACGGGCTCCTGGTGGCTCATTCATCTGACCAAATACCATGGCTGTTTTCTCGATAACGCCTGATTCTTTCATTTCCCAGTAAAGGTCGTTCCCCTCACGAGTACGTTCCCCAACACCAGTAAATACTGAAATACCACCATGTTCTTGGGCAATGTTGTGAATCAATTCTTGGATCAAGACAGTTTTACCAACTCCGGCACCACCGAAGAGTCCAACTTTCCCACCTTTAAGGTAAGGGGCAAGAAGGTCGATAACCTTAATCCCTGTTTCCAAAATTTCAGATGAGGTAGACAATTCATCAAAAGTTGGAGCTTTCTTATGAATTGGCTGACGCTCAGCGTCCTCAGCGAAAGGAGCATCCAAGTCAATGGTATCTCCCAAAACGTTGAAGACACGTCCCAAAGTTTCTTTACCTACTGGAACGGAGATTGGACGGCCTGTGTCCAAAACTTCCATTCCACGAGTCAAACCATCTGTTGATTCCATGGCGATTGTACGGACCATACCATCACCCAACTCCAAGGCTACTTCAAGGACGATTTTTGTTTTTCTTTCGTCATTTTTGTAGACGACAAGTGCATTGTTAATCTCAGGAAGTGTTTCCCCTGCTGTAAACAAGACGTCTACAACGGGTCCGATAACCTGAGCAATTTTACCTGAACTCATCTCCTTCTCCTATTCTATATAAGATACTGTCGGTTCCTAGTTCAACTAGGTCCTAATACTCTTCGAAAATCAAATTCAAACCACGTCAGCATCACCTTACCGTACTCAAGTACAGCCTGCGGCTAGCTTCCTAGTTTGCTCTTTGATTTTCATTGAGTATAAGTTCATTTTGATACGAGGGAGGCAAAGCCTTATTCTAAGGCACTAGCCCCCGCTACGATTTCTGTAATTTCTTGTGTAATCGCCGCCTGTCTAGCACGGTTATACTGGATTGTCAAATCATTGATGACCTTCTTGGCATTATCAGTCGCCGTTTGCATGGCGGTCATACCTGCAGCATTCTCAGCTGTCTTGGCATCGATAATAGCCCCGTAAATCATACTTTCGGCATACTGTGGCAACAACTGCTCTAGAATCTCATCACGGCTCGTTTCCAACTCAAAGGTCAAGCTATACTCTTCATCCGCTTCATTTGGATCCAAGTCAACAATCGGAAGCATTTGTTCCACACGCATTTGACTTGTGAGAGTATTGACATGATGGTTGTAGCAGACGTACAATTCATCAAAAAGTTCGTTTTGGTACATCTCAATCGTTTTTGAAATAATTTTACGAACTTCATCAAAACTAGGTTGATCTGCCAAGCCACGTAGTTCATAGATTGGCTGAATACCACGAGCCTTAAAGAAATCAGCTCCCATACCACCGATACAGATTATCTCAAAATCTTTACCATCTGGATGGTATTCTTCTTTCAACTCCATAACGGCTTTAAGGATGGAAGCATTATAACCTCCAACCAAGCCACGGTCTGAAGTAATAACGATATAGCCTGTTTTCTTAACTGGGCGACTGATGAGCATCGGATTGGTTGAACCACCAGATCCGTTACCATGCAGAATATCCGTCAAAAGCTTACGAACCTTCTGAGCGTATACTTGGAAGTTGCGCGCTGCTTCTTCAGAGCGACCTAACTTGGCAGCCGATACCATTTGCATAGCATTAGTGATTTGACTCGTATTTTTGGTTGAGGCGATTTTTGTTTTAATATCATTTAGAGATACTGCCATCTGACACCTCTATTCTTATTGGAAGCTGGATTGATTGAGAAACTCTGTAATCGCAGCATCCAAGACTGCTTCTTCTGGCAAGTCTTTTGTTTCACGAATGGTTTCCAAAATCTCTGGATAATGAGCATCAAAGAAAGTATGGAACTCTTCCTCAAAACGAACAATGTCATCTACAGGAATCGTATCCAAGAAACCATGTGTCAAAGCATAGAGAATGGTTACTTGTTTCTCAACAGGTAGTGGTTTGTGAACAGGTTGTTTCAATACTTCCACAGTACGACGTCCACGGTTTAACTTAGCCTGTGTTGCTGCATCCAAGTCAGAACCAAACTTAGTGAAAGCTTCCAACTCACGGTATGAAGCAAGGTCGATACGGAGTGTACCAGCAACTTTCTTCATGGCTTTGATTTGTGCCGAACCCCCTACACGGGATACAGATGAACCCGCATCAATGGCTGGACGAATACCCGCATTGAAGAGACCATCACCAAGGAAGATTTGTCCGTCAGTGATAGAAATCACGTTGGTTGCGATATAGGCAGAGATATCTCCAGCTTGTGTCTCGATAAATGGTAGGGCTGTAATAGATCCACCACCAAGTTCATCAGAAACTTTAGCTGAGCGCTCAAGCAAACGGCTGTGAAGGTAGAAAACATCCCCTGGGAAGGCTTCACGACCTGGTGGACGACGAAGCAAGAGAGAAAGTTCACGATAAGCGACCGCTTGTTTTGAAAGATCATCATAAACGATCAAAACATGCTTGCCTTGGTACATAAATTCTTCCGCCATAGCAACTCCGGCATAAGGAGCTAGGAAGAGCAATGGAGATGGTTGTGAAGCAGAGGCTGTCACAACGATTGTGTAGTCCAAGGCACCGTACTGACGAAGTGTTTCTACTTGTGTACGGACTGTTGATTCTTTTTGTCCAATTGCTACGTAGATACAGATCATATCTTGACCTTTTTGGTTCAAGATCGTATCAATCGCAATAGTTGTTTTCCCTGTCTGACGGTCACCGATAATCAACTCACGTTGACCACGACCAATCGGAACAAGGGCGTCAATAGCTTTCAAACCTGTTTGCAATGGTTCTGATACAGACTTACGTTGCATAACGCCAGGAGCTGGCGCTTCCACTGGACGAGTCTTGTCAGTATGGATATCACCAAGACCATCAACTGGACGACCAAGTGGGTCGACAACACGTCCGATTAGGCTGTCCCCCACCGGTACTTCCATGATTTTACCTGTACGGCGAATGGTATCACCTTCACGAATATCTGTAAAGTCTCCAAGGATGATAATACCGACATCAGTTGACTCCAAGTTTTGCGCCATCCCATAAGAGCCGTTTTCAAAGATCAACAGCTCTCCACTCATGGCATTTTCAAGACCGTGAGCACGCGCAATTCCGTCCCCGATATAGGTTACAACACCTGTTTCAGACACATCAAAATTGGGTTTGAAATTTTCAATTTGTTGCTTAATTAAAGCGCTGATTTCTTGTGCGTTAATTGCCAAAAGAACACCACTTTCTATTTCAAATTTTCTTTAACAACTCGAAGTTGTTGTTTTATACTCACATCAATTGTCTTGTGATTAGCAAAAATGACAAAACCACCAATGAGTCCTTCATCAATTTGTTCTTTGATACTCCGTACTTTCAGAGACATTTTTTTCTCTATCAAGGGAAGCAAACGTTCCTTCTGTTCATCTGTTAAAGGATGAGCTGAAGAAATCGTGACTACAAAATGATTGGTTTCTCTTTCAAGACGATTCAAACAATCAACAATGATATCATAAAAAAGATTTGCTCTGTGATTGTAAATCAGAACCTGAATAAAATTTTGCATTAAAGGTGAGACAGAGTCTTGAAAAAAACCAACTGTTTTTTCCTTATCAGACTCATCAACTGCCACCTGAGCTAAAAAAGAAGGTAAGCCCGTTTCTTCTGCGACTTGCTTGATTTGATCCAAGTCTGAAAAAATCCGGTCCTCTTCTCCTTTTTCAATCACTAATTGGACAAAAGGCATGCTGTACTTTTCAATGACCTTTGCTGTTTTCTTGTCCATTAGGCTTCTCCTAGCTGATCGATATACTGATCAATGAGTTCCTTATGAGCATGACTGTCAAGGTTTTTTGAGATGATTTTACCAGCAAGACTAATCGTCAAATCTGCCACCTCGCCCTTAACACTTTGCAAAGCTTCTGCTTTATTCTGAGCAATTTCTTGATTCGCCTTCTCTTTTAAGCGACCTGCTTCTACTTTAGCATCTGCCAGAATATCTGCTTTACTCTTTTCTGCAGTCTCTTTAGCATTTTCAATGATTGTTTTGGCCTCGTTGCGACTTCCAGCCAATTCATCTTCACGTTTTTGAGCAAGAGTTTCTGCTTTTTGACGAGCTTGTTCAGCTCCATCAATATCAGCAGCAATTTTATTTGCCCTTTCTTCGAAGACACTTGTCAAGTTTGACCACGCATATTTCTTAACTAAGACAATCAAAAGGATAAAAGAGCCAGCGATTAAAATAAAGTTACCAATTAATTCACCTACTGTTACGTGCATCTGTTACTCCTTTCTACTCTTCTCCATCATTTATCTTATTTCCTAAGTACATAGAAGACAACATGGTAAACACATAGGCTTGGATGCAGGAAATAAAGACAGAAAAGGCTGTCCAAGCCAAGTTAGCACCAAAAGCAACTGGATACCAATATAGAGCTTGATGAGATAGAGTGATTAGCAAACTAGCCATCACTTCTCCAGCAAAGATATTTCCGAACACCCGCAAGGCAAGTGATAAAAAGTTGGTAAACTCTTCTAAGATATTCATGGGAGTCATAAAGCCAGGTGTGATATAGGCTTTTAGATATTTTTTAATCCCACGGCGACGAATCCCTTCAATATGGGTCATCAGGATAATTCCAAATGACAAGGCCAAGTCAAACTGGAGATTTGCAGTTGGCGATGTCCAAAGGTTTGTCCCATCTGTAGTTTGAAGTTTCGCCATCAAACCGAGGTTATTTGCCAGTACCATAAATAGAAATAGACAAAGGAAAAAGAGCGAGTAGTCTTTCATGTAGCTTTTACCAATGTTAGGTTCTGTAAATCCAATAACGAAGTCATAGAAATACTCAAGTACATTTTGCTTTCCTTTGGGTTTCAAAGTCATATTGCGACTTGCCCAATAGATAAAGCCAAAAACAACTCCCACAATCAACAAGGTCATGGCTAACATGGTTAAATCAAAGGTAACAGGACCAATATTGATGGTTGGATTGATACTTTCTTCCATCTAGAATCCTCCCTTTTCTTCTCGTTCCATTTGTCTATTTGATGACGAATGAAAAGACGAGGGTAACCAAGAACGTTCCTTCAATAAAGGCAATCCCCATGATCATTAAGCTACGTAATTGTGGGATGATGTCTGGTTGGCGAGCTGCTGATTTGAACAAACCGTTCATCAACATACCTTCTGCAAGAGATACACCCATACAGGCAAGACAAAGACCGAAAAATGTTAAATTCATGATGAATTCTCCTTTTATTTAAAATTTACTTACTTAGTTTAGTCCTAAAATTTTGATTTGTCAACTTTTTACTTACGTTGAAAGCGTTTCATATGATTTATTTCTATTTTTGCTGTTTTTACCCCATTCTATAGAAAGTTTTTCCATTTTAGATTGCGAGTTTTTCTTGATTTTACTCTATTTTCTGAAACAAACTGAAAAGTCCAAGTTTAGAACTTGGATCGATTCATTTTATTTAAAATAGTAGGAATAGTGTTGTTTACAACCTGGATTAAATGGTGCACTGCAGTAAGGACAAGCCATCTGCTTTTGGTAATCTTGGAAAGTCATTGTCCTCTTACAACCCCCACATAAGATCGGTCGATCCTCAGAAAGCATCAAGGGATAGGGCGAAAACAAATGCGTTTCCATAGCATTGTGGCACTGATAACAAGCATAGTATTTTTTACACTCATAACACTGGAGGGAAACGATATCCTTTTCACCATGGTAATGAATACATCTACCTTCATTATCAACTAACAAACCTTGTGCTTGATTCATTCACATTTCCTTCTCTAGGCACGAACTGTAACGCTGGTTCCATCTTCCTTATAGAGATTGATAAGACCTTCCTTGAGAGCGCGGACCATGTCCCCTGCTTGAACAGGTTGTGGGACCTTGATTGTCAAGAGTTCCATTGGATTTGGAGCACGGTCGATTTTATTGCCCTTGGCATCATGAAGATCTTCTATATAAGTCTCAAAATGACGGAAACCTGGTCCATAAAACTCAACTTGATCGCCTTCGTTGATGACATTTCGTTGACGAATGGTTGCCGTTTGAGTCGCATCATCATAAGCAACCACTTCAGCGACAAACTTGTATTCAGGAATTTTACGACGTGCGCCAAATAACTGTTCATTTTCAGACGGCGTACCATAGTAGAAACCTGTTGCCAATTCACGTTGAGCAACTTTCCACATCTCGTCCACCAAGTCTTGTTTGATGGCTTCAAATTTCTCAGGACTTTCGAGATAAGCATCTACAGCCGCCTTGTAACAGTTGGTCACAGTTGAAACATAGTGGATAGACTTCATACGACCTTCAATCTTGAGACTGTCTACACCGTTTTCGATCATATCTGGGATATGGTCAATCATGGACATGTCGACGGCTGACATTGAAAATTCTTCTGGGATTTCACCTTTAAGACTCTTACGTTCTTGACCAAAGGGCATGTCGTAAAGATCGTATTTCCAACGGCAAGACTGAGAACAGCCCCCACGGTTGGCATCACGCATACTCATGTGGTTTGATAGTGTACAGCGACCTGAGTAGGAAATACACATGGCTCCATGCACAAAGGCCTCAATCTCAACATCAGTACGTTTGCGAATCTCTGCCAATTCTTCCATTGAAACTTCACGGGCCAAAACCACGCGAGTTAGACCAAGTTCTTTCCAGAACTCTAAAGTTTCATAGTTCGTCGCACTGGCTTGGGTTGAAAGGTGGATTTCAAGACCTGGTGCTTCAGTTGCTGCAATCATAATCAAGGCTGGATCTGACACGATAACTGCGGCAATCCCGATGTCACGCAACTTACGGAACCATTCTCCAGCACCAGCTTCGTTTCCTTCGTGCATAACCATGTTAGCAGCCACATAGACCTTGGCACCGTACTTAGCAGCAAACTGGACTCCTTCTTCCATCTGTTCAAAGGTAAAGTTTCCAGCACGGCTACGAAGACCATAGGCCTGTCCACCAATGAAGACTGCATCCGCACCATATTGAACAGCTACTTTCAGCTTCTCTAAAGTTCCTGCAGGTGATAAAACCTCAGGGCGTTTTAATGTTTTTGTCATTTTTTCTCCTATTTGCAATATAAAAGTTTGACGTTTTTCCTTCTCATTTTATAGTAAATAATGGATAAAATCAAGCCTAGCCAGATTGTTTTGACAATTCTAATCTTTTCTAAAACAAAAACTAGCCTTTCTAGACTAGTTATTTTCAAGATAAAATTCAAAGCGTTCGCCCACGTATTGACTCTTAACATACTCGAAAGCCGTCCCATCTTCAAGATAAGAGACCTGAGTCAAGGCTAAAATGGCATGCCCCTTTTCGACTTCTAGATAGTGAGCAATCTTTTCCTTAGCCAATCTCGCATAAATGGTCTGTTGGGATTTGCCAATCCGGTAGCCATATTGCTGCAAGGTCTGAAAGAAATGACTGGTTACTTCTTCTTTTTTAAAATTCTTAATAAACTTTTCGGGAATAGAAGCAACTTCATAGACCAGAGGAACTTGATCGGCATACCGAACCCGCTCCATACGGATGATATTCTCAGTTGGTGAAATACCTAGCTTTGCCACTTCCTGCTCGTTGGGAATAGTTCTTCTATAGGAAATGAGCTGACTAGAGGGAACTTTCCCTTGGGATTTGACAATCTCCGTAAAACTAGTGGTGCCCCGCATTTTTTCTTGGACACGAGTGCTAGAGACAAAAGTGCCACTTCCTACACGACGCTCCAAAACTCCTTCCTCAACCAAGAGAGAGATGGCTTGTCGCAAAGTCATCCGACTGACTTGAAACTGGTCTGCAAGATCCCGTTCACTTGGCAGTCTTTCTCCTATCATCCAACGATGCTCGTCGATATCTTTTTTTATCTGATCGTGGATTTTCATATAAGCTGGTAACATGATTCTCACTTCTTTTCTTTATTTTCTCCATTGTACCGTATTTGCTAAGAAAAATCAAACTTTGCCTTGTTTAGTTGGTAATTCGCCCCTATTTGTGATAGAATATTGAAAAAGATATTTCTTTTGAGAAAGGAAAAAGATGAGCAAGATTTCAACTGATTTGCAAGATGTCGAAAAAATCATCGTACTAGACTATGGTAGCCAATACAACCAGCTAATTTCACGCCGTATCCGTGAAATTGGTGTTTTTTCAGAGCTAAAAAGCCACAAGATTTCAGCAGCAGAGGTTCGTGCGATTAACCCTGTAGGGATCATTCTCTCAGGTGGACCAAACTCTGTTTACGAAGAAGGTTCATTTGATATTGACCCAGAAATTTTTGAACTTGGTATTCCAATTTTGGGAATCTGCTATGGTATGCAACTTCTTACCCACAAACTTGGAGGTAAGGTTGTCCCAGCAGGTGATGCTGGAAACCGCGAGTATGGTCAATCCCCACTTACTCACACTCCTTCTGCCCTCTTTGAAGGGACTCCTGAAGAACAGATTGTTTTGATGAGCCATGGTGATGCGGTTACTGAAATTCCTGCTGATTTTGTTCGTACTGGAACTTCTGCTGACTGTCCTTATGCAGCTATTGAAAATCCAGACAAACATATCTACGGTATCCAATTCCATCCAGAGGTTCGCCATTCTGTCTATGGAAATGATATCCTTCGCAACTTTGCCCTTAATATCTGTAAGGCTAAAGGCGACTGGTCAATGGATAACTTTATCGAGATGCAGATTCAAAAAATCCGTGAAACTGTTGGAGACAAACGTGTCCTTCTCGGTCTATCTGGTGGTGTTGACTCTTCTGTCGTTGGCGTTCTACTCCAAAAAGCCATCGGTGATCAATTAATCTGTATCTTTGTAGACCACGGTCTTCTCCGCAAGGGAGAGGCTGACCAAGTTATGGACATGCTTGGTGGTAAGTTTGGGTTGAATATCGTCAAAGCAGACGCTGCAAAACGCTTCCTTGATAAACTTGCTGGCGTTTCTGACCCTGAACAAAAACGGAAGATTATCGGTAATGAGTTTGTTTATGTCTTTGATGACGAGGCAAGCAAGCTCAAAGATGTGAAATTCCTTGCTCAAGGAACTCTTTATACTGACGTGATTGAGTCTGGTACTGATACTGCTCAAACCATCAAATCACACCACAACGTGGGTGGTCTTCCAGAAGACATGCAGTTTGAATTGATTGAACCATTGAACACTCTTTATAAAGACGAAGTTCGTGCCCTCGGTACAGAGCTTGGTATGCCAGACCACATCGTATGGCGTCAACCATTCCCAGGACCAGGACTCGCTATCCGTGTCATGGGTGAAATCACTGAAGAAAAACTAGAAACTGTTCGTGAGTCTGATGCTATCCTTCGTGAAGAAATTGCTAAAGCTGGTCTTGACCGCGATATCTGGCAATACTTCACTGTCAACACAGGCGTTCGTTCAGTCGGTGTTATGGGTGATGGTCGTACTTATGACTATACCATTGCAATCCGTGCTATCACTTCTATCGATGGTATGACAGCTGACTTCGCTAAGATTCCTTGGGAAGTTCTCCAGAAAATCTCAGTTCGTATCGTAAATGAAGTTGACCACGTTAACCGAATCGTCTACGATATTACAAGTAAACCACCAGCAACCGTTGAGTGGGAATAAACCAATCAAACACAAAAGAACTCTGAATTGGATTCAGAGTTCTTTTTTAGGTAAGCACTTCTGCTTTCCTTTTTTTATTTGCGTTTTTTCTTCGCTTTTTTCATTTTGTTGGCCATGCGTTTCATAGACTGTTTCATAGCAAATTCACCGATTTTACCTTTGAGTCCGCCACCAAACATCTGGCTCATATCTGGCATTCCTGCTCCTCCGAGACCTGACATATCCGGCATTCCACCTTGTCCCATCATGCCTTCAAGGGCAGACATATCCATCCCTCCCATATTTGGCATATTTTTTGGAAGGTTATTTGGATTGATTCCCATTTGCTTCATCATCTTGTTCATATCCCCAGACATGACACCTTGCATGAGCTGTTTGGCTTGATTAAAGTCCTTGATAAATTTATTGACTTCGACAAAGGTATTTCCAGAACCAGCAGCTATACGACGGCGACGACTTGGATTTAACAAATCGGGATTTTCACGCTCCTCAGGTGTCATGGAAGATACAATGGCGCGTTTTCGCGCAATTTGACGCTCGTCCACCTTCATGTTTTGAAGTGCTGGATTGTTGGCCATACCTGGAATCATCTTGAGCAAGTCTTCCATTGGTCCCATATTTTGCACCTGATCCAATTGATCAATGAAATCATTGAAATCAAAGGTGTTTTCGCGCATCTTCTCAGCCATTTCAAGAGCTTTTTGCTCATCGTATTCTTGAGAGGCTTTCTCGATCAAGGTCAGCATATCCCCCATACCAAGGATACGGCTTGACATACGATCTGGGTGGAAGGTTTCGATATCTGTTATCTTTTCACCCGTACCAGTGAACTTGATAGGTTTTCCAGTGATGTGGCGAACAGACAAGGCCGCACCACCACGAGTATCCCCATCAATCTTGGTAAGGATAACCCCAGTCACTTCCAACTGAGCATTGAATTCACGGGCAACATTAGCTGCTTCCTGACCGATCATGGCATCAATGACGAGTAAGATTTCATTTGGCTGAGCCAGTGCTTTAACATCTCGAAGCTCATTCATCAAAAGCTCATCAATCTGCAAACGCCCTGCCGTATCAATCAAGACATAGTCATTGTGATTGGCCTGTGCTTGTTCCAAACCTTGGCGAACAATCTCAACAGCTGGTACTTCTGTTCCAAGTGCAAAGACAGGAACATCAATTTGTTGTCCAAGTGTTTTCAACTGATCAATAGCTGCTGGACGATAAATATCTGCCGCAATCATCAAAGGACGAGCATTTTCTTCCTTCTTAAGTTTGTTAGCCAGCTTACCAGCAAATGTTGTTTTACCAGCCCCTTGCAAACCGACCATCATGATAATCGTAGGAATTTTAGGTGACTTGATAATCTCTGCCGTATCAGAACCTAAAACAGCTGTCAGTTCCTCATCCACGATTTTGATAATCTGTTGGGCAGGATTGAGGGTATCAATGACCTCGTGTCCGACTGCACGTTCACGAACCTTCTTGATAAAGTCCTTTACAACAGGCAAAGCAACGTCGGCTTCAAGCAAGGCCAAACGAATCTCTTTGGTTGCTTCCTGGACATCAGCCTCAGATATTTTTCCTTTTTTACGTAGATTTTTAAAGACGTTCTGTAAACGTTCTGTTAAACTTTCAAATGCCATTTTTTTCTCCTATGTTTCATTAATTCGGTGGAAAACGTCCAAAATCTTGTAAACAAACAAGTTCTTCTGGAGTGACTTCTTTCATTATCTCATTTGGATATCCCCAACAGCTAAATCCCTCTTGAAGAGCTCGAGAGATAGAATCAGACGAGAGGATTTGTAGCCTTGTTGGAAAAGGAGTCTCAGCCGCTAATAGTTTACAGGGTATACCTTTGTAGATGACTATACTCCCCATACTTATTCTCTATTATCAATACTTGTTAAAATTTCTATCTGCTCCAGCAGAAAGTCATCCTTGGGATAACGCTCTAAGATCTGGTCAAAAATCTGACTGCGGACAATGTAGTCGGAATACATGTGCAGTTTCATCTCATAATCTTCTAGAATCTTTTCCGTACGCTTGATATTGTCATAGACAGCCTGACGACTGACACCGAACTCCTCAGCAATCTCAGCAAGACTATAATCATCAGCATAATAGAGTTCAATATAGTTCATCTGCTTGTCTGTCAAAAGCGCCGCATAAAATTCAAAAAGGGCGTTCATACGATTGGTTTTTTCGATTTCCATAACTTTTATTATACCAAAAAAACGATTATACTGCTAGAGTAGAAGCACTTCAAATAAAGTAAGAAGAAAAAAGAACCTTGCAAGGCAAGATTCTTTTAGTGTCTGACTTAAATAATTGTTCTTCTGGGAACTTAATCGAATTAAGCTTCGATTTCTGTAACCATACCTGAACCAACAGTACGTCCACCCTCACGGATAGAGAATGTAGTACCTTGTTCTACGGCGATTGGGTGGATCAACTCAACGTCGATAGTCACGTTATCACCAGGCATTACCATTTCAGTACCTGCTGGAAGTTCGATTGAACCTGTAACGTCAGTAGTACGGAAGTAGAATTGTGGACGGTAGTTGTTGAAGAATGGAGTGTGACGTCCACCTTCTTCTTTAGTAAGGATGTAGACTTCACCTTTAAATTTAGTGTGTGGGTTGATTGAACCTGGTTTAGCGATAACTTGTCCACGTTCGATTTCGTCACGTTGAACACCACGAAGAAGGACACCTACGTTATCTCCTGCAAGACCTTCGTCAAGTTGTTTACGGAACATTTCAACACCAGTAACAACTGCTTTTGAAGTTTCTTCTTTGATACCAACGATTTCGATTTCGTCGTTGACACGAACAGTACCACGGTCGATACGTCCTGAAGCAACTGTACCACGTCCAGTGATTGAGAATACGTCCTCGACTGGAAGAAGCAATGGTTTGTCAGTGTCACGTTCTGGTTCTGGGATGTACTCATCAACAGTGTTCATCAATTCCATGATGATGTCTTCGTATTTAGAGTCACCTTCAAGAGCTTTAAGAGCTGAACCTTGGATAACTGGAAGATCGTCACCTGGGAAGTCGTATTCTGAAAGAAGGTCACGGATTTCCATTTCAACCAATTCAAGCAATTCTTCGTCGTCAACCAAGTCGATCTTGTTCATGAAGACGATAAGGTGTTTAACACCAACCTGACGTGAAAGAAGGATGTGCTCACGAGTTTGTGGCATTGGTCCGTCAGTTGAAGCTACTACAAGGATAGCTCCGTCCATTTGAGCGGCACCAGTGATCATGTTTTTAACGTAGTCCGCGTGTCCTGGAGCGTCGATGTGAGCGTAGTGACGTTTTTCAGTTTCGTACTCAACGTGTGCAGTGTTGATAGTGATACCACGTTCGCGTTCTTCTGGAGCAGCATCGATAGACGCATAGTCTTTAGGTTGGTTAACTGATGAAGGCAAGCGACGTGCCAAAACAGTTGTGATAGCTGCAGTTAGGGTAGTTTTACCGTGGTCAACGTGTCCAATAGTACCAATGTTAACGTGTGGTTTACTACGATCGTATTTTTCTTTTGCCATTTGAGTAAAAGCCTCCAATAAAATATATTTTATAGATAGACAGTAGGCAATACAGTCTAACTTTCCTTACTATTTTATCAAATTTCTGCTAAATTGCAAGTGTTTTACACATATTTTGTGAATTAATCTAAATCTTATCAAATCCTGTTCTTCTGCTTCTTTATGGCAATATAAATTCAAACTTATTTTGTTTGGAAGATAGTCTTTTCATCAAAAAAATCAGGTCTCCCTGATTTTAATTTGATTCTGTTTTTTCCAGTTCCTTAGCTTCTTTATGATTTTCATATAATTTCGCTAGGAACTTAGTAATTTCTTTAAAAATGGAGTAAGTAGGTACTGCTACGACCATCCCTATGACACCGTAGATATTACTTGACAGTAAAAGGAGCACTAAAATCGTAATCGGATGTACATTCATAACTCCTCCAACGATACGTGGATAGAGAACATTCCCATCAATCTGTTGAATAATAAGCATATAAGCAACCGCAATCAACATACGATGAGGATCTGTGAACACATTGGCAATCACCATTGGAATCAAGCCAATACTTGGACCAACATAAGGAATCAAATTTGCGATTCCAGAGAAAATAGCAAAAACTAGGGCGTACTTTAATCCGATAACGCTATAGCCAATATAGGCTAAACATCCAATAATAACCGCATCAATCGCAATTCCACTGATATAGCGTGCTATAGTTGTATTGAGATTGGTTAAAAGGCTAGAAAGATTCAATTTGTCATGTTTTAAGACGGTACGTTCCAACATTGGTAGCAACTTATGACCATCCAACAAGAAATAAATCAAGAATACAGGGGTCATAATGAGAATCAGAACCGTACTAAATAAAGCTGAAAGGACACTTCCTAAACTGTTGCTGACGCTATTAAGGATATTCTGGAGGATATCCACATAGGAGAGATTCAGTTGTTGAATTGTTTGTTGAATATCAATATTTTGGAAGACTGGATTCATGGACAAATCGATGATCAAATCTTGTAGTCTACTATAGATGTTTTGACTAGAAATAATCAAGCTGGTCAACTGATTAATCAAAATCGGCAAGAGATAAACGACCCCCACAACGATAGCACCAATCAAAGCACAAAGAGTGACCAAGACACCAATTAGACGATTGATCTTACATCTTTTCTCTAAGAAAGTTACGATTGGATTTGTCAGGTAGTAGAAAAATCCCCCCAATAAGAATGGGATCATAATCGTATTGATAACTGTGACAAAGGGAGCAATGATGGCTCCCATCTCTCTCCAAAGATAAAAAATAATGGTTAATAGTAAGATTTCGGCTGTCCAAAAAAATAATTTGTTTCTACGGAACATAGGTATCCTCCTTCTCTCTATTTTACCATATTTCTTAAAAAGATAAGATGGCTTTAGTAAAAAAGCGAGAATATTTTTTTTCTTTATGATAAAATAAAGCTAATATGAAAAAAATAATTTTATCTTTTATGACACTTTTAATTTTTGGAACAGCTTCCACTGTTTCTGCTCAGGAGTTTGATGTTGCTGCTAAACATGCTATTGCTGTCGAGGCTACAACTGGAAAAATCCTCTATGAAAAAGATGCAAATCAGCCTGTAGAAATTGCTTCTATTACAAAACTGGTTACAGTTTATCTGGTCTATGAAGCTCTGGAACAAGGAACTA
The DNA here is from genome assembly GCF_024399415.1 of Streptococcus oralis. Classification (NCBI taxonomy): domain Bacteria; kingdom Bacillati; phylum Bacillota; class Bacilli; order Lactobacillales; family Streptococcaceae; genus Streptococcus; species Streptococcus oralis. The sequence goes on from NZ_CP029257.1 coordinate 1,146,424, forward strand.
TCAGCCTATCTACACCTGTTGATATTTCGGACTATCCTTACAAACTTACAACTAATTCTGAGGCGAGTAACGTCCCTATGGAAGCTCGAAATTATACTGTTGAACAACTATTAGAGGCTACAATGGTATCCAGTGCAAACAGCGCTGCCATTGCACTAGCAGAAAAGATTGCTGGTTCTGAGAAAGACTTTGTAGACAAAATGAGGGCTAAACTTCTTGAATGGGGAATTCAAGATGCAACTATTGTAAACACAACTGGTTTAAATAATGAGACCCTTGGCGATAATATCTATCCTGGTTCTAAAAAAGACGATGAAAACAAGTTGAGTGCCTACGATGTTGCAATCGTCGCTCGTAACCTCATCCGAGATTATCCTCAAGTTTTGGAAATTACCAAAAAACCAACTTCTACCTTTGCAGGACTTGAAATCCACTCAACCAACTATATGTTGGAGGGAATGCCTGCCTATCGTGGTGGTATTGATGGACTAAAGACAGGTACTACTGATAAAGCTGGTGCTTCATTCGTTGGAACAACTGTCGAGAAAGGGATGCGTATTATTACAGTTGTTTTAAATGCAGATCAACAAGATACCAACCCTTATGCGCGTTTTACCGCAACTTCTGCACTTTTAGATTATATTTCTGCAAATTTTGCCTTAAAAACCGTCGTTCAGAAAGGTGAAGCATACAACGATAGTAAAGTAACAGTTCTGGATGGTAAAGAAGATAATGTGACAGCTGTTGCTAAGTCAGACATTTCCATCGTCCAACGCATCGGAAGCGGTACTACACCAGCCCTCCAATTCACACCGAAATCAACATCAGAAATGGCTCCATTAGAAGAAGGCAAGGTTGTTGGTACTCTAACCTATGATGATCAGGATTTGATTGGCCAAGGTTATCTTACTTCCGACAAACCATCTTTTGAAATGGTTTCTGAAAAGAAAGTAGAAAAAGCCTTCTTTTTGAAGGTTTGGTGGAATCAATTTATCCGCTTTATCAATGAAAAATTATAAAAAAATCGCGATTTTCTTCGCGATTTTTTCTTTATTTCATTTCTTTAAAAGCCGCTTCTGCATCAGCATTGCTAATAGCACCAAATTGGATTTTTCCGATTTTACCTTGACTGTCAATCAAGTATTCTGTTGGAATACTACGAATTTGGTAGGCTTGGAAGGTAGTTGCTTGCGTATCATATAGAACTGGAATATCCTTGTAGCCTTGTTCTTGGTACCATTTTGGAAAGTCTTGAACTGTTTTTTCACCTTGTAGACCAGGTGCAATGACACTCAAGATTTCAAAGTCTCGATCTTGTTTGGCAGCTAATTCCATCAGCTCAGGCATGCTTTTTTTACATGGTCCACACCAGGAAGCCCAGAATTTCAAATAGACCTTTTTCCCTTTATAATCTGATAACTTGACTTCTTTGCCATCCATAGACTGCAAGGTAAAGTCTGGCGCATCCTTACCGACTGCGATTTGTTGAACAGCAGGTTGTTTTGGACTGCTTGTCTGTTTGGTTTCTTTTTCACCACAGGCAATCAATAAGAATAGAGACATGAGGCTCAATCCAGCAAAAATAACTTTTTTCATTTTTTCTCCTTTTATCCAAGAATTCCTGACAAGGCATTTAATTGCCCTAGCATTAATAATAATCCCATCAAAATAATCAAAGCTCCCCCGATTTTCTTTAGTAGAATCATATGGGGTTTTAATTTACTAAAATAGGGCATAATCCAGCCCGAAGCCAAGGCCAAAACAATGAAAGGAAGGGCCATTCCCAATGTGTATACTAATGTTAACACAGCTCCTTGCCAAGCACCACTGCCACCTGAAGCTGCTAGGGCCAAGACTGAACTTAAGACTGGTCCGATACAAGGGGTCCAACCAAAACTAAAGGTTATCCCAAGTAAAAAGGCTGACAGATAGTGATTAGACTTTGATTGTTTGAAGGTGACTGTCTTTTGAACCTCCAGTTTATTGAAATGCAAGATTTCCATCTGGTGAAGTCCTAAAAGAATAATGACTATTCCCATAGCATAACGAAACCAGTCTGCATAGAGCATGTGCCCTAGGAATCCAGCTCCAAATCCCAAAATAAAGAAAATGAGGGAGATTCCTGCAATAAAGCACAAGGTTCGAATTAAACCAGACCATGCAACGTCTCTTCCAAAAAAGCGAAAGCTTTTCGAATCTCCCTGATCATCCAGTAAAATACCAGCATAAACAGGTAGCAAAGGAAAGATGCAGGGTGAAAAGAAGGACAGAATACCTGCTAAAAAAACGGATACTAGAAATATAATCGACTCCAACGAATTACCTACTTTCTCAAAATTCTAATCCTATTTTACTACAAAAGAATAAATTTGTAAGAAGTCTGCTACGCTTATTTGTTTTGACTAAAGTTGACACAAAAAAAGGAGCTAAGCTCCTTTCATTTTAATACGTTCCTTCTTCACCTTGACTAGTCAAGATAACAGGACCGTCTTTGGTAATCACGAACTGATGTTCATATTGGCAAGACAGGCCGCCATCTATAGTCTTATGAGCCCAGCCAGTCTTCATATCTGTATCAATTTCCCAGTCTCCAGTATTGATCATGGGTTCAATGGTTAGTACCATTCCTTCACGGAGACGGAGTCCACGACCTGCAATACCGTAGTTAGGAACCATTGGCTCCTCGTGCATAGTTGGACCAACACCATGACCAACCAAATCACGTACGACACCATAACCGCGACTTTCAGCGTATTCTTGAATGGCTGCACCGATATCACCGATACGATTGCCAACAACTGCTTGCTCAATTCCTTTATACATAGCTTCCTTGGTCACGTCCATCAGGTTTTTCACTTCTTCAGACGGTGTACCAACCGCATAAGCCCAACATGAGTCTGCTAAACCACCAGTATAACTTTGGGTGTATTTTTTCATTTGCTCAACATTGTTGAAGTTGAGTTTAGATACATTAAGGTCGGATTTGGCAATCGGACCTCCCAGTACCATATCAACCTTGAGCAAATCGCCATCTTTCAAGATGTAATGACGTGGAAAAGCGTGAGCTACTTCGTCGTTGAGAGAGCAACAAGTGGCATAGGGGTAATCCATGACTGCACCATCTACTCCAATCTGTAGAGGAAGGAAATTTTCCTCTTTACAACGACGACGAACGTACTCTTCAACTTCCCACATATCCACGCCTGGCTTAATCAAATCACGTAAGCCGATATGGATACTTGCTAGGAAATCACCAGCCTTGTCCATGGCTTCGATTTCACGTGCTGATTTTAAAGTTATCATTTTTTCTCCTAGATTCTAATTAATTTTAACCGTAACATTTGCTTTTGAAACAATCTGATGACCATGATAAATATCATAATCAATAATAGCTGAGCGTCTCGTGTGGTGAATAATCCGAGCCTGAATCCGCAGAGTATCATCTATCTGTACAGCCTGCAAGAAATAAATCAACATCTGTTCAATGATGAGATTACGTCCGCTATTGACAACGAGGTCTTGGGTCATATGGTTGAGGATTTCAGCCAAGACTCCATTAGCAAGGACCCCATTTTTCTCCAACATGAAAGGCTCAACAGTAATGACGACCTCATCATGATGATAAGAGAGTTTTTGCCCGATTTGCTCGGAGAAAGTCGGCAAAGCTGAAACTTGGGAACGACTCATCTTTTCCATGACATCTCGTCGTGTTACGACACCGAGTAAGGTTTGGTTACTTCTGACAACGGGAACCATCTCAAAGTCTTCTGCAATCATCCGTTGACTGACATTGGCAATATTGGTCGCTAAACCTGTTACGAAGATACTTCGTGTCATCACCTTGTCAATCGTTGTACTGGGAGACTTGTCTCCTGCGTCACGCATGGTAACAACTCCAACAACCACTTGGTGTTGGTTAATGACTGGGAAACGACTACTTCTGTTCTTACGGACCAAGTCTAGATAATCTTTGACCGTATCCGTTTCTCTCAAAAAACCATACTCATGACTGGGACGATAGAGCTTTTCGACTGTCAGAATATCGGTTTTGATTTGAACATTTGAGAGGGCTTTGTTAATCATGGTCGCTACTGTAAAAGTGTCATGTTTACTTCTTAGAACTGGAATCCCTTTTTTATTAGCCAACTCAAGAACATCGTCCTGCACATGAAAACCACCTGTTACAAGGACTGCATTTTCATTTTCCAAGGCTAAAAGTTGAATGCGAGTGCGGTCTCCTACGATCAAAAGACCACCATCATGGAGATAGGACAGGATATTTTGCTCTGTCATAGCTCCAATGGAGAATTTGCTAAACTCTCTCTCCAACCCTTCCTGACCAGCTAAAACTTCAGATGAGGTGACCTCAGCGATTTCAGCATAGGTAAGCCGCTCAATAGCCACTTTCTGGGACTTGACTCGTATGGTTCCACTACGTGGCCGAGTTTCAACAATTCCACGATTTTCAGCTTCTTTGATAGCTCGGTAGGCTGTTCCGTCACTAACACCTAGGTGATTTGAAATACTACGAACACTAACTCTCTTCCCAATTGGTAACTCTTCCAGATAGGACAAAATTTCCTGGTGTTTACTCATTGAATTCTCCTTTTATGTATCGAAATTCAAGATAGTCCCTCATTTTTCGTGTATAGCGATCGCTCCCCTTAAACTGTCGTACGAGGCTAAAGCCCGATTTTAAGGCTACTTTTTGACTAGCTTGATTCTCCAAATGAGTGATGATGGATAATTGTTTTAAACCAAATTCTTCAAATGAAAGCTGACATAGCTTGGTAACCACTTCAGTCATAAAACCTTGTGACCAAGAATCTTTTTTTAGGAAGTAACCAATTTCTGCTTCTTTTTTGATTTCATCGATTTTTTCAAATTTAATGGAGCCAATCATTTCCTGATTTCCTTGGAGACAAATTGCCCAAACACCCAGAGGATTCTTCATAAAATAGTTAGCAAGGGCGTACTGACTTTCTTCCAAACTTGCTTGACTGGGAAAAATAAACTGTAAATTCTCAGGGTTTGAAGCAATCTCGAAAAACGCTTGACTGTCACTAAAAAAGAAAGGACGCAAATACAAGCGCTCCGTTTCAAAAAAAGAAAACATTGCTAATTTGGTCCAAATATTCATAATCACCTCAACGGCTTAGTCTTCAACGAGTGTAATATCCGCTCCAAGACTACGCAATTTTTCAATAATATCTGAGTAGCCACGAAGGATAAACTCAATATTCGTAATTTCAGTCTGGCCTTGAGCCATCAAGCCGGCGATGACAAGTGCAGCACCAGCTCGCAAGTCTGTAGCTTTTACACTTGCCCCGTGTAAGTTACGACCACCGTTGTAAATAATGTGATCGTTTGTAGTCGTAATATCCGCATCCATTTTTGCTAACTCAAAGACATGATTAACACGTTTCTCATAAATCGTATCAATAATAGTTCCACGACCTTGGGCAGTTAGTAAAAGTGGCGTGATAGGCTGTTGCAAATCGGTTGCGAACCCTGGATAGGGAGCTGTTTTGATATTGATGGCCTTCAAATCAGACTGTTCTTCAACGAAGATACTGTCTTCTGAGACCGTCATACGAACGCCCATTTCCTCTAGTTTGGCGATAAAGCCTTCTAAATGTTCATAGAGAACGTTGTTAATGCGAATTCCTTTTCCTACCGCCGCAGCAAGTGAAATATAGGTTCCAGCTTCGATACGGTCTGGAATAACCTGATGACGCGTTCCATGAAGTTTCTCGACACCATCAATAATGATAATATCAGTTCCTGCACCACGAATATGGGCCCCCATGTTGTTCAAAAGGGTAGCAACATCGATAATTTCCGGTTCACGAGCCGCATTTTCAATGACAGTACGCCCCTTAGCTTTAACCGCAGCAATCATCGTGTTAATCGTTGCTCCAACGCTGACGGTATCCATGTAAATACTTGCGCCATGAAGCCCCTTACCTTGGGCAGATAAATTCATATTATCTCCCTCATAGCTGACCTTAGCACCCATGGCTTCAAAGGCTTTTAAGTGAAGGTCAATCGGACGAGGTCCCAGATCACATCCACCAGGAAGTCCAACTGTAGCTTCACCAAAGCGACCTAAAAGACTTCCGTAGAAATAATAAGAAGCACGCAAGCTATTAATCTTGCCATAAGGCATAGGAATGTTTTGAACACCTCTTGGATCAATCTCCAAGACATCATCATAACGCTTAACAGTCGCCCCCATAATCTCCATAATTTCGACAAGACTAGCAACGTCTGAAATATCTGGAACACAATCTAAAGTGACAATATCATCTGATAAGATAATAGCTGGAATAAGCGCTACAACACTATTTTTAGCACCACTAATGGTGATCTCACCTTGCAATGGACGTCCACCATTGATGACAATTTTTCTCATGTTTTACTCTTTCAAAATTTACTAAAAAGGTCTTTTCGTTCTATTATACCATAATTTTCAGTTTTTTCCCATTCCTATTTACTAAATACCATCTCATTTTGATAAAAAAAGACCTATCACTCAAGCTTTTCAGCCTGAAATGATAGGTTTTTGTGTTAGATTAGCGTACAGTGCGGATGCGCATTGTGTTTGTACGAACAGCTTCGCCAAGTGGTACACCTGCAACGATAACAATATCATCACCAGATTCTACCAAACCTTGCTCAACTGCAATTCTTTCAGCGAGATCAAACATATCATCAGTGTTTGATGGGCGATCAGTGGTTACTGGAATAACTCCCCAGTTAAGCATCAAACCACGCTCAGTCAATTCATCGAAAGTGATTGCCAAGATATCAGCATCTGGACGGTATTTAGAAATCAAACGAGCAGTGTGACCTGTCTTAGTAAGAGTAACCACCAACTTGATATTCATAGAATTTGTCGCATCCTTAACAGCTGAAGCCATAACCTCAGTCTTAGAATTACGTGACAAGTTAACAGATGACAAGCGACCGTATTCTTTTAAAAGAGTTTGAGCATTCTTGTCAATTGTTGCCATTGTACGAACAGACTCAAGTGGATATTTACCATTTGCAGACTCACCTGAAAGCATTGTAGCGTCGGTTCCGTCGATAACAGCGTTAAACACATCTGATACTTCTGAACGCGTTGCACGTGGTTTTTCAGTCATAGTTTCAAGCATGTTTGTTGCTGTGATAGCGACTTTACCAGCTGCATTTACTTTTGTAATAATCATTTTTTGGTAAACTGGAACCATTTCGAATGGTACTTCAATACCCATGTCACCACGGGCGATCATGATACCGTCAGCAGCTTCAATGATTTCATCCAAGTTGTCAATACCTTGTTGGTTTTCGATTTTCGCAAACAATTGAACGTGACCATTACCAGTTTCTTCACAGATTGCACGAACTTCGTTAACGTCTTTCGCAGTACGTACAAATGAAATCGCGATGAAGTTGATACCTTGTTCCAAACCGAAACGGATATCATCGTTATCACGTTCAGCAAGAGCTGGGAAAGGAATTTTAGTGTTAGGGATGTTTACACCTTTTTGTTTAGCGATAATTCCGTCGTTTTCAACTTCAACTTCAAACTCACGAGTTGCATCGTCTTTTGCAACAACGCGAAGACCCAATTTACCATCGTCAACCAATACTTGACGACCAACTTCAACATCATCGTAGATATCAAGAGCACCAGCAACGTTCAAAGCAATCACTTCACGAGTTGATTTGATTCCTTGTTTAGTTGCAACACGGATTTTTTCACCAGTTTTGTAAGAGTACTCTTTTGCGTCACCTTCAAACAATTCTGTACGGATTTCAGGTCCTTTAGTATCAAGAAGGAAACCAACTTTTTTACCTGCAAGTTTTTCGGCAAGTTTAACAGTTGCCATACGCTCACCTTGTTCTTGGTGGTCACCGTGTGAGAAGTTGAAACGGAAAGTGTTTGCTCCTGCTTCAATCAGTTTAGCAATGTTTTTAGCTGAAGCTTCAACATCAAGTTTTTCACCCCAGTATCCGTCTTCACCGAATTTTTTACCACCACGGATTTCAACCGCAGGACCTAAAGTTGCAACGATTTTTACACGTTTGTTCATGATTTTTGTGACTCCTTTATATAATTCGACCTTTTATGGTCATGTTACCAAATTAATGAAAGTTGATTAGGACAAGCTCTTGTTCAAAGCAGAAAGTTCAAGATCAGCTTTATGAGGGTTGTTAACAATAATCTTACCTTCTGCAGTTAAGCTAAACAAAGCTCCTTCTTCTGCTGTACCAAGGATTGGATTCTCAACCATTTTTTCGTTACGGATACCAACAGCGACACCACCGATTCCTTGTTTAAGGAGTTTAACAGCGTGTGCCCCCATACGTGATGCCAATACACGGTCACGCGCAGTTGGTGATCCACCACGTTGGATGTGACCAAGTTCTGTTACACGAAGGTCACTAGTGTCTCCTGCTTCTTTTAGTTTTTGACCAAATTCAGCTGCTGACATAACACCTTCTGCCAAAACGATAATGTTGTGTTTTTTACCGTGCTCATAACCAGCTTTGATACTAGCTACGATATCTTCCATCTTGAAGCCTTCCTCAGGGATGATAATTTCATCAGCACCAGTTGCGATACCAGCCCAAAGAGCGATATCACCAGCGTTACGTCCCATTACTTCAACAACGAAAGTACGACGGTGACTTGATGATGTATCACGAATCTTATCAATCGCATCCATTGCAGTCGTAACTGCAGTATCAAATCCGATTGTAAAGTCAGTCCCTACGATATCGTTATCGATTGTACCTGGAAGTCCAATAGCAGGGAACCCATGTTCCGTCAAGCGCATAGCTCCGTGATAAGAACCGTCTCCACCGATAACTACGACTCCTTCGATACCGTGTTTTTTCAATTGCTCAATCCCTTTAAGTTGGCCTTCAAGTTGTGCAAACTCAGGGTAACGAGCAGAGTGAAGGAAAGTACCACCACGAGAAATGATGTCTCCTACTGAAGCAGCATCAAGTGGATAAATTTCACCGGCAACCATACCAGCGTACCCATCATAGATACCAAAAACTTCCATTCCTTCTGAGATTGCTTGGCGAACTACTGCACGGATGGCAGCATTCATACCAGGGGCGTCTCCACCACTGGTCAAAACAGCAATACGTTTCATTTGGTTTATGCTCCTTTTTCTTTTAACATTCTTACTGATTATACCACATTTAAATCGAAAATTCTTCTATTTTCCGTATTTTTAGCGATAAATCGTTTTCATAGCAATTCCCTCTAATTTTTCCTCTAGAGCAGAATCTTTTCTTACAAAATGTTGTGTAGAAACAACCGTTTTTCCTTCCTCTTCATACCTGATAATGACAGGGATTGGGCCTTTGTATTGTTCTAGGATATTTGAAATCTCTTTATCATTTTCATGATTTTTAACTTGAATCCAGAATCGTTCCGCCACTGCTTCTTTCAAATCTTGTGCAATCATTTGCAGACGACCATCTCGAGATTGAACTTTGCCATTGATGTAGTAAAATTTCCCTTCGGATAAATTGGAAGCAAATTTTCTATATTGGTCTGAAAATACAGTTACATCCATCCGAGACTTACTATCATGAACCTGTAGAAAAGCCATACTCTCGCCTTTCTTGGTTCGAATCACTTTAATCTTTTGCACTTCAACTAGGAGAGTGGCTTGAGCTCCCTCGGTTAGATTAGTGATTGGAGTGGTCGGATATAGGGCTTGTTTGGCAAGAGTTTGGAGAGGATGGGGACTGATACCTACCCCAATCAGTTCCTGCTCTTTGTAAAATTTCTCTGCCTCAGTAAAATCATCAGCTTCAGTCCAACTATAATTTGTATCCGCAAAGAGTCCACCTAACTCCTCAACAAAGACAAATAAGTTTGGTAGGTTCACTAAGATTTTCTGGCGATTCTTGTCAAATTCATCAAAAAGTCCTAGTTCAACCAAAGGCGTCAAAAGCGACAATTTCTTGTAATTCTTGGGAAGACGTGTGACAAAATCTTCAATGCTTGAGAAAGGACGATTTTCAATAATCCAGTAAGACAAATCTCTTGGCATTCCCTTAATGGCTTTTAGACCAAGATAGATTTTCTTCTTAGCAATTTTATCATGATAGGGAATGCTGTTGATTGCTAAGGGAGCTACTTCAAAGCCCATCTGCAATGCATCTACAATGTAATCACTGCTAGAATAGTTCAACATAACTTGAAAGAAAATAGCAGGATAGTGTGTCTTGAAATAAGCTAGTTGGAATGCCAGTGCTGAGTAGGCATAAGCGTGGGATCGGTTAAATCCATAGCCTGCAAACTTTTCCATCACTGCAAAAACTTGGTTGGCCTTTTCTTCTGTATGCCCCAATTTCATAGCTCCTGTGATAAAATCTTCCTTCATCAGATGCATCTCTTTGGCATTTTTCTTACCCATGGCACGTCTGAGAATGTCGGCTTTACCAAGACTGAATCCTCCAAAGCGTTGAGCTACCTGCATAACCTGCTCTTGATAGAGCATAATACCGTAGGTTGATGAAAGGATGTCTTCTAAGGCAGGGTCTAACACCGTCACCTTTTCTTTACCATGCTTACGAGCGACAAAATTATCAATATAATCACTTGCCCCCGGTCTATTGAGGGATGTCGTTGCTACTACCTCTTCAAAGACTTGCGGCTGAACTCGTTTCAAGAGCCGAATGGCGCCAGGTTGTTCAAATTGGAAAATCCCCTTGGTATTTCCAGCAGCAAAGAGGGCCAGAGTTTCTTTGTCTTCCAAATCAATATCTTCGATTTTTAGATGAACTCCCGCTGACTCCGCAAGCAATTCCTGCATTTTTTGGACAAAAGTCAGGTTACGTAAACCGAGGAAATCCATTTTTAGAAGTCCATTGGCTTCAACACCATGAGCATCATACTGAGTGATGAGCATATCCTCACCATATTTGAGCGGGATATAGTCTGTCAGATCTTGGTCACTCATAACGACCCCAGCGGCATGGATAGAGGTCTGACGAGGATACCCTTCAATCTTTCGAGCAATCTCAAAAGCTTTTTGATATTCAATCTTACTATTGATGATCTGCCTAAACTGTAAATTCTTTTCATAGGCTGTCGTTAGCGTATCTCGAAAACTGATTTTTTTCGTAATATTGGTTAATTCATACTCTGGAACACCATAACGTTTAAAAACATCACGAATTGCCTGTTTTGCTCCAAAGGTCGAATAAGTGACAATCTGTGCCACGTGTTGACTGCCATAGCGATCACGAACATAGCGAATGAACTCCGGCCTATAAAGGTCAGGGATGTCGATATCAATATCAGGCATGGTGTAGCGCTCACGATTTAAAAAGCGCTCGAAAATCAAGTTCTTCTCGACCGGGTCAATTCCTGTAATATCCAGTGAGTAAGCCACCAGACTACCAACAGCAGAACCACGCCCCATTCCCATATAGTAGCCTTGGGAGCGTCCAAAACGGAGCAAATCCCAAACTACAAGGAAATAATCGTCAAAGCCCATATCATGAATCACAGCCAATTCCTCATTCAGTCGCTCATGGTAAATAGCTGAGGTCAACCCCTTGTCACTCAAGCCTTGCTCAGCCCTCTCTCGAAGTTCTTCTACTGCTGGTCTTTCAGGATTAAAGCGAGGAAGTTTTAAACTTGGGTCGATTTGATAGCTTACATTCTCTATCAAACCTTGGAGATTGGCAAGCGCCTGAGGGAAGTGATTCATAAAACGTGCTTCCAAGTCTGAGGCAGGTAGAAAGATTCCCTGTTGTGAATGCACATCCACTTCTCTCAGACTGACATTGTCCTTGACTGCTGACAAGATTTGTAAAACTTGAATATCTTCTTTTTCAAAAGAGTTGACCTGATAGAGTGGAAGAATGGGTCTAGTAAAGACTTCTTGAGAAGTATCTGGACTGACACCGATAAAATAATCATGCCCCAAATCCAGCTGTTCGACCCCATTGAAATAGGGAACAATAATGGCCACATCTTCGAGGTGGGAGGTGAAGTCAGACCATTTTTTCCGTCCAGTCATTTTTAAAGTGGATAACTTCATCAACTCTTGATAACCTTTAGTGGATAGGGCTAGAAAACGTAGAGAGAGATTCTCCTCATCTTTGAGCAAGGTCATTTCTAAACCAATTAAAGGTTGAATGCCATGCTTACGAGTTGCTTCTAGAAAATGATAGGCTCCATAGAGATTATCCACATCCATGATAGCAAGGTGAGAATAGCCGTATTCTTTAGCCATTTGTACATATTTTTCAATCGAAACCACACTTTCCATAAAACTATAAACAGTCTTGGTGTCGAGCTGTGCAATCATTTCTTCTCCTCCTTGCTTTCGTTTTACTACTATTATACCATTTTAAGCTGGATATTGAAGCAACTCTGCACTTTCTTTTCAATATCCTCAGTTACAAACTTCTTCTCTCATTACTGTTAAATTCTTCATTTTTCAAAGGAAGAAAATAAAAAATTAATATTATATAATAGTTTTAAATGTAAATTTAGATATATTTATACCAAACGAAGAATAATAAAGATAGGAGTTATATGCAGTTTTACATATAAAAATCTCTAGAAAAAGGCTTACTCCTATGGTATTTATTCAGCATTTTATAATAACTTACCAAATAGATATGCTGGTTTAAGAAATTTATTTCATTTAAGTTTATTTATTCCATTTTTCCCTCTTTTTTGATATAATAAATCCAGTCTGTTTTCAAAGGAGAGAAACATGCGTTTTAATCAATTCAGCTATCAACCAACCACTAGTTCTCAACGATTTGCAGAATTAGAAGGTCTTGGTCTAAAGCTGTCACCCCAACTGTCCTTAAAAAGACAGTTTGAAGACTTCATTCGTTGGAGTTTTTTCACTTATTCTAACACGGATTATGCCTTGTCGACTTTGGCTGCGGATAAAGAAACAGATTTAGTAACCTTTTTCCAGTCAGACCGTGAGTTAACTGCAGAGATTTTCTACACAGTAGTTTTTCAACTTTTAGGATTTAGCTATCTTGTTGACTTTGAGGATGCCGAACAGTTTCGTAAAGAAACTGCTTTTCCTATTGTTTATGGAGATCTCATTGAAAATCTTTATCAATTGCTCAATACGCGAACGAAAAAAGGAAATACGCTTATCGATCAGCTTGTTAGTGATGGACTCATTTCAGAAGACAATCACTACCACTACTTTAACGGTAAGAGCTTAGCAACCTTCTCTACTCATGATGTCATTCGTGAAGTCGTGTATGTCGAGAGTCGTGTGGATACTGATAAAGACGGACTCCCTGACTTAGTCAAGGTCAGCATTATTCGCCCGCGTTATGATGGACAGATTCCTTCAGTCATGACTGCCAGCCCTTATCACCAAGGGACCAACGATAAAGCCAGTGACAAAGCTCTCTACAAAATGGAAGGAGAGCTTGAGGTCAAACCGCCCCACATCATTGAACTTGAGGAACCTAAGCTGAATTTAGTCGAACCTCATGGTCAAGCAGAAGTCGTCTTAGAAGCTGAAGAAAAGCTATCTCATATCAATAGCTCATACACACTCAATGACTACTTCCTCCCACGTGGATTTGCCAATCTCTATGTATCAGGTGTTGGAACCAAAGATTCTCAAGGTCTCATGACCAATGGTGACTACCAGCAGATTGAGGCCTATAAAAATGTCATTGATTGGCTCAATGGTCGTTGTCGTGCTTTCACAGACCACACGCGCAAGCGCCAAATCAAGGCTGACTGGTCAAACGGCAAAGTCGCAACAACAGGTATTTCCTATCTAGGTACCATGTCCAATGGTCTCGCCACCACTGGTGTTGATGGCTTGGAAGTGATCATCGCAGAAGCAGGTATTTCCTCTTGGTACAACTACTATCGGGAAAATGGTCTAGTGACCAGCCCAGGGGGCTATCCAGGTGAGGATTTTGACTCACTTGCTGAATTGACCTACTCTCGCAACCTCCAAGCTGGTGACTATATTCGTGGCAATGAAGCTTATCAAGCAGACTTAGAAAAGGTTAAAGAGAAACTCGATCGCAAGACTGGTGACTACAATCAGTTTTGGCATGACCGCAACTATCTGCTCAATGCTCACAAGGTTCAAGCTGAGGTCGTCTTTACGCATGGTTCCCAGGATTGGAACGTCAAACCTCTTCATGTTTACCAGATGTTTCATGCCCTTCCTAGCCATATCAATAAGCACCTCTTTTTCCATCATGGTGCCCATGTTTATATGAATAACTGGCAGTCGATCGACTTCCGCGAGTCCATGAATGCCTTGTTAAGTATGAAATTGTTAGGACTTGACTCAAGCTACCAACTTCCGACTGTCATTTGGCAGGACAATATCGCACCGCAAAAATGGCAAGGTCTTGATAACTTTGGCAAACAGGATGAACTGCATACCTTCTCTCTTGGTAATGAGGAAAAAGTGATTCAAAACCAGTATGATCAAAAAGATTTTGATCGTTATGGTAAGACTTACCAGACCTTCAACACCGAACTTTACCAAGGAAAAGCTAATCAGATCACCATTGACCTTCCAGTAAGTCAAGACATTCACTTAAATGGGCGAGTAGAGCTAAAACTTCGTGTCAAATCAAGTACAAACAAGGGCTTATTATCAGCCCAACTGCTAGAACTTGGACAAAAGAAATATCTACAGCCTTATCCAGCCGTCTTAAGTGCTAGAACCATTGATAATGGTCGTTACCACATGTTAGAAAATCTCTGTGAACTACCATTCAACCCAAGTGCCCAACGTGTCATCACCAAAGGCTACCTTAATCTTCAAAATCGAACCAATCTCTTGACGATTGAAGAAATCCAACCAAATGAATGGATGGACTTCAAGCTAGAGCTTCAACCAACTATCTACAAACTTAAAGAAGGAGATACTGTCCGTTTGGTTCTCTATACAACAGACTTTGAGATTACAATTCGAGATAATACAGACTATCACTTGACTGTTGATTTAGCACAGTCTAGTCTTATCCTACCTTGTCAAAAGGTATAATCTACCAGACTTTCAATATGGAAGGATTCAAAGGAAAAGTCAATGAATTTGACCATTGAACTTCCTATAACCAAAGTTTTCCACTTGAACAGTCGAATCAAACATAAACTTTGTATCAAATCCAGTTCATCTGAAAGCATTTTAGAAGCCCCTAGACGGAACTTGGACAAAAGATACTCCCTCTAACCAACATGTGTAACCATTTATCATACACGCTACCAGACCACATGTTGGAAATCTCTGTGAATTACATTTAGAGTAAATTCACAAAACGCCGTGACAAAAAGCTACCCAAATTGAATGATTCACTGTCATTAAAGAACATCAATGTAGATGAACGAATCGCTACCCAGTTTATCTGCACGCAACTAGTGACAAGTTAAAAGAAGGAGAATCTCTCCATCTAGTTCTTTATCTTACTGACTTTGAAATCATCATACATGACAATACCGCCTACCACCCGACTGACATTTTCGTTCAGTCCACGCTACTGTACCTTGTAAAAGGAGTACTTACTTTATGAACAAATCAGAACATCGACACCAACTTATCCGCGCCCTCGTTTCAAAAAACAAAATCCACACTCAAGCAGAATTACAAGCCTTATTAGCGGAAAATAATATCCAAGTTACTCAGGCTACCCTATCACGCGATATCAAAACCATGAACCTTTCAAAAGTGCGCGAAGAGGATAATTCTTACTATGTGCTAAATACAGGCTCTATCTCCAAATGGGAAAAACGTCTTGAAAACTATATGGAAGACGCTCTTGTTATGCTGCGTCCTGTGCAACACCAGGTTATTTTGAAAACTTTGCCCGGTTTAGCCCAATCGTTTGGATCTGTAATTGATTCCTTGGCCTTTCCAGATATCGTTGCAACCCTTTGTGGAGATGACGTCTGCATGATTATCTGTGAAGATGCTACAAAAGCGCAAGCTTGTTTTGAAAGTCTTAAAAAATATGCACCGCCATTTTTCTTTAATGAATAAAACAAATCCCGTGATTAAAAGATCACGGGAATTTTTTATTTCTTTGACTGTGTTTCTTCTTTCTTTGTACGCGCCAATCGAAGAGCACGTTTAGGATTTAGACGATTAAACAATTCTTCTAGTTTCTTTTCATTCCACACATCTGCTGCAGAAACAAAATTTCCATCTGCATCTCGGAATGATATCGGTTTATCTCCCATATCAATCTCCTAGTCTACAAATTCAAACTCAAATTTACCGATGCGAACCAAATCACCATCTTTGGCTCCACGTGCACGAAGGGCTTCGTCAACACCCATACCACGAAGCTGACGGGCAAACTTCATGACCGATTCGTCACGGTCAAAGTTGGTCATGTTAAAGAGTTTCATGAGTTTTTCACCAGAAAGTACCCATGTCGCATCATCATCACGACTAATCTCAAATGCTTTTTCTTCCTCGTCAAAGCCATAGTAAGCCTCTTCTTCCATATCGGATTCATCATAAATCGGGAATTCTGGAGTCTTGTCTAACAACTCGGCTGTCGCGTCCAAAAGAGTCGCCAACCCTTGCTTGGTCAATCCAGAAATTGGGAAGATGGCTGGAAGTTCCTCAAACTCATCGTAGTTTGCAGCCAACTTTTCCTTGAAAGTTTTAAGATTTTCCTGACTTTCAGGCATATCCATCTTGTTGGCTACAATGATCTGCGGACGTTCCATGAGACGAAGGTTATAGGATTCCAATTCCTTATTGATCGCAAGGTAGTCCTCATAAGGATCACGTCCTTCACTAGCTGACATATCGATGACATGGAGGATAACTCGTGTACGTTCAATATGACGAAGAAACTGGGTTCCAAGACCAACACCTTGACTGGCCCCTTCAATCAAACCTGGAAGGTCCGCCACGGCAAAGGATTCACCTGACTGCGTACGAACCATGCCCAGATTAGGCACAATCGTCGTAAAGTGGTAAGCACCAATTTTAGGTTTAGCTGAAGTGATAACACTAAGCAAAGTTGACTTTCCAACAGATGGGAAACCGACCAAGCCAACATCCGCTAGAATCTTCAATTCCAGTTGCAACTCACGTTCTTGACCTGGTTCTCCATTCTCAGAGATTTCAGGTGCAGGATTTTTTGGTGTTGCAAAACGGATGTTTCCACGACCACCTCGACCGCCATGAGCCACGATAAATTCTTGACCATGTTCAATCAAGTCTGTAATAACCTTACCTGTTTCCGCATCACGTACAGTAGTCCCCTGTGGCACGCGAACACGTAGATCTTCTGCACCACGTCCGTGCATTCCTTTGGTCATTCCTTTTTCACCGGAATCAGCCTTGAAATGACGGTTATAGCGGAAATCCATCAAGGTACGTAAGCCTTCGTCTACCACGAAAACAACGTTACCTCCACGTCCACCATCACCACCCCAAGGACCGCCATTAGGGACATATTTTTCACGGCGAAAGGCAACCATGCCATCGCCACCATTACCAGCCTTGACCTTAATCTTGGCTGTATCTAAAAACATACTCATATTTTCTTCTCACTTTAAAAAGGCTGGGGAGAACCCAGTCATTAGTTATTGTTTCTATCCTCGTAGCTTGCTTAGAATCTGCTAAAAGCTCCAAGCGCAGTTGCAAAGATACCAGCAAGGGTTACAAACAACATGATGAGCACGACAACAAGTGTCACCTTTTCAAACAATGTTTTTTTGCGTTTTCCGTTATCTCCAAAAGCCATAACTTCTCCTTTTTCTATATAATTCTAATTTAATATTCTGATGAAACTGGTGCAATCAACCATAAAATGATATAAGCAAGGACTCCTGTCCCATAACAAAATGCAAGAACAGCCCAAATGACACGAACAATTGTTGGATCAATATCAAAATAATGAGCAACTCCTGCGCATACTCCACCAATTTTTTGATCTTTTCCGCTTCTCATTAATTTTTTCATTTTTTCTTCCTCTTATTCTATTATTTGAATTCGTCTCTCCAATAATCTCTGATGCTAGACAATTGTTTTCGAGACGCTCTTAAAATACGCTTGGATTCTTTTACTGGGCTTGTAACAGCTTGTTGAGGTAGATAGAGAATCGTTTTTAAGAAGCGCTGAGTGACAGGTTGTCCATCATGTAGCTCATGTTCAAAGTTATTTGAGATAATGGCATCAAGGTAAAACTCATGAACTCGTTTCCCAAAATTTTCAGCCGAAATCTCGTACAACTTATCAGCCAACTTTTGTTCAGACATATCAGGAGTAGCGATCAATGCTTCAAGGATAGCGCCCGCAAGCTCTCGTTCTCCATAGTAGAGGGTCCCAAACATTTTATCATTGATCAGATTTTCAAGATAGGGATTGCCATGAGCAATAACAGGCGTTCCACTGGCTAGACTTTCTAGATAGGTTAAACCCTGAGTTTCACTCGTAGAGGCTGAAATAAAGAAATCAGCTGCTTTATAGTACAAGGCTGTCTCACTCGGAGCAATCATACCTGTAAAAATCACATGTTTTTGTATGTTTAATTTCTCTGCTTGTTCTTTCAGACTGTCCAGATAAGGTCCGTCTCCAGCAACAACCAACTTCACCTTGTCTTCTTCTTTCAAAACCTGCGCAAAGGCAGCTAAGACTGCTTGGATATTCTTCTCATAAGAAATACGCGAAAGACTCAGCAGCATTTTCTCACCTTCCTGAATACCCAACTTCGAACGAAGTTCTTGCAAGTTTTCCTCTTTGATCTCAGGTCGTTCAAACTTAGCCAGCTCAATTCCAGTTGGGATGACACGCTTTTCAACCTTGACTTTGTATTTAGATAAAAGGTCACGAACAATCTCACTAGGGCAAATCACGCCATCTACATCATGAAGGAAGCCACGCACCAAATATTTTACCATACTCGGACGAATTAGCATGCCCTTAGCAATGTAATGCACATAGTCTTCATACTGGGTATGGTAGGTATGAATAACTGGAATTTTCAATTCTCTCGCAATCCAAATCCCTAACAAACCAAGTGAAAATTCTGTCTGGGTATGAATGATATCGAGTTGATACTGCTTGGCAATTTCAAGCGCCTTTGTAAAACCTCGGTAGGCAAATCGTCGATCCTTAAATGCAAAGAAAGGGACACTCGGAATGCGAATAATTTGCCAATCCTCGTATCGGTTCACGTCTTTATCAGTTGTTGTAAAGATAAAAACTGCATGCCCCTGCTTTTCAAGCTCAGTTTTCAAGGTCCGAATACTAGTCGCGACCCCGGAAACCTGAGGGAAATAGGTATCTGTAAATAAACCAATTCGCATAAATTACCTCACTTTTTGCCCAAAGCAGCCTGTTCTCGATAAAATTTTAACCAGATTTCCAACAAATGCTCCTCAGAGTACTCTTTGGAGATCTCGCGAGCTTTTTCTTTCAAGTCCTTTAAGGCTTCAGGGTCATTCTTGTATTCTAGGATTGCTTCTCTCATCTCGGAAACATCACTTGTAGCACGATAATTCCCATCAAGAATAACCTTATATAAATCCAAGTCCCTCAACATAATAGGAGCCTCGCAACTAGCGGCCTCTAAGATAGTCATAGGGAATAATTCATTGTAACTTGGTAGCAAGAATAGATCCGCCATAGCGTAAAGTTCCCGCATCCGTTCCGGTGACACAATCCCAGGGAAAATAAGATTTTCAGGTGGATTGTCCATTATCTTCTTGTAGCGTTCATAACCATCCGTCATCCCACCAAATGAAAAACCACCTGCCCAGATAAAGGTAATTTCTGGCAATTCCTCAGCAAGACGGATAAAATCATCAATTCCTTTACGTTTCTGAACCTGACCCGCACCGATTACGACAAACTGATCTTCCGCAAGATCCATTTCCTTCCGGAGTTGTGCAACCTGTTCAGTTGGTAATGGATGCCATTTTTCTTTATTTACAAAGTTTGGAATATAAGTTACTTTTTCACGCGGAATACCAGCAGCCACTAAATCCTCGATAAACATAGGATTGACCACCACCAAGTGTTCCATTCGGTTGTAAAAGGAAAAAACATAGCGTTTGACAATTCCTTTTAGGAAAAATGGAATCTTCAAACTCCCCTCAAGCGTATCAGGCAAAAAATGCACATAGCCAATTTTTCTCCCAGAGCGTTTCTTTTGGAAAGTAGATAAATAATAGGGGAAATCAATGGTATGAAAGTGAGTTACATCCGCTTCTACAGGAAGATTCTCTGTAACAATCAACTGATCTTTGGCATCACGGTGAAGGAGACTAACCAATTCTCGATAAGCTCCTGACACTCCTTGACCAGCTACTTTTTCACTTGAACTCAGCATATTAATACGCAATTTTTCGTTTTCCATACCTTTCATTATACCATTTTATTTCCAGAAAATCAGCAAAAGAAAGAAGAGACCAAAGGAAAAAGGATAAAATTACCTTATTTTCCAATCGTCTCTTTCATTTTTTTAGTCTTTATTTAATTCCTAGGGCGATACGCGCGTATCGGCTCATTTTTTCAACTGTCCAAGCTGGATACCAGACCAATTTAACTTCGGTATTGGTTACCTCAGGCACATCTGTCATCGCATCATGTATCTGGTCTGTCAAAAGGTCAGCCAGTGGGCAGCCCATAGTTGTCAAAGTCATATCAATTTCAGTGTGACCTGTTTCACCATCAAAACGAATTTCATAAATCAAACCTAGGTTGACAATATCAATCCCCAACTCAGGGTCGATGACTTCTTCCAAAGCATTTAAAATGCGTGTTTTGATCGTTTCAATTTGCTCTTCTGTATAAGCCATGTTATTCCTCACTCTTAGTCTTCAATAAAATCACGAAGCGGTTTGCTGCGACTTGGTTGGCGCAATTTTCTCAAAGCCTTGGCCTCGATCTGACGGATACGCTCACGAGTCACGTTAAAGACTTTCCCAACATCTTCAAGAGTACGCATTTTCCCATCGTCCAAACCGAAGCGCAAGCGCAAGACGTTTTCTTCACGGTCTGTAAGAGTATCCAAGACTTCATCCAACTGCTCACGCAAGACGATACGAGTTGTGTAGTCTACTGGATTTTCAATCACTTCGTCTTCGATAAAGTCCCCAAGATGGCTATCGTCCTCTTCACCAATCGGTGTTTCAAGTGATACTGGTTCTTGAGCGATTTTTAGGATTTCACGGACCTTGTCAGGTGTCATATCCATACGCTCAGCGATTTGTTCAGGAGTCGGATCTTGCCCCAATTCTTGAAGGAGATTACGTTGTTCACGGACAAGCTTGTTAATGGTTTCTACCATGTGGACAGGGATACGAATAGTACGGGCCTGGTCAGCGATGGCACGGGTAATCGCCTGACGAATCCACCAAGTTGCATACGTAGAAAACTTAAATCCTTTTGAATAGTCAAACTTGTCAACAGCCTTCATCAAGCCCATGTTTCCTTCTTGGATCAAGTCAAGAAACTGCATGCCACGCCCTACGTAGCGCTTAGCGATAGAAACCACCAAACGAAGGTTGGCTTCTGCAAGACGTTGTTTGGCTTCGATATCACCAGCCTCAACTGCTAGGGCCAATTCTTTTTCCTCTTCGTTGGTCAAGAGAGGAACGACCCCGATTTCCTTCAAATACATACGGACTGGGTCATTAACCTTGGCAGAAGTTGAGCCAATCAAGTCCTCATCACTGAGTTCTGGTTCTTCTTCTGCACTAAGCACACGTGCACTTGGATTTCCTTCGTTGTCTGTGATAGAAATGCCAGCATCCTGAATCCGTTGCAAAAGGTCTTCAATGCCGTCTGCATCGAGGGTGAAAGGAATAACCAGACTTGAATTGATTTCATCATCTGTTGCTGTTCCTGTTTTTTTGTGGTTACGGATAAAGTCTGCTACTTGCACATCAAATGTGGTTACTTCTTTTTGTTTTGTTGCCATTATTACTCCATTCTTCTCTTTTGGGAAATCAATCGTTGCAATTCTTCCAAGGCTGTGTCTGTATCTCCTACATGACTAGCTTCCTGCACTTTCTTTTTAATTCTTAAGTTGTCCTTGCTGAGGAGAGCACGGTTTCGAGTCGCTTCTACTTCTACTAGCTCTTGAGGCGACATCTCAGCTGGCAAATCCAGGCTAAGCACGTGGTACCAAGCATTTTCAACCTCAGGCGTCTGATGAGAAAGCTCCTCTGAGCCGATTTCTCCCTGCTCACTTAATAATTCGTAAAGAATCTGAAATTCTGGGGTATCAAAGAAAAAATCTTCTCTTAATCTGTAGTCATTTAGAACAACTGGATTCTCAGCCATCCTATAAAGGAGATGAGCCTCTGCTCTCATGACTGCTGTCAATTGTCGCGTTACAGGTATACTAATCGCTGCTGGAGGTTGCTCCTCTTTGACTCTTTCCTGCCTCTGAACAATGCGACTTTCATTTACAATCTGTTCCACCTGCTGGTAATCAAAAGAAGGTAGATTATCCGCCAGAATGTGGATATAGGAATTCTGGGCAGTGATCGACTTTTCTTTGGCGATTAAGGGCGCAATCTTTTCAATGAACTCGATTTGCGCCTGCAAGTTATCACTATTTTCAGGCTTGAGCTGGTGAATATAGAACTCTATAGGACTGATCCGAGTCTTTGTCAAGAGGTAGGCCAAGTCTTCAGCAGAATTCTTTTGTAGATACTCATCAGGGTCCATGGCATCAGGTACTCGAACAACCTCCACTGAAAAGTCTTTTAACTCCTCTAGAGCCTTGGCTGTTGCTGCCTGCCCTGCCTTGTCGCCATCATAGCTGAGAACAATTTTTTTTGTAAAGCGTTTGAGGTGGTCAACATGCTCCTTGCTTAAGGCTGTTCCCATGGAAGCTACAGCATTTTCTATACCAGCACGGTAGGCTGCAATCACATCCATGAAGCCTTCCATCAGATAGAGCTCTGTAATCTTACCTGTTCCCTTTTTTGCCTTGTCCAAATGATACAATTCGTAACTCTTGTTAAAAATTACTGTTGAGCGACTATTTTTATACTTAGAAGTCTGACTGTCCGTTTCTTGCCAGATACGACCTGAAAATGCAATAACCTGCCCCTTGTCATTGGTCAAAGGAAAGATGATCCGTCCAAAAAAAGTATCATAAAATTGATTACCATCTGACAGATAAAACAGGCCAGAATCCAATAAATCCTTTTCCTCAAACTTGTCAGCCAAACGTTGATAGAGATAAGTTCTCTCTGCTGGAGCCAGTCCAATCTGGAAGTGCTTCAGAACATCGTCTGTCAATCCGCGTTTGTAGAGATAAGCCCTTGCTTCTTCTCCCATCTTGGTCGTCATGAGGATGGCATGGTAAAAGCGGGCGGCTTCTTCATGCATATCATATAGAGCTTGATGAGGTGAAGCCTGTTGAGGACGAGACTGTACCGGCATAGCCAGTTGAATACCGACGCGCTCTCCTAAGAGCTGAACGGCTTCCATGAAGGACACGCCTTGGTATTCTTCGATGAACTTAAAGACATCTCCTGAACGCCCACAGCCAAAACAGTGATAAAACTGCTTGTCTTCCACAACGTTGAAAGAGGGGGTCTTTTCACCATGAAAAGGACAGATCCCTAAATAGTTCCGTCCAGCCTTCTGTAAAGAAATCACATCACCTATGACTTCCACAATGTTGGCATTGTTTTTGATTTCTTCAATGACTTGCTTGTCAACCATACACAATACCTCCATCTTATCATAGTTTCACGTAAACTAGTATAGCTTATTTCTGAAAAAAAGTAAACCATTTCATACGCTTTCCGTAATTCTCTTTGCCTTATTTTTCCAGATAGAAAGAGGAGATAAAAAACTCAGAAACACTTCCATGCTTCTAAGTTTCTCTTCTCTATTTTTTGATGATTATTTAACTCATCTATTCAAATAATTGATAGTAGTCTGAAATCTTCATCTTAGCTTTTTCTTCTTTATTGAGGTCTTGGATAATACGACCTTCCTTCATGACAATCAGACGGTTTCCATACTTCAGTGCATCTTCCATATGGTGGGTAATCATCAAGGCTGTTAGATGATCCTTGCTGACAAAGTCATCTGTTAACTCCATCAAGGCAACACTAGTCTTTGGGTCTAGAGCTGCTGTGTGTTCATCCAACAAGAGCAACTCTGGTCGCTTCAAGGTTGCCATCAAGAGACTCAAGGCCTGACGTTGTCCACCTGAAAGAAACTCAATCGGAGTATCTAGATGCTTTTCAAGACCATTTCCCACTTTTTCAATGGTAGTCTGAAACTCCTCTCGGTGACTTGAAAGTCTCCTAGGGAGGAGTCCTCTCTTCTCACCACGAAACTTGGCAATTAAGAGATTTTCCGCCACCGTCATACGGGGAGCCGTCCCCATCTTAGGATCCTGAAAGACACGAGACAAATACTTAGCCCGCTTTTCAGGTGAAAAATGCGTCACGTCCTCGCCCATGATACGGATACTTCCGCTTGTTAAAGGTAAGGTGCCTGCAATCGTGTTAAAAAGCGTTGACTTCCCTGCTCCATTTCCCCCTAGGATGGTAATGAAATCATGTTCGAAAATTTCAAGAGAAACATCATTCAGAATGATTTTTTCCTCATCAAAGCCATTCGTGATGACTTTGGTAGCATTTTTTAATTCTACAATTGCTGTCATTTGCTAAACTTGACTCCTTTCAGGTATTTGTTTTTGAAGGTTGGAATCATGAGGCAAACCGCCAAAATCAAGGCGCTGTACAAACGAAGATAACTTGTATTAAACCCAAGAGCAATCACTCCCCAAACGAGGAACTGATAAGCAATAGACCCTACAACGATGGTCATGAGTCGCTCTGCCAGGGTCAAACTCTTGAACAAAACCTCTCCAATAATCAAGCTAGCAAGCCCTACGACAATCACGCCAATTCCTCGAGAGACATCCGCGTATCCTTCTTGTTGAGCAATTAAGGCCCCTGCAAGCGCGATAATCCCATTTGAGAGAACCAAACCCATGAGTTCCATACGTCCCGTATTGATACCAAAGCTACGAGCCATATCGGGATTGTCACCTGTAGCGATGTAGGCTTGACCTAGTTTGGTATCAAGGAAAAAGAGCATAAGGCCAATAACAAGAGCTACAAAGATTAATCCAGTCAGGAGTTGGTTAAGGTCTGAATCAAAAGGCAAGACATCCTGAATTTGCTTGGTTCCAAGAAGCCCCAGATTGGCACGTCCCATAATCATGAGCATGATGGAATGGCAAGAAGTCATGACCAGAATCCCTGATAAGAGGGTTGGGATTTTTCCTTTAGTATACAAAAGACCCGTCGCCATTCCAGCTAGACAGCCCGCACCTACTGCAGCTAAGGTCGCCAAAAACGGATTGACTCCCTGTGTTATCAAGGTTACAGCTACTGCTCCCCCAAGAGGAAAAGAACCTTCAGTAGTCATATCAGGGAAATTCAAAATTCGAAAAGTCATAAAGATTCCCAAACCTAAAATCGCCCAGACCATTCCCTGAGAAATAATGGATACTATCATAATCTTTCACTCATTTCTTTCTTTAGTAAAAATGGGAGGAGATGTGTCCAGCTCCTCCTTTATCTTTATTCAATCACTTGTCCCGCTTCTTTTAGAACGGACTCAGGAATGGTAATACCAAGTTCCTGCGCTAGTTTTTTGTTAATCACTGACTTACCAGTTGAAAAGACATTAACTGGCGTATCAGCTGGTTTTTCACCTTTCAAAACTTTGGCAATCATCTTACCAGTAGCCACACCAAGATCGTGTTGGTCAACTACAACAGATGCTAATCCACCTGCTTCTACCATGGCAGTGGCACTTGGGTAGATTGGCTTTTTAGCTGTTTGGTTGCTTGAAACAACTGTTGAAAATGCGGATGCGATGGTGTTGTCAATTGGAACCCAAATCGCATCAACCTTGCTTGTCATAACATTAACTGTTGAAGCAATTTCATTGGTTGATGGAACAGCAAAGGTTTCGACTGTCAAACCTGCTTTTTCAGCATAAGCCTTGAATTCTTCTACCTGTGTTTTTGAGTTATCTTCGCTACTTGAGTAAAGAGCGCCGATTGTTTTGACATTTGGTGTCAAAGTTTTAATCAATTCCACTTGCTGTTCAGCTGGGTTATGATCTGACACCCCTGTAATGTTGCCACCTGGTTTTTTCAAATCTTTGACCAAGTTAGCACCGATTGGGTCTGTAATAGCAGCCATGATAACAGGTAGGTCTTTTGTAGCACTAGCAAGTCCTTGAGCAGCTGGTGTCGCAATCCCAACAACAACGTCGTTTCCATTTGCTACCAATTGTTTACTCATGGTTGCAACCTTGCTCTGATCACCTTCAGAGTTCATAAAGTCGATTTTTACTTGATCGTCTTTATAGCCTTCTTCAGCTAGTCCATCTTGAATCCCTTGGTAAATCAAGTCCAAGGATGGGTGACTAACAAATTGAAGGACACCAACCTTAGCAACCTTTTGCTCTTCTTTAGCTGCTGGCTTGTTTATTGATGAATAAATCAAGCTAGCCACTACCAATACTGCTAATCCAGCGACAATTCCAATCAAACGTTTATTTTTCATTTTTCTTTCTCCTTAATTCTTTTACCTTAACTTGTTAAATCACATCATCAAGCGATGCCATCGTTTAAATTCCATCATCATCCTCCTCATAGAAAAAGTCCTCACACAAAAAACTTGTGTGAGGACGTCGATGCGCGGTGCCACCTCAATTATAGGGAATATCCCTATCGCTCTTTCTCGCAATAACGAGTTGCACTGTAAGGTGTGCTCACCGAATTTTTATGATTTCAAATTCTTAAGTACATTCAGCCCAATTTCATCAATTTCATCTATCTGCTTTCACCAACCACAGACTCTCTAAAAAATGAGCATGATTACTTTCTGAATGTTTAAATTATATCATTTTTCAACTACTTGTCAAGCTTATTTTTAGAATTTTTTAAACAATTCAAAAACTTCCCCTTTATAAAAGAGGAAGTTTGTAGAATATCAGCCTGAATTACGTAAACCGGTTGCAATTCCGTTGATAGTTGTATGGATCAGTTTTTCTTCGTCAGCTGACAATTCGCCGCGACGTTGACGTTTGATCAACTCCAACTGGATGTAGTTCAGGATATTAAAGTAAGGCATACGATAGTTTAGACTGTCTTTTAGGTAAGAGTTTTCTGCCAAGAGTTCGTCATAACCTTCGATAGCTAAAATAATGTCCTTAGTCAACTGCCATTCATCTAAAATAGTGTAGTAGATAGCTTGTACTTCTTCGTCTTCACAGAGCTTGGCATATTCAAAAGCAATGTTCATATTAGACTTAGACAAGACCATGTCTACATTGGAAAGCAAAGATTGGAAGAAAGGCCAGTTTTGGTACATATCTCGAAGAAACTCGATATTCTTCGGATCTTGATCTATAAACTCTTTAAAGCTTGATCCAACTCCGTACCATCCAGGGAACATGACACGGCTTTGTGACCATGAGAAGACCCAAGGAATAGCACGCAAACCGCCAATTTCAGTGATGGTCTTACGAGCTGCTGGACGCGAACCGATATTGAAGCTTGAAATAGCCTTAATCGGACTGGATTCAAAGAAATAGTCATAGAAATGTTCATTTCCAAAGACCAAATCACGATAGATATCATAACTACGGTCCACTACTTGGTCCATAATTGCTTCGTAACGATTTGATGTATTGGTATCACTCTTCTTCTTGGTAATCATACGGTTAATGGCTGCAGAAACCAACATTTCAAGGTTATAATAGGCAGCGTCTTTGTTACCGTATTTGTTTCCAATCACTTCTCCTTGTTCAGTCAGACGGATACGGTCCTTAATAGACTTAAGTGGTTGAGATGTGATGGCTTCATAAGTTGGTCCACCACCACGACCCACAGTACCACCACGACCATGGAAGAAAGTAACCTTAACGCCAAATTCATCCCCAATAGCAGTCAGTTGTTGTTGAGCTTTATATAATGTCCAACATGATGATAGGTAACCACCGTCCTTGTTACTATCAGAGTAGCCAAGCATGATTTCTTGGTAGTTGTCTTTTGAAGCAATCCATTTTTTAGCCAAAGGAAGAGAGAAATATCTTCTCATGGTTTCTTCTGAGTGATCCAAGTCTTCGATTGTTTCAAAGAGGGGAACAATCTGAACGCGGGCTTTTTGGGCATCCACCAAGCCGACTTCCTTAAGCATAATGGCTAGCTCTAACATATCGGATACACTTGTTGCGTGCGAAATGATGGTTTGACGAATGACGTTTTCACCCAGTTTATCCTTCAACTTACGCGCAGCTTTAAAGATAGAGAGTTCTTTTTCAAGCAGTTCTGACTTTTCAGCATGAGTCGCTGAGAGGATACGAGGATCTTCTTCCAACTCTTTTAAGAGGAGGGTACATTTTTCGTCTTCTGACAGATCGCTATAATGGTCGTTGATGCCAGCAGATGCTAGCAATTCAGCCACACAAGCTTCATGAACACTAGAGTCTTGGCGCATATCGATAGAAGCAAGGTAGAAACCAAAAATTTCGACAGCTTGCATCAACTCGACAAATTCTCCTGAAATTAGGTATTCTCCCTTATTCTCAAGGAGAGAATCGCGAATGGCCAACAAATCTTGATAGAATTCATCTGCAGTGGCATATCTAGGCTGAAGGTCTTTGTCTTCAATCAAGTAAGCCTTGGTTGCCTGCATCTTAGCTTGGATATCAAAAAGGGCACGACGATAGAGTTCTTTTTCACGGTAAATGGAGTTATCCTGTGACTTCATTGCCATCTCACGGACCTTGTCGCTGACATTCACGATGCTGGTTGAAAGTGAAAATTCACGATAAAGATTATAAATCTTCTCATCGTAGTAGTTCATGATGACTTCGCACTGAGTCAAGGCTGATTTGTTTAGAGTTTCCGCAGTTACGAAAGGATTTCCATCACGGTCTCCTCCGATCCACATCCCCATAGTAATCGGTTTTGGATGCTCAAGCTCGATACCTTGTTCTTTAGCTAGTTTCTTATACTCAGCCGTCAAACGTGGAACAGCATTCAGGAAAGAACTTTGGTAATACTCCATCACGTTGGTGATTTCGTTCGTTACTTTCAATTTTTTCTCACGAATCATGTCCGTTTGCATGATAATCTCAATGTAACGGCGGAGATCTGTGTGCCATTTTTCTTTATTAATCAAGCCGAGTTTGACATCACGGTACTTGCGCAAGAGCGTATGGATGTGATTGGTTAAATCCAGCATACTCTTGCGTTGTACTTGCGTTGGATGGGCGGTCAAGACAGGAACGACATTTAACTTTTCTAAAATTTCGGCTGCATTTTCTTTTTCAGCTACCATCTTAATCGTTGTAGATAATTTTCCTAAATAGTCTTGGTCCACATTGTTTTGGTGATTGATTTCATAGGCCAAATCCACATCCTCAGAGATATTAATCAAAAGTGGAAGGATAGAGAAATAGCGTGAAATGTAAATCATTTCTTCATTCGAAAGACTGGTCACTAGGTCATTGAGCCCTTGATAATTCTCGCTAGTTGATAATTCCTTCAACTGGATAATCTTTTCAAAGGTTTCTGGCGCCAGCATATTTTTTGTGATATCTTCTAATAGCTCAGTCAGAATCAAGACTTCTTCTTGGACGACTGCTTTATTACTATAGTTTTCTAATTTTTGAAGAGACATATACTTTCCTTTCCATACAATCCTTACAGACTTTCATCGGTTTGATTTTCGTATTCTCTGATAAGTTTGGCACGTTTTTCACTGGCATCAATATTCAGTACAAGCGCGATGGCCACGGATAATACCAATAGACTGTTCCCACCTTGTGAAAGGAAGGGGAAGGTTACCCCTGTAGAAGGAATCAACCCTGAAATCCCACCAATATTGACAAAGACCTGAACAAGGATCATTCCTCCGACACCAATAGCAACCATAGAGTTAAAGGGGTCCTTTGCTCGAATACCAACCAAGATGATTCGCAAAATCAAGAAGAAGAGTAGAGCCAAAATCATACTGGCTCCTACGAATCCAAACTCCTCGATGACAATCGAAAAGACGAAATCCGTATGGGCTTCTGGCAGATAACCACGCTTCTCGATAGAATTCCCTAGTCCCAGTCCGAACCAGCCACCATTAACCATGGCATAGTAGGAATTTGCGAGCTGGTGTCCTGCACCCGCCAAGTCATTAAAGGGATTAAAGAAGGCACTAAAACGTTTAGCAACGTAACCAAATACAGGAATTTGAGAGAACTTTTCAACCCCAACAAAGCGAATGACAGACAAGACTAACATTGAACTTCCTGCCAAGAGAGCTAGAATGGTCGAGAACCAACGATAGGCAATCCCACTAACCGTATACATGATGAGCGCCACCAAGACCAAGATGGTCGCATTACCCAAGTCTGGGAAAATTCCCAAGCTACCAATCAGAACCAGCAGAACAAAACGCCAGTCATTAAAAGCTCGAGGTAGCCACTGATTCTGTGTCAAAACCTGGAAGTCATAAACCGCAATCTCATCTTGTTGTTTTGAAAATCGATGTGCCAGGTACCAGATGATGATAATCTTAAGGTACTCCGCAGGCTGAATCGTTACAGGTCCTACAGAAATCCATCCGTATGCTCCATTGACAGGTGTTCCGACCAGTCGCGCCAGAGCTAAAAGAACCATCTCCACAATCATTACGATAAAGATGAGACGTCCGTTTCTTAGGAAACCTAATTTTAATTTATAGATTAAGGCAATCAGAATCAAACTAGCTATCCAGAAGATCCCCTGGTTACGCACCAATTGAAAGGCGCTTTTTCCTTCTTCAATCAAGGTTGCACTCGTTGTCGAGTACACCACAATCAGTCCCAAAATCGATAAAAGGAAATAAGGAATCAAAATGGAATAGTTTAGTAGGTGCCTTTTACTAATTTTCATATTTCACCACTCTAATAGGAACAGACGCTTCTGTTCCCAATTCCGTTTTATTTTCTAGTTTTGATTGCTATTATACCACTTTTTCAGAAAGAAAAAAACTCTTATCCTTTAATCCTTCGAATTTTACTCATTTTCTAGTATCAGGTATAAAAAAACAAATCTCTTTTGAGATTTGTTTTTTGCCTTCTTAGTTAGATGAAGAGCTGCTGCTTGAGCTTGAGTCACCACCACCGATGTATTGGGTGAAGATGTTTTGGAAGGCTTGATCCTTAACCTTGATGTTTGCCGCTTGCAATTCTTTACCAATTACTCCTTGAACAAAGGCTGAATCATTTTGTTTCTGAGTCAAGATGATGGTCTTCAATTTTTCTTTGTAATCCTCAATATTAGAAGATTTTTCTGTTTTCTTCGTTACTTTGATGATGTAGAACTGACTGCTGTAGGCTTGTGTTCCGGTAGCTGTAATCACATCAGAAACCCCATTCACATCCAAGGCAAAGGCTGCTTTCTTAACTTGTTCTGGAAGTTCTGTAGAAGCAGAGTCAAAAGTGATTTCTCCACCATTTTCTTTTGTCTTGTCATCGTTAGAGTTGTCTTTTGCCAACTGAGCAAAATCCGCACCTTCTGCTTTAGCTTTCTCAAGTACTTCTTTTGCCTTGTCTTCATTATCCAAACGGATGATTTGAGCTGTCACATCTGGTGTATAAGACTCAAAAGCTTTTTGGTAGGCTTCGTCTGTCAACTCGCTCTCTGCAGCCTTCTTAACCGCTAATTCAACCAATTTGCTGGTACGGATTTGAGCTTTACGAGTCTCAGGTGTCATACCTGCACGTTGAAGCACGCTGTTGTAGCTATCGCCGTATTTCTTTTGTTCTTCAGCAACGGCATCATCCACATCTTTATCCGTTACCTCCGACCCATATTGTTGTTCAAATACTTTTTGGATGGTCATATTGAGCAAGACTTGTTGTGCAGTTGGATTGTTCTTTACTTCTTCAAAGAATTGATGCTCTGTAATCACATCGCCCTTCATGCTGATCAAATCTTTTCCTTCAGAACTGTTTGAACAAGCTGCAAGTGTTGCTACTGATAAAAGTGTGATGGCTCCTGCCATAAGTTTTTTCTTCATTTTTACTCCTTTTACGGTAAGTGTTACCTTATCTATTTTACTATAATTTCTTAAATTTTTCTGAAAATCATTCGCTCTCAGGAAGCTCTACTTCTGCTAGATTTTTTCTTAGCATGAGAATGCCGTCTCCAAGTGGAACTAGAGTTGCTGTTAGACCTGGATTGTCCAACGTTGCGTCGAAAAGTCTTTGCAAACCACGGTAAATGGTGCGTTGACCTCGGCGGACTTCCATGATGTCCTTGGCAACATCGCCTCCTTGGAAAATGTCATCCAAGACCACTACTCCACCAACTTCCAAGCGTTTAAAGATTTCAGGCAGAAAGACGATATACTTGGACTTGGCAGAATCCATAAAGACAAAGTCATAAGTTTCTGTCAGACTGGATAAAACATCAACTGCATCTCCCTCTAAAAGAGTGATTTGCTTACGACTGTCAAACTGGGCAAAGTTTTCCTTGGCAAAGCCTATCATCTCAGGATTACGGTCAATCGTTGTAATCTTGGCATCTGGCGCATGTTCCGCCATCAGGAGGGCAGAAAAGCCAATTGCCGTTCCAATCTCCAAAATATTCTTAGGTTGCATGGTTTCCATTAGAAAACGGAAATAAGCAACCGTTTCATGAGGAATGATGGGAATGTTTTCCTTGCGAGCGAAGGTCTCCAATTCTTTCAAGGAACCTGTCACCTGCTTTTGACGCTGGCGCATGAGTTCTACGATTTCTTCCTTGACGACGGGACGTCGCATATTGTGATTGGCATTTTTACTATAAGACTCTACCATCTTAAGCTAGTCCCAATTTTTCAACAAGGGCTTCAAACTCGTTTAAGCGACGTTCAAAGACTGCAAAGGCATCGTTAAGATAGTCTTCCTTCTCCATATCAACACCCGCTTTTCTCATGACATTGAGCGGATAGTCAGACTTACCAGCCTTGAGGTAGTCGATATAGCGGTCACGATCTTCTTGACTACCATGGACAATCTTTTCAGCTAAGGCTGAAGCAGCTGCAAAACCAGTTGAATACTGATAAACATAGTAGTTATAGTAGAAGTGAGGAATGCGTGCCCACTCGTATTGGATCTGAGGATTGTCTTCCTTGCTGAGTCCATAGTACTCTTGGTTCAAGTCAGCGTAGAGTTTATTGAGGAAATCACTTGTCAAGACTTCTCCATTTTGGTCTGCTTGGTGGATAGCATGTTCAAACTCAGCGAATTGAGTTTGACGGAAAACTGTTCCACGGAAACCATCTAGGAAGTTATTGAGAATTGCAAAACGAGTCGCATTGTCTTCTACTTCTTCCAACAATTTCTCTGTCAAGATATTTTCGTTAGTCGTTGAGGCAATCTCTGCTAAGAAGATAGAATAATCCCCGTAAACATAAGGCTGAGTTTCACGAGTATAGCTTGAGTGCATACTGTGACCTGTTTCATGGACAAGGGTAAAGAGATTGTCTAGATTGTCCTGCCAGTTGAGAAGCATAAAGGCATTGGTATCGTAAGAACCACCAGAGTAGGCACCAGAACGCTTGCCTTGATTTTCATAGACATCAATCCAACGCTCACTGAAGGCACGTTTGACACGGCTCAAGTAGTCGTCACCCAAGACCGCCAAGGCTTCTTCTGCCTTTTTCAAGGCTTCTTCGTAGGTAAAGCTATAATCTACTGAAGATAGCGGTGTGTAGACATCG
Organism: Streptococcus oralis; assembly: GCF_024399415.1. NCBI lineage: Bacteria > Bacillati > Bacillota > Bacilli > Lactobacillales > Streptococcaceae > Streptococcus > Streptococcus oralis. The sequence goes on from NZ_CP029257.1 coordinate 1,180,187, forward strand.
TACATCTTGAGGTCGGAAATACCCAAGATTTTAGAACGAAGTTCTAGGTAACGATGCAAGAGTGGCAAATGCTTGCGAACTGCTGCTACTAGATTGTCATAGACACTTTCTGGAACAAAGTTTGCTGCGAGGGCTGCATGGCGAGCACTCTTATAGTTGCGAACTTTTGCTCGGTAGTTTTGCACCTTAACATTTGTCTGCAAAGTCTTAGCATAAGTGTGTTGGAATTGCTCATATGTCGCATAAAGGGCTTCATAGGCACCACGACGCACTTCACGGTTTTTAGACTCCATCAAACGGATGTAAGTACCGTGTGAGAGTTGCACTTCCTTGCCTTCGTCATCAAGCACGTATGGGAAGCTAATATCCGCATTGTCCAAAATAGCGAAGGTTTCACTAGCAGAACCAAAGATTTCTCCTGCTCCAGCAAGCAATTCTTCCTCACGTTGCGAAAGAACATGGTCTTTCTTTTGCAAGAGCTTGTCAAAAAAGTGTTTGTAAACTTGGAGTTTTGGTTGAGCTTCTAGGAAGGCCGCATACTGCTCTTCGCTAATCTCCATAAACTCAGGTTCATAGAATGAAAAGGCTTGTTCTAACTGACTGTATAGGGTCATTGCCTTAGCATAGTACTCTTGATACTTGGCCTCACGCGTGTCCTGGTCATTTTTCATATGCGCATAGACATAAAGCTTTTCAACTTGGCGTTCCAAGTCGAGTGAGAATTCTGTGATCTCAAGCAAACTGTCTGCGCTATCCAAGAGATGCCCCTCATACTGGGACGCTGTTTGTACTTTTTCAGTTAAATCTTTCAAGGCTTCTTCCCAAGCCTGGTCTGTTGGGTAGATTGTCGAAAGATCCCATGTATCTTTTTCATTTATTTCATGTCGTTGTAATACCATAAGATTCCTCCATCCTTTCTATTTTACCACATTTTTTGAGAAATATAAGTGATAAAAGGCTGGTGGATAGAGCTTTTGGCGATTATTTTTCGGATTTTTTTGATAGTAAGCCTGAAAATTTCTATAATAGCTAGCCAAATCCGTTTCAATCTGCAAAAAATCACCTGACTCTATCGGCTTGACTTGAGGATACCAGTCGTCCAGTTGATGGTTTAATAGATTGTCTCCTTGATAATAAGCTTCCTCCTGCTTCTTCATCCAGTAAGGTGTTTGGTAGTACAATTGCTGGCGAATGTAGTGACAGATAGTGGAATCTTGCATAACTGCAAAACGAGGCAGTTTTTGTTTTTGATAAGGAAATCGTAGAATTTGCAAGAGATTTCCTTGGCCATAGGGAAATTCCTTGACCTGAAAATGAAGTTTGCCACGTAGGTCCTGATGTAAAAGGTATTTAAGTCTCAAAACTTGCTTTTTGAGATCCAGTTCCCAAACAAAGAAACCCATATTTTGACTAAAATAGAGGAATCCTCTTTGCAGTTGTGTTAACCGCTCTTTTAACCAGAGTTTTTCTCCCAGTAGCCAGATAACCTGATAGCCCTGGCTGCGGTATCCTTGACTTCTATCGCCTAAAAGCTTTTGAGACAAGGGACTGCACTGAACCTCCAGAGCTAGTTTCTCATTGACGAGAACATCTGCTATCTGCTGAATCTCAGGCAGACTATATTCTAAGGCGACCTGATTGTCCTTCTTGACCCAATGATAAAGAGCCTCTTTATTTCCCAAGTGTTCTGGACTTTCATTCTCGAATATAGCGATGCAATCTCTTAAAGATTCATGGGCGAAATGCGTTCGAATTCTCTGTCCTTGACGTAATCGTAGTCCGCCCCCACAGGCTGGACAAGTATAAGCTTGCTTGGTCACATCTTTTTCAAGGGCATTCACCAAATTCCCCTTGGCATCTCTGGCTACAAACATGGGCTACCTCCTTTTCTCATTTATTCGAAAAAGAAGTAAAAAAGACTGGAATCCAGCCTTTCATGATATTATTTCTTATCTCTTTTGTCTCTTAGAGTATTTTTTCAGCATGGGAATGAGATTGGGAATCTGCTCGCTCCTAATGACCAGCACACCGTATTCCTGGCAACGATTGGCATAAGCAGGATTGATTTTCCCCGTACAGACAATTAACTTAAGGCAACTCTCCCCAGCAAAATGATTGGCATAGACTTCTAGTTCATTGATGGCTTCAACTGATAAATCCGTCATCTTGCAGGAGATAAAGGTAATCGAGCGTCCCTTTCTCAGAATGACATCAATCTCATTTTGGACATTATCCGCCTCTGGAAAGATGCCATTCCAATCAATCTCACCTCCTATCATGCACTCATCAAACAGCTGAGATTCAAGCGCCAAGAGATAGAGATATACCTCTAAAATATGTCCCTTATTGCGGCAAAAGACTTGAGCTTCTTGACTTGGAAAGCTGTATGCTACTCGTTTCTTGTCCTCGCTTTCAATACAAAGCATCCCTGCTTCCACAAGTAAAGGAATAAGGGATTCTGGGTAGTGATAATACTTGCCGTTGTTTTCCAGTATCTTTTCTGTCTCAGCATGCAGGTCATTGGTCTTAGCTAGAGAGAAAAATTGGGTTACTTGGTACCAGTGGACGGGATTGGCAATAGCCGAGCTGGCTAGCTTTTTGATGGCTGCAATTTGCTGAGCTGAGTGGATAGGGCGTTTTGATTTGAGCATTTTTCCACCACGCAAGGCTATCAACTGTTGGATGCTTAGGGTTGGAATGTCCATGTCTTCTTTTTCTAACTGACCGGCTACCCACTTGTATTGTTTTCTCCGCTCGACATCCATGGCAACGATGGGGAGCTGCCGATCCAAGCCGTATTGATAGAGAGATAAGGCTAGTAGCGAATCCCCACCAAAAACATCGAGAAGGACTTGGTCATAGCCTGCTAGACAATAATCTAACTGGTCTGCTAGTTGTTCTAAGGATAACTGACGAAAGGTCACTCGTTGAATATGAGGTACCTCTTCCATGATAAACTGACGGAGAGAGAGCTTCTCTTCATTGCTTATTTTCGTCAAAGATAGAAAAAGAATCTCGTCACAATCACTGATAAAGGCTTGGTAGACATTCTTTTCCAATACATGCCGATCATACAGCTCCACCAAAAGACTCGTCATTCGACCACCTCCATCATAAAGACTTTCTTGCGCTGAGAGTATCAGCAATACAACTCTAATGCTCAGATTTCCTACTTCTAGTATAGCATAAAATCCTGCTTCCCCACTCTACCATCGCAAATAAAAATGAATAGAAACCTTGTAAAGTGGTTTCTATTCGCTTGTAAAGATTTGATTTACTTGATTTTCTTGGCTAGCATAGTCGCAAAGCGTAGTTGAATGCGATTACCATTTTCATCACGACGGTGCAGATGTCCTGGGTTTTCATTGTACTTAATCAATTCCCAATCCTTGTAGTAGTCCGCCAACTCCCCTTCTTTAAAAGTGAATGGGAAGTTGATTGAGCAAGGATAATCCTCTGTATCCATGGCACAGACGATAAGATTGTAACCACCGACCGTGGTGTGCTCCTGCATATTTTGGATAATAGCTGGAATGCGGTTCGCTTGTAGGAACATCAGAACAACTGTTGAAACGATAAAATCATAGTCTTGGCTAACACTGGCAGAATTGATATCATAAAGTCCGACAGGCATGTCTAGATCCTCTTGTTCCACAATGCTTTGCAAGATTTCAAGGGACAATTCATTTTGATCCACAGCTGTCACATCAAAACCATTCTGTGCGAGAAAGAGAGAGTTACGCCCCTGACCACAACCCAAATCCAAGGCTCTTCCAGGTTTCACCGTCTGCATAGCCTCTAGGACCTCTGAATGGACTGGATTAGTCTGGTATTTCTTAGGGAAATAATCCTCAGGTTTACAATAAAATTCCAAGTACCACTCTACATCGTCTGTTGCAGCCTCTACTCGGTGCCAGGCTTGCGGTTGCGCCATGGGATTGTCAGCCCCTGCCTCAAAGAGGTGTTCAGCTAGAACCTCACCATCTTCAGTCAACTCAATAAACTTGAGAGCCCCTTTCAACACAGTAATTTTTCCCCAAGTGCCGACTTTAGTATTGTGCTTTTGCTGAACAGCTTCAGGCATGGTTTGTTTATTCCACAAGGGCATCCGTTTATAGGCAATTAATTTTTCCATTTTACTTCCTCTTCTTAACGCTGGTTGACAGCTTTCATCACACGCGCGATGTCGCGGTTTTGTTCACGACGCTTGATAGACTCCCGTTTGTCATAGTCATGTTTCCCTTTAGCAAGTCCTAAAAGGAGTTTAGCATAACCATCTTTAATATAGACTTTAAGGGGAACAAGGGTCATTCCTGTCCCTTTGGTCTCTTGTTCCAATTTTTGAATTTGTTTTTTATGGAGCAAAAGTTTACGACGACGTTCTGGTTCCTGGTTCCAGATATTGCCCTCTTCGTAAGGGGCGATATGAACATTGCTCAGCCAGACTTCCCCATTTTTTACTTGGGCAAAGCCGTCCTTGAGATTGATTCGAGCAGCTCGAACGCTCTTGATTTCCGTTCCTGTCAGCACCATTCCTGCTTCAAGCGTATCAACGATTGTATAGTCGTGGTGCGCCTTTTTATTTTGTGCGACGACCTTTCCCTCGCCCTTTGCCATGCTTGGCTCCTTTCTTAGCTACTTCTTTGTAAAAAGGTTTCTTGCCTTTTTTCTTTTTATCTTTTTGTGAATGCTTGTACTTATCATTTGAGCGTCCTGATTTTCTCTTGTCTTCCTTCTTGTCTGAACGACGACTTGAACCATGACCTCTGTCTTTGCGCCCAGCTTGTTTCAAGCCTTTTTCGATGACATCAAACTCACTTGGAATATAAGAGAAATCAATCTCTCCCGTCATCTTATCGGCTCTTTCAACTTGAATGCGAATTTGCTGTCCCACACGGAAGGTTGTTCCTGATTTCTCTCCACGGAGAGTCAAATCTCGCTCGTTGAAATGATAAAATTCAGACAAATTGGTAATGTGAATCAAACCTTCGACTGTATTTGGCAATTCAACAAAGAGACCGAATTTGACGATGCTGGATACAACTGCGTCGTACTCTTCACCCACATATTCTTCCATGTACTCAGCCTTTTTCATGGCTTCGACTTCACGCTCCGCCTCGATGGCACGACGTTCACGGTTGGAAGACTGGGTTGCAATCTCTGGAATCACTTGTTCAAAATGCTCTGCTATTTCCTTAGAACGACCATAGTCCCGAATCATACGGTGGACTAGAAGGTCTGGATAACGGCGAATAGGACTGGTGAAGTGAGTGTAATAGTTAGCGGCTAGTCCATAGTGACCGTGATTGTGCTCAGAATAGCGAGCCTGTTGCATAGAACGGAGAAGCATCATGGACAATACATCCGCATAGGGTTCTCCCTCAACAGCACGCATGATGTCTTGGAGAGCCTCTTGGCTAATCTCACTGGCAGTTCCATAAATTCGTAAACCAAAACTAGAGGCGTAATCAATAAACTTCTGAACTTTTTCAGCCTTGGGCTCCTCGTGAATTCGATAGATGAAAGGTAGATCCAACTTGCTAAAGTGCTCGGCAACCGTTTCATTAGCAATCAACATGAAGGACTCAATCATCCGCTCAGCAATACCACGTTGGCGAAGAACGATATCCACAGGCTTGCCTTTTTTATCCACCAAGATCTTAGCTTCGCTGGTATCAAAGTTAAGGGCACCACGCTTCTCACGCATGCTTTCTAGCCTTTCATGAAGCTTGGCCATGAGCTCGATACTTGGAACAATTTTCTTAAACTCTCGTCTCTTTTCCTCATCGCCAGCTAGGATATCATTAACAGCGCTATAGGTCATACGGAAGCTCGTCTTAATAACTGTTTGGGTAATGGTGTAATTAACCACACGACCATGTTTATCAATTTCCATAATAGCAGACTGGGTCAAGCGATCTACTTGAGGATTGAGAGAGCAGATGCCATTTGACAAACGCTCTGGAAGCATTGGAACCACTCGGTCTGTCACATAGACAGAAGTCGCGCGGTTAAGGGCTTCCTTGTCAAGGGCAGAACCCTCGGTCACATAGTAGGAAACATCTGCGATGTGAACTCCGAGTTCGATATTGCCATTCTTTAAAGGCTTGATGTGTACTGCGTCGTCTAAGTCCTTGGCATCCGCACCGTCAATGGTAAAGGTGATTTCATCTCTCAGGTCCAGACGACCTCCCATATCCTTTTGAGACGGAGCTTCTGGCACACTTTCTGCTTCCTTGAGAACAGCTTCTGGAAATTCTGAAACAATATCCATGGATTCCAAGACTTCAAGAACGTCAATCCCAGCATCAGTCGAGTGCCCCACCACGTCTAGCACACTAGCGACAAAGAAATCATGTTTCTTACTTGGGTATTTGTCAATAAAGACCTTGAGAACTTCAGTACCTTCCAACTTGATAGCCGGTTTCTTCACATAAATCGGTTGGCTGATTTTTTGATTTTTGGAACGAATATAGCCAGCATACTTGGGCTTTTCCTGATCCAGAACAATTTGACCGACAACGGTTGTCAGGCTGTGTTCTAAGATATCAATAATTTTGGCTTCTGCAGCAGTTCCCTTGTTGCGGTCAGCAACTTTCTTTATGACCACCTCAACTGTATCGCCATCAATGGCATAGTTGACATCGTTTTTTCCTACAAAAAGATCGTCCTCTTCCCCTTCTAGAGTAACAAAGCCAAAGCCGTTTTTATGGGCATGAAAAACCCCTTTGAGGGTGATTTCATGTTTCTTCTTCTGGTCCAAGGTGAGGCTGCCATCTTCTCCAAATCGAATCTGGTGCTTTCTTTCCATCAGAGACAGGGTTTTAATCAACTCACGGAAATCCTTGGACCCATCCTTTCCGAGAGCCTGAGCCAGGTCATTTACCGTCACTCGCCCCTTCTCTTGCAAATATTCTTTAATTTTATCTTTCATGTTTTCTTTCTAGATTTTTTAATTTTCTTTTACTGTAAGACCTTCTCAAACATCATTTAATACTCAATAAAAATCAAAGAGCAAACTAGAAAGCTAGGCGCAGGCAGTACTGGAGTACGACAAGCCGACGCTGACGTGGTTTGAATTTGATTTTTGAAGAGTATAAAAATAAAAATAGGCAAAGACCTAGTCCTGCCCATTTCTTATCTACTTGATAATACCGTCAATGCTAAGGCAATGGCTAGCCAGAAAAAGACTAAAATACCTGTCAAACGTTGCATCACAGCTTCAAAACCACGCGCTTTACTACGTTCAAACAAATCACCTGAGCTGGCATCAAATACATTGCTGGATTGGTTCTTGGTTGGTTGCATGAAAATCGCAATCACAATCACAACAGATAATACTAATAAAATGGTTAATAATAGGTTATACATATCAAACTCCTTAAAATCCCTATTATTTTACCATAAATTCTACTTAGATTCAAGATGTAAAGTTACTTTTCTTTCCTTTGGACAATATTTTAACACCTCAATCTTGTCTGGATGAGTTTTGGAGTTCTTACTGGTTAGATAATTCATGCTACCACAAGAGGAGCACTTGAGATTGATTTTTACTCGCACTAGATTTCCTTTACTTTTAATAATGATCTAAATTGCACTATGTTACATAAACAACTGAAAGCTACACAGGCTGCTGTCGCATAAAAGACAGCATGATAGCCCAAATATCCTGCAACTGCAGATCCCGCCATAGGTCCAATCACTCCACCGAGGTAAAAAAAGACTTGATTGAAGGCGAAAATCCTTGAAATACCTGATTTCGGAGTCATTTTGCTAAGAAGGGCATTAACTCCCGGTATGAGAGCGCCCGTTCCCAAACCAAAGAGAAAACGATACAAGCCAAGTTGAAGGGGGCTGGTTGCATGGGCACAAAGTAGGTAAATGATGACGGAATAAATCTGCGCCGCGACCAACAATCTATGATTCCCTACCTTATCGCCAAGTTTTCCTAGAATTCCAGCACTCATCATGCTAGAAAATCCCATGCTGGATACGATCAATCCTGATACAAAGAGGAGATTCTCAGTCTGCCCTAAGTCCCGCACATAGAGAGCCAGAATGGGACCAATTGATTGAGCTGAAAATTGAATGACGAAGCTTGTCAAAAATAGGTTTACTAAGAGCCTAGGATACTTGAAAGAAGAAAATACTTCTTTCGTTGGGATAGCCTTCTCCTTAGCCACTAGCTGAAAATCTTCCTTGATAAAGAAAATGGTTAGGATTGCAGCTAAAAATAAGAAAGCACCTACCAATAAAAAGACATTACGAATGCCAAAAATTTCAGCAATAAAGCCTCCAACAAAGGGACCCGTCAGTGTTCCTGCAACAACTCCTGTAGATAGAGTTCCCAGAGCCGCTCCAGACTTATCTTTCGGTACCTGACTAGCAATCAAGGCCGTTGCATTGGGGACAAAACCAGTAAATACACCATTGAGCAAGCGCAAAAAGAGTAACCAATAGATATTTGGCACGAAGGCCAAACCTCCCATAGTGATGGTCATGGCAAGACCTGCTCGAATCATCATGGGCTTTCGACCATATTTGTCAGCAAGAATACCCCAGATGGGAGAAACTAGAGCTGCTGAAACAGCCGAAACTGAGATGGCTAATCCAGCATAAAAAGCAACTTGGTCTCCTTCAATTCCCAACTGCTCTACAAAGATAGGCATGAAAGGGACGACCAAGGAAATGCTGGCGCCCGTTAGAAAACTACCGAACCAGGCGACACGAAGATTCTCTTTCCAACTAATCTTTTGCACAGCTATCGCCTCCTTCAAGTAACTTCACTACTTGACTCACAAGCTGATCACGACTGCCATTGTTATCTAATATATGACTCGCTAATTTTTTCTTTTCTTCTAAAGACCACTGAGTTGCCAGACGGGACTCTGCTACTTCCATAGAAAGATAATCCCGTTTCATGAAACGTTCCACCTGAACATCACGGTTCACATAGACCAGCCATGTTTCATCAAACCAGGCACTGTAGTCCTGTTCAAAAAGCAGGGGAATATCCATGAAAAAAATCGCTTCTGTCTGAGCTAACTGGTCTCTCAGTGCAGCCAATTCCTCACGAATAATCTCCCCTTGGGTTTGCTTAGACCATTCCCGCTCCTCAGGATTTGAGAAGATGAGACTAGCCAGGAGTGGGCGATTGAGTTCTCCATTTTCAAGGATTATTTTTTGTCCAAAGTGCTGAACTAAGAGCTGATAAAGACGACCACCAGGTCTTTGTAGTTGGTGAACGACTGCGTCAGCATCCACCACTTGAAAGCCTTTCTCTCTTAGGAAATTTGTCACAGTTGACTTACCAGAGGCAATTCCTCCTGTGATTCCGATAATTTTTCCCATCAGCTCCTCCTTTGACACTGAGGACAAAAATGAGTTCCTCGTCCACCGAGCTGGAATTTCTCAATCACTGCCCCACAGCGCGAACATGCTTGTCCAGTCTTATCATAGACCTGATGGAAGTCCTGCATGGTTCCGTCTTCTCCAAAGGCATTGGTATAGGTCCGAATGGTGGAACCGCCCTTTTCAACTGCCTGTCCCAAAACAGCAATGGTCTGGTCATGAATAGCTGACGCTTCTTCTGCAGTCAAAGTTTGGGAAGGTCTAGCTGGATGAACCTGAGCTCGCCAGAGGACCTCATCCACATAGATATTACCTAGACCAGCTACCAAGGTTTGGTCTAGGAGATGAGATTTGATAGGCTTTTTAGACTTGGATAGAGCAGCTTGAAAGACCTGCAAATCAAAGTCCTGCTCTCCTGGCTCAGGGCCTAGTTTCTTAGAAATAAAGTAGGCATCCAAAAGGTCGGGTGCCAGCAATTCCATAGTACCAAACTTGCGCACATCCTCATAAACAAGAGTGCCACTATCTTCAAACCGAATCAAAATATGGGCATGCTTGCGTTCTGGAACCCGGTCTGGATAATAAAAATACTTGCCCTCCATCCGCAGATGGGAAATCAAGACCTTGTTTGTCAGGTAAAAAAGTAGATATTTCCCACGACGCCCCATTGACTCGATAATCTGACCAGGCACTTCCTTTTGAAACTCTTCCAAATCTGTCTTGATCATCTTGGGATAACGAATCTCTATACTAGAAATCTTCTTTCCCAAGATCAATTTTTCTAAGCCACGACGAACCGTTTCAACCTCTGGTAATTCAGGCATAAATCCTCCTTCTGTAAAAACAAGAAGCAGGCATGAGCCCACCTCTACTTAGTATTCTTTTTCATTATAGCCAAAGTCAGCTAAGTCTAGCTTTTTATCGCGCCAGTTTTTCTTGACTTTGACCCAAGTTTCTAGGAAAACCTTATCCCCTAGCATGAGTTCGATATCACGACGGGCCATGGTCCCAATTTTCTTGAGCATAGCGCCACCTTTTCCGATGATAATGCCTTTTTGGCTATCTCGCTCCACCATGATGGTTGCACGGATGTGAACTTTGTCTGTCTCTTCATCCCGTTTCATAGAGTCAACCACTACGGCAACTGAGTGTGGAATCTCTTCACGTGTCAAATGAAGAACCTTCTCACGAATCATTTCTGAAACCAAGAAACGCTCAGGATGATCTGTGATTTGGTCAGCTGGGAAATACTGGAAACCTTCCTCTAGATTTTCACTCAAAATATCGATTAGTCGAGAAACGTTATTTCCCTGAAGGGCTGAGATAGGAACAATTTCCTTAAAGTCCATCTGGTTGCGGAAGTCATCAATCTGAGACAAAAGCTGGTCTGGATGGACCTTGTCAATCTTATTCACCACCAGAATCACAGGAACCTTGGCAGCTTTCAGACGCTCGATAATCATATCGTCACCCTTACCACGTGGCTCATCAGCTGGCACCATGAATAGAACAGTATCCACTTCACGCAGAGTACTGTAGGCAGATTCCACCATGAAATCTCCAAGAGCTGTTTTGGGCTTGTGAATCCCCGGTGTATCGATAAAGACGATTTGCTCCTTATCCGTTGTGTAAATCCCCATGATTTTATTACGCGTTGTCTGCGCCTTGTCACTCATGATGGCAATCTTTTGCCCCATGACGTGATTCAAAAAGGTTGACTTCCCAACATTGGGACGTCCCAAAATAGCTACAAAGCCTGATTTAAATGTCATAATTTCCTCTTTTTGTTTAAAATAGTATATCCCAAATGCGTGGGAGAAAGATAAGTGCACCTGTCACTGCAGCAAGAAGGGAAACCACAAGTACGGCACCAGCCGCCATGTCCTTTGCTTTCTTCGCTAACATAGAAAAGTGATAGTGACTGGCTAGATCCACCACATTTTCGATAGCAGAATTAATAATCTCAAAGGCTACTACCAAGAAAATGCTCATTAGGAGAAAGAGCCATTCGATCCGTGACACCTGAAAAACAAAACCTGCAAGGATGACTACTAGAGCCGTCACTGCATGCTTTCGCATATTGCGTTCTTCCTTGATAGCAGTCAGAATGCCTGTCAGGGCAAATTCTAAACTAGAAATCAGGTCACGATTTTTCCATTTTCGTTTATTGTCTTGTGAGTCCATAGGCTGTCAAAATTTCTTCTTGTAAACCGAACATCTCCGCTTCTTCTTCCGGAGTGTAGTGATCGTAGCCGTTGATATGTAAAAAGCCGTGTACTGCCAAGAAGCCCATCTCACGCTCAAAGCTGTGGCCATATTCCTCAGCCTGCTCATGCGCTTTATCGATAGAGATGAACAATTCCCCAATATAGGCATCAAACTCAGACATCATTTCTGCTAATTCAGGATTTTCAAGCAGATCTTCCTCGTCAAAAGTAATGTCCAATTCAGGTTTATACTCAAGGCTAATGACATCTGTCGGACGATCCGTATCACGATACTCAAGGTTAAGTTCATGGCTACGCTCATTGGTCACAAAAGTGACTGCCATCTCCTTGTCTTCTTTTCCTATTTTTTGGGCTGCAAATTCCAAAATTTCTTGGGTTTGTTGCAAGATTTCTTGTGAAACTTGACCAGTTTCATCAACCATTTCAATATACATGTACTTCTCGATTCTCTTTACTTGGCTTTATTATACCATATTTCTATGATTTTATTCTACCTTTTTGATATAATACTATGGAATACAATCACAAGGAGAGAACGATGTCATTTGACGGATTTTTTTTACACCACATGATTGAGGAATTGCGAAGAGAGTTAGTCAATGGTCGCATCCAGAAAATCAATCAACCTTTTGAACAAGAGTTGGTCTTGCAAATCCGCAGCAATCGCCAAAGCCATCGCCTGCTCCTTTCTGCTCATCCCGTTTTTGGACGCATCCAGCTGACCCAAACGACTTTTGAAAATCCAGCCCAACCTTCGACTTTTATCATGGTTTTGAGAAAGTATTTGCAGGGTGCTCTGATTGAGTCAATTGAGCAAATCGAAAATGACCGTATTGTGGAAATCACGGTTTCCAATAAAAACGAAATTGGAGATCATATCCAGGCTACCTTGATTATCGAAATCATGGGGAAACACAGCAATATTCTCCTCGTAGATAAAAGTAGCCATAAAATCCTCGAAGTCATCAAACACGTCGGCTTTTCACAAAATAGCTACCGCACCTTACTTCCAGGATCAACCTATATCGCTCCGCCAAGCACCGAATCTCTCAATCCATTTACTGTCAAGGATGAAAAACTCTTTGAGATTCTGCAGACTCAAGAGCTTAAAGCCAAAAATCTTCAAAGTCTCTTTCAAGGTCTAGGACGAGATACGGCAAATGAATTGGAAAACATTCTTGTCAGTGATAAACTGTCTACTTTCCGAAACTTTTTCGAGCAAGAAACCAAGCCTTACCTAACGGAGACTTCTTTCAGCCCAGTTCCTTTTGCAAATCAGGTGGGAGAGCCTTTTACCAGTCTCTCTGATCTTCTGGATACCTATTACAAAGATAAGGCAGAGCGCGATCGCGTCAAACAGCAAGCCAGTGAGCTCATTCGCCGTGTTGAAAATGAACTTCAAAAAAATCGTCATAAGCTAAAAAAACAAGAAAAAGAGTTACTAGCGACAGACAATGCTGAGGAATTTCGCCAAAAAGGGGAATTGCTGACAACCTTCCTCCACCAAGTGCCTAATGACCAAGATCAGGTTACCTTGGACAACTACTACACCAACCAACCTATCACCATTGCGCTTGATAAGGCCTTGACTCCCAGCCAGAATGCTCAACGCTACTTTAAACGCTATCAGAAGCTCAAAGAAGCTGTCAAATACCTGACTGAGTTGATCGAAGAAACCAAGGCCACCATTCTTTATCTAGAAAGTGTCGAAACCGTACTCAACCAAGCTGGACTGGAAGAAATCGCTGAAATCCGTGAAGAATTGATCCAAACAGGCTTCATTAGAAGACGCCAACGCGAGAAAATTCAGAAACGCAAAAAACCAGAACAGTATCTGGCGAGCGATGGCAAGACCATCATCTATGTCGGTCGAAACAATCTTCAAAATGAAGAGTTGACCTTTAAAATGGCCCGCAAGGAGGAACTTTGGTTCCATGCCAAGGACATCCCTGGAAGCCACGTCGTCATCTCAGGAAATCTTGATCCATCTGATGAAGTCAAGACAGATGCAGCTGAACTAGCTGCCTACTTCTCCAAAGGGCGTTTGTCAAATCTAGTTCAAGTGGATATGATTGAAGTCAAGAAACTCAACAAACCAACTGGTGGAAAACCTGGCTTTGTAACCTACACAGGACAAAAGACCCTCCGCGTTACACCAGACCCAGAAAAAATCGCATCTATGAAAAAATCCTGATTCAACTTGAAATCAGGATTTTCTTTTACATTTCACTCTGCAATCAAGGTTTCCAAGCCGACTTTCATCATATCAGTGAAGGTGTTTTGGCGTTCTTCTGCAGTGGTGTCTTCATCTGGATTGACCAAGCTATCAGAAATGGTCATGATAGCAAGGGCATCAACGTGGTGTTGGGCAGCAAGATAGTAAAGGGCTGCTGCTTCCATTTCGACAGCTTTAACTCCCCATTTACCAAGTTCGATGTTCTTTTCAAAGTAGTTTGAATAAAAGACATCTGATGACAAAACGTTCCCAACGTGGGTGGTCATACCAAGTTCTTTGGCGATATGGTAGGCCTTGTCTAGCAAATCAAAACTAGCGATTTGTGGAAAATCATACTGTGGCCAGTCGTTGCGGATGATGTTTGAGTTGGTTGCAGCTGCTTGCGCCAAAACCAATTCACGGACGTGGACATCTTCATTCAAAGAACCAGCAGTTCCCACGCGGATCAATTTCTTTACACCGTAGTCCACAATCAACTCACGCGCGTAGATCGAAATGGAAGGCATCCCCATCCCAGTTCCCATGACAGATACACGGTGGCCCTTGTAAGTACCAGTGTAGCCAAACATGTTCCGCACTTCGTTAAAACAAACAGCATCTTCAAGGAAGGTCTCCGCAATAAATTTCGCACGAAGAGGATCCCCCGGAAGAAGAATTTTATCAGCAATTTCACCTTGCTGAGCAGCAATATGGATAGACATAATATAAGATACCAAACCCGTCAAAAAGCGAAGGGAAAATAGGAGTTGGGCGCAGTGAGCGATGCTCGCTAGACCAACTATCTTTTTCCCACTGCTTTTAGGGTGGGTTCAATTCCTTTCTTTCTTAATTTTGATGATATTGAGAAGACTAGACCGGCTTCAATTCAAAACCGAACCATCCTCTCTATGTTTTTAGAAAAGTTTTCCGCTCGTGTTCAAATTAGAACACTTCACTCTACCTTTCTTTTTGTATATTTAGGATAGCGACAGAGAACAAAGGAAAAATAGGAAACTGACGACGCATCGCAGATGCTAGACAGTTTATCTTTTTTACACAGTTCTCCGCCCGTATTCAGTTCAGCGAATACGGTTTACCCATCCTTTCTTTCTTGATTTTAAAATTAAATATTTCACAGAACAATTAGCCCGAGTTTGACTATAACTCAGATACTCTGCCTTTCTGTAGTTCCTAGTTTATCAATGAATCTAAAAATGCATACAGTTTTGCATTCATTTCAGAATAATCGTTTCCACGTAATTCTTCTGGTGTTTGAACAAAAGGCAACTTTTCACTTTGCTCTCTTAATTTCTCCTCACCATCCGCAGCAATCAATAATTCTACTGCGTCTGGATCAAATTCCAAATGAGCCTGAAAGGCATAATGTTTTGGACTGAAGCGAATAATTTGGCGTGGACAACCTTGACTGGTCGCCAAGACGACAGCTTCATCTGTCAGCCCTGGCATATCACCGTGCCAGTGGCCGGTTTCTATGTTTTTTCCGAACAAGCTGACATGAGGATCTGTTAGACCTTGCATCGTCAATGTCACAGGATAAACGCCGATCTCGCGCTCTGGACTATGTTCATACTTCGCACCATAGGCAACAGATAGGAGTTGCGCACCAAGACAGACACCAACAATATAAATATCTGTAGCAATCGCTTCTTTCATAAAAGCAAGCTCAGCCTTTGGATTATAGTATGGGAAGTTTTCTCTATCCTCATCAGGTGATTGAGGACCACCCATAACAATCAGAAAATCAATCCCGTCAATTGTTTCAGGAAGAGGTTCTTTTTCATAAACCTTTGTTGATGTAATTTGATGACCTCGTTCTATAGCCCATTTTAGATATGCTCCTGGAACCTCAAATGTCTCATGTAAAATAAAGTGAACTCTCATGACATTACAATTCAGCAAGAATCGCTTTAAGCAAGCCTTTGAAGTCACCTTTGACACGTTCAGTCACTTCTACAACCTCTTCATGGTTAAGCTCTTCTTGGAAACCAGCAGCATGGTTAGTGATACATGAAATACCGAGAACTTTCAAGCCTGAGTGAGCGGCTACAATAACTTCAGGAACAGTGGACATACCAACTGCATCTGCTCCCAATGTCTTATAGGCGCGAATTTCTGCAGGTGTTTCATAAGTCGGACCGGTTACACCGATATAGACACCTTCGTCAAGCTTGATACCAAGTTTCTTAGCCACTTCATGGGCAGTAGCACGATATTCTGGAGTGTAGGCTTTAGACATATCTGGGAAACGTGGACCAAAATCATCCAAGTTTTCACCCATCAATGGGTTCTGCCCCGTCATATTGATATGGTCTGAGATAGCCATCAAGGTACCAGGACCATATCCAATACCTCCAGCTGCATTGGTTACAATGACACCTTCACATCCGAGAACTTTCATCACACGTACTGGGAAAGTCACGACTTCAAGAGGATTTCCCTCATAGAAATGGAAACGACCTTGAAGAGCCAAGACCTGACGCCCTGCAAGTTCACCATATACCAATTTACCAGCGTGCCCAACTACTGTAGAGCGGCCCCAGTTTGGGATATCTGCATAGTCTACTACAATTGGATTTTCGATTTCTTCTGCCAATTCTCCAAGTCCTGATCCAAGGATTAGACCGAACTCAGGCGCTTGGATTCCCTTGTCTTTCAGGAAAGCAGCTGTTTCCTTGATTTTATCTAAAAATGTCATTGTGTGTCTCCTTTATTATTTGTTAACATTTGACCGATTTTGTCAAAGGTTTTTGCATTGCGAATGGTGATATTGCGATAAAAAGGCATCTTGAGCAAGTGCTTGTGATAGGCAGTTGCATAGTAGGATTTTTCAGAGAATTTCCCCCAGAAAATCCCATGTTTTCCAAAATGAACCACTTCATCTTTCAGTTCCAAACTTTCAACTGTCTCAATGACTTGAGCAACATCCAAGCCCTCCGTGTAAAAGAGGACGTCCTTTCGTGCCAAATCTTTGGTCCACCATTCAGGTAGATTTTCAAGTTCCGTTTCAAAATCCTCTTGACTCAGCAAGGAAAAGCTCTGAATAAATGGATAATGGACTGCAAAGAAATCCTCTAACTTTTCAACCAATTGGGCTTTGGAATCTGTCGAAGTAAAGAAAATATTGCCACTGTTGATGTAGGTATCAACTTTTTCCACTCCCAACTCTGTCAGTTCTTGACGAAGTTGCGCCATGACAACCTTATTCTTGCCACCGACATTAATGCCCCTTACCAGTAAAGAATAGCGTTTCATCTTATACCAATTTATCTAAGAAACTTTCCCCAATCATGGCAGTTTCCACACCAAAGTTATCCGCAACTGTTGCTGAGATATCTGCAAAATGCCCAACTGGAATGACACCATTTCCCTTAAAGCTAGGGCTGTATGCTAAAAGTGGAATATATTCACGAGTGTGGTCAGTTCCAGCATAGGTTGGGTCATTTCCGTGGTCCGCAGTAATCAAGAGAAGATCATTTTCTCTCATGGCAGCGATAATTTCAGGCAAGCGTTCATCAAACTCATGCAAGCAATCACGGTAGCCATGAGCATTGCGGCGGTGTCCATAAAGGGCATCAAAGTCCACCAAGTTTGTGAAAGAGAATCCTTTTTCAAACTCAGCAAGTCCCATAGTCTTCAATAATGTATCAATTCCATGGCTGTTTGACTTGTTGTGGCCCATGTCATGATTGATACCAGCGCCATTAAAGATATCGTTGATTTTACCAACAGCGTAAGTATCGATACCTGCTTCGTTCAATTTATCTAAAACGGTTGGTGCAAATGGAGATACAGCCAAGTCACGACGGTTTGCTGTACGAGTGAAATTACCTGGTTCACCAACATATGGACGGGCAATGATACGACCTAGAAGGGCAGGACGCTCAAGGGTAATCGAACGAGCGTATTCACAAATACGATAAAGTTCATCTAAAGGAATGATATCTTCGTGGGCAGCAATTTGCAAAACAGGGTCAGCTGAAGTATAGATAATCAACTCCCCAGTTTCCATCTGACGAGGTCCGAAATCATCGATAACAGCAGTTCCTGAGTACGGTTTATTAGCTTCACGAATGACCTTGCGTCCTGAAAATTCTTCGATCTTTGTCAGAATTTCTTCTGGGAATCCGTTCCAGAAAGTATCGAAAGGCTCGGTAATATTGAGTCCCATGATTTCCCAGTGTCCAGTCATGGTGTCCTTACCTAGAGATACTTCTTCCAATTTTGTTGCATAACCTGTTGGATTGCTTTCAGCTGGTACAGTCTTCAGCGGCGTTTCGCGAGGAATATTTCCTAGACCGATTTTAGCCATGTTTGGCACATTCAAACCAACTGTTTTTGAAATGTGTCCCAGTGTGTCAGAAGCTCCATCTGGAACTCCTGCATTGACAAAGTTATTGGCATCCGGCGCAGCACCGATTCCCACAGAATCCAGTACCACCAAGTGAATACGATTAAATTTTGACATAGTGTATCTCCTTATTATGTTGATTAGTTTGCTTTTGTTGAAGTTAAAATCTGAACCCCATCTCGTCCCGCTACGATGACCTTATCCACCATTTGGTTAAACAAGCCGTGCTCTACGACACCAACGACATGGTCCAATTCTTGCCCGAAGGCAATTGGATCTTCAATGACATCCAAAGCTAGGTCAATGATAAAGTTCTGCATATCGGTCACAAAACGTTGGCCGTCTTTTTCACGGAAACTTGGTTTATAGCCAGCTCGCTCAAACCGACGAAAGACCTGTTCTGCACCATACTGAACCACTTCTACTGGCAATTTAAAAGCACCTAGTTTCTCTACCAGTTTGCTTTCATCTACCACCCAAATGTATTCTTTTGAGGGCGTTGCGACAACCTTCTCCATCAGAAGGGCACCACCACCGCCTTTAATCCCGTTAAACTGGCTATCTACTTCATCCGCCCCGTCAACCGTCACATCGACAAAGTCTACTTGATCAATCGACTTGAGCGGGATGTTAAGACCTTCAGCCTGTTTACTGGTCACACTGGAAGTCGTTACAGCAGTAATCTGCAAACCTTCTTCCTTAATCCGACGGCCAATTTCTTCTACGAAATAGTAGGCAGTTGATCCAGTACCGAGTCCAACAACCATGCCATCCTTGACAAACTCAGCAGCCTTGATACCTGCCATCTTTTTCAGATTCTCCACTTAAACACCTCCATTAAAGAGCTACTTTTATTATAACATGTATCCGTTTTTATTTCATGAATACACTTGAAAAACCCGAACGTTTTTATTTCGGGTTTTGGTGTCCTATTTAACCATATCAGGATCGTAATCATAGAATCCTGTGTCGAGGAAACGGTTTTTAGGGTGTAACTTGCGCACTTCCTCATCTAACAAGAAAGCTTGGTCATGGCCGAAATTCCCCTCTTGGATCAAGCCACGCGCTTGAATAAAGAGTTTAGCAATCTCTACAAAATTCTGACCTGGGGTGTAAAGTCCCTCAAGTTTCCAGTGAGTAAAACCATGCTCCACCAATTCTGTCAATTTGGTCATCAAATCAAGGTCGTTATTTGCAAAGATGTGGGTACCATGATTATCTTCAAAGATAGAGTAATGACTCTCTGGATCACTTGGTTCAGCCAAGAAGAGGTCACGTTTACGTGTCTTTTCATCATCGATGTGCGTGAAGTTATAGTAGTTTTGCAAGAGCGGACGCTTAGAATGGTGAATGACACTAGCCCCATAAACCAATACTTCAGCAGGAATTTCCAAAATCTCAGGCATCTTGAAGAGTTCAGCAGATGGAATTTCACGCGCCAAAACCGCCTCAGATGCGCCAGCCTTTTGACCCCAGAAGTTAATTTGACGACTACTTGTTACCATGGTTGAAGCATCGTAAATGGTTTTAAAGGAATAGCCATCACGGTTTACCACGTAAAAGACACCTGCATCCCCAACAGTAATATAGTCTGTCTTGATTTCTTCCAAGAAGTCTAGGAAAGGCTTGATACGGTCCATCATATCTTGGTGCATGAGGGCATTAACCGCAACAATCAATTCTTTGCCTGCTTCATGAACGAGATTAGCGATGGTGCGTAACTCTTCATAACTAAAGGTCGTTGGCAGACGAAGACCAAAATCTTTTTCACCGACGTAGATACGGTCTACGCCAGCTTCGAGTAGTTGTTCAACTTGTTCAATACTTTCAGCAGTTGCTGTAATGATAATCTTTTCCATAAGAAAAATTATACCACATTTCTCAAAAATCAGCTATGGTTACTGAGAGTTTCACAAAAAGTTAAACTTGTTTCTATCTTTCCCAATCAAAAAAGTGAACAGTAACTTGTACCATTCACTCTATTTTATGCATGTGTTTCTTCAACTAGGTGGCCATCGTTCATGACATAAATACGATCAACCTTATCAAGAAGACGAGTGTCATGCGTAATCATAACAACTCCTCTACCTTGTTCATGGGCAATGGCAGCCAGCATCTCCGTTACTTGGTAGGCACGCTCAGTGTCAAGACTGGCTGTCGGCTCATCTGCAAGCACAATGCTTGGATTGTTATAGAGCGCTCTAGCAATCGCGGCACGCTGACGTTCGCCACCCGATAGAGCTTTGGGATAATGATTTTGAACTTTTTCCAAATCCAACAAGTCAAACAGCTCTTTTCGGTCACTTTTACTATTTTTTCCCTTATCTAGTCTGTCTATCAAATCCAGCTGTTCCTTGACCGTTAGAAAAGGAATTAAGTTTGAAGCCTGGAGAATGAAACCAAACTCTCTAAAACGGAGATCTGTTTTTTCCTTCTCCGTCAAACTGCCTGTTTCCTTCCCTTTGACTAGAATCTTTCCACTCGAAGCTTCCTGTAGTTGTCCTAGAGTTGTTAGAAAGGTCGTCTTGCCAGAGCCAGAAGGCCCAACGATAGCTACGAACTCTCCCGCATTTAGCTGAAAATTCGTCTCATGCAGGGCTACGACTCTCATCTTTCCTTCCCCGTAGGTTTTTGTCACTTGATTCATTTCTATCAATGCTGTCATACTATTCTCCTTATCATTCTGCAATTGCAGTAATCGGGTCCACCTTTAGTAAGCGTGGAAGTGAAATGACACCACCTAGAAGGGCCATCAAGGAAATTACCAAGCTTAGGACAGAGTAGGCTATCCAACTTGGATAGAAAAAGAAGGTAGCTGGTAAGACTAAAATCACTCCTCCGATTGCCAGCAAGGCTAAAGCAATCCCCATACCAGACAAAAGGAAGATTTGACAGAACAGAGACCATACAATGGTTTTGATCTGTATTCCCTGAGCTCGCATTATTCCATAAAGGCCTAGTTTTTGGATGGTAATGATATAAACAAAAATACCCACAATCAAGCCTGTGATGACAATCATAGCAAGAATCATTCCTGAAAATACATTCACCTGAGGTGTGTAACCAGGAATTTTCGAAATCATTTTTGGAATGGAAATCTGTTTCAGTCCATCGCCAGCCACTTCTATATCATTTTTCAATACCAAGGCAGAGATGGAACGATTGGCTTTCAAGGTTCCTTGTAAGGTCCAATAAGTCGTCAGACTCGTAAAGACAACAGGCTCAGTGAAAAATTTATTTCCTTGAGTCAAGCCTACGATCTTGTAACTCTCTTCGCTTCCATTGAGCTGAATGGCATCACCTAGCTTCATCCCATAGTTCTCAAAAGACTGATCCACGACAACCTCATCATCTCCTTCAGGATAACGCCCCTCCGTCAAACTTGGAGAGATAAATGCGTCCCAGTCTTGAGCAAAAATGGAAACATTGACCTTTTCACTACCATCGACTAGATTGGTTACAGCGAACATATAGCCCAATGGAGCAGCCTCTTCAGAACTCTTATCCTTGTAGTCCTTTTCAGGAATAAAGGATGCCGTCAAATTATCATTTGCGTAGTCAGATAAAACCACCCCCGTCGCTTGCCAATTATCAATAGCTGCTCGGTTGTTTCGCACAAGACCGAGAGCTAGACTAGTCATAAAAAAGACCATAAAAGCGATAAGAAAAATGGTCGTTAAGATCAAACTATATCGAAGTTTGTTTCGCAATATCTCTTTGATAGCAAGATACATGCTTATCTCCTTTTACTTTTCCCAGAGGTAGCAAGAATGCCACCCAGTCCAATAGACAGAATCTCTGTCTTATCATCCATTCAAAACAACTCCTACCAACACTCTTCAAAAGTATCCAGGTAGCAACTTAACAAATCATCTTAGGAAAAAGCCTCAGCTTGCTATCAATTTATATAAGTTATCCTTTCCTTTCTTAGTATATTTATAATAGAGAAGGTCAGGTCATCTGTTTTAAGTGTAACATCCATGCTATCATTTTCCCTTGTAGGTGTCAAGAGAGCGACTTAGAAGTTGATAAGAGACTTTAGTAGTTTTGTAACAATTCTGTAATAATTCTCTGCATAAAAAATGATAAAATAGTTATGTACTGTTAAGGAGAGAATCATGTCCGCAAGAAAACTAGAAGCTTATGAGTTTGAACAAGCTCCCGAATCGAATCAAACTCCGCTTTACCAAGATTACACACCTGAAGCCCCAGTCGGCCCTAACCTAAAAGAGATTTTATTTTTTGTAAATATCGCTTGTTTCTGTATTTTTATGGCACTGTTTAGTTTTATCTTTTTAGCCTTAAAATTGAACACAGCTTTATCCTTTATCGCTGCAATGGGTCTTAGTTTCGCCCTTTTACAACTTCAAAGAAAGATAATCAAACGAAAATTTTCAAAATAAAGGTTGGTACTCCTACCAACCTCTTTTCTAGTTATCAAAAAAAGACAGTTATCTAACTGTCTTTTTTATTTATTCTTACGTTTTGAAGGCGATTGAATAGCGATCTTAACTTCAAAAATTGTTCCTCTAGGTTTGTTATCTTTTACGCTAATCGTTCCTCTTAATGCATCTACGATCTGCTTGGCTAAAGATAGTCCAAGACCAAAGCCACCTTTCTGACGGGTTCTCGCCTTGTCCACACGGTAAAATCGGTCAAAGATTTTCTTCTTGTCAGCAGCTGAGATTCCAATTCCGTTATCCGTTACTGTTAGATAGAGGTGGCGATCTGTAGCATGAACTACAAACTCAATTTTCCCATCTTCTTCAGTATACTTGATGGCATTGTCAAATAAGATGGTCATGAGCTGTTTTAGGAGCAACTGATCGGTCATGAAGGGACGATAAATCCGATTTTCATACTCAAAAATACGATCATTTTCAGAAGCAATCAACTCATAGTTAGCAAAAGTCGTCTTAAAGAACTGTGGTGATACTTCTGCTATTTCTGGTTTGATTCCATCATCTCGACGTGCAAGGTTGAGAAGATTGGTCGTAAGGAAGCGCATGTTGCGAACTTCTTCAAGACTCGAAGCGATACTTTCGCTGGATTCCATAATCGTTGCCTCTGGTTTTCGAAAGAGATTTTCTAAACGATTTTGTAAAACGGCCAAAGGCGTTCTCAGTTCGTGACTTGCATTTTCAACAAAGGACTTCTGCTTTTGCATACTTTCCAGCAAGGGTTTGACACTGACACGTGCTAGGTAAACACTGGCAATTAAAGACAGGAGCCAGAAACTAGCCATGACTACAACAATTAAATGCTCGTGATTTTGGCTGATTTGCTCGAGCTGGCTGGTATTGATTAAAACCGCCGCATACTTGACGTTACTTGATACCGAGGAAGAGTTGGTTTCCATCAAAATCATCCGATAGGTTTCTTCCTGACCGTAGCTATTGACAACTTGGATTTGGCGAATGTGATTCAACTCCTTTTTGTCCAGCTTGATCTTGTCCAAACCTAAAAAGCGATTCCCCAATAAGAGTTGGTTAAAATCCTTGTCAAAGAGCAAGACTTCCGTATTGGAGCTGACATTGGGCTTGATTTCAGCCTTGTTGGCATCCGCTGTTGCTGGTTGAATATCCTTGACCTCTTCAGTCGCCCGATTCAAGGCTAACTGGATAACCGCTTGGGGACTGCTACTAAGGGCTTGGAGTTTTTCATCTACAGAAGTATAGAGACTCGAGTGCATGACCTGGAGGATAATCAAGGTCATAGCAGAGAAGATCAGGGTGAACACTCCAAAGTTTCGAATGAAATAGCTGAAATCATCCGCATACCATGTTTTTTTTAGTTTATTGAACATCTTTTAAAATATACCCGACACTACGCAAGGTTTGAAGATTTTCAGCAAAGGCTGTTCCCTTCAATTTCTTACGAACTTTTGAGACATAGACTTCTACAACGGAAATCGTCGTATCGCTATCAAATCCCCATAGACGGTCAAAAATTTGCGTCTTAGGAAGAATAACATTTTGATTTTGAAGGAAATAAACCAATAACTCAAACTCTTTTCCGAGTAGTTCCACAGGAGTATCTTCCACCTTCACTTCATTCGTTGAAAGGTTAACGACAATATCTCCATAGGTCAAGGTGTTTTCGTTAAACTTACCTGAACGTTTGAGAAGGGCTTGGATCCGCATTTTGAGTTCTTCAAGGTAGAAAGGTTTGGTGAGGTAGTCATCCGCTCCAAGCTCAAAACCGTGTCCCTTGTCATCCAAACTCTCTTTGGCAGTCATGATAAGGACTGGTGTCGTGATTCCTTTTTCACGCAATTCTTTCAGAACTTGGAAGCCATTTTTTTCAGGCAACATCAGGTCAAGCAAAATCAAGTCATAGACGCCACTTTCAGCTTCGTAAAGACCTTCTTCTCCATCAAAAACCTGCATGACATCTGCAAAATCATCCAAAAAGTCAAATACTGAGTTTGACAGGCCTAGGTCGTCTTCTACTAATAAGATTTTTATCATCAGAAACTCCTCCTTGTTATGATTATTATACCAAAATTGCCTTAAAAAAAACTCAACTCTCTCTTCTTTTAAGATAGAAAGTTGAGTTTTTGTTTACATTTTGAACGAATTAAGCCTTGCCATATTGGGCTACAACAGCTTCGACTGCTGCTTTCTCACGCTTAATCAAGTCAACACGCGCTGCGATATCCTTGATCCCCATGCGGATATTACGGCTAAGAGCTAGGTCAGAAAGTTGCGGTTCAAAGAATTCCTTATACTCAGCCAAGCGTTCTTCTGTTTTAAAGATGTGTGATGGGAAGATGACAAAGCTATCAAAGCTCATATCCCCACCAAGAGCTGCCTTGATCCAATCCCAGTTTTCACGCGCCCATACCCAAACAGTTTCTTGAGTTGTTTGGTGTCCGAGGAATTGGAGGTACCATGAAGAAAGGTCTTGTGGTTTCACCACAAATTTGTCCTTCCATGAACGAATCAAGGTTTGGATATTGTCAGCATCTGTACTGTAGGCTAGAGCAGCTGCCAACTGGCGTTTGAAGACCGCATCCGTCGCATGAGTGTAGAGGTCCAGATAAGTTGCGACCAAGTCCTTGGTCTCATAGTGTTTCATTTCATTGATAAGAACTTGTGCACGGATGGCTGCTGGAAGTCCTGCAAGGTTCTCCTTGTGAGCTGCAAAGATTTGGCTAGCGACTTGACTAGCTTCTGCATCATTGGAGCGAATCATCATAGAAACGGCCAACTGACGAACCAATTCATCCTCATCTGATTCTCCGTCTTTGGCTTCAAAACCAAGACGGTCATAGTTATGACGAGCTAATTTAGCAACGAGTGTATTAAAGGCTTTCTCAGTCTCTGTTCCTTCATCGATAAAGCGCTCAAGGGCAGAAATCACTTGAGAAACAGCTGAAACCACAAGGTAAGACTCTTCCTTAGCAAGTTTATCAAGGACTGGGAGCAAGTCTGCATAAGAAATGTGCCCTGCTTCAGCCAACAAACGACGTTCTTGAACGATTTGCAGTTTGCTTGTGTTATCAAGTGTCTCTAACTCAGCAAGAACAGCTTCTAACAAGTCTCCTTGATAGTCGGTAATATAGTGGGCAGTATTTTCAGTGTTGAGACGAAGAGCTCCTTCATTTTCAGCAAGAAGAGCGGCGTAGCCAGGAATTTCGATACTTTCAGTTTCAAGTGTATCTGGCAAGCCCTTCCAGTTGCTGTTCAGTGGTACAACCCAGAGACGGTTCTTGTCTTCGTGCTCACCGATAAAGAATTGTTTTTGTGAAATCTTCAAGACATCATTTTCAACTTTGACAGTGAGAACTGGATAACCAGGTTGCTCCAACCAAGAATCCATGAAAGCTGCAACATCTCGTCCTGATGCCTGACCAAGGGCATTCCAAAGGTCACGACCAATGGTGTTGCTGTACTGGTGCTTTTCAAAGTAAGCATGCAAGCCTTTAGCGAAATCAGCATCACCGAGCCAACGGCGAAGCATATGCATGAGACGGCTTCCTTTAGCATAGACGATAGCTCCATCAAAGAGGGTATTGATTTCGTCTGGGTGTTTAACTTCAACGTGAACAGACTGAACGCCATCCGTCGCATCGCGTTTAAGCGCCGCTGGAACACCGCCTGTTTGGAAGTCTTCAAAGATATTCCAACTTGGCTCGATGGCATCCACACAGACGTATTCCATCATGTTAGCGAAGCTTTCATTAAGCCAAAGGTCATCCCACCATTTCATAGTCACGAGGTTCCCAAACCATTGGTGGGCCAACTCATGTGCTACAACTAGGGCAACTTGTTGACGGCTAGCAAAGGTTGAGTTCTCATCTACAACCAAGTAAACTTCACGGTAGGTCACAAGACCCCAGTTTTCCATAGCACCAGCTGAGAAGTCAGGCAGGGCGATGTGAAGTGATTGAGGAATTGGGTACTTAACTCCATAGTAATCTTCGTAAAACTCGATTGAGCGAACAGCGATGTCTAATGAGAAATCAAGGTTAGATAGTGGATGGGCTTTGGTTGAGTAAACACCTACGAGGGTACCGTTTTTAGTTTTAGCCGTTACCCCTTGCAAATCACCTGCAACAAAAGCTAATAAGTAAGAAGACATGCGAGGTGTTGTCGCAAACTTCCAGATGCCTGATTCCTTGCGTTTTTCCACATCAATTTCTGGCATGTTTGACAAGGCCACTTCACCTTCTGCCTGGTCAAAACGAAGGGCGAGGTCAAAAGTAGCCTTGGCTTCAGGCTCATCCACACATGGGAAGGCTTCACGCGCAAAATGGCTTTCAAACTGAGTAGACAAGACTTCCTTCTTGATACCATCAACTGTGTAGTAAGAAGGGTAAATCCCTGTCATATTGTCTGTGATTTTTCCTAAAAAGGCGATGACCAATTCAACTTGACCAGCCTCAGCCAATTCGATATGAAGGGCTTCATTGTCATGGTCAACTGTAAATGGACGAGCTTGACCTGCAACTTCTACAGAAGCGATTTCCAAGTCTTTTTGGTGGAGGGAAATACGGTCACTCTGCGCTTGACCAGTGATGGTCACCTTCCCAGAAAAGGTCTTGGTCTCACGACTCAAGTCTAAAAATAAATCATAGTGTTCAGGAACAAATTGGGTAATAAAATGTTCAACAGCTTGCATAGTTTTCTCCTATTCTAAGTTTAAGAGTTTTACTCTTCTTCAAACAAACTTATTATATCATGTTTTGCTTTAGAAAAAAGGATTGGACGGTAATTTCCAAAACTTTCTTCCTTCTACAGTCTACAGTGGGTAGACCTTGCGAAATTCTTCTAGAACGACCTTGCTGTCAGGTGTAAAAGTCAGTCCTGCCTCTCTCAGCCACTCGGTGAAACAGTCTTCATGGACCTGGCGCCAATAGTCCAAAGATTTATCCCCCTCACCTTCATTGTAGGCATGGTCAGCAGAAACTTGATGAAAAGTCTGAACGGAAACCTTGGTAATTTCGACAATGCAGACAGCCTGATTTTGACTGTCTAAAATGACATCGAAGGTACCTTCTCGCGGAAGAGGTTCGTCCTCTATTGCGTAGAGGTCGTAGGCTGAGGCGGTTGCTGTCTTTTCGCCTTTTAAAACCAAATCTGCCAAGAGATCGGCTTCCACTCCAAAAGCCCAGGCATCTATCTCATCTCCAATCGAGGGGTTAATTTGCTTATACGCATTCCACATTTCTTGCGGTGTCATGGGTTGCTCCTTTGTAATTTTTTACTTACTTCTTTTACACGTTTGAGGTGGTCTGGATAATCAATCTCTAAATCAAAAATCTCTGGGATAGAACTGTAGTGGATAATACACTTGATACCCATCTGATTCATTTTTTGTATGAAAGAAGCATTCAGATAGCCTGCTACAGCAAAGTCAATCTTTTTTATCCTTGCTTTATCCTGCATATCTCTTAGCATATCTAACATTATTGGACTTTCCATATCATGCCATTGACTGTTTCTCACAGTCGCAAAAACAAAAGAAGTCAAATCATTCATTCCAACTATAATCTTTGAAATACCCGTTTCCAGTATCCTGTCCAAGTCAAAATAAGCTGACGGCAATTCAATCATTGTGCCGACTTTTCCAGTAAAACCATGCTCACGCAATACTCTAATAGCTTGCTTTAACTGCTCAGAATTATTGACAAAAGGAAAAATAACAGACAGATTGGGATTTGTTTGATAAACTTCTGTAACGACATGTGCCTCAGCCTGAAATTCATTCGGACACGCCAGCAAACGCCTTATCCCTCTATATCCAAACAAGGGATGATTTTCATCAAAATGCTCTTTAGTCCCCTCTAAACAATTAGCTTCTGTATTTGTTAACTCTGAAAAACGATACCAAACCTCTTCATCTGAGTACAAGGAGCAAATGGTATCTAGATAATCTTTTACAAATTGCTGACAACTTACTAATAGGATGTTTTGATTAAGCTCTCTAAGTAATTATTCTCCACGAATCATACCGACGTGGTGCAATAACTGAGGATAAACTTTTTCAACAATTTGTTCTCCACTAAGGACAAGTTGATTTTTCATCATTCACCTTCCAATTCATATACAAGGTCTTGTCCAACTCTGGAAATCCCAATAACTCTGCTTTGACCTTCAAGACTAATGGTGATGCATTTTCTGTAGTAATTTCTTCCAAATTCAACCAAAGTGCATTTGCTGAATCATTACTTCCATCAAGAACCTCCTGAGGAATTGAATTTTGGGAGTGTTCAAAATCGAGTACTATATCATAAAATGCCATGATATGGTGAACCATAAAATTTTTCAACTCTTCCCTGACGAAAACATCGTAGATTCGAGGATTTGAGTAGCTTCTAACAGTAAATTCTGTCTCTTCCATCACTTCTCTAATCAGAGTTTCCGTCAATCCTTCACCAAGTTGCTGACTACCACCAGGTAGATCATAACGATGTTGATAAGGGCCTCTCGTTTTTTCAATGCAGAGTAACTTCCCATTTTCAAAGCAAACAGCATAGACTCCAAAGTGTTTTTTGATTTCCATCCAACTCCTCCTACTTCAAAGACCAGCCACCATCTATTGTCAAGATTTGTCCTTGCATGGCGCTCGCTTTTCCACTTGCTAAGAAAAGGCTAATCTCTGCTACTTCCTCTGGCTCAATCCAGCGTTTGATGGGAGTTTCACTAGCCACCCAGTTCGCCAATCCACCTGGTTCAAAGTCCGCAGCGGTCATAGCTGTCTTGACTGCCCCTGGAGCAATCCCAAAGACCTGAATACCAGTCTCAGCATAGTCTAGAGCCAACTGCTTGGTAAAGCCAGCTAAGGCGTGCTTAGACGAGGTATAGGCGTGACCACCTCCGCCAGCTAGACTTGAAGCAATCGAACACATATTGATGATGATTCCTTTTTTATTTTCCAACATTTGTGTCAAATAATGCCGAGTCAACTCAACAGGAGTCACGTAGTTGATTTCAAAAATCTCTTGAATTTCCTGCGCTGATTGTTCCAATAAGGGTTTGTAAGCATCCAAAACTCCTGCAGTATTGCACAAAACATCCACATAAGGACACCAGTCAAAAATTGGCTCCAAGTCCAAGGTCAAATCTCTCTGTAAAAAGTGGAAATCACCCTGTAAGAGTGGATTTTCACCTTGGTCAACTCCATAAACTTGATAACCCTTCTCTAAAAAGAGTCGAGCTTGAGCCAGACCAATCCCTGAACTTACACCTGTAATCAATACACGTCTAGTCATGCACTTCTACCCAATCCGTCGCTAAAACATCACAAGGTGTCGGGCTCCACATGGAAAAGCCTTCGCCATCTCCAGACACGTTGATGAGAAAATAAGGCGTCACTTCAAGTGCAACCCCGTTTTGTTCGATAGTGTCAAAGAGTTGGACATAGTTTTCAGCCCCTCCCCAACCAGCGCGTACATATTTTTTCTTAGCTTTTAATCCAGGCAGGATTTCTTCAAAAGTCATGATGTTCTCCTTTAATTCTACATTCTTCAATTAATTATAACAAAAAACCGTTTTCCAACGGCTTTTTGACTGTATCTTAGTTCAATAAAACAAATAGCTATCCAATTCTTTAATTATTTCAGTTCAATTAATTTATTGTAGATTTTCTCAGTCAGTTCTTTCTGTTGTGCTCCTGTTAAATGGTGCGAAGTGCGAATTAATATGGTTCCATAAACATAGTGGGATCCTGGATTTAAAGCAGTTCCATCAAAAGCACTAATATAAGTATTGCGCTTTTCTGCATCTTCTTTTGTCTTATAAACCTCTATATTTCCTCCAACATCATTGCCTTTATGAACAATATCCGAGCCTTCTACAGATTCAGTCACTTGCTTGTCAACAAAATATACAGACGCTGTATATCCTCCTTGTTTATTTAATTTTTTATTAGGGTCATTATCCTCCGTAACAGATTGTACTCCAGTAATTGATTCTATTTCTTTAAGTCTTTCTTCAATAAAAGAACTAGAAGGATTTGTAATTTGTTTTAATTGAAGAATGCTATTTTGATAGTGAGTCAATTTTTCAGACAAATTCTTTTTTGTTTCACTATAATCTAATGGTTGACTTAATTCTTCAATTTGCTTCTCAATCTTAGCAGTCGCTTTCTCCATTTCTGGTTCTTTACGAAGTGAATCTTTGCTATCCTTTATAGTTGATTTCAATTCTTCCAATGTCTTAGAATCAAGAGGTTCTTCATTATTCTCAATAACCTTTTCAGCCTCAGCTATTTGATCTTCAACTTCTTTATTCTTTTCATTTAAATCCTTTACTACATCTTCAAACTTAGTTACAGCAGCTTGATGAGGCGCATAGGATAAGAAATAGTATCCTGTTGCCAAACCTAAAGCAATAAAAGTAATAAGCCCAACAATCATTGATTTCTTCATTTTAAACTCCTCAATTTATAAATAACCTCCTCTATATTTTAATATATTGTTTTAAATATTTCAAGTGTAAAAAGCTATAGAATCAACTTATTGCCAGATATACAAAAACGATAACCACTTTTCAGTAGTTACCGTTGATTTCTTTTGATTAGTCTTTCCCACCAAGTTTGCTATTGATGGTCATCATGATGCTGGCTATCTTCTCACCCCAGTATGGATCAGAAGCATAGCGAACATTCATTCCGGTTGCCTTGTTTCCAAGATGGTCTCTACCATAGTCGATGTAATTCTCACGGATCCACTTGGCCGCTCCGAGAATTCCTTTGTCCACATTATCAAAGCTCTTGGCTGAGAGATATGGGCTAGTATCATAAGCAGCAATACCAAAGAAGTTGTTCTTATCTCTGGCAATTTGACTGCGTCCCCACGCACTTTCAAGAGCACTATGTGCCATCAAGTAAAGGGCATTGACGCCATAGCGTTCCTCAGCTTCTTTGAAAGTCGCTCCTTTACCTGCAAGAGGACTATCCTGCAAGTTCATCATCGAATACAGTTTATCCAATTCAGCTGCACTATAATTACTTGGCTCTCTCAAGTTTTTATAGAGGAAAGGATTTTTAATGGTAAAGCCATCAAAATGCTCTCCATCAGTTGAGTAGTACTTCTTACCAATAACCATAGCAGAAGTGTGTGGAGCTACTTTGATACTCGTATAAGGAGAGAGTTCATGGTAGAGGAATTTCCCATCACTAGTATAATGAGGGATAAACTCGCTTCCTTCATCCACTGCAGTCAAATCACTTTGATTCATATAGCCAGATAAGCCAGAAATCGAAACTGCAAGTCGGCCACCTTTTCGAGTCGAGCTATCCAGTGAGACAATGCTTCCTTGGTTAATGTAACTCAAGATTTCTCCAGATGCACTATAGACATAGGCAGTGATTGGTTTAACTTTGTAATATTTGGTTTTATCCGCAACATGCCATCTACCAGAAGCATCCAAGGTATGACCATCCACAGTTTCATTTTTTGCCATATAACCGCCTGATTTAAGGTAATACCATGATTGGTCGGATGAATCGTAGATTAATTCTTTCTCAGCCATCTTTCCATTTGACTTGAGGTAGAACCAATTGTTCTTGTACCATACCCACTCACTCGCAGCCATATAACCACCAGATTTGAGATAGTAGTAACCATTATCCCAGAGCCATTCTTTATTGGCATAATTTCCATCAGAGTTAATATAGAACCAAGAGTTATAATTCTTGTCAAAGAGCCACCCTTTGCCAGCTTTTGCACCACTGCTCGTCACATAACTGCGGTCAATCCAAGTTTCCGTAGAGAGGTAGCCGCCTGATTTGAAATGGTAATCCTTGCCTTTGATGGTTTGCCAACCTTTTTCAGCATAGGTTCCGTCAGCTTTCAAGTAAAACCAAGAGTTATAATTCTTGTCAAAGAGCCATTCCGATTTCAGTTTGGCTCCACTTTTAGCAACATAGAAGCGGTCAATCCAGCGCTCGGTAGAAAGATAGCCGCCTGATTTGAAATGGTAATCTTTTTCTTTAATCGTTTCCCAGCCTTTTTCGGCATAGCTACCATCAGATTTCAAGTAAAACCAAGCATCATAATTCTTATCAAAGAGCCATTCCGATTTCAATTTAGCTCCACTCTTCGCAACATAGAAGCGATCAATCCAACGCTCAGTAGAAAGATAACCGCCTGATTTAAAATGGTAGTCCTTCCCATCTATAGTTAACCACCTATTTTCAGCATAAGTACCGTCTTGTTGAAGGTAGAACCAACTGCTATAGTTGTCATCATAAATCCAGGCTTGTTTAACCTTATGACCATTTTCTGATATATAGTTCTTACCAAGCCAAGCATTTTTCAGCATTTTACCTTGTGAATTGATGTAGTACTGGTTCTCCCCTTGAGTGATCCACTCATCTTTGGCCATTTTCCCGTCTGCTTTAAGGTAATATTTTTCCTGACCTTGTTGAATCCATTCTTTTTGAGCTTTCTGACCATCAGACTTGAGATAATACCAGGATTCTTGTTCCTGATTAAATACCCACTGTTCCTTGGCTTTAGTACCACTTCCAGTCACATAGTACTGGCCAACCCACGTTTTCGTAGCTAATTTTCCAGCTTCGTTAAAATAGTAATCCTTATCACCAACAGTCAACCAACCGTTCTCAGCACGGTTTCCATCAGCTGTTAAATAAAACCAGGCCTGTTGCGTTTGGTCATAGATCCATTGGTTGGTTGCTGGTTTCCCGTCTGCTTTGAGGTAGGTCTTTCCTTGCCAAGTTCCCTCTTCTGCTTTTGCTGTCTCCACTACAGTAAAAAAACACCCCAATAAGCCAGCACTTACTAGGGCCACTTTCCATCGTTTCATTTAAATGCTCCAATAACGTTTTCTAATCCCTATTGTAACATAGTTAATCGACGGAAATATTACAAATTGATGAAGATTCTATTTCTTGTTGACGATAAGGAAGACCTAGCTTATCTCAGACTGGCTTTGACTTCCTTGCGTAATTCTTCCAAACTGCTAATGCCGTATTTATCCATGACTTTTGGTAAATTTTCAATAATATCAGGACAGGCATATGGATTGGTAAAGTTAGCTGTTCCAACCCCAATGGCAGAGGCACCAGCCAGATACATTTCTAGCGCTGCTTCAGCCGAATCCACTCCCCCCATTCCAATGATGGGCAGGTCTGTTGTTTGGGCTACTTGTCGGATGAGTTTGAGGGCTACTGGAAAGACTGCTGGTCCAGACATTCCACCTGTTCCATTGGCTAGGATTGGTTTTCTTGTTTTGAGGTCAAAGCGCATACCGACTAGAGTATTGATCATGGTTAAGCCACTTGCTCCTGCATCTTCTGCGGCTTTGGCGATGGTGACAACATCCGTTACACTAGGGGTTAACTTGACATAAACTGGCACATCAGAGGCTTCCACAGCTGCCTTTACCACTTCATAAGCTAGATCAGGATCTTGCCCAATCAAAAAACCATGATTACCATGATCCACATTCGGACAAGAGATATTGAGCTCGATAGCTTTTACATTGGCTGCCTTGGAAATCCCCTGAGAAACGGCAGCGTACTCTTGTTTTGAAAAGCCTGCAACATTTGCGATGATGGGAAGCGTAGGATACTCTCTTTCCAGCCAAGGTAGTTTTTCAGCTAAAACAGCTTCTAAACCAGGATTTTGCAAGCCGATTGCGTTGAGCATACCAGCAGGTGTCTCTGCAACCCTGGGAGTAGGATTGCCAAAACGGGGGTCAAGTGTCGTCGCCTTGATCATAATGGAGCCTAAAAGGTCTAAATCATAGTACTTAGCATACTCTTGACCAAAACCAAAACAGCCTGATGCTGGTATGATAGGATTTTTCAAGTCCAAGCCCGGTAGAGAAACTTGTAAACGATTTCTAGTCATGACTTTCTCCTTATAATACAACTGTTCCTGTGCGGAAAACAGGGCCATCTTCACAGACGCGTTGGCTAATAGTCTCACTATCTGGCACTTTTAGGACACAGGCATAGCAAGCTCCCATCCCACAAGCCATACGAGATTCCAGAGATAGGTAGGCTCTTGGGTGATCATAAAATCTTTGATTGATATACTTCATCATTCCAGGAGCCCCACAGGAGTAAACAGCATCAAATTGACTGTCTAAATCATTGATGACGACTGACACATTTCCCTTAATGCCATAAGAACCATCATCTGTCGTTACAAAAACCTGACCATACTGGGTTAATTCTGTTTCGAGAATAACAGCATCCTTGTTGGCAAAACCGAGGACTGTCACTACTTTCACCCCACGCGCATACAATTCCTTGGCCACCTCAAGCAAGGGTGGAACACCAATACCCCCACCAACAAGGAGAACTTGGCTCGGGTCGTCCAGGTCAGACAAGTCAAAACCGTTCCCCTGAGGTCCCATCACATCAAGTGTATCACCCTGACTTAATGTTGAAAAAATAGCGGTCCCTGCACCCTCAATCCGATAAATGAGTCGACACTGCTTCTTAGCCTTGTCAATAGATGAGATTGAAATAGGACGACGCAAGAGATGGGCATCATCAGGCACACGCAAATGTAGAAATTGACCTGCTCGCATCGCTTCAACCATTTCTCCTTCTAAGACTAATTCAAAGATTGCTGGCGCAATTTCCTCCTGTGCAACCACCTTCATAGTTTCCAAACGAATGGCACCCAAACGCTTCTTACATGTGGGATTCATGATTTTCCTCCTTAAATTTAAGGGGACCAGATAAAGAAAAGACCTTGCTAGTGCAAGGCCTCAGTTGGGTTAGGCTAGAACTCATGCGCACACTTAAAAAGTCTCCACAGAGAGTCCCCTATCCCTTTTATCTGACACCTTGTGAGTCTCTCTGGACTCCCCTTAAAGGTTAAATTTGTATTAGTATACTCTTTCAGAGAAAAAAAGTCAAGTAGAAAACGAACATTCTACTTGACTTTACTGGATTATTTTTCACGAATGACTTCGACCTTGTAACCGTCAGGATCTTTGACAAAGTAATAGTTTGGTTGAGTTCCTGGAAGTCCGTTAGGCGCTGTCACCTCATAGCCCTTCTCGCTATGTTCTTGATGAAGCGCCTCAAGATCAGGTGTACTGAGGGCGATATGGGCAAACCCATCTCCAACCACATAAGGGCCGTGATCATAGTTATAGGTCAATTCCAACTCGTAGTCATCACCATCAAGTCCTAGATAGACAATGGTGAAAGCATGATCTGGAAAATCCCTGCGACGCAATTCTTTAAAACCAAAAGCATCTTGATAGAATGCGATTGATTTTTCAAGGTTTTCTACTCGTAAGCAAGTGTGTAGCATTTTTGAAGCCATTTTCATTACCTCTTTCATTTGAATAGTTCTATTATACCTTTATTCAGGAAAATTTACTAGAAACTTGAACTAGAGTCCTCTTCTCTAAGCTTTCATTCTAAGCAGAACTTTTACGATTTTCCTTGCGTATATTGCGAATAAGGAAAAGCATGATCAGGACAAAAAGTCCCTCGAGGAAGTAGAAAGCAAATTCGCTGTTCATGATTAGTAAGTCTCTGTAAAAATATTTATTATAGAAAACTGAATTTGGTGCGAATAGGATTCGGAACAGTCTTCTTAGGAAAATAAAGATCTGCAATCCATAAATCATAAAGACCTTCTTCACACCAATCATGAAGCCTTGATCCTTTGTAAAATAAGACAAGGCAACTCCATTTAACAAGAGGATAACAGTTATAGCCAGTGTTTCATTTCGTAGAATAGTTGGATCAAAGATGTCTAAACGGATGTGAAT
Organism: Streptococcus oralis; assembly: GCF_024399415.1. Lineage (NCBI taxonomy): Bacteria > Bacillati > Bacillota > Bacilli > Lactobacillales > Streptococcaceae > Streptococcus > Streptococcus oralis. Next base: position 1,216,568 of record NZ_CP029257.1, read on the forward strand.
GTAGGGCAACGTTTGAAAGAGTAAGATTCCCAAGATTGCTGGTATGAAAATTTTCTTCAGAGATGGTGGAAATCCAGGACTAAATCTTGTAAAAGATAAGCAAATCACAAGGATTGCAAAAATATGGAAGTAAGCTATTGCAACTCCTGAAATAGTCTGGCTTCGATTTACCAAAGCAGAAAGAAAACCAGCAGAAAGAAAGATACCGATAGGAATCAGCTTATCCAAAGAATAATCCCACTTCAGTCCTTGACTCACTTGGAAACCATCGATGAAGCTGAAAAATGTAATAAACATAAGGGCACCAATGAGACCAAAAGGTAAGGATGGAATGACGAGGGTCAATAGCAAGATTAGTAGGAACCATGGATGGGGGCTGTAGTAGAATTTCCGTTTTTCCCCCCTAGCAGTCACTCCTTCCTCAATCGGTGTTTTCCTTAATTTTAGCATATAGACGTAAAAGAGAGAAAACATACCCGCATGAACCCATGAATTATAACCCGGTCGCTCTATAATACTGAGTAGCAAACTTACAATCGTAAAGAGACCAGAGAAAATCTGAAGAAACTTATTTTTAAAGACCTGTCTTTTTTTCCAATCCAAATAAGAGAGCTTGGCCTTTGGATGACTAAGTTCATAAGCATAAACTGTCATCTCTTCTAGTTTCTGGTCTGTCTCCTCCGTCATCATTTGGGGAGCCATTTTAGAAGTAGGAAAAGGAGATAAAACATATCTCAGGAGCTCGCCGTCTGTAAACCGATGGTACTCCTTATAGATCTGTTGAAGTAAAATCGTTAGAATACGTGGTCTTCCTTTAAAGTAGCTTCTCCACTTTTCCCAATCATTGATATCTTCATCGTTCTTAGTGAGCTTATCTATATAAAGATAACCTTCATTGTACCAGTAATCAAAATTTTCTTTTTTGTTAAGTGCATACTCCTCTACCACTGAAGGATAGGAATGGATACTCTTCCAGAAATGAAGTTTTTTCAGGTAAGGATTTGATTCCTCATCACTGTAACGCTCCACAAATTGGAAAACAAGGGCTAACACTTTCGCATTGGTTAAAGGATAGACGTCCACCTTTTCTAACAAATCAAGTAGGAGCGTGTGATCTTTGACTGATTCAAAAAGGTATTGCCAATCACGTAACAGTTTGTACTCGTCTTCATAGTGAGCATGGAGCAACTCATAAAAGGCTGCCTCAACTTCATCCGGATTATCTAGAGTGTAATGACTAAAGTCAACGTTTTCTCCCAGCTCCTCTTTTACTTCCTCTAAGTAATCAGCCAAGTCATTCAAGAGTGGATAATCCTCTTCAAATATGACTTGTCGGTTTTTTTCCAGGATATAGGTCAAAACGGGCACACTCTTGATTATCTGACGATTTTGATTTACTTGATCCAAGACCATAAAGCTCAGACAGGGGTGCTTGAAAAACTCTATCCAAGAGCTCAATTGATTTGCTTGGTTAGAATCTTGAAGAATTTCTTGGCAAAGTTGATAAGAATAATAGAATTCTTCAGTGGCTTCATGTGCGCTTTCAAGCGAACTGCCTTCCTCTTCTGCTATAGCTCTTTTAACTTTCCAATACTTCAGCTTATAGTAATAGCCCCAGTACTTAAAGTCAGGTATATAATCTTCCAGCAAGGGGATGAGGATAGAGAATTGCTCCGGTTTGTTAAAAATATAAACATCCATTTCCTCTAAAACGGATTGAACAATGTCCATATCATACTGATACTGATGAAAGAACTGACGCCATAGATGCTCTTGTTCCTCTTGGTTATACCCGTCGTTTCCAACAATACTTTCAATCGCATTTTGGATCAGATAGGTTCCTTCATTATAACCACTAAAGTCAAGAGTAGACCTTGTTGTTCCTTCTTGCCCTTGGTTCTCTTCGTCACCAAACGTTTCAAAGTTGAGGGTATTCGTAGCTCTTTCTTCAGAATCTCCATTTAGCTGAACTTCCTCATCATAGTCACTAAAGTCAAGGGTGGACTTTTGCTTATCCTCTTCTGCTTTAAAGGTTTCAAAGTTAAAGGAATCGCTGAATTTATCAGTCGATTGCTGATAATCACTGAAATCAAGACTAGATCTTTCAGACTCTTCGTTCTCAGTATTCGTTTCTTCAGTCAAGTTTTCAAAGTGGAGACTAGAGTTAGGCTTTTCATTCGCCTCTTCTTCAAGTTCAGCAGCTTCTTGAGAGTCACTCGCTTTTCTTAGACTATTTTCTGGTTTTGTATTTCTAGATCTCACATAAGTCAAGGCTTTTTGATAAGCTTCAACAATTTCTTGGTAAATTTCTGGTTGGTCTTCTGGGTGATAGAGCCGAACCAGTTCAGCATAACGCCTTCTAATAAGCTTGACGTCAGTCGTTGGCTCTATCCCTAAAGTTTCCCATATATTCATAAGGTCTCCTCTTTTACAGTCCTCGCTCTAGGAAGTCTAAATAGTTTGAAAATGATTGATAAAGTTTTGGCAAATGATACACAGATGCTTGACTGACCTCTTCTTCAAATCGTCTAGTTTCAGCCATTAGCTCATCTCTTCTTCTCCCCAAGAGCATACTGTACACGCGATTCGCTTTTTCAATCAAGAAACGATAAACCTCTGTTTCTTGAGCATTAATCTTATAGCGAGTCAACTCTGCTTGCTTAGCCTTGATTTCCTTTTCTGTCAGAGTAACACTATCTTGGAGAATAACATTGCTAAAGACTTCCTGTGTTGAATCAATTTTCACTTCGACATCCAAAATCCCATTTAAATCATAGGTAAAACGAACTGTGAAACTTTCATTTTCTCTAGTATTAACAGGGACGGGAACTTCTAATTCTCCTAGAAACAGGTTTTGTGATGCCTTCATCATCTCACCTTGATAGACCTTTATCTTGACTTGGCTCTGTCCCAATTCAGCCGTGTAGTACTGCTCAATGCGTGAAGCAGGTAGGGTAGAATTTCGCTCAATAATCGGTGAAAAACGGTCTCCAACTATCTCAATCCCCAGTGTAAAAGGACAAATATCAGACAGCAACAAATCTCGAATCTCACCCTGGCGTTCTTTGATTCCTGCTAGAAGGGCACAACCTCTCGCAATCATCCGATCAGGATCATCCGAAACCTGCACCACTTGATTGATACAGTAGGATAAAAAGTCCTGAACCAAGCGGAGTTTCGAAGTCCCCCCAACAAGAACAAAGTTATCTGATGATACATAGCTATAGCGTGCATCCATCAAGGCACGGTCCAAAACGGCCTTAACACGGGCTAGCAGAGGTTGACAAAGCTCATAAAAACGCTGGTAGCTCAAGTCTAAAGTGTATTCCTGTTCTTGGTCCAGAACTGTCATCTTCACTTCTTCTTTCTCATTGAGTTCTAGTTTAGTCTTTTCAGCCTGTACCAGAATTTTGCCATAAAATTCACGGGAAATCGTATCCTTGGTTAATTTATTGGAGACTAAAAATTCCTCAGCAATTGCTGCAGTAAAATCCTCTCCTCCCAAACGATTGTCCCCTGCAATCGACACGATTTCAACAATATTATCAAACAACTCAACAACTGAGATATCTAGCGTACCCCCACCAAAATCGACTACAATAAAAGATTGATCTTCTTGGTTTACCATAGATCTTTTAGCAAGAGCCGCTGCGGAAGGTTCATTGATAATCCGATCAATCTGAACGCCTGCAAATTTCCCTGCTAGTTTGGTCGCATAGCGTTGAGCATCATTGAAATAGGCTGGAACACTGACAATCACTTCCTCGACCTTTTCTCCAAGATAGGTCTCTGCATCGTCTACCAACTTTCGAATGATAAAAGAGCTCAATTCTTCAGCCTTATATGCTCGATTTCCTAACGTCAACTCATGCTTAGTCCCCATAAAACGCTTGAACTGAGAAACCGTCTTATCTGGGTGGGTCACCAAGCGTTCCTTGGCAATTTTTCCAACAATAATCTCATCATTCTCATCTAAAGTCACAACAGAAGGAGTCAAATACTCACCAAAAGCATTGGGAATCAGCTTGACCTGGCCATCTTGGTATACCCCTACTAAAGAATTAGTCGTCCCTAAATCAATACCTACTATCATCTTCTTCTAACTCCAAATCTTTTTAGATATTCCTATTATACAAGAAATATCCTATTTTCTTTGAAAAAATCTGTTATTTACTCTCTAAAATAGAAAATCATTTATGGTAAATAAAAAAGTTTCATCCTACTCTTGCGGTAAAAACCACGAGAGTAAGAATGAAACAGTTGTCATTATTTACCAAGTTTTGCTTTAGCTGCATCTGCAAGAGCTGTGAAAGCTGCTGCATCGTTAACAGCCAAGTCAGCAAGCATTTTACGGTTAACTTCGATTTCAGCCAATTTCAAACCATGCATCAATTGTGAGTATGAAAGTCCGTTCAAACGAGCTGCCGCATTGATACGAGTGATCCACAATTTACGGAAGTCACGTTTTTTCTGACGACGGTCACGGTATGCATAGTAGTAAGAGTTCATTACTTGTTCTTTTGCAGTACGGAACAAGATGTGTTTAGCTCCATAGTAACCTTTTGCTAATTTAAGAATACGTTTACGACGTTTGCGTGATACAACGCCACCTTTAACACGTGCCATGTTTTATTTCCTCCAAATATTTCCTAGAATTGTTTACTTACTGTTAGGCTATTATTTCAAGCGAGTAAGCATTGCTTTGATACGTTTGAAATCTCCTGAATGCACCATAGATGCTTTACGAAGATGACGACGTTGTTTCTTAGTTTTTCCGTGGAAACGGTGAGAAGTGTAAGCACGGAAACGTTTAAGTCCACCAGAACCTGTACGTTTGAAACGTTTAGCTGATGCGCGGTGTGTTTTTTGTTTTGGCATGATTTTTTCTCCTTTATTTAACTTTCTGACAATTATTTTTTGTCAGTTGCTGGCGCCAACTGCATGAACATTTGGCGTCCATCCATCTTAGCTCGTTGTTCGATGATCGCAATATCTTGTGTTGCTTCAGCAAACTCGGCTAAAACTTTTGCACCAATCTCTTTATGGGTGATCATACGCCCTTTAAAGCGAATGGATACCTTAACTTTATTTCCTTTTTCAAGGAACTTGCGTGCATTGCGAAGTTTTGTGTCAAAGTCACCCTTGTCAATAGTTGGACTCAGACGAACTTCTTTCACAGTAACAACACTTTGTTTTTTACGTTGTTCTTTTTGCTTTTTCTGGTACTCGAATTTGAACTTACCGTAGTCCATAATTTTAGCAACAGGCGGTTTTGCTTGGGGTTGAATCAATACTAAGTCAACATTTGCACTATCAGCCAATGCTTGCGCTTCACTGAGTGGCTTGATGCCTAGCTGTTCTCCCTCAAGACCGATCAAGCGAACTTCACGTACACGAATTTCATCATTGATGAATAAGTCTTGCTTTGCTATGGTTTTCACCTCTTTTTTATTATTAGAGAAAAACAATAGCGGACTCGTAATAATACAAGCCCGCACGTTATGATAGCGTTTCTTAGAAACTTTTCATCCGTAGGGCCAGGCAACTTGATGTCACAAGGCGAGAAGCTCTCACTTCTGCTTTTCTCAACTTTTATATGATACCAAGTTTTCTATCCCTTGTCAAGATAAAAAGTCAATTTTTCGAAAAGTTTGTCTATTTTATCGAACCGTTTCAATTCTCCAACTATTCCATCCTTTAAAGCGGATAGCCCCTTGCTGGTCAGTTCGGTAAATCTTACTCTTGATACTTTCCATTCGTGTCAAGGTTTCCTGATGGGGGAGTTTCGTACGATTGCTCTTTCCGACTGAAATGAGAGTAATCGCTGGTTTGAGCTGTTCTAGGAAAACTGGATTTGATGAGGTTTTAGCACCATGTTGGCCTGCTTTCAAGACATCCACCTCTAGGTCAGGATAATGCTTCATCAAGTCCTTCTCTCCCTTCTCTTTCAAATTTCCAGTAAAGAAAAAGTGCTTATCCAAAAGTTTTCCATAAAGAACCAGAGAATCATCACGATTCCCATCTCGAATCTGCCTTGGAGATAGAACTTCTAAGTAACTGCCAAAAATCGGGAAATACTCCCCAGCTGTCACACTACGTACCTTGTTTTGACTTGCTTCTAGTTCCGCTACAAATTCCTTCTGTGTCAGACTTCCTTTTGATACTAAAATCTCCCCCACATGGAAAGCCTTGGTCACCTCCAGCAAATCGCCAACATGCTCCTTGTCTGTATTGGTCAAAATCAGCTGGTCAATCTTGTCTACTCCTCGACTTTTTAGATAGGGAATCAAGGTACGCTGGGCATTGCTGGTCGTCGACTTTTCTTGCCAAGCCTCGATTTTCTTATCAGATTCTGCCTTACCACCTACATCTATGAGAATAGTTTTCCCAGTCACATCCCGTAGGAAAATACTTTCACCTTGCCCCACATCCAGCATGGTGATTTCATTTTCCAGTGGATGCTTGGTCAAGAAAAAGAGCCCCACAATAAAGAGACTGAATCCTGCTAGTCTTTTAATGTTTTTCCTCATATCATATAGCAAGGCTAATGAAACTAAGAGGAGAATCAAAAGCCATGTGGTGGGTTGACCAAGGACCAGGGGCCTACTTGCCAGCTGCGATACCAAGCGAATGATGTTCTCCAACCACTCAAAAACAAAGTTAAACTGAGTGACTGAGTAAATAAAAGACAGAATGAATAAGATGGACAAAAGCGGCAAGAAGACCACATCAAACAGAAAGGAAAAGACAAAGGTCAAAAGGATAGACCAAGGCTGAAATTCTGCAAAATAGAAGGATAGAATAGGCAATATTCCCAAAGAAATGACCAGACTTTCTCTGGCAACAGCCTTGATCCCATCGCCTTCTTTGCTAGTCATAGTCAAGATAAAAGCATAAGCGCAGGACAAGACCCCTCCAGCTGTCAAGAAAAAGTTGGGCATGATGATAAAGAGGACAAGGATCGTCAAGGCAAAATTATCCAAACCTTTAACACCATGTTGGGCCAGTAACTTTTGTAAGAGACTGCGAATGACAGATGCTGAAAATCCTGTCAGACCTGCATAGATAAGAGAAAATGGATAAGTTAGCCACTTCAACTTCTCTTGAGTCAAGCCCAATCGCAAGAGGAGTTTCTTAAAGGCCTCCATAAAGAAGCCCACCTGCATACCCGACAAGGCAAAGAGATGGATAATTCCAAGACTGGAATAGAGTTCATTCATCTCCTCAAAGTCCGTGTCCAAATGTCCCAGCAAGAGCCCCGTCATATAGTTGCGCATAGGGTCTGGAAAGTGCGCCTTGATCCAAACTACAGCCTTTCGACGTAAAGCCGACAAATTTTCACCTATATCCCAACTGCTAACCTGTTTAAGTGACTGGATGCTCTTGATAGTCAGTGTCTGGTAAATTCCCTGAGTCTTCAGATAGGCTCGGTAGTCAAATCCACCAAAATTTCTCTGCCCTTCAGGCTCAGAAAGTTTTCCTTCTAGCTCTATCTCGTGAAGGTCTGTTAAGGCCTGAAAGAGCTCTTTCTCTTCCTCGGACTGGAGTTTATAATAAACTTGGAAGGTGCGGCCCTCAGCCTTGCCCCGAAAGGACAGACTGTCTCCATTGACTTTGATGGTATCTGGTAAAATCCGTACCCTTTCAACAGAATCCACTAGGTTCTGACTAGCTTGTGTCTGTTGCCAGTTTTGAAACAAAAACCAAATTCCAAAAACTCCACAAATCGCTAGAACTTTACCAGCCGATTTCCAAGGAAATTGGAAAAAGAGGCAGACCAGCAAAAAAACAAAACCTAGCAGTGCGAGATAGGACGCTCCTAAAATGACAAAGTAAAGCCAGAGTAACAGAAAACTCAGATAGATTAAGGGGATAGGGAAATTCTTAATCCGCTGTGACATAATCTTTTAGCTTTTCTATGGTCTTAGCGCCAATACCAGAGACCTTCTTTAATTCATCAACCGACTTGAATTTGCCATTTGCCTCACGATGGTCGATAATATCCTGGGCTCGTTTTCCTCCCAAGCCTTTGACCTGCTTTAGTTCTTCCAGACTAGCTTTATTGAGGTTGACTTTCTTTTCTTTACTTGTCGAAGGAGTCGTTCCAGAGGCAGCCTGCTGACTAGCTGCTTCTTCTCCCTTAGTTGGAACATAGACAAGAGCCTCGTCACTGACTTTCTGTGCTAGATTGAGCGACTTGCTATCTGCCTCATCTGTCAAGCCACCTGCCTTCTGAACGGCATCATGAACACGACTCCCTACTGGTAAATCATAAATTCCTGGCGATTTAACAGCACCTTTGACATCTACTGTGATTAGATCTTGTTCAGCAGACTCATCCTTTTCTTCCTTCTTGATTTCCTTTTCAGATGATGAATCCTTTGAAACAGCTGCAACTTCAGCCTGCAAGTTTGTTTCTTTCACAGATGTTTGTGAAGTTGGCTTTAGTAGGAAAAATCCGCCCAAGGCCAAACCCAAACAAGCACAGATGACAATGATTTTATACTCTTTTATTTTCTCGATAATTGCTTCCATATTTTCTCCTCTCTTAAGTTATTCGCAAGAGAAAGAAAAAAACAGCTGAAATATCTTTTCAACTGCTTATTTATTTGCAAAATAGTCTTCCTTAGTCAAGACATAATAAACTCTTGTGATCATTCGACCTGGTTCTTTATTATCCATTCTGGCATAGGGTTCTTCGTAGGAAAAACGCATACCTGATTTCTCCATGACCTTTCCTGATGCGGGGTTGTCTTTATCGTGAAGAGCGGTCAACTTGTTCATTCCAATCTTCTCAAAAGCCAGTTCAATCACGGCACGATTGGCTTCTGTCGTCAATCCTTGATTCCAATACTTTTGGTTAATAATGTAACCAATAGCTGCTTTTTTGAGAATAGGGTCAATCTTGTGCAAATCAATAGTTCCGATAAACTGACCATTGCTTTTTAGTTCGATTCCCCACCGTCCCAAGGGATTGGTTAAGTAGAACTGAGCGATGTTGTTCTTGGTTTCTTCTAAGCTTTGATTTGTTGGAAAAGTGTAGCGTGTATTTTCTCTGTCTGAGGCATACTCAAACATAGCTTCCGCATCATCCAAGGTTACAGGTCGGAGCAATAAACGCTTCGTTTCTATAGATGGATACTGGGCAAATTTCACAAATATTGATTCCATACTTTCCCTCCATTAGATCTTGATTCTAACTAGTCTAGCATAAATAAATTTGGGTGACAAGTTTTTCTTGATTTTTGAAGCGGTTTCATATACAATAAAACCATCACATTTTTGATTTATGAACTGAAATGTGACAACTAAAACAATCCCGTCAATTGAAAGGTAGGTTATCTCTATGTTAATCGGAATCCCAAAAGAAATTAAAAATAACGAAAACCGCGTTGCCCTAACTCCTGCTGGCGTCCATAGTTTAGTCAGCCGTGGACATCGTGTCCTCATCGAAACAAATGCTGGTCTCGGTTCAGGATTTACTGATGCTGACTATCAAAAGCAAGGAGCTGAGATTGTCGCTACTGCTGGTGAAGCCTGGGCTGCCGAGTTAGTCGTGAAAGTAAAAGAACCACTAACTTCTGAATACGGTTATTTGCGCGATGATCTTCTCCTCTTCACCTACTTGCACATGGCCGCTGCGCCAGAATTAGCAGATGCCATGCTAGCAGCCAAAACAACAGGAATTGCCTATGAAACTGTTCGTGATAATCAAGGACAACTACCGCTCCTCGTTCCTATGAGTGAGGTTGCAGGTCGTATGGCTGTTCAAATCGGAGCTCACTTCCTTACTAAGCAAGCTGGTGGTTCTGGTGTCCTACTAGGTGGTGTACCAGGTGTTCCAAAAGGAAAAGTAACCATCATCGGTGGTGGTGTCGTCGGTACACATGCTGCCCGCATTGCCCTTGGTCTTGGTGCTCAAGTGACTATTTTAGATATCAGCGCTAAGCGTCTCTCAGTTCTAGAAGAAGTCTTTGGAAACCAAATCCAAACTCTTATGTCTAATTCATTCAACATCGAAGCAAGTGTGAGAGATGCTGATGTGGTGATTGGTGCAGTTCTCATCCCTGGTGCCAAAGCACCGAAATTGGTGACAGATGAGATGGTCAAACAAATGCGTCCAGGCTCTGTCATTGTTGACGTTGCCGTTGACCAAGGTGGCGTTATCGAGACAGCTGACCGTGTGACAACACACGATGAACCTGTCTATGAAAAATACGGTGTTCTCCACTATGCCGTTGCCAATATCCCTGGTGCGGTCGCCCGTACTTCTACTATCGCCCTAACCAATGTCACTCTTCCTTATATCGAGGCATTGGCTGGCAAAGGATTTACACAAGCAATTGCTGAAGATGAAGGCTTGCGTCAAGGTGTGACCACTTATAAAGGTTACTTAACTAGCCTCCCAGTTGCTCAAGGCCTCGCTAAAGAGCACACGTCTATCGACGAACTTGTTTAAAGCTAGACACTCATTAAAAAAAAGCAGTTCACATCTGAACTGCTTTTTTGCTATTCTGTTTCTTCCTTCTTTTCTTCATTTTTAACTGAAGCTGGTTCATAAGCTCGGATAATCTGAGCGACAACTGGATGGCGAACCACATCCTTGGCTGAAAAATGAACAAAGTCGATTTGGTGAATGTTCTTGAGCTTTTCTTGGGCATCAATCAAACCGGACTTGACGTTACGTGGCAGGTCAATCTGACTGATATCTCCATTGACAATCATCTTCGAATTAAATCCTAAACGAGTCAAGAACATCTTCATCTGCATGATGGTCGTATTTTGTGCTTCATCGAGAATGACAAAGGCATCATCCAAGGTCCGCCCACGCATGTAGGCAAGAGGCGCTATTTCGATAATTTCACGCTCCATAAGACGAGTCGTTTGGTCTTTGCCGAGAATCTGATACAAGGCATCATAAACTGGTCGAAGATAAGGATCCACCTTCTCCTTAAGATCACCCGGAAGAAATCCTAGACTCTCACCTGCTTCCACTGCTGGACGAGTAAGGATAATCCGCTTGACTTGCCCACGTTTAAGAGCTGTCACTGCCAAGGTCACTGCAAGAAAGGTCTTCCCTGTCCCTGCAGGTCCGATTCCAAAGGTCACATCATGCTGTTTGACACTGTCCACATAAAGCTTTTGACCCAAGGTTTTGACACGGATCGGTTTCCCAGTATTGTCTTTGATAATTTCTTCTTCGTAAAGGGCGACAAACTTGTCGATTTCATCGTTTTTGACCATGCTAATCGCAGTCACCACATCTGGCGTGCCAACGGTCATTCCTCGATTTACCAAGACCATCAAAGCCTGGATAACCTGACGGGCTTCCTCACAGGCAGTCTCTTCTCCCAAAACCTGCACAATCTCCGTACGAGCATGAATCACCACATCGAGCTCTTCTTCCATCAAACGAAGATGGCGCTCATTGGAACCAAAAAGATGGAACAAGTCATCTGGATGACTCAGTTGAATGTCTATTGAATGTTCCTTCAAATAAAGAACCTCTCTAATCCGTTTATTTCTTTTTATTATAGCAAAGAGAACAATAAAATACTAGCCTCATCTCATTGTCTCTAGTGTTCTAAGTATTCTTGCCAGATGGCGTCAAAGTCTCCTAGGTTAAAAGAGAAGCTGGCATGCTCCTCCAAAAAGCGACTCACCTCATCAAAATCATCTGTATGTTTTGGAAAAGCTGACTCTTCAAAAGCGAGGTCTGCCAAGATGGCTTTAGGGCTATTACTTTTAGGATTGCGCTCGGTCATGAGCCAAGTGTAAAATGATTTTCTCAATTCTTTCTCCTATCAAGAGTTTTTTGATGACACTTTTCTGATTCTTGAAAATTACTGGACTTAGCCTCTGAAACGTAGTGGTTTATAAAATCTGTTTTCGCATCTGTATAGCCGTCTCGATTGTGTTCAAATTTTTTCCACAAACTTAGTTTTAATTCCTGATACGCTTGGGCAATATCTGGATGCTGGCAGAGATAATCTCTAAAATAAATCTCGTCATGATCTCCCGTCATTCGCAAATGTAGATGAAAAACTTTCTTAGCAAATCCCTGATCTGTATATCCTTTATTTAGCGAAATCCTGTTAGGACTCTCCGACATCACTAGCCACCCATTCTTCACCAATAAATCCCTAACTCTTGCTAAATCCTCTATTTTACCTACTTCTAGCAGAATATCAACGATATTTTTGGCCCAAATATTAGGGATAGCAGTGCTACCGATATGTTCTATTCTTTTAATAACATTTGCACCCAATATTTTTTTCAGATTTGCTTTTTCCGATTCATACCAGTCTTTCCACTCTGGCTTGTGCTCTACTAAAAAAATCGGAAAAAGTTGCCAGAGTTCCTCTAAACTCATTTCTTCAAGTTTCTTTATCATGTCTATAAGGCCTAAATCAACTCTGTCCCAAACTGATCTTGCTTGATTTTGCCAGCCTTCATCAAGCCACCGAGTGCTTTCTTGAACTGACCTTTAGAAATACCAAAGGTTGCTTTGATATCATCAGGAGATGACTTATCATTTAAAGTCATGAAACCGCCATTGCTTTCCAAGTAGGTCAAAATCATCTGAGCATCATTTTCCAACATTTCAAAGGAACGTGGTTTGAGCGATAGATTCAACGTGCGGTCCACTTCACGGAAACCGATGACCCGCGCATCTAAAACTTGACCCAGTCGTGGCTCTGCGTAGCGCTCGCTAGGATGGATAAAACCAAGCATGTTATTCTCTGGCAGATAGACAAAGGTCCCTGACAGCTTGAGGCGGTAAACAATGGCTGGCCAGTTTTGGTTCTGCATGTTGTTGTAAGCAGGACGAGCCAGGCGTTGGAAATCTTCCTGATAAGCCAAAAGTCCCCAGATTCGGTCTTTCTTGTCCACTTCAAGACGGATGTAGAGTTTGTCACCTTTCTTAGGCCAGAGTTCCTTGAGCTCAGGGAGGATATCGAGTGACACAACGATTTCTTTATCAGGTAGACCGGTATCGACAAAGACACCCAAGTCCTTACGAACTTCTGTTACGGTTCCCCAGCCAAATTGGTCCTGAGTGGCAGTCACTTCTAGAGTGGTCAAGCGGAGTTTTTGCTTCATATCCGTGTAGGCAAAACCTTTGACCGAATCCCCTACCGTATGCTGACCTTCTTCCTTGGCAAGAGCATAGGTCTGACCATCCTTTTGCACAAAGTAAAAACGGTCATTTTCATCGATGATGAGTCCAACGATAAAACTTGCAAGATTTGTATTCATATTTCCTTCTTTCGAATAAAACTCAGCCAGCAATGCCAACTGAGTTTTTCTGTTTATTTTTAGACTTCCAAGATTTCTTTTTCTTTATTGGCAGTCATGTCGTCGATGTGTTTCACAGCATCGTCTGTTACTTTTTGAATATCTTTTTCAAGAGTCTTCAATTCGTCTTCAGTGATTTCTTTTGCTTTTTCTTGTTTTTTAGCTTCATCCATAGCATCACGGCGGATATTGCGGACAGCCACTTTAGCATTTTCACCGACCTTCTTCACTTCTTTAGCAAGGTCACGACGAGTCTCTTCTGTAAGAGCTGGGATAACCAAGCGGATCACAGAACCGTCATTAGCTGGTGTAATACCAAGATCAGAAGCGTTCAAGGCACGTTCGATGTCTTTCAATGAAGACTTGTCAAATGGTGTTACCAACAAAACACGCGCTTCTGGAATAGTAATTGAAGCGATTTGGTTAAGAGGAGTTTCGACTCCATAGTATTCTACATGGATACGGTCTAGCAAGCTTGCGTTGGCACGACCGGCACGGATACCACCAAATTCACGAGCAAGTGATTGGTGAGACTGGGTCATTCTTTCTTTAGCTTTTTCTACAATTGCATTAGCCATAATTTTCTTATTCCTTTTCTTCGATATTGTTTGAAACTGTTGTTCCGATATTTTCACCAAATACGACACGTTTGATGTTGCCTGGTTGGTTCATGTTAAAGACAACCAAGTCAATGTCGTTGTCCATAGAGAGGGTTGAAGCAGTTGAGTCCATGATACGAAGACCTTTATTGATAACATCACGGTGGGTCAATTCTTCAAACTTAACGGCAGTTTTGTCTTTCTTAGGATCGGCATTGTAAACACCGTCTACACCATTTTTAGCCATAAGGATGGCATCCGCTTCGATTTCAGCTGCACGAAGGGCTGCTGTTGTATCTGTTGAGAAGTAAGGTGAACCAATCCCAGCACCAAAGATAACGATACGACCCTTTTCAAGGTGGCGAAGGGCACGTCCACGTACATAAGGTTCTGCCACTTGTTGCATCGCAATGGCAGTTTGCACACGCGTATCGACACCAACTTGTTGCAATGAATCTGCCATCACAAGAGCATTCATCACGGTCCCAAGCATTCCAGTGTAATCTGCCTGAACACGGTCCATTCCTGCTTCTGCAGCAGGTTCCCCACGCCAGAGATTTCCTCCACCAATAACAAGGGCAATTTCGATACCTAAGCTATGAACTTCTTGAATCTCTTTTGCGATTGTTTGAACTGTCTGGATATCAATCCCTACGCCACGTTCACCGGCAAGGGCTTCACCTGATAACTTGATTAAAATACGTTTATACTTGGGATTCGCCATTTTTACTCTCCTTTTTTTATCCTACCTATTTTATCACAATTTCTAAGATTTTTATAGTGCCATGAGCAATTCTTTCAAAAAAATTAGACAGTTAAAAATTCCTCTAAGTCCTGAAGAGCACGTTCTGCAATTTTTTCATAACGAGCCTTCTTATCACGGATACGCTCGCCTTCCAACTCCTTGATAATGCCAAAGTTGACATTCATGGGTTGGAAATGTTTGCTATCAGCGTGAGTGATGTAATGAGCTAGACTTCCGATCGCTGTGGTCTCTGGGAAGATAGCTTCACTTTCACCCTTGAAGAGTCGAGCCGCGTTAATACCTGCAACCAAGCCTGAGGCTGCTGACTCAACATAGCCTTCCACACCCGTCATTTGACCAGCAAAGAAGAGGTTGGGTTGTTTCTTAGAACGGTAAGTCTGTTCAAGAAGATTTGGTGAATCCATGTAAGAATTGCGGTGCATGACCCCATAACGGACAAACTCAGCATTTTCAAGACCTGGAATCATTTGGAAAACACGCTTTTGCTCCCCCCATTTGAGGTGGGTTTGGAAACCAACGATATTGTAGAGGCTACCAGCCGCATTGTCCTGACGAAGCTGGACAACTGCATACGGTGTTTTGAACTCCCCGTCACGAGGGCCTGTATAATCGTCTGGATACTCTAAACCGACTGGTTTCATCGGACCATAAAGCATGGTTTTAATGCCACGCTTAGCCATGACTTCGATAGGCATACAACCTTCAAAGTACTTTTCTTTTTCAAACGAATTGAGCGGGGCTTCTTCCGCATTGACCAATGCTTCATGGAAATCCATAAATTCTTGCTTGGTCATAGGGGCATTGAGGTAGGCTGCTTCTCCCTTGTCATAACGAGACTTGAGATAGACCTTGCTCATATCGATGGTATTGACATCGATAATCGGCGCCGCCGCATCGTAGAAATAGAATCCATCCCCATCATTAAGGGCATGAATCTTTTCAGCTAAGGCATCACTAGTCAAAGGACCAGTAGCGACAACTGTAATTACATCAGTCGGCAATTCTGTAATTTCATCACGAACCACCTCAATCAAGGGGTGGTTGGCTACTTTTTCGGTCACCATTTGAGAGAAACCATCGCGGTCCACCGCAAGCGCACCACCTGCAGGAACACGTGTAGCCTCGGCAGATTCCAAGATGACCGAACCCAAGCGACGCATTTCTTCCTTGAGGAGACCCACTGCATTTGTCAGAGCATCGCCACGAAGAGAATTGGAACAAACCAACTCCGCAAAATTATCTGTTTTATGCTGAGGTGTTGACTTGACACCACGCATTTCATAGAGTTTAACTGGAATACCACGTTCTGCGATTTGGTAGGCTGCTTCAGAACCTGCTAAACCTGCTCCGATAACATTGATATAAGATTGAGACACGACACTAATACCTCTTTGGGTGGAAACTAAGTCCAAATAAAAACAAGCTACTAGACTATTTGACACCCACAAATCTTTCTAAATTTTCTTTTACTAGTATAACAAAAAAAGGGAAGAAGGCAAACTTCCCTGTTTAGTCATTTTCTTGATTTTCTTCCCAATCGTGGTAGGCAGCGTAAAGCTGGCTTTTATTCCACTGATATATCTTTGCGACTTCCTTAATAGCTTGATTTTTCTTCATGCCTTGCTGGATACGAGATTGGATTTCTGAAAACAAGTCCTCCTCGTCCTTTTCCTCCACATCCTGACTGTCACCTTCAACGATGAGAAGGCATTCGCCCTTGAGTGGCGTTTCAGCGATGCTTTCTAGCAGCTCTGAAATCTTTCCTCGTTGGTATTCTTCATAGATTTTAGTCAATTCCCTGACCAAGACTACCGAGCGATCGCCGTATACTGCTAGCATATTTTCCAATGTATCTGATACACGGTGGGGTGATTCATAGAAAATCTGAGTTTCTTGATAGGCTTTTTTGGCTTGAAAAAATTGCTTTTGCTGGCCTGATTTTCTCGGTAAGAAACCGTAAAAGATATGTGGCTGTGGCGCTAGGCCACTGGCAATCAAGGCAGAAATTCCTGCAGAGGCACCCGGAACTGTAACAACTGCGATTTCTTCCTCAATAGCTGCCTTGACCAAATCATGACCAGGGTCCGAGATACTAGGCAGACCCGCATCAGAAACCTGAGCAATACTTTGTCCTGCTTTCAAGAAACCAATCAAATCAGGAATTTTTTCCTTGGCATTGTGCTCGTGAAAACTAATCTGCTTAGTAGAAATGTCAAAATGCTTGAGTAAAAGCCCTGTATTGCGCGTGTCCTCAGCAGCAATCCAGTCCACCTCTTTCAAGGTCTGAATGGCACGAAAAGTCATATCATCTAGATTGCCAATCGGCGTTGCTACTAGGTAAAGCTTGCCATAGGGAGATTGTCCCTTAAAACTTTTTTGAATCTGCATGCTTACTCCCTATATAACAACTCATCACAGAACATACATTCCTCGTCCTGCTCTCGGCGCTGTCCATAAAAATCATTACATACGTGAAACCCATCTTTATAGATTCGGCGGACGCTTTCACGAACGTGCTTGGCCTTAACAGGTGTATCTGCTTCCACCTCGCCTAAGCGTTCGCGCAACTTACTATTTTCCAATCGAAGAGCTGTATTTTCCTCTACCAGGCTCTTGAGATTTTTCTTGATGGCTTCCACATCGGCCAAGGTCACCAATAACTGTTGGGAAAAATCGTCCAGTGCATCAAATAATTCTTTTTTGTCCATAAACCAGCCCTTTCCTTTCTTTATCCTTCATTGAGTTTATATTTCTTTCAAGACCAGATATTCCATGGCATTTTGAAAGCTAACATTGGCTTGCCACATTTTTCTAGCTTCTAGCAAATCTTGTAAAATCTGTCGCATCCTTGCTTGTAAGAGATCCTGTCCACAGAGCACTTCGAGGATCCGCAAAACTTGATCTTGTTTTTCCTTGTCATCTGCCAGGCTAACTAATTTGGCTACCTGCAAATAACTCTCTCTCTTCTTGGCTAATAACCAAGTCAGTAGGCGCTCACTTTCATCCACCAAGGTCCAAAAACTAGCCTGATTGACCAACTTTTCAGCTTCAGCTCGTGATTGACAAAACTGGGCTAAGAGAATCGCTTTTTTCTTGACCAGACCTGCTTGTTCTAATTGAAGAATGAGCTTTTCTTCTTGCTTTTTAAAATGGAAAATCTGCGTCCGACTACGGATGGTCGGCAAGATCTTTTCCTCATCGCTGGTTAAGAAGAAAATGTAAGCTTCACTCTGGGGTTCTTCGATGACCTTGAGCAAAGAATTGGCTGCGTTGGGATGCATTTTATCCGCCTGCTCGATAATAAAAACCTGTTGCTGGCTTTCAATCCCTGCTTGGGAAAACTGTCCCACTAATTCTCGAATCCGTTCTGTCTTGATGACCTGATTGACTGGCTTGATTAAAGTAACATCGGGAAATTCTTCCTGTTCAATCAGCTTGCAGTTTCGGCATTTCTCACATGGTAAAACGCCTACTTTATCCGTACAAAAGAGGCTCTTAGCCAAAAACTGCGCCATTTCCAAGCTTCCAAAGAATCCCGAAAAGAGATAGGCGTGATTGAGCTGGTCTTGTTCTAGGATACGGACAAAGCGGTCAAACTGCTCTGGCTGCCAAGCCTTTAGTTGATCTTGTTTCATTTAGCCAAGCCCATTCTGTCAAATAAGACAGCCTTGGTCGTTTCCACAACTTGCTCCAAAGGAAGACTCGCATCAATCTTGACCATGCGATTTCCTTCTTTGTCCAGAAGAGAAAGATAGCCTTGACGGACTTTTTTGTGCAAGTCTAAGCCTTCCATGTCCAAACGATTGACCTCGCGGTCACTATTAGCAGCAATGCGAGCCAGCCCTTCTTCCACCTCAATGTCAAAATAGAGGGTCAAATCGGGTTTGAGGCCATCTGTCGCAAAGTGATTGAGCCAATCAATGGCATCAATATCCAAGCCACGTCCAAATCCCTGATAAGCAACGGAACTATCGATGAAGCGGTCCATAATGACCAACTTACCAGTTTCAAGTGCAGGCAGAACTTTTTCTACCAAATGCTGTCTGCGACTGGCAATATAGAGAAGGAGTTCTGTTTTAGGATCCATCTGAGTATGACTTGGATCTAAAATCACTTCCCGAATCTTCTCTCCAATCAAGACTCCACCTGGCTCACGGGTCGTCAGTACCTCTACTCCTTTTTCCTCTAAAATTGGGAGCAGAGCCTCTAAAACACTGGTCTTTCCTGCTCCCTCTGGTCCCTCAAGAGAGACTAAAAATCCTTTTGACATGTCTAACTCATTTCTTTTTTACTACTTCTATTCTATCAAAAAAATGAGGGTTTGTGACAATCTTTTTGTGTCTTCTCCATTCAATCGACCATAAAAGAGGCTGGGAGTCATCCAACCTCTTATTTACCTAGTTCTTGTGTTCGTTTATAGGCTTGATGAACTGCGTCCATGACGGTGCCTCTAAAGGCATGTTCTTCCAGACTTGCTACGCCAGCGATAGTCGAACCTCCTGGGCTACAAACTTGGTCTTTCAATACTCCAGGATGTTGCTGACTTTCGAGAACCATTTGTCCAGCGCCAACTACTGTCTGGGCTGCCATTTTCAAAGCCATTTCTCGTGGCAATCCTGTCTGTACACCCGCATCTGCCAAAGCCTCGATAAAGAGATAGACAAAGGCCGGTCCACAACCTGCGAGACCTGTCGCCGCATCGATTAAGCCATCCCCAAGTTCAACCAAAAGACCAGCCTTGGCTAATAATTGACAAAAGAGTTCACTGTCCTCAGCACGACAGTTTTCTGACATGGCATAACTAATCACTCCTTGCCCGATAGCCACTGGAGTATTGGGCATGATGCGAATGATTCGGTGGTAACTTGGAAGAAGTCTAGCCAGTTTTTCCAAAGTCAATCCAGCTGCCATGGAAATCAAAAGAAGACTCTCTCTTTTTTCAAGGATAGTCTGGTATTGAGCAAGCAGTTCAGAAAACTGAGCTGGCTTTACTCCTAGAAAAATCACATCTGCTTCTGCAAAAATTTCTTCATTGCTGGAAGCCTGACCGCCAAAGTTGGCGATGAAAGCATCTACTTTTGCTTGACTACGATTGGCAAGGAGAATCTGTTGATCCGTCTTGGCCTGCAAGACAGCCTTGGCCAAGCTAGCTCCCATATTTCCCAAGCCGATAAATCCAATCTTCATCTCTTACTCCCTTACCTGTCCGTCACCAGTAACCACATACTTGTAGCTTGTCAACTCTTTCAAGCCCATTGGCCCACGCGCATGCAATTTTTGAGTAGAAATTCCCATTTCACATCCAAGACCAAATTGCCCACCATCAGTAAAACGAGTCGAGGCATTGACATAAACCGCGGCAGAGTCCACTTGATCTGTAAAGTAAGCTGCAGCTTCAGCATTTTCTGTCACAATGGCATCCGAATGATGGGTACTATGGCCTTCAATATGCGCAACCGCTTCTTCTAAACTACTCACAACCTTAACCGCTAGGACATAGTCTAAAAACTCAGTGTCAAAGTCTTGAGCCTCAGCTTCTCGACCTGAAACATACTGACTTGCTTTGCTATCCAAACGAAATTGAATTGGTTCTAGTCCAGCTTCCTTACGCTCTGCAACCAGCACTTGTTCCAATCGAGGAAGAAAGCTTGCTGCCTTGGCTTCATGAACCAGCAAGACCTCCATGGCATTGCAGACAGAAGGACGACTGGTTTTAGCATTGTTGATGATGGCTAGAGCCTTGTCTTCATCGGCATCCTTATCTACATAGACATGGACAATCCCAGTTCCTGTCTCAATAACAGGCACGATAGCATTTTCAACAACAGCATTGATCAAGCCAGCGCCTCCACGAGGAATGAGAAGGTCTAGATAGCCCTTGGCCTTCATCATATCATAGCTACTTTCACGGCTAGTATCTTCCACCAGTTGAATCACATCTGGATGGATTGTGGTCGTCTCCAAGCCCTTCTTCAAAGCTGTGACAATAGCATGAGCAGTTTGGTAGGCATCCTTACCACTACGAAGAACGACCGCATTGCCACTTTTGAGAGCCAAAGCAGCCGCGTCAGACGTCACATTTGGACGGCTTTCATAGATAATACCGATAACCCCCATGGCCACACGCTTCTTAGTAATAACCAAGCCATTTTCAAGCTGACTTGTTTCTAGGACTTCACCAATAGGATCTGGTAAAGCAACCACTTCACGAATCCCTCTTGCCATCGCTTCTATACGTCCCTCATCCAAATAAAGACGGTCTAGCATGACATCTGAGATTTTCCCCTTGGCCGCTGCCATATCGAGGGCATTGGCCTCTAGAATCTCCTCAGTAGCTGCCAATAACTGATCAGCCATGGCTAGCAAGGCTTGGTTTTTCACTACTTCACTAGCAGTATTGATTGATTTCTTAACAGCCTGTACCTGTTCGAATTGTTCTTGTGTACTTACCATCGTTCACCTCTAAAATTCTGTAAAGAGCAGCTGGATTTCAGGAGTGATGGAAATCCAGTCATCACGGTGAATCAAGACTCCCTTAGCTTTTTGAGAACGGAGCATATCTTCTAGAGCTGAGACGCCAAATTGGACACGTCCCTTTCCAAGAGATTGACCTGTTTCTTTATCTGCTACTGTTACAATATCGTTGTAAGAGAAGTTTCCTTCCACTTCTACCACACCCGATAAAAGGAGACTTTTCCCGTTTTTTGAAAGTGCCTCTGCAGCTCCACCATCTACCCAAATCGTTCCCTGACTTTGAGCATAGAAGGCCAGCCATTGTTTCTGGGTACGAAGTCCCTTCTCTTGCGCAACAAAGAAGGAACCATCCCTAGTTTCTTCAGCTGCCTCAATCAAGGCATCTGATTTCAAGGAGGAGCAAATATAGACTGGCACACCTGACTCCGTCGCAATAGTTGCAGCTTTGATTTTTGTCAGCATGCCCCCAGTACCGTTTGACGAACCTGCTCCACCAGCCATATCAATAATCTCACGATTGATAGTCTCGATTTTCTCAAGACGTTTAGCTCTTGGATCTGAGTTGGGATTTCCAGTATAGAGACCGTCCACATCAGTCAAGAGAACCAAAAGATCCGCTTGAACCATCGCTGCTACCTGGGCACTCAGAGTGTCATTATCACCTACCTTGAGCTCATCAATAACGACACTGTCATTCTCGTTGATGATGGGGATTGCACCACGATGAAGCAATACAGACAAGGCCTGGTGGGCATTCTTATAGCGACGTTTATCTACAAAATCATCCTGTGTCAGCAAGATTTGTGCAGAAACGATCTGGCGCATGAGGAGGTTGGTTGTGTACTCTTCTAGCAGCAATCCTTGGCCTACTGCAGCCGAGGCCTGCTTATCTGCAATCTTGGTCGGACGTTTTTTAAAACCCAAAGCTCCAAATCCAGCGGCAACTGCCCCAGATGACACTAAAATCAACTCATGTCCAGCCTCATGCAGCATAGCCAATTGCTGGGTAATTGCCTTTACTTTACTTCTTGATAAACTCCCGTCTTCATTTGTTAAGGAGGAGGTCCCTACCTTAAAGACGATTCGTTTGTACTTCATATTCTCACTCCGATTCTTCATATTTATCCATTATAACATGAATACTTTAAAATAGAAAAGACTTGAAATGAAAAAGGTTGAGACAAGGCATCTCAACTCTTTTATCTATTCTCAGTTTTACGCAATCTTTCCAGCGTTTCTTTAAAAATCTCTGGAATATCTGCTGTGAACTCCAAGGTTTCACCTGTTCTCGGATGGGTAAAACCTAGAGTCTTGGCATGGAGAAACTGTCCATGTCCTTTCAAAGTCTTACGAGGACCATAGACTTCATCACCAGCGACTGGATGGCCAATATAAGCCATATGAACACGGATTTGGTGAGTACGCCCTGTTTCCAGTTGCAACTCTAGCAAACTATAATCTCCAAAGCGTTCCAAGACGTGAAAACGAGTCACTGCTGGCTTCCCTTTAGCAGTCACAGCCTGTTTCTTACGGTCTTTTTCACTACGACCAATCGGGGCTTCAATGACACCACGATCATTTGGCAGATTACCGTGAACAATTGCCCAGTATTTACGTAGAGACTTCTTATCTTTTAACTCTTGGGCAAGTGCCAAGTGGGCCTCATCATTTTTTGCAATCATAAGGAGGCCAGACGTGTCCTTGTCAATGCGGTGAACGATACCCGGCCGGAGAACACCATTGATACCTGACAAGTCCTTGATATGGTACATGAGGGCATTGACCAAGGTTCCGCTAGTATGACCAGCACTCGGATGCACCACCATCCCCTGAGGTTTGTTAACAACGGCCACATCCTCATCTTGGTAGATGATATCTAGCGGAATATCTTCAGCCACATACTCTAAAACCTCTGGTTCTGGCACATGATAGGTGATGATATCCCCCTCTTGGACAGTGTATTTGGCTTTCTTGGCTTGCCCATTAACCAAAACTTGTCCAGCCTTGATTTGTTCATTCGCGAGACTGCGTGACAATTCTGTCAGATCTGACAGAGCCTTGTCTAGACGTTGCCCACCAGTTTCAATTTTTATTTCCATTTACTTCCTCTTTAAGCATTGCAATCAATAAAACAATCACACCAACTGTCAAATAGCTGTCAGCCACATTGAAAATCGCAAAGTTGATAAAGTCTAGGTGAAACATATCCACCACAAAACCTTGACTCATTCTGTCGATAAAGTTGCCCAGACCTCCCGCTATTATCAGGGTCAGTCCAAAAACCAACCAGAGAGAATCCTCCATGTGTTTATGTAGATACCAAATGGCACCTACCATGACGACCAGTGTAATGACAGCAAATAACCACTGCTGATCTTGCAGCATAGAGAAGGCTGCTCCTCTATTTTGCAGGTAGGTCAAGCTAACGAGATTGGGGATCCACGAACGCACTTCACCTAGTGGAATCTGCTGGACAACATAATTTTTGACCAACTGATCCAGCCCAATCAAAAGCAGTGCAATGACTGCTACTATTCCTCTTTTTTTCATGATTTCCTCTTTTGATCAAAATATTCTTGCATGACTTCTACGAAAAGAGTCCCAGCTTGGCTAAGCTCCACTTCTTCCCGTTTGACATAGACCATGCGGTTATCTAGATTATCCTTGAGACGAATGACTGTGATGCCATTAACACTGTCACTATCTAAAAACCCAGATCCAGTTGCATAAGCATCCGTCCGCTCCAAAATACCATTCAAAGTAGCACGGTCCGTCACATTAAACATCTGCGAGCTCGCGCTGGTGTCGACAAAGTTCTCTGAATAGTATAGATACTCATCCTTTTCCTGAGTGAAACGAACCGTTGGCAGATCCGCTAGATCCTCCATGACCAATTCCTCTTTCTGTGCTAAAGGATGCCCTTCACGAAGATAAATGTGAGTCTGGAAAGGAATTAGTTCAATAACTTCTAAACCAAGTTTTTCAACCCGTTGCATGATTCCCTTTTTATTTTGGTTGTTGAGGTAGATAATCCCAATCTCACTGTGTCCTTGGGCCACTTCATCTAAGATTTGAACTGTAGTAGACTCAAAAATACGAAAGTTCTTATAATCAGGATAACGTTCTGAAAAGGCCGTAATGGTTGGTGGCAAGAAGTCATAGTGTTGACTGGCAATGGAAAATTCATCCTTTTCTTCCTCAGGATTGGCATACTGATTTTGAAAAACATCAAAGCCTTTGACCAATTCTTGCGCTTTCTCATAAAATTCCATTCCACGACGAGTCAAAAATGTTCCCGAACTTGTTCGACGGAAAATCTTAAAACCCAACTCTTTTTCCAAATCGCGCACAGAAATAGACAGACTCGGCTGACTAACATACATCTTTTCAGCAGCTTCACGGAAAGTACCACTATTGGCAATGGCCACAACATAGCGTAATTGTTGAATGTTCATCTTTTACCCCCAACTTCTCTATCTGTTCATTATACCATATTTCAGAATTTTTCCAAAAAAGAAAAAAGTGTCCATCAAAAGTTTAAATCTAACTACTCTCTATTAAATTAAATATAGATATCAAAACAAAAAAACAGGCTCTCCGAAAACTCGGAAAGCCTTATTTTATGCTAGTTCTAGCTTCCTCGCCTTTTCATTTCAAGGCTCGGGATAAAAAGGTTCACTGAACCTTTTTATTTTGCGATTGGGTAAACAGAAACTTGTTTCTTATCGCGACCTTTACGTTCAAAGCGTACTACGCCTTCAACTTTAGCGAACAAAGTATCGTCTCCACCACGTCCAACGTTTACACCTGGGTAGATGTGTGTACCACGTTGACGGTAAAGGATTGATCCACCTGTTACAGTTTGTCCGTCAGCTGCTTTAGCTCCAAGACGTTTCGCTTGTGAATCACGTCCGTTTGATGTAGAACCTCCACCTTTTTTGTGGGCGAAAAGTTGCAAGTTGTTAAGAGTCATTTTTAACATAATGTTTTCCTCCGTGTTAGTTTTCTGTGATAACTCTGGTTTGGACGAACTCAGAAGAGTTCTCCGATAAGTTTGCCATACCTAAGAAAAATGATTCGAAGAATAACTGGGTCATTTCTCTCTGGTGTGAAGGAAGATCCGCTGGTATTTCAACCTTTAGATAGCCACCTTCATCTTCGTTTAATTCTAAGATTGGTTCATAGCCTGCAAATTTCTCAATGGAATTGATAAAGTTAATGGCAAGCGTAGAAACCGATGCACACACGACATCTAAGCCGTATTCGCCACTTTCGGCGTGTCCAGTAATTTCCGCACTCCTCAGCTCGCCATCTTCGGCTCTCTCAAAGACTGCTTGTATCATGTGTTCTCCTTAAAATTAAGCGTTGATCGCGTTGATGACAACTTTTGTATATGGTTGACGGTGACCTTGTTTACGGTGGCTACCTTTTTTAGGTTTGTACTTGTAAGTAACAACTTTCTTTTGTTTTCCTTGTTTTTCAACAGTTCCAACTACAGTAGCTCCAGCAACAAGTGGAGTCCCGACAACAGTGTTTTCACCACCAACAAGAACAACTTCGTTAAAAGTAACTTCTTGACCAGCTTCAACGTTCAATTTTTCAACGTAAACTGCTTGACCAACTTCAACTTTAACTTGTTTTCCGCCAGTTTTGATAATTGCGTATGTGCTCATTATGCACCTCCTATGATTTTTAGGGTTTCCCCGTATTTTTGTGAAGACTCGCCTAGCATCGTGGGACGAACCACTTTATACTCACTATGTGAGCAACGATGTTCGTGCGGTTGCACAGGATTGTGCATAGTCAACTCTTCAAGTATAGCATATCTTCTTTTTTCTTACAAGCGAAATCAATCAAATTTAAGCTTTTTCTTTCCCTTTTTTTCTCCAAGAAGCAAAAAGCATACTGAAGTAAAAGATACTCATCATAAGAGGAACACCTAGAATTGTCTTCTCCTGATAATAAATCGTCAAATAAGCTGAAAAAACAACTCCAAAGACAAAACTGCTAAGCAAGCTAACAAAAATCAAGCCCTCTCGTAGGAAAGGCGTATGCTTGGTCCGGAAATAATCTCCAAAAGCCAACATGGTTCGTTTGATATTCCCTGTCATAAAAGCATTATTATAGGCAATACCTGACACTTCTCCAAAAGCAGTTGTCACCAATCCCATACAAAAGGCCAAGGGCGGTACGAGATAGATATTATTAACCGTTTGCGGTACAAAGCCTATAATTAGGGACAGGACTGCAAGAGGAATCAAGGACAAAATCGGCTTTTTAACAATTCGTAGTTTTTCCTTATACAATGTCAGAAAAAAGACACCCATCATAAAGGAAAACAAGGTCATTACTTTAGCACTAGCATCCGAGACATTCTGCTGAATGAGTCCTACAGAAAGAAAGACGACATTCCCTGTTTGTCCAGCCACAAGGGTGTTCCCTCGCACGATAAAGGTATAGGCATCGACATATCCTGCGCAAAAAGTCAAAAAAAGCGCTAGTCTCTTAGACTGACGTGATATTCTCCTTATTGGTAATAATCTCATTTTCTCCCCCCTTCTCATTTCATCTACTTATCTAAATATTGTACCACTTTATCCAAGAAATTCGTAGCCCATTTGAAAATTTTTACCATCTGTTGGATAGTCCTTCTTTTCTATGTTATAATGAAGGAAGGATTTGAAGTCGGAAAAGGAGTATTTATGCTTAAATTAGGTATCATCGGAACAGGGGCTATTAGCCATCATTTCATAGAAGCAGCCCATGCTAGCGGAGAATACCAGCTGGTTGCAGTCTATTCTAGAAAACGAGAAACTGCCGCAACCTTTGCTTCTTGCTATGAAAATATCCAACTCTTTGATCAATTAGAAGACTTCTTTAAGTCTTCCTTTGATGTGGTCTATATCGCCAGTCCAAACTCCTTGCATTTTGTTCAAGCCAAGGCTGCCTTGTCTGCTGGTAAGCACGTCATTCTTGAAAAGCCAGCTGTCACTCAGCCACAAGAATGGCTGAATTTGAGACAGACAGCTGAGAAAAATCACTGTTTTATCTTTGAAGCGGCTCGTAATTACCACGAGGAAGCTTTTACTACTATTAAGGTTTTTTTGGCAGACAAGCAAATTTGGGGAGCAGATTTCAACTATGCCAAGTATTCTTCCAAGATGCCTGACTTATTGGCTGGACAGACGCCAAATGTCTTTTCAGATCGTTTTGCTGGTGGAGCCCTTATGGATTTGGGGATTTATCCTCTCTATGCTGCTATTCGCCTCTTTGGAAAGGCTCAGGACGCGACCTATCAGGCTAAACAGCTTAACAATAGCATTGACCTAAATGGAGACGGTATCCTCTTCTACCCTGACTTTCAAGTTCATATCAAAGCTGGGAAAAACATCACTTCCAATCTTCCTTGTGAGATTTACACAGCAGATGGAACCTTGACCCTCAACACGATTGAGCATGTCCGCTCAGCTATTTTTACCAACCACCAAGGAAATCAAGTTCAACTCCCTATCCAACAGGCTCCTCATACGATGACTGAGGAAGTTGCTGCATTTGCACACATGATCCAGCAACCAGACCAGAAACTTTATCAGAACTGGCTGGATGATGCAGGTTCTATTCATGAGCTACTATATACTATGCGCCAGACTGCTGGCATTAGATTTGAGGCAGAAAAATGAAAACCAAACTACCTACTGAATGGCAAGAACTGAGCGACCAACTCGGTTTCCAAGACTTCACTCCCATTCAGACTCAACTTTTTGAACCTATAACAGAAGGGGAAAATATTCTTGGAGTCAGTCCCACTGGTACAGGGAAGACTTTAGCCTATCTCCTACCTAGTCTTCTCAAACTGCAAAAGAAAAAAGCCCAACAACTCTTGATCCTAGCACCAAATACAGAACTAGCTGGACAGATTTTTGAAGTCACTAAAACTTGGGGTGAGGCCACTGGCTTAACTGCTCAGCTATTTCTATCAGGTTCGAGCCAAAAACGCCAAATTGAGCGTCTGAAAAAGGGACCAGAAATTCTGATTGGAACACCTGGCCGTATCTTTGAGTTGATTAAATTGAAAAAAATCAAGATGATGAATGTGGAAACCATCATCCTGGATGAATTTGATCAATTGCTCGATGATTCTCAAATTCACTTTGTCGAGAAAATCACCCACTACGCACCTCGTGACCACCAACTCATCTACATGAGTGCGACGACCAAGTTTGACCAAAAAAAGATTGCACCAAACACGCGCACCATTGATCTCTCAGATCAAAAACTGGACAACATCCAACACTTCTACATGCAGGTAGACCAACGTCACCGAGTAGACATGCTACGAAAGCTGGCTCATGTTGAGGATTTCCGCGGACTAGTTTTCTTTAATAGCCTATCAGATCTTGGAAGTGCAGAAGAAAAATTACAGTATCGTGATGTCTTGGCTGTCTCCCTCGCTAGTGATGTCAATGTTAAATTTCGAAAAGTCATATTAGAAAAATTTAAGAACAAACAGCTAACCCTGCTCCTTGCAACTGACCTTTTGGCACGTGGAATTGATATCGATAGTCTAGAATGTGTCGTAAACTTCGACGTCCCTAGAGATATGGAAACCTATACCCACCGTGCTGGCCGTACAGGTCGCATGGGCAAAGAGGGCTATGTTATCACTCTCGTAACCCATCCTGAAGAACTGAAAAAACTCAAGAAATTCGCAAGTGTTCGTGAAATTGTCCTAAAAAATCAAGAACTCTATATCAAATAAGGTTGGCATTCGCCAACCTTTTTCTTATCCCCAAGTAATTTCTAATTGATAGCTGGCAAAGGGGTGTCCCTCTTGGTTTTGCAGTTGATAGGCGAGTTCAATCTTTTGCCCATCCAGTTGATAACGATTCGTTTGAATGATAAATTCCTGCATCCCCATTGGAGTCGGAATATAGGCTAAACTATCACTATCCTTTAGAAATCTCATAATAGTCTTCGGATTGGAAAAACGGGTCATCACCAGTTCTTGACCATGAAACTTGAGAACCACTTTTTCTTTTTCCTCATTATAAAAAAGCAGATAGCTATAATCCCCTTTTTCACACACTTCCACGTCATAAAGCTGGTCAATCACTTCCAACTGTTCATCAAACTGAATCCTATTTCGCATCCGAATCTTCACATCAGGTCCTCTTTCTTCTCTCTTGTCCTACTATTTTACCAAAAAGAGCAGGATTTTGCTATAATGGTCATATGAACGAAAAAGTATTCCGTGACCCAGTTCACAACTACATCCATGTCAATAATCAAGTCATCTATGACTTGATCAATACAAAAGAATTTCAACGTCTGCGTCGTATCAAACAGCTAGGGACTTCCAGCTATACCTTCCATGGTGGCGAGCACAGTCGCTTTTCCCACTGTCTAGGAGTCTATGAGATTGCACGACGCATCACAGAGATTTTTGAAGAAAAATATCCTGAAGAATGGGATCCTGCTGAGTCTCTCTTGACCATGACCGCTGCGCTCCTTCATGACCTCGGGCATGGTGCCTACTCTCATACT
The DNA here is from genome assembly GCF_024399415.1 of Streptococcus oralis. Taxonomy (NCBI): domain Bacteria; kingdom Bacillati; phylum Bacillota; class Bacilli; order Lactobacillales; family Streptococcaceae; genus Streptococcus; species Streptococcus oralis. The sequence continues at coordinate 1,246,250 of NZ_CP029257.1, forward strand.
TTTGAACATCTCTTTGATACAGATCATGAAGCCATTACCCAGGAAATCATCCAAAGTCCTGAGACAGAGATTCACCAAGTCCTGCTACAAGTAGCGCCTGATTTCCCCAAAAAGGTAGCCAGTGTCATTGACCATACCTACCCTAACAAGCAGGTCGTACAGCTCATTTCCAGTCAGATTGATGCAGACCGCATGGACTATCTCTTGCGCGACTCTTATTTTACAGGAGCATCTTATGGGGAATTTGACCTGACTCGCATCCTCCGAGTCATTCGTCCTGTCGAAAATGGCATCGCCTTTCAGCGCAATGGCATGCATGCCATCGAAGATTATGTCCTCAGTCGTTACCAGATGTATATGCAGGTTTATTTCCACCCAGCAACACGCGCCATGGAAGTTCTCCTACAGAATCTCCTCAAACGCGCCAAGGAACTCTATCCTGAAGACAAGGATTTCTTTGCACGCACTTCTCCACATCTCCTCCCTTTCTTTGAAAAAAATGTGACCTTGTCTGATTATCTAGGTCTTGATGATGGCGTGATGAATACCTACTTCCAACTCTGGATGACCAGTCCTGACAAGATTCTCGCAGACTTGTCGCAACGCTTTGTCAACCGCAAGGTCTTTAAATCCATCACCTTTTCACAAGAAGACCAAGACCAACTCGCAACCATGAGACAACTGGTTGAAGAAATCGGTTTTGATCCCGACTACTATACAGCCATTCATAAGAACTTTGACCTCCCTTATGATATCTATCGTCCCGAATCTGAAAATCCACGGACACAGATTGAAATTTTACAAAAAAATGGTGAATTGGCAGAACTCTCTAGCCTGTCCCCTATCGTCCAATCCCTTGCTGGCAGTCGCCATGGAGATAATCGTTTCTATTTCCCAAAAGAAATGTTGGACCAAAACAGCATCTTCGCAAGCATCACCCAGCAATTTTTACACTTGATTGAGAACGATCATTTTACCCCAAATAAGAACGAATAGAGGAAATTTATGAGTATTAAACTAATCGCCGTCGATATAGATGGTACCCTGGTTAACAGTAAAAAAGAAATCACTCCGGAAGTCTTTTCTGCCATCCAAGATGCCAAACAAGCTGGCGTCAAGGTCGTGATTGCAACGGGTCGTCCTATCGCAGGCGTTGCCAAACTTCTGGACGATTTGCAATTGAGAGATGAGGGTGACTATGTTGTAACCTTCAACGGTGCCCTTGTTCAAGAAACTGCTACTGCCCATGAGATTATCAGCGAATCCTTGACCTATGTGGACTATCTGGATATGGAATTTCTCAGTCGCAAACTTGGTGTCCACATGCACGCCATTACCAAGGACGGTATCTACACGGCCAATCGCAATATCGGAAAATACACGGTGCACGAATCAACCCTCGTCAGCATGCCCATCTTCTACCGCACCCCTGAAGAAATGGCTGGCAAGGAAATCGTCAAGTGTATGTTTATCGATGAACCGGAAATTCTCGACGCTGCGATTGAAAAGATACCAGCAGAATTTTACGAACGCTACTCCATCAACAAATCTGCTCCTTTCTACCTCGAACTCCTTAAAAAGAATGTAGACAAGGGTTCAGCTATTACCCATCTAGCTGAAAAACTCGGATTGACCACAGATGAAACCATGGCGATCGGGGACGAAGAAAATGACCGTGCCATGCTGGAAGTCGTTGGAAATCCCGTTGTTATGGAAAATGGAAATGCAGAACTCAAAAAAATCGCCAAATACATCACCAAAACAAATGATGAATCCGGCGTAGCCCATGCCATCCGAACGTGGGTATTGTAAAAAGGCAAGAATAGACGAAAACCGCTCAGGAGAGCGGTTTTTCATATCTAATTACTGCCCCCTGCAGGAATCGATAAATAGGAAAAATCTTATTTTAAGGCTTTTCCTATTTAAAGGACGAAATTTGTCCTTTCTCGAGCTTAGCTTTTCTTCAACCCACTACAGTTGACAAAGAGCCCTTTATTCTATATTCATTGAGTGAAAATTATTCCTGAGTATTTATCATACACTATCTACACTTTTTACACCACGACTGCACTCTAATAGTACCACCACCCATATTTCTATAACCAAAATTACTTAACGGTTTCTCAATTCCACAATTTGGACATATCCTAGTCGGTTCACTTCCATTATAACCACTAGATTGAATAATAACTTCTTGATCATTTCCAAACATAATCAACGCTCCTTATTTTTATATATTTACTAAATTAAAAATCCAGTTTAGCCAACTTATAACAGAAGTCGCTCTCCTTGAAGCTACATCTATACTACATACATTATATTCCAATTCAAGTTCAACTACTCTACCTTTATCTGGGATCATACCTGTTTCTATAATTTCTCTAAATAATTCTCTAAAAATTCTATGAGATAAAATTAACTTGACTAATTCTAACTGTCTTTCTTTATAACTCTTTTTATAAACAGCCACACCAACATTAGTCAAGCCGTATTTTGTAACTTTATCTTCTTTTATTCTTTGAAATAGACCTAAATATTTACCAGCATTAAAATAATATTCTTTTTGGCGAATTGTAAACTTCATCAATTCAATAATTTCTTCACTTGTCATTGGATTGTCATACATATTTTCTAACAAAGAAACTATTCTTTCAAAGTTATCAGCCTGTATAAATGGAACACTACTTTCACCATTCATATTATCACTAATAACTTCAATATCCTCAATGCTATCATAGACATCTTTTATTTCATCTAACGTAATAGAAGTATCTTCTAAAGAATAGTTTTTAGTTCCAACTAATTCTATTGAAGAATAATTCCCTTTATCTTTAAAACGATACTCCATTAAACGAAAAATTTTATTTGTATAAATTGAAAATATCAAACGTATAGGTTTATCAACTTTACTTTCCCAAGTTCTATACGGATAATAAAGTTGACGAATATGAAAATCCTCATGCAGTACATTTTTTGCCTCTAGGATCACAACCCAATGGTTCGATTCAAAACCACCATCAATTTCTATTTGCGCTCTATCTACATTTACTCCTAGTTGAATCTGTCCTACTGTATCAACTTTAAAATCAAATTCCCCTGATGACATTCTACCATTAAAAGTTCCATATAAAACATCATCTGAATCCAGTTCAAGAAAATCTTCTAGTATTCCTGAAATCTGTAATACATTTATGGCATTTGCTTTAGAAGTAATATTATCTACATCAATGGTTTGTAAGTCAGGTAATTCAACTGTTGCCATATTTTTTACATGTTCTACTACTTTAGGCAGTTTTTGATACAACAAGAAATCACTTAAAATATACGAACTTCTGCTATCAGGTAGAATACTAATCTCATTCTTTTTTAGACTACTTGGCAACTGTTCTGAACTATCCCACTTTGCCATCAATCTAGGTTCTTTTACTTCCTTTATCTGCGAAGCAGAAATCTTAAAAAAACCATTATTAGATATTTCTGTTAAAATATCATACTTATCAATTAACACTTGCCAAGCGTCTGAAACGTTTATTTTTCCCATAACCTACTCTTTTTCGTAATTATAAATTAAAACCTCAGCAATTTCTCCTCTTTTATCTGACTGACTATTTACACTTCGTCTTGCTTGCACAATTTCAATATTAAACACATCTTTATCAGCATACAATTCTAAAATTTCAGGAGAATAAGAATTAGATTGTAAAAATTTAACCCCTCTTTTATGGAGTTTTAAACACTCATCTCTAAGTTCTACTTGTTTGTCATAGTCAAAACCATGTTCTGTATACCCAGTAAAACTAGAAGAAGTTGAAATAGGCATATAAGGGGGATCAAAATAAACAAATGCACCCCTTCTTAACCTTTTTAACGCTTCTTTATAATCACCAGTTAAAAATTTAACATTCGCTGAATTAAAATAATTTGAAATAGCTTTAATAGTCACTTCATTCACAATAGAAGGATTCTTATACTTTCCATAAGGTGTATTAAAGAAACCTGCTCTATTAACTCTAAACAAACCATTATAACAAGTTTTATTTAAATAAATAATTCGTCCAGCTTTTTCTACATTTGAAAATTTTTCATAATCCTCACTACGATCTAAAGAGCGAATTTCATAAAAATATTCTTCAGAGTGTAATTCTTTATGCCTTTTTAAAACATCTATTAAACCATCAGGATCATCTTTTATCACCTGATAAACATTCATCAATTCTTGATTGTAATCATTGATAATTGCCTTCTTTGGTTGTTGATGAAACAATACTGCACCCCCACCAACAAAAGGCTCAACATAAGTAGAAATCCTTCTAGGAATTAAAGGTTCAATTTCTGAAATTAGTTGTCGTTTTCCACCTACCCATTTAAGAACAGGTGCAACAAGTATATTTTTCTTCATTTTTTTATATGACCTCGTATCTTTTAATTATATCATATTTCACTTAAATCTTTCATTCAGCGAACTCTAAAAATGCTGAAAAAACTAAAGTAACAAATACAAAACAAAATAGACCAGCTTCCTGATCCATTTTATTTATCTATTTTAAAATTCTGAGTTTGAAATTTGCATGAGTGCATCCTCAAACTCACCTTTCAAACGATTTTGGCCTACTCCACCAGCTTGAAATTCTTCAGAAATAAGTTGAATATGTTTACGTTCAAAAATATCTTTTATCTTCTTAAAAATGTTTACAAAAAACTCCTCATCTAATCTTCCTTGTTCCATACCAAAATTATAAAATTTTTCAAAAGCCTTGATTAACGCTAAATATCCAGTTGTTTTGGTCAAAATATAGTCATTTGAATACCACTCTTTTTCAAAAACTACACTCACAGCAGTAAAATAATTTTTAAGGATTTTCAAAATTATATCATCATTCTCATTTATAAAGAAATTTCGTAGTGGTAATTTCTCATCTGGCAATAATTTATCGCCATTTTTTATACGAATCATATCTTCCTGAGGATTTTTTGAAATTAGTTCAACTAATCCTTTTACAAAAGTCCCTTGAGATAAAGTGTTTGATCCGCGTTCTCTTTTACCTAACATCTTCAACCTCTGATAAAAAGGATATGTGTGTTTTGAATTCATAATTCTAGCTATATAGTGACAAGTTTTTAATGGACTTCTTTTTGTACTCAGTTCAAATAAATCATAGATTAAAGATTTATCAACTTTTGCTTGATTACTATTTATTGTAGAAAATACATATGCTTTCTCCTCTTCAGTTAGATCAAACATTAATACAACAAGTAATTCACATCTGAATCCTGAACTACTGCTTGCTCGGCTAATTCCCTCTACTCGATGTTGTCCATCAATTATCTCGAAAATGCAATTGTCATCATTATACTCGATAAGAGTACCACCATTCTTCAATTTACAAAATGAAGAATCAACTGATAATATTATTGGTGTAGGGAAAGTAGCATCAGGATCCTTGCAATATGATTCGATTTCCATTACCCTTTTATCAGATCTGTCTCTTTGAATTCCTTCATTGTCTCTTCTAGGACGTACATAAGAACCTTTTATCAAATCACTAGAATCAATTTTTCCAAGGTAAAATGTTCCTATAGGTTGTGTAATTTCTATTACTTTTATTTCTTTTTGCATTATACACTCACATCCTTCCCTGTATCATCCTTAAAGCTTTTAATTTCTTCATTATTCTTATCTAATTTTTCCATTTCTTTATTTTCCATTTCCAAATAATCTTCAAAATTTTGAGGGTATTGTATAAGTCTATTTAAACAATAATAAAAGAAAGTACCATATATTGAAATTACAGCAATCAAAATTTGAATCCAATAATCAGTTCTGTATATACCTGAATATAACAGTAAAGATGTAATAAGCATTACAAATATAAAAACTATTATAACATAAAGATAACTAGTTATTGATGTCTTGCCTATAACAGGTAACAATTTATCATTTTCAATATTTGTTTCACTCAGTTTTCTATTTGCCTCTGATTTCTTCTCTTCTGATAACAGATATATAATTGCATCAGAAAGAACTGTAATTAACAATGTAATCGAAAAAATATAGATATTTCCTTGTTTAAATGAATCCTCAATAGTTTCTCCACGCAATAATTGTGAAAAATTTGTAAAAAAACCTGCTAATAGAGTAGTTACAATCCAAAGCAGTACAATTCTATCTTTTTTTAAAATTTTAAAAGGAAATAGAAAAAAATTATTTTGCTTCTTTTCATTCATAATTAATCTTTCTCCCTAACTAAATTTAATACTACATAGTTTATTAAAATTCTACACTTAATCAATATTTATATTAGCTACTATTATAGCAAAAAATGTAGAAACTTTAAAGAATAATATTATTATATTTTTAAAGACTAAATATAGAATACAAAATAAAATAGACCAGCTTCCTGATCCACTTTATTCTATATTTATTAAGTGAAAAATATTTTTGGTCAAATTTTGGTCATGGTTTGGTCAAAAAAACTCAAAATACTAACCTATTTAAAAAAACAAAATTGTGATGATTGCCTTTAAACTAACACTTTGAATATTCTTTATTCTTCTTTACTTTACTAAAAATGCCCCCTGCAGGAATCGAACCTGCAACTACTCCTTAGGAGGGAGTTGTTATATCCATTGAACTAAGGGAGCTAGAGAAAAACCCTGCTGGGTAAGCAGAGTTTTTTTGTCGAATTAACGACGGATTTCTTTGATACGAGCTGCTTTACCTTGAAGAGCACGCAAGTAGTACAATTTCGCACGACGTACTTTACCGTAACGAACAACTTCGATCTTTTCAACACGTGGAGTGTGGATTGGGAAGATACGCTCAACACCTACACCGTTAGAGATTTTACGAACTGTGTAGTTTTCTGAGATGCCAGCACCTTTACGTGCGATAACAACACCTTCAAAAATCTGGATACGTTCACGGTTTCCTTCGACAACTTTCGCGTGTACACGAACAGTGTCACCAGGACGGAATGATGGGATATCTGTACGAAGTTGACCTTCAGTCAAGCTTTGGATTAATGGATTCATTTTATTCTCCTATCTTTGTCAATCTTGAGGAATCCTCCTCAGCGGATAAACTGTATTTTTGTGCGTCCATTACACACAAGAGACAGTTTACCATATTTCCACCTAAAAGTAAAGGAATTTATAGCAGAATTCCTAAAAAAATCGCTAGAAACCCGCCTATGTAAGTTAAGAGGAAATAGCTATAAAATACCTTCTTGTCACTTAACAGTTTTTGCAGCTCGTCATTCAGAGTTGAAAAGGTCGTCAACCCTCCACAAAAACCTGTCGCTAGGATAGCATAGACTTCCTTGGACTCCACATGATTGTAAAGTAGGCCAATTAAAAAACATCCTAGAAGATTGGCAATGAGAGTTCCTAGTGGCAATTTAGAAGCTTGATTATAGCGGGAAAAGAAATAACGCACCAGGGCTCCGAACCCGCAGGCGATTGCAAGATAAACGATTACCATTTCTTCCTCCCTAGAACATAAGCCAAGAGTAGACCTCCACCAATACTAAAAATCAAATACAGGACTAAACTAAGATAACGCCCAGTATCGAGCAATTTCACAGCATCAAGCATTAGGCTAGAAAAGGTTGTCAGGCCACCACAAAATCCCGTCCCCAGCGCTAAAACCAAGCCTTTACTAGTTCCCTTATGGGCCAGATAGCCTTTTACCAGATAGACCAGGCAGAATATTCCCAGATAATTGACGAGAAGGGTTCCCCAAGGAAAGTCTGGGCTAGCTGGTAACCAAGTGGAAATGAGATAGCGGATAAGGCCTCCCACCATTGCAGCCAGAAAAATTCCTAGCGGATAAAATTGTTCTTTTTTCATTTGATGTTTTGATCCTGATAATCACGCGAACGTTTGAGAATGTCTGAAAAAGTAGCAACAATGGTCTCCTGATAGCGCTTATCTTCTACTCTATTTCTGACTTTTTCAAAAATGATTTCTTCTCTCTTAGTATCTAAAATAGGTTTTCCTGAGGCTTTCTTATAGGCAACTACTCCCTCAACCAAATGCATCCGTTCTTCTAGGAGCTTTACGATTTGGTCATCGATTTGATCAATTTCTTGCCGAATACTATCTAAATCCATAGTATCTCCTCCTTTATTTGAATTATTGTATCAAAAAGCCTCTAAATAGGCTAGTAAAATCCCAAAATAACTAATAAAAAACTGCACCGACTTATTCCAGCCAGCGCAGTTCGCTTCTTATCCTACTTTTGCAGCCAATTCTTCTGCGAATTGTTCCAAACGCTCGATGTCTTCTTCTTCGGCAGAGAGGTCCACTTTAACACACTCTGAACCTTTTTCTGCTCCTGTCGCGACAAATACACGATCAAAGTCATCGACAGCCTTACAGAATTCGTCGTAGAAGGTATCACCTGAACCGACCACTCCATAGATTTTGCCATTCAAGTTGAGATCTGCTAGGTCTTCGTAGAAGTCCATCATCTCATCTGGCAATTCTCCGTCTCCATAAGTATAAGTCGCAACGATTGCGATGTCTGCCTCCAAGAAGTCTGAAGCGTCAACAGTCGTACATTCATCCACATCGACATCCAAGCCCAAGTCACGCAATTTATCTGCTACAATATCTGCAATTTCTTCGGTATTACCGGTCATACTGGCAAATACAATTTTTGCTAATGCCATATCGTCCTCCTCAATTTATCTTTCTCCATTATATCATATCTTTTTCATTTTAAAAATAAAAATTCTTGTGCTACAATGAAATGAGAAAGAATTGAGGTTATTTATGGAAATTTGCCAGCAAATTTTAGAGAAAATCAAAGAATACGATACCATTATCATTCATCGTCATATGAAACCAGATCCTGATGCTTTAGGGAGTCAAGTGGGCTTGAAAGCTCTTCTCACACACCATTTTCCAGAAAAGACCATCAAAGCAGTCGGTTATAACGAACCAACTTTGACCTGGATGGCGGAAATGGATACTGTCCAAGACAGTGACTACCAAGGAGCTCTTGCTATTATTTGTGATACAGCGAATCGTCCTCGTATCGATGATAAACGCTACGAACAAGCTGCTTTCACCATCAAAATCGATCACCATCCAAATGATGATATCTACGGTGACCTATCTTGGGTGGATACAAGTTCAAGCAGTGCCAGTGAGATGATTGCATTATTTGCTCAAGAAAATCAGCTAGCTTTGTCTAGTAAAGCGGCACGACTTCTCTATGCAGGAATTGTAGGGGACACTGGGCGTTTTCTCTACCCGTCAACTAGTGCCCGTACCTTTAGAATAGCTGCCCAGCTCCGAGAAGTTGATTTTGACTTTGCTGGATTGTCTCGTCAAATGGATACCATGAGCTTCAAGATTGCAAAATTGCAAGGGTATGTTTATGATCATTTAGAAGTTGATGAGAATGGAGCTGCACGCGTTTTACTTACTCAAGACATCTTGAAAAATTATAAGGTTACGGATGCTGAAACGGCTGCGATTGTCGGAGCACCTGGTCGAATTGATACCGTTAAGGCTTGGGCTATCTTTGTTGAGCAAGCTGATGGTCACTTCCGTGTGCGTATGCGCAGTAAAATCACCTCTATCAATGAGATTGCCAAACGACACGACGGGGGAGGGCATCCATTAGCCAGTGGCGCCAATTCCTATAGTCTAGAAGAAAACGAACAAATATACAAAGAGCTGAAAGAGGCTCTACAGATGCACCAAGGCTAAGAAAGAATTTTCTTGGCCTTTTATATGCTATATTCTTAAAATATACGGTTTCTTTGTACCTCAGTTTATGGTATAATAAATCAAACTGAATAAAAGGAGACTTAATAATGGAAAAAAATCGTTTGTATATTCTCATTTCTGCTGGAGTAGCCATCCTTGGTTCACTCTTGCCATGGGCTAGTTTAAATGCAGGTTCTTTTGGGTCCTATAGTGTGAATGGTTACCAAGGAGATGGGTGGTTTGTCATTATCGCGGCTATTGTGTCTATTGTTCTTGCGTGCTTGAATAACATGAATAAAGCAATGCCTAAAGGGTTCTCAATTGGTGTCATTGTTGCGGGTGCAATTGCAACTCTCGTTACACTAAATAGTCTCTTTAATGTAAATAAGTACATGTCTAACTTTGGTGGATATGGCATTTCAATCGGCTTTGGTTTGATTTTGGCTATTCTTGCTAGCATTGCACTAGTTGTAACTGGTCTCTTGGCAATGTCAGGTGGTAAAATTACAAAAGAATCATTTACTGAATTAGCTGAGTCTGGTAAAGATTTTGCTCAAACTGTCGGACGTGTAACAAGCTCTACCGTTAAAACTGCAGTCGAAGAAATCAAAAAAGAATCTCAAGAACGTAAAAAAGAAGAAACTACTGCTGAGAAAACAGAGACTGCTAAAGAGGAAACCGAGCAAACAGAAGAAGCTAAGGAACCAGCTAATGTGGAGGCTGAATCAGTAGCAGAAAACGCAGAACCAGTAAAAGAAGAAACTACAGAAGCTGAAACAAAAACAGAAGCTGAACCTGTAGCCGAACCAACTGAAACAGAGGCTGAAGCTGAAACTGTAACAGAATCAACAGAAACAGAACCTACTGAAACTGAAAAAGAGGCTAAATCAGCAGCAGAAAACACAGAACCAGTAAAAGAAACAGAAGTAAAAAATGAACAAGAAGAAAAAGCTCCAAATCAAGAGAACTAATCATTCTTCTACCGTCACTCCAGTAAACACTGGAGTGATTTTTTATCAAGATTTTTAATAAAATCAAGGAAAAGACTTGCCAAACTTATCAGAATCTGATAGACTAGTATGGTAACAATCTATGGCTCGCAAAGAGACCATGGCAGAAAGGAAATATTGCAAAATGAAAAAAGATATCCATCCAGAATATCGCCCAGTTGTCTTCATGGACACAACTACTGGTTACAAATTCCTTAGCGGTTCAACAAAACGCTCTAACGAAACTGTTGAGTTCGAAGGCGAAACTTACCCATTGATCCGTGTGGAAATTTCATCAGACTCACACCCATTCTACACTGGACGTCAAAAGTTCACTCAAGCAGATGGACGCGTGGATCGTTTCAACAAAAAATACGGTCTCAAATAATGATAAAAAAGAACAGTTACCACTGTTCTTTTTTTGTACTTGTTTTTATGAATCAATCACTACTACTTTCTATTTGTCAACCTTCACGCTGACACTATGATTGATGTCAAACGAGTTTAAAAAATATCGAAAAGAAGCTTGATATTGAGAATGGTCAAGATGATTGAAACTGCGTAACCTAGGATTGTATTCCACTTGGCATTGGTAAATTCTCCCATCATTGACTTCTTAGAGGTCAGATAGATTAAGGGGAAGATTGAAAACGGAAGAGCAATTGACAGAAAGACCTGCGAATAGACCAATAACTGATCCAAGGTTTTTTCTTGATGTCCAAACAAGACGGCGACTATAATCACAGGGAGCAAGGCAAAAATACGTGTCCCGATACGGATAATCCACTGAGGTAATCTTAGATGTAAGAAACCTTCCATGACAATCTGACCTGTCAAGGTGCCTGTGATGGTAGAATTCTGTCCACTTGCTAAGAGAGCCAGAGCAAATAAAGTTGACAGCGTTGAGCTAGCTATCGCTCCTGCTATTGTCGAATCCTGTAAAGCATTGTACATTTGAGAAAAGGCCGAAATTTCAGATGCATGACCAAAAAAGAGAGATGCCCCTAAAATAAGAAGCAAGGAATTGACAATAAAGGCTAGGGACAACTGAAGATTTGAATCCCAGGTCATAAAACGCACGGCTTTTCGAACATCCTTCTTATCTTTGTGATTGATTTTCCTTGTTTGGGATAGGGATGAATGAAGATAGAGATTATGGGGCATGACTGTCGCTCCCACAATTCCTAGAGCCAAGGTCAATTGGCTTTCATGACCTGGTAACGGTGTTTCAAATAAAGTTGAAGTCGGTAAATAACCACCAAAAATACCCTGAATACTTGGACTGGATAAGGCCACCAGATAGGTAAAGATGGCTAATATGGTTAAAATAAGAGTCGTAACAATGGCTTCAATTTTTTTGAAGCCAAATTTCATCAACAACAACAAAAGAAATACATCTAAAACGGTTAAGAGGATAGCGACCATAATCGGTATTTTAAATAAAAGATTTAAGGCAATCGCTGAACCTAGAACCTCGGCTAAGTCTGTCGCCATTAAAGCTAATTCTAAAATCACCCACAGACTATAGCGAAGCCACTTGGGAGCATGATGTGCTGTTGCCTGCGCTAGGTCCATCCTAGTCACGATACCGAGCTTTCCAGCCATCTGTTGTAACTGCATAGCAATGATGGATGAAATTAAAATAACAAATAAAAGACTATATTTGTAGGAAGCACCACCAACCACACTGGTAATCCAGTTTCCAGGATCCATATAACCAACTGCTACAAGGGCTCCAGGTCCTAAGAATGCTTTTAGATTTTGCCAAAAATGATTGTTATTGGGAGTTTCAATAGATTGGTTGATCTCAGAAAGAGAGACTTTTTTGTAAGAAGACATCGGAATTTTACACTTTCTAATCTGTCTTTACCTATTTTCTTAATGGGATTTTTGAAAATATCTTGAAAATAGTTTCCTATTTCCAATTCTCCCTTATTATATCACAATTTAGAATGATTCTTAAGGAAAGAATGATAGTTCAAATAAGCAATATCTGTATTGCAAAAGCCAGCGTTTTCTGACGCTGGCTTTAAAACTGTGAAAAACTTTTTCTCAACTAGATCGCTTCTGTGACAAAACTACGGCTTTCTAGCACCTTGAGCATGGCATTAGCTGTATCTAGAGCTGTAAAGAGTGGTACACCGTGTTCAATGGCTGAACGACGGATTTGCTCACCATCTTCGTCAGCAGTTCGTTTGGTTCCGACAGTATTGATGATCGCTTGGATTTTCCCTTTGCGGACAAAGCTTGGGATATCTTGTTCATCGTCACCAATCTTACCAACAGGTTGAGCTTGAAGTCCATGACTAGCAAAGAAGGCTGCTGTCCCTTCTGTCGCAAGGATACCATAACCGATATTTTGGAAACGACGAGCCAAGTCCAAGGCTTCTTCTTTGGCATCATCAGCGATGGTAAATACAACATTTCCAAAGGTTGGCAAGTGTAGGTAGGAAGCTTCAAAAGCCTTGTAGAGAGCTTTTTCCAAAGTAGTATCAGAACCCATAACTTCCCCTGTTGACTTCATTTCAGGCCCGAGTAAGCTGTCTACTTTAGCTAGTTTCGTAAAGGAGAAGACAGGCGCCTTGATATGAACGCGAGTACTTTCTGGATAAAGTCCATCTTGGTAGCCAAGTTCTTCAAGACTTTGACCAAGAATGAGCTTAGTTGCTACCTGAGCCATAGGGATATTGGTTACCTTAGAAAGGAATGGCACCGTACGGCTGGCACGTGGATTGACCTCAATAACGTAGACTTTTTCATCCTTGATGACAAACTGGATGTTCATCATCCCAAGACAGTTAAGGCCAATTGCTAGACGTTTGGTGTAGTCTGCGATGGTTTCTTGCACCTTTTGCGACAAGGTTTGTGGTGGATAAACGGCCATTGAGTCACCTGAGTGGACACCAGCACGTTCGATATGTTCCATAATACCAGGGATGAGAACATTTTCCCCATCTGAGATGGCATCAACTTCACACTCTTGCCCAACGATGTAAGAGTCAACAAGGACTGGGTGGTCTGGACTGGCCTTAACAGCGGTACGCATGTAAGAACGAAGATCTTCTTCGTTTTCGACGATTTCCATAGCACGTCCACCCAAGACATAAGATGGGCGAACGAGGACTGGGAATCCAATCTTGCGAGCTGCAAGTACGGCTTCTTCTTCATTGGTAGCCGTTTGACCTGGTGGCTGTGGAATATCCAAGTCTTTAAGGGCTTGCTCGAAGAGGTCACGGTCTTCGGCACGGTCTAAGTCAGCTACTTGGGTACCAAGGATGGTCACACCTGCTTTTGCCAAAGGCTCGGCAAGGTTGATAGCTGTTTGACCACCGAACTGAACGATAACGCCTTTTGGTTGCTCCAAATCGATAACATTCATGACATCTTCGAATGTTAATGGCTCAAAGTAAAGTTTGTCTGATACCGAGAAGTCGGTTGAAACGGTCTCTGGATTTGAGTTCATGATGATAGCTTCATAGCCAGCTGCTTGGATAGCCTTAACAGAGTGAACAGTTGCATAGTCGAATTCAACCCCTTGTCCGATACGGATTGGACCTGAACCTAGGACAAGTACAGATTCCTTGTCAGACTTGATAGACTCGTTTTCCCAACCATAGGTTGAATAGAAATATGGTGTTTCAGAGTCGAATTCTGCCGCACAGGTATCGACCATCTTATAGACTGGAACAATCTTGTTTTCCAAGCGAAGTTGGCGAACTTGGTCAGCTGTCATTTTCCAGAGTTCCGCAATCTTACGATCTGAGAAGCCATTGAGTTTGGCTGTTTTCAAGACTTCTAGATCTTGTGGATGGGCACCTAATTCTTGCTCAATTTCAAAGATGTGCAAGAGTTTATCCAGATAGAAGATATCAATCTTAGTCAATTCAGCAATTTCTTCTGGTGTATAACCACGGCGAATGGCCTCTGATACGTAGAAGAGACGGTCATCTTGGGCTTTCACAACCTTTTCAATCAAGGCATCATCTGAAACAGTTGCCAGTTCAGGCATTTCATTGTGGTGAACTCCAATTTCAAGAGAGCGACATGCCTTGAGAAGTGACTCCTCAATGTTACGACCAATAGCCATGACTTCTCCAGTCGCCTTCATTTGGGTCCCAAGACGACGCTCACCTTTTTCAAACTTGTCAAATGGGAAACGTGGAATCTTAGCAACCACGTAGTCAAGAGCTGGCTCAAACATGGCATAAGTTGAACCTGTAACTGGGTTAATGACCTCATCCAGAGTCAAACCAACGGCAATCTTGGCAGCCAATTTGGCAATCGGATAACCCGTCGCCTTAGAAGCAAGGGCTGACGAACGCGATACACGAGGGTTTACTTCGATAACATAGTACTTGAAGCTATGCGGATCAAGGGCCAGCTGAACGTTACATCCACCTTCAATTTTGAGGGCACGAATGATGCTCAAGCTCGCATCACGTAGCATTTGGTTTTCATAGTCGGACATGGTTTGCGCAGGGGCAAATACAATGGAATCCCCTGTGTGAATCCCAACTGGGTCAAAGTTTTCCATGTTACAAACAACCAAAGCATTATCAGCTGAATCGCGCATGACTTCGTACTCGATTTCCTTGAAACCTGCGATTGAACGTTCAATCAAACATTGGGTAACAGGTGACAGTTTCAACCCATTTTCAGCGATTTCACGAAGTTCTTCCTCGTTGGCACACATACCACCACCAGTACCACCAAGTGTGAAAGCTGGACGAACGATAACTGGGTAGCCGATTGATGCCGCAAAGGAAACTGCTTCTTCTACTGTGTTGACAATTTCAGATTCAGGGATCGGCTGCTCAAGCTCTTCCATCAATTGTTTAAAGAGGTCACGGTCCTCCGCTTGGTCGATGGCAGATAATTTAGTACCCAGAAGTTCGACACCCAATTCATCTAGAATACCATTTTTAGACAACTCCATGGCCATATTGAGTCCTGTTTGCCCACCAAGAGTTGGAAGCAAAGCATCTGGACGTTCCTTACGGAGAATACGTGTCACAAACTCAAGTGTAATCGGTTCAATATAAACCTTGTCAGCAATTTCCTTATCCGTCATGATGGTTGCAGGATTTGAGTTCACTAAGACAACTTCATAACCTTCCTCTTTCAAAGACAAACAGGCCTGGGTCCCAGCGTAGTCAAACTCAGCAGCCTGACCAATAATAATCGGACCAGAACCAATCACCATAATTTTTTGAATATCAGTACGTTTAGGCATAGTTTATGATACAAAGCCCGTAAAGAACACAGTGAAAATAGGAAACTCGGTGCAGACGCCTTTAGCGTCAAGACGATGTTTTTCTTTTTCACACAGTTCTTAGGGCGTGTTCACTTCCGCGAACAATGTATCTTCTCCTTTCTATTCGTCGCCTCACAGAGCGACATTAAATAAGATACAAAGGACGAATAGAAAGCGATTGAATTTTAGGAAACCAAGGAAGGATTGACAATCCAAGTTGGTTTCTCTAAATTCCGAGCTTTCCGTCCGTGTTCAGTTACATAAATTCTCCGACGAGCTTTTACTCGTTCTTAGTTTGCTTGTTTAAAAGCTTCCATCATCTCGATAAATTCATCAAATAGGTAACTTGCGTCGTGTGGACCAGGAGCTGCATCTGGGTGGAATTGTACAGAAAAACCTGGTTGGTATCTGTGGCGAACTCCTTCAACTGACTTGTCATTGATTTCTTCGTGGGTAATGATCAAATGCTCTGGCAAGTCCTCACGGCTGACTGCATAACCATGGTTTTGGCTGGTAAAGTCTACGCGTCCTGTTGCAATCTCACGTACCGCGTGGTTAAATCCACGGTGACCAAACTTCATCTTATATGTCTTAGCCCCGTTTGCCATGGCAAAGAGTTGGTGTCCCATACAAATTCCGAAGATTGGAATTTTTCCTTGCACACCACGAATCATGTCCAGTGCTTCTGGAACGTCTTCTGGGTTACCTGGGCCATTTGACAACATAACTCCATCAGGATTGAGGTGGAGAATTTCTTCTGCTGTTGTTGAATAAGGAACAACCGTAACGTTACAGTTGCGCTTAGAAAGTTCACGTAGGATTGAGTGCTTGAGCCCAAAGTCTACTAAGACCACACTCAAACCAACTCCAGGAGCTGGGTAGGAAGTTTTAGTAGAAACCTGCTTGATATTGTCTGTCGGCAAGACTGTTGCTTGGAGCTGATCCGTCACATGGTCCATGCTGTCCCCAACGTGAGTCAAGGTTGCACGCATAGTACCGTGCTTACGGATAATCTTGGTAAGGGCACGCGTATCAATCCCTGAAATACCTGGAATTTTCTTAGCTTTCAAAAATTCATCTAAGGTCATTTGGTTGCGCCAGTTGCTAGCTCGACGCGCTTCTTCGAAAACGACAACTCCCTTACAAGTTGGAATGATGGATTCGTAATCATCACGGTTAATTCCATAATTTCCCACCAAAGGATAAGTGAAGGTCAAGATTTGTCCATTATAAGACTGATCTGTAATGGATTCTTGGTAACCAGTCATCCCTGTGTTAAAGACGATTTCGCCTGTTACATCAATGTCTGCTCCGAAGGCCTTGCCTTCAAAAACTGTGCCATCTTCTAATACTAGAAGTCTTTTTGTCATATTTTCACCTCTCGTGGACGCTCTCTGGCGTCTTTTAACGTCTTGTGTTTTAGTTGGCGTTTCTACTCGCCAATACGAATTCTAAGATTGCCATCCGAACAAAGAGACCATTGGTCATTTGTTGGACAATGCGTGATTTTGGCGCTTCAACCAAGTGGTCAGCAATTTCCACATCTCGATTCACTGGGGCCGGATGCATAATGATTGCTGTTTCTTTTAAGCGATTATAGCGTTCTTGGTTCAAACCGTGTTGAGCATGGTAGTCTTCTTTTGAAAAGACCGCTCCACTTTCGTGGCGTTCATGTTGAACTCGGAGTAACATCAAAACATCCACCTGATCAACAATCTCATCAATAGTTACAAACTGTCCATAGTCCGCAAACTCTTGACTTCTCCATTCCTCAGGTCCTGCAAAGAACAGTTCAGCTCCCAAGCGTTTCAAAATCTGCATATTTGATTTGGCAACGCGTGAGTGGTCCAAGTCGCCTGCAATAGCAACCTTAAGACCCTCAAAGTGCCCAAATTCCTCATAAATAGTCATCAAATCAAGCAAGCTCTGGCTAGGATGTTGTCCCGAGCCATCACCACCATTGATAATAGAAGTTGTAATCGACGGACTCGCAATCAACTCTCTGTAATAGTCGACCTCTGGGTGGCGAATCACACAGACATCCACTCCTAGAGCAGATAGGGTCAAGATGGTATCATACAATGTCTCACCCTTATTGACCGAACTAGTCTTCACATCAAAGTCAAGTCGTTCCAGCCCCAGCTTAATCTCTGCCACTTCAAAGGACTTATGTGTCCGTGTAGAATCTTCAAAGAAGAGATTCGATACGATAGGTTTGTTCTCGTAGGGAAGTTGGGCTCCGTTTTTAAACTCGATTCCTCGTTTGATCAATTTCATCACTTGATCGACAGTGAGGTCTTCCATGGAAACCACATGGTTCAGTGCTTGTTGATTTTCTGACATGGCTACTCCTTCAGCTTTCTAAGCTTCTTCAGTAATCAGAACTCTGTCTTGGCCATCAAGTTCTGTCATCTCTACGATGATTTCTTCAGAACGGCTAGTTGGGATATTTTTCCCAACGTAATCTGGACGGATAGGCAATTCTCTATGTCCACGGTCAACTAGCACCGCAAGACTCACGCGCGCAGGACGACCATGGCCGACAATGTTATCAATAGCGGCGCGGATGGTACGGCCTGTATAGAGTACATCATCCACCAAGATAACTTCACGGTCTGTCACATCAACAGAAATCAAAGAAGTATCTTCTCCGCTTTTAACATCATCACGGAAAGGCTTGGTGTCCAGTTCCACAACAGGAACAGTGATATTTTCCAACTGCTCCAAGCGTTCTTTGATACGATGAGCGATGAAAACACCACGCGTTTTTATCCCAGCTAGGATAATTTTATTCAAATCCTTATTGCGCTCGATAATCTCATAAGTAATTCGCGTAATCGCTCGTTTGACAGTCAATTCGTCTACAACTTCTTTTGTCTTCATGACAAACCTCCAAAAAGAAAAGTCTCCTTACACAAGGAGACTTGAAATGTATAGCCAAGCGAGCCCTACTATAAACAGTATAGACTTCACCCTTCTACTTTATCGCGCTCCTTGCCTGCCTCACGGGACAGGTTTAAAGGACTATTTAGTCACCATTTACTATAGCACAAAGCACCCTTAAAATCAAGCAAAAACTTTTTCAGAGTCCCCTTAAACAATGCTAAAATCATATAACTGGGGATAGTGGTCACATTCTGGATTTTTGGGATGACAGATAGCTCGTCCAAAGTAAATCATGGCCTGGTGAGCTGCTAACCATTCTTCTGGTGGCAAGACATCCATAACACGTTTCTCTACTTCAAGTGGCGTAGCTGATTTTTTAACGATATCGTGATGTTTGCAAATACGCTCCACATGAGTATCGACTGCGAAGGCTGGGATTCCATAGCCCACACTCATGACAACATTGGCTGTCTTACGACCAACACCTGCTAGATTTTCTAATTCTTCACGTGTCTGAGGGACTTGACCATCAAAATCATCTAGTAACTGTTGGGCACATTTTTTAAGGAATTTAGCCTTATTTCGATACAGTCCCAGATGAGAAATGTGTGAAGCAATTTCACTCTCTGTCGCTACAGACATGGCTTGCGGCGTTGGAAAAGCAGCAAAGAGCCCTGGTGTGGCCTTATTTACCGCTGCATCTGTGGTCTGGGCTGACAGCATCACCGCAACCAGTAGTTCAAAATGATTGGTAAAATCAAGACTAGGCTTAGCATCTGGAAAGAGGGCAATAATTTCCTCTATGACATGACGGGCACGTTTCTTAGATAAAACCATCTACTCGTCTCCATCAAACAGTCCTTGCAAGCCAGCAAATGGACTGTTTTCTTCTTTCTTGACTGCTTGTTGGGCTTGGTATTCATCTTCAGTCATGATTTGCCAGTCATTTCCTGACACAAAACCTTGGCCCGCCTCTTCTTCTGCCGTCAAGACCTTGATAGGGATATTGAGCAGAATATTATCTGCTACGCTCTCAGCAAGGTCGATTTCCCCATTTTCGATAGGCAAGACCAAATCATCATCTAGAACTTCCTGGTCTAGTTGGTTGGTCGCTCCTTCCATGAAAACTTCTGTGACTGGATAAGACTCAGCCAACTCAACTGGCTCCATACTGCGGCTGGAAGCAAGGACAATGGTATATGACAACTGATAGTCCAAGAAATACAGACGGTCTTCGTACTGCACCTTCCCCACTGCAAGGATATCTTTGACATCTAAAATCTCTTGATTTCGTTTACACAAGTCTGCTGCCAGGTCTAAAGCTTGTTCAAAATGTAGGCCTTCAGGTTGCTTACGAATTTCTTGAATGTTTAACTTCATATTTCCTCCATAAAGATGTACTCACTTGATTATACCATGAAAAGGCTATAAGTCAGCCTCCCAAACTTTGAGATTAAAATCTCATTTTTTAACATATTTACTATGACAAACTTTCCTATTAGTGCTATACTATAGGCAAGAATACATCAGAGCAAGGAGGATGCTCATATGGAAGACAAAGCACTCATCACTGAAGCTTATCGACTCCTTTCCGAGTTAAATAAAAGCTACCAAAGCTGTAAACAAGGAACAGCTGATGATCTTCGACTGCAAGAGCTGCTGAACACCACTCTTAAGGAACTAAAAACAGCAGAAAAGCTGGACAACAGTATCTTAATCGACCTTGAGAAATTTTACCAACGCACCAGTCTTCTGATTGGACTGGGTAGCCTAAAACTAAATGATCAAGCACGCACCGCTTGGCGAAACTATGACAAGTTCCATTACGAGCACGTCAAACACGTACTGACTCTCTATGGACCTGTTTTTGGATTTTAGAGTTTAGAATTTTGGATTTTCTATTGACAAAATTTCCTTAAAGGTATAGGATAGAGATACTAATACTCGGAGGTATGGGAGACATGAACAACTAATCTATCAAATAAAGAACTTTATTTAGTAGATCTTGTTTTTGTCTCTTTTTGTGTGCTCTTTTTATACTAGATTTTCTAGTATCTTGTCCCCATTGAAAATCGAAAAACTAGAAAGCTATGCTCCTCTTGAGTTGGGTTAGGCAGCTCCAAGCTAGTTTGACGAGTTTTTCAACGAGGATAATAGAGTTTTTGACAGTGACTTTGGGCTCTACTAGATAAAGTAGAGCTTTTTGTTATGCAATATCGACATTCTAGAAAGGGCATCAATATGATAAAAATCAACCATCTAACTATCACGCAAAACAAAGATCTACGAGATCTTGTATCTGACCTAACCACGACTATCCAAGACGGGGAAAAGGTTGCTATTATTGGTGAAGAAGGAAATGGTAAATCGACTTTACTACGAGCTTTAATGGGGGAAGCATTACCTGATTTTACTATCAAGGGCGACATCCAGTCTGATCTTCAATCACTGGCCTACATTCCTCAAAAACTCCCTGAAATCCTGAAAAATAGGACTCTACACGACTACTTCTTTTTGGATTCTGCTGATTTAGACTACAGCATTCTTTATCGTTTGGCGGAGGAGTTGCACTTTGATAGCGACCGTTTTGCTAGCGACCAAGAAATTGGTAGCCTCTCGGGGGGCGAATCTTTGAAAATTCAGCTCATCCACGAGTTAGCCAAACCCTTTGAGATTCTATTTTTGGATGAACCTTCAAATGACCTAGACCTTGAGACGGTTGATTGGCTAAAAGGTCAGATTCGAAAGATTAGGCAAACTGTTATTTTCATTTCCCATGATGAAGACTTTCTTTCTCAAACGGCTGATACTATTGTCCACTTGCGACTGGTCAAGCATCGGAAAGAAGCGGAAACGCTAGTCGAGCATTTAGACTATGATCGCTATAGTGAGCAGAGAAAGGCTAATTTTGCAAGACAAAGCCAGCAAGCTGCTAACGACCAGAGAGCCTATGACAAAACCATGGAAAAACATCGCCGCGTCAAGCAAAATGTGGAAACTGCACTTCGAGCTACCAAAGACAGTACTGCCGGTCGCCTATTGGCTAAAAAGATGAAAACTGCTCTCTCTCAAGAAAAACGCTTTGAAAAGGAAGCTCAGTCCATGACCCAAATGCCACTTGAAGAGGAACAAATCCAACTTTTCTTCTCAGACATCCAACCATTACCATCTTCTAAAGTCTTAATCCAACTGGAAAAAGAAAATTTATCCATTGGCAAGCGCATTTTAGCTCAGGAGTTACAACTAACTGTTCGTGGCCAAGATAAAATCGGTATCATCGGGCCAAATGGTGTTGGAAAATCAACTCTGTTAGCCAAGTTGCAACAACTGCTCAGCGCCAAAAGAGAGATTTCGCTTGGTTTTATGCCACAAGATTACCATAAAAAACTGCAATTGGATTTATCTCCAGTAGCCTACCTCAGCCACACTGGACAAAAAGAAGAACTACAGAAAATCCAATCTCACCTAGCCAGTCTCAATTTCAGCTATCCAGAGATGCACCACCAAATTCGCTCCCTATCTGGCGGGCAACAAGGTAAACTCCTACTTTTGGATTTAGTGTTGCGCAAACCAAACTTTCTCCTTCT
Source organism: Streptococcus oralis (assembly GCF_024399415.1). Lineage (NCBI taxonomy): Bacteria > Bacillati > Bacillota > Bacilli > Lactobacillales > Streptococcaceae > Streptococcus > Streptococcus oralis. The sequence continues at coordinate 1,268,686 of NZ_CP029257.1, forward strand.
GGATGAGCCTACACGTAATTTTTCTCCCACTTCTCAACCCGAAATCAGAAAACTCTTTGCCTCTTATCCTGGCGGTCTGATCACTGTTTCGCATGACCGTCGTTTCTTAAAAGAGGTCTGTACGAGTATCTATCGTTTAACAGAAGAGGGTTTGGAAGTCGTTGATTTACAAGATTTATAAATGTTGAACATAGCAAAAATCCAGAGAAGTCTCTCTGGATCTTTTTACATCTGTTTCAAACGTTCGATTCGTTCTGAGATAGGTGGGTGGGTATAAAAGAGTTTTTGAAGTCCCCCACCTTTCTTAGGATCATTGATATAAAGAGCGCTGCTGGCATCGTCAACATGGTGATGCATCGGCTCGCTATTCTCCAACTTACGCAAGGCATTGATCATCCCTTGAGGATTGCGAGTCAACTCCACACTGGATGCATCCGCCAGAAATTCCCTCTGACGGGAAATGGCAAGTTGCACCAAAGTTGCTGCGAGAGGTGCTAGAACAATGGCTAACAGAGAGATAATAAGCATGATAATCTCCAAACCATTTCCATCGCGATCATTATCACTCCGTCTGCGACCTGCTCCTCCCCACCACATCATCCGTCCTGCCATACTAGACAGAAGGGTAATGGCACTGGCAAGGGCGACAGCAATGGTCGAAATTCGAATATCGTAGTTTCGGATATGACTGACTTCATGCCCCATAACAGCTTCTAGCTCCTCACGATTCATGATAGCCAGAAGACCCGAAGTGGCTGCGACAGCTGCATTCTGCGGGTTTGAACCTGTTGCAAAGGCATTTAAAGAAGAATCCTCAATGATGAAAACACGCGGCATGGGAATCTGAGCGACCATGGCCATATCTTCTACTACATGGTAGAGGTCTGGTGCTGTTTGCTCATCAACCTCACGCGCCCCATTCATAGACATAACAATCTCTGTCGATTGAAAGATCATGGTCAGAGCGTAGATAAGACCAATAATCAAGGCAATAATCATGCCACCAAGACCTGAACGCATAAAGAGATAGCCAACAGCATAACCAACCAAGGCCAAGAGTAGGAAGAAAACCAGCAACAAAATCCAGGTTTTTCGTTTATTGCTCGCAATTTGATCAAACAACATCTTAGTCACCTAATCCGCTAAAGTCAACTTTAGGAACTGCCTTTTCCTCTTCAGGTGTTTGAAGGAAGTCTGCAGCTTTAAAGCCAAATAGTCCTGCGATGACGTTACTTGGGAAGCTTTCAAGTTTTACATTGTAGTTGCTGACAACACTGTTGTAGAGTTGACGAGAGTAAGAAATTTTATTTTCTGTATTGGTCAACTCTTCTTGCAATTTGATAAAGTTAGCACTAGCTTTCAAGTCTGGGTAATTCTCTGCTACTGCAAAGATACCAGAAATCTGGCGGGTAAGGGCATCACTGGCCTTCATAGCTTCTGCCGGTGAAGTTGCTGCGGCTACTTGTCTACGAAGTTCTGTCACTTTTTCCAAGGTAGAACCTTCATATTTGGCATAGCCTTTGACTGTTTCAATCAAGTTTGGGAGGAGATCATTACGACGCTTCAACTGAACATCGATCTGGCTCCAAGCCTCCTTGGTCTGCATACGATTTTTAACCAAATCGTTATAGCTAACAATCACAAAAATAACAATCAGAGCCAAAACTCCAAGAATAATCCAAGTCATAATCTTATTCCTTTCTGCTTTTAGATTACTACCAGTATATCAAATTTTTAATGAATATGGTAAAATAAGATGATACTAGAGAAGGAAACTACTATGAAACCAGAAACATTTTACAGCCTACTAGCTGAGCAAAATATTTCACTTTCGGACCAGCAAAAGAACCAATTTGAACGCTATTTTGAGCTCTTGGTCGAGTGGAATGAAAAGATTAACCTGACCGCTATTACAGACAAAGAAGAAGTTTATCTCAAACATTTTTACGATTCGATTGCACCTATTCTGCAAGGCTTGATTTCAAATGAAACTATCAAACTTCTTGATATCGGAGCGGGGGCAGGATTTCCTAGTCTGCCCATGAAAATTCTCTATCCTCAGTTGGAGGTGACCATCATTGATTCGCTCAATAAGCGCATTAACTTCCTTCAGCTTTTGGCTCAGGAGTTGGATTTGGATGGTGTTCACTTCTACCATGGACGGGCAGAAGACTTTGCCCAAGACAAGAACTTCCGTGCCCAGTTTGATATGGTGACGGCTCGTGCGGTTGCCCGTATGCAGGTTTTGTCTGAGCTGACCATTCCCTATCTTAAAGTTGGCGGCAAACTATTGGCACTCAAGGCCAGCAATGCTCCTGAGGAATTGCTAGAAGCCAAGAATGCCCTTAACCTCCTCTTTAGTAAGGTAGAGGACAACCTCAGCTATGCCCTGCCAAATGGAGATCCGCGCTACATCACTGTGGTCGAAAAGAAAAAAGAAACCCCAAATAAATATCCACGTAAGGCTGGCATGCCCAACAAACGCCCACTTTAAACAATGGTGCCCCTTGTTTAAAATTCAGAAAACCATTTACAAAATCAACTTCGCTCTCACATTTCTAGGATCGGGAAAAATTCGTTTACAAAACGGACCTCACTCTCACATTTCTGGGATCGGGAAAAATTCGTTTACAAAACGAATTTTTTCTGCTATACTATCCTAAGCAAAGGTTTTTAATGTCATCCTGTGAGGTGACGAAGGCGCAGATTTATATAAATTTTTAAAAGATAGCTATTTTTTAAAAAGTCTTACTCTGAGGGCCTATTGCTGCAAAATAATGGGCTCTTTTTTGGTGCCCAAAAGTGAGGTTTTTATGAAACAGGAATCAACTGTTGACTTGTTACTAGACGTTGATCAACGTCCTTCTGCTGGTAAAGGTATTCTTCTAAGTTTCCAGCACGTATTTGCCATGTTTGGTGCGACCATCTTGGTACCCTTGATTTTGGGAATGCCTGTATCTGTTGCCCTTTTTGCTTCAGGTGTTGGTACACTGATTTACATGATTTCTACTGGTTTTAAGGTTCCAGTTTATCTTGGTTCTTCATTCGCCTTTATCACAGCTATGTCTCTAGCCATGAAAGAAATGGGAGGCGATGTCTCTGCTGCTCAAACTGGAGTTATCTTGACTGGTTTGGTCTATGTCCTTGTAGCAGCAAGTGTTCGTTTTGCAGGTACGAAATGGATTGATAAACTCTTGCCCCCAATCATTATCGGACCTATGATTATCGTTATCGGTCTTGGTCTTGCTGGTTCTGCTGTAACGAATGCTGGACTCGTAGCAGACGGAAACTGGAAAAACGCCCTTGTAGCCGTTGTTACATTCTTGATTGCCGCCTTTATCAATACAAAAGGAAAAGGTTTCCTTCGTATCATTCCTTTCCTCTTTGCCATCATCGGTGGGTACATCTTCGCTATGATGCTTGGTTTGGTTGACTTTACCCCAGTCCTTCAAGCCAATTGGTTTGAAATTCCTGGTTTCTACTTGCCATTTAGTACAGGTGGAGCCTTTAAAGAGTACAACTTGTACTTCGGTCCTGAAACAATCGCCATCTTGCCAATCGCTATTGTAACCATTTCAGAACACATCGGAGACCACACAGTTTTAAGCCAAATCTGTGGCCGTCAATTCCTGAAAGAACCAGGACTTCACCGTACGCTTCTTGGTGATGGTATCGCGACATCTGTATCAGCCTTCCTCGGTGGACCAGCTAATACGACTTACGGCGAAAATACAGGGGTTATTGGGATGACTCGTATCGCTTCTGTCTCTGTTATCCGTAACGCGGCCTTCATCGCCATTGCTCTTAGCTTCCTAGGGAAATTCACTGCCTTGATTTCAACCATTCCAAATGCTGTGCTTGGTGGCATGTCCATCCTTCTCTACGGAGTTATCGCCAGCAATGGTTTGAAAGTTTTGATTAAGGAACGTGTTGACTTCAGTCAAATGCGTAACCTCATCATTGCAAGTGCTATGCTGGTACTTGGACTTGGTGGAGCAATCCTTAAACTCGGTCCAGTAACCCTTTCAGGTACTGCTCTATCAGCCATGACAGGAATCATCTTGAACTTGATTTTGCCACACGAAAATAAAGACTAATCATCTATACACAAAAAATCCACTCGATTGAGTGGATTTTTTAATTACTTACTCTTTATTTCCAACAGTAAATCTTTCAATGAAATAATGGTCACGGCTAGTAAAATCATAGCCATACCGATAAAATCAATCGCATAAAACTGTTCCTTCATAATCAGAAAGGCAAAGAAAACGGCAGAAATTGGCTCTATGGAAGCCAATAAACTAGACTTAACAGGGCCTATCAGACTAGCTCCCTTTAGGAAAGCTGTATAGGCAAAAACCGTTCCAATAATGATAATCCCAGTAAATGCAAAGAAAAAATCTAAGCTGGTTGGTATGCTAGCCTGTAAGACTCCTGTAAAGGGAATAGCCACTACACCAGAAATAACCATCCCGACACCAATCACCAAAATACTGCCCCACTTCTTAATCAAAGCAATAGGAAGGATGATATAGAGGGCATAGGTCAAGGCTGAAAAGAGGCCCCAGAACAGACCTAGGGATGTGACAGATAACTGGTCAACTTTCCCGTGCGTTGCAATCAGAAAAGTTCCTCCTATAGCCAATCCAATCGAAAAAATCTCAGCCAGTGTCGGAGCTACCTTATCTTTCATACAGGTATAAACCAAAATCCCAACAGGACATACATACTGGAGAACCGTTGCCGTTCCAGCATTGGTCTCCTGAATGGCAGAAAGATAGGCAAACTGGTTTAAGAAAAGTCCAAACAAGGCAAACAACAGCAGAGATAAAAGGCTTTTTCTGTCTTTTAAAAAAGCATAGAGTTTATCCTTTGCGGTCACGTAGGATAAGAACACCAGTGCCAAGCCTGCAATGATAAGTCGCAAATTGGTCAAGACTAAAGCAGAAATCCCGTGTGCCATCAGGTATTGGCCACTGGTTCCAGACAAGCCCCAAGCAATCCCCGCCACTACTGTATACAGAGTTCCTTTTACGGTTTTTGACATACTTCTTCCTACTCCTCTTGACGAATCATTTCCATCACTTGGTTTCGATCGACTATCCACTGGGCACGCTCATCCTTCTCATACGTTCGATTGGATAAAAAGATAGCCGCCTCCTGCTTCTCTCGATTCCACATAATGAAGGTACCTGTATAACCCGTATGGTCGAGCCAAGCTCCTTCCAGATTCCATGATAGAGACCGCTCCTTATCATCTAAAGGAGAAAAATTTCGGCTCAATTCTGCTGCAAAATCATCTTTCAAATAATGTTCCAGAAAAATCTGCAAATCCTTAACAGTCGAAAACAAACCAGCACTTCCTGCGTGTTTCCCTAATAGACGGGCTTTGGGATCGTGAATGTTTCCGGCCTCCACCCCTCTCACTGTTGGTACAGCTTGCTCAACAGGACCAAACATCGTTTCCTTCATCCCCCATGGTTCCAAAACTTGTTTTTTTATAATCTGATCCAAGTCTTGGTTAAAGATTTTTTCCAAAAGAAAGCCCAAGAGTAAAAAGTGAACGTCCGAGTATAGGAAGGCTGGCTGATTTCGTCTGTTGAGGTGAAACATGGCTTCTCTTAATTCCTCTGCCCTTAACTTGTCTCGATTGGGAATAAAGGGGTCCAAGTCTGTGGCATGGGTCAGAAGCTGCCGTATAGTGATATCAGGATAATCACACTCCGGTAAAAAATCCGTTACCGGTCGCTCAATATCGAATGTGCCCTGCTGCCACAAGAAGGTCAAAACCGTCCCCACTCCCACGACCTTACTCACACTGGCTAGATCATAAACCAAACCACTTTCTGTCTTCAAGTCTCTTTCTGGATCACTCAATCCTAGATAAGACTCTTTCCATTCACCATCCTTATAATACGCAAAAGAGGCCCCGGGATAAATCCCTGCCTCAATTTGATTTTCTATTTTTCTTAGAATTTTTTCCAACTTCATGCTTCTTCAAACCACAATTCAATGTTATTGGTATCTTTACCGAGGAAGAATTTTTCAGACTTAGGGACAAAGTAGCCTGTCTTTTCAAATTTCTGACGAAGACTGGTTAGATCAAAATTCTTGACTAAAAATTTTAACATCGTCAGGTCCCAAGTGACATTGTTTTCAACAGCCAAATCTGGTCCTTGTCCTTTAGTAAAGGTAATTACTGGCGCTACTCCTTCGGGATCAAGTAAACTCTCTGTCCCTTCAGGTAAACGCAACTCCATAGAAACCTCAAATTGGCTCACGTATTTTATACTTGTATTTGAATAAAATTCAGGAACAGTTTCCAGTGGAACCAAATCTCTTATATCATCTTCTGCATGAACAAGGATCACATCCTCTTCAGGAGAAACAATCTCAAAAGCATACCCACGGTTTCCTTTAAATAGGCGAGGAAGAGACTTCATCTGAGAAAGGAGGGCCTCGATTTCAGAAGGATTCTCAACCTTTATCAAGAGTCTAGCTAGCTTCTTAAGCCCTTCAACTCTGCGTGTTCGCATGCTTGGAGCCTCTTCTAAAATCAATCTTTCAGTACCTGTCTGATCACCTAAGGAAAGAAAGGCAGACTCTTCCAGCAAAGGTTTCATCCCTAGGGTTTCAATGTAAAATTTTTCATTTAATTTTCGATTATTAACTTTCAAAGTCGGAACGATCCGAACAATCTCATTCACATTCATAAATTCCTCCAACTCTTTTATTTTAAAGGATTTTCGAATATTTTACAAGCCATATCTATTTTATTTAGAAATTTTATAACAAAAAAACTGGGATTCCCCAGTTTTATTTTTTATAGGTAAAGTAGTTTAAATAGTGCTACTGCTGCAATACCCGCTGCAATTGGAGCTACAACCGGAACCCATGCATACCACCATTTTGAATCACCCTTGTGTTGACCAAGAACTGATTTTGGAAGGAGTTCATGAAGAAGACGTGGTCCAAAGTCACGAGCTGGGTTCAAACCAGGTCCAGTAGGTCCACCGAGTGAAGTTACCAAGGCCATTACTAGGAAACCAAGTGCCAAGTGCGCAACTGAGATCCCAGCAGCTGTATGTGGAGCTACTTGAGCTTTCACTGCCAATTCACTTAAATCAACAGTTTGTCCAGCTTGAGTAGCCATTTGTTTCATGTATTGAAGAACCTCAGCACCAAAGAAGTTTTTAGTCAAACCAAGTGCTGCAAAGAAAAGAACAAATGAACCTACAAACTCATTGAGGAAACCGTTAACAGTAGCTGCAAAACGTGATTCTTTTGTACCGTGGTCGATGCTTGAAATCGTTGAGAAGGTACCCAAGATATTGTTTGGATTTTCTGTCTTCAAGTAGTAAGGACGGTGAGTCGCTACAACCAAAGCTTGACCAAAGATTGCTCCCAAAACTTGTGCTAGGATGTAATATGGTACTTGCTCCCAAGAGAAAAGTCCACTAACAGCAAGTCCAAGAGTGAAAGCTGGGTTGATGTGGTTACCAGATACATTACCAAACATCAAGGCTGGGATCATAACCCCCATACCATAACCAACCGCGATAACGAGCCAGCCACTTTGGTGACCTTTCGTACCTTTAAGTTCAACGTTAGCAACTGCACCATTACCAAGAATGATCAAAATAGCAGTTCCCAAGAATTCTGTGGCATATTTAATAGCCCATGTAAAATCCATTTGATAGATTCTCCTTAAATTTTTTTAGACAATCCTTATTCTATCAATTTTTAGGCCTTTTAGCAATATCTTTTCTAAAAGAATCTCTGGAAAACGCTTTATTTAACTTATCTTTAAGAAAAGGACAAAAGAAGTCAAACTCCTTTTGTCCTAATCGTTATTCTTGACGTTGACCAAAATCTGCAATCATCTGCTCCATCTCTTGGCGACTCGGAGTGGTCAACATATAAAGGTAGTCCCCTTGTAGCTCTGCAAAGGCTGCTGGCATGATTTTTTTGACCTTGAATTGCTGGCTGTACTTAGCAAGCAAGTCTTCTTCTGAATAGACATAGTTTGCATTGGCACGACGTGATGTAGCTAGACAGTATTGAGGTTCAAACTCTGATGCTGGGAACTCTTCTCCTGCGACAATAGCTGCATAACCTCGGTAGAGATCCAAGGAGTGGGCAAAGTTATAAACATCAATGGTAAAGCCACCTGCAGGACGGTTATTGTACTCAATGGCAATGTAGTCATCCCCGTCACGGAAAAACTCGATATGGAAAAAGCGCTCTTTCATACCAAATTCCTTGACAATGGCCTCGCCATACTTGCGCAGTTTGGGATCCATATCCTTGAGTACATAGTAGGAATTGTCCATCTTATAAATCATGAGATCAAGTGGTGTATGGGCGTAGTCGAAAGTCGTTGAAAAGACGATGTTGCCATCTTTGTCCACAAGCCCGTCAAAGGTACAGATTTCGCTAGAAGTGACAAATTTTTCAAAGAAATAAACGGTTGAATGGTCCCATTCAGCCTTAAAGTGATTTACATCGTCTTCTGTCTCAAGCTTAAAGGTTGCTGCCGCTCCCACTCCATTATCAGGTTTGGCAATCATTGGTAGACCGATTTCGGTCACTGCTTTATCCACATCTGCTTCCGTATGGATAACAGCACCAGGTACCACAGGGACACCTGCTTTTTTGAAAAGTTTCTTCATCTCAGACTTATATTTGGTCTTTTTGAGATCCTCTGGTTTGGCACCAAAGACATTAAATTGCTCACGAAGTGTTGCGTCCAGCTCAAGCCAGTATTCATTGTGGGACTCGATGCGGTCGATTGGTCCATGCTTGTAGAACAGAAAGGCAACAGCACGTTTGACTTCGTCTATGTTCTCAAGATTGTCCACACGGAAATACTCGGTCATGCTATTGCGCAAAGGTTCATCTAGTTGTTCGTAAGGTTCTTGACCAATCCCCAAGACTGTGATGCCTTTATTAGCTAGCTCGATGGTAAACTGTTGAAAGTTTTGCGGATAGTAGGGAGAAATAACAAGGTAATTCATAGGCAACTCCTTTTATAGATACAGGTGTCCAAGAAAATAGGGCATTTGTTTACGCCACCATTCCCAGTCGTGGGCGACATCGTGTCCCCATTCAGCAAACCAGGCTGGAATTTGTTTCTGGTCAAAGGCTTCTTTAAGCTTGTAGAAAGATGGTAGACCGTCTTGTTCCCAGGCACCAAGTCCCGTACAGACGACGATTTCTGCCTGACGGTAACGATCAATAAACCAGCCGTCGTTTTGATTCCAGATATAATCTACTGGTGAGTTTTGGTAAATTGCATCGTCGTTGTAGTAATCGCCAACGAAGAAACGTGCGTCGTAAACACCACTGAGGGCAATCACCTTGGTAAAGACATCTGGATGCTGAAGAAAGAAATTGAGTGCATGATAGGCCCCCATCGAGCAACCTGTCGTCATCATGCCATCAAACCAACCTGTCTTGTGCTTGATGAAAGGAATGGCCTCCTCAATCACATAGCGTTCGTAGGCGCGGTGCATCTCCGCCTGGTCATGACCATTTTTCCAAGTGGCTAGCCAGCTCTCACTGTCCACACTGGATAGCGTAAAGAACTGGACGCGGCCCTCCTCGATAAAGGAAGCACAGGCGTCAATCATGCCAAAATCATAGTATTCGTTGTGACTGCCACCAGATGAAGCAAAAACAACAACTGGAATCCCAGCATGTCCATAACGGTTGAGATACATTTCACGGTTGAGATTGCCACTCCAGTGGCTGAGGTTTTCAATATGCATTGGCTTTCTCCTTTCTTAACTTACCATTTCTCTGCAAAAAATCGGAGACAGTCTGGTAAATTTTCCGACCATGGAATCTCACTATGGATAGCACCAGACTGAACTTTCAAGAAAAGATTATCCAAGCCTACTCCACCTGCAATCAAATCACGGTAATAGCGAAGCGACGAATCGATATAGGCTTGTTTGATATTGCCAGCCATCAAGGTCTTGTCCGTATCGTCTGCTTCTTCTGTTCCTACATAGATAAAAATGCGCTGTTCAGGTGTCAATTTCTTGCGCTCGATATAGCGGTTAAAGGATTCTTGGTGAAGCCAGTTGGCAGAGGAGAAGACACCTAGACAACCAATTCGGTCTTGGTACTCTAGTCCGATAAACTGAGTAATATTGCCTCCTAGTGACGAACCAATCATAGCCGTGTGCTGGCGATCAGCTTTGGTTCGGTAGGTTTCATCGATAAAAGGCTTGACCACTTCCATGACAAACTCGGCATACTCCACACCCTTACCACCAAACTGCTGGCCTGGGATAGGAGATTCTTGAAATTTCCAAGCCGCATACTCATTCATCCGTCCCATGCCATCATTGTCAATAGCAACGACAATCATGCGACTGATATCAGGATTCCGCTTAATGGCTGGAATAATCTTCCAAGAGTGTCCGATATAAGACTCCTTGCTGTAAAAGACATTTTGTCCATCATGAAAGTAAACAACAGGATAAAAACGATCTGTGTCTTTCTCGTAGTCTTTAGGCAGAAGAACACGCACACGACGCTCCTTTCCTGTATAAGGAACCTTGAGTTTGTGTTCTTTCATTTTTAAGTAAAAGTAGGAATGATTCATTGTCAGAAAACTCTCTATATTCAAAATTTTATCTTATTATACCACAAAAATAGAAAAAAAGTCAGTTAATGTCCATTTTAAGGATAAATAACTAACTTTCTTCATTTGTTTTTCTGAATTCTTCTGGATTTTCTGATTAGAGGAGATTGTCAATTAACTCATCGACAGCATCTTTTTCAACCTGGGGAGTGATTTCAGTAATCATAATCCCAGCCACTGCTCGCTCAACCAAGCCTTCAACATCCATGCGTTTTTCATACTGCTCTGCATTCTCTATCTTAGGATTGGTCTTAGGACGGTCAGGTGCAAAAATAGTACAGCAGTCTTCAAAAGGCTGGATTGAAATTTCAAAGGTATCGATTTCCTGCGCGATGTCAATGATTTCCAACTTGTCCATGGTAACCACGGGACGAATGACTGGAGTGCTGGTCACAGCGTTGATAGTCTGCATGCTTTCCAAGGTCTGGCTGGCTACTTGACCAAGACTTTCCCCATTAATGATAATTAAACCTTTTCGTATCTCACGAATACGGTCGGTAATCCGCATCATAAAACGTCGTGTCAAGGTCATAAGGTAGGCTTCTGGCGCTTTAGCCTTGATTTCCTCTTGAATCTCTGTGAAAGGCACCTCGATAAACTGGATATTGCCCCCAAACTTGGTCAATTTCCGAGTCAAATCGTGGGCTTTCTTGAGGGCACCAGGACTTGTGTATGGCGGGCTAGCAAAGTGGACGGCTTCAATATCTACCCCACGTTTAAGAGCTAGATAACCTGCCACAGGTGAATCAATTCCTCCTGACAACATGAGCATGCCTTTACCAGAACTTCCCACAGGTAATCCTCCTGCTCCACGAAAGGTTTCATAGGAAAGATAGGCAGCCTCCTCACGAATCTCAACCTGAAGATTAATATCTGGATTTTTCATCTGAGCTTGCACGTTTGGAATAGCCTCGAAAACAGCACCACCAAGAGTTTGATTGAGTTCTCGACTATCCAATTCGAAGTTGTGGTCGCTTCGCTTACTAGTGATTTTAAAGGTCATGCCCTCCTTGTAGATAGCTTTCATAATCTCTTGGACAGCAGACTTCAGAACTTCCACAGACTTTTCAACCTTATACACAGGAGAAAAGTTTTGGATCCCAAAAACTTGTTTGAGCGATTCTGCTACTGCTGTATAATCAGCTCCATTGAGGTAAGCGTGGGCACGGTCGCGATCTGCGGTTACCTTAACTTGAGGATAGATAGACAAAACGTCTGAAATATTATTACGAAGTTTATTGATGAAACGCATGCGATTTTTGTGTTTGGTTGACAATTCTCCGTAACGAATCATAATTTCTGAATACTGCATAAATACTCCTATCTTACTTTTCTAGTTTGATTGTAAATTAATTTTAGCTTGGTCAAAAACTGCTCGACTTGACTCATATCATTTTCCAGGTCTAGGCTTAGACGCACAGCTGACTGGGCCTTATCTTTGTCCACTCCCATGGCAATCAAGGTCCCCGCAGGTTTTCCTGCCTTGGACGAACAAGCAGAGGTTGTGGAAATGAAAATATCATAGTCTTCAAAGGCGTGAACGATGACTTCACCACGAACACCCTTAATCCCAAAAGTCAGGATATGAGGGGCAAAGTCTTCCTCATCTGAAAAGACAAAAATATCTGGATAATCCAGAAGGGCTTGACGAATGACTGCCTTCATCTGCCCTGTCTTACTAGCAAAGATATCTAACTTTTCCATAGATAAACGGAGAGCTTTGGCTGTCGCTGCAATCCCTGCCACATTTTCAGTTGTCGAACGAGAGTCTCGCTCCTGACCACCACCAGTTAAAAGAGGCGTAATCTTCTTACCAGACTTGATATAGACAAATCCAACACCTCTGACACCATGAAACTTATGACTCGAAAATGTTGCAAAATCCACTCGATCTGTCAGATAGTTTTCAATCGGAATCTTAGCGAGTGCCTGAACCGCATCAACGTGGAAAGAAATAGTCGGCTTATCTGCCAACAGTTTTGAAATAGCTTGAATTGGCTGGATAGAGCCAATTTCGTTGTTAACTGCCATGATGGAGACAAGGATCGTATCAGGTCGTGTCAAATTCGCTAGAGCCTCAACATCCACAAATCCTTTCTCATCAACTGGAGCAAAATCTATCTCAAAACCTTGACTTTTCAGCCAAAGGGCTGATTCCTTGACTGCTGGATGTTCAATAGCTGACACAATAATGTGCTTACCAAACTGGGCTTTTTCAAAGGCCACACCCTTGATGACCCAGTTATCTCCTTCTGTTCCACCAGAGGTAAAGAAGATTTCCTCACTTTTCTTACCAATCAGATCTGCAATTTGCTGCCGGGAAGCATCTAAAATTCGTGTTGCCTGATCTCCCAAACGATGGAGACTAGACGGATTTCCTACAATTTTTGAAGCGACCTGCATGTAAGTTTCAAGTGCTTCAGGATAAGGCTTGGTTGTCGCCGAATTATCAAAGTAGATCATGTTTTCTCACGCTTTCTAAAATCACTCCTTCTATTGTATCACGAAAAGAGACCTGCGACAAGAAAGGGAGGTTTCTCTTTTTTTAAGATTTTTTTAAAGAAATGAGGTATAATAAATCATAATTAAAGGAGAGTATCATGTCTAACTATCGTAGAACTTCAAAACCAAAAACAGAACACATCAAAAAGGGATTTACTGTCTTTCAAAAAACGATTGCTACCATCGGTAGTATCCTTGGCCTAATCACCGCTACTATCACCATTATGAACGCCATGGATAATAACAAAAACAACAAAAAAGAACCGACGACAACCCAAACAACTGTTGTCAAGGAAATTCAAAAAGAATCCCCTCAGGAAAATACTACTCCTAACAGGGACAACACTTCTACTAAAGAAAATACCTCGCAGGAAGAAACTTCTCAATCCAACAAGAAAGAGGAGAAAAAAGAAGAACAGAAAACAACAACTCAGGACTCTTCTACACCAGCTACAAATAAAGAAACAAGCGATAATGGAACACAGTCAAATACGACGAGTTCTGAAACTAAAACGAACCAGTAATCAAAAAAATAACTTCTTTCCAAATTTGGAAAGAAGTTATTTTTTTATTGTTGCAATACTTTTCGTGGTTTGGTTCCCTCAGCTGGACCGATGACACCTGCCATTTCGAGTTCTTCCATCAGGCGGGTCGCACGATTAAATCCAACTGACAAACGACGCTGAATCATCGAAGCGCTAGCTTTCTGAGTTTCGATAACCAAAGCCTTAGCTTCTTCAAAAAGCGGATCGCCGCCAGCTTCACCATCAGAAAAATCTCCTTCATTTTCAGGGACATCTCCTGGGTCAAAGCTTTCATCATAGTCCGCATCCGCCTGAGCCTTGATGAAGTTTACGATGCGTTCAACATCATCATCCGAAATAAAGGAGCCTTGTAGACGGACTGGGTGATTTTCATCAATTGGTTTAAAGAGCATATCTCCTCGACCGAGCAATTTTTCTGCTCCATTTTCATCCAAGATGGTTCGCGAATCTGTACCTGATGAAACTGCAAAAGCCACACGAGATGGGACATTGGCCTTGATAAGGCCAGAGATAACATCAACCGATGGACGTTGCGTTGCGAGAATCATGTGAATCCCTGCGGCACGCGCCTTCTGTCCGAGACGGATGATGGCATCTTCCACTTCCTTGCTGGCCACCATCATGAGGTCTGCCAGCTCGTCCACAATGACAACAATCAAAGGAAGCGGTACTTGTTTGTACTCAGACTGGGCATTGAATTCCTCGACCTTGGCATTGTAGCCAGCGATATTTCGCACACCAACCTTAGCAAAGAGTTCATAACGGTTTTCCATCTCATCCACAACCTTTTGCAGGGCCTTGCTGGCTTTGCGTGGATTGGTCACAACTGGAATCAAGAGGTGAGGAATGTCATTGTAAACGGATAACTCAACCATCTTTGGATCCACCATCATAAACTTGACCTGATCTGGTCTTGCTTTCATAAGAATGCTAGCGATAATACCGTTAACTGCGACTGACTTCCCTGATCCCGTCGAACCTGCAACGAGTAGGTGGGGCATCTTGGAAAGGTCAAAGGTGCGAGCAGTTCCATTGACAGCCTTACCTAGAGGAATTTCGAGGAGATTTTCTGGTTTAGTTTGAGACTGTTCCCAGAGTTCACGGAAGGAAACGGTCGCAATCTCAGAGTTGGGTACTTCAATTCCGACTAAGGATTTACCAGGGATCGGAGCCTCAATCCGAACATCCTTGGCCGCCAGAGCCAGCGCTAAGTCGTCTGCCAGATTGGAAATACGGTTAACCCGTACTCCAACTGCTGGCTTGACTTCATACTTGGTAACTGATGGTCCAATTTCAGCCCGTTCTACCGTCACCTTGATACCAAAGCTGGCAAAGGTTTCTTCTAGGATTTTGATATTTTCTCGAACAATCTTCTTTTCCTTGGATTGGTCTTTGGGTTTATCTGGCGCAAAGAGTTGCAAGCTTGGCAGTTTGTATTCGAGAGCTTCTTTGGTAGAAAAATCAACCTGCACCTCTTCATCCTCAAAATCTTCTTCCACATCTGGAACGTCAAAATCAGTTTGAGGGAGGATAATCTCCGGTTCGATCCACTCTTCCTCAGGAATTGGTGGGAGATCGTAGTCTGGTACCTCTGATAAGATTTCTCCCGTTTCAGGATCTACAGGAGGAAGCGGTAATGCATCCTGTTCTTCTTGTTCTCTCTTGATTCTAGCTGCTTCTTCAGCTTCTTGACGAGCCTTCTCTTCTTCTCTCTTGATGAAGCGTTCCTGTTTTCTCTGTTCCTGTTTTTCCATGAAAGATCTGAACTGAGCTCCAATAAAGGCTGCGACATCATAAATAGACCAAGGACTAACCAAGAGTGCCCCAACTAGAATCAAGAGAAGTCCAATAAAGTACGATCCGATATTTGAGAAAAGAAATGCTATGGGGATATAGAGCCCAACACCAAGCAGGCCTCCACCAGCGAAGCTAGTCACCCGCATACCAGTCAGGTCAGCCATAACTTGAGCCAGGGTCCCTTTTAGGACTGACTGCTCCAAGCCAAATTTCCATACCAAGTAGGCCTCAAAAATCAAGAGTAAGCCAGCGAAGATACAAAGAAATCCTGACAGAAGCCCCTCTTGCTTGCGGATCCATTTAAATAGAAAAAGATAAATGAGAAGGGCCCCAATGGCCACATAGGCCAAACTTCCAACCACCAGTCGAATGAGATTGTAAAGAGTAACACCTGCCGCGCCGAGTTTGAGGGCTGCAATAATCAACAATAAGGCAATTCCTAAGGAAATCAACATCCTCTGGATAGCCTGTTTTCTTTCGAGTTCTGCTTTAGACGGTCTCCGTCTTGTTTTACTAGTATTCTTGTTTGCCATTCTTTTATTATACCATATTTCACAGCCATTTCGAATAGAGAAAAAGATTGCACCAAATGGTAACAATCTTTCTATTCTAATACTTTTTATGCTTGTGGTTTGCGTAGGTAACCATAAACCACACCACTTACGATTGCACCAACCAAGACAAAGGCAAGGTAGAGAAGGGCATTTGAAGTAAGAGCGATGACGAAGATTCCTCCGTGGGGCGCCATGAGTTTAATACCTGCAAGACCAACGAGTCCCCCTGCTACTGCAGAACCAAGGATGAAGCTTGGGATAGCACGAGCTGGGTCAGCGGCACCAAATGGAATCGCTCCCTCAGTGATAAATGACAAGCCCATGATGATGTTTGTCAAACCAGAGTTGCGTTCTTCCTTAGTGAATTTATCTTTGAAAAGAAGGGTTGCGACAAAGATAGCAAGTGGTGGCACCATTCCTCCAGCCATAACTGCTGCCATGGCTACAGAACCACCTGAAGAAACAGTTGCTGCAAGCGTACCTGTACCAAAGACATAGGCCGCTTTATTAACTGGACCACCCATGTCAACAGCCATCATGCCTCCAAGAACGATACCAAGAAGGACAGCTGAACCGCCTCCAAGACCGCCTAGGAAGTCATTCATCGCAGTGTTGATTGCTGCCATCGGGATGTTAACAGCTAGCATGACAAATCCTGTTAAGATTGTTCCAAGAAGTGGCAAGAGAAGGATTGATTTAGCACCTTCAAGTGAACGAGGAACTTTAACGTATTTCTTGATAGCAAGAACCAAGGCTCCTGCGATAAATCCACCAACAAGGGCACCTAGGAAACCAGATGAAACACCTGCAAGAGTTGAAGTTGCTTCACCACCTGCTGCATAAGGAATTTTACCAAAGGCAAAACCTTCTTTGGCAATAGCACCAGCCACAAAACCAGCTACCAAACCAGGTTTTTCAGCGATAGAGTAGGCAACATATCCTGCAAAGACTGGAAGCATCAAGCCAAAGGCTGCTCCACCAATTTTCATGAACATTGAAGCTAGTTCATGGTAGGATCCGAGATTGCCAAGACTATCTTGTGGCACACCAAAAGCTCCGTCGATTAAGAAGGCGAGGGCAATCATGATACCACCACCAATAACGAATGGCAACATTTGAGATACACCACTCATCAAGTGTTTGTAGAAAGCACCACCAAGGCTTTGTTTTTCATTAGATGCTGTTGCAGCTTTTGCTCCATTAACAGCACGATAAACTTCAGCATCTCCTGAAAGAGCCAAGTTGATCAATTCTTCTGTCTTACGGATACCGTCTGCAACTGGACGATTAACCAATGGTTTGCCATCGAAACGATCCATCTCAACAGCCTTGTCCGCAGCGATAATAACAGCTTTAGCCTTGCGGATGTCTTCCGCAGTCAATTGGTTCCCAACACCGCTAGCACCATTGGTTTCAACCTTGATCCCAACACCCATTTCAGCAGCCACTTTTTGAAGGGCTTCTTGGGCCATGTAAGTGTGGGCAATACCTGTCGTACAAGCTGTAACAGCTACGATAAAGTCGCCAGAGTCATTGGCAGGTGCTTGAACAGGTTCCTCAGCTTTTTCTGAAGCTTGGTCAAAGAGTTCGATAACTTGATCTGCCGATGTTACTTGACGAAGTTTGTCTGCAAAACCGTCTTTCATTAAGTATTGAGACAATTCTGCCAAGGCTGCTAAGTGAGTATCATTGGCACCTTCTGGAGCTGCAATCATGAAGAAGAGGTCTGTTGGTTGCCCATCCAAACTTTCATAGTCAACACCCTTGTTTGACTTTGCAAAGAGAACCGTTGCTTCTTTGACAGCAGAGTTTTTGCTGTGAGGCATAGCAATTCCGTCACCCAAGCCAGTGGAAGTGAGAGCTTCACGCGCTAAGATTCCTTCTTTAAAGGTTTCAAAATCCGTCACGTAACCGTGATCTACCAAACTTTTAATCATCTCTTCGATAACAGCTGTTTTTTCAGTTGCCTGCAAATCCAGCAACATGACATCTTTTCTCAATAGGTCTTGAATTTTCATCGTTTTTCTACCTCAACTTTTTCATATGTTTCTTTAATAAATTCCGCCGTTGCCAAGTCATCCGAGAAGGTAGTTGCTGTTCCACAAGCTACTCCCCATTTGAAGGCTTCTACTGCATCTTTAGATTTGACAAATTCACCGGTAAATCCAGCGACCATAGAGTCGCCAGCTCCCACTGAATTTTTGACTGTTCCCTTGATAGGTTTTGCGAAGTAAGCTCCCTCAGATGTGACAAGAAGAGCACCGTCCCCAGCCATAGAGATGATGACGTTTTGAGCTCCCTTGGCCAGTAACTGACGAGCATAGTTCTCGATTTCATCTAAACTTTCGAGTTTCACTCCAAAGATAGCTCCAAGTTCGTGATTGTTTGGTTTAACCAAAAGTGGATGGTAGTCTAAACTATCAATCAAGGTCTGTCCTTCAAAGTCACAAACAACTTGAGCACCAGTCTGGCGTGTCAAGGCAATCAAATCTTTATAGATAACATTGCCTAGGTTCTTAGCACTCGAACCTGCAAACACAACCGTATCATCTGCTGTCAGACTAGACAAAATAGCTTTCAATTCTTCTAACTGAGCCGGTTCCACATTTGGACCAGTCCCGTTGATTTCTGTTTCTTGGTCTGCTTTAATCTTGACATTGATGCGAGTATCTTCTGCTACTTGGACAAAACGAGTTTCGATTTCTTCCTCTGTAAGGGTATCTGTGATAAATTTACCAGTAAAACCTCCGATAAATCCAGTCGCAGTATTTGGAATACCCAAGCGCTTCAAAACACGGCTGACATTGATTCCTTTCCCACCAGCAAACTTATCATCACTGTCCATACGATTGACACTGCCGACTTGAACTTGCTCCAAGCGCACAATATAATCTATGGATGGATTAAGTGTGACTGTATAAATCATACTTCTATTACCTCCGTTTTCTTCTTAATAGCCTGCAAGAGCTCATGCCCTTGACTTGTGATGACAATAGCGCGTTTAAGTGGTGCTACTTTGGCAAAGCAAGTTTGACCAATCTTTGACGAATCCACCAAGACATAGGTTTGTTTGGCATTCTCTAAAATAGCACGCTTAACGGCTCCCTCCTCCATATCAGGAGTCGTATAATAACCATCGTCCACACCATTCATCCCGATAAAGGCACGGTCAAAGTGCAATTGATTGATTTGGTTAAGAGCAACACCACCGATACATGCATCTGTTGCCATTTTGACACTTCCTCCAACCATGACAGTTGGAATCTGTTTTTCAACCAACTGAACCGCATGGTGAATGGAGTTGGTCACGACTGTGATATTCTTATTAACCAATTCCTTGATTAAAAAAGCAGTTGTCGTTCCAGCATCGATAAAGATAACATCTTGTTCCTTAATAAGAGAGGCTGCTTTCTGAGCCAGTAGCTTCTTCTCTTGAAGGTTTTTGACAGATTTTTCTTGGATGGTTTCTTCTTCCTGCAAGGAGTGGGGCAATTCTGCTCCACCATGTACACGGCGAAGCTTGTTTTCCGCCTCCAACTCATCCAAATCTCTTCGTACTGTCGATTCTGATGTTTCTAATAGACTAACCAATTTTTCTAGGGAAACTACATGATGTTGATTTAACTCCTCTAAAATCAGTTGCTTCCGCTCAGTTTTTAACACCAAATCACCTCCTGTTATCGTTTACACTATTCATTCTAGCACATTCTCTACCAAAGTCAAGCATTTTTTATCATTTTCTGTCAAATTCTATCATTTTTCTTATTTCCAAAATTTTTATTGCAAGATAAGTGGCTTTATGGTAGACTATTTGAGTAAGTATTGGAAGATTACTCAAGAGGCTTAAGAGGCCGTGTTGGAAACGCGGTAGGCGTGTAACAGCGTGCGTGGGTTCGAATCCCATGTCTTCCGTAGAAAAAAGAAAAACTGCACCTCAATGCAGTTTTTTTATCGTTCTAAGAACAATATATAGGAATGAAAGGCTGAGTTACTCTAACTATCACACCACATTTTTGTATCCTAATTCATAAAAAAACAAGTAGTTTATTAAGACTACTTGTTTTTCTTTTAAATCTTAGGATTAGATATTGCTTTTATCTTTCTTATCTGAAGATTTGTCTGTTGATTTATCAGTGGATTTGTTTGAAGATTTATCTGAAGACTTGTCTGTTGATTTATCATTAGACTTAGTTGAGTTTTTACGGACAATTTTATCATAACCTTCTGTATCATCAAGCAACTCTGTCGCCAAAGTACGGTAATCTTCTTGAGAAATCAGCCAGTTTCCATCCTTATCCTTTGTTAATTTGATTTCAGTATCAAAATCACCAGTAGTGAAAGGTGTATGAGCTAAGTTAGGGTCAACGTCACTGTAGGTTGAGAAATCTTTCTTGAATAGATGCTCAAAAATCCAGTAAGAAACCAATGTTTGGTAACGCTTGATGTCAACGTTTGAACCAGCTTGATTGTATTTACCTAGGTTATCAACACCTCCAATAAGAGTAGTGAGAACTTCCCTTGTAGATGAAGCCAATCCTTTAGAGTGTAACTTCTTAGAGTTGAAAGTAACAGTTGCTGTATTTCCTGATTCATCAACCTTCACATCTTTAACAGTGTAAGAACCGATATCTTGATATAATCTACGTCTCATCTTCAAGAAACCTGAAATGGTTTCTTCTGGAGTTTCTACAGGGAAATCTTTGTGCCATTGTACTGAGTATGTAGATGCAGGTGAAAGCCCTTCTTCTTTGATTTTTTCACTTGTTTGCACTGCAAAAATGGCCTCAGTCCATTTTTCATAGGTTTCACCATAAATTTTCTTGAATCGTGCAGAGTCGCTAGTGAGAACAGAGTCTAGGAGAATTTCAGCATCTTTTGTGACTTTCTCTTTAACTTCCGCTGCTTCATCCTTCTTCTCAACTTGTTCCGTTTTCTCTTTGTCATCAGAAGAAGCTTCAGATGACTGATTAGACAATGCAGAACATGCACCCAAGACAACTGTTGAGAGTGCTAAGATACTTAGTAACTTAATCTTTTTCATGTTTCACCTCTTTATGAAAAATTTACTCTTGGAGACCACCTCCAAGTAGATTTGTTTAGAAAAACACTGGGTTCATCTAACGGAGAATGGGGGATTCGAACCCCCGCGCCAGTTACCCGACCTAACGATTTAGCAAACCGTCCTCTTCAGCCTCTTGAGTAATTCTCCACTAACACACTAAAGTAATTGGATACAATTTGGAAAAAATCTACTGTATACCTGTTCATAATGGAGCCGGTGGGAGTCGAACCCACGTCCAAACACCTGCTAACATATTCGTCTACAACCATAGGTTATGTATTGTTTTAACAGTCCCTCGACACATAACTCAAGCCTAGGAACTGCGAGTCTATTAATCTCTTATCAAACCACTAGACAAGGCTTGATCGTATCTCGCTAATCATAAGACCTGTCATTGAACACGAGCAATCCAAATCAGGTCACGCCTGCTGGTTTTTAGGCAGCTAGAGCGTAAGAAGTGTTATTTTTTGCAGTTATATTTAACTGAGCGTTTACGTCGCCACACGGGTTGCAAAATATGCCTCATAATGCCTGTCGAATCCGTAACGACCCCAGGATGTTAGAACTATTATAACCTATCTTCAAAAAAAATGCAAAATCAAGCCAATTCTTTAGAACAGATACGTTTTCAAAGCATCTGATAATGCTTGATAACCGGCTACACTTAGATGGAGGCCATCCGTTGTATAGGCTGATTGAAGTTGTCCTTTTGAATCTGTCAAACTATCATAAATCGGCACAAAATCTACCTGCATATAGGCGGATGCTAGAGCCTCATAGGCTTGATTCCATTCTCTAATCTTTTCATTGGTTCGGATATAAACTGTCTGCTTGTATTCTTCTCCTTCATTGACTGGCAGAATAGAAACAAGCTTTATTTGTGACAGCGGATAATCTCGGTTAAGCGATTGAATCACACCTTCAAGATTATCCAAAGCATCATTCATGGGAATATCTTTTCCAATATCATTTGTCCCAATTAAGAGAACAATTTGATCGACAGCATCACCATAAAGATGGGCATCAAGATTGTCTAGTAGAAGCCCCGTCTGGTAACCTCGGATGCCTCTATTAACAATCGTCTTGGCAGTCCCAAGTAACTCTTGCAAAGGGTAGTATTCTACAATTGAATCGCCGATAAAAATCATATCTGGTTCTAAAAGAGAAATCTCATTGAGTTCACGATACTTGGTTTGTATCTTTGCCTGCTCTTTTAGGAGCCAATTTTCTAATAACTGTACTGCCACCTTATCCCTCTTTCTCTAACCAATTTTCTAGGACCTGATAAACGCCCCATTGGCTGTTAGCTGGAGCTAGGGCAGTTGCAACTGCCTTGGCCTCATCGTCAGCATTTTCCATAGCATAGGCAATTCCAGCCATCTCCAACATTTCAACATCATTTTCGCTATCACCAAAAGCCATGATCTGTTCCGATTTTAAATTCCAGCGCTTGAGTAATTCTTCCAATCCCCAAGCCTTGTGAACACCATCCTGCAGGATATCAATACAACCATAACCGCTAGAAACAGCCCTTACATGACCATCAAAGAGGTCATTGATTTCCTGCAAAACTGAACTAGAACGTTCTTCACCAACGACCATGCTCATCTTTAACACTCCACCAAAGAGGTCTGAGTTTAGCTCATCCACAAAATTGGTCCTTTGGTAAAGTTTTTCAATCATCTCTGGAGTCATAAATTTTTCCAGGTCTGTAAAAACCGTTCCTTCCTTGACAAAACCACCCTTCATACCTGTTACAACAAACTGATCTCGGCACTCTCTCCCTTTAAAATGAACTAAAGCCTTGTCAACCATAGCATCATCCCAGGTCTGCGCTTGAATCAGTTTATTGTTTTCAAAAATACGCGCCCCATTGGCAACGACTAGAACTACTCTACTCGCCAAGTGTTCTAGTAATTGCCTCATACGGTGAACTTCATTCCCTGTCGCAATGACAAAACGGATATCCCTTTGATCCAGCTGATCTAAAATCTTTTCCAAGCGGGGCAGATCCAGCTGCCCCCTCGGGTCTAGCAAGGTTCCATCCATATCCGTTGCAATCAATTTAATCGTCATCTCGTCTCCTTTAGGGCAAGTGCCTACCACTTCAACCCTACATGTTCATTCATTTCTTTATAGGCCGTGTCAATTCGTTCCTTGGTCGCCTCGTCCAACTTGTCACGGTGACTGCCTCCCTCGATGAAGTCCTCTAGGATATAGGTCTGATAGAGGAAGAGCGGATAGCCTTCTGGAGAGTAAGTCCCTTTGGGTGTTCGATTTACCCAAGTAGGATGCGCTTTGGCCGTTTCAATCCTTGTCTTGCCATCTTTTTTCTTAATGGTCACGTCCATGAGAACACCGCGCTCCGTCCATTTGGCATTTTCCTCATCTTGCATGGTTTCAATGCGTTGATTTGAGAGAAAATTTCCCATGGAATAGATAATCAATTTTTTGTCACCATCTTTTTCAACGGTTTCAGCAGGTTCAACGACGTGAGGATGCCCTCCAAAGATAATATCGGCTCCCCAGTCAATCATCTTGTGGTACAGTGTTTTCTGTTCTTCCGTTGGTTCTAGTTGGTACTCAATTCCCATCTGAGGCATGATGACAGTAATATCCGCCTCCTTCTCTGCACGCTCGATTTCTGCCTTCATCTTATCTTCATTCAAATCAGAAAGATAGCGATTATAGTCCTCTTGAGAGATATACTGCTCAATGCCATTAAAACCGTAAGAATAGGCCAGGAGAGCTACCTTGATACCATTGACTTCCTTGATGACTATAGGTGCTTGGTCTCGGGATTCATGCGTGTAGACTCCGATGGGTGTCATTCCAGCCTTTTCAATAGCTTGAGCCGTTGAAACCACTCCCTCTATCTGCGAATCCAAGATGTGATTATGAGCCAAGTCTAGAACTTGGTAGCCTGCATCCTTGATCGCATCCATGACTTCCCCTGGTGCATTAAAGAGAGGATAACCTGCCAAGTAGTGGTCCTTGTTCACCGTTCCTTCAAAGTCACCAATCACCAAATCCGCTTGTTTGAGCCAGGGTTTTACATACTCAAAATTTTCATGGAAATCATAGGTCCCATCTTCTTTAAGAGCTGTTCGGTAGATAGGGATATGATAAAGAAGGTCACCATTTGCCATGATACGTGCCGTTGTTTCACCAGACTGATCTTCCTTGGATTGACCAGATGTACTAGCAGAATCAAGAGTTTGGCTACCAGGGCTTGTTCCCTTACTACCTTGTACTGCTCGAACTAATAAGTTTCCCCCCATGGATAAGGCAACTGCAAGCAATAACACAATAATAAACTGGGCATTGGTCCAGGATTTATAATTCCGAAAGAAATCCACACTAGTTCTCCACACCCCATAAAGAGAGTCCTGAGACCGTCTATCTTGTCGCTTTTCCATCTTTATTCCCCCCTTGCTTTTTGGTGCAAGTCTTTTCTTTTATTATACCACAGACAAAAGAGGAATACCGTTTATTATATTATTTTTTAGGAACTTCTGCGACTTTCTTTCTCGCCTATTTTGTGTTATCATGTAGAGGTAATGAAAGGAGAGAAAATGTCTGCAATAGAACGTATTACAAAAGCTGCTCACTTAATTGATATGAACGATATTATCCGCGAGGGGAATCCAACTCTTCGCGCAGTTGCTGAGGAAGTCACTTTCCCACTGTCTGACCAGGAAATCATCCTTGGCGAAAAGATGATGCAATTCCTCAAACATTCTCAAGATCCTGTTATGGCTGAAAAGATGGGGCTCCGCGGTGGAGTTGGATTGGCCGCTCCCCAGCTGGATATCTCAAAACGCATTATCGCTGTTTTAGTTCCCAATATTGTGGAAGAAGGTGAAACTCCACAGGAAGCCTACGACTTGCAAGCTGTTATGTACAATCCAAAAATCGTCTCTCACTCTGTTCAAGATGCTGCTCTTGGCGAAGGAGAAGGTTGCCTTTCTGTTGACCGAAACGTACCTGGCTATGTTATTCGCCATGCCCGCGTCACTGTTGATTACTTTGACAAGGACGGCGAAAAACACCGTATCAAGCTCAAAGGTTACAACTCTATCGTTGTCCAACATGAAATTGATCATCTAAACGGAATCATGTTTTACGATCGTATCAATGAAAAAGATCCATTTGCTGTTAAAGATGGTTTACTGATTCTGGAATAAAGAAAATCCCGTTGCAAGACGGGGTTTTGTGTTATAATAGAGGCATGAAAACAAATGATATTGTCTATGGCGTCCACGCCGTTACAGAAGCCCTCCTTGCAAACACTGGAAATAAACTCTACCTCCAAGATGATCTCCGAGGTAAGAATGTTGAGAAAGTCAAGGAACTGGCTGCTGAGAAAAAGGTCTCCATCTCTTGGATCTCAAAAAAATCCCTGTCTGAAATGACCGAAGGCGCTGTCCACCAAGGTTTTGTTCTACGAGTGTCCGAATTTGCCTATAGCGAGCTGGATCACATCCTTGTCAAAACACGACAAGAAGAAAATCCACTTCTGTTGATTCTGGATGGTCTAACTGACCCTCACAACTTAGGCTCTATCTTAAGGACTGCTGATGCGACCAATGTTTCAGGTGTCATCATTCCCAAGCACCGTGCTGTCGGAGTGACTCCTGTCGTTGCCAAAACGGCCACAGGTGCTATTGAGCATGTACCGATTGCGCGAGTTACCAACCTCAGTCAAACCCTAGACAAACTCAAGGCTGAAGGCTTCTGGACCTTTGGAACGGATATGAACGGTACTCCTTGCCACAAGTGGAATACAAAAGGGAAAATTGCCCTCATCATCGGAAATGAAGGAAAAGGCATCTCCAGCAACATCAAAAAACAGGTTGATGAAATGATAACCATTCCGATGAACGGTCATGTTCAAAGCCTCAATGCCAGTGTTGCAGCAGCCATTCTCATGTACGAAGTTTTCCGAAACAGACTATAAAAAAGTTTCCAATCAAGTGATTGGAAACTTTTTGCTTAACTATGTTCTGTGATAAATTTATAGGCTTCTTGACCAGCGATAGCCCCATCTCCAACTGCTGTTGTTACTTGGCGAAGATCTTTTTGGCGAACATCTCCAACCGCAAATATACCATCAACGCTAGTTTTCATGTTATTGTCTGTTAGGATCCAGCCTGCCTGGTCTTGAATGTTCAATTCTTTAACAAAATCGCTAACAGGATCCAAACCGACATAGATAAAGACACCTCCGAAGGCTTGCTCTGTTACTTGACCTGTTTTCACATTTTCAAATACGACAGATTCTACTCGATTTTCACCTTTAATTTCCTTAACTACAGAGTCCCAGATAAAGTTGACTTTTTCATTTGCAAAGGCACGGTCTTGCAAAACCTTTTGGGCACGAAGTTCATCGCGACGGTGAACAATAGTGACAGTCTTGGCAAAGCGTGTCAAGAAGAGGGCTTCTTCTACCGCTGAATCTCCACCACCAACTACGAGCAAGTCTTGATCACGGAAGAAAGCTCCATCACAGACCGCACAGTAAGAAACACCTCGACTGTTCAGTTCTTCTTCTCCGGGAACTCCCAAAAGACGGTGTTTAGAACCAGTTGCTACAATGACAGTACGGGTTTCGTAAACTTGATCATCAGTGATTACCTTCTTAAAGTCACCCTGGTCTTCAATATTTTCAACGTAACCATAAAGATGCTCCACTCCAAGGTTTTCAAGTGGTTCAAACATCTTTTCAGCCAATTCAGGTCCACTGATATTAGCATAACCTGGATAGTTTTCAATATCAGATGTGTTATTCATTTGCCCGCCTGGCAGACCACCTTCAATCAAAGCCACTTTCAGATTGCTTCGAGCAGCATATAAGGCAGCGGTCATTCCCGCAGGTCCAGCACCGACAATAATCGTATCGTACATTTCAATTCCTTCTTTCTTGTTGTAACTATCTTTATTCTAACTCATTCTTGCTAGTCACGCAAGGATTATGCCTTGAAAACCAAGAGCAAACTCATGACGGCAAAGGATAACACCGGAACGACCAAAACTCCAATCATAATCATATCATAGAGATGAGCTTGGCGAGCTTTGGCTGTCTTGTCCACACCAGACATGGCTCTCAACCCAATCCAAATCCCCAGAAAAATCACGACAAGGATGGCCGTTAAGATCAAACTCTCGAAATACAAAGAAAATAGATGCAGTAGCATGATCTCTCTCGTTTCTATCTTTTTTAAAGAGTAAACTCAGCTAGTCCAACTAACTGAGTTTTCCTTTTTTCTATTATATCAAATATAAGTCCGTTTGTAACTAGCGAAGAATTCTTTTGTTCGTTCTTCTTTCGGATGATTGATGATTTCATCCGGTGTACCAGACTCGATGATTTTCCCTTTATCTAGGAATAGAACCTTGTCTGCCACTTGGGCTACAAAAGACATATCGTGACTGACCAAAATCATGGTCTGACCTGACTTGGCAGCGTCTGCAATAGACTTTTCTACTTCACCGACCAACTCTGGGTCCAGTGCCGACGTTGGTTCGTCCAAGAGCAAGACATCTGGTTTCATAGCAAGCGCACGCGCGAGGGCAACCCGTTGCTTCTGTCCACCTGATAAGTGGCGAGGATAATGGTTTTCACGGTCAGAAAGACCAACCTTGGCCAACTCTTCCTTAGCGATTTTTGTTGCTTCCTCGTCCGATAATTTTTTAACGACAACCAAACCTTCCTTGACATTGTCAAGAGCAGTTCGGCGTTCAAACAAATTAAACTGTTGGAAAACCATGGACAACTTGCGACGAAGGGTTAGGATTTCTTCTTGGCTAATCTGAGAAAAATCAACTTTAAAATTGTCAATCTGAATCGTTCCACTATCTGGAGTTTCAAGGTAGTTCAAACTACGAAGAAAGGTTGATTTCCCAGCTCCAGATGAACCAATCAAAGCCACTACCTCACCTTTTTGGATATCCAAGTTCAGATGATTCAAGACTGTCTGTCCTGAAAAGGATTTGCTTAAATTCGAAATCTTAATCATTAACGAAGGTCTCCTTTCACATCTGTAGATACTGTATCCGGCGCTGAGATAGCCATTTTTCTCTCGATGAAACGGCCGAGGCTTTCAATTCCGATATTGACCACCCAATAAACAAGGGCAACAGAGATAAAGCGCTCAAAATAGCGGTAATCAGCTCCACCTAAAATCTGAGCTTGGGCAAAGACCTCCACAACACCTGCGCTAAAGGCTAGAGAAGTTCCCTTGGTCAAACCGATGAGGGAATTAATCAAGGTTGGAGTCGCCACAACGGCCGCATTTGGAATAATCACGCGACGGTAAACTTGAGCTCGCGTCATACCCAAACTGCGTGCCGCCTCAATTTCACCGGGATTAACAGAAAGGATGGCCGCACGAATCGTTTCACTTGCATAAGCCGCCTCATTAAAAGCAAAGGCCACAATCGCAAAAAGCGCCGCTGGAATCGCATTGATATTGAGACCAGTTCCCCATTGTTGGTTGATAGCTTTCAGCGCTAAAGGTATTCCGTAGTAGGTCAACATAAGTTGAACTAGGATTGGGGTACCTTTTAAGAAACTGACGAAAAAGGCCTGCAAGGGATATAGAATCTTAACACGATTGATCTTAACAATGGCAAAAATTAGGGCAAGTAGCAAACCAAAGAGTGCACCTCCAAGCGTCAACATCAAGGTTGTAGGCAGTTGTTGGACAATCCTTGGAATTCCATCAAAGACCGAACGCAAACTAAAGAGCTTACCATCCGGAATGAGTTGCATCAAACTTTGGTACCAATCTGATGCTAAAAATGTTATAACAGTCATAAAAATATCCTCTCCTGATAATGATTCATTCTATCATACTTCTGCTCGCAAGCAAATTATTTGCTACGGGCTGCTCAGACTTTGTCTATCTTCTAGTTTATCACACTTTAAAACAGGGATGCTATATATTTTACCTATCAAGGAGATAAATAAAAACTATCTCAAACCTAAGTCCTCATAGGGTTTTCTATAGCCGATTTGTTTAACAGCACCATTCTCCACCAAAATTGGACGTTTCAATAACATACCATCACTCGCTAGAAGCTTGGCTGCTTCTTGTTTTGACAAACTTCCCACCTTATCTTTCAAGCCCAGTTCACGATATTTGATCCCGCTGGTATTGAAAAATTGTTTCACTTCAAAACCGGAAGTTTCCAACCAGTTTAAAATCACGTCTTCACTTGGTGTTTCTTCTACGATGTGGACATCTTGGTATTCCAGTCCAAGTTGATCTAATTCATTTTTTGCTTTCTTACAAGTTGAACATTTTGGGTATTCGATAAATTCTAACATCTTCTTTTCTTTCTATTTTTTATTTTCTTGAAATGCTGCACCTTCATGTTGCAAGAGCCAGGCTTTCTTTTCGACTCCAGATGCATAGCCTGTCAAGCGATTGCCTGACCCCAGCACCCGATGACAGGGAACAAGTATGGACCAAGGATTGCGCCCCACTGCTCCACCAATCGCTTGGGCAGAAGCCACTTGCAAGTCTTGAGCTATTTGTCCGTAAGTTACTGTTTGACCATAAGGAATGGCCTGTAAGTAAGCCCAGACCCGCTTTTCAAAATCCGTTCCAATGGGAGCCAGAGGCAAGGAAGACAAATCTTGAGCACATCCATCAAAGTAAGTATCCAAATAGGAAATAACCTGGTCTAGGACAGGATGGCTAACAACTTCTTCTATCGTTTCATCCCCTAATCCTCTCTCAAAATGAATTTGGTCCTGTACCCAAATTCCATACAGATATTGCTCGTCAGCAACTAAGAATAAGGTTCCAATTGGCGACGGGTAGAGCATTTTTGCGTACTTATTCTGCTTCATTTTTTTAATTTCTGATAGGCCAAACGTTCCCCATCAACTGGAACCTTACCAACCTGTTGAAAGCCTAGCTTTTCAAAGATATGCTGCATAACCTTGTTTTCTGCATGCGTATCTGAACGAAAATCTAGATAATCAAAACCTTCAATCAAGCCTTCTAGGAAAGTCTGAGCAACTCCTTGTCCTTGGACATCTGCTGCCACAGCGATACGGTGAAAGACCAGATATTCTGATTCTCCCCCCTGCCAACTTCCTTCATAAATGCCTTCATAGGATTTCTCTGGACTCTTGGTCACAGCAGCATAGGCTAGTAGTTCTCCTTCTTCCAAGGCCACATAGGCTTGACCTGAGATGATATCATCGATAATGATATCGGCATTTGGATAGCCATTTTGCCACTGGTCGCTACCAGACTTGGCTAAGCACTTTTTAGCATTCTCCATCACCTGCATAATCGCATCTACTTCATTTGGAAAAGCTAAACGAATCTCCATCTTTTCCCCTCATTTCTAACTATTTTCTCTCATCATAGCATAATTTAAAGCTTTCTACAAGCAGTTGAAACTTGACTTTTGTTTTTTATTATTTTATAATCTAGTTATCAAAACTAGATGGAAAGGAGTTGGAAATGAATTCTAACTTTTCCTACCCAAAATGGGAAGACATTCCAAACATTGACCTCTATCTGGATCAGGTTTTGCTTTATGTCAATCAAGTCTGTGCCCCTATTTCTCCAGATAAAGAAAAGGGCCTGACCGCATCCATGGTCAATAACTATGTCAAACACGGTTACCTGACAAAGCCTGACAAGAAAAAATACCAACGCAAACAGATTGCCCGTTTGATTGCCATCACCACTCTAAAGTCTGTCTTTTCGATCCAAGAAATCGCTCAGACACTGAATACTCTACAAACTCAAGCCAGTTCAGACCAGCTCTACGATGCTTTTGTGGACTACATGAACCATGGGATTGATCCAGATAATCCTATTATCCAAACCAGCTGTCAAACGGTTAAACTCTATCATCAAACTCTAGACTTAATCCTTATCAAAGAAGAGGAGGAAATCCAATGAATACCAGTTTAAAACTCAGTAAAAAACTCAGTTTTGGAGAGGAGATTGCCAATAGCGTGACCCATGCTGTGGGTGCGGTTATCATGCTCATCCTACTCCCCATTTCATCCACCTATAGTTATGAAGCACACGGATTTTTATCATCTTTTGGCGTTTCTATCTTTGTTATCAGTCTCTTTCTCATGTTCCTCTCATCAACCATTTACCACTCTATGGCCTACGGTTCGACCCACAAATACGTCTTGCGAATCATCGACCATTCTATGATTTACGTGGCTATCGCAGGCTCTTATACGCCGGTTGTATTGACTTTGATGAATAACTGGTTTGGCTATCTGATCATTGCCATTCAGTGGGGAACGACCATCTTTGGCATCCTTTATAAAATCTTTGCTAAAAAGGTCAATGAGAAATTCAGCCTTGCCCTTTACCTGATCATGGGCTGGTTGGTTCTGGCTATCATTCCTGCCATTATCAGTCAAACAACACCAATTTTCTGGAGTCTCATGGTAACTGGCGGACTCTGTTATACAGTTGGAGCTGGATTTTACGCTAAGAAAAAACCTTATTTCCACATGATTTGGCATCTCTTTATCCTAGCAGCATCTGCACTCCAATATATCGCGATTGTTTATTACATGTAAAAAAGTTGAGAATCTTTTCTCAACTTTTTTCTTTACACATATTGATAAAATACTGGTGCAAGCGAACATCATCTGTCAATTCTGGATGAAAAGAGGTTACCAGCATATTCTGTTCTTGCGCAGCAACGATTTGATCATCAACTGTTGCTAGAATTTCTACACCCTCTCCAACACTGCTGATAATCGGTCCACGGATAAAAGTCATGGGAATCTGACCGACTCCCTTACATTCTGCCTCTGTATAGAAGCTTCCTAGTTGGCGTCCATAAGCATTGCGCTCAACCACTATATCCATGGTTCCAAGATGACTTTCTTCCTGAGAAGTGATTTCCTTAGCCAGCAAAATCAAACCGGCGCAGGTTCCAAAGACTGGGAGTCCAGATAAAATAGCTTCTCGGATGGGAAGCAGCATGTTCTGGTCACGCAAGAGCTTGCCCATGGTTGTAGACTCCCCACCAGGTAATATCAAACCCGCCAAGTCACTCTGATGTTTCTGAAAATCATCTAAATTTCTGATTTGGACACTAGCGACTCCTAGTTTATCTAGCACTTTTTCATGCTCTGCAAAGGCACCTTGCAAGGCTAATATTCCGATTTTCATCTATTTTCCTCGCTCAGCCATGAGAATTTGGATTTCATTCTCATTAATTCCAACCATGGCTTCCCCTAGATCTTCAGAGATTTGAGCTAGAATTTGAGGATTTTGATAATTGGTTACAGCTTTAACAATAGCACTTGCTCGTTTAACAGGATCGCCTGACTTGAAAATACCTGAACCGACAAAGACGCCCTCTGCCCCCAATTGCATCATCAGCGCAGCATCTGCTGGCGTTGCCACACCTCCAGCTGCGAAGTTTACAACTGGTAATTTTCCATGTTCATGGACGTATTGGACCAATTCAACAGGGACTTGCAAGTCCTTGGCAGCCACATAAAGTTCATCCTCACGGAGATTTTGAATACGGCGAATTTCCTGATTCATCATACGCATATGGCGAACGGCTTGAACAATATCTCCTGTCCCCGGTTCTCCTTTTGTGCGAATCATAGAAGCTCCTTCAGCGATACGACGCAAGGCTTCACCCAAGTCCTTAGCTCCACAGACAAAAGGAACTTGAAATTCCTTCTTATCTACATGGAAACGATCGTCTGCTGGAGACAGCACTTCACTCTCATCGATATAGTCAATCTCAATAGCCTCTAAAATCTGAGCTTCAACAAAATGCCCGATTCTGACCTTGGCCATCACTGGAATGCTGACCGCTTCTTGGATTTCCTTAATCATCTTTGGATCGCTCATACGGGAAACCCCACCAGCTGCACGAATATCAGCTGGAATCCGTTCCAAGGCCATCACAGCAGCCGCACCAGCAGCCTCTGCGATACGAGCCTGTTCAGGGTTTTGAACGTCCATGATAACCCCACCTTTGAGCATCTGTGCCAAGTTTTTATTTAGTTCATAACGATTTTCAGTCATTTCTTAATCCTCATCATTTGTATTGGTAGCTACCATTTCATTTTAAGCCATATTAGAATGAAGTACAAGATAAAAAAAGGATAATTGTATGGGTACAGATTGATACTCAATGAAAATCAAAGAGCAAACTAGGAAGCTAGCCGCAGGTTGCTCAAAGCACTGCTTTGAGGTTGTAGATAGAACTGACGAAGTCAGTAACATATATACGGTAAGGCGAAGCTGACGTGGTTTGAATTTGATTTTCGAAGAGTATAACTAAAAAACTATCTGACCTTAACCTAAGGCCAGATAGCTCGTCAATTTTTATTTTTCAGCTGTAAGTGCAGCCATTGTAATGTAATTGTATGGTTTGTTAAAGTGTGGCAAGAAGAAGAGATCTGTCAAGGCCAATTTATCGATTGTTACATGCTCTTGGATAGCAAGTGAGAACATGTGGATTCCCATACTGATAGCTGCATCATGTGAAACCATTTGTGCACCAAGGATTTCGCGGCTGTCTTTATCAAAAACAATCTTGATGGCAACTTCGTGGTTGTCATGTTTGATAAATTCTGGTTTTTGAAGATCGTTAAAGCCAGTTTCAGTTGCATTATAGCCTGCAGCTTTGGCTTTTTCAAGAGTCAAACCAGTCGAAACCATGTGAAGACCGTAGATAGAAATACCGTTTGATCCTTGTACACCAATTCCTTCCAATTCATGTCCACAAGCATTGTAAGCACCAACGATACCAGTACGTACAGCGTTAGATGCAAGAGCGATGTAGCTAGTGTCTTTACGAGCATTGTCATAAACAGTTGCACAGTCACCAACAGCGTATACACCTGGGATAGATGTTTCTTGTTTCTTATCTACAAGGAAGGCACCGTTACGGAAGAGTTCAATCTTACCATCAGCAAGAGCTGTGTTTGGACGGAAGCCAACAGCAAGAACCACCATATCTACATCAAATGTTTCTTTGTCTGTTACCAAGCGTTCAACTTTTCCATCACCTTGGATGGCTTTAACTGTTTGACCAAGAGCCAAGCGGATGTTGTGGTCTTCCAAGTTCTTCGCCATCATTTGAGTGAAGTCTTTATCATAGTAGCCGTTCAAGACTGTGTCTACGATATCGACAAGTACCACTTCTTTTCCAAGACGCTCAAAGGCTTCTGCAAGTTCAACACCGATGTAACCACCACCAACAACGGCAATGCGCTCAAGGTGTTTGCTCTTGTCTTCAAGTTTTTCAATAACTTCTTCAGCGTTTTGGTACAATTTAACAAATTGTACATTTTCAAGAGTCGCTTTGAATTCGCGGTTGCCCTTAACGATTTCAACACCTTCGATTGGAGGCAAGATTGGAGTTGAACCAGTTGCAAAGATCAATTTATCATAAGACTCTTTGTGCTCTTTTCCTTCAACTTCTGCAGTCACAACTTTGTTATCGTAGTCAATTGAAAGAACTGGTGAGTTCATGTAAACTTTAGCACCTTTTGCTTCCAATTTTTCTTTATCAGAGTAGAAGAGACCTTCTGGGCCGTCAATTTGTTCCCCGATCCAAAGCGCCATTCCACAACCAAGGAATGAAATATTTGAGTTTTGATCAAATACTACGATTTCGTTCTCATGACCGAAGTTGTCCAACATGGTATTAATACAAGCTGTACCAGCGTGGTTAGCACCAACTACAACGATTTTACTCATAGAAAAATTCCTACCTTTAATTTTTGATTTACCTTTCTAGTATATCATTTACTGTTAGCGTTTACAAGGCATTTGCTCAGAATTCTCTTTTTTTCAGAAAAAAATACACTTAACATTGATAAATCCAATTTTTCTATCGTTTTCATATTAATTTTGAGCATATTTCTTGACTTTTTGTCAAAATTCATTTGTGAAAACGCTGACTTTATGATATGCTAGATACATGGAAAGAAAATGTAAGGGGTTTAATTTTTCTTTAACGACCTTATATTGAATGATTTCCTATAAAGAGAAAGGAGCTGGTAGCTTGCCTCTTCATTCACGTTCTGAACGGCTAATGGGAACAACTATCACGATTTCATTAGTAGATGAACAGGCTGATTGCCTACTTCAAGGAGCCTTTGATTTGCTCAAGGAGCTCGAATACCGCTTCAACGCCAATAGTCAAGAATCCGAACTAATGGAAATCAACTACCAGGCTGGAATCGCACCTGTTAAGGTTCATCCTGACCTATTTGAGCTGATTGCTCTTGGACTTGATCATAGTCTAGCTCCATCTAGCCATCTAAACATCAGCATTGGCCCCTTGATTCAAACCTGGCGAATCGGATTTGCAGATGCACGGCTTCCAGACTCTAAAGAAATCGAAGCTGTCTTATCTCTAGTTGACCCGCATTTTATCAAGTTGGATCCGACTAGCTCTACTGTCTTTTTAGAGAAGAAAGGAATGAAGCTTGATTTAGGTTGTTTAGCCAAGGGCTATAGTGCAGATAAGGTTGCCCAGTATTTGAAAGAACACGGTGTCACCTCTGCCCTGATCAATCTCGGAGGAAATATCCTCACCATCGGGAACAACCAAGCCAAAGAAGGGAAAGCCTGGCAGATTGGGATTCAAGATCCGCGAAATCCTCGTGGCAATCATCTCCTAACCATTCCTGCTTCTAACAAATCCGTTGTCACTTCAGGTATCTATGAACGCCACCTGACAGTAGATGGAAAAGACTATCACCATATCTTTGATAGTGAGACAGGATTTCCTGTCGAAACCGATCTCGCTAGCCTAACGATTATCTCTGATAAATCCGTTGATGGTGAGGTATGGACAACGCGCCTTTTCGGAGAACGAAGCGCTTCTATCCTCTGGCAAGTCGAAAGTATAGATGGAATTGAAGCCATCCTCATCGACAAAGAGGGACGCCTTGCATGTTCTTCAGGCCTTCAAAATTGTATTATGTAAAAAGAGAAAGGAAATCTCATGCTAAAACTTATTGCCATTGTTGGAACGAACTCTAAACGTTCTACAAACCGCCAATTGCTCCAATACATGCAAAAACACTTTGCAGATAAAGCTGAAATTGAACTCGTTGAAATTAAGGACATTCCTGTTTTCAACAAACCAGCAGATAAACTTCTTCCTGCTGAAATTCTTGAAATTGCTGCTAAAATTGAAGCATCTGATGGTGTCATTATCGGTACTCCTGAGTACGACCACTCTATCCCTGCAGTTTTGATGAGCGCTCTTGCTTGGCTATCTTACGGTATCTACCCACTTTTGAACAAACCAATCATGATCACTGGTGCTTCTTACGGTACACTTGGTTCATCTCGTGCCCAATTGCAACTTCGTCAAATCTTGAATGCTCCTGAAATCAAGGCAAATGTTCTTCCAGATGAATTCTTGCTCTCACACTCTCTTCAAGCATTTAACCCAAGTGGCGACTTGGTTGACCTTGACGTCATCAAGAAATTGGATGCCATCTTTGATGACTTCCGTATCTTTGTGAAAATTACTGAAAAATTGCGCAATGCACAAGAATTGCTTCGCAAAGATGCTGAAGAATTTGACTGGGAAAATTTGTAAGATAGGAGACCGAAAGAATGAAATTTGTTGGACTTGTTGGATCAAACTACGATCAATCATATAACCGCAAACTCTTGGAATTTATTCGTCGCAATTTCAAATTCAAATTTGAATTAGAAGTCCTTGAAATTGACGAAGTTCCAATGTTTAACCAAGACGAAAAATGGGACGAAAGCTTCCAATTGCGTTTCTTGTATAACAAGATTACACGTGCTGATGGTGTCATTATCGCTACTCCTGAGCACAACCACACTATCTCAGCTTCACTCAAATCTGTACTCGAATGGCTTTCATACGAAGTTCATCCATTTGAAAACAAACCTGTTATGATTGTGGGAGCATCATACTATGACCAAGGAACATCACGTGCCCAAGTTCACCTTCGTAAAATCCTTGATGCTCCAGGTGTTAATGCCTACACGCTTCCAGGTAACGAATTCCTTCTTGGTAAAGCCAAAGAAGCTTTTGATAACAATGGAAACATCACCAACGAAGGAACTGTTAAATTCCTTGAAACTTGCTTAGATAACTTTGTTAAATACGTAGGAGTCGTTTCGAAATTGAAAAAACCAAAACCAATCGAACCAGAAGACTTGGATTGTGGAAAACCAATTGCTACAACCATTACTGAAGTTGATCCTGACGATCCAGAATGGGTAGAAAAAGTTGCAGCAATCACTGGAGCTGTTTCTGGTGATACCTATGTCAAACTGGACCACGGTATCCTTACAGTTAACCAAATCGATATGTTCTTGAAAGCTATGCCATTTGAATTGACATACGCTGACGACAACAACCAATTCCTCTACTACAACAACGCTCACCAAGATCCAGACACCATGTTTGCTAAACGTGTACCACCTCAATCAGGTAGCCGTATGTCGACTGTTCATGGTTCTCTTCCACCAGCACGTATGAAGAATGTAGAGTGGGTTATCGGAACACTTCGCAACGGAAACCAAGAATACGTCCGTACGATCGTTCCAGGTTCTCCTGCAGGTGTCATCAACACACACAACTACCAAGCAATGTACTATCCTGATGGATCATACGCTGGTATCAATGAAATTGTCTTTAACTTCCAACCATGGCTTGACTGGTACCTAAAAGAGACTGGTCAACGTTTGGTGGGTGGTAGCGGACCATTTGCCCCTGCTGCTGGAGGTCATGGAGACGCCGATGCTACTTCTGGTGCTTCTGATTCAGGTGATGCTGGAGGCCACGGTGGTGACGCTGACGCTACTTCTGGTGCAAGCAACTAAGAAACCAAAAAGGAGCCAAATGGTTCCTTCTTTTTTATTGAAAAAGAAAAGGGGCTTGTAAATCATCTACAAACCCCTTTCATTTTATGAGTTGGGATCATCTAAACTACGCCCATGCAAACCTTTTTCACGTTGTACCTGACGTAGTTTTTCTGGTGTGACGTCATTTCCTTCCTCATCCACAATTTTAATTCCTTCAATGTGGTGACGAACAGAACGACGATAGCCTTCGATGTACTCCTCACGAAGTTTAGCTTGTTCCACTTTTTCAGCAGAAGTTAAACCTTCTGTTTTTTTCTTTTTAGCAAGCTCGTTAATACGAGCGATTTTTTTCGGATCCATTTCTTCTCCTTTGTGATAAGATACAGTCCGTTCGACTGAGTTTATTTAGTATTGATTTGGTTAAAACGAGCGAGTTTAGCTGCTTTCTTGGTTAGTTGCGATAAGATTGCCAAGCGATTTTGTCGGACAGCCTGGTCTTCAGCCATTACCATGGTATTTTCAAAGAAAGCATCAATTACTGGGCTAAGCGCAAAGAGTTGTTCTAATTGCTGACTTGCAGTTCCTGACAAAACAAGTGATTCTACGGCTTCTGCCAAGGCTTTCTCTTCTTCATTCTCAAAGAGAGCATGATCAACAGTATCAGTTCCTTCGGCTTTTTCAGCCAAGTTAAAGGCGCGAGAGAGGGATTCGACAGATGGTTTGAAGCCTTCTTTCTTGCTTGCTTCTACAAGAGCACTTGCTGCTTCCAACATATCTGCCACAACGAAGTTCGAACTTGCAAGGACTGCTTCCTTAATGTCTTTTGGAGTAGAACCCATCATCTTATCAACACGAGCCTTGATAAAGTCCATAACTTCTGCTTTATTTTCATAAGTTAAGCTGTCGAATTTCAACGTATAAAGACTATCAATCAGCTCATCCATAGCAATGTGCCAACCAAAGGCATCCAAGATACGAACAACACCTTGCGTCGCACGACGAAGAGCGTAAGGGTCATTAGAACCTGATGGAATCAAGGCAACTGAGAAGAAACTCAAAATCGTATCCAATTTGTCTGCTATGGCTAGAATGGCTCCCACCTTGCTCTCTGGAAGAGCTCCGTCAGCTGATGTCGGCATGTAGTGTTCACGAATGGCTGCTGCGACTGCTGGAGTTTCCCCAGCAAGAAGGGCATATTTTTCACCCATAATCCCTTGGAGTTCATCAAACTCACCAACCATCCCCGTCAACAAGTCAAACTTGTAAATAGCTGCTGCACGAGCAAGGTCAAGAGTTTCATCCATTGATAAACCAGCTTTTTCTGCCAAGAGAGTGGCTATCTGACCAGTACGAATCATGTGTTCACGAAGAGAACCAATCTTTTCGTGGAAGGTCACATGGTTCAATTTTTCAACAAGGTCTGAGATGACCAATTTTTGGTCTTCACGCCAGAAGAATTCTCCGTCTTCCAAGCGGGCAACCAAGACTTTTTCATTGCCCTTGATGACATTTCCCAAATGCTCTGCATTTCCGTTACGGACTGAAATGAAGTTTGGCAAGAGTTTACCGTCTTGATCACGAACAACAAAGTAGCGTTGGTGCTCTTTCATTGAAGTCACCAAGACTTCTTCTGGAACTTCAAGGTATTTGGCGTCAAAACTTCCCATGAAGGCAGTTGGGTATTCAACCAAGTTCAAGACTTCATTCAGCAAGTCAGCA
Organism: Streptococcus oralis; assembly: GCF_024399415.1. Taxonomy (NCBI): domain Bacteria; kingdom Bacillati; phylum Bacillota; class Bacilli; order Lactobacillales; family Streptococcaceae; genus Streptococcus; species Streptococcus oralis. The sequence continues at coordinate 1,308,360 of NZ_CP029257.1, forward strand.
TCAATTTCAATACGTACACCATGTTCAGCTTCGATTGCCTTGATTTGGTCAACAATTATTTGCTCACGTTCACGTGGATCCGCGATTACAAACTGCTTACGAAGGTCTTCTTCGTAGCTAAATGCTGACTGAATCTTAGTTTCTTGTCCCAAGAAACGATGACCACGGCTCACACGATCTCCCTTGATATCAAGGAAATCCAAATCAAACTCTTCTTCATCTAAAAGAACAGTTAAAGTGTGAACAGGGCGGATGTATTCAAAGGTGTTATTAGCCCAGTGCATACTGACAGGGAAAGTCAAGGACTTCAAGACATCTACAACACCAGGAACAATGGCTTCAACTGGTTTACCCACTTCTTCCTTGGTAACATAGACATATTCTTCACCCTTGATTTCGCGGAATTCAATATCTTCAACTGTCAAGCCTTTTCCACGGACAAATCCTTGGGCTGCTTTGGTGAAGTTCCCATCACTATCCAAGGCAATTTTCTTTGCTGGTCCCTTGAAATCTTCTGTTAAATCAGACTGTTTGTCTGCAAGACCAGTCACACGAACAGCCAAACGACGTGGTGTTGAGAAAGTTTGAATGGCTTCAAAGGAAAGACGATTTTCTTTGAGGAAGGCTGCCATTTTTTCACCTAGTTGTCTTTCGCTTGGAGTTACTACGTAGGCTGGTAACTCTTCAAGACCGAGTTCTACTAATAAGTTTTTTGTCATGTTTTTTCCTTTACATCTTCTTCAATCTTTTTTGATATGCACCTTAGGTACTGGGGACGTCGCTAACTAACTTTGTGAGTCTGTATGGAAATCTAATGCAAAATTGATCAAGATTTCCAACAGTCTCATCAAAGTGGATTTAGCTGACTGATTTTTGAACCTAAGGTTTCAAAAATCCCCACATAACAGTACAGCGGTGCATATCCCTCTAGCAAGTCTTTGACTTGCCTCTAACGATCTTAGAGCACAGTATTACTCACTATTCTGCGTCTTCTGCTAAAAGTTTAGCTCGTGTTGCTTCATCTAAAAGTGGGTAGCCTAGGCGTTTGCGTTCCGCAACAAAGGTTTTAGCTACGACACGGGCCAAGTTACGAATACGAGCGATATAGCCCGCACGCTCAGTTACAGATACGGCACCACGCGCATCCAGCAGGTTAAAGGTATGTGAACATTTGAGAACATAGTCATAGGCAGGGTGAACCAAGCCTTCTTCCAAGGCACGACCAGCTTCTTTTTCAAACTTATCAAAGTTTTCCAGCAACATTTCTTGGTCCGAAATTTCAAACGAATATTTTGAGTGCTCGTACTCAGGCTGGATGAAGATTTCTCCGTATTTTACACCATCGGCCCACTCGATATCATAGACAGAATCAACTTCTTGAATGTAAGAAGCCAAGCGTTCCAAACCATAGGTAACTTCCGCAGTCACAGGGCCAGTTGCCAATCCACCAACTTGTTGGAAATATGTGAACTGAGTGATTTCCATCCCATCAAGCCAAACTTCCCATCCAAGACCAGCTGAACCAGTTGAAGGATTTTCCCAGTTGTCCTCGACGAAACGGATATCGTGTTCCAAAGGATTGATACCCAATTTTTCCAAAGACTCAAGGTAAAGTTCTTGGATGTTTGATGGAGAAGGCTTCATAACCACTTGGAATTGGTGGTGTTGGTAGAGACGATTAGGGTTTTCCCCGTAACGACCGTCAGCAGGACGACGTGATGGCTCTACATAAGCCGCATTCCATGGCTCAGGCCCAATAGCACGAAGGAAAGTGTAAGGACTCATCGTTCCCGCACCTTTCTCATTATCATAAGCCTGCATAAGCATACAACCTTGGTCATTCCAAAATTGTTGCAAAGTCAAAATAATTTCTTGAAATGTTAATTTCTTAGACATTGAATACTCCTTTAATTTATATTATCTTTTTAGATTTATTCATCAAGCAACCAAGAAAAAGCTGGGTCCTGAAAAATATGACGTTTGGGAACCGTTTGTAAATTCTGATCGCATTCGTCTATTGTACCTAGTTTCAAAGCACAGACTTCTGGTATATTTTCTTGAGCAGTGAAAATTTGACTATGACAGTTCTGACAGTAATAGCGTTGTTTTCCTGGAGATGAACTATAGGTAACCAACTGTTCTTTTCCATGCAATACTAGGTTTTTACTGCTAACTTTGGCATTCACTGTATAGGCAGACGCAGTTGCTTTCCGACAGAATGAGCAGTGGCAAAAAACTAATTCCGACAATTCCTCATCTAAAGTGTAGGTCACTGCTTTGCATAAACAAGATCCTTTAAGCATTATGCTCCTTTCTACTTAGGCATTAGACGAAATTCAAAAAGAACCGAATTTCAACACCCAAGCCTTGCGACTAGGGGCGTCTGAAACGCGGTTCCACCCTAATTTATTACTTCATTGTTTATAAAAATACGACAGAAAGCGCCAGTTTCTTACCTTGTCCTACTTGGCTCCCACTATCCCAAGCTCGCTGAAGAACGCCATAAGACTTTCTTTCCTAGCTAGTATTATAGCAGATTTTCTAGCCAGTGTAAACCAAAAATGAGTCTGAAAACAAAGTTCCAGACTCATTTAATAGTAAAGCTTCAGAAAGTCCTGTTTAAGGATGTCTTCTTGCTTTTGGTTTTTTGCCATGTAGATTTCTCTTGGCTTGTTTCAATGCTGTAATGGCATCTTTGACATCTTCTTGGCTCGCTCCTGGATCTTTAAGGAGTTCCTGTGCCTCTTTAAAGGTTAGGAGATAAGCTGCTTTTTCTTTCTTGTCTGCATAGATAAATCTCGCGTTCTTTTCTTGGAAAAGGCGTTCATCTTTGACCAGTTTCTTCAGACTAGAGAAGTCAGTAGCTTTGCCATTTAGTTTGCTTTTAGCTGTTGCTAGGGCAATGAGAGATTGGTCAATTTGATCCTGTTTAACTTTAGGATCCACAGCTAGTAAGGCGATTTCTTGGAAGGCACGATCATAAGCTCGACGTACTTTTTCCTTAGCATTAGCATATCGTCCAGTTTTAGTCGTTGCATAGTAAGCTTTCATAGCTTCTTTCAAGGCTGTAACGTTCGAATCTTTTCCATCCAAAGCCTTACCAGCAACTTCAAGACTAGCAAGAACACCATCAATCAATTCTTGCTTCAACTTGCTTGACAAGGCTGACTGTGCCACTTGGAAAGCTTGGTCATAAGCTTTTCTCTTATCTGCACTACTATTAAAGTAACGAGACGTTTCTACCAGTTCTTTTTGTTGATTTACCGCAGCAATCAAGGCCAACTTAGACACAACAGATAGACGCAAAGCATTATTTCGACCTGGCTTCACGAGCAAGGAAACGAGATCTTCAAGGAGTTCATATCCAGTTGGCAAGGTGACTTGTACAGTATAACGACCTGTAGCAACTTTCTTACCAAAGGCGTATTGACCGTATTTTTCAGCAGGAAGAGTGATACTTGTCCCATCTTCTCCTTTCAGAACCACTGTAGTCGTCTTTGGAACTGCTTGATTGAAGGAAACAGACACAGGTGCATATTCTAAGAGATTTGCTAGGAAGGTAATGGTTTGGAAACTATTTTCTTCAGTCAAGTCAAACTCTTGGGACAAGGCACTGATAAATTTCAATTCTGTTCGGTCATAACTGAAAATTTCTGCTGTATAATGACCAAACTGTAAGAAATGAATCGCTTTTGTCTTGTCAACATCAACATATTGTCCCTTGCTATTTTTGATTCGATAGACGTAGAGGGTATCAATATCTTGGTTTGTTTTTGCATCCTTCAAGGCAATTTTCACTCGACCACTATTTTGATCGCGTACAAGTTCAGCAAGTGAGATATAATCTACATTTCCTGCATAGTCCTCAACAAGATAGTAAATATTAGCCTTGTCAACATCCTTAGGAAGTGTATAACTACCATCAGCATTGGCTTTGATCAGATGGGTGTTCTCAAGCGCACGAGTTCCAGACTGGTCTTTCCCAGATAGAATCATGGTCCCTTTCTGGTCAAATGGTGTGATATAGAAGACTTTTTCTGAAAGGATACCGCCTTGACCCACATCTTTTGGTTTGCGAGCTACGAATTCTTGGTTTCCATCTTTAAAGCGAATATAACCACTTGTGATGACAGGTTTTTGAGTATCAATTTGAATCTTAAAGGTCGTATATTGTTCTTTGGCTCCTGGAACATCTGGTGTGTAACTAATAACATAGTCATATAAACCATCTGCAACAGTATTCCCATCAAAATCCTGGCCTCTCCAAGCAGTATTATCTAGAATATAACTCTTCAGATTTCTACTGTCTCCATCAAAATAATTCTTACGAAGATCCTTTGCATCACCCTCCCAAATAGGATGTTCATGCTTGGTATCCGTAGCCGCATAAACTGTAGCCCGAAGATTTACAAGATTTCTCAAAGCAACCGTTTTGTATTCAACTAGGTCTTTGTTTCCATCATCATTTGGAGAAATGGCAATACGGACATTCCCTTTTTCGTCCAACTGAAGAACATGCTTACCTTCAGCATTTTGTTCGATTCCAAGAACGGTAATTCGGCGTCCTTGGCGTTGACCTTTAGACACTAGAAGGTCATTTTGCAAGGTAGCTAGATAGGTAGCATCATTAGAGTAGTTAACGGCGGGATTTTCTTTGTCTACTTCCGTGTAAAATCCATTTTTCCCTTCTCGGACAAGATTGTAAATTGGTTTTTCGACAGCAGGGAGATTTTGGAATTCTCCTCGGAAGCCCATAAATGCAAGACTCACAATATCCCCATCATCTGCTGGATCTACAAATCTAACAAAACCTTCAAGGAAATAGCCATTTGGCATTTGTTTGCTGAGTTCAGCAGCAAATTTTCGAGCATCCACTTTAACAGTGACTGTTTGACTGCTGTGGGCTTTGACTGTCACTTCAGGCCAGACTGTCTCCGTTAGTTTTCGAGGTCGAAGGGTGAATTTTCCATCTTGGACTTCGTCTGTATTGGTATTCACTACCATCTTGAGAGTACGGTCAGTATCTGAAATGTTGTGTACAGTAACCTTGAAAGTAAATTGATCTCCAACATTTCCTAAAGTCACGCTTGGATAACCATTTTCACCTGTTACATAGAGGTCGGTTGAAACTGCAGCAGCAGTATCCACAATCCCAGAGCCTTGCTGACGAGGAGAGGTATAAGTGCCTGTATCCTTATTAACATGTGGTTTTGCAGTTGACATGATCAAGGCCTTGACAGTCTCTGATACTTGCTCAGGAGTCAATTCTGGATGGTGTTTTTGAAGGTATTCCTTAACCAGAACTGCAACACCCGTAACGTGAGGAGCCGCCATACTGGTTCCGCTGATACTTCCATAGGTATTGTCATTAAAGGATGAATAGATATTGCCACCAGGAGCTGTCACGTCCGGTTTCAATTGTCCATCGGTAGTCACTCCCCAACTTGAAAAGTCAGATAGCTGATTGGCTACATCGGAAGGGCGATTATCCATCTTGTCATTAAAAACAATCTTGTAGTTTCCTGATTTTAAGGCTTCACCATACTGTTTAGAAATAAATACTGAAGGAATTTTCTTTGCTTCATCATCAATAGCCATATTGATGTTTGCACCTTCTACATTATTGTAGATCAAAGCACCAACTGCACCGTGTTTTCGTGCATTTTTGATCTTCTCTGAAAAGTTCATGGCTCCACGCTGAATGAGGGCAAGTTTCCCAGTTAAATCCAACTTCGCAAAGTCTTCTTCACGACCTAACCCTGCTTCGACGTATTCGTACTCTTTTCCTTTTTCAAAGTCCTTATCTGCTTCAGGTTGATTATAATCAAATTTTCCGTTATGAAGGCCGGCATTTCCCTCTAGACCTTTAACTTCAAAAACGGCTGTTGTCAATGTTTTATTGTTGACAGAAGCAACTGAAATTGAGTCTTCAACAGTGGATGGATTTCCAACCAAGCCATAGTCTGGGTTTTCGGCTAGCGGTTTTGAATAACCATTTCCGAATGTATTGCTATTTCCTGCTGAGATAAGAACAGACACTCCCTTGGCACGAGCCCGTTTGATGGCATCCACAATATCGGAACCAGCATCCACCATAGAACCAGTGCTAGATCCTAAACTCATATTAATGGCATCTGCTCCTAAGGCAACTGCGTCATCAATCGCCTTTACATAAAGGGCAGAACTGGTCGTTTTTTGGCGATCTGAAAAGACACGCATAAACATGACTTGGGCTTCTGGCGCAACACCATAGACCTTTTCACCATTTGGTGCTTCTTTATCAGGGTTTCCAGCAGCAATCCCTGTTACGTGCATCCCATGAGAAGTTCTTTCTGCTTCTTTGATTTTATCTGTTCCGTCAAAGTAATCGTAGGCATAGACAACCTTATCACTATACCATTTACCGTAGTCGATTCCAGCAGCCTTTTTAGCTGCTTCGATGGCTTCCTTGTTTTTAAATTTTGCTTTTGACGGATCCGAAATTCGAAGAACCTCATGATTCAAATCAAGCCCAGAATCAATTATGGCAACAACGGTCCCTGTCCCCTTGTAACCAGCCTTCCAAGTTTTTGGTACTGTGATGATATCATTGCTTGAAAGACTATTGGGTTTTGCAGACTCAGCTTTTTCTTGTTCTTTTTCAGTAGTTACTGTTTCTCCAGTAGTTTTAGGAGCTGTCGTTGCTTGAGCCTCTTTGTTCTCTATGTTAGAAGCCTTCTCAGTAGCAGGCGCTGTACTGGTATCGACTGTTGTTTCTTTTTGGACGACACCTTGGTCTACTTCTTTTGCAACTGCGCTATCTTTTCCTGATTCTTGAGCTTCAGCAGTTTTATCAACCGGAGCTTCCACCTTAGCTTCTTGTTTACTAGCATCCTCTTTAGAAGTTTCAGCTTCTTGTTTCTCTCCAACTACTGGAGCTATCACATTAGTATTGGTTTGGTCAGTCGCAGAGTTTGAGTGTTTATCGTCTTTTAGCTCTGTCTTAATTTCCTGAGTTTGTGCTTGATTTTCACCTGTACTCTGCTCATTGGCACTGACTTGACTTGCTCCAAAAACCAATGCAGTTCCCAATAAAACTGAAGCAAGACCAAATTTGTATTTCCTTAATGAAAAACGTTGTCGTCTATTCATAAATAATCTCCTTTTTCTTTAAAGTATACCTATTATAACGCAAATAATCATAAATTTTCATAAAAATCTGAATTGTCACAAAAATGTAATATTTACGTATATATTTTACTTGTTTAATTTTATCATTCGTGTTATTTGTTCTATCAAACCAATATTTTCTAAATTCGTTCCTATATTTCAATCCATAAAATTATTTTATTATACAAACAATTTAGATTTTTTATACACAAAAAGACTAGGATTTAAAATTCCTAGTCTTTGTTATTTCGGTATAAATAGATTTTACAAACTAAAAATCCATCTCATCCACACGAGGTGCGCCCGAAGTCACTGAAATTGTCTTTAAGATTTCTCGCTCGTCTTTGCTGAGTTCAATTCCAAAACAGTCAAGATTGCTCTGGATGCGAGAGGCTGTCACTGACTTAGGTAGAGGTAAAAAGCCTTCTGCCAAACTCCAAGCCAAGGCAATTTGAGCCACTGATTTCCCATGCTTAGCAGCAATTTCTTGGACTTCTGTCTTGTCAAACAACTCTCCTTGGCCAAAAGGTCCCCAAGCCTCTAAGAGAATTCCTTTCTCTCTACAGTAGTCAACCACTTCCTCTTGATAAACTCCTGGTGCAAAGCGTACCTGATTGACCGCTGGAATGACTCTTGCTGTCTCAAGCAAGGCATCCAAATGATGGGGAAGGAAATTACTAACGCCGATAGCACTGATTTTGCCTTCTTGGTAAAGGTCCTCCATCGCTCTCCAGACTTCAGCATTGCGAGTTTTCCATTCGTCATTTTCTCTTAAAGGTTTTGGATTTGGCCAATGGATAAGGTACAAATCTAGATAATCCAATCCCAGTTTTTCCATTGATTCTTCAAATGCTTGGCGTGCTTCATCATAGCTGTGATTGGTATTCCAGAGTTTGGTCGTTACAAAAATTTCTTGTCTTGGAATACCGCTATCTCGAATAGCACGACCAACACTTTCCTCATTTTTATAGATAGCTGCAGTATCGATATGACGATAGCCGGCCTTTAAGGCTTCTAAAACGGCTTGGTAGGCCACCTCTCCATTTTCAGCTTTCCATGTTCCAAATCCTAGTACAGGAATTGAAACTCCATTATTAAGTGTGTAAGATTTCATCGTTTTTCCTTTCTATTGTGAAGAAAATCTAAAGAAACAAAATCCTGATTATCAGAACACTTGCCCCTTTAGATTTTAACAATTATTGATCACGATCGTAATAGATCTCGTGAGCTTTCAAGCGAGAATTGAGCAATTCAGGAACGGTCACAAATGTATACCCTTCACCCTTTAAATACTCAATGACACTTGGTAGGGAATTAACTGAAGGACCATGGATATCATGCATGAGGATGATAGAACCATTGCGAACCTGACGTTGAATCTCTGTCAAAATAGCTGTCTCATTTTTACTCTTCCAGTCCAAACTATCCACATCCCACATGATGAAGCTTAAATCAAGGCCGTTTCGAATATCATCAGTGATAGCACCATAAGGTGGACGCATCAGTTTAGAGCTTGATCCTAAAACTTGAGTTAACAAATCTTCTGTATCAGTGATTTGCTTTTTAGCATCTTCGAGCGAAAGTTGTGAAAGAACGGGATGACTCCAGCTGTGGTTTCCTACAACATGACCTTCTGATTTCATTCGTTTTAGAAGATTTTCATTACCTGCAATGTTTTTACCAAGTACAAAGAAGGTTGCTTTTACACCATATTTAGCTAAAGTATCCAAAGCCTGCGTGGTTGTGGTTGGATTTGGACCATCGTCAAAGGTCAAGGCTACAACTTTTTTATTTTTCTTAGCAAAGTATGCTTGGTAAAGTTCAGCATCCTTTTCTAATAGATAAGAGGACTCAATGACATCAAAGAAACTGGATATGGGCAAAGCAATTTCCTCAACAGTCTCTCCAGCATTAGCAGGATAAAGGATGATTTGACTATCCTTATAATCAAAGCTCCAAGATGTCAATTCTTGGTCTGTGAAGCTCTTTATAACTTGATCAATTTTTGCCTGGTCAAGTTTCTTATCTTCTAGAGTTGATTTGATTTGACTCAGTAAAAGTTCCTTAGCCTTACTTGCATCTTTGAAGAGTTTACTGAGGTCAAAAGCTTTCCCATCTTCAGTCAAGAAAATTTTCCCTAAAGAAGTCTTTTCTTTTTCTTCAACCTTTGATGCAGACAAATCGTAGACTTGCTTACTGATACTACGAGCAACAACTCCCTTTAAGACTGGATCCAACTGCTCGGTATAATAAAAGACCAAATCCTCTTTATCTTCCAGCTTTTCTTTGATATCCTGGTTGATTTTTTCTCTAACAGACGCAATGACTTCCTCTCCTTGTAGAGGGTAGTAGGCAATCACCTCAGCTTGACCTTTTCGGAAATGATCCTTCTGACTACCTGTGTTGAATTGCTGGTCCTTTTCGCTTTTTAGCGCTTCAATTTTCTGTTCGTAAGATTGCTTTTGTAGTAGCTTATAACCAATAGCACTCCCTAATAGAATCGTAGCAATTCCAAAGATTCCAACAAGGGAAAGCAATAGCCTTCTCGTTTTATCGTGAGAAACACGTTTCGCTCTATTTTTTTTCATATTTCCATCATATCAAATCAAGGCTATTATTTCAATGATAAACAGGGATTCTGTCTTTTTTTAGGAAAATAAAAAAGCTTAGAAATCTTCTAAGCTTCTATTTTTAAAAACGAATCGCTTCACGTGTTTTCTCATATGAAGTTACAAAACGGTTTGTAACCCCTGGTTCAGCAACTTCCAAAGCTTGTGAAATTTTTTCAAACGACGCTTGGTAGTCAAACTCTTTTTCAAAAATTTCAAGCGCTTCGTTGAAGGCCTCTTGGATACGCTCATCAAATGAACGGTAACGGTTTGAGTATTGGAGTAGTTGCTCCGTCAAGGTTGCATATTGAACGATATCATAGGTTTCTGTTTCAAGTGCTTCCATATCATTTGTTGCAATTTCAAGAATTCGTTTAACCGATTCAATATTCACTTGTGGTTGTTCTAACTCTGCCATCAGATCTTCTGTGTTATGACTTGCAGTAAAGAAAAGTTTCAAGAAACTTTGAGGAATACCTGGCAAGTTTCTCTTCTCCATGTAACGTTTGATAGTATGCAAACGGTTCACATAGACATTTGCTTTTTGGCGAGCATTGAGGTCGTCTTTTTCAATTTGCGCAAGTCGTTCGCTAACAGAGATTTGCTCATCCTCTATATCCTTGAGGTTGCTTTGAAGCATTTCCAACTGTTCTTCAAGAGCAGAGTAGGCTTGTGTTGACTCACCTTGATCCTCTGTCACTTCCATGATTGCTGTATCAAGTGCAGCCAATTCTGCTTGAAGGCGACGAACATGATTGCCATCACTTTCAGGAAGAAGGTAGGTTTTAGTCAAGCGTTCAAGATCTTGAACAAGCACCTGATTATTTTCTTTCAAGTGGTTGAGATAAGTTGGTAATGTAGCAAGAAGACTTTCAACCACTTTTTGAGCTGCAATTTCACGAGTGAAGATATCATAAAGTGCGTTGATTTCTTCTTGGATGCGATTATTTTCATACTCTGCATTGTCCAATTCCAACTGACGAATATTTTCTTGATTATTTTTCAAAGACTCATGCAAAAGTTGGAAACGGGATTCAATATCTGTTTCTGTAAAGTGGTAGTTGGCATCCAACAGCTTGCGATAGCCTTCTTCCAAATCTGCCAATTGTTCTGGCAGTTCCTTTGTCAAGGTTTCAACAAGAGCTGGAATTCGCTCAACGATGTGTGTCAAAGCGAGAATATGATTTTCAGTTGAATCAAGAATTGCTGCGGCTTCAACCGGGTCACCTGATGAATTTAGGGTAACAAATTGAGAGAATTCAGATTGGATGTTTTCCAATTGTTTCTCAATCTCAGGAAGGGCCTTACCATATTTCTCCGAATCTTCTGCAACGGTATGTTGAAGGGATTCAAACAAGTCCAAGGCATGAAGGACACGGCCACTATTCTTAGATTCTTGTTTTTCGAGTTCAGAAAGGGCATTGCGAATAGCTGCAATATCTTCTTCAATCAAGCCGATTTGGCTTTCAATTTGATCAATCTTGTGAGCTGCTTTAAAGAAACGGAAAGAATTATTGTAGCTTTCAGCTTCAAAGAGGTGATTTTCAATATCAGCAAATGAGTTCAGAGATAAATCAACCCATTTTTGATTCCATTCACGGAAGGTCACCTGACTTTGACCAATCAAGTGCATGTTTTTAACGGCTTCAACCTCATCATTTACAGGAAGGTTGTAGAGTTCTTCTTTTCTTTCTTCAAGGGCCGTTAATCTGCTTACATTACGCTTACGTAAAAAGATAGCTGTTACATAAGCTAAGATCAGAATGACTGCAATCGCAACCATTAGATAAATTAGTTGTCCATTAGACATATCAAACTCCTTTTATACTAGAAACAATCGTAATGATTATATCATATTTTTTAAACCAAGGGAACTATTTCCCACATTTTTTAGACGTCAAGTGTACTGTAAACAGCGTTTTCTTCGATAAATTCGCGACGAGGTTCTACTCGATCCCCCATCAACATATCAAAGATTTTATCTGCTTCGGCAGCATCATCTACCGAAACACGCGCCATCAAGCGATGTTCAGGATCCATGGTTGTTTCCCACAATTGGTGGTCATCCATTTCTCCCAAACCTTTATAACGTTGGATGGTTGGTTTTGAACGCCCTTCACTGTGACGTGCTAAGGCTTCTTGGAGTTTAATTTCTTGATCTGCACCAGGTTGAATGTATTCTTTGATCTCACTTCCAACTTTAACCCCATAAATCGGTGGTTGGGCAATGTAGACATAACCAGCCTCTAAGATTGGTTTCATGTAGCGGTAAATCAAGGTAAGCAGGAGTGTTCGAATGTGGGCTCCATCAACATCGGCATCGGTCATCAAAACAAGTTTTTGGTAACGAGCCTTAGTGACATCAAATTCTGCACCAAATCCTGTTCCCATAGCTGTGAAAAGGCTTCGAATTTCTTCGTTTGCAAGGATTTTATCCATGCTAGCTTTTTCAACGTTCAAGATCTTACCACGAATTGGCAAGATAGCTTGGAATTCACGATTACGACCAGATTTGGCTGATCCACCAGCTGAGTCTCCTTCGACGATGAAGAGTTCGGTTTCAGCAGGGTTGTTAGAAGAACAGTCTGCTAGTTTTCCTGGAAGATTGGAAATTTCCAAGCCAGATTTCTTGCGAGTGACTTCACGCGCACGCTTGGCAGCTACACGAGCCTTGGCAGCCAAAATCCCTTTTTCCACGATACGCTTGGCAATCTGTGGATTTTCCATGAGAAAATCAGAGAAGGCATCGCTGAAGAGGCGATTGGTGATCTTGACCACTTCACTGTTCCCCAGTTTGGTCTTGGTTTGTCCTTCAAACTGCGGGTTTGGATGCTTAACTGAGATAACTGCAGTCAAGCCTTCACGGACATCTTCCCCTGTTAGGTTATCTTCATTGTCTTTTAGTAGCTTATTCTTGCGAGCATAATCATTGATAACACGCGTCAGGGCTGTACGGAAACCTTGCTCATGCGTACCACCTTCATGGGTGTGAATGTTATTGGCGAAACTCATGACGTTTTCGTGGTAACCGGTTGTGTACTGCATGGCTACTTCAACTGTGATATCATCCATCTCACCGTCTGTGTAGATTGGTGTATCAAAGATAACATCCTTGTTCTCGTTGATATATTCAACGTAGCTAGCAATCCCACCCTCATAGTGGTAATGTTTAGTCTGTTCGAGACCATCACGCTTATCTGTGATGGAGATTTGAAGACCTCGGTTCAAAAAGGCTAGTTCTTGAATACGTTTGTTTAATTTATCAAAATCAAAAGTCGTTGTTTCTGTAAAAATCTCTGGATCTGGTGTGAAGTGAACTGTTGTTCCAGTTTTATCTGTATCTCCAACCACCTCAAGATCAGCAACAACATGACCACGACGGTATTCTTGGTAATGAATCTTACCGTTTTTATGGACATGAACATCTAGTTGAGTTGAAAGAGCGTTTACTACTGATGAACCTACACCGTGCAATCCACCTGAAACCTTGTATCCGCCACCGCCGAATTTTCCTCCAGCGTGAAGAACTGTAAAGACGGTCTCAACAGCGGGACGTCCTGTTTTTTCCTGAATATCAACAGGAATTCCACGCCCATCATCCACTACGGTGATGGAGTTATCTGGCTCTATAAAGACTTGGATGTGACTGGCAAATCCAGCTAGGGCTTCGTCAATTGAGTTATCAACGATTTCCCATACTAGATGGTGAAGACCTTCTTTTGAAGTCGATCCAATATACATACCTGGACGCATACGAACAGCTTCAAGTCCCTCCAAAACTTGAATTTGACTGGCATCATAATCCTGTGCCTGTTGATTTTTGATTTCTTCTGTCATTTTTTCCCTTTTCTTACATGTCTATTGCTTGTCTCAATGTCGCAACGTTATTAAAAAGATAGGCATCTAAGCCAGCAGCTTTACCTGCTTCTACATCTATATTTCTGTCACCAATGACCAAACCAGATGTAATATGATATTTATCACGTAAATAAATCATGGACTCAGGATCTGGTTTTCGTTTAAAGCCAGAACTGGCAGTCACCACCTCGGTGAAGTAGTTCGCTATCTGGGTCTTAGCAAGAAGTTCTAGAACTTGGTCATTTCGATGAGAAACCAAGAAATGGCGACCACCCTTGTCCGAAACGTCTTTGAGTAATTCTGGAATTCCCTCAAACAAAACTGGATGTTCTAGCTCACGCGCTTCATTTTCTTTATAGTTCTCTAAAAAATCCTCGATATCTGGTGCAAACTTCTCGATGGCAAAAGCTGTCGAAACCTTCAAAGCTTCGTAGACTCGGTCGTGTTCTTGCTCTATTCCGTATTGGGCTAAGGTTTCTACAAAGGCTGCAGTAGAAGTCTCATAATTATCCAATAGGGTACCACCTAAATCCCATATATAGTCGTGATATTTCATACCCTTCATTATACCATTTTTTTATGAAAAAAGCGATGATTTCCTAGATTTTTCGGCTCTATAATTTATATAGAGAGTAAAACACTATTGCATCTATGGAGCCTTTTTGTGAAGAATAGCTCCTCTATAAATAATCAAGCAAAATCTTTCTTATCTCAAATGTACAAATTAAAGAATAGAAACTACTAACAACCGCGTCATTGTTCACAAACGAAACGCTTTTGGATTTTCAAACTTTAAAAATAGAATACTCATTGCTTTGAATACCACAATAGAGTGCAGAAAAAGATTATTCCAATATGGAGTCCCTTGTTAATTCATTACAGTTCCCAATGATTCCATCTTTCTTTTCAATTGTAATTTATTCTCCAAACAGGCAAAAAACGATAACGTCCTTTTAAGGTGTTATCGTTTTTGTATATCATCAGATAAAGTTTGATTTTTATTGAGCTAAATTCGATTAGTTTCTTCCGAAGTTTTGACCTCTACCATCGCGGTCAAAATACATCCAACTTCCATCTTCAAGTTGAATCCATTTGCTTCGAGCCATATCCCCTGAATTGGCATCGAAATATCGACTAACCCCATTCACATCAACAACTTTTCCTTTGACTTGCTTGCCGTCTTGCGTGAAATAGAGAGTCTGTTGACCAACCTGCTGCAAGCCTGTCACTGCTTTTCCATCTTGATCAAAATAGTACCACTCATTTTGGGAACCTTCGACAAACTTGTTGGTTGCCATCTCTCCTGAGTTAGCATCAAAGTAACGGATACTCTTATCTGAAAGTGTCACGATTTTGCCCTTGACTTGCTTGCCATCTTGGTCGAAGTAAAGTGTTTGTTTGTCAATCTTTTGAAGGCCTGTCACTGCTTTACCAGTTTGGTCAAAGTAATACCATTCGTTCTTGGCACCTTCTGCAAACTTGCCGACTGCCATTTCTCCTGAGTCGGCATCAAAGTAACGGATGGATTTATCAGCCAAAGTTACTACTTTACCCTTGACTTGCTTACCATCTTGGTCAAAGTAAAGTGTTTGTTTGCCAATCTTTTGAAGACCTGTCACTGCTTTACCAGTTTTGTCAAAGTAATACCATTCGTTCTTGGCACCTTCAGCAAACTTGCCGACCGCCATTTCTCCTGAGTTGGCATCAAAGTAACGGATACTCTTATCTGAAAGTGTCACGATTTTACCCTTGACTTGCTTGCCATCTTGGTCAAAGTAAAGTGTTTGTTGACCAATCTTTTGAAGACCTGTCACTGCAACTCCATCTGCTCCGAAATAGTACCAATCACTTGGGTTATCACCTTGAGCAAAACGATTGATAACAGCATTTCCTGAATCCTTGTCAAAGTAACGAAGTTTGCCATCTTTAGCACTCACAATCTTGCCCTTAACCTGATAGCCGTTTTCATCAAAGAATTGCTGTCCATCTCCTATCTTGACAAGACCTCGAGCCATAACGCCCTTGGCATCAAAGTAACGCCAGTTTTGACCATCAGTAGTGTAGTAACGGTTGAGAACTTGGGCACCAGTTTGATCATAGTAGTACTGATTACCATTTTCATCTTCACGGATAGAATCACGAAGTTGAATACCATTCTTCAAGAAATAAACGTGCTTGCCATCAATTTCATGAGCACCTGTTACAAGATAGCCTCGTTTATCGAAGTAATACCAATTTCCATTTTCATCTTGGATAAAGGAATTTTTAGCTTGATAACCACTAGTTGAATAGAACTTAGTACCATTGGCATCACTAACAAATCCTGTGTAAGCATTCTTATTAACTAATTGCTTAGGCAATACTATCTCGCCATTTCTGTTAGTGAGATAGTCGTTGCTAGCCCAGTCTTTAAGAACATAGTAAGCACCACGACCTAAGATATTGGTACCATTGAAGTACTTAGCCGACCACTTGGTAATCTTCTCATCTGTTGTCATCTTTTGACCATTGGAAATCTGTACTCGTTCAAAGATTTCTGGATATTTAGCTTTGAGCTCATCTAAGAAGGCGCCACCGTACTTACCTTGGAAATCAGTTCCATTGGTCTTACTATTAGCTACATAGAGTTTTTCCTTGATTTCTGCACCTTCACGGTAGGTTCCGTAGTTGTTGACACGTGTTGCTGTTACCACTTCCTTACCTGGTAGGTTATAGATTTGGTCTGGTACCCAGTCCGCGATGGCTTGGATATTAACACTGTGAAGCGCACGAAGAGCATTGAGCAAATCTTTTAAAGAACCATATTTATTGTTCTTGCTCATCGCCATATCATAGCGGTCTTCAAAGGCATAACCATTCTGAATGATAGAATCTAAGAAAGTACCGTCTTGGCTAGATACATACTGAGGTGGTAGCTCAAATGAAGTTACTCCCCATTCCTTGAAGAGGTTGACATTTTTAGCAATAACTTTATTGGTATATTGGTCATCGCGGGTTGCAAAGTCTTGGAAGTTAGAAAATCCTTCGTAAATCAACTGAGAATCAAGGGCTGCGCTAGATTCGTAGACCTGACCACTAGCGTTTTTCTTCTTGCTTGCTGTTGTACGAGCATCCTGATCTGCCTTAGCGCCAACTGGTACCCAAACAGCCAGATATCCAGAAACCTGTACATTGCTATAGCCTGCAATATCATTCATATCAAAGGTTAAAATACCATTAGCATCTGTCTTCTTCCAGAGCGATTGCGGCACTTCTTCGTCAGTTAGATAGCGGGAAATGCCATCTTTGGTCGTCAAAAGCACAGGGCGATAGTATTGATTCTTGTGGGCTGCTCCCATATTGACTTGCAGTTTATCCCATTCGTTCAGTTTCAGGTTAGGGTTGTTAGAAGCAATAACAGCCATCCCTTGGGTACGGGTTTCTGCTGTTCCTTCATCTGTTGCTTCATTGGCACCAGTACCGTAGCGAACAGAAGTCAAAATACCATTGTAAGACCATTTATCAGCCTCACGAGGTACACCCATATATGTGACTTTCATGTCTTGTCCACCTGCTACATACTTAATACGAGCACGCAACAAGGCATCAATAGCATCGTGGTAAGGAGATTTTTTCTCCATGTATTGACCATCATCGGTATAGAGGTCACCATAGTAGACCCGAGTGATAGAGTCTTTATTGGAGAGCATGAGAGCATGAGCAGTTGGGATGTTGAACTGCGTATACTTCTTGTCTGCCTTGCGCATATCTTCGTTGTAAATCTTGAAGGCTTGCTTGAGTTCATCCATAGTAAAGGTCAAACCATCCGTGTTTGGATTAATATTTTCTCGGATGATGTCGGCAATAACGGTTTGTACTTCACTGTCATGAGCCCGAACAAAGATATAGTTAGCCATCCGTTCGCCATTTTTCTTTTCAGAAGAACGGTCATTTAGACTATTTGTAATCGTTGGCTCTACTCCGCTACGGATAGATAGATTACGCATGAATGAATAAAGCAAGGAGAAGCGTAGCTTGTTGTCAATTGCTAGTTGAGCACCTTTAGTATCTTTGTTGTAGTCAGGATCGTTATCAGACCAAGCTTCCAAGATAGACAAATGCTTGATAGCTTCTTCTTCACTTTCTCCCACCTTGTAGCGAGACTTGAAGTAGTCAGATGCGATTTGGAGCAAGTCTGCGTTGACATTGTCCACCGCATCGACACGAACTCCATCAAAATTAGCAGTCGGATCATTGGCTACGATGCTTCCAAAGTTCATCATAAAATGCAACCAGTTGAGTTGTTCGGCTTGAACAGCTGGATTAGAGTTGTCAAAGTCGTTAGCGAGCAAGAACTCATAACCACCATTTGACTTGTCAATGAAGTACTTAGGTGTACCTGTTTGACTAGTAGGGGTACGGTTAAGCAGACGGAACTTAGAGTCAGTATGAGAGCTCTTCTCATTATTGGTATAAAGCAAAGCTCCACCCTGCAAGTGGTCCTTTTTAGTACCAGTTGTTTCAGACTCTGACTTGATATTCCAGTTTGGCTGGGTTTTGACAAAGGCACCCATCAGCGTTCTCAACCATTTTGTATCGCCTTCTTTACCAATTTTTTCCTCAATTTTGCGCTGAACCTGCTGAGAAGCTCCTGTCAGGAGAGCTTGTTCAACTTTGTTTTCAAAAGCACCTGCTCCCAGACCTTGCTGGTTCATATAGTTGAGGTAATTAATCTGAGTACGTTTATCAGGCCACCAAGCCATCAAAAGGGGACGTAAGTCTGTTTCTGTCGAAGCCGTCCATGTTTTTCCATCTTTTAAGATGAACTTTGGACGATACCAACTATCTGCTGTCAAATAACCGTCTACAGTTTCGATATCCTTGTCAGTCGTACCGTAAAAAGCATTCTTTTGAGAGAATTCATTATTGAGACTGCTGGTTCCTTGTTGGAACTGATATTCATTTGAATCAACTAAGGCACCGGTTTCTGCATCAAAATAAAGTATTCTCCCATTAAGTTCAACTGCAAAGTTCTTTTTAACTGTACCATCGTCCTGAACATAGTAATTTTTACCATCAATGGTCTTAATATGAGATAGGACATCATCATCATGGTCAGCATTTACAGGTGCAGGTTGAGCCTGATCTGCCACCATTCTTTCAGCTATTGCTCCCTGTTTTTGAGCAGGTTCGGGCAAGCGATCTTTCTTTGCAACCTTTGGATTTGCAACAATCTTGTCTTCAACAGCCGTTTTTTCTCGCTTGTCGCCTTCTTGGTCTTGGGCAGTTGTTGGCCTTGCTTGTTTATTCTGGTCTGCTACTTCAGTTTTAGGAGTTTCTGTGATTGCATTAGCAGCTTTAACTTCTTCAGCAACAGCAGCCTTTTCTGTAGATGCTTCTTTCGTATCTGCTGGTTTAGCAGGCTCTTGAGCATTGGTTTGAACTGTTGCTTCTGTATTTTCTGCTGGTTTAGCAGGCTTTTCACTAGCAGCAACATCGTCTGTCACCTTGTCTGCAGGGGTTACTTTTTCTGCTTCTTGCTCAGATGCTATTTTAGCTTGGGCTGGAGTTTGCTGACCCGGACCACTAGTCTGAGCTGTAGCAGGTTCTTGAACTACAACCTGCTTTACATCATCCGCATGGACAACGCCTGATTCTAGACCAAGTACCTTTGGTGCTACAATAAGGGCCAAGGTAGTCAAAGCAATGGCTACCCAGTTTTTCTTAACTTTATGCATCTTATAATGAATCTTTTTCTCCATCATAAAGCCTCCTTCTGAATTTAGTATAAAGTTACGCTCTTATTCTAGTATATTTTTCAAAATGATCATTTTTTGTTGCACATCTACAACTATGAAAGGCAGATTCTTTCAAACTGTTCTTTAAGCTTTTGGGCAACACCAAAGGAATCTAAAAATTCAAAAAAAGATAGGCATTGCTCGATGTCACTGAGAGCATTAGTATTCCCGACCTTGTAGGCATACAGAGCCCTATGATACTTAATCAGCGTTCGATCATATAGATCGGTTTCAGGGATTTTAGAGTGGTCGAGATAATTGAGAAACCTCATAGCAACTAGCAGATGGTTTCCTTCTATACAGACGCTAATGACATTAAGTAGCATCTTGATAATACGGCGGCGATTTTCAGGTAGGTTGTTATAAAACTGGGTACGATTGATCATCTCACTAGCGAAGGTTTCCAACGTTTCCAAGGTCATCAAATCAACACTGTTTGTAAAAAGCCAGAGTTCATAACGTCCCCACTCCTCAACAGAAAAGAGATGATCCGTCAGAAATTCTATATCCTTCTTGCTAATCTGAAAATCTGAGCAACAGGAAGACAGAAGGGCTCTGACAATGATCGTATTGAGTTTATAGTTCTTCTTCTCAGGAAACTGTTCGGTCAAAGCTTCTGAGCTAGACAAAATATTTTGGAGCTTGACAACATTGTTTTCCTGATATGCATCAGCTACTTTTTTTGAGAACAGCACATCATCTGAATCAATGTAATTATGGTAAACATACTGAAACTCCTCTAGGGAAACGGCCATATTTTTTAAACAGCAATAAAAAGAATCAAGTGTGATCCCATTGACTCCCCGTTCAAAACGGGATAGCTGAGCCACGGAAATATCACCAGCAGCTACCTCTTTCAGGGACATTTTTTTTGATTCTCTAATGACTTTGAATATTTTTCCGAAAGTTTCCAACATATCACTCCCCCAGTTTCGTATATGCAAAAAATTCTTACTAATTTTAATATACTAGTAACACGTTTCAATTATATTACAGAGAAAGTACTTTATATTTCAAATTAATACAAGCAGATTAATTCACATGATAAGACCGTTTAATATAGCATTTATTGAATATTATATCTTTTTCATGAATCTATTGATTTCAGTAACAATCTGAAGTATTCTATCTAACAACTTGAAAACACTAAAATTTCTAGAGATAAATTTCCTTCTTATACTGGACGAAGCTTGATTGATTTATAAAAATTTGATATAAAATCACAAGACAATCATATGAAACATTTTTTAGAAAGGGAGTCAATAAAAAAAACGAGAGCCGAACTCTCGTCTTACTGTTTGTTTCCAAAGACATCCCGATAGAGCATGCCGTCTCGTAAACTTTCGGCATCTCCTCCCAATTGCTCTACCAACTCATAGGCAAAGGCAAGGGCAGTTGACGGTCCTCGGCTGGTTGTTAGATTGCCATCCACAACCACTGTTTGCTTTTGATAAATTCCGTCAGTAATTTGCTCCTGAACTCCGTCATAACAAGTAAAGTGCTTGTCTTTCAAGATACCTGCTTGATGGAGGGCGATTGGGGCTGCACAGATGGCAGCAATTTTCTTTCCAGCTTGGTCAAAGGCTTTAATCTCAGAAATGAGGGCTGGATTATCCCGTAGGTGAGCTGATCCTGGCATGCCACCTGGAAGAACTACCAAGTCATAGTCAGACAAATCACCATCAAAGGTACGGTCGGCTTTTACCTGAATGCCATGCGACCCTGTCACCTGCTCTTCAAATCCTACCATATCACAAGAAATGTTTGCTCGACGCAAGACATCGACTACTGTCAAGGCTTCGATTTCTTCAAAACCCTGGGCTAAAACAACTGCTACTTTTGCCATAGTGGCCTCCTTATTTGATTTGTTTTAGGACGACTTTTTTTCGTTTGAATGGAACTTTTCCACTTTTCTCCTCCGCTAGGTTGGTCTGGTAACTCATAGATAAGAGGAGACCAACACCGATGAGGTTACTAATAATTGCGGAGCCCCCTTGAGAAATAAATGGTAGAGGAATCCCTGTCAAAGGAAGTAAGCCTGTCACGGCACCGATATTTTCAAAGATATGGAAGAGCAGCATCATGATAAAACCAGTCGAAATATAGGTGTAGAACTGGTTATTTGACCTGAGCGTAATCTTCAACATACGGTAGATGAGAAGCAAGTATAAAGCAACCACAAAGACTGAACCAATAAAGCCAAAGTCTTCTGCAATTACGGTGAAAATCATATCACTCTCACGTACTGGAATGAGGAGATTGGACACATTGAAACCTTGTCCAAACAAGCCACCACTTCCAATCGCAATTTGTCCCTGCGCCTGTTGATATGTTGTTGTTTGTGCAAAGTCAAAGGGATTGAGCCAAGCCAAGATGCGGTTGATCTGGTAAGTTGGCATCCCAATCTGATGCAAGAAGGCACGTCCATCCTTGCTTATAAAGATGGCCATGAAGCCTGCAACAGCAGTCACCCCTGTCGCAAAAACCGGAATGATAATCTTCCACGAAACACCTGAAAGGAGAACCATACCGGAAAAAATAGCTACAAAGACCAAGGCAGTCCCCAAGTCACTTTGTAGGGCTAAGAGGATCAAGACTGGTATGGTAAAGGCAATCATCCAACCAATCAATAGGAAATCCAAGGGAATAGTTCGTCGCCATTCCTTGTGTTTTTGAGTGAATCTTACAATGGCTCGAGCCAACATCAAGATATAGGAAATCTTCATGAACTCCGATGGCTGAAAAAGTGTCGTTCCACCAATCGATACCCAGTTCTTGGCACCTGTTGACGCTACAAGATTTGGATTGTAGAAAACAAGAGGTAGGACCATCAAAGCTAGCCCTAGACCATAAAGATAGGGAGTCACCTTCCATAAAAACTCGGTATTAAAGAACATGACCACAAAACCAATGACAAGGCCCAAGGCAATCCAAGCGATTTGCTGACCTAGAATTGGTAATACATTATTTGGATAGTCATGACTAACTGCTATATAAATGGCCACTACTCCAATCACCAGTAAACAAAACACTGGTAGGAGGAGGCTATAATCGACTCGAGAGTCGAAGGAACGTTTCATATTTTTTACCTTTTCTCTTTCTTGGATTTTTCTTTCATTCTATTGCGACGGGATTGGAGAAAATCAGCTACAGCAGGCTCTAGCTGTTCTCTAGAAAGAACCTGAACAGCCCTTTCTTTTGACAAGGTCTGGGCGATTTGTTTGCCGTAACGCTTGCTGACAACACGACTGTCTAAGATTACAGCAACCGAACCTTGGTTGGGCCGTCTAACAGTACGACCCAGGGCTTGTTTTAACCGAATGATCGCCATCGGCAACTGATAATCATAGAAAGGATTTTTCCCTTCTTGACGCAGTTCTTGGTTTAATTTTTTGGTTAACGGTTCTTGGGGGTTTTGGAAAGGCAATCTCGGAATCACTTGAATCACGCAAGGATGGGTTGAAAAATCAACTCCTTCCCAGAAACTGCCTGTTCCAAGCAAGATCTGGCGTTCACCTTTTTCAAAACGTTTTTTCAGTTGGCTTGGTTCCCCATTTTTATACTGAGCTAGATGCGGTTGGTCGAGCAGGTCCGAAACTGCCAGCAACATCTCTTTTGAAGTAAACAAAACCAATAAAGGTTCTTGAAAGGCTTGTAACCTTCGGATAACAGAAGCCACTTCACTAGCATAGTCAAAAGGTGAAACTTCTGTCACAAGAGGAAAGTCATTGACTAGAAAGACTTCTTGTTGGTCCTGCTTTGCTACATCTAGCCTAACAAGTGGAGCATCCGGAAATCCCAATAAATCTGCTAAGGAAACCCGATTGCTGATTTCAAGAGTAGCCGATACTCCTAGGAGTCTACAATCTTCTGGCAATAGGTCTGCTAGTATAAAGCGACCTTTTTTGCTTGAACAAATCAAGACATCCTTGCTCGATTTCTCTGCTGTAGCAAGCCAAAATTCACGGTCCGAGGTGAAAAAGTTTGCAATTTCTCGATACTCTGGGAGAGCTAACTCCGAAAAATGCTGGCGCAAGTGTTCGAGAGAATCCAACCACTTTCCATTCTTCAGACCTGACTGATAGTGCTCCATCAAGTAACGACATTCAAAGCCGATACTCTCAAGCAAGCGTTTCTGAACCAAATCTTCCTCTGTCTCCAAGGACTTATCAAGCTGGGTTACAAGATCCTCAAGACGATAAGCCTGCTGGGCTAGATTTTCGAGAGCTAGCAGCATTTTTTGAGCCTCATCCAAGATTACTAAACGGTTATCGACAAACTCTGGATTGTCTTCCAAACGAGTGACCAGATAAGCATGATTGGTCAGAAGAACACGACTGGTTTTTGCCTTTTCCTGCCCTCGTTTCCAAAAATCCTCTGTGGCAAATAAACTTTTCTTTGAAAGCTTGCCATCGTGGACTAGTTCTGGCAGAAAATGCTGATAGCGATAAAGTTGCCCTATTTCGTCCAAGTCACCTGTCTCTGTCTCTGTTAGCCAGATAAGCAACTGCATTTTAAAGCGTGTGAAAAGGCGATTGGACTCTGATCGATAGAGAATTTGGTGAAAGGCATCCAATTTCAAGTAATTTTGAGGCCCCTTGAGACTATGAATCTCCATATGGAAGACCTCTTTTAAGCGCTGACCTTCTTCTTGCATGATTTGATTTTGAAGAATTTTGGTCGGAACACTCACTAGGATCCCTGCTTGACTCTCCAAGTTCAAAGCTGGGAGGAGATAACCATAAGTCTTGCCCAGTCCCGTTTGAGCTTGGACAAAGGAAATCTGGTGTTCTTCCAATAAGTGCTCAACCTTCTCCGCAAATTCCAACTGTTGCGGACGCTCCTCCAGCCCCAATAAAGAAATGTTTTTAGCAAAATCTTTGGATAACTTGCGTGGTACTAATGCTTGACTTTCCTTTCTCAGGAAAAGTCCATGGAGTTCCATCAAGTCTGGCGAAGACAAGAGAGATTGCTGCTGGTAAACCTCCTCAATCACCAGATAACTTTCATAGAGAAGGTTGTCTGCAAGGTCTAACAAGCTTTCTAAAAGCCCTTTTGGTAACTCAAAAAGTTTTTGACGCATGTAAAGCAAGAGTTCAGCTGTTGCCTGAGCATCAGACAGGGCAGCGTGGGCTTGTTCTAGTTCAATTCCCAACTCTTGACAAAGGATACCTAGATTGTATTTTTCAAACTGAGGATATAAAACTTGGGCTAACTCAACAGTATCCACCCGCGGTGTGCGCAATTCATATCCTTCAAAAAAGAGGAATTCTGCAAGAAGGTTAGCATCAAACTGTACATTGTGCGCAACAAAAATACCGTCCTTAACCAATTCAAAAATTTTTCCAGCCACCTGAGAAAATTCTGGTGCCGCAGCCAAGCGTTGATCGGTTAGACCTGTTAATTCTTTGATATGAGAATCCAAGGGTTCGTGAGGATTGACATCAGTCGCATACTGATCGACGATCTCGCCATTCTCAATCACCACAATGCCTACTTGAATAATTTTTGCCTTGCTTCCGGTGCTGGTCGCCTCTAAATCAACGACCACATACCGATCATTTCTCGCATTCATCATTAAAAATTATATCAAAAAAAGCATGATTTGACATCCCTCAACTTTGATAACAATCTCGCTTTAATTGCTAGTTTGACTAAAAATCAAGACCTTAAAAGTGAGAATTTCACGCAAGTTCTGCAGTTGGTCGCTGGTTCTGAGGTATTTGAAAACCTTATCAACAAAGCTACATCAACATAAAAAGACAACCAAGGTATTAGCTGCCTTTTTGAGATATTTTTTTCATTGTTTTGGGGAGGAGCTTGCTAATTTCTGTTGGCAAGACAAGGTAGTTTTCTTGAGCTAGTTCTTGAGCAATGGCTGAGTGCAGATGGGTCGCTACTACTACGCGTTCATAGAGATTGACATGTGGAAACTGACCTGCAAAACCTGCAATCATCCCAGCCAAAGTATCTCCCATCCCACCGGTTGCTTGATAGGGACCTCCAACCTCCAGTTGATAGTATTCAGGTTTGCCAGCTTTCCAGATACGAGTCGCTGGACCCTTCTCAACTAGAATTGTTCCTTGAGGAAAAGAAGAAAGAGCCCTAGCAGTCGTCTCTGTATTTTTATGTTCAAGAACTATACCAGACAGTCTTTCCCATTCCTTTTGGTGGGGAGTAAGAATGAGCTGACTAGATGGAAATGGCAAATGACCTTTTGCTAAGATGCCCAAAGCACCGCCGTCTACAATCAAAATCTGGTCTTTTCTGAGACTGTCAAAAACTCGTTTTACGAGTTCTTCTCCAAATGCATCCTCTCGCAAACCCGGACCTAACAAGACAACTTCTGCCTTTTCCAACTGCTCTTTTAACAATTGCTGATCTTGAAGAGAAAATGCCATGGCCTCCGGTAAATGACTGTGCAGAGCCGGAATATTTTCCTTATCCGTGCCAACAGTCACCAACCCTGCCCCACTTTTGACAGCTGCAATGGCTGACATGATGATAGCTCCCCCATAAGGATAGGTCCCTCCAAGCAAGAGCAGGCGACCGTAATCTCCCTTATGGCTGTGACGAGAACGTTCAATAATGACTTTTTCTAATAAAGCTTGATCAATCACTTTCATCGTTTTTTCCCTCTCTATTCATTATACTATAAAGTTTATTGACCTTGCATCTTAAACATAAATCTCTTCCTTCATATAGAAAAAGAGGGGACAAAGCCCCTCTACGAAATATCTCTTTTTTCAAAGTCAATTAATTTCTTTTTTACTTTTTGCGACAAAGATAGTAGATAGAGCTAGTCCAACACTTGCCAAGAAAATAGCTGTTTCTGACTGTTTCTCACCAGTTTCTGGCAATCTCTTGTCTTCTTTGGCAATTTGAACTGGTGCTCCTGAAGTCTGAGTTTTTTCTAACGAACTTAGCTTGAACTCTGGTTTCTCTACTGTCGGTGCTGCCTGGTCGCCTACTGTTGCTAGCGGGCCTGTGTATTCTGGCAATTCATGCACTAGAGCCATCACTGCATTGACACCACCCTTGAACTCAGGTTTCTCTACTGTTGGAGCCGCTTGGTCTCCTACTGTCGCTACTGGGCCTGTGTATTCTGGAAGCTCATGTACCAAGGCTTCAACTGCATTGACACCGCCCTTGAACTCAGGTTTCTCTACTGTTGGAGCCGCTTGGTCACCTACTGTTGCTAATGCGCCTGTGTACTCTGGAAGTTCATGTACTAGGGCTTCAACTGCATTGACACCACCTGTGAATTCAAGAACCTCAAGAACGGGTGCTGGTTCTTCGCCCTTACTTGACTGAACAGGTTCTTCTGTTAATTCTTGATGGAAGCTTGCCAATTCATAAAACTCAGCCTTGCCACCTTCCCAGACTAATTTGACGTCTAGAAGAGAGCCACCATTTCGGATAGCGAAAGTTTGGAGACTAGATGTAATGGCACCGAGGTCTGTCCAACTGTCTTGACCATCCTTGAGTGTTCTAGCAAGAACACGTGCTTTCGCTCCTTCAGGAAGACTGGAAACAAGACGAAGGTGGTTAGCATTAGTCGGCTCAGACAAGTGATAAACCAACTCGCCCTTGTCTTTTTCAGACTTGTAGCTGGTCAAGACTTTGCCGTCTACAAGATTATTATAAAGGTTGCCTTGGCTTTCTCCACTACTTCCTTCTACTGTTGGATCATTGATTGGCTTGACAAATTCACCATCGTTGATGACCAATTCTGTAAATCCTACAAAACGGGCATCATAGTCTGCTGTATAGAGGACACGGAGATAGTTGGCTTTGACTGGTGTCGTCAATTCGCCCTCGATATAGCGATTTCCTGGCATCTTAGAATCGTGTGTCCAACCATCTGTCAATGAATCATCGTGTTGGCTATTGGCTACACCATCTCCTACTGTCACGACATCTGTCCAAGTTTTACCGTCTTGGCTGACTTGAATCTTACCATCACGAAGGTAGTTTTGAGTTCCGTCTTGGATGTAGGCTCTGATTTTCTTGATGGTACGTTCACTGCCAAGTTTCAAGGTTACGTGACCATCTTTATGGGCGTAATCTGAAAACTCAACAAAGTTGTTGTAAACACCGTCAAATAGTTGATCTAGGTTGTTCAGTTTACGAACATCATTGCTTCCGTAAGTTGGATGAATGCCCATAGTTGTAGATTCTAGTTTGGTTGGTTGCACTTCTTTGGTTGTCACAAGGAGAGAAGTGGCTGTCACAGCTTGTTCCTGATCTGTTTTATTGACCAAACGAACATAACGTACCAAGTGGCTCACTACAGATCTGTCAGTCAACTGGCTAGCCGGCGTCCATTCTTGCGCATTTGCAGAGTACTCAAGACTAAGAGCTGGGTTGGCCTGACCTTTGAGCTGGATGCTCTTGATTTGATGGATACGGTCAAGTTTCATACCTAGATAGCTATTTGCAGGAAGTTTAGTTCCAGCTGGAATTTGAAGTTCATAATGTCCCAAGCTATCCACTACCGGCGTTTCCTTCAAGGCATCGACGTTGGTGTCTGTTAAGTCAAGATTTGGACTATCGACATCTACTGTAAATTCCGTAATTCTCCACCACTTATTTAAGGTTTGTGTATTGCGAATGCGAACAAAACGAGTTGTAAATTCTTTCACAATATCAGAAGTTCGTTGCCCTGATAAATTTTGAAGCGTTGTCCAATTTGTACCATCTGCAGAATATTCGATGACACCAGATGCTAGTTTGTCTCGTTCCCCTTGCATCAGATGAACTCGTTTTACTTTGTGCAGCCCACCTAAGTCCATTTTTACCCAGGCTTGAGCTGGTGTGACATTGGTCTGATCAACATGTGCCATCATGGATTCTGTGTTTTCTCGACCATCTTGCATCTGAACAACACTTGTTCCATATTTGTAAACAAGGTTTGGACTTAAACTAATAGTGCCCCTAACCTTCTTACTACCCAATTCTAGGGGTCTGTTAACAGCAATTTCACGCATGGCAAGCCAAGCATTATCCTTCTTAGCTGTTGCTATCATACGGACAGCTTGAGCTGTGATATCAAGGTCATTAAATTCCAGAATACGTTCTCTACCAGTATAAGCGGGGCTCGTTATGGCTATCCATTCTCCATGTTCATTTTGATATTCAACAAGAGCATTACTAAAGGTATAATTATCGGCCGTATTAGTACCCGTAGCGAAACCTAATTTGTGTATTTTAATTGCCTTATTAAAGCGCAAGCCTACATAATCGCCTCTCTCAATCACAATGGTTGTTTTGGCAATCACATGTGTATCAAAGTCACCATCTGTGACTTCTTGCAATCCACCTTCTATTCCAGCACGATTCGTAATAAATGTTGTCACAAGTTTATCTGGATTCAACATTGCTTGGATATGTAAGGCTAAGTATTCTTTGAGATTATTGATAAATGGTCGAATATGTTGGACACCAAATTCTGCGTATTCATAATGGTCAACGTAAAAGAAGGCATACTTAACTGACTGGTCATAATGTTTGACTCCGGCCTGATAATACTCCCACACCTTGGCATCATTCTTTTCAGTAAGACCTTCTGTAGCTGTTAGGAAAGCTTCAAGCGCGTTCATTTGATCTACTGTATTCTCTAACCAATAGTGAATTTGTTCGATTAATTTCTGATCACCTTTTTCTTTAAGTAATAGAGCATTGGCTTTCAAACCAGCAAAAATTTCCCTCAACTCTTTTCTTTCAGTATCCAGATTTTGACCAGATTTGAGTTTGTTATAGAATTCTGTCAATTTTGGAGCCAATTCTACAGACTCTTCTAATTTAGTGACATGAGGAGGTCTATTTTGATTGCGCATGTGTTTTCCGAGTTCTCGAAAAGCCTTCGAAACACTGCTTTCTTCAAAATGATCATTAACTACATAGTTAAAGGCCATATCGTTGATTTGTTCTGCTTCTTCTACACTTCTCCATTGTTTCCATCCATACTGAGCCATATCAAAAAGTGCCACTTTAGATGCTTCAGATTGTTGCATTGGATTTAGCATAATTCCTTGTGCAAGTGATAAATCAACATTTGGATGTAAGAATTTTTCACCACCTCCAAGAATTAGGTGGGGTTTTGTATTATCATTACATGGCCAGTTAATCCAGAACTGAATTGGACGGTAAGTCTTACCACCTTCTGTTAAATTTTTCTTTAAGTTCGTTAAGAATGTTTGGTCAACAGCCCCCCAGACCTTTCCACCAGTAAGAGTTAAATGGACATTTTCAGGAAGATGTTCATTCAAGGTTCGAAGTTCAGCTTCAGTTCCTTGCCCCATGTACCAGGCAGGAACAAAAATCATATCTTTACGGAGACCACTGTATGTTGTTTGTTTTTCAGTCAACCAATTTGTGATATCCTTCATCAAGCGAACATAACTATGGTAACCACCAACTGGGCTTGGTGCATCATCTGCAAGCACACCAAATTCACGCACTCCCACGTCCAACAACTGAGTAAACTTAGCCTTTATGGTTGCAAGATCAGCCTGGTAATGCGCTTCATTGCCAAAGCGGATACGATTGTTCATAAATGGATGGATGGTCCAAACATAACGTGTTTTCGTTTGATTACCGACACGTGCAAGTTCTCGGATTTCAGCCAGTTTTTCTTCTGGGTAAAGTTCACGCCATTTCTTATTGTGGTATGGATCATCTTTTGGTGCGAAATAGTATTGAGTTAACTTCAATTCACTTCCATAACGCATCAATTCTTTACGATTTTCATTAGACCATGGATTTCCATAGTAACCTTCGATAAACCCACGGTTCTTGATTTCAGCGTAATCTTCCACTGTCACATTGCGAAGGACTGGCACTTGACTTTCCTTGAGCATATGTTTCAAGGTTGTCAAACCATAAAAGACCGCATCTGTGTCTTTTCCGACGATGGAGATATAGTTGTCCTTGATGGTCAGAGCATAAGCATCAATTTTGTCAAAGAGACCTGTGGAAACCTTGGACAAGTTTTGTTCTGCTTGTGAACCTTGTCCATGCACTCCAAGATAGATATTAGTTGCGCCAGAAACGGCCGTTTTACTAGTTTTGTAAGATACTTGATTGTCCTGCAAAACGCTCTTCAAGCGATTGCGAGTATAGATATCGAGTTGATCGCCCATGACCAGATTGACTTGCTTACGAAGGGCTGTGACACCTTCTCCATAAGTCACTTTTTGTGGAGTTGGAAAGACCTTGTACTCTTTTTTGAGATAGTCTGAGCTCTTGCTGGCAGCTTCAATACTGGCTTCGCTAGCTGGTTTACTTGCAGTGAATTGATCTGCCAATTCAACTGTTCCATCACCGGTTTGGTCTACTTTTGTTTTTTCAGGTGTAGTTGGTTGACTAGGTTTAGCGATTTCTTTCTCATTTTGTCCTCCACTCATGGCTTCAGACGGCTTTGTTTCATTCTCTGGAATTCTAGGTGCTTCAGCTGGTTTAAGATTATTTGTCGAATCAGTAGAACCAATCGTTCCTGTAGTTTCTCCATTTCCAACTGTCGAGCTAGCTTCCTTCCCAGCATTTTCTTCTGCTTTCTTCAAAACTGCTGCAAGTTCATCAGGTAACTTTTCCAATGGCTGTGCTTGAGTTATAGTTCCCTCTTTATCTCCTACATTACCTGTTTCTGCTGCCTCTACTAAATTAACACCAAAGATACTGGCACCAATCATAATAGAAGCTACTCCAATAGCGAATTTACGAATACTGTAATGACAACGTTTATTGAAAAAATTTTTATCCATCTTTATCTTATCTCCTTTCATCCAAACACGAAAGTAAACGATTCCATTTTTACTAGTAAAGACGGAGAGGCCTAATCGGTCCTCTCCATCTCTTCAACTCATTTATCGATGTGATTTTTTATCATCGACCAAGCTATACCAATAGGATAGCATTAGACGCACAAACTAATCCTCTTTTCGTTTTGCAGTTAATAGGGCTGCTGACAAGGCCAAGCTAACACCTGCCAAGAAAATGGCTGTTTCAGATTCTCCCTCACCTGTTTCTGGTAATCTATTTTGCTCTTCTTTTACTACTGAAACATTTGGTTTTATAGTCTGGTCATGAGCTAATAGCTCTACTGGATAATCTGGTTTTTCAAGAACAGGCGCTTCCTCATTTCCTACCGTGGCTAGAACACCATGATACTCTGGAAGTTTATGTTCTAGAGCCATTACAGCATTAACGCCACCCTTAAATTCAGGTTTCTCAACGCTTGGTGCCGCTTGATCTCCTACAGTAGCAAGAGTTCCTGTGTATTCTGGAACTTCGTTTACTGCTGCTTCTATATAGTTAGCACCTCCTTTGAATTCTGGAACTTCATTGACTGGAGCTGGCTCCTCGCCTTTACTACTTGAAATAGATGCTTTCACTCCTACTTCAACAATGCGATCCTGAGCCTTTCTTTCTTCAGAATGAACAAGACTTCTAGTAGTACCCAAAACTTGAATATAGTCAACTTTTTCTCCATCTTGTCCTTCAGAAACGATACGACGTTGACCTTGAGCAAGTTCAGGGTTTTCACGAATAACTTCTTTAAACGGAAGTGGAGTCTTTTCAATTTCCAAACTTGGAGTTTCTGCTACTAAGTTCTTAACGCCTTCTGTTGGTGTTGTTTGGAAGGTAGACTTAAAGTGTAAACGATATTCTTTCACCAGATTTCCATCTTTGGAAACAAGACGAACTAGTGTTGGAAGATTGGCATTTCCAGAATCCACAACTGTAACTACTCCATGTCCACTAGTTGTTGCAGTGACTTTTGGTTTTGAACCCATTGTTGTTAGAGTGTAATCTGTCACATTTGGATCAAAGTTTTCCAATGCTTTTCCGTCGATCGAAATAGTCGCTGATGGTGTTTCCACTTCTGATCCCTTGCCTGCAGAGTAGGCTGTAAATTCTACAAGTGCAAGACCATTGGTGGTAGCCTTACGAGTCATGCGCGCACGAATAGCTGTCGTTTGAACCGGTTCAAAGTTAAACTCGATTGGTTTACCAGCTACTAATTCTCCAGAAGCTTTGTAAGAAATTGGTGCCCAATTTTCTGCCTTGTTAAATGGATGATCGGCATTTTCTTCGTAACGAGAAATCGTACTTGGTTCTGTAAAAGCAGGACCAATATATCTTTCTAGAACCATTTTCTCTGGAGCATCTGTGCCACTATCTTTAAAGAACTGAATGGCTACTTTCCCAATAGATTGAGAAGCAATTTTTCCATCCTTCTTAAAGAGTAATCCAACAGAAGTTTCTTGATTTTTCGGAGTACGAGACCAGTTTGTCCAACGTCCATCTTCATTGTATTTTCCATCATTGATATAGAAAATTCGATCATGTGAAGCTGCTTGAGTATCGTTCGTTGTCGAAGCAAAGGCTTTAGAATCAGTTTCATTGTTGCTTGGATTTTCTGAAATGACTTGATTGCCTTTAGCAACAACTGTCACCTGCATTTTAGTCGTTAGATTTGTACCAATGACATGACCGGTAACTTCAAATGTTCCCTCATGCTCTGTCGCATGTTCAGGAATAGCATCCCACTTCACTGCAAGTTTATCTGTAGTCCAATTAGTTGAAGTTGGGTAATAAACAGTGACTTCTGAAGGAAGTTGAAGAGCATCTCCAACATTCAAGATTTTAGCACTATTTTCTGCAGCAAGAGGTTGACTAGTTTCTCTCTCATCATTGCGGAAGATTCTATATTCTTTCAATACCGTACCATCTTCTGCTTTTAAGATGAGACGTGTTGCACCTTTTGGACTGGTTGCAGGAACAACTGTTACCAAACCATTATTGCTAGCTGTTGCAGTGATTTCTTTGCTAGATTGAGGAATATAGTAATCGGTCTTAGATGGATTAAAGTGTTCAAGATCCTTGCCATCTACCTTGATAGAAATCTCTGAACTTGTAGAGCTTACTACCTTGTTTCCAAGGACAGTTAGCTCTGTCAGACCAACACCTGAAGTTCCATCAGCCTTCTTCATACGAATACGAACAGCATAGGTTTCTACCTTGTCAAATGTGAAGTGATTTGTTTGAGTTGCAGATAGCTGATTTGGAGCATGTAAGTTTTCAACTGCTTTCCAATTGTCTGGATTATTAAATGGATGATTGCTATCTCGTTGCGCATGACTGACATCACTTGGTAAATCTGGAATTTCTTTACCTACATAATATTCAACTACATATTCTTTTGGAAGACCAATTGCTCCATCAGTATAGAAATCAACCGACAAATTGTTGACAAAACGTTTCGTCAAGTCTCCTGAATTACCAAATAAGATAGAAGCCCAGTCATTATCAGTATTTGTTCTCCAAGTTGTCCATCTATTTTTAGTATCTGATGGCGTTCTTGATACAGTCAAGTCGTTCAAGGTATTGGCTGAATCATCTCCACCTGTATTGGATACAATGGCAGCTGGTAATTGTGAACCTGTCCATTGTTTAGAGATATTATTTCCAGCAACCACTTGACTAGACACTCGAACATGAGCTTTAGTTGTCAGATTGCTACCTACTAAACGACCATTGATTTCATAGACCCCTTCAGTTTGACTAAAGTTAGCTGGAACCTGATCCCAAACAACATCTTTGTAGATAGTTGTTCCGTTAGAATGGTAAGTCCGGACATTGGCTGGCAATTGAACCGTCTCACCCTTAGGTACTGTGAGGCTGATTTCCTCTGAAACTTGCAATCCTTCAACCGTTACAGTCGCTTGTGCTTCGATATCTGTACCTTCCACATGTCCTTTAAGCGTAAAGCTATGATAGTGCCCCAACTCTTTTTCATCTACCTTATCCCAAGCTACAGATACTTTGCGTGGCAAGCCCTTATCAAATTCTGCTCCAACTTCTTTAGGTAGATTCGGTTGCTGATTGATATCTGTAGAAACAGACACAGGATGAAGTTTCACAATCTTCTTGCTGACTTTATTTTCTTTAATCACCACTTCAGTGGTTACAGATTCTGTTTTCTCTGTTTGATTATCGATTCGAGGTGTCAAAGTCACTCTTCCCTTAGTATAGAGCAATAGATTCTGACCATTCACCTCAAGATGTCCCCCATCAGATGATTTAGCTTCTAAGTGAATATCTGAAGCCGAAAATTCTGTTTGTGAACCATCCTCATAACGACCAATGACGTGATAAGTTAATACTTGATCTTCAGTGGCAGTTTCTTTTCCTTCTACAACCACTTCCAAACGTTTCAAAGCAGGAGCTTCCTTCACAAACTGAATTAAGTAAGTTTGAACCAAGTCACCCTTTTGGTCACTCAAGAAGAGAGAAGCCTGATAACCATTATCAGCAGAAGCTTGCTGAACAGTTACTTGATATCCGGTAGTCTGAGCTCCAACACTTGGAATTGTTCCAGTGTAAGGAAGAGATACACGGTAATAGGTCTTGCCAGACTCAAAATTCTCAAGAGCTTTATCCCCAACAGTAAGTCCTGTAATGCTACTTGTTGTTTCCTTACT
Source organism: Streptococcus oralis (assembly GCF_024399415.1). Lineage (NCBI taxonomy): Bacteria > Bacillati > Bacillota > Bacilli > Lactobacillales > Streptococcaceae > Streptococcus > Streptococcus oralis. Next base: position 1,343,241 of record NZ_CP029257.1, read on the forward strand.
ACTTGCGATAAAGGTTGCAGTCACTTCACGGTCGTCATCTACCAATTTACCAGTAGCCTCCGTACGTCCACCTTCCTTGTTCAAAGCAGCAGGGTCTTTCAAGGTCCAAGAAACAACATCAGTATCAATCAAGCTACCATCTGTCAGAACAGCAGTGACCGTTTTATCCAAATCAGCAGCATTCGTTCCAACTGGGACTGTAGCAACTTTTGGTAACCATCTATCTAAAGCAATCACTTTAACAAGTGCCTCAGCTGGGGTTTCCAAACCTTCCACTCGTCCAGAGACTTTCTTTTCACCTGCACTTGTAAGCAAGTCTGATGGCACGTCCCATGTTACAGTCTTTTCCTCAACACTACCATCGCTATAAATAGCTGTTACTGTTTGAGGCAATTCAGGATTTGTTGTCACGTCAGTTGTTGCTTTTACAGGAGCAAAGGCTACAAAGTGACGGTTTTCTTTCTTACCAGACACAGTTGCGACTGTTGCGCTATCAGAAGTTAAACCAGCAGAATCTGCATAAAGAGTAAATTTACCTTCTTTTTCTGTTGATTTTACAATGACAACCCCTTTACCATTGAAAGCACGTCTTTGCCATGTTCCATCTGCTTGAGCTTTGTAGCGTTCACGACTAGCTTGTTCTCCATTATCCACACCAACGATTTGTCCCTGACCATGAAGATTGAAATGAACAAGATTGTTAGCTGTTGGAACCACATTCCCATCACCATCAACAATTTCGTAATGGATGTAGGATAGGTCTTTTCCATCTGCAGTGATAACATGCTCTTCTTTAGTCAGACGAACTCTTGCTGGCTCCCCAGCAGTTGTCACACTATCACGCGCAATTTCGTTGCCATTTTCATCTCGAGCAATCGCAGTCAGTGTGCCTGGTTGGTATTTCACAAGCCACTCAAGATACAATTCACTTGGTTTAGCTCCCTCATGATATGGACGTCCATCTTCTGTCCTTTTCTTAGTAAATTCCTTTTTACCAAGCGACTCTCCATTTAAGAACAATTCGACGCTTGCAGCATTTGAGAAGGTACGAACCGGAACCTTTCCATCAATCAGCATCTTGCGATCCTTAAGGGTCTCTTCAGTCCAGTTCCAATGTGGTAAAATGCGAACAGTTGGCTTTTCTTTAGCACTATACCATTCACTACGGTAAAGGTAGAAATCATTCTTTGGTAAACCAGCTGTATCAATAATACCAAAGTAAGAGCTCTTGACAGGTGTACTATCTTGGTTATGCCATGGAGTCGGTTCTCCAATATAGTCAATTCCTGTCCAGATAAATTGTCCAGCATAGCCAGCACGATCACGGTCAAAAGTCCATGATTCAGTAGCTGTTCTTCCCCATCCAACACGGTCATTACCATAGTCAGATTGTTCATAGTGACGATTTGGACGATTGTCATGTCCAAGGATTTGAGCAGGGTTATAATAAGAATCACGCGTCCTAGTAGCTGAAGAGGTTTCAGAACCATAAATGAGCCAGTCTGGATGCGCTCTACGAACAGCATCATAATTACGTTCACCATAGTTCATACCGACAGCATCCATAATTTCTGCGAGTTTCAAGAAATCACCTGTCGCTGCACGACTAAATTTGTTTTCCCCCATGGTTACATAACGCTCAGTATCAATCGCTTTGATAACTGCCTTCAAGCGTTTAGCAGTTTCGATAGAACGAGGACTACCATTTGCCTCCTCTACTTCATTTCCAAGAGACCACATGACGATAGACGGATTGTTCTTATCACGTTCTACCATTGTTCTGAGATCAAAATCAGACCACTTCTCACCCTTCTTAGCCTCCGGATGAGTTGCATCTTGATCAAAGAACCGTCCATAGTCGTAAGTCTTCTTGCCACCATACCAAGTATCAAAAGCTTCCTCTTGAACCAAAAGACCTAAACTAGCTGCAGCATCAAGCAACTGAGGACTCGCTGGATTGTGGGTTGTTCGAATAGAGTTAACCCCCATATCTTTCAAGAGTTTTAATTTACGATAGGTAGCCTTATAATTCTCTTCTGCCCCCAAGGCTCCATTGTCATGGTGAATACTTACTCCGTGGAATTTCATGCGTTCACCATTCAGAGAGAAACCATCCTTAGCAGTCCAATTGAAATAACGGTAACCAAATGTATCTTCTGTTACATCAACTAGTTGACCTTCTTTATAAACCTTTGTTTTCAACACATACAGTTGAGGATGATAACTTTTTGTCGTCCAAAGAGTTGGTTTATTAACTAGGATTGTTTGTCTGAAATCTGCAGTTTCATTTTCTGCTAAATTCTTCGTTTCAGAGCGGACTAATTCTGAAACAACCTTACCTTCCTTAGTAAAAATTTGTTGTTCCACAAAGACTTTAGCAGCCTTCTTATCCGTATTTTTAATCTTACTTTGAACCTGTGTTTCAACATTCCCTTCTTTTTGCTCAGCAAGTTTTGGAGTAGTTATATGATTACCATTTTCGGCAACATGGACTTTATCATGATAACTAAGGGTTACATCACGATAAATCCCACTTCCTGAATACCAACGACTACTTGGTTGCTTATTGGTCACTTGAACAGTAATTGAATTTTCACTACCATCCTTGTTTAAAAATTCTGTGATATCATATGAAAAATGATTATAGCCACTTGGATAATGTCCGACAAATTTACCATTTACATAGACCTTTGAATCCATGTAAACCCCATCAAAATTGATACGAACATCCTTATTCTTGTCAGCTTCATTTAATGTGAAAGTCTTACGATACCAAGCTGTTCCACCATTTAACTGGCCACCCTCATTACGCGCGGGAGATTTGTGATCAAAGTCAAAATAAATACTCCAATCATGAGGAAGATTCAATTTAGACCAATCATGAACATCCACATCTTTTTTTGAAAAATCTCCTTGGGCATTTAGTTTAAAATACCAATCTTTATTAAAATCTTGTTTTCGTTCCGATAATAGCTGTTTTTCCTTTTCAACTTCGGCTTTGTTTGACTCTCTAGACAGCACTTGCGATTTTTCAGAAGAAGATTTGATCTCTGTGTCTGCTTTCACTTGGTCCTTTTCAGAAGTTTTTTTAGAATCCTCTTTTACTTCTGTTCCAGCTTTTACTGCAGATTCAACAGGCTTTGGCTTTGCCTCTTCAGATTTCTGTTTGTCCTCAACCTTAGTTCCTTCTTCTACTTTATTTGGAGTTTCCCCTTTAGGACTAACCAATTCACGACTACTCTCGTTAGTAGGTGTAGTAGGTTCTGTATCCTTAGTCACTTTGTCTTCTGCCGATTCAGCTTTTGGTTTTACAAACTCACGCCCACCATTCTCATCAGCCTTTGCAATAGCAGCTACCACATCATCGGGAAGCTTATCTAAAGGTTGAGCTTGATGAACAGTTGTTTCTTCTGTTTTAGCATTGGATGAATCCACCTCCTCAGCTTGTACAGCAGAAATACCAAATATACTAGCCCCAATCATTACAGATGCCGCACCTATTGCAAATTTACGAATGCTATAATGACAACGTTTATCAAAAAGTCTTTTGTTCATTAAAATCCTCATTTCTTTTTCTTGATACAAAGTAAGCGTTTACTTTATTTTAAAAAATAACCTCCTTCTGAATACACAAACAAGTACCAAGTTTTATAATATATTTTATATATTAAATATATCAAAAGGCACCTTAAATTGCAATTATTTTCCATTAATTTAACCCAATAAAATGATATATAAGAAGGGGTCATTTAAAAGGAATAGTTGCAATGAAAATAGCTTTCGGTTCTAGACTCTTTCTACTACAAATTGAATTCCATTAATATCTTTTTTAAACTTCAAATTTATAGTTTATAGACTGCATTACTCTACATAAAAAGAAGGCGAACCTCCTTCAACACTATTTTCCCTTAAATTCCGCAAAGGTCTGTAAGATTTTAGCTGCTACTGCTGGAGAAGGAGCTCCTTTTAGCTCTAACGTGTCATCTGCATATGGACTAAGACCAGCAAAATCTCCAATCTGGACAGAATAGAGCGACGTCTTAAACAGTTCAATATCGTTTTGGTCATTTCCAAAAGCGATGAAGTTCTCCCCACATAATTTTTCAACAGTTGTTGCCTTATGAGTATCCAAGGGATTAACATAAAGGCACTTTTCATGCGCATGATAGGAGAGATGAGCTAGCCCCAGTCTTTCTAACTGACCAAGTAGATCATCAAGCAAATCCTCGTGGTCTCCCATATAAACGACTACCTTAATCG